>CAVOIO010000001.1:0-21956 GCA_963695915.1 uncultured beta proteobacterium
ATTGCAGCCGCCTGTGCAGAATGCAATGCGAGCAAGTGCGCATAATGTGGCAACCCTTGCGAGAGATGTTTGATGCGCCGTTTCGCAACCTCGTCGATTGTCATGCCACAGGCTTTCAACCCATTTTCGATGATTTCGAACAACTCGGCCTCGGACATGCGCGGCATTCGAATCTGAACAAGTGCCCTCTGGACCGATTCGTGCTCGGATATCAAGGCATCCACCGAGTCGGCGACGCCCGCCAGAACGATGGTGCAATCGACTGAGTGATCAGAAAGGTTCTTAATCGTGTCCGCCAGGAGGGTGGTTGTGTTGCGGTCGCTTATCCGGTCAACTTCGTCAATCACGATGATGGACCTGTCGACCCGCTGAAGGATCGCTCTTATGGCGTCAGGGGTTGGTTCGCTGGGAAGCAGATCGGCCAGGCTGCCATCTTCGGATTTGCTTTCCGATGCGAATCGGTTCGACGGCCGCTCGCTGGAGAGCGGCATTTCCTGAAATATCTGTTTCCAGAGAGATTCGAACGTGGTGGTATGGTCGCAGTTGATCGCACCGCAGGCGGGCGACTTGACTTGCGGGCCCAGGATCTCGACCAATACCTTGGCAAGCGATGTCTTGCCGACACCGCGCTCTCCGAAAATGACTGCGTGCTGGCCGCGCTGATGAAACGCGTTGATGGCCTCTGTTATTTGCGATGCCCGGCCCGCAAACAGCGCCTTCCTGTCGATTGGCGCGCTTGGACTGAATGATCTCGCTATCTTCGCGATGAGATTGTATTTTTCGTCCTGATTCACAATCTATCCAATCCCGGAAAGGGCAGTTCTCCTGGTCATCATAACGGAACCATCGGCCAGGTCCTGGAACATTGGCTAGGGAAGCTCTGATCAAGTTCCGCGACGCGCGTTGCGCCAGGTGCGGATGACTGCTAGGCGCCGCTCCGCAGATGCGGCTGAAGCCCCAGCAAGGAGCGTAACAACGCAGGCGCCGCACCTGGCACAACCCAATGACATTTCGACTCTTTCGTGGGACCGGGCGATTCGGGCCGATGCCTGCGTCGGCTCCTCCTTATGTAATGTAGGCCGGCTACACGGCGTCCTCGCCGTCTTGCCCTCGACCCGAATCGCCTCGGTCGCGCATGTGGAACTTGATCAGAGCTTCCCTAATTGTTTCGACTCCCTACCAGCGCCAAAAACTCCTCTCGGGTCGCAACCGAGTCTCGGAAAGTCCCGGCAACGGACGAGGTAACCATCACCGAATTCTGTTTTTCCACGCCGCGCATCATCATGCACAGGTGGCGCGCTTCTATCATGACGCCGACGCCTTGCGCGCCGATCGAATCCATCACTACCCGCGAGATCTGCTCGGTGAGGCGTTCCTGGAGTCTGCAGCCGGCGCGCGTACACGTCCACCAGGCGCGCCAGCTTGCTGAGGCCAAAGACCTTGCCGCTGGGGATGTAACCAATGTGGCAGCGGCCGAAGAACGGCAGCAGGTGGTGCTCGCACAGGCTGTAGACCTCGATGTTCTTAACGATGACCATGCTGTTGGTCTCCTGCGTGAAGATGGCGTCGTTGATGACCCTTTGGGGGTCGGTGCGAGCGCCTGACGTCAGGTATTCCAGCGCGGCCGCAACCCGCGTCGGGGTCTTGAGCAATCCCTCCCGCCCGGGATCTTCACCCAGCTCGATCAACAACTGGTGGACCAGACTGCTGATTTTTTCGGTGTTGGGGACCATGGCCATCCTTTCGCAGTCGTTTCTGAAAAGCCCTCGGGACTTGCTTCCACCTTTGCCTCAGCCATTTGTTCGCCAGGCTTTCATTGCTTTTCTCTTTTCGCTTTTCCCTATTCTCTAATTTCCTCTTCCCTCGTCCCTCGCGCCTTACCCCTTCACCGCCAACACGCCATCGCCAGTCAATTCCGTGACAAACCCGGCATTCCGCAAACGTTTCGCCACTTCAACAGGCACATTGCGTCCGCTGGTGAGTTTGTTCGGTGTTCCCGTGTAATGAAACAGTTTGCCTTTGCGCCTGAGCACCCGGGCCAGCTGGTCATAGAAGACCTGGGAATAAAGTTCTCCGGCGATACCGAAACGCGGCGGGTCGTGCAGAATCGCATCGACCGACCCGCCGGGCAGCATGGGGATTCTCTCGGCAATGTCGCCCTGGGTCAACGTCAATTCACTGCCAGTGCCGGGCGACCAGGGGTTAAGGCTGCGCAGCCAGATCACGTCAGGATTCTTCTCGTAGGAAAGCACCTGCCTGGCCTGACCCAGCAGACACCACGCTGCGAAGTAGCCGAGGCCGCCGCAGGTGTCCAGAACGATCTTGCCACGCGGTTGGATCAGGCCGACCTTGCGTTCGGCATCCACGTAGGGCGAGACTTGCGCCGTGGGCAACATCTTGATGCCATCGATTTCGAAGGTCGGCGGCCCCCATTGTGTCGGCACCAGCTTGATCAATGACGTTGCAAAACGCGCCACCGGTTGAAAGGCCTCGCCATCCCAGTGGTAAATCGTGCGCTCCTTGCAGGAATCCAGCCAGGGGAAACATTGCCCCTGCCAGGTCCATCCTGCAACGCCCGGCTCGACCGTCGTCGTCGAACGCTCCAGGTCCAGCGAGCACTCAACGGTGGGTACACCGGATCGCGCAGCATCGCGCAATACTTCGTGTACTTTCAGAGTCAATAGCGGTCCCATCGTTCTCAACGCCGGAAATCGTAGCCGAAAGAGAACGTCACCGCGCGCGGCGGAACCATCGCAGACCGACGCATAAGCGAATCTGGCCGGGCAGTCAAGTCGGTCCTGATTGAAAAGCAGCCACGATTCTCGGCAACCATACCGTCAATCCTCCGTTCGCACAGGAGATCACCGCGACTCTCGTTTCTTCGAGCATCATTCCGGTGTATCCTGAGTCCCTGTCCACCAGATGGGGCTGGTTTAGCCTGACCCCGCCTCTCACCGTGATCGACAGGAAGCGGCGTCGAGATGCTACGTGTTCGCCCCTGTGTTGAAATGGCTCGCCACTTGAATGAGAGGCGTTGATGCAGATAGAAGGAAAGACTCTGTCCGAGCGCATCGGACTTACGCGTTTCGTTCACGATATCCGGTACAACCGCCATCGTACCCGGCAGCTCGTCGGTATCTCGTTCCTCGTTCTGATTACCGTTGTCGGCACACCGACGAATGCCGTCCTCTACTTTCTCGGCGTCGCGTTCGCATGCTTCGGAATGGTCGTGCGGATGTGGGCATCTGGGCACGTGAAGAAGGAAAAGGCACTCGCCGTGTCGGGGCCATACGCGTATGTGCGCCACCCGCAGTATTTCGGCAATCACCTTATAGCTTTGGGCTTTTGTTTGGCCTCCGGCCTGTGGTGGAGCTTATACGTATGGATCGCGCTCGCATACTTTTACTATCCGCAGACCATTGCCCACGAGGATAAACGCCTCGCCCAACTCTTTCCCGGCGATTGGGAGTCCTGGAGCAAGGTAACGCATGCGCAGATCCCGCGGCTCAGGCCGTATCGTTCCGGCCAGGTCTCGCAATGGTCATTCCGGCAAAGTCTGGGACGCAACGGCGAGCCGATCATCGCGGCTCTGCTGTTGCTCTGCTTGTACGTTTTGTACGCGTCACTCGCGTAACGCACGCCCAGGCTCGCCTTGCCCGACATCCCGACCGAGCGCGCGCTGAGCGAATGGATCGAGGCCCTGACCCGTGCCGGGCAACCGGCGTTTGCGCAGGGTTACCAGAGCCCCGTCTATCTCTACCAGGGCGAGGGCCGTCGTTATATCGTAAAAACGGCCGCGGGCACCGGCCTCGCGGGCATGCTACGGCGCTGGATGTTGCGCCGGGAATACGAAGCGTATAAACGGTTGACGGACTTCGCCGGCTGCCCGCGATGTTACGGGCTGGTCGACAGTCGCTTTCTGGTCCTGGAGCACATCGATGCTCCATCCCTCCGGAGCGGACAGATCGACGATAGACGCGCATACTTCGACACCCTTTTCGCGCAAATCACAGAGCTGCATCGGCGAGGCGTGGCGCACGCTGATCTCAAGAGCAAGGACAATATCCTCGTGATCGGCGGTCGCATGCCTTGCATCGTGGATTTTGGGGCGGCCATGATGCGCAAGCCCGGATTTGCGCCGTGGAATCACATTGTCTACGACCTCGCCCGGCGCCTCGACTTCAATGCCTGGGCCAAGCTGAAGTACGACGGCCGTATGGACGAAATTACGCCGGAAGACCACCCGTACTACCGGCGCACGGCGGTAGAAAAGGTTGCGCGCGCAATCAAGCGATCCTACGCGCGGCTCAAACGCCTCGTTGCCGGCTAGAGCGTCACGAGGACGGTCAGCCCCCCGGGTCCGTTCCTATCGATGCGCGCATCGCCGCCGTGGTGCCGGGCAATCTTGCGCACCAGCGACAACCCAAGGCCGGTGCCGGTCGCATCCGCCTGCCGGGCGCGGCGGAAGGGTTCGAACACCGTTTCGATATCCGTCGCCGGGATGCCTGGTCCCTGGTCGCTCACGCGCAGCGCAGCGCGGCCGCTTTCCCGATTCACTGATACGGTCACCAGCGAGTTGCCGTGGCGCAGCCCGTTTTCCACCAGGTTGCGCAACAGGCGCCGCAGCAGCGTGGGGTTGCCGCGCACGATGACCGACTGACCGCTCACGCTGCAGCCTTCATAGCGCGCACATTCCTCGGCTGCGAGCGCGAGCAGGTCCACCTCTTCTTTCACTTCCGGCTCACTGAGCGCGTCGAGCCGGCTGCTGAGCAGGATGCCTTCGATCAACCCGTCGATTTCCGCAATGTCGCGCTCCAGCTCGGCCTTGCGCCCGGGGTTGGCATCCTTCTTCAGCAGTTCCACGCCCATGCGAATGCGCGTGAGCGGGGTACGCAGCTCGTGCGAGGCATTGGCCAGCAGCATCTTGTGCGCATTGATCAGTTCTTCGATGCGCGCGGCCGCGCGATTGAAGCTCATGGCCAGTCGCGCGACTTCGTCGCATCCCTCGACTTTCACGCGCGCCGAGAGGTCGCCGCGCCCGAGCGTTTCCACGCCATCCTGCAGGCGTTCCAGACGGCGGGTGAGGCGGCGCACCACCGGGTGTGCGGCGATCGCGACCACGATGAACAACAGAACCAATGAAAGGACAAGCGCCAGTCCCGGTACGTGACGGAACGGCCGGTCCATTCCAACCCTGCGCGCCACCAGCCAGCGGCCATCTGGAAGACGGACCGTCCACGCCGGGTGGCCTCTCATCCGCGGTGAAAACATGCCGTGCTCGAGTTCAGCTTCCGGCGCGGACAGGGACTCGCCCACGGCGGCGAGGAGACTGCGGTCGGCTGCGAATAGCGACACGTCTGCGCGAAGTCCGGAGCTGATTCTTTCCAGCGCAGCCTGCTGCCCGGCCTTGTCGGTGGAGGCCGGGGGCAGAATGTTCTGCGCAAACTGCGACACCATTTCGCCGCCTTGCCATGCACCTCCCCATTCGCCGAGCGTGCGCCAAAGCAGTCCCGCAGCCAGCGCAAACACGATCAGGCTCGCCAGCACTGCAAGATAGATCCGGAAGTACAGACGTCTCATCGACGGCTCAATCCTGCTGCCGCGCGAACACGTAGCCGCTTCCGCGCACCGTGACGATCCGGCGCGGCTTCTTCGCGTCGTCCTCGATCGCGGCGCGGATGCGGGAGATATGCACGTCGATGGAACGGTCGAAGGCTTCCAGGGGTTCGCCCTTGAGTTTTTCCATCAGGGCCTCCCGCGAAAGGACGCGACCGGCGCTCTCGCCCAGCGCGAGCAGCAGCGCGAACTGATGGCTGGTCAGCTCGCGCGTCACGCCATCGACGCGTACCGCGCGGGCGCCGCGGTCGATCTCCAGACGGCCGAAGCGCAGCACGTCTGCCGCCGCGCCTGCCCTGCCGCGCCGCAGGATCGCTCGCAGCCGCGCTAACAATTCTCGAGGTTCAAAGGGCTTGGGCAGATAGTCATCCGCGCCCATTTCCAGGCCGACGACGCGGTCCATCGCGTCGCCGCGCGCGGTGAGCATGAGGATCGGCAGGACCGAATCGGCGCGCAGCTTGCGGCACACGTCCAGACCATCCATGTCCGGCAGCATCAGGTCCAGCACGAGGGCATCGAAGGGTTCGCGCGCCGCGCGGTCCAGCCCGGCAGCGCCGGTTTTGGCGACGACGACCCGATACCCTGCCTCGCCCAGATATTCGCTGACCAGCGAGGCCAGGCGGGGGTCGTCCTCGATTAACAGGATGCGGCCGGAGGCGGTATTTGCGGTGGGCACGGTGGGCCTGAATTTACCCGTACAGGCCGGGCTTGTCGAAGGGCCCCCCCTCTCCCCAGCCCTCTCCCTCTAGGGGAGAGGGAGCCTTGAGGCCAGAACATGGCTCAGGCCTTGTTTTCGTTCCTGACGTTACTCCCTCTCCCCTCGCGGGAGAGGGCTGGGGAGAGGGGGAGAGGGGGAACGTGTTAGCCGTGGTGGTGCCGGTGGCCGAAGCGCTGCGCACGCTCGACCAGTTTCTTGCGCTGTTCCACTGTCAACACATCGGCCGCGTCCGCCAGCGCCTGGGTCAGCCGCTTCGAGGTGGCGTCCATCAACGCGATCTGCTCGGCGCGCAAGTTCTCAATGGCGGCGCGGTCCACATTCTCGGCACTCATGAGATCGATGGCCTGCTGGCGTGCACTCTTCACCTTGTCCCGCAGTGGCGCGAGGTCACGGGCGGCGCTTTGAGCGATGGTGGTGAGTCTTTCACGCTGCTCAGGCGTAGCATCCACCTCCACGGCAAAGTGCTTGATCATGCGCTCGACGTGTTCGTCCATCTGCGCAGGATCCATCGTTGCCGACAACAGGCGGCCCGGTCCGTGCGCAAGCGTCTTCCCGGCATAACCGCCGACAAAGCCCGCGGCAAGCGCGATCAGCAGAAAGAATACGCCGCGCCCGAAGCGGGCGCCGCCGGAATGATGGCAACGTGAACCGGAAGATTGGGGGATCGTGTCCTGGGTTTCCATGAGAGTGTCTCCGTCAAGAAGTACGGGCACCATTGCCCGACGACGTTACATTAGCCGCCGGGCGTTAACGCCCGTTCTCCCCAACGTAAAGTTTTGTAAAGCGACGGCCTAGTCTTGCTTCGGACGTGGAGACCCCAACTCCTTATGCAACCATGCACGCCTGAGCTGGCCCGGGTTTTCCCATTTGCCGTTCCCCATTCCCCGTTCCCCGTTCACCGTTTACTGATCACGCCGCCTCGAAGCTCCGGATCTCGAACAGCGCCTCATTAAGGCTCATCTCGCCGGCTTCCAGAAGCTTGCCGACCAGGTGCTCGGTCAGCGGTTTGAGCCGTGCCAGCACGGCCTTGGTTTCGCCGTACAGACGCTCGCTCTGCGCTTCCATGATGTTGCGCGTTTCTTCGTCCACTTCGTGGCCGCGATCGTGGTTGTCACGGGCGAGCGCACCGAAGTTCAGGCGTGTCTTGCGGTACATGCCCATCTCACCCACGGCGTGGTGCAGCAATTCCGTCACGCGGGTGATGTCGTTGTGCGCGCCGTTGGTTGTGCCTTCCTCGCCAAAGAACAGTTCCTCGTTGGCCATGCCGCCCAGCAGCACGCGCACGTCGTGTTCGATGTCACCCTTGGTCTTGAGCAGGTTGGCCCCCTGCTTGTGGAAGACGAATCCCAATGCATTGGTGCGCGGGTTCGCCTTGAGCGAAATCTTGATGGTCTTCATATCCGCCAGGATCTGATCCCAGTTGCCGTTGGTCAGCTTGCGTTCGTGCTCGAGGTCCACCAGGAAGTGGCCCCATTCGTGCACGGCGATGATGCGGCGGTCGCGCTCGCGTTCCTTGGTGGTGTTGGTGTTGACGTTGCCCACCAGCACGCGCTCGGCGGCCTGCATCAGGGTATCGGCGCCGATCATCCCGCCCGCCTGCACGGCCGTGATGCCAGCCTGATTGACGATGGTCTCCAGGTCGGCCGGGCTGCGGCCTCGGTTACTTCCACCAGGTGGCGCAGATCCAGGTCGGGCAGCACCTTGTCGGCGCGGCTGACCCAGGTAGTGGCCGATGATGGCCAACCGCTCTTCCCGGTTGGGCATGCGGAAGTCCACCTTCATCTGGAAGCGGCGCAGCATGGCCTCGTCCATCTGCATGGTTTCGCTGTTGAAGTTGCTGGCCACGATCCAGATGATCTCGGCTTCGTTCTTGCTGCGCACGCCATCCAGCACGGACAGAAGCGTGTTCGCGGTGTCGTCGTCGAACTTGCGGCGGCCGCCGCGCTTCATGAACAGGTCCTGCGCCTCGTCCAGAAAGACGATGCAGCGCTTGCGCCGCTTGGCCATGGCCATGATGCGGCTGAGCGTATTCGAGCCGCCGGACACGAAGCCTGTTTCCAGGTTGGCCGCGGAGTGGAACAGGATTGGAAGCCGCAGTTCCTTGGCCAGGTAGCTGGCCAGCTTGGTCTTGCCGGTACCCGCCGGGCCGCTGAACATCACGTTGAAGGGCTTGCTGATGCCGTACTCGGCATACTCCGCGCGGCGCTGGTACTGGTCCTTGATCTGTGCCACCTCGGCCTTGATGTCGTCCATGCCCACCAGGTCGTCGATGGAGCCGTGCACCTGCGCCGGCTCGATGAACTTGAGCGACTTGAACTGACTCTTGAGCTGGAAGTACAGGAAGGCCAGCACGCCGAGCGTAAGCGCGGCCGACAGCGCGCCGCTGACACCGGCCTTCCAGCGGTCCTTCTCGGACTGCGGGCGGGCGCCGGCAAAGCGCTGGTCCAGGCGCTCGAGTAATTCGAGATTGCTGGCGCTGAGCTCGCCGCGCGGAACGAAGACAAGCTTGCCGCCCCACGGCGCGGTGACCGCCTTGTCGGCGAAGATCTTGGTCTCCATGTCGCTGGGGTAATACGCGTACTGCTTGCCCTGCGATTCGATCAGGATGATGCGCTCCGATACGTTCCACATCAGTGGCTTGTAGATCACCGTGATGCGCTCGACCGGATTGGCTTCCAGGAAGCTCAGTACCGAACCGGTGCCGAACACTACGGGCAGCTTGTCGTTGAGCGCCCAGACCCCCTCGCCCGCCTTTCCCGCAACGGACATGGTCTTGACTTGCTCGGCCACGGCGGCCTGCCTCTGGATGAGCGTAAACGAATAGAGGCCGGTGGCCACGATCAAGGCGGCCATGGCCAGCACCATCAGCTTCACGGCCACCGGCTGAATCACGAACCAGTCCTGCAGCCGGCTGGCCGCCTTCCTGATGGCGAACCACGGGCCCGTCGAGGCCGGCGCGTCGTCGCTGGAATTCGATAAATCCGACATGGCAGTCTTTCGTGGCGAGCGCTACGCCATGTTCCGGAGGCGGAACACGTGATTCACGATCACGCCGGGCTGAAGCCTCTTTCAGGTAGCAGCCGGGGGAAGAGTCTTAGAAGAAACCCGCAGCTGAAAGTTGGAGTCTGATTCACCCCTGGAGGTTCCGGTTACCTTTGTACTCTGCGCATGGAACTATCGGTCTATATGCGCGCTGGCGCACCGAGATTCCGGGCCGGGAAGGGAATAATGCAAAGTTGTGTAGTGGATCGCTTCTGGATCGCGATTCGATCCTTTTAACCCCCGCGAACCCTTTAACCCCCGCGAAAGGGGAAATCTTATGAACAGCATCGTCTATATCGTCGGCTTAATCGTCATCGTTATCGCCATTTTGTCGTTTTTCGGACTGCGCTGAAGCGTCTGGTCGGTCACACCGGAAAATCCGAACAGGCGACCTGTGGTCGCTTGCGGGTGGCCGTTTGAAACTCTGCGAATGAATCTTTATGCACACTGCGGGCCTGCGCCGCAAGCCCCGCAGATTTCCCTGTTTTTCATTAAAAGGATCATCACTATGAAGCGCTCAATAATTTCGCTGTTGGTAGTGGGACTGTTTGCCGGTACTGCAACGGCAGCCTTGGCTCAAAACGTCACGCCTGAAGAACAGTCGGGCAATACTTCCCAGTCCAAGGACACGGTTCAAAAAGAGATGACCAACCCGATGGATCACGACAAGGGGATGAATCACGACAAGGCGATGAAGCACGACAAGGGTATGGGTCCGGGGACCGGCAAGCACGACCGTGGCGAAGTCGACTTCAAGAAAGCCGACAAGGACAACGACGGCACACTGGATCGAAAAGAAGCCAAGGCGATGCCGCGCGTGGCCAAGAACTTCGATGCCATCGACGTGGACAAAGATGGCACGGTGTCTTTGGAAGAGGTCCACACCTTTATGAAAGCCCGGCACCACGCGGCCAAGAACTAGATCCGGCGATCCCGACGAATCCGATCGGGACTACTTCTTTCAGAAAGTAAGACCAGCAAGCAAAAATACGGGCACCAACTGGTGCCCGTATTTTTTTAATGCGATTCTGCAAGCCGGAACCGGATTCCCTTCGATCCGTGCGATGAAACAGGACCCTTTCGTTCAGCGCATCCATCGAAAATCCGCTCTACTTAACGCCGCGATGGAATCGGTATCCCTTGTAGGCGAATATCATGCCGTCCGGCGTGATCTCCTCCAGTTCGAGACCGGGAACCACGAAATCGCCTTCCCGCAGTATCCGGTTGTCGATGCTGACCAGGCGCCCCCCGGGATTGGCGGAATAAGCATGAACCGAAATCTTCATTGCCGGAAGTTCCTGCCGGACCGAGGGCGGAAGGTCTGCCATCGATATCACCGCTTGTTCGCCCGCGTCATCGGCGGCGGTGTCGACAGCCCGCTCCGCCGCCGGTGCCGCCGTTGTCCCTGGCGCGGCCGCATCCGCTTCGCGCGGTGGGCCATCGGTCTGCGGCTTTGCGCGCGCGTGCAGTTCCGGCTTCGGTTTCCGTTTCGGCTTCGGCTGCGGCGCTATTTCAGATGGCGTGAGTGCTGCTTGCGCGGGCAGCGGCGGGTTCTGCAAGTTCGGTTCCGGCTTCGGCTGCGGCACCGTTTCAGATGGCGCGGGCGCCGGTTGGGGCGGGGTCGATTCGAGCGGCTTGGCGGCGACAGGCTCCGGCCTGACAGGCGTCGCTTGCTCCGGTTGCCATGGGCGCAGCCAGCCGATCACGATGCCCGCGCCGACCAGGACCGCCGCGAGCAAGCCGTAAGCCAATAACGCCGGCCGTGTGCGCGCTGGCGTCGACTCCTGCACCGCGAGCAGCGTCGGCGCCGCGCCGCGCTGACGCTGCAGATCGGATTTTCGCAAGGCGTCGAGGATATAGGACATGCCTATTTCCCCCCTTGTCGGGGCAGCAATTCCGGCGCCGATCGATCCCCCACACCGGCGAGGCGAATCAAAGTCTGGGGTCCGACGAGGCCGACTGGAATCAATCCCTGGGCGAGTTGAAACTGTTTCACCTGACGCTCCAGAGCCTCATCGAACAGCGGGGCCTTGCTGGGGTCGGCAACCTGTCCCTGCGCCTGCGCGAGTTGCGTGATCAGCCATCGCACAGCCGGTCCGCGCTCCCCTAAGCGGATATTCTCGTGCGCATCCGGCGGCATGCGCCAGAGCAAAATGTATTGCCCCGCCCATTGCGCGGCCAGGGCACCAAGCGCGACTTTCCGGGTTTCGGCGCCGATAACGAATGTGGCGGTCTTGTCTTCGAGCGCAATCAACGCGGCATGGAACTCCCGGCCCTGGTCGTCGCGCATCACGAGCGCTGCGGGCCGGTTCAATTGACGCAGTTCATCCAATCCGCCGCGGGCGCTGCGACAGCGCAGACCCAGACCTTCAGCCTGCTGGCACGCGTCCGCCCCTTCGTAGTCCGCGCCCCATGCCCGGAACAGTGCGGCGTAAGCCAGTTCCTCGCTCCGCGAGCGCGGTTCGTTCGCCGGCCATTCCAGCGCAGCCGGCAGCGCCGCTGCCGCCTCGGCCTCCTTCACTGGAGCCTCTTTGGCCGGTCCCGTGGCAATCGCCTGAGCAGCGGGTTTTGCCGGGGTCACAGGCACCATCGCTGTCGCAGTCTTACGCAGTTCCCGCTGGTACAGCGTCATCGCCAGCACACTGCCCAGCACAAGAATCAGGATCATCAGCAAAGGCCGCACAAAGCTGCGGCGCGGTGCCTGGTGGATAACCTCGCCCGCGGCTTTGGCGAGCGTCGCGCGATCAACCCGCTCCTTGCCTTGCACGTAGGCGCCGAGCAGCGCTCGGTCGCACAGCACGTTGATGACCCGGGGAACGCCGCCGCTCAAGTCGTACACACGGCCCATCAGGCCGGCCGGAAACAGTTGCCGCTGCGCGCCCGATACCTCGAGCCGATGCCGCACATAGGCTGCGACTTCCGGCCTGGTCAGCGGCCCCAGGTGATAGCGCGCGACGATGCGCTGGCTGAGCTGCCGCAGCTCCGGCCGCTCCAGAATCTGCGCAAGCTCGGGTTGACCGATCAGGATGATCTGCAGCAGCTTGCGCTGGTTCGTTTCAAGATTGGTAAGCAAGCGCATCTGCTCCAGCACCTCGGCCGAAAGATTTTGCGCCTCGTCGATGATTAGCACCGTGTGGCGGTCCCTGGCATGTGCGTCGAGCAGGTGAGCGTTGATGCAATCGACGAATACCTTGATGCTGGCATTGCCGGGCGGGTAAGCGATGCCGAATTCAACGCAGATGGTCGAAAGCAGTTCCTCAACCGTCAGCTTGGGATTGAAGATATAGGCTACGTCGCAGTTCGCGGGGATCTGCTGCAGCAGGCAGCGGCATACCGTGGTCTTGCCCGCTCCCACCTCGCCCGTGAGCAGCACGAACCCGCCATCGCCGTTCACGCCATAGAGCAGATGAGCCAGCGCCTCCTGGTGGCGATGGCTCAGGTATAGATAGCGTGGGTCCGGCGCAATGGAGAACGGCGCTTCGGCGAGGCCAAAGTAATGTTGGTACATGGAGACCGGCGAGCTAGGCGGAAGTCGCGAGTATAGCGGCCAGTGCTGCCTGCCGCGCGTTTCGCCATAACTTCACCGGGGCCTGCTTGCGTGCGGGAAACAAGACCTTCCCCTCGCCATTGTCTGACCTTCACTCCCTCACTCCTTCACTCCCCAAGCCAGGTACACCGTGTTCGTCGCTTCGCGGTCTTGCAGTGGATTGTGGAACTTGACCAGATTTGCCTCCACTGAAGAAAACACTTCGGCCAGGATCGCTCGGAACATCTCGTCCGGCGGATCGTTCGACCAAAGGCCGAAAACGCCTCGCGGCCGAAGATGCGACGCGAGGCGGCGCAAACCGCCCGGCGAATAAAATGCAGCATGATCCGGATGAAGCACATGACGGGGCGAGTGATCGATGTCCAGCAGGATCGCGTGGAACCGTTTGTCCGGAACCCGCGGATCGATACCGTTGGAATTCACCCGCGCGAAGAAATCGCCGGCGAGGAATTCACAGCGCGAATCGGCACTCAGTCCGGCTCCAAGGGGCACCAGTCCCCGCCGGTGCCAGTCGATCACCACCGGCAACGCCTCGACCACCAACAACGAGCGCACGGCGGCATTCTCCAGCACTGCGCGCGCTGTGTAGCCCAGGCCCAGACCGCCGACCGCAACGTCCAGCGGCCCGGACTCGCATGCCGCCAGCGCGAGCTTCGCCAGCGCGACCTCGCCGGCGGTGAACAGGCTCGACATCAGAAACTCGTCGCCAAGTTTCACTTCGTACACCTCGACGCGGAGCCTGGGCTCAGTGCGCCGCCGCAGGATGAGTTCGCCCATAGGCGTATTGCAATAGTCCAGCTCTTCGAAATCGGACTTCATCAGATCCTTTCCGGTCGGCTGTCGCGGCTGACGTCTACCCCGGCTGCGACGAGTCTGTTTGCGGAAGAGATCCAGGTTCACCTTGCGATAAATGAGACGCGGCGGACCCCGGATTCGGGTCCGCCGCGTTGTCGGGCCTTGCCCTGGGCATTCTTACTGGATGAAGTTCCTGACCAGGCGATTGAATTTCTCCGGGTTCTCCATGAACATGAAGTGGTTTCCGCCTTCGCTTTCTTCAAAAATCTCCACTTGCGCGCCGGGGATCTGCCTGGCGACCCACTGTTGCGATTTCCAGCCGACCAGGCTGGTCTTTGCGCCGACCACCAGCGTGGGAAGATTGATCGTCTTGATCACGTCGCGCCAGTCGTTGGTGGAATGATCGAAAAGCAAATCCGCCGCGTACCGGCGCGGCATCTTGAGGTTTTGCTGGATCACCCAGTTCAACTCGTCGCGGGAGTAGCGTGGGGTGTACATCCCGGTGAGAAAGCCTTCTGTGGTCTTTACGCCATCAGGCCCCGCCAGCGCGTTGATGGTTTCGTAAAGCGAAACGGGCGTGAAGATCGCGCCTGCGTCTTCCTTTTCCTGAGCCGACCAAATCGGGTTGGCGGTAATCATCGGCATCTGATCGATCAGCAGGATTTTCGACAGCCGGTCGGAGCCATAAAGCTCCCAGTAGCCCCAGATCACCGAGCAGCCCATCGAATGCCCGCCGATAGTGACATCGCGCAGATCTTTGGCAACCAGGAACTCATGAACGTCGGCCGAAAGCCGATGAATGCGATAGCCGTGGTTCGGTTTGTCGGATTCGCCATGGCCGCGCATGTCGATGGCGATGACGCGATAGTCCGCGCTCAAGTCCGAAATCTGGTGCTTGAACTGCGCCGCCGTTTGCGACCAGCCGGGAATCAGGACCAGAGGCTTACCCTTGCCGGCCTCGATGTAGTGCAGGCGCACGTTGTCGCTGGTCGTGAAGTAGCCTTCCTTTTGCTCAGCAGTCGTGCCCGCAGGCATGGTCTGGCATGCGCCGAGCAGCAAGAGTGAAAGAAAGGCAAAAGCGGTTCTCGCACCGCCAATGAATGACATCGATCTGAACATTTTTCTCCTCCTGTCTAATCGTTGGACTGCCGCCGTGTAAGCATACGCCTTAAGGAATCAGGCGTTAACCGGCGAGAAGGAAACGGTATGTTGAGCAACGGGGCCGATTTCCTGGGACCACTTTTGTGGTTCGCCTATACTTTTCCCCGTTAGCCTGTTAGCCGTTGGCGAAAGTACAGCAGGAACCACCATGACCATGGATACGCAAAGGAAACTGCAATGCTGAAGAAGACCGGATTTCTTCGTGCGTTATTCGCTTGCACATTGACTCTGGGCTTCATGCCTTACGCTTTGGCGGGCGACGTCAAACTCGTGTCAGACACCTTTGACAGCGTCTGCGGCGTGGAAATCACCTGGGGCGCGAATGCCCCGGACGGCACGCCGGTTGAATCCATTACCGATGTGCCGAGAAACTGGTCGATAACCAAGCCGGACAGGCTCTGCTATCGCCGTGCAAGCAGCCCCGCCAATTGTGATTCGGGGATGACCCAGTGGAAGACCCAGTGGAAGTGCGCCGCCAGGCCCGGCTCAGGTACTGAGGAATTTTCGTTGCAATAGGGCACGCGGAAGACCCGGATTTTCCTCAGGGCATCAGGCGCCGCGCGTGCAGCGCATCCCAGGCTGCAAGGGCCGGCTTAGCGTTGAAGTCACTGTCGGTAAGCCCGATATTCACGAACAGGGGCAGATTCGGCGGAATCGGCGGCGGGAGCGATGCCAGGTCGATATCGGCAAACAACAACTGGATCACACCGCGAGCGCCAACGGCGTCGAGCAATTGCGCGTGGCGCGTAATGTAGCGGGCCTGCAGCGCGGGTGATGACTGGATGGTTCCTGCGGCCGCGCTCGTCCACCCACCCTCGACAACCATCGCGGGCAGCGTACGCCCATCGAGCAACCGGCTGTAATAGTTGGCCGGCATGTCTTCCGGCTCTGCAAAGCCAAAGTACGGATACGACGAAAGGCCCAGCATTTGCACAAACGGGAAATCGGCGAAGTCTTGTACGACGCCGACGTAATTGGCGTTTCCGCCGAGCCTGCCCCACGCCGTTTCAACCTGCACGCTGAATAGAAGCGTCGCCGCACTCCCCGCAGCGAGCAGGTCGGCCGCAGCATCGTTGGCTGCCGTCACGACGCCGGCATAGACTGCCGGCAACGCCGCAGCACGAATAAGGTTGGTTTCCGCCGCGAGGCCGATGATTTCGGGATGCAGTTTCCGCTCGACCGCAAGCAGGTAACTGCGATAAGCCTGCTGAACTTCGGGCTCCGCAATGCTGCGCCCGAGTGCGCGCAACTGTGGAGCCTCTTCCCCGCGCGACAGGCCGTCGGTCAGATCGGCCATGAAATACAGTTGCAGGCCTTTGCTGCGCATATAGTCGACGAGCTGGACCTTGTCGCGATCAAGGATATCGTCGGGCGACATGCCGCCCAACAGATCAGTCCACGGCAACTCCTCATGGATGGCCGCATACTCGGCGCGCAGGCTCCAGCGGTCGATGCCTTCGATGACAGCTTGTGTGGTCAATCGCGGCGGAATGGCCGAGAAACCCATGCGCCAGGTGCGCGTTGCGGTCGACGAGGACTGGCCGTCACCGCAGGCCGCGACGCCCGTCAGAACGAGTACCACTGCACAGGCCAGAAGGATTGATCTCATGTTGATCTTCGCACCGATGCCTTATTCGAAACGGAAAGACAAGAACGCATGCATCGGTGCTATTATGCGCGCCCCTGTTCAGAGGCATTTCCAAATGACTGGTGCTTGATTAACCTGTCCGGCAAACCAGGGACAGCTCAACTTGACCCTCCCCTAGTCCCTCGTCGAGCCCCATGCGGCGGCTTGATGCGCCGCATCACCGGTTTCGATTGTCTCCAACGCTGCACAGGTTTATTTTTGTCACTGCGTGCCGACAAATAAAATGAAGGAGACCGCCATGCCACTCGCCCGACGTCTCACCGTTGCATTCACCCTTTGGTTCGTCGCATTCGCCGTACTTGCCGCAGACCTTCCACGCGCTAAAGCCGGAGTCGGTGGGCTTTCGTCGGAGAGGCTGGAGAATATCCGCAAGGTGCTCGGGGCGCAGGTGGACGCCGGTGTCATTCCCGGCTACGTGGCGCTGGTCGCCCGGCGCGGCAAAGTTGTGTACCACGAAGCGTATGGGGTGCAGAACCCGAACACGAAGAAGGCGATGCCGCGCGACGCGATCTTCCGCATCTATTCGATGACCAAGCCGATCACCAGCGTCGCGGCGATGATCCTGGTCGAAGAAGGAAAGATCAGACTTTCCGACCCGGTTTCGATGTACCTGCCGGAATTGGCGAATCTCAAGGTTGCGACCAATGCCGGAACCGTGAAGGAAGCCGCCGAGATCCAGACCCGGCCGGCGACGAATCCGATCCGTGTGGTGGATCTGCTGCTGCACACCTCCGGGTTCACTTACGGTTTCTTCAAGCCGTTCCCGGGCGGCGGGCCGGTCGAGCAAATGTATGCCGACGGCGGCGTTAACGACCTGGAGATCACGAACGCCGAACTGGTCACGCGCATCAGCAAGCTGCCACTCAAATACGAACCCGGCACCACATGGTGGTACAGCCATTCGACCGATGTGCTTGGTCGCCTGATCGAAGTGGTGTCCGGCATGACCCTCGCAGAGTTCTTCGAGAAACGCATCTCGAAACCGCTGGGAATGACCGATACCGCTTTCCAGGTCGCGCCTGGCAAAGTTTCGCGATTCGTCGAACCCTTCGATGACGACAAGAAGGGGCTGACCCTGCTCTACACCGATCCCACCAAGGCAGTGAAATTCGAGGCCGGCGGCCAGGGCCTGACGTCGACTGTCATGGACTATGCGCGCTTCGCGCACATGCTGTTGAACCACGGATCGCTGGACGGCGCCCGAATCCTGGGCAAAAAGACCGTGGAGTTGATGACTACGGACCAGGTCGGACCGGGCATCGACCGCGGCCCGTTCTACCTGCCCGGCCAGAGCCACGGATATGGCCTGCTCGGCGCGGTCCGCATCGACGGCCCGCGTGCGCCCACCGCGCTGAACCCGATGGACGGCTCGGTCGGAGAGTACTACTGGGCCGGCTATGCCGGGACGTACTTCTGGGTGGACCCGAAGGAAGAACTGATCGGCGTGTACATGATGCAGTCGGTGAGGCAACTGCTGCCGTTCGCAACGTCGTTCAAGACGCTGGTGGTGCAGTCGATAGTTGAATGAAAAGGCGCGAGGGACGAGGGGCGAGGGGCGAGGAAAGGCGAGTGCTGCGTGCTGCGAAAGAGACGAGTGGCGAGGGGCGAAGGGTGCACACTATAGGCAGGCCAATGCGAAAGGAGCCGACCATGAACGTCCTTAGCCGTGTCTGCTTTATCGCCCTGGTTGCACTGCAGGTCTTACCTGTCAATGCCGAGGTACTGCGCTGCAATGGGCACTTCGCGCAAGAGGGTGATTCCAGACTGTCAGTCTTGTACAAGTGCGGCCAACCGCTGCTCGCGGACAGCGTACTGCGCGCCCGTGTACTACTCTGGAACCCCCCATCAGGTCCCGGAACCGTTTGCGAGTATCTACGTACCTTGTCAGCAGACGGAGGAGTGGCTCTACGACCGCGGTCCCGGAAGCTTCATGGCGACGGTGCGCTTCCGCTCAGGCATCGTGCAGTCAATCACGTACAACCGTGCCCCTCGGTAGCAGTGACCCCTTCCATCGAGGGACGCCCAAAGGGCTACGCCTTTCGGTCGGCCACATTTCAAACGGTTAGAAGTCGCATGTTTGCTTCCCCGCGCCCATTCGTTGTGGTCCTGGATAAATAGAAATTAGGTGCCCAAAGGGAAGAACGTGAGGGGCAAGTGCCTTTGTGGTGGCGTTGAGTTCGAGGTACAGGATTCGCCTCGGAATCTCTATCAATGCCATTGCTCTCTCTGCCGTAAACAGAGTGGTTCTGCCGCGAATGCAGCATTCATTGTTCACGGTGAAAAGCTCGTGTGGAAGGCAGGAAGAGGGCTTATCTCTTCCTATGTCAAACCGACTGGGTTCCGATCAAACTTTTGCAGTCGGTGCGGTTCGCCGGTACGGAACTTCATCGGAAACACATCGTATATTTGGGTGCCCGCGGGTCTTCTTGAGGATCCTGGTAGTCTGGAAATCGTTTTGCACTTGTTTGTCGGCTCCAGGGCGTCATGGGAGCCGAAGCCAACTACAGGGGTTCTGTATGAAGAGATGCCTGCGTTTGCAGAGGTTCTGGTGCACCTACATTCCAAGACGGGCAGACGTGAGGCCTAACCGCGGCATCAACGCCGACCGCTACGCGGCGGGTTATGCAGGACGCTAGGCGACTTGATGGAGACTGAGCGCCAAAAGATGCTCGCCAGCGAGCTTTACAACCCGCTCGATTCCGAGCTGCGGGCGGCGCGCGAACGCGCACGAGATTTGTGCCAGGCGCTAAACGCTACGCGAGAGTCGCAGCAGACGGAGCGCCGGCGCATTCTGCGGGATCTTTTTGGCGCCGGTGGCGATACCGTATCGATGCAGCCACCCTTCTACTGCGACTATGGCTCCAACACCCACCTGGGCACGCGGGTGTTCTTCAACTTCAACTGTGTCGTGCTCGATGTGTGCGAAGTACGGATCGGAGACTTCACGCTGTTCGGACCGGGTGTGCAAATTCTCACACCGCTGCATCCGTTGAATGCTGCCTCGCGCAGAGAGCGGGAGTTCGGAAAGCCCATCGAGATCGGCGCAGATGTGTGGGTTGGAGGCGGCGCGCTCATACTGGCGGGCGTGCGTGTCGGATCCCGGGCAGTCATCGGCGCTGGAAGCGTAGTAACGCGTGACATTCCCGAGGGCGTTTTCGCGGCGGGCAATCCATGCCGAGTCATCAGGGATGTTGCAGAGTAAATCGCCTGACTCCAGTTCGAGCGGACGCGGTGAAGCGCGCCGCTCAATACGACTTTAGACCAGAGGAGAAAGCGTGATCAGACACACTGGGGGTTGTCACTGTGGTCGTGTCCGATTCGAGGTGGTCGCGCCGGCGAAGCTGCAGGTCTCGGAGTGCAATTGCTCCATGTGCAGCAAGGCGGGTTACCTGCACCTTGTCGTTCCCGCGGATCGCTTCAAGCTGCTTTCCGGACGTGAGACGCTGACCACCTACAGCTTCAACACTCACACGGCGAAGCACTTGTTCTGTTCTGTTTGTGGCGTCAAGTCGTTCTACGTGCCGCGTTCGCATCCCGATGGTTTCAGTGTTAATGCTCGTTGTCTCGACCCCGGCACGGTAGAGGAGATGAGCATCAGTCAGTTCAACGGTCGCGAATGGGAAAAGCAATACCCGAAAGGTAGAGGAGAGTACACGCAGTAATGGAAAGCCTGTCTCTAACCCCACGCTGATGCCGAGGGGCCGCGAGCGTCGCTTCTCATCAGCCGTCGTGCTGGCCCGCGGCGCAGCGACAACTTGAACGTCTGCTTTCGTGTAGAGCGAAAGTCAGCTAAAGGTCGCTTATCGCCAGGTCGCATTCCGTCCAAGAGCGGTCGTTCGCTGTCTTATCTCCCAAACATCCTCTTCGCGCGCACGAGGATCGACTGCGGGATCTTGAGTCCGAGCGCCCTAGCGTTCTTCAGGTCTATGACGAGCTCGAACTGGGTGGGCTGCGCGACGGGGAAGTCCCGAGGTTTGGCGCCGTCGAGGACCTTGTCCAGAGTAAAATGTCCGCAGATGAATTGACCAGACGGAGCATTCAAGAATGGCACCGACAAGATTGCAAGTCAGGGATGTCATGAGCCGCGAGGTTCACACTGTAAAGCGGAACGACGAACTGGCGATCGCCGATGCGTTGATGAATCAGGAGCGCGTGCGGCATCTCCCTGTCCTCGACGAAGACGGCGAAGTATGTGCGGTGGTAAGCCAGCGCGACCTATTCCGCGGCGCGTTGCTCCGGGCGCTCGGATACGGGTCGCGGGCGGAGGAGTTAATGCTCAAGCAGGTGGCGGTCAAGGAAGCGATGTCGGCGGAAATCCAGACGACAACGCCGGACACGCCGGTTGCAGACGCGGCTCGCGTGATGATCGAACGGAAGATTGGATGCCTGCCGGTAATCGAGAATGGCAGGTTAGTCGGCATCGTCACGGAAACCGACTTCGTAAGGTTGGTCGCCGAAGGGCGTTAGCGGAATCGGGTGACCGAGGAGCTAGCGCGCTGCTCTTGGATTCATCCTTCATCCTTCATCCTTCATCCTTCATCCTTCATCCTTCATCCTTCATCCTTCATCCTTCATCCCCCTCGCCCCTCGCCCCTCAAAAGATATACCGCATCCCCACCTCAAGATTCCAGTTGTAGACCTGCGGCAGTTCATACTTGTTGATCACCCCGATCCCCGGCCGGGCCCAGGCGGCGATGTTCCGGGAAAGGATTTTTCCGACCTCGAGTTCGACCGTCAGTCCGACCTTGGCATCGCGTTCCCAGTCGATGGTGAACTGCGGTTCGAGAAAAGTGTAGATCTTGTTGGGCCACCGGGTCAGCAGGTTGGGTTTGAGGGTCGTGAAGTTCACATCCTGGCGATTTTCGTCGCCGGCGACCGAGAAGTAGTGCTGAACATTGGGGAAGAAAACCGAGTCATGCTTGGGCACGTCGATGGCGGCGTAGACAAGCGGTGCGACGATGGTCTTCCCCTGCCCAAGTCGCGGATCATCGGCCGTATCGAAAAATACTTCCGTCACCAGGATCAGCGCTAAGCCCTCGCGCTGGACTGCGCGCCAGGCGATGCGCGCGAGCAGGTCGCCCTGCCCGCTGACGCGCTCTCCGCCGTCGCCGGGATCGTAAGTCACGTACGGTATTTCGAACCGGAGCGCGACCGCCGGGGTCACGGCATATTCGACGCGGGGAATGACCAGATTGCGATAGCCGTCGCCTTCGAGGTCCTGATACTCGTTGCGTATCTCTGCCCGGGAGCGAAAGTCGGTGGGCTTTTTCAGCGCGATTCGGCCGCGGAAGATGTAGCCGGCTGGGTTTGCGCGAGCAACGGCAGCGGCAGGCACAGCATGAGCAGAAAACAGGACAGCCTGATGCGGAGCGCTACGTGGTTCGGACCTGCATGTTTTTGTTGTCCCTCTCCATTCGACGCCCTATCGG
>CAVOIO010000002.1:0-43404 GCA_963695915.1 uncultured beta proteobacterium
CGTCCTCTGGATCGAGATCGAGAACGAGCCCTTCGGCGATGATCGCGATACCATCCCGCCGTCCGTAACTGAGGCGCTTGATGATGGCGCCTACGAGCGTATCAACGATCGATTTGAGCCGGATTCTCTGGCCCGCAAACTCCTCGGGAATGAGGGTGAGCGTGGCTCCTGCGGCTTTCCCGATACCGAGTGCGAGATGCCCGGCCCTTCGGCCCATCGTGATCACGAGGTACCAACGTGAGGTTGTCTTCGCGTCGACCATCAGATTCTTAATGATTTCAACACCGTGGTGGCGCGCAGTTTGGAAGCCGAAGGTGTCCACGTAGGGCGGCAGATCGAGGTCGTTGTCGATCGTCTTGGGCACATGGACCACGCGGATCCGCTTTTGCGATTGATCTTCGAGCCTTATCGCCGAGAAAGCCGTATCGTCTCCGCCGATCGTTATGAGCTGCGAGACGTTCAAGCGCAAAAGAGAGATGACGGTGTTTTCGAGGTGATCGGGTTTGAGGGTCGGGTTAGCGCGCGAGATGCCGATGTGCGAGCCGCCCCGGAAGTGAATGCGACTGACGACGTCGATCGTCAGCGGTATCACATAGTCGATGTTCCCCTGCATGATCCATTCAAATCCGTCGCGGATGCCGATCACACTGACTCCCTCGAGCTCGCCTCGGATGGTAGCTGCGCTAATCACGCTGTTGATACCCGGAGCAGGCCCACCTCCGACGAGGATGGCCATCTTCTTGTGCTGGCTCGTCATGGTTGATTCCTAGTCCGCCCTTGAGTCTGCGCTCCCAGCGAGGTGACGCAGCCCTCCTATTCGAATTCTAGCATCCTACGGAAAAACTTCGTGGCCGGCGAAGTTCGGCAGCGCCATTCCGTAGCGCCCCGTCTGCCGGGGTCCGACCGTATTTAAGAATCATCCCACGACCACCGGCACGTGTTTTTCGCGCCCGTAGGCGAGCGCCAGCCATTCGTCGAGCGCCTTGGAGCACGCGTAAGCCAAGCGCGAATGCCTCGTCGGGCCTCGGCGCGTGCCAGCAACGGCGTGCTCTTCATCGAGAACCAGGAGGACGCTCGCCCGGATGGAAGGGTCGCTGGCGGGTCGTCACGCGGCTTCGCAAGTGGGTGACCGGTGAGGGTCGTTTTCGCACCATCGCCGACAACGTGACGCTCTATTTCTCGCTCGCCCAGCGCATCAACCACGCGGCGGTTTGCGGTTCGATCCGGCGCTGGATCGAACGCCATCGCTTCGCGGAGCCGATCCTCTTCACGTTCCTGCCCACCCAGTTCACGCTCGACCCGAAGGACGTGATCGATCCGTCGCTCTCGGTCTTCTACTGCACGGACAAGCTCTCCGAGACCTATCCCTTGCCGGTACCCGGCGTTGGGGCGACGGAAATTCGCGAAATCGAGAACGAAGGCAGTCTGATCTTTCACACGATGGCGAATCCCCGGCGAATTTCCCTCTCACGGGTACTTGGCATCCTATTCGCTTGTCGGTGCTTTGGAGTCAGCTCGACGAGCTTGAGAAGAGAAGTACTGGAAGACCCCAAGAAGCCTGGAGCGGCAAGGAAGGCGATCGTGGCGCCTATCCGGCAGCGCTGCTGACGGCGGTTACGAGGCGGATTCGGGGCAAACCGCCCGCATGGAGGCATGATGAATACGATCACCGGTGGTGAGGTTCTCGCCCGTTGCCTAGCCAACGAAGGCGTGAAGTTTTTGTTCGGCCTCCCCTCTCCCGAGATTGACCCGTTACTCGCTAGGCTTGCCAAGCACGGTATCCGCCTGATGCCGGTGCGCCACGAAGCGGCCGGCGTGCACATGGCTGAGGGTCTCTATAAGACGACGGGACAAGTGGCTGCGGTGCTCGGCAATCCCGGCCCCGGCTCCGCCAACCTGCTTCCTGGTGTGATCACTGCGCGCCATGAGGGCGTGCCGGTGCTGGTGATCACCTCGCAGCATCGTCTCGGGATCGTCTACCCTTCACCGCCCTCGACGTTCCAGGGGCAGGATCAACTCGACGTGTTCAAGCCGGTCGTCAAATGGGGCGGACCAATCCTGTCTTGGGAGCGCATTCCCGAGGTCGTGCGTCTCGCCTTCCGAGAGATGTGGACGGGGCGGCCGGGCCCAGTACAGATCGAGCTGCCTGCTCCGGTGCTCTACGCGAAAGGCGAAGAGCGAGGCGTTTCGATTCTCCCGCCCGAGGCCTATCGCCCATCGCGACCACAAGCATCCGAGGCCCAGCTGCGTCAGGCAGCTGACCTCCTGGCGAACGCCGCGCGGCCGCTCGTCGTCTCGGGGTCCGGCGTTGACCGGGCCGCCGCAAACAGCGCACTCCTCGAGATCGTGAAGCTACTCGGTTGCCCGGTGATGTCGACGATGGCCGGGCGCGCCTCGTCCCCCTCGATCATCCCAACTACGTCTTTGGCTTCGGCCCTGGCGGCGATGAGATGAAGAAGGAAGCAGATGTGATTCTGGTCGCCGGCTCGCGTCTGGGTAATCTCGACATCCCGTACGACAAGTACTGGGGAGACCCGACTCATCAGAAACTCATCCAGATCGACATTGATCCTCGCAACATGGGTGTCACGCGCCCCCTGACGCTAGGCATCGTTGCGGACGTCAAGAATGCCCTCGAGGGCTTGGCTCAAAAACTTCGAGCGATGAAGGCAAGCCCTCGCGACGGCAAAGACCTGGCTCGCTATCGCGAGGGAGCACGAGGTTGGTGGGACGAACAGCTCTCAGCCGTTAAGAACTGGAAAGGGCCTGGCATCCATCCGGCTCACGCAATGGAAGTGATCGGCTCGGTCTTCGGCCCAGGAGCGATCTTCGCTACGGACGGCGGAAACACTTCACTATGGGCGAACGCTTGTTTGCCACCGACGCAGCCACGTTCGTACCACAACATCCTCGAGCTTGGCATGCTCGGCACGGGGATTCCCTCGGCAATCGGCGCCAAGCTCGGTGCGCCGAAGCGCGACGTGGTATGCGTGACCGGCGACGGTGCCGCCGGCTTCAATTTCATGGAGATGCAATCGGCGGCGCGCGACGGCATCAAGATCACGACCGTCGTCTTTGCCGAAGGCTCGTGGACCATGGAGGAGCCGAACGAGCGGATGCTGTACGGCAAGACGTTCGGTACGGATCAAGGAACGATCCGCTGGGATCGCGTCGCCGAAGGTCTCGGGTGCCACGGCGAGTATGCCGATAAGATCGAAGAGGTCGAGCCGGCATTGCAGCGGGCCAAGGCCGCCAAAGAGCCTGCGGCTCTCTGCTTGCGGACCAGCCGGGATGCCGACCTCATGATCCCGAAGGAGCTGACGCTGCGCTTCGCTGAGGTGTATCAGGGACCGATGGGCTGAATTGTGGGAACCATTCGTGGCAACGGACTTGCCCCGCAACCTACGGTGAGCAGACCGCTTTTGGAGGAGAATCGACGATGAACATCCACCGAGCACTTGGACTAGTCGCCGTCGCGTTTTTGCTGACTACCCCGGGGAGCGGCCGAAGCGAGGAGCCTTCGTCGACCTCCGGATCGACAAGGGCGGCTACCCCCGCAGACACCGGCGGGATGAAAAGCAGCGGCATGATGATGGGCGGTAGAGGCATGATATGGCGGGCGGCCCGATGTCCACCATGGGAATGTCGATGCCAATGATGGGAATGATGGGGATGGCGGGCGGCTGCCCGATGATGATGGAGAAGGGAGAGAAGCTCGAGGTCGAAAAGATCGAAAAGGGGGTAAGGCTGACCTTCACATCGGATGATCCCAAAGCTGCAAGCCGAATTCAGAAGCGGGCGGAGATCATGCGGTTGATGAGGGAGCTTCATGAAGGCGAATAGCCGTGCACACCATCCTGTCGATAGCGTTGACAGCGAATTTCGGTCGGCGTATCGAGTTCGGGTTCGCTAGTTCAAGCTCGCAGACTATTCGCGGAGGCGCGATGGAGGTTTTCGAGGCAATCGGCAGCGGACAGACTTCTACTCGTTCGGCTCCGGAACTGACTTAGGACCGCACGCCGCACGGAACGCTGAATGAGCGGCGAGCGGAGCACCATCTCAGGTATTCCTCTGCGCTCGGTCTATGGGCCCGAGGACATCCCGGCGTCGCACCGCGAAGCATCGGCCTCGCTTCCGGGCACCGCCCCGTTCCTTCGCGGGGCCTATCCGGAAATGTATCGAGCGCGACCGTGGCGAATCTTCCAGCTCTCAGGCTACGGCAACCCTGAAGACGAGAACGAGCGCATCAAGTTTCTCCTCAAGAGCGGCGAGACCGGCTTCATCATGGAGCACGATCGTATGACCGCTGACCACCTCTACAACGTCGACCATCCGGAAGTGGCGGCTCGGCGCGAGGACGTGGGGCTCACCGGCGCGGTCATCCTTCACGTCCGCGACTTCGAGCTCGCCCTCGACGGCATCGACCAGGGAAGATCCTACGCGCACGCCGGGGGTGGGGTTGTGCAACACGCCCCGTTCGCGAACGCCGGATACTGGACGGTCGCCCGCCGTCGCGGCTTGGATCTACGCCAGCTCGCCGGCACGGGACAGAGCGACTACTTTTTGACGTACATCGGGTGCTTTCCGAAGGAGCAGATTCCCGCGCGTGCAGGTCTGCGTCTCAATCGGGATCTGATTGAATTTTGTGCGATCGAACTGCCTCGCTGGGTGCCGGTGTCGATCGCCGCATACAACGGGGCCGACACCGGCCTCAACGCCTGGCAGGAGCTCGGGCGCTCTGTTCGCAAACGCCGTAGAATATTTGGACATGGTGAGCGAACGCGCGCGGCTCTCAGTTGCGGCAGCTGCACGTGCAGTCGGCGGTGTGAGCTTCCGCGTGTCGATGGAGCTGTTCGAGGATATCGCTAAGCTCAGGGCTGCGCGGAAGATGTGGCACGATCTGCTGCGCGAGCGCTACGGCGTCGACGATCCGCAGCCGCTTCGCATTCACGTCGTGACGGCGGGCTCGGCGATGACCTATCAGCAACCGTTGAACAACATCGTACGCGGCTCCCTCATGGCTTTGGCCGCAGTACTCGGCGGTGTCCAGTCGCTGGGTGTCTCGGGCTACGATGAGGCGATCTCGATTCCGTCGGAGCACGCGCACCAGATGTCAGTTCGCATCCAGCAGATCCTCCAGAACGAGACGAACCTGACTGCCGTCGCCGATCCGCTCGGGGGCTCCTACTACGTCGAATCGCTCACCGCCGAGGTGGAACGGCGCGCATGGCAATTCTTCGACGAGATCCAGACGCACGGCGGATTCGTCGCCACGCTCGATTCGGGGTGGCTCCATCAGTGCGCGATCGTCAACCAGCTTGAACAGACGCAGGCTCTGGAGCAAAAGTCGCGGTTGTTCGTCGGCGCCAACTGCTTCGAGACCGACATAGGAGAGACGCCCGTCGAAGGCTTTCGGGGCAGCGAGAAGGTCTACGAGAGGGCGCTCGAGCGGCTCGAAGCCGTGCGCCGGACACGCGACGCACGCCGTGCACGAGACGCACTCCCGGAAGCTCGAGCAGGTCTGCCGTAACCCGGACGAGAACGTGATGCCGTCGATGCTCGAAGCCCTCGACGCCGAGGTCACCCTCGGTGAGGTCGGCACGGTGTTCCGCGATACCTTCGGGAACTGGGAAGCGCCTGTCCGCATATAGAAGACGGGCCGAGACCGCCATCGTCGTCTATGCACGCTCCGAAGGTCCTCCTCGCGAAAACGAGCCTCGACGGTCACTGGCGAGGATCCCTCGTCGTCGCAAAAGCGCTCCGTGACGCGGGTTTCGAGGTTATCTTCGCAGGTATGGCGACCGTCGAAGAGATTCTGCGCGCGGCCATGGACGAGGACGTCGATCTCGTCGGCTTGAGCGTGGGCGGCCGGGTCGAGGTCGCCGAGCGCATCATCGACGCTTTCCGCACCGCAGGCATGGACGTGCCCTTCGTAGCCGGCGGTACCCTTCCGCCGGAAGCCTGCCGGAGGCTTCGCGAGCGAGGCGTTCCCACCTTTCCACCCGGCTCCTCTCTCGAAGCGATCGTCGAGGCGGCTCGCTCGCTCACCCAAGACCGTGTGCCCAACCGCGGCTCCAGCGGCGGCGACGCTCTAGCTAGGAATGGACGGCGGTAGCCCTCCAACGCTGGCCGCTGGATTGAACCTTGGGGGTGGTGTTTGGCCCAGGGAAGCTCCCCGAGGTCGGAACCGCTCTGGGTGAAACGATCCGCAACCTGAAGAAGGCGCTGAACGACGTCAGCAGTGACCCGACGCCACCGGCGAAGCAGCAGAAATTGGGCCAGGACAAATCTCAACAGCCGCCTGAACAGGCCCGGGGTTCCGAAGCATAGAGGACGGCTCCCCAACCCAGCGCCGATCAGCGCACTGGAGCAGTCTCTGAATGGCTATACGCGCCCTGAGGCGACACGCCTGCAAGAAGAGAATTCGGCGCTCAGGGCAACCCTCGATGCGATCTATCGATCCAGGTCATGGCGGGTGACCGCACCACTGAGAAAGCTCAAGGCAATCTTCAGGAACGGGCGGTTCCAGTAACAGAAGGAAGCCGGCGACGTTTTGAGAACCGCACTCCGTGATGAGGCGACGCAACAGCTCGTGCCGCTGCTCGCGGGCGGCACGTCGAGCGCCGGGTTCTCGTCGAAGAAGGCGGAAGCACGGAGGGCGAAGCCCGCAGTGACGACGGGTTGCACCGGAAAGTCTTCGGGCCTCGGCAAGTGATGCAAACCGAAGGTGTGCCAGACCACCAGGTCGGTGTCGACCAGTGGCCGGACAAGCTCGCTGACTCGAATCACGTCGCCTCCTTCTCGAGGCCCCACGCGATGCGGGCCCAGATCCGCTCATGAACGAAGTAGCCGACGGTCGTGTAGATGTTGCTGACCACCATGAAGCCGAGCGCTACGTCGACCTTACCGGTCAACAGGTAGATGACGAGGAAGTCTAGACAGACGATGAAGACACGATAGGTGATCGCCTTGACGATGGAGCGCTTGCGGGTTGCGGCGTTAACACGGCTCATGCTGCTGCGCATACCCCTGTAGAGACGCACCGGACAACTTCACTACTCGCCCGGGCCAATCGGGGCGGCCGAGAATGCGGTCGTCGATGCCCCCGACGATCAGAGAGGCATCGCGATGAGCGAGCACGATCGATTCGTTGCGTAGCATGCGGATGCCGATTGACGCGAGTTCGTCGCGAATCCGGTCGGGCGCCAGCGTATAGTAGTCGTGGTTTCCATGACAGTACCACGCGCCGAGCGGGGCCCGTGCGAGGAGCGAGAGCGCGGGTAGGAGCGGGGATGGAGACCAACTACGATCGGCGCGTCCTCGCCCGCTCCGACGATTCGCCGTCACGAGCACAAGAGGATCGGACTGTGGCTCTACACCGCCCGCTTGGATACGCGACGCGCTACTTCGGTCAATGTGCGAAGGGCCCGGTTTACCGACGTCGAGTCGCTGAAAACCGCTGCTACGTCCGGCTCGAGCTTGACCAGGTTGGTGCCCTGGGCATAGCGCTTGGCGTACTTACCCCGAACCCCATTCGAGAAGTCGTATTCGGCTCGCAGCCCCCGCTCTCGAGTTCTAGATTTTGCCTTCTTCATACTTTCGTCGTTCGGCCGGCGTTGCAAGCCTGGCGCTGATGATGCGGATATTATCCTCCTGGTCCGTGTGGACCACAACTACGAGGCGATTCAAGCTGCTCATCCCGAGCGACACGAAGCGCTCCTCCTGCTCGGAATGATCGGGGTCTGCGATCGTGAGCGACAGTGGGTCTCCGAACGCCGCGGCGGCTTCCTCGAATGAGACGCCGTGCTTCGCGACATTCGAGGCGGCCTTCCGCTCGTCCCATTCGAAGCTCAGCGCCACAATGACCTCCGCGCCGCTGCGTTACGAGACCCTAAGAACGCGTGATGAACGCCCACTGGCGTCGAGCCCCCGTGTGAGCAAGCGATCTTCCCTGCCAGATTCCAGATACCAAAGGGCCCAGCGCGCTTGCAGCGCATTCGCATTCTCAGCAACCACGCCACCCTCGCATCGCGGCAATCGAAATTCCACGGTTCAGCACGACTCCCGCGCCAACGCCAGGCGTGAGCATCGGCTCCCCGAGGCCATTCTTTTCGCGTGCTCGGACACGCGATCGCGCGGACACTCGGCTCGAGTTCTTCTAAGCCACAGCGACAAGAGACCATTGACAATTGTCGCTTGTCGTCCGCATGATGGTGCGTGATTATGGTCCCAGAACTCCTGCATGGTATTCAAGCGCGCGTTGGCGATCTGCGCCTTTTCCAGCCGCTCCACCACCCGCTCCGCGGTCAGTGTCGAGAATGCCGAGACAATGATATCGGTGAGCGCATTCCGGTTGGTAACGCGATGGCTGTTGCTGTCGAAGCGCGGATCGGCCGCAAGCTGCGGCTGCTCCAGTGCGACCGCGCAGAAATTCGCCCATTCCCGTTCGTTCTGGATGCCGAAGAACACCTTCTTGCCGTCGCCCGCCGGAAACGGCCCGTACGGATGAATAGTGGCGTGTGCGGCGCCGGTCCGCGGCGGCGCGGTACCGCCGTAGCCGGTGAAGTAAGCAGGGTAGCCCATCCATTCGCCGAGCGCCTCGAACATGGAGACGTCGAACGTCGTCCCCTTGCCGGTCTTCTCGCGCTGGAAAAGTCCGGTGAGGATACCGGTGTAACCGTACATCCCGGCGGCAATGTCCGCAATCGAGATGCCCGACTTCGCCGGCGTCTCGGGCGTGCCGGTCACCGACACAACGCCCGACTCGCACTGGATCAGCAGATCGTAGGCTTTCTTCAGGCTGTACGGGCCGTCGGGACCGTAGCCGGAAATATTGCAGGCGACTATGCGCGGGTTTTTGTCCAGCAGATCGCCGGATGCGAGTCCCAATCGCGCCGCCGCACCGGGCACCAGATTTTGCACAAAGACATCGGCTTTCTTCAACAGCCGGTCGAGGATCGCCGCAGCGTCCGGATGTTTCACGTCCAGCGTGAGGCTTTCCTTGGAGCGGTTGAGCCAGACGAAATGCGACGACTGGCCAAGCACGGTCTTGTCGTAGCCGCGGGCGAAATCGCCGGCCTGCGGGCGTTCGATCTTGATCACCCTTGCACCGAGATCGGCAAGCTGCCGCGTGGCGAACGGTGCGGCAACTGCTTGCTCAAGCGAAACGACTGTTATGCCTTGCAGTGGGAGCATTCAAGTCAAGAGCGTGAAACGCAAAGGGCGCAAAGGTACGCGAAGGAAATACAAGTGAAAAGTGGGAATCTCACAAGAGCCGTCTGCGGAACGACGAATGACATGGGAGCGCAACTTGCCGGAAAGCAGGCACGCGTCCAACTGCAGTTGGCCCAGGCAAAAGTTCAATTCTCGTCGTTGCTTTCCTTTGCGTACCTTTGCGCCTTTGCGGTGAAAACAGTCTTCAAGGGTTCTGCGCGAAGGCGACGCCGATCATAGAGTCGCGGGTCACCAGTGCGGCGAGCTTTTCCTCCGACCAGCCTTCGGTGCCCGCCGGACGCTTCGGCAGTACCAGATAACGCATGTCGGCAGTGGAGTCGTGGACGCGCACGATGACGTCCGTGGCAATCGTGGTGCCGAATTCCTTCAGCACGTCGCGCGGTTCGTTGATCACCCGCGACCGGTAGTTGCGGCTCTTGTACCAGTCTGGCGGCAGTCCGAGCAGCCAGCGCGGATAGCAGGAGCACAGCGTGCACACGATTACGTTGTGCTCCTGCTCCGTGTTCTCCACCACCACCAGCTTGTAAGGCCCGCGTTCCATGCCGAGCGCCTCGCAGGCCGCGTTGCCGTCGCTTAGCAGCAGCTTCCGAAATTCCAGATCGGTCCAGGCCCTGGCCACCACCCTGGCGCCTAGCAACGGCGTGCGGTTGTCCATGTCCTCGACCTGCCGGCGTACTTCGTCTGCACTGAGGATGCCCTTTTCGATCAGCAGCCCGCGCACCGCGATTTCCATCGCCCGCCATTGAGTGAGGGTGTCGTCCTGGTCGGCGCGCGGTGGATGCCGGTGTGGTTGGGTGTGGCCGGGCCGATGGTCGTGGTCGTGCGGGCGATCGTGATCGTGCGGCATGTCAGGCCGGCTCCAGCCAGTGTTGGAAAATCTCTATATCTACGGTGTCGGCAGGATTTCCATCGTATGCGGTCCAAACCTCGTGCTGCAGAAAACGCACGCGGTACAGCGGCTGTTTCGGCAGGCCCGGACGGGCGTACGCGAGCTCCTCGGGATTGCCGTACGCGCCACAAAGGCGCTCGATCACGCCGCGTTTGCCGCGGATGTAATAAGGGGTGCGGACGTGACCGATCGGATAGGCGGCACGCACCGCGACGTGGTCGCCAGTGCCGAACTGCGGCGATGTCCCTTCAGCGGCCGCCACCAGCTTGCGCCTGTGCTTCGGCCATTTTGCGGCCGAGTTCGTCGATGCTGATGACGCCGCGCTGGATCAGGGTCTGCGTGATCGAATAGATCCAGCGCTCGTAATAGCTCATCTTGTCGTAGGCATCCAGCCCCAGTCCCTCGATGTTGCGGCGGAGCTCGTCCACCGTCATCAGCCCCTTCCTGGTCAGGAGCACCATCAACGCGTCCACGCGCTTTTCCCAAAGCGCGTAATCATGCTCGGTCGCTTCGACGGTTCCCGCCGGTAGACCACCCATGTCGTGGACGCCGCGATAGTTCATCATGACTGCATCGGAAGAACGGAAGTGAAGCTGCGATTATAGGACGCTTCCGGCGCTCGCGATAATGGGGCCGAGGGAGCTCAGTACGAGCGCGGCAGGCCGAGCACGCGCTCGGCAATGTAGGCAAGGATCAGGTTGGTGGAGATCGGAGCGACCTGGTACAACCGCGTCTCGCGGAACTTGCGCTCGATGTCGTACTCGGCCGCGAAGCCGAAACCGCCGTGGGTCTGGAGACAGACGTTGGCTGCCTCCCAGGATGCGTCCGCTGCCAGCATCTTGGCCATGTTCGCTTCCGCCCCGCAAGACTTGCCCGTCTCAAACAACGTGGCCGCCTTGTAGCGCATCAGATCGGCCGCTTCGACGTTGACATGGGCACGCGCAATCGGAAACTGAACGCCCTGGTTCTGGCCGATTGGCCGTTCGAACACAACGCGCTCCCGGGCGTAGCGGCAAGCGCGCTCGATGAACCAGCGCCCGTCGCCGATGCACTCGGCGGCGATCAGGATGCGCTCGGCGTTCATGCCATCGAGGATGTAGCGGAAACCCTTGCCCTCTTCGCCGATCAGATTCTCGGACGGCACTTCGAGATTATCGAGGAAGAGTTCGTTGGTCTCGTGGTTCGGCATGTTGCGGATCGGCCGCACTGTGATTCCCTTGCCGCCCGAGATGCGCAAATCCACCAGAAATACCGACAGGCCATCGGACTTGTTCTGCACCTGATTCAGCGGCGTGGTGCGCGCCAGCAACAACATCAGGTCGGAGTGCTGCACGCGGGAGGTCCAGACTTTTTGCCCATTGACGACGTAGCGGTCGCCTTTGCGTACCGCCATGGTCTTGAGCCTTGTGGTATCGGAGCCGGTGGTCGGTTCGGTCACCGCGAACGACTGCAGCCGTAGTTTTCCCGCGGCAATTTCCGGAAGATATTTGCGCTTTTGCGCTTCGGAGCCATGGCGCAGAAGAGTGCCCATGATGTACATCTGCGCATGGCAGGCACCGGAGTTGGCACCCGAACGGTTCACCTCCTCGAGGACGATCGAGCCCTCGGTGATGCCAAGCCCGGACCCGCCGTATTCCTCGGGAATCAGTGCCGACAGCCACCCGGCGTCGGTCAGCGCACGCACGAAGTCTTCAGGATAGGAGCGTGCTTCGTCGAGTTTGCGCCAGTACTCGCCGGAGAAACGCGAGCACAGGTCGCGCACCGCTGCGCGGATCTGCTGGTGGGATTCTGGCCGATCCATTGTTGTGGGGACTGTCCTGCCCCTGAAGCAAGAACGGCTGGCTCGACGGCCAGCCCTCTTCGGTGGGTCTGCTTACTTTCCGAGGAGTTTCTGAAGCTCGCCGGACTGATACATCTCGCGCATGATGTCCGCGCCACCGACGAACTCGCCGTTGACGTACAGCTGCGGGACTGTTGGCCACTTGGAGTAATCCTTGATGCCCTGGCGGATGTCCAGATCGGCCAGAACATCAACGGTGGCGACATTCTCGACACCACAGGCATCGAGAATCTGCACTGCTGCGGCGCTGAATCCGCACATCGGCGCGTCCGGCGTCCCCTTCATATACAGCACGACCGCATTGCCGGTGACCTGCTGCTTGATCTTTTCCTGTACATCCATTGGCGATACCCCTGGAAGATTAAAGGGAGTGCCCGTTCCGGATCTTGCCCGGCGGAGACACTCCCGTTAGACGGCATCGATGTTAACGACTCGGCGAATCGCGCGTCAATAGGCGCCCGCCGGCAATTCGCAGCAATCCCGCAATATCGGCACGGAATACCAGCTCGCCAAAGCCCGCGTTATGCAAAAGGTCTCTGCAAGCTTCGGCCTGATCGTAGCCGTGCTCGAACAGCAGCCAGCCGCCGGGGCGCAGATGCTTCGGCGCAGCGCCGATGATACAGCGAAGGTCTGCGAGTCCGTCGGTACCCGCCGCGAGCGCCTGGCGAGGCTCGAAACGCAGGTCGCCCTGTCGCAGGTGCGGGTCGTCTGCGGCAACATAAGGCGGGTTCGCCGCAATCAAATCGAAGCGGCGGCGGCCCAATGCGGCGAACCAGTCGCTTTGCAGAAATTCCACGTCGACGTCGAGCGCGGCTGCATTCTCCCGCGCCAATGCCAGTGCGGGGCTCGAACTGTCCACTGCAGTGATCAGTGCCGCAGCCCGATGGCGCGCGATCGCGATGGCGATGCATCCACTGCCGGTGCCGAGATCCAGTACCTTGCGCGTTTCACCCTTCGGCAGCCTTTCCAGTGCCGCTTCCACCAGCTCCTCCGTTTCAGGGCGCGGGATCAACACGTCGGGCGTGACCCGCAACGGCAGCCCATAGAACTCCTTCACACCGAGCAAATAGGCCACTGGGTGACCACTCGCCCGCCGTGCGACAAGAGACTGGAACTTTGCAGCGGTTTCGGAATCCGCCGTTTGATCCGGATGAGTGGTCAGCCAGGCGCGTGATACGCCCAGCGCGAAACCCAACAGCACCTGCGATTCGCGCCGCGCTTCGGCAACATCCCGGTCTGCGGCCAGGTCCCGCAGCGCTTTCTCGAGAAGCGCGCCGACCATTGCAATCACGCTTGGGTCGCAATCATGTCTTCTGCCATTGCGGCAAGCTGTTCGGCCTGATGCTCGGCCATCAAGGCGCCGATCAAATCGTCAAGCGCACCGTCCATTATCTGATCGATTTTGTACAGCGTGAGGTTGATGCGGTGATCGGTGACGCGTCCCTGAGGGAAGTTGTAGGTGCGAATGCGTTCGGAGCGGTCACCGCTGCCGATCAGCGACTTGCGGGTCGCCGCCTGTTTTGCCTGCTGCTCACGTAATTGCCTGTCCTTGATGCGCGCAGCCAGCACGGCAAGCGCATGAGCCTTGTTCTTGTGCTGGGAACGGTCGTCCTGGCATTCGACCACGATGCCGGTCGGAATGTGGGTCACGCGCACGGCGGAATCGGTCTTGTTGATGTGCTGGCCGCCGGCGCCGGAAGCGCGGAAGGTATCGATGCGCAGTTCCGCGGGATTGAGCACCACGTCCACGACCGCATCGACTTCCGGCAACACCGCCACCGTGCAGGCGCTGGTGTGAATGCGGCCCTGTGTTTCGGTCTCGGGCACACGCTGCACGCGATGGCCTCCGGATTCGAACTTGAGTTTCGAGTACGCGCCGTAACCGATGATTTCGGCGATTACTTCCTTGTAGCCGCCCTTTTCGCTCAAGCTTTCCGAAATCAGGTCAACTTTCCAGCCCTGGCGTTCGGCGTAGCGCGTATACATGCGGAACAGGTCGCCGGCAAACAATCCCGATTCATCGCCACCAGTGCCGGCGCGGATTTCCAGGAAGATGTTGCGTTCGTCGCTTGGATCCCTGGGCAACAATTGCTTTTGCAGTTCGCCTTCAATGCCCGCGAGCCTCAGCTTGCCGTCGCGCATTTCGGCTTCCGCAAGTTCGCGCATTTCCGGGTCACTGGCCAACTGCAACGCGGAGGCGACGTCCCGCTCGGATGCCTTGTAAGCGTTGTAGAGCGCGACCACCGGCGTGATCTCGGCGTGCTCGCGGGTGAGCTTGCGATAATTGTCGAGGTTCTTCGTGACGTCTTCGCCGGAGAGCAAAGCATTGAGTTCCTCCAGCCTGGCGGACAGTTGCGCCAGCTTGGAGGCGATCGAAGGTTTCATTCCGGCGGATTGACCTGGTAAAGGCGGGCGAGCGCCGCGACCAGGGAATCGCGCTCCCTGGCTTCGGCGGAACTGAGTGCGTGCGTCGGGGCGTGCAGGAACTTGTTTGTCAGAGCATGGGAGAGTTGCTCGAGCACTTTCTGCGGCTCTTCGCCCTTCGCCAGCAGTTTCGCCGCGCGGTCGAGCTCGTGGCGGCGCATGCGTTCCGCATGATCCCGCAGCGCACGAATGGTGGGAACCAGCTCGCGGGTCTCAAACCAGTGCATGAAATCGTGAACACTGGCGTTGATAATCGCCTCCGCCTGCGCCACCGCCGCCTGGCGGGTGTCGAGGCCTTCCTGAACGATCATGCCGAGGTCGTCCACGCTGTAAAGAAATACGTCATCGAGTTCGGCGACTTCAGCTTCGACGTCGCGCGGCACCGCCAGATCGATCATCAGCATCGGCCGGTGCCGACGCACCTTGATCGCGCGCTCGATCATGCCTTTGCCGAGAATCGGCAACTGGCTTGCCGTACAGGTCACCACGATGTCGTGCATTGCCAGCTGCTCGGACATATCGTTGAGGGTGATCGCCCTCCCCTCGAAGCGAGCGGCCAGTTCCTCGCCGCGTTCCAGTGTGCGATTGGCAAAAGTCGTCTGGCGTGGCTGTTTGCCAGCGAAGTGCGCGGCACAGAGTTCGATCATTTCGCCGGCGCCGATGAACAACACGTTCTGCTCGCCGATGCTCGCATAAATGCGTTCTGCGACTTTTACCGCGGCCGCGGCCAAGGAAACCGAGTTGGTGCCGATCTCGGTCTGGGTGCGCACTTCTTTCGCCACCGAGAAAGTCGACTGGAACAGTTTGTGAAGCACGGTGCCGAGCGTGCCGGCGTGCTCGGCGGACTTAACCGCATCTTTCATCTGCCCGAGGATCTGCGGCTCGCCCAGCACCATGGAATCCAGCCCGCTCGCCACCCGGAATGCATGCGCGACGGCGCGCTCGCGTGGCAGCGTATAAAGAAAAGGCTCGAGCGATTGCGACTTGAGATGATGAAAGCGTGCCAGCCAGTCGATCGCGCGTTCGGGTTCCGGGGTGCTGCAATAGACCTCGGTGCGATTGCAGGTCGAAATGATCGCCGCCTCCCTGACCGGCTCGCGTTTCACCAGGTCGCGCAGCGCCTCTTCCAGATTGGCGGCGTGAAAAGTCACCTGCTCGCGAACCGCGAGCGGGGCCGTATTGTGATTGACGCCGAAAGCAAAAAGCTGCATCGGAACCCTGAAACGACAAGGGACCTTGCGGCCCCGGACAGGCCGTCAATTATAGGCCAAATGAGCGGCTTTCCCTTGGATTCAGGGGTTTGGAAGGGACTATCAGCGAGCGCCGAAGTGGCGGGAAGAGATGGTGGCCACGGGCGGAATCACCCTTGATCGATTTTGCCGCCCGCTGCGCGCGGGCGAAATCGATGGTGGCCAAGGGCGGAATCGAACCACCGACACAAGGATTTTCAGTCCTCTGCTCTACCGACTGAGCTACTTGGCCACTGTGCTGCACAAAACGAATCCCGTCCCGGGATTTGCATTCTAACCACGCCGAGTGGCGCTAGTTCCTTGCGGGCCATCGACACAAGGATTTTGGCTCCGGCCGCGAGCTGAAGCTCGCTTAACGTGCGACAAGTCGCACATTAGCCTTCACCGAAACAAGCTGCTTTCGCAGCGTGTTGTCAGTCCTTTGCTCTACCGACTGAGCTACTTGGCCACGTATCGTTGCGGCAGGAAACGCCGCTCGGAAAGCGCGGCATTCTACCCGAAAACGCGCGCAACTGGACAACAGGACATTGCGATATCAAAGGGGCAATGGGGACGTCGCCACCGTGCGTCCAAGACGACACGTCTGCGGCACACCCGCAGGATTTCGCCAGGTTCCGGTTGTTCAGACGCAGACCAGTTGGTGAGCGGCGCAAAATCGCAGCTTCAGAATCTGCGGCAGGATCCAGCGCCAGAACAGCCGGAAAAGCGCGAGGACGGGATGTTCCGATCCCCGACAACTACGGCGCAATCGCCGGGTCACCCGGATCACGGGCGCGTCAGGAACTGGAAAAGCCCGCGGTACACGGGCTTTTCGGTCCCGCGTACTGCCGGCCAGCACGTAGAGCACGCCCTGGCCGAGGAGGATAACCCGCTACTTCAACCAGCGCGCGCAGCACGCTCAACAGGAACAGTTCGAACGGCACGCTCAGCCTCGTCTTTCGTCCACGCTCGCGGGCGGCATGGGTTGCGGCCGGCCCTGGTTTATCCGCGGTCTTGGCGGTCGCCCGCACCAAATGCTGTGTCACCTTCGGATCGAACCTGTTCAGATGCGCGATCACTTCATCGAGTTTTTCGCGTTTATTGAGCGCGTGATAAGCGATGCCCAGCTCGTACCAGGCGTAAGCGTTCATCGGCTGCAATCGTGCGGCCTGCTCCAGGGCTTGCGCCGCTTCCTCATGCCGCCCGAGCGCCGCCAACGCAAGGCCCATTCCGTACCAGGCGCGATCGATGTTCGGCTTGAGTCGCACCGCATCCTTGAACGCGGTGATTGCCAGCTCGTGATCCCCTTTCTGATGATGGACGTACCCGAGATCGAACAGTGCAATCGCGTTATCCGGCTCGATTTTCAGTGCCGCCTCGAAGTGCTCGACCGCCAGAGAATAGCGGCCCAGTGATCCATACAGGAATCCCAACGCGCAGGCGGCCCGAACGTACGCCGGGTCCAGCCTGAGCGCTTCGCGCAGTTCATCCGCAGCCCGCTCGTGCTGTTTGAACAGCGTGAACAGGCGCGAACGCTGGACGTACCACCACGGTTTGATTTTCATCGCCAGGCATATTAGCCCAACGCCACCGGCCGGCAAAAAAAAGGCCTGCGCTGGCAGGCCTCCTTTATTCCCGTTCAAACGCTCGCTATCGAGGCTTCAAAGCTGCCGCCGCGCTCAGGCCGCCTGGGTGTCGATGTCGCCGCGCAAGTGCGGAAAGCGCACATGGTCCACCAGCTCCTGCACCTTTTTCGATGGTTCCGGAGTGAGCAGGCTCACCACGATGATCGTGATGATACCGATCGGCACGCCAAACACGCCGGCGGAAATCGGGTTCATGTGGAACCATTGATTCGCCGGCACGCCACCGAAGAATGGGTAGGTCGTGTACATGTAATACATGCAGGTGCCGAGACCCGCGACCATGCCGGTGATCGCTCCCCACTTGTTGGCGCGCCTCCAGAACACGCCCAATACCAGCGCCGGGAAAAACGCCGAGGCCGCGAGCGAGAACGCCGCACCGACCAGGAATAGGATGTCCCCAGGTTTCAGCGAAGTCACATACGCTGCCACGAACGCGACCACCAGCAACAAGGCTTTCGATACCGATACGCGGCGACCGGTCGTCGCTGCGGGTCGATCATCTGTAGTAGAGGTCATGCGACAGCGCGTTGGCGATCGTCAGCAATAGGCCGTTCGCGGTTGATAGCGCGGCAGCAAGACCGCCCACCGCAACCAGGCCCGACACCACGTACGGCAAGCCGGCGATTTCCGGCGTTGCCAGCACGATGATATCCGTTCCAAGCACGATCTCCGCGAGCTGCACGATGCCGTCCTTGTTGATGTCGGTAATCGATAATAGTGTTGGATCCACGCGCGCCAGTTGGCCGCCCATGCCGGCAAATCCGCGAAAGAGCTTCCGACCAGGAAGTGATAAACGTCATACTTGGCGAGCACTGCCAGCGACGGCGCCGTGAAGTAGAGCAGGAAGATGAAGAACAGCGACCAGAACACCGATTGACGCGCCTGCCGGACACTGGGCGTCGTGTAATAGCGCATTAGGATGTGCGGCAGCGCGGCGGTGCCGAACATCATGCAGAATACGATGCCGAGGAAGTTATTGCGGGCGATATTCTGCGCCGCCTCATCCTTGCCTGGGAACGGCTGCGCATGCGGGCGTGGCGGTGCCGACTTGGCCATCGCCGCACCCTTGGCCGCGGTCCACGCCGCCTTCGCCGCTGCGGGCGATTTCGGGAACGCGTCTATCGCGGCCCGCGCTGCCTTCACCTGCTCCTCCGGCGCCCCGCTGGCGATCAGGTCTTCGAGTTTCTTGCTGAGAGCCGCCTTTTCCGCTTCGTAGGATGCCGGCAAATCGTTGATTTTTGCCTCCAACGCTTCCGCCCGCTGCTTGAACAGGCCGCGGACCTCGATCTCTTTCGGATCGTTGGTCAACTCCTTCTCACGCTCCGTGACTTTCTGCAGTACCTGGCCATACGACCATCTGCGGCACCGGAATGCCGGTGATGTTGACCGACAGCCATACCACCGGCGTCATGTAGGCTATGATCAGAATGATGTACTGCGCGACCTGCGTCCACGTTACCGCACGCATGCCGCCGAGGAATCGAGCACACCAATATGCCGCCGAGGCCGACGAACACCCCGACGCCGAACTCGAGACCGGTAAAGCGGCTGGTGATCAGGCCGACGCCGTAGATCTGCGCCACCACGTAGGTGAACGAGCAGAGGATCGCGGCGAAAATGCCGACACTGCGGACGACATTACCGCCGTAGCGTTCGCCGAGAAAGTCCGGGATCGTGAACTGGCCGAACTTGCGCAGGTAGGGCGCCAGCAGGAACGCCACCAGGCAATATCCGCCGGTCCATCCCATCACGAACGCAAGACCGTCGAAGCCGGTCAGATACAGCGTACCGGCCATGCCGATGAACGACGCCGCGCTCATCCAGTCTGCGCCGGTTGCCATCCCATTGAAAAATGCCGGCACGCGCCGTCCCGCGACATAGTATTCCGCGGCGTCGACGGTGCGGCTCATGATGCCGATGCCCGCATACAATCCGATGGTCGCGAACAGGAACCAGTAACCGATCCACTGTCGCGATAGGCCCATTTGCTCCGCGGCGGCAAGCGCGAGCAGGAAAGCAATGAAGCCGCCGGTATAAAAACTGTAGTATTTCTTGAGCTGGGCTTTGAATGCTTTATGACCCATCGCGGCCTGGCTCATTCGTCTTCTCCTTCTTCCACGTTGTACTCCATGTCAAGCGCGTTCATGTAACGTGCATAGAACCAGATCAGGACGACATAAACGATCAGTGATCCCTGCGCAGACATGTAAAAACCGAATGGGAAGCCGAAGATGGTGAACGCATTCAACTCGCGTGCAAACCAGCCTTCGACAAAAGTCACGACGAACCAGATGACCAGCAGAACGGCCGTGATAAACAGATTCTTGTGCCAGTACTCGCGATGCTTGTCCGACAGTTCCATGTTTTGCCCTCCCTACGACGCCTATTCGCTGCGTTCTTTCGCGGTTAGCCGGTCCCAAGCACGGTCATACTGGTAGCACCCACTGTGCCGGCTGCGGCCAGAGTATAACGGCCGCAACCGCCTTTGCAAGCCGCCCGGATTCAACGGGATAGCCAGCGAATCAGTTCGTGCTGGCCGCGCCCCAGATCAATGAGCGCCCGCGCGTCCGGGATTCCCTGCGACGCCGCCCGTTCGAGCAAGACCAGAAAAAGCTGTGCCGTGCTGAAAGCGTCGGCCAGTGCGTCATGGCGGGCATAGTTCTCGATGCCGAAATACACCAGCCATTGATCGAGTCCCCAGTTCTCACTGTGCGATTGCGGAAAAAGAGCCGCGGCAATATGCGCCGCGTCCACCCACAGCGCCCTGAAGTGCAGGCCCAACCGGTCGCGGAACGCGCGGGCGAGCAAGGTGGCGTCAAACTGGGCGTGCGATGCCACCAGAGGACTGCGTCGCGCGTAATCCAGGAATGCGGCCAGCGCCCATTCCGGGTCCTCGCCGTCAAGCTGTGCTGTGCCACCAATGCGATGAATAAGTATGTTGTCGACGGCACTGGTTTGCTCCTGGCGCAATACGACTTCGAATCCGCTGCCGATGACCACGTGTCCGCCGGAAACCTTGCAAGCCCCGATGGATAGGAGGCGGTCGTGCTTGGCGTCCAGGCCACTGCTCTCGGTGTCGACCACAACCCAATTCATTTCGCGCAACGGACGGCGAAGTTCGGGCACAGGAGCGGCGCGTAAGGCTTCTAGCACGTTACGGCTCGCTTGGGACAGCGGCTTGTGTTCCCGACCCCATGGCCAGAGGCTCATAGCTGGTAATCGAGCCTTATGCGGGATTGCAGTTTGCGCGCCTGGCGCAGGACTTCCTTGAGTATCCGTCGATCCAGGTCATTGAGGGTATCCGGGTCGAGGAAGTTGTCGGGCGTCTCATTCCGTTCGATCTGGGCCTGATGACGGCGAAGCCGCAGGGACTGGACGAACAGGTAGGCCTCGATCCAGGCTTCGGCTTCCGCGCCTCCAATGCCTGACGCCCGAGCGACGCCGCGTAGTCGATCTACCGTTCCCGTGTGCGTATCACCTGCCGCGAGACTGAGTATGCGAGCCGCGTCGACGAACGGCATGGCGCCCTTGAGCTTGAGATCGATGCTGGCTGCGACCGACCCATGCGGCGCGACATCGAAGTCGCGCAGTATTCCAAGTGGTGGCGCGTTTCCGAGCGCATTCGTCGCCATCTGATGCAGGAAGCGCTGGTTGCTGCGCGCAGCCCCGGACAGCCAGTCACGAAGACGGTTGACGGAGTTCATATTTCCGCACACCGCCCGAAAATCAAAGAAGATCGCCGCGTTGAGCAGTGATGGCGGGTCACCGCGATCGATCCAGGTGGAAAAGGTTTCCCTCCACTCGCGAAGACTAAGGCACCAGCGCGGGTTGCGCGCCATGATCTCTCCCCTGCAAAGCGGGAAGCCGCACTCGGCAAGTTGCGCGTTGATGCGGGCGGCCAGCGGCAGCAGCCTCTCTCGGTTGCGCGCCGGTTCGCCCGATTCGTCCAGAAACAGGATGCCGTTGTCCTGATCCGTGGCAAGCGTCTGTTCATGGCGCCCCTGGGAACCGAGCGCCATCCAGGCGAAGCTGTCGAGAGGCACGCCAGCCGCGTCGCACTCCAGTTCGACAACGCGCGTCGTCAACTGGTCGTTGAGCGACGAGATCAGATGCATCATGTGTTCGGCATCCACACCCTGGGCCAGAAGGTTGCGTGTCAGCGAACGGATGTCCGCCGCAAGTTGCTGCAACCCGGAAATGGTTTCTGCCGACCGAATACCTGCATGGATTCGGGTGACGCCAACCCTCTGCAGGGCAAACAGGTCGCTCTCGGAAACGACTCCCTGGATCGCGTCGTCGTCCTTGACCACCACGTGATGAAAGCCGTGGCGAGCCATCGCAAGTGCCGCTTCGAATGCCGACGCCGACGATGGCAGGCAAACCGGCCGACGGCTCATGTAGCCTGCCACCGGTTGCTGCGTATCGGTTCCCTCCGCCACGACCCGATCCCGCAAATCACGCAGGGTCAAGATTCCCTCGAGATCGCCGGCCGTGGATACAATGAGAATCGAGCCTACCCGCGCCTCCCGCATCGCGCGCGCAGCGTCGCGCACCAATGTTGCCCCGAAACAGACCACTGCTGGCCGGCAAATCAGGTCGCCAAGCGGGGAGTCGAGCGGTTGCCGGCTTGCGCCCAGCAGATATTCGCTCTGCATGCTATGGCGAGAACGCACGAGCAACGCCGCCATCCTGCGCGTGCAGAAATCGCGGAACACCGCGCTGGACTGCAGCAGTCGATGGAAATCCTCTGCCGGCAACTGATAACAGAAGGTGTCCTCCACCGCACGGTAGTAGCTGGTGACGCTACGCTCACCAATCAGTGCACCAAGCGGGAAACATTCTCCCGCGGCAAGCCGCCAACGGGAGTCGCCGGTTGCCTGCTCGGAATTTCCGCTCCCTACCACGCCACCTTGCTTGATGATGAAAAACTGGCGAGGGATGCCTTGCGAGGGATCCAGGATGAGCGATTGTGCCGGGTAATATGCGAGGTTCAGCCGGCCGGCAAGAAATACGAGGTGGTTGTCGTCCATCCGGTCGAACGGGGCGTGGCGGCGCAGATCACTGGCCGTTGCTCTGACAAGCGACAGTTCCTTCCCGAATGGACGGTCCATTGGATCTACGCTACGGGTTTTGCTGTCGCGCTGCAATGCATCGCGACAAGTCAAAAAAAAGCCCCGCGCGAGCGGGGCTTCTTGTTACGGCGTGTGAGGACAACTTACATGTCCATACCGCCCATGCCACCCATGCCGCCCATCCCGCCGCCGCCGCCGCCGTGGGAATGCTCTTCCTTGGGCGCCTCGGCAACCATCGCATCGGTAGTCAGGATCAGGCCAGCCACGGAGGCCGCATTTTGCAGCGCGTAGCGGGTCACCTTGGTGGGGTCGAGCACGCCCATTTCCACCATGTCCCCGTACTCACCGGTCGCCGCGTTGAAGCCGAAGTTGCCCTTGCCCTCGACGACTTTGTTGAGCACCACGGACGGTTCATCGCCAGCGTTGGCGACGATCCAGCGCAGTGGTTCTTCGAGTGCGCGCATCACGATCTTGATGCCGGCGTCCTGATCGTGGTTGTCGCCCTTCAGCTTGGTAATTGAAGAGCGGGCACGGATAAGCGCCACACCGCCGCCGGCCACGATGCCTTCTTCTACCGCGGCACGAGTTGCGTGCAATGCGTCTTCGACGCGCGCCTTTTTCTCCTTCATCTCCATTTCGGTGGCAGCGCCTACCTTGATCAACGCCACGCCGCCGGCAAGTTTCGCGACGCGCTCCTGCAGCTTTTCCTTGTCGTAATCGCTGGTCGCCTCGTCGATCTGTTTGCGGACCGACTTGACGCGGCCTTCGATAGTCTTGGTATCGCCGGCGCCGTCGATGATGGTGGTTTCTTCCTTGCCGATCTCGATGCGCTTGGCCTGGCCGAGATCCTTGAGGGCTGCCTTTTCCAGGGTGAGGCCGACTTCCTCGGCAATCACGGTACCGCCGGTAAGGATAGCGATGTCTTCGAGCATGGCCTTGCGGCGGTCGCCGAAGCCCGGCGCCTTCACTGCGCAGGTCTTGAGGATGCCGCGAATGTTATTGACCACCAGGGTCGCCAGCGCTTCGCCGTCGACGTCTTCAGCGACAATCAGCAGCGGGCGACCGGCCTTGGCGACTTGTTCCAGTATCGGCAGCAGTTCGCGGATATTGGAGATCTTCTTGTCGTGCAGGAGGACGTAGGGGTTTTCGAGGATGGCAATCTGGCGATCGGGGTTGTTGATGAAGTACGGCGACAGGTAACCGCGATCGAACTGCATGCCTTCCACCACTTCCAGCTCGTCCGCAAGACCCGATCCGTCTTCGACGGTGATCACGCCTTCCTTGCCTACCTTTTCCATCGCTTCCGCGATCCGTTGACCGATCGAAGAATCGGCGTTGGCGGAGATCGAACCGACCTGCGCTATTTCCTTGCCGGTAGTGCAGGGCCTGGAGATCTTCTTGAGCTCTTCGACCACGGCGATTACCGCCTTGTCGATGCCGCGTTTCAGATCCATCGGGTTCATGCCGGCGGCCACGAACTTCATGCCTTCCTGCACGATTGCCTGAGCCAGCACGGTAGCCGTGGTGGTGCCGTCACCGGCCACATCGGAAGTCTTTGATGCGACTTCCTTCACCATCTGTGCGCCCATGTTCTCGAACCTGTCCTTCAGTTCGATTTCTTTCGCGACCGAAACGCCGTCCTTGGTGATGGTCGGGGCGCCAAAGGAGCGCTCCAGCACCACGTTGCGCCCCTTCGGGCCCAAAGTCACCTTGACCGCATCGGCCAGTATGTTGACGCCGGCCACAATGCGTGCGCGGGCCGAGTCATGGAATTTGACGTCTTTAGCTGCCATAAAAATTTGCTCCTGAAATTAGATGTAATGGAACTCTTCGAATTGACTCAGGCGGCTTCGACCACGCCCATGATGTCTTCTTCGCGCATCACCAGCAGTTCTTCGCCGTGAACCTTGACGGTCTGCCCGGAGTACTTGCCGAACAGGATCTTGTCGCCTTTCTTCACATCCAGCGGGCGGACTTTGCCGTCTTCCAGAACCTTGCCGTGGCCTACTGCGATGACCTCGCCTTGATCGGGCTTTTCGGCAGCGGTGTCGGGGATCACGATGCCGGAAGCCGTCTTGCGCTCCTCTTCCAGGCGCTTGACGATTACTCGGTCGTGCAACGGACGGATTTTCATTTCAACTCTCCTCTTGTTTATTAACGAATAACCAGGCGAAAGCCTCGTTAGCACTCAATGCTTGCGAGTGCTAATAATAGGCGCGCGTTGGCTGAATTTCAAGGGCAAGGTTGATTTATTAGCCCTAAACGCGCCGCACCTGGCGTGAGCAAGAGCTCACAGTCAGGTTCTCTGTGAGTGCGGGCGGGGTCAACCGGACTTGCGGCCTCGGGCCGCGCGTCGGTTGGTCAGTTCGGGCAGAGGGGGCTGCCGGAGATACCGAAGCGGTAAACGGTCTTGCGTGACCCCTTGCCGGCGGGGGGGACCGGGGTAATCGGGCACGGCGGGGTACGGGTACCGTCCGGCCGCAGGGTCGCGTCATCGGCCACGTCGGCCCAGATGCCACCATGTACGGGCCGGAACATCCACATCAGATAGCCGCGCCGCGCGGCGACGTTCAGCAGGTCTCCCGCATCCGGTGCATCGGACACCACGACTTGATGTCCGTTAACGCCGAAGGGGAAGGCGCCGAAGGCCTGCAGGCACTCAAGCGCCTCGCGCGATTCGGCCCCGGGGCGTATGCAGCTGACGCGCTCGGCACGCGCCACGTCCCACGCGCCCAGTTCCCAGCCAGCCTCCATCGCCGCGCGATCGAGCGTCGTCAGATCGTCCCAGCGTTCGTTGACCTGCAGCGCCGAACTCGGAATCGGGGTGTAGGACACGGTTTCGGCTTCTTCCACTTCGATGATCTTCTCCTCGATGAAGCCGTGCCAATGCAGGGTCAGAATCACCGGCGTGTCGGGGCAAGGTACCGCTGCCACTGTGATCGCAAACAGGGGCCTATTGGCCGCAGCCATCCGATCGGAAATGGATTCAAGCAGATTCATTTACGCCCTCCTTTCGCAAGCGAATAGTGTGAAGCATTCTTCCCTGGGTCAAGCATCAAGCGCGCCAGCATTTCGAGCAGCCATCGGCCCGGAGTGCTAGTACTGACGCAGGATGTTGCGGTGGGAGGTTGCAGCTCTCATGCAGCGCGGTCGAGTTCCCGCGCGTTACGGCGCCAACTTGTTTGAACACGGAAAAGATGTCTTACTTCGTCTGATGCCGTTCCGCGCTTGCTGTTGCATTGCCCCCGTCCGCACAACGTAAATTGACTAGCAACGACCGACTGCTGTCCCGGAGCCTGCTCGCGGTCTGGCATCCGTGCACGCAGATGAAGCATCACGAGCAGCTGCCGTTGCTGCCGATCGCTCGCGGTGAGGGCATGTGGCTGGTCGACTTCGAAGGCAAGCGCTACCTCGATGCGATCAGTTCCTGGTGGGTCAACCTGTTCGGCCACGCCAATCCCAGGATCAACGCCGCGCTCACCGACCAGCTTGGCAAACTCGAGCACGTGATGCTTGCGGGATTCACCCACGAGCCGGTGGTGCTGCTTTCCGAACGGCTGTCGTCGCTGACGGGTCTGTCGCACTGCTTCTACGGCAGCGACGGCGCCTCGGCGACCGAAATCGCGCTGAAAATGAGCTTTCACGCGTGGCGTAACAGCGGGCAGCCGCGGAAAACACAGTTCGTCAGTCTGCAAGGCAGTTATCATGGCGAGACGCTGGGCGCGCTCTCGGTAACCGACGTACCGCTGTTCCGCGACACTTATGCGCCGCTGCGGCAAGCTTGCGCAGCACCCGGGGGTCAGGCACTTCCGCAACACCGGAATGATCTGGGCATTCGATGCGGCGAGCGATGACCCCGCATTCGCGCGCAAGTTTTATCAGGCTGCGCTGGCGCGAGGATTGTTGTTGCGGCCACTTGGCAATACCGTGTATTTCATGCCGCCGTACCTGATCGACGAGGAAAACATGGATTTCCTGGTCAAAGGTACTAGCGCAATTCTGGAAAGTCTCCTCTGAGCACACGAATCTCTTCCGCAGCCGCCATATTCCATACCGGCGAACGCACCGCAATGACTGTCCTCCGACGCTTGTCATTGCTACTACTGCTCGCGGCGGCGGCGCAGGCGGTGGCCACCACGCCCATGAGCGAACCGCCGGGGCCGGTGGCCGCCGCGCTTGCGCAGGCGGGCGTGCCGGAGAGCAGCGTGGGAATTTACGTTCATGACCTGACCAGCAACCGGCCGGTGGTAACGGTCGGCATCGACCGATCATTCAATCCCGCGTCGGTGATCAAGCTGGTGACCACGTTTGCCGCGCTGGAGATTCTCGGCCCGGCCTATACCTGGAAGACCGAGGCCTATGTGGACGGAACGCTCGCTGGCGACAGGCTGGAGGGCAATCTGGTGCTGAAGGGTTATGGCGATCCGAAACTGACGCTCGAGAACTTCTGGCTGTTTGTACGCGACCTGCGCAACCGTGGCGTGCGCGAGATCACCGGCGATCTGGTACTGGATCGCAATTTCTTTGCCATCGACAACCACGACCCGGCGCAGTTCGACAACGAACCAACGCGGCCCTATAACGTCGGCCCAGATGCACTGCTGTTGAACTTCAAGTCATTCCGGCTTCGCTTCGTTCCGGATGAGGAAAAGCGCACGGTCGCGGTGTACTCCGAACCGGTCCTGCCTCAAGTCACGGTGGTCAACAATCTCTACCTTGCTCCGGGATTCTGCGATGTCTGGCCGGAAAAGCCGGCGCACGACGGCAACACCCTGACCTTCTTCGGCACATTCCCGTCCAGTTGCGGCGAGAAATCCCGCAGCTTCAGCCTGCTCACCCCGAACGAATACATGGCTGCGGTTTTTGGCCAGATGTGGTTGCAGGCGGGCGGCAGCTGGTCGGGACGCGTGCGTGATGCCGAAGTGCCGGTGAACGCGCGATTGTTGTCGAGCTGGGATTCGGTTGCGCTGGCGGAAAGCATTCGCGACATCAACAAGTTCAGCAACAACGTCATGGCCCGAAATGTCTTCCTGACGCTCGGCGCGCAGGACGGCAGTCCCGCCACGCTGGAGAAGTCTGGTCGTGCCGTCAGCGATTGGCTGACAAGGCGTGGAATGTCGTTCCCCGACATGCGCATCGAGAACGGTGCGGGACTTTCACGCACCACACGGATTTCCGCCCGCCTACTCGGCGAACTTCTCATCGCCGCCTGGGCGAGCCCGTTGATGCCCGAGTACGTCGCCTCGCTACCGCTGGCAGCGGTGGACGGCACTATGCGCCGACGTCTCGGCAACTCGCCCGTTGCCGGCCAGGCACATGTGAAGACCGGTTACCTGGACGGCGTGCGCGCCATCTCGGGATACGTCATGGATACCCGCGGGCGTATGCTGGTGGTCGTGTTCCTGATCAATCATCCTGGTGCGCGCAACGCACAGGTCGCCCAGGACGCGCTTCTCGAATGGGTGCAGGACGGATACCCAACAGACTGCTGCAGCCGGAAATAATCGACGGTATGTTATTTTCTAATGGCGAATTTCTATTGGCTTTCCTTCCATCAACGCCTAAATTGGAAGTACTTCCCAAACGGTACCAAAACCAACGGAGGACATGATGCTCAGACTCTGCCGCATTCCACGATCACTGGCCGTTTTGCTGTTGGCAACCGCTTTGTTTGGCGCCGGCCCCTATGCCGGCGCGGACGAAACCTGCAATTCCCCTTACATGGGCAATCTCATCAAGGGGCAGGAGGATTACGTGTACGTCTGGACCCTGGGTGTAAAAGGACTGGGCGACGGGTCCGACAAGCTGGTCACCATAGACGTCAATCCGGCATCGAAAAAGTACGGCAAGGTGATCAACAGTGTTTCGGTGGGCGCGCGCGGCGAAGCCCATCACATGGGTTTTACCGACGACCGCCGCCATCTGTGGGCTGGCGGGCTGTCCAACAGCAGGATCTACGTGTTCGACGTGGGCTCCAATCCGGCCAAGCCGAAGCTCAGCAAAACCATCTCCGATCTGCCCGACAAGACCGGCTATGTCGGCCCGCATACTTTCTATGCGTTGCCCGGCCGCATGCTGGTGGGAACGCTGTCCAATGCCCGGGATAAGGGCGGCGTCACCGGCCTGGCGCTTTTCAACAACAAGGGCGGCCTGATCAGAAAGTATGACATCCCCACCGACAATGGCGGCGATGGCTACGGCTACGACATCGGCATCAACCCGCGCAAGAACCTGCTACTCACTTCCAGCTTCACCGGCTACATTAATTACATGCGCGATCTGGGAGAAGTCGTTGGCGATGCGGAGGCGATGAAGAAGTTCGGCAATACCATGGTGCTGTGGGACCTGAAGGCGATGAAGCCGAAGAAAGTCCTCAGTGTGCCGGGCGCACCGCTGGAGATCCGCTGGTCGCTCAAGGAAGGCGAGAACTGGGCGGTCGTTGCCACGGCGCTGACCTCGAAGATCTGGCTGATCAGGGAGGGTGCCAATGGCGATTGGGAAGCCAAGGATGTCGCCACCATCGGCGATCCGTCCAAGATCCCGCTGCCGGTGGACATCAGCATTACCCGCGATGGAAAGGGCCTCTGGATCAACACTTTCATGGACGGCAAGACCCGCTACTTCGACCTGTCCAATCCGGAAGCGCCAAAACAGACTTACGAGAAAGTCACCGGCAAGCAGGTCAACATGGTTTCGCAGAGCTGGGACGGCAAACGCGTTTACGTTACCTCGTCGCTGCTGGAAAAATGGGACAAAAAAGGTGCGGACAACGAGCAGTTCCTGCGCGCTTTCAATTGGGACGGCCAGGAACTCAAACCCGCCTTCGAGGTGGACTTTACCAAAGAAAAACTCGGCCGCGCGCATCACATGAAGTTTGGCTCTAAGTCCATGAAATCCGCATTTGGCGACGCGGAGCCCCCCGGCAAGATCGCGGCGGCAGACTGATGTTGCGTCCCGTTGCATTGTGCGGCGGCCTGTTTCTGGCCGCCGCGACGTTTGCCGCCGGAGACGACGGGGGGTCGGCGAGGCAACTCGAATTCGTGCCGCCGGCCGCCGGTTCCTACCGGCTCGAACACATCATGCCGGCACCGCGCGGAACCGTGCTCGATACCGACGACCGGCCCAAGCCGCTTGGCCGGTTCACCACCGGCAAAGTCACGGTACTGTCGTTCATGTACACCAGTTGCAGCGATGTCTGGGGTTGTCCCTTCGCGTACCAGGTAATGCAAGAGTTGAAGAAGTCGCTCGATCGCGAAACCGGGCTGCTGCCGCACTTGCGATTCGTCAGCCTGTCGTTCGACCCCGATCACGACACGCCCGAGGCCATGCGCCTGTACGGCGGCAGCCACATGGCCGACAAGGGCGGATTGCCCTGGTATTTTCTGACCACGCCTTCACCGAAGGAGCTGAGGCCACTGCTCGAAGGATTCGGCCAGGATCTGTCCGTGGTACTCGACGAAAACGGCAAATCGACTGGATCGCTTTCGCATGTACTCAAGGTGTTCCTGATCGACCGGCGTGGTTCGATCCGGGAGATTTACAGCACTTCGTTCCTGTTGCCGCAGGTCGTGCTGAACGACATTAGGACGCTGCTCATCGAGCAGGGCACCACCATAAACTAGCGCCTGCATCGTCTTTCCGGGGCGTTGTGCGATAATTCGCTGCGCTTTCCGTGCCCCCTGTGAAAAACGCTCTCCTCAACATCGTGGTCCTCGCTGCCGGCAAGGGCACACGCATGCATTCCCGTTTGCCGAAGGTCCTGCACACGCTCGGCGGTAAGCCGCTGCTCGCTCACGTGCTGGACCGTGCCCGGGCGTTGCAGGCTGAACGAACCATCGTTATTTACGGCAACGGCGGCGATGCCGTGCCTGCCGCTTTCGCCGATCCCGCGCTGAAATTCGTCCTGCAGGAACCGCAACTCGGTACCGGACACGCGGTACAACAGGCGCTGCCGCATTTATTGTCCGGCGGCGCCACGCTGATACTTTACGGCGACGTGCCGCTCACGCGACACGAAACGCTGGCGCGGCTGGCAGCGAATCCCGTGGGCCTGCGGCTCCTCACCGCGCAGCTCGACGATCCGACCGGCTATGGCCGCATCGTGCGCAACGCGGACGGCGCGATTGCGCGCATCGTCGAGGAAAAAGACGCGGGTTCGAAAGAAAAGAAGATCCGCGAGATCAATACCGGCATGCTGTGTGCGCCGACGGCCAAGCTCGGTGAATGGCTGGTCAGCCTCACCAATCACAATGCGCAGAAAGAGTACTACCTTACCGACATCGTGTCGCTCGCCATTGCCTCGAAGACCCCGGTATCGGCCATGCATCCGGCCGAGACATGGGAAGTCCTGGGCGTCAACAGCAAGGAGCAGCTCGCCTACCTGGAGCGGGTCTATCAGCTGGAATGCGCGCGCGAACTGATGCGTAAAGGCGTGACACTGGCCGACCCTTGGCGTTTCGATGTGCGCGGCGATCTGGTGTGCGGCCATGATGTTTTCATCGACGTGAACTGCATTTTCGAAGGCAAAGTGTCCCTGGCCGATGACGCGAAAGTTGGCGCCGGCTGCGTGCTGAAGGACGTCGTAATTGGCGCCGGCACCGTGATCGCCCCCTACTCGCACCTCGATGGCGTCGTGGTCGGCAAGCATTGCAGAATCGGCCCCTACGCCCGGCTGCGTCCAGGCACGCAACTGGCCGACGAGGTCCGCGTCGGCAATTTCGTCGAGATCAAAGGGACGGAAATTGGTCACAAGTCCAAAGCTAATCACCTCACTTATCTGGGCGATTCCACCATCGGACGCAACGTCAACATCGGCGCCGGCACCATCACCTGCAACTACGATGGCGCCAACAAGCATCGCACCGTGATCGAGGATGACGTGTTCGTCGGTTCCGACACGCAATTTGTTGCGCCCGTCACCGTTGGCCGCGGCACCACCATCGGTGCCGGCAGTACTATCACCAGGAACACCCCGCCAGACGAACTGACGCTGTCTCGCGCGAAGCAGGTTTCGGTGCCCGGCTGGAAACGACCGGTGAAGAAACCTCGTGAGGGGTGAGGGGTGAGGCGCAAGCGCGCGCCTGGACTTGCGCCGGACAAACGGTCAACCACACGCTAGAATTTCTCTGAGAACCAATTGAATCAAGAATCGTCATGATCGCGACCGCCTCACGCATTACGCCTTACGCCTCACCAAACTGACATGTGCGGAATCGTAGGGGCCGTAGCGCGGCGCAACGTTGTTCCGATCCTGCTCGAGGGCCTGCGCAAGCTCGAGTATCGCGGTTACGATTCGGCAGGGCTTGCGGTCGTCAACGGCGGCATGCACCGGCTACGCAGCGTCGGCCGCGTGGCGGCACTCGCCGAAATGGTGGAACAGGCAAAGGTGCACGGTAGCCTGGGCATCGCCCACACTCGCTGGGCGACCCATGGCGCGCCGACCGAACGCAATGCGCATCCTCACGTGAGCGAGGACGGACTGGCGGTGGTGCACAACGGCATCATCGAGAACCACGAACAGATCCGCGAGCGACTCAGCACCGCCGGCTACAAATTCGTCTCGGACACCGACACCGAAGTCGTAGCGCATCTGATCCATCTGAATCTCAAGAGCGGAGGTGGGCTGTTCGCAGCCGTGCGCAAGTCGGCCGCCGAACTCCAGGGCGCCTACGCCATTGCGGTGTTGTCCGAGAAGCATCCTGGCACGCTGGTGGCGGCACGCAAGGGCGCGCCGCTGCTGCTGGGATTGGGCAAGGGCGAGAACTTCGTGGCATCGGACGCCTCGGCGCTGTTGCAGGTCACCAAGAGAATCGTCTATCTGGAGGAAGGCGACGTTGCGGAGCTTGGAGTCGATGGGCACCGTGTATTCGACGCGAATGGCCGCGAAGGCGAGCGCGCCATCCACGAGAGCAAGCTCTCCGCCGACGCGGTCGAGCTGGGGCCGTACCGTCACTATATGCAGAAAGAGATTTTTGAGCAGCCAGGTGCTGTGGCCAATACCCTGGAAATGGTGACCGGCGCACAGTCGATCGCTCCGCAGCTTTTCGGAGTGGAGGCCGAGACCACGATGAAGCGGGTCAACGCAGTCACGGTGCTCGCCTGCGGCACCAGCTACCATGCGGGACTGGTGGCGCGTTACTGGATTGAAGCGATCGCGGGCATACCCTGCTCGGTGGAGATCGCCAGCGAATACCGCTACCGCGAAAGCGTGCCCAACCAGGGCGCGTTGATCATCGCCGTCTCGCAGTCGGGTGAGACAGCCGACACTATCGCCGCCCTGCAGCATGCAAAATCCCTCGGCCAAAACCTGGGCCTGGCGATCTGCAACGTTGCGGAAAGCACGTTGATTCGCCTCGCCAGTCTCAAATTTCTCACGCGGGCCGGCCCCGAGATCGGGGTGGCTTCGACCAAGGCATTCACCACCCAGCTGGCGGCGCTGTTCCTGTTGACGCTGGTGCTTGCCAAGCTGCGCGGGCGGCTATCGGCGGAGCAGGAGAAGCGGCATCTGTATGCGCTGCGCCATTTGCCGTCGGCATTGCAACAGGTTCTGACGCTTGAACCGGAAGTGACGAAGTGGGCCAAGCGTTTTGCCGGAAAACAGCATGCGCTATTCCTCGGTCGCGGCATGCATTACCCGATCGCGATGGAAGGCGCGCTCAAACTCAAGGAGATTTCCTATATCCATGCCGAGGCCTATCCGGCTGGAGAACTTAAGCACGGGCCGCTGGCTCTGGTGGACAAGGACATGCCGGTGATCGCGATCGCGCCCAATGATGCGCTGCTGGAAAAGCTCAAATCCAACCTTCAGGAAGTGCGCGCCCGGGGCGGCGAGCTGTACGTGTTCGCCGATGCCGACAGCCAAATCCAGGCCGGTGACGGCATCCACGTCATTCGCATGACCGAGCACGCCGGATACTTGAGTCCGATCCTGCACACCGTACCTCTGCAACTGCTTGCCTATCACGCGGCACTCGCCAAGGGCACCGACGTGGACAAACCGAGGAATCTCGCGAAGTCAGTGACCGTGGAGTAGCCGGCGCATGCACGTGCGTCAGACGGGCTGTCGGCGTCGTTTTGCAGTGAAGGCTAACACGCACAATGCGCGTGTTAAGGCTGCTTCAGCAGCGGGCCGGAACTACAAACCGAGGAATCTCGCGAAGTCAGTGACCGTGGAGTAGCCGGCGCATGCACGTGCGTCAGACGGGCTGTCGGCGTCGTTTTGCAGTGAAGGCTAACACGCACAATGCGCGTGTTAAGGCTGCTTCAGCAGCGGGCCGGAACTACAAACCGAGGAATCTCGCGAAGTCAGTGACCGTGGAGTAGCCGGCGCATGCACGTGCGTCAGACGGGCTGTCGTCGTCGTTTTGCAGTGAAGGCTAACACGCACAATGCGCGAGTTAAGGCCGCTTCAGCAGCCGGCCGGAACTACAAACCCGGGAACCTCCCAAAGTCGGTAACAGTCGAACAGATTCGCATCCACGGCCTCCCAAACCGGCTGCCAATGCGCTATATATGAATCCCCATGCGCCCCCTTACCGGGCCGGAAGGAGGAGGAATGAAGAACCGTATAAAATCGCTGATGTGCGCGCCGCTGGCGGTGCTCCTGGTCGCGTTCGTTCCGCTGGCCGCAGCCAACCTGGGCGACGATGACGTGGCCGCGAGCGACGACCCGAATTTCCAGGAAGGCAGGAAAGCCGTGGAATCGCAGGATTGGAACAAGGCAGTCGAGCTGCTCTCGAAAGCCGTTCAATCCGACCCCAACAATGCGGATGCGCACAACTTCCTCGGCTACGCCTATCGCAAGGCCGGCAAAGTCGACGCGTCTTTCAGCCACTACAACGAAGCGCTCAAGCTCAATCCCAAGCACAAGCATGCACACGAGTACATCGGCGAGGCGTACCTGTTGACCAACAACCTTCCCAAAGCCGAGCTGCATCTCGCCGAGTTACAGAAACTGTGCACGCCGATCCCGTGCGAGGAATACAAGGAACTGAAGCGCGCGGTGGACACTTACAAGAAGACCAAGAAGTAGGGCACGGATGCCGAACCCGGCGGTGCGCGCCGTGCTCTGGGACTTCGGCGGTGTGATGACCGAAAGTCCCTTTGTGGCCTTCCGCCGCTTCGAGCAGGCGCGTGGACTGCCGGCGGACTTCCTGCGCGATGTCAATACCCGCGATCCCGATGGCAACGCCTGGGCCCGCTTCGAGCGTTCCGAACTCACGCCCGAACAGTTCGACCACGCGTACGCGGCGGAAACACGCGCTGCGGGACACGAAGTGCGCGGACTCCATGTCATCGACCTGCTCTATGGCGAAGTGCGTCCGGAGATGGTGCGTGCGCTGCAGACGTGCAAACAGCATTACACCAACGCCTGCGTCACCAATAACGTCAACGCCGGACCGGGCCGCGGGTTCGACCGCGACCCGCGGCGCGGCGCACAATGCCAGGCGGTGCTCGACCTGTTCGACACCGTGATCGAGTCCTCAAAAGTCGGCGCACGCAAACCCGAACCGCGTTTTTTCGAGCTGGTGTGCACGCAACTCCGCATCGCTGCCGAACAAGCGGTGTATCTCGACGACCTCGGCGCCAACCTCAAGCCCGCACGGGCGATGGGCATGCGCACCATCAAGGTCGGGGATCCTTCAACCGCACTTGCCGAGCTGGAAACGGTGCTGGAGATCGCGCTCTGCTGAATCCGCGCGTGGCCGCGCAGGCGCCGGACGCGCTTGCGGCCTAAGGGACACTACGGTGCGGTTTGTGCGGCGCCCGACTGAACAGGGAATCGTAAAGCGGACGTGGCAATCCCCGCATGAACCATCCCACCACCGCCATCTGCCACGGCAGTACGTAATGCCGCTTGCGCCGTGCGATCGCGCCGGTGATCTTCCTTGCCGCCACATCCGCATCCATCAGGAATGGCATCCGGTATGGATTGCTGCCCGTCATCGGCGTGGCGATGTAGCCGGGACAGATGGTCACCACAGAAACGCCGCTCCCGGTCAGCTCGACGCGCAGGCTCTCGAGATAGGAAATCGCCGCGGCTTTCGAGGCCGAGTACGCTGCCGCTCCAGGCAACCCACGGAATCCGGCAATACTGGCGATCCCCGCCAGCGTGCCGTGCTTGCGCGCCTTCATCGTTTCGACGTAAGGCTGAAAGGTGAGCATCATCCCGGTGACATTTATCGCCATGATCTCTTCGAATACAGGGTTGTCTTGCGGATTGCCAGTCAGCGTACCAGCACAGACGCCGGCGTTGGCGATGACCACGTCCGGGCAGCCTACCCGCATAATGAAGTCCGCCGCCACGGCAGCCAACGCCCGCGCATCGCGAACATCGGCGGCATAGATATAGGAGCGCACAGCAAGAGAGTCCGCAAGCTGGGTGAGGAGATCTCCCCGCCGCGCGATCAATGCCAAGGTGGCACCGCGCTTGGCATAATCGTGCGCCAGTGCCCTGCCGATTCCGCTCGAAGCGCCGGTGATGACGACCCGGAGCGGCGCGCCGGTCATTTCGCGGTGCGCTCCTTGCGGGCTTTGTCGATCAGGCCGTCAACCACCGGCAACAGCGCGTCCAGACTGCCGAGCATGCCGCCGCTGGTCAGATACTTGCCGTCCACTACAATGGAAGGGGTGGCGCGGATTCCGTACGCCACGGTCGTGTCGCGCGCCTTCTGCACCTTCGTGCTCACGCTTTCAGAATTCAGGATTTTCTCAAAACTGGTTCGCTCGAGGCCGATGATTTCCGCCCACTTGAGAAGTTCGCTCGAATCGCCAAGGTTGGCCGCCCTCTCGTGGATCACCGTGTAGACCTCACCATGCAGTCGATCCAGTGCGCCTGCTTCGTCGAGCGCGAAGTACAGTCTGGTCAAAGGCACCCAGTCCATTCGTCGCAATGCCGGCACCCGCCTGAACAAAACGTCGGATGGCAATGTCTTGACCCAGCCGGCAAGCATTGGCTCGAAGCGATAACAGGAATCGCACCCGTAATAGAAAAATTCAATAACCTCGATGCGGTTGCCGCCTGCGCCCGGCTGTGGCGGAATCCGGACGTAATCCACGTCCTCCATCGGATCTACCGCAGCAGACACGCCGGAGGCTGCAAGGATGAATGCGCAACTCAGCGCGGCGACCAAGCGCGCCACAACGGTTGCCGGCCTATTTGGCGCCGCCACGCCCCATGACGACGAGGTCGTTTAGCACCTGGAAGAAGCGGTTGGAATCGACGTTGCCGTCGGCACGCAGCACAAGCGAAGGGGCAGTCAGATACTTGCCCGCGACCGCGACGTAAGGTGTGGCGGTGATGCGGTAACTGCGGGTGAGTTGCCCGGCACGCTTCGCCTTGCTGTCCACGCTGAAGGAGTCGTAAGCGCCCTCGAATTTCGTGGCATCGACGCCCTGCTCGGCGATCCACTTGATCATCACGGCCCGGTCAGCAAGTTTGACACGCTTCTCATGGATTGCCTCGTAGACTCTGTCATGCAACCGGTCGAGCAGCCCCAACTCTTCGAGGGCGTAATAAGTTCTTGCCAGCGGCAACATGCTCTCGTTGAACACTGCGGGAACGTAGCGGAACTCCAAGTCCTTGGGCCTGGTCTTGAGCCACGATTTAAGCAGCGGCTCGAAGTCGTAACAGTGCGAGCAGGCATAGTTGAAAAACTCCAATACCTCGACACCCTTGCCTGCTGCCGGTTGTGGCGGATTGATCAGCTTGTATTCGACGTCTGGAGTCGGCGCGGCGAGCCCGGCCGGAGCGAATGCAAGGCCGAGAAACGCCCAGATGACGATCAGCGTTGTGTGAAAACGGTTCATTGGTATTCCCGTATCGGTATGGAGATTACTGCGTTGGTTCGCGAACCTTGATCAGGTTCGCTTCCAGATTGTTTTCCTTCAAAGCGGCGCGGGTCTTTCCCAGTTCATCCTTGTTCAAGAACGGACCGACACGGACCCGGTGCCATATCCCGCCGTCGGGCAGTGTGGCAGTCTGGATCTGCGCCTCGATTCCTGCGAGCGCAAGCCGCGCTTTGAGATTGTCCGCATCCGCCGGGTTCTGAAACGCCGCCACCTGGAGAAAATAGACCTCTTTACTCGTGGCCGGCGGCGTGCGCTTGAACTCCTTGTCGGTCACCGCTTCCTCGGTGCCCGGCAGGATCTTGTAAAAATCAAAGCGCGGTTTGGTCTCCGCGGTCCTGGCCGGCTTGTCGGCTGAAGATGGCGTCCGAGATGTTTCGGCAGCCGGTGTTTCCCGTCCAGTCGTCTCGGTCGGTTTCGCTTTCTGCACGAACGGATTGGCGCCCTTGTTGATATACAAGGCCACGCCTAGCGCAATGCAAAGGCCGAGCAACAGCCCGATCAGGATGCCGACCCCCATCGGATTGCCGCCTCCATTGGGCGCGGCCGACCCGCTGTTCTTGTAGTCGCGGCTCATGGAATCGAAGTTTACCTTAGAGATTCGAACGCAAGCTCACATCTTCTCAGGGGCGCTGACCCCGAGGATCTCAAGACCGCTGGCAAGTACCTGTCTCACTGCATCGGCCAGTGCGAGCCGCGCCAGACGGAAGTTCTCGTCATCGACCAACAAGCGGGTCGAGTTGTAATAGCTGTGGAACGCGGCGGAAAGCTCTTTCAGATAGAAGGCCAGCTGGTGCGGCGCAAGGTCCTGCGCCGCGCCCTGGATCGTTTCCGGGTAATCCAGAAGTTTCTGCAGGATCTCGAGTTCCTGTCCCTCAACGAGCGGCCCCGGGTCGGCGTTGACCAGCGTGGACGCGTCGCCACCCCATTGCTCCAGTACCGAACACACCCGCGCATGGGCGTACTGGATGTAGTACACCGGATTATCGTTGCTCTGCGATTTGGCCAGTTCGAGGTCGAAGTCGAGATGCTGATCGCTCTTGCGCAGCACGTAGAAAAATCGGGCTGCGTCGTTGCCGACCTCCTTGCGAAGTTCGCGCAAAGTCACGAACTCGCCGGCGCGCGTGGACATCGAGACCTTCCTGCCGTCGCGGTAGAGCACCGCGAACTGCACCAGCGCAATGGTGAGCTGCGCCGGGTCGAGCTTCAACGCCTGCAGTGCACCCTTCATTCGGGCAATGTGACCGTGATGGTCGGCGCCCCAGACGTTGACCAGCAGGTCGAAGCCGCGCTCAAACTTGTTGAGGTGATAGGCGATGTCCGACGCAAAGTAAGTGTACTGGCCGTTGCCACGCTGGATCACGTGGTCCTTCTCGTCGCCGAAAGCAGTGGAACGAAACCATTTCGCACCGTCCATCTGGTAGATGTGCCCGCTCGCCTCGAGCTGCTCGACTGCGCGCGTCACCAGTCCGGAGTCGAACAACGATTTTTCTGAGAACCAGGAATCGAAGGTCACGCCGAATTCCTGGAGATCGTTGCGGCAATCGCCGAGTTGTTCGGTAAGCGCGAAATCGTGCACGTAGGCGTAGTCGGGTCCGAGCGCTTTCTTGGCATTGGCAATCAAGTGATCGAGGTGCGCTTCCGGGTCCCTATCCGCCGGCGGCAGATCGCGCATCATCGAATCGACGCGGTGGATGTAGCGATTGCCATGTGCCTCGAAGATTTGCCGTGCCATGTCGCGAACGTAATCGCCTTGGTAGGCATTCGCCGGAAACTCCAACCGCGCTCCTGCGATCTCCAGATAGCGCAGCCACGTCGATAGCGCGAGGATGTCCATCTGCCGTCCGGCGTCGTTGACGTAGTACTCGCGCGCGACCGCAAAACCAGCGGCTTCCAGCAGGCTGGCAAGGCTGGCACCATAAGCGGCGCCCCGGCCGTGCCCCACGTGCAACGGGCCTGTCGGGTTCGCGGAAACGAATTCCACCTGCACCTTTCTGCCGCCGCCGACACCGATGCGGCCGTAGGCGTGGCGCTGCTCCAGCACCAGGCGTACTGTCTGTTGCTTGGCAGCAGGCTTGAGATAGAGATTGACGAACCCGGCACCGGCAACCTCCGCCTTCTCCAGGTACGGCGATTGGGGGAGCGCCTTCACCAGCGCCTGTGCGATCTCGCGCGGATTTCGCTTCATCGGCTTGGCGAGCTGCATCGCCACGCTGCAGGCATAGTCGCCGTGCTGCGCGGATTTGGGGCGCTCCAGGATCACCGGCAGGCTGGCTGCGTCGGGCGCGACCTCGACGAGGGCGGAACGCAACAGCCCGGCGAAATGGGCGCGCAGATCCTGAGCGGAGGCCTTGCTCATTGCGGGGGACGTCGGGAAAAAGCGCGATTATACCGGCTCGGACATGCCAGACTCCTCACAACTCGAGCGGATCGACATCGATCGACCATCGCACCCGGCCCGCCTTCTTCTGCGCGAGCGCCGCCAGCCAGTTCGACAGGAAGCGCCGCAGCGCGCCGCGCGAGGAGGACTGTGCGAGCAGGTGGGCACGATGATGTCCGGCAACACGCGCGATCGCCGCCGGCACCGGATCGTACAGCGTCACCGCCTTGTCATGGCCCGCTGCGTAGCGAACTGCCTGAGTCAGAAAATCCATCACGGCGTGCTCGCTAAGTGCCTCGGCGCGCAACAGCGCCTGATATACGAACGGCGGAAAGCCGGAGCGCTTGCGTTCCGCAAGCAGTTCGTCCGCGAAAGCCGGGTAGTCCTGGCGCAACAGCGCCTGATACAACGGGTGCGCAGGGAACTGCGTTTGCACCAGCGCTTCGCCTGGCAGGTCGGCGCGGCCGGCGCGGCCGGTCACCTGCATCAACTGCTGGAATAGCTTCTCGGTGGCACGAAAATCGGCGGAAAACAACGCGCTGTCCGGATTGACGACGCCAACCAGCGTCAGTTTCGGGAAATCGTGTCCCTTGGCCAGCATTTGCGTGCCGACCAGGATGTCGACACGCTCCTCGTGGATATCGTCTCGCATCGCCTTCCAGGATCGTTTGCGGCGGGTACTGTCGCGGTCGATACGCAGGATGCGCGCGTCAGGGAAAACGCCGGCGAGTGCTTCTTCAATACGCTGGGTACCCTGCCCCAGGCCCTTCAGATCCTGATTGCCGCAGTCGGGGCACGCCTGCGGCAAGTGTTCCTCGTGGCCACAGTAATGACATCGCAAACGCGCCGCGCGCAGATGCCATACCAGCCGTGCCGCGCAACGGCTGCACTGCGCGGCCCAGCCGCAGGCGCTGCACGCCAGCGCCGGCGCAAAGCCGCGCCGATTGAGGAACACCAGGCTCTGCTCGCTGCGCGCCAGGCGTTCGCGTATTGCCTGCAACAGGGGTTCCGACATGCCGTGCGTCTGGCGTGCTGCACGCGTTTCGATCAGCCGTATTTGCGGCGGGCGGGCGGCTGGACGGGTGCTCAGGTGCAGATGGCCGAAGCGCCCGCTGCGGGCATTGTGGTAGCTCTCGAGCGCGGGCGTGGCGGAGCCCAGCACGATCGGCACACGGCGCTGCCGTGCCATCAAGACGGCAAGATCGCGTGCCGAGTAACGCAGCCCTTCCTGTTGTTTGAAAGAGGCATCGTGCTCCTCGTCCACGATCACCAACCCCAGGCGCGGCAGCGGCGTGAATACCGACAACCGCGTCCCGAGCACAACCAGCGCATCGCCCGCCAACGCCGCCAGCCAGCGTTCGCAGCGTTCGCCGTTCGAAAGGCCGCTATGCAGGCTGACCAGCGTCACGCCGGGGAATCGTTGGAGAAACCGCGCTTCCAATTGCGGCGTCAGATTGATTTCGGGCACCATCAGCAGTGATTGCGAACCCCGGGCGATGGCAGCCTCGATCAGGCGGAAGTACACCTCGGTCTTGCCGCTGCCGGTGACGCCGTCGAGCAACCAGGGCGAGAATGTTCCGAAAGTCGCCGAAATCTTCTCGACCGCGTCGCACTGCTCGTCGTTCAGTTCTGGACCCCGCTCAGGCGGGGACACCGTTGCAGCCGGCACCGCTACGGTGACGGGGCGTTTCTCGACCCATCCTGCTTCGATCCACTGCTGCAGCAACGCCGGTGCCCGGGGCGAAAGCGCTCGCGCCTGCGCCTGACCAAGCGCCGGCGACGTCAAAAGCATTGCCAGCAGGCGACGCTTCAACACCGCGGCGGGCGGGAAACGATCGGCGGGCAACTCGCGCCCGGCAGAGGTGAATGCGTATTCCCATTCGCGTTTCGGTCCGCTGTAGTTGGCACGCCTGATGACCGACGGCAAAGCGGAAAGCAAAGCCTGACCGAAAGGGTAGTGGTAGTAGTCGCTGCAGAAACGGGACAGCGCCAACAGATCCTGCGGTAACGGATCGAGCGGCAGGATGCGCTCGATGCGGCGCAGGCGCGCATCGGAAATCTCGGAGCGTACTGTGAGTTCGACGACGACACCGACGTCTCTGCGCCTGCCGAACGGTACGACCACCAGTTGACCAGGAACTGGCGAATGGTCGCCCGTGCGGTAATCGAACAGCGACTCCAGAGGGACGTCGAGAGCAATCCTTGCGATGGCCATTGAGATCCGCGACTCTGAGAACCAGGCAGAAGTTTACCGGCGGCCTCTCGCGTACTGTCTGCGGTTACGAGCCTAAATGACTTGCGCGGAAAGGTCTTTTTTTCCGAGCCTGATGCGGCTGTGGATAAATCTGTTGATTAAACCGGCTGCACGCCTCGTCTGAAATCCCGCCGAAACCCAGATCAGGCGCGGGATTCGCGCTACCACCCCATTATTTATACTATTTTTCAGTAGCTTACAGCGTAGGCCCGTGGAGAGCCTTACTGCGCCTGAGTCTACGCGGGGGACCGTGCCGAATTGTGCATAAATACTGGGATTCGGCAGGGCATCCCGCGCAAACCTAGTGGAATTGCGGGCTTCCGGAGTGCACCGTTTCGACCAGCACCGCAACGTGCTCCGGGGGCGTGAACTGGGACACGCCGTGGCCCAGATTGAACACGTGACCGTTGCCGTTGCCGTAACCGGCAAGAATCTTCCCGGCTTCGCGGCGGATTACCTCCGGGGCCGACAGAAGCACCGCCGGGTCAAGGTTTCCCTGCAAAGCCACGCGATCGCCGACCCGGGCCCGGGCCTTGCCAATGTCCGTTGTCCAGTCGAGGCCCACCGCATCGGCACCGCAGTGTGCCAGGCTTTCCAGCCACTGCCCACCGCCTTTAGTGAAGACGATGCGCGGCACCCGCTGGCCTTCATGCTCGCGCCGCAGTTGTGCGAATACGTGCTCGATGTAGCGCAGCGAGAATTCGTGAAAGGCCTCGCCGGAAAGCGTCCCGCCCCAGGTGTCGAACATCATTACCGCCTGCGCACCCGATTCGATCTGGGCGTTCAGGTAGGCTGCGACTGCGCGCGCGTTGACGTCGAGCACGTGGTGCAGCAACTCCGGGCGCTGGTAGAGCATGCGCTTCGTTTCATGATAATCCGACCCGCCCCGACCCTCGATCATGTAGCAGGCCAGCGTGAACGGGCTGCCCGAGAAGCCAATCAGCGGGACCTCACCTGCGAGCGCCTTGCGGATTTGCGAAACGGCATCGAGCACGTAGCGCAAGTGCATCTCGGGGTCGGGAACCGTGAGATTGCGGATTTCCCACTCCTCGCGGAGCGGCCGCTCGAAACGCGGCCCTTCACCTTCTGCAAAGGAAAGGCCCAGTCCCATGGCATCCGGTATGGTGAGGATGTCAGAGAACAGGATTGCGGCATCGAGGGGGAAGCGCGCCAGCGGTTGCAACGTAACTTCGGTGGCAAGGTCCGGGTTCTTGCATAGATCGAGGAAACTGCCCGCGCGCGCCCTGGTCTGGTTGTACTCGGGAAGATAACGGCCGGCCTGGCGCATGATCCAGATCGGTGTATACGGCGTGGGCTCGCGCAAAAGCGCGCGGATGAACGTATCGTTCTTGAGCTTGGACATCCACCTCACCCGGTCCCTATCCCCTTGACCACCAAAAGGACTTTCGTACTCTCGACATTCACTGAGTGCGCGGTCCTTTTGGTGGTCAGGCGAAGAGGGCAATGGAACTGCATAAGTTAAGTTATCGGCACCAACATACTCGGCGCCCTCTCCACGCAGTGGAGAGGGCGGGGGATTGAGGCAGGTCTTTCAGCGCGGCAGATCCGAAGAACCCCTCAGGAATTCA
>CAVOIO010000003.1:0-86377 GCA_963695915.1 uncultured beta proteobacterium
CGGTGCCGGCATTGATGGTGTAGGCCGAAACGTCGTTGGTGCCGCCATTTGCCACGTAGACAAATTTGCCGGATGGGTCGACCGCGACGGAGGCGGGGGTCGTTCCCGCCGGGAAGTTCTGGATGCCACCCGTCCCCGCGTCGGCGTCGATCTGCGTAAGTACCCCGGTTCCGGAATCGATGGTGTAGGCCGAAACGTCGTTGGTGCCGCCATTTGCCACGTAGACAAATTTGCCGGATGGGTCGACCGCGACGGAGGCGGGGGTCGTTCCCGCCGGGAAATTTTGGATGCCAGGCGTCCCCGAATTTGCGTCGATTCTAGTAAGCGCCCCGGTGCCGGCGTTAATGGTATAGGCCGAGACATCGTGGGAGCCGAAATTCGCCACGTAGGCGAACTTGCCGGAGGGGTCTACGGCGATAGCGCGTGGCTGCGTACCTGCAGCCACATAACCATTCGCCCGCAGTTGACCGGTGTCGGCGTTTACCGTGTAGATCGAGACCGTGTCGTCAGACAAGTTGGCGACGTAGGCGAAACGCCGGACAGCCGAAGTGGGCGGTGGCGGTCCGCCTCCATCGTCGTCGCCGCCTCCGCAGGCGGCCAGCGCAAGCATCAGTGCAATGATCAGACTGCCGCGCACAAAGCCCCCGACCTCGACTGCATTCATCGCATGACTCCTCGACACCAGTCCGCGTAAATTAACACCCGGGCGAGATCCTATGCAACGAAGAAGCGTTTGGTCAGGGTCCGCCAATCAACTAGAATGCCGGTTTTCCGCGGCGGGCGATCGCAATCGCGCGGTCACTTGATCCAAATCAAACGGGGGAGCAATGAATCAACTCGACATGAAGGGCCGCAGCGCCATCGTCACCGGCGGGGCTTCAGGCATCGGCCTTGCAATCGCGAAGCGGCTCGCGCAGTCGGGCGCCAACGTCGCCATCTGGGACATGAACGAGAAGTCCATGGTGGACACCGCCACGTCGCTCGGCGCGCCGAAGACCCATACCGCCAGGGTGGACGTCACCAAACTCGACCAGATCGAAGCTGCATTCAAGGGTACCGTCGCGGCATTCGGCAAGATCGATGCGCTGGTGTGCTCCGCAGGCATCGCCGGCATGAACAAGGTCAGCTGGGAACTGCCGGCCGACGATTGGATCCGCGTCCATGACGTGAACCTCAACGGCGTGTTCTACTGCTGCCGAACCGTCGTGCCGCATATGATCAAGAACAACTATGGCCGCATCGTCAATATCGCCTCGATCGCCGGCAAGGAAGGCAACCCCAACGCTGCCGCCTACAGTTCGTCGAAGGCGGCCGTGATCGGGCTCACTAAGTCGCTGGGCAAGGAAACCGCGAAGAACGGCATCACCGTCAACTGCGTGACGCCGGCCGCAGTAAGAACTCCGATCTTCGAACAGGTCCCGCAGAGCCACATCGACTACATGCTCGCCAAGATCCCGATGGGTCGTTTCGGTACGGTCGAGGAAATCGCCGCAACGGTAGCGTGGGCCTGCACCGAGGAGTGCTCGTTTACCACCGGTGCGGTGTTCGATCTTTCCGGGGGAAGGGCAACGTACTAGCCGTGAGGCGAGAGGCGTGAGGAGTGAGGGGTGAGGCCAAAACATGAAGATTAGGGCGGCGGTGATCCGGCAGATGGGCCTGCCGCAGCCCTATGCGGACAGCAAACCCATGTCTATCGAGGAAGTCGAACTCGACAAGCCGGGCGAACGTGAAGCGCTGGTGGAGGTCAAGGCTGCAAGCCTGTGCCACTCGGATCTGTCTACGGTGAACGGCGACCGCCCGCGGCAGTTGCCGATGGTGCTCGGGCACGAAGCCTCCGGAGTGGTCCAGGAAATCGGTCCGGGCGTGAATGATCTGAAAGTCGGCGATCACGTCGCGCTGGTGTTCGCGCCGAGTTGCGGCCAATGCATCTCCTGTATCGAGGGACATCCGGGACGCTGCGAACCTGGCCAACAGGCCAACGGCGCCGGCAAGCTGCTCAACGGCGGCATGCGCCTGCACCAGCATGGCAACGATGTCTACCACCACGTCGGAGTCTCGGCATTCGCCCAATACTGCGTGGCCAATCGCGGCTCAATGGTAAAAATCGACAAGGAACTGCCTTTCGACGAAGCAGCGTTGTTCGGCTGCGCCGTGCTCACCGGCGTCGGGGCTGTATTCAACACGGCGCAGGTGTTTCCCGGCGCCAAGGTCGCGGTGCTCGGCCTCGGCGGCGTAGGACTCAACTCGTTGTTGGGCGCGATCGTCGCCGGCGCGCAGCAAATCATTGCCATCGACCTGCACGACGACAAACTCGCTCTGGCGAAACAACTGGGCGCGACCGATACCGTGAACGCCAAGGCTCCCGACGCAATCCAGCAGGTCAAGGATCTCACCGGCGGCGGGGTGCATTTCGCGTTCGAGATGGCCGGGTCGGTGCAGGCGATGGAACTTGCCTATCGCATCACCCGTCGCGGCGGCACTACGGTATCGGCCGGCCTGCCGCACCCCGATCACCGCTGGCCGCTGCAGCACGTCAACATGGTCGCGGAAGAACGCACCATCAAGGGCAGCTACATGGGCTCCTGCGTGCCGACCCGCGACATTCCGCGCTACATAGATCTGTATCGCCGCGGCATGCTGCCGGTAAACAAACTGATGAGCGACCACATCAAGCTGGAGGAGATCAACGTCGGCTTCGACCGCCTGGCGTCGGGCCATACCGTCCGCCAGATCATCATGATGTAGTACCTACCCCCTAGTTCCTAAACCCAACACAGAGGCGCAGAGAACGCAGAGGACACAGAGGAAAGCAGTTCGATATCGACACAACAACAAGTGGTACGCAGCGGAAGTATGTGTCCCGACCATCCGCAAATTTCGCAACATATGGATTCGCATTCTCTGTGTTCTCCGTTCTTCTCTGTGCCTCTGCGTTGAGGTTTTGACCTACATGTCCTATACACCCCGCTACCGCGCCAATGAACTCGTGCGCTTCGCCACCGCGTTGCTCGACAAGGCCGGACTGGAATCCGATAAATCCGGAGTCGTTGCCGAAGTCCTGGTTGAAGGCGACCTGCTCGGACACAACACCCACGGCCTGAACCTGCTGGCGCCGTACCTGAAAGACCTCGAAAAGGGCGGCATGACCCGATCCGGATCGCCGCGCGTGATCGCGGACTTTCCCGCTGCGGTGACTTGGGACGGCATGCGCCTGCCCGGCACCTGGCTCACGGCGCGCGCGATCGATCTCGCGCTGGAACGCGCGAAGACTTACGGCACCTGTACGGTCGTCATCCGCCGCAGCCATCACATCGCCTGCCTCGCCGCTTACCTGAAGCGCGTCACCGACCAGGGCATGATGGTGATGCTGATTTCCTCCGGTCCGGAAAACGGCGGTGTGGTTCCTCACGGCGGGCGCGGCACCGGTGTTTACACGCCCAATCCGATCGCCGCCGCGTGGCCGACGGCAGGCGACCCGGTGATGATCGACGTCTCGATGTCTATCACTACCCACATGCTGACCAGCCGCTTGCACAAGGAGGGACGCAAGCTGCCGGGAAAATGGGTGCTCGACGCTGACGGCAACCCTTCCGACAATCCGGCGGTGCTGTTCAGCGAACCCAAGGGTGGCCTGCTGCCGCTGGGCGGAACCGATCACGGCCACAAGGGCTATGCCCTTGGCCTGATGGTGGAAGCGCTGACCGGCGGGCTTGCCGGCCACGGCCGCGCCGATGCGTACGAAGGCTGGGCGGCAAATGTTTACGTGCAGGTTTTCGATCCGGCCCTATACGGCGGCACGGAGGAATTCATCCACCAGAACGAGTGGGTGGCTAACGCCTGCCGCACCACGCCGCCGCGACCCGGCTTCGATCGAGTGCGGCTGCCCGGCGAGAACGGTTTGCGCAGACGCGAGAAACAACTCAGGGAAGGCGTCGAACTCTATCCGACCATCCTGCCGTCGCTGCAATCCTGGAGCGAGAAACTCGGCGTCGCCGTGCCCGTCGCGGTTTGATGCGTACGTCGGCCGAACGCCGCAAGGGCATAGCGCTGATGATCGGCGCCACGCTGTGCTGGGCCACCGCGGGCATCCTGGTGCGCAACATGGAAGTCACCGATGGCTGGAAAATCACTTTCTGGCGATCGTCCTTCATGACTGCGTTCCTGCTTGTCGTATTGTCTTTCCAGCATGGCTCGCGACTGCTGCATCGCGTTCATGCAATGGGATGGCCGGGGGTGGTATCCGGACTGTTGTTCGCCGGGATGATGATCTGCTTCATCCTCGCCCTGTCGCTGACCACGGTCGCCAACACACTGGTGGTCGGCAGCATTTCCCCCTTCGTGGCCGCCCTGTGCGGGCATCTTTTCCTCGGCGAGAAAGTCGCGCCTCGCACCTGGCTGGCAATGATCGCGGCGATCGGTGGCATCACATGATGTTCTACGACGGCGCTGACCAGCGGCGGATGGGCGGGAAACTTGATCGCGTTGTGCATACCCGCTTGGCTTCGGCGCCAACGTCGTCATCCTGCGGAAGCATCGCGCCGCCGTCGATATGGTGCCCTCCGTCCTGCTGGCCGGAATCTTCTCGATGCTGATCGCTTTGCCCTTCGCGCTCCCGTTGTCGGTAAGCGCGGGCGACCTTGCCCTGATTTCCATCATGGGGGTCGTTCAACTCGGCGTGGGACTGTTGCTGATGATGGCTGCGGTGCGCTACCTGTCCTCGGCGGAGATCGGCCTGCTGTCGATTCTCGAAATCGTATTCGGCACGCTGTCGGTCTGGGTCCTGATCGGCGAACGCCCGAGCCAGGCTGCGCTAATCGGTGGAGCCATCGTCATCGGGGCGCTCGTTGCCAATCATATTGCCGGCTTGCGGCAGACGCGCCCTGCGCCAGTTTAGACCTTGAACCACGGAGGATTCTTCACAATACCCCCTTGAGGGGTACAAGGATACCCTCGCGAAGCGTGGAGTACCCTTTTAGAGCACGGAGGAAAATAAGAGGAACGAACAGAACGAGCGAAGGGATGGTTTTAGACCAACGAGCGACAGACAAGAACCGGCCAGGAGCGGTCATTTGCACGTGGTGGGCTGGAAGGTACACTCCGCATTTATCGGACCACGCAAACGTGCAACAATTTCCCGATTGCGAGAGCTGAGCCGGCACTATGGAAGACAGGCAAGCTATGAGAAGAACACCGTTCATGACGGTGCGTACTTTTGTAGCGGTGACCGCGTTCAGTCTTGCGACAACAGCTTGCAGCGTGCAGCATCTGCCGCCCGTTTCAGCACCGGTTCTGCCGCCCATTTCAGTACCGGTTCTGCCGCCCATTTCAGCACCGGTGAGAAATAGCGGAGTTGAATTGTCCGCTCCAGAGATGTCGAGTATTTCACTTTCGGTTCACCTCGACATTGGCCCTGCTGTGAAGGTGTTGGAGTCGGTGGTTCCGAAGCGGGCGAACATGTTTGGGCCGGGGCATGGTGCAAATGACCGTCCACCTGAGAGCTCTAAGTGGTGGCTGAAGGTCAGCGACAATCCACATACGGAGCTGCGGTACCGCGTCGAGCGCGACCCATTTAAGGTGTCGCTCAGTGGAGCGAACCTGCGTGTTGTTACCACCATTCGGTACGCGCTGCGAGTCAGAGTAAATTTTCTTGCCTGGTGGAATGCCAGCTGTGGCTGTCAGGGCGAGCCTTGGTGCAACCGACACAAGGACAATGAAAATGCGTCACGTCGCACGATTCCAGTAGTAATTGATAGCCCGATTGCGCTCACTCCCGAGTGGCGAGTGATATCGAATTTTGCAGTAGACGCCGCCCCAGGAGACCGTTGCATTATCTCTCCCGGCGGCTTGGAGAGTCGGGACGTAACGGATCAAGCGGTGAGCGTGATTCGCGAACCGTTGAACGCATCGGCGAAGGACTTGGACCGATTTGTTGTGGAGCACGGTGACCTTCATAGTCTTGCCGCGAGAGCGTGGGACACGTTGCGCACTCCAATTCCAATTGACGCGGAGAATCACCTGTGGCTACAGATCGATCCGCAATCCGCAAGCGTCTCGACTCTGCAAGGTAGCGGTGCGCAATTAGCCTTTACTGTGACTGTCGCTGCTCGACCCAGAGTCCTCGAATCGGTGTCTCCAGCCGTGGTTGGACCGGATTTGCCGGCACTGGGCACTTCCAAAGTCACCGACCAAGGATTCCATGTTGCCATGCCAGTCGGCGTTCTGTTCACCGAATTTGAGAATCGCGTGCGGCGAGAGCTTGTCGGGAAGATACTGCCCGTGCCGGGACATACGCTTCACGTTAGTAACATATCGCTGTATCCGTCGAGCGAATATATCGTTGCTGCGATCGACGTAGACGGTGACGTCGCAGGTAGAATCTACGCGCAGGGTACACCTTCGTATGACCCCAACTCCCGCGAGCTACGGATCGACAAATTCGACTACACGCAAGATACGCGCAACGCACTTGTGGGCGTATATGACTGGATCGGTCATTCCCAGATCAGGGACCGCATCGCATCGTCCTTGCATTGGGGCCTCGGCACCCGCATCGATTATCTGACGGTTCGCCTGACCGCCGCGCTGAATCAGACCCAATCCAATGTCCGTCTCACCGGCACAGTTTCCGACCTTCGGTTTATAGGCGTCGCGCTCGACGACGCGGCGGTACGAGCGCTCTTCGTAGCTAATGGCGCCCTTCGATTGGACGTCGTCGAGTAGGAGAGGCCGACGACTTGTAAACGCGTCGCTACCAGAGCACGGTAGACCAGGAACCGGCGTTATCAGACAGTCTCAGTGCGCTGAGATGAGGGTGTGCTCGTAGGAGCCGGCGCTTTCTCCGAATGTCCGCTCAGGGGTCGCGAAGTGACGGTTGCGTTTCTAGAATGCTGCCGGTGGTACTTGGCAAGACCGGACACCGGTCGTCAGATGAAGTTGCGACTACTACAGCTGATGGCGCCCGACTGTCTACATAGTGCTGGCTGCTTTGCATATCCGGACTTTCCGTTTGCGATGCGTAAACGCCCGGTCGCGTAACGGGCGACCGCGGTGGCTTCCAGGCGCTCCCCGCAAAGTCCGACATGGCCGTCAGGTCGCAGCAGATAGAAAGAGGGCCGGGGAATCTGCGCATGGACCAATTCCACCTCGTTAACGGGATCGGCCGGAATCACGTGGATGCACAGCAGGTCGCCGAGACCGAAAGGTCCGTCGGCTACGGCCGGCTGCCCTATGACGATCAAGTTGAATCGCGTGTCGTCGAGCTTCTGGAACAGATCTTCCGCTGGACCGTTCGTCGAAAACTTCAAACGCAGCCACGGAAAGCGGTCGCCTGCGCGCGGGGCGCCGCGCGGGGGATTCTTCGCTGATTCGGACAGCGAGCTGTTCCGGTAATGGATGCCGATCTGCGAGACGACGCGAAATGCGGCTTTCTGTATCCGATTCAGGCCCAGCGCAAACGCGGCGATCCGGGCGAGTATTTGCGTGCGCAGAAAACCGGCCAGCCAGTTATCGGATACGACCAGCCTGAACGCCCGGTCCGTCGTATTCAGCAAGCGCCGCGCAATCGGTATGCGTTCTTCCTCATAGGTATCGAGCAATGCCGGGTCCGCCTGACCGTTGACGACCAACGCGAGCTTCCATGCCAGGTTGTAGGCATCCTGCAGGCCGGTATTCATGCCCTGTGCGCCCACCGGGCTGTGGATGTGCGCCGCGTCGCCGAGCAGGAAGCAACGGCGGTCGCGGAAGCGCGACGCGCTGCGGTGATGGATGCGGTAAGTGGAGAACCAGCTGCATGCCTTGAAAGTCAGGCCGGCCCCCGCCTCCCCTCGCACCGAGGGAACCACATGTTCGAAGCTCACATCATTCTTGTCGCGCAAATCCGGGGGCAGGATGCCGACGACCCGCCAGTGATCCTTTCCGCGCATGGGGAAGAACAGGTGAAAGCCCTGCTTCCACAAGTAGACGTTGACCTCGTCCGGCATCATGCTTCCCGTGGCTTCCGTATCGGCCACGAAGAACACGTGCTCGTAGGCGGCGCCCGGAAACGTGATGGCGTTGAATTCGCGCACGGCGCTGCGGGCACCATCGCATCCGGCGACCCACGCGGCGGTAATCTTGCGGATCGAGCCGTCCGGCTGCTTGAGCGATGCCGTGACCTGGCCCGATTCCTGATCGAGGCCGACCAGCTCGGTATTCCATTGCACGGACAGGCCCCAGTCGCGAAGCCTGTCGCCCATGATCCGTTCGTTATCGTCCTGCCCGAGGATGAAAATGAACGGATACGGAGTCAGATCCTTCCCGGCCTCGCCCAGGGGCACGCGCGCCATCTTCCGCCCCTGCGCCCAGATGTTCGCACCCGTGCCACGCTTGCCGAGCTCGAGCGCCCGGTCCACGATGCCGAGTTTCGAGTAGATCTCCATCGTGCGCGCCTGCACCCCAAGCGCCCGCGTCTGCAGCGACGGCCCGGAATGCCTGTCGATGATCATCGCGCGCACACCGCGCCGGCCGAGTTGATTGGCGAGCATCAACCCCGTCGGTCCGGCCCCAATGATCAGGACGTCAGTGTCCATGCAGTCCATCCTGATCACTCGAAGAAATTTTCCACAATTCGGTTTACATAGTCCAACGCCGCCAGGCGCTCGAGCACCTGACGATACGAGCGCTGGTGCGTGCTGCCCACGACAAGGATCTGATCCCCCGTGCAACCGATACGGCCCCGGGAACCCGGCATGAACTGCGCCGTCGGATCGATGCTGCGCACCTCTTCAACGCGGTCCTCGCCAGTGGGAATGCAGAATTCGTAGTGCACGGCGCGCAATCCGTCGGGCGGTCCCCGCAATCCTTCAGAATTCACATTCGCAAGGTCGACGTTGATCTTGGGCGAAATCGGTTGCAGGCTGGAAACCGATGCGCAACCCGCGATCATCGCAACTATGAGGATGCCGGGACGTGTCGGTAGTCGGTTCAGGACTCGCCGGACAAGCGAACGCTCGGTTCTATCAAAGTGCATAGGGTTGCGACAATGCTGCACCTGACCCAAGCGATTTTCAAGATGCTCGCGAGCCTGCTGCAGCCGCTCGCTATAGGAAGTTAAGTCAGATTCGTTGACGCAGAGGGCGCAGAGGAGAAAAGAAAGGTCGCAGAGGAATATAAGGGAAGTAGAAGTGCTGCGTGCGTGCTGCGTGCCGTGTGCCGGCTTCGATTAGGCGTCACAGTCGGCTGCCGCTGCAAGGAGCAGCGACAGTGGCAACCAGCGCATGTCACTTTGGGCCTGCATTCGACGAAGTGTCCGACCGAAGCCGACGCAATGCGGCCTGAAGCCAGACGGCACTTGGAACGGCGTCTTCCTGGCCACACTGAACCTGGTACGGCCGGCCGGATCTGCTGCTTTCCGTGCCAGCTCCGGTTATGAAGTCTTCTGCGCTACCCAGCAGTTTCTTCTTTCGAAGGTACTCGTACTTCTTCGTGAGGTGCGCCTGGGCGTCCGAGGCGCTGTACCAGGTGCCATTGCGATTGAACCGACAGTTGGAACTTCCAAGCGCTCCAAGAAGATGGTCAATTTCTGCAATCGCAGATTGCGGGAGCTCCGCTGAATGCGCCGCCGGGCAGAACGCCATCAAAGTCAGAAGGAGCAATGCCTTGTGCATAGAGATGACTTTTCTCGTGTCCCGAAAAGCGGATTTCCTTGGATAGGCCAATCAAGGCCATAATTTTCCCAGAACATGAATTCTTGCCGCGAAAAAGATACTACTCAGGTTTCACAACGGCCCACACTTTCGGCCTTCTCAATCAAATTCAATATCATGTCGAGTTCCGACGCCGTTCATTCCCGTTCGCCGCAACGGGTGTCCTATTGGTGGGCTCAGCTAAGAAGTCTTGGATTATTGACATACCGATTCTTGATCGCATCTGCAGCCCAGTAGCTCAATGCGCCAACCGTACCCGTCGGGTTATAGCCGGAGTTCTGCGGGAACGCGGAAGCGCCCACCACGAAAACATTCGGGACATCCCAGCTCTGCAAATACTTGTTGACTGCGCTGCTCGACGGATCGGCACCCATGATCGCGCCTCCGGTGTTGTGGGTGCTCTGATAGCGAACGATGCTGTACTTGCCATTGAGCAAAGTGACATTCGTCTTGCTCGGATTTAGTGCCTGGGCCAGCTCCTTCGCGCGACTATTCAGGTAGGCCGACATCTTGTGCTCGTTCTCATGGAAATCGAAGGTCATGCGAAGCAGCGGCAAACCATAGCTGTCTCGATAGGTTGGATCCAGATCCAGGAAATTGCCGCGGTAACTCTGCACGCCGCCTTGCGAACTGATGTTGAAGCTGCGGTTGAAGTAGTGGGCCGCCGCCGCTTTCCACATACTTCCCCACTTTGGGGTGCCTTGCGGGACAGGGTGATAAGCGATAGGTCGAACTCCCTGCGAGGTGGCCCAGATCAGTCCCCCGCCGACAAAGCCTAACTTGCCGTGATCGAAGTTGTCACCGTTGTACTCGTCGATGGCCATGCCCAGCGCGCCCGCGCCCATGAACTGATTGAACAACCGGTCTTCGAAAAACAAGCTGACGACACTGTAATGCTGATAGGAATAGTTCTTTCCTACTGTGCCTTTGGCAGATACCGGTTCATAAGGTCGGCCGATGCCGGAGAGCAGCATGAGTCGTACGTTGCTGAATACATAGGAGGTGAGCAGAACGATTTCGGCGGGTTGCTCGATAAGGCGGCCTCGGGCATCCATGTAGGTCACGCCGCTTGCGCGACGACCACTATTGTCGAGGTTGACTCGGATGACATTGGTGCCCGTCCGCAATTCGAAGTTGGCGTGACCGAGCAGCGCTGGAAGCACGGCGGTTTGGGGACTTGCTTTCGCGTTCATCTCGCAGGCGAAGCGCCCGCAATAACCACAATAGACGCAAGCCCCGAGGCTCGCGCCGTAGGGATTTGTGTAGGGTCGGGTGGAATTGGCGGAAGGTACTGGGAATGGCTTGTAGCCGAGCGAATGTGCGGCGTGGCCAAACAGCGCACCGGCATGGGTGGTCTTCATTGGGGGATTGGGGTACGCGCGCGCGCGCGACCCCTCAAAGGGATTCCCGCCGGGCTGGATCTCGCCTTTCAGGTTCCCTACTTTGCCGCCGACGGCGTAGACCTGCTCGAACCGGTCGTAATAGGGCTCGAGTTGGTCGTAGGTGACACCCCAGTCCTGGCTGGTGCAATCGGCAGCGAAGACCGATGCCCCGTAACGGGTAACACTGCGGCTGCGCGTTTCAAAGTCCCACGGCAGGAAACGCCAAGTCATTCCATCCCAATGAAGTCCCGCTCCACCGAGCCCCTCTCCTATCAGGAACGAGCCAAACTCGCGCATGGGAAGCGCGGTCTCGGAAAACGTGTTGCGAAAGGTGATCGTCTCGCGCGACAAATCCTGCATCAGTTCATATCGGCGCGCGTAACGCAGCTCATCGTGCGTGTGCGGCATCGGAAAATCCGCCGTGTCACGATGGGGCCCGCGTTCGAGACCCACCACTTTGAGCCCCGCGTCCGCCAACTCCTTCGCAAGGATGGAGCCGGCGACGCCCACGCCGACGACTACTACATCAACGCTCTTGCGTCTGCTCGTTGTCATGGTCGCCACCCGCTAACGCGATCGAGCCAGCTTGCGGTGAACGGGATGACCGTGCTCGTCTAGGTCCACCGCCCGGCCGAGCATATCGTCGATGCCAACGGGCTCCACGTCGTAGGGCGTCCCATGGCGCTCGACCTGGTCCGTGTACGCCGCGGCGACTCCCGGAAACCCAACTAGCCGCCAGCCGACTTTATCCCGATTGCCACCATAGACGGGATCGGAGAAGAATCCCTCCTGGGTGTTCGTCCATAGTAGATTGATGAAGAGAGTCCCGGGCACCGACGCGAGGGTCAGTTCACCGGCGTCCAGCGCCTTTAAAATGGCGTCCTGTTGAGCCTGAGAGAGGTCGGCGAAACGCTTGCGGTATTGTGTTTCGCACAATGCGCCGATCTCGCGGATCGCCGTGCGGTAGACCTCCCTCGGTGTGAGCGGCGATTGGTAGCCTTGCTGCGGTGTTCCCTCCGGCCAGGGACCAAGACGATAGCTTCGCGCCATCGCGCCCCACGCGCCGTGGAGTTGCCGGTCAATGAAAAATGTGACGCCGGCCTCCTTGGCACCCGGACCCAAGGCATCGGCAGGAATAAAACAGCTCAAGGCTGCATCTATGAAGTCTGCCTCAGCGCGGGTCAGGAACAGCAGTGTTGTCGACTCGCTTGAGGTGACGCCAGGTTGCGCGGAGTGTTCACTGGTGTGGCTAAGATGCTCACCTGCGTTCGCGGCGCCTGCAGGCAGGGCCACTGCCGCGCCAAGGGTGCTCAGCCCCTGGAGGAACTTACGTCTTTTCGGGTCTTTGCTCATTTGTGCCCCTTTCCCCAGGGATAAGCGCAGCTTTGTCGGCAGATTCTGAGCAGCCAACTTGATTTATACGTCAAAAGAGACAACAAACTTGACTCATCGCTGTCCCCAAAGAACCCAACACATAAAGTGTTTGCATTGCAATCTGCCGTAAACCAAGACATTAGCCAAACCGGCAAACACTGCAGCATGCAAAAAGCATAGTCCAAACCATCTGACCCGGCTACCACGCACCGGCTCGGACCCGACGTTGCCGAGTCCACGAAATCTGTACCATTGCCCTGCGGCTCGTGACGACGTGACGATCGTGACGACGTGACGCCGAAAAAAGCCGTGTCCCAGATTTCGAAAGCATTCTGCAAATGTAGTCAAGAAGTTGGATTTACGATACGAAGCCCAATTTCGCGTCGTCACGTTCGTCACGCCGTCACGACCGTCACGATTCCGAAGGGGAGAGAATGAATCTGACCGAAAGGCTCGGAGAAGTTGTACACCGGCAGCGATGTGCATGCCTGTCACGCTTTACCCATTGCCCGAAGCCGCTGACGATCGATCTTGTCCGTGCCGGTCTTCGGCAGCTCATCGAGGTACTCGATTGCGCGCGGGTACTTGAACGGCATCAGTGCCCGCTTGACGAAATCCTGCAGGGTCTTCGTCGTCGCCGTGTCTTCGACATGACCGGGCCGCAGTGCGACATAGGCCTTTAGCGTCATCAGCCGGTTCTCGTCCTCTACCGCGAGCACGGCGCACTCCCGTACGCTTGGGTGCTCGGCGAGCGCGCGCTCGACCTCCATCGGATGGACCCACTGGCCACTTACCTTTACCAGGTCGTCCGCGCGCCCCTCGAACCAGTAATAGCCGTCGGTATCCTCGCGGAAGCGGTCGCCGGTGTAGATCCAGCCCTCCCGCATCGTCTCGCGGGTCTTGTCCGGCCGGTTCCAGTAGAACGGCGCGCTCGAGTCGCCACGCACCCACATGATGCCGTGCTCTCCGCGTGGAACCGGGCGGCCGTCGGGGTCGCACAGCTTGATCTCGTAACCCGGCACTCGCGCGCCGCTCGCGCCAGGCTTCTGCCGGTCGAGCCGGTTGGACACGTAGATGTGCAGCACCTCGGTTGAGCCGAGCCCTTCCACGATGCGCAGTCCGTAGCGCCGCTCCCACTCGGCAAACATCTCCTGCGAGAGCGTCTCAGCCGCGGAGATGCACAGCCGCAAGCTCGAAAGGTCGCGTCTCTCTGCTCCCGGGTGGACGATCAAAGAGTTGTACAGGGTCGGCAATCCGCAAAGGATCGTCGGGCGATGCCGCTCGATCACGCGGTACACCGCATCCGGGTCCGGGCGTCCCGGATGCAACACGGCCGTTGCACCCACCGAGAAAGCAAAAGTGAGTGCATTGCCGAAGCCGTAGGCGAAGAAGATCTTCGGCGGCGAGAACACCACGTCGGTCTCACGGATGCCGAGCACGCGCCTGCCATACGACTCGTAAGTGTAGGGCGCATCGTGGTGAAGATGGACGACGCCCTTCGGCCGGCCGGTGCTGCCCGAGCTGTACATCCAGAACGCCATCTCGTCGGGATAGGTCTCGACTTCTTCCAGCTCGGTGCGTGCGCCCTGGGTCCAGGCGTCCCATCGCGTGATTTCGACCAACTCGAGCGGCGGCACCACGCCGCTGCCCACCACGACCAGATTGCGCAGCCGGCTCGCTCGGGTGTCCGGGTGGCCGAGCAGATGCGCGAGCGAGTCGTGGACGATCGCCGCCTCGGCGCCGCTATCGCCGAGGTAGTACGCGATCAACTCCGCCGGGGACAACGTGTTGACGAGTACCGGCACGAAGCCGGCTCGCATCGCGCCGAAGATCGCCGCAACGTACTCGGGCGTATCGAGCATCACCAGCAGCACGCGGCTGCCGCGCGCGAGACCCATCGCGGCGAGCCCGTTGCCCACCCGGCAGGCGAGGTTCGCGATTTCCGCATACGTGAACGTACGGTCCTCGCAAATTACCGCTGCCTTGTCTGCGCGGCCGGCCGCCAGGTTGTCGAACAGAATGCGCGCGGCGTTGTAGCGATGGGGCACGGTCCAGCCGATCTCCCGCGCGCCAAGCGTGTTCGCGCCGCACGGGTCTGCCTGGCGCTCGGGGTGCGCTGCGCGCAGATCGGTCGCGCGCTCGCGGTCGACGCGCGCCATGAAGCGCGGTGCCTCCGTGCGCAGCCGCTCGTCCGGCATCCGGCCGCTGCGGGTCATGTAATCGTAGGCGAGCTGCCACGGCGCGAGCGCCATCTTCTCGGAGATCCGCTCGTACCAGTAAGAACTCGCGTTCGCGGCGGTCACGATCTTCTCGGCGATCGGCTTGCGGGTGCGCTCGAACTCGGAGAGCCCCTCGGCGATGTTTTCGCCGTGCACCTCGAGTGCGGCCGCCAGCGCGATCGAGTCCTCCATCGCGAGCCGCGTGCCCGAGCCGATCGAGAAATGGCCGGTGCGCGCGGCGTCACCGATCAGGACGACGTTGTCTGCGGTCCATTGCGGGGTCCAGAGGAGCGGGAAGTTGCGCCAGATGGAGCGGTTCGAGATGAGCGGGCGCTTCTCCAGGTCGGGGGCAAAAACGCGCTCGCAGTAGATTCTGCTCTCCTCGTCGCTCATCCGGTCGAGCCCGGCCCGGTACCACGTCGCCGCGTCGCATTCCACGATGAACGTGCTCATGTCGGGGGCGTAGCGATAGTGGTGTGCCACGAAGTGGCCATGCTCGTTCTGACGGAAGGTGAGCGTCAGGCAGTCGAACGCCTTCGGCGTCCCGTACCAGGCGAACTTGTTTGTGAGGTAGCGTATGCGGGGCCGAAGGCGTGCTGCAAGCGCCCGGCGCACCGCGGAATTCACGCCATCGGCGCCGACCACCAGGTCGAATCCGGAGAGCTCTCCGAACGTTCCGATCGGGCGCCCGTGCTCGACGCGCACGCTGGTCCCCTGGCACAAGTCCTCGAGTATGGTTAACAGTTTGAGGCGGGCAATCGCGGAAAATCCATTGCCGTCCACGGTCACGGCCTCGTCGCGGTGCACGATCTTCTGCTCTGGCCAGCGCTCCATGTCTGCCTCGAGCAGCTTGAAGATCTCCGGCTCGCCGGAGCGCAAGAACTCGAGCGCGCCGTCGGAGAACACCACGCCGAAGCCAAAGGTGGCACCGCGCAAGTTCTGCTCGAGAACGATGACCTCGTCTCGCGGCCGCCGCCGCTTCAGCAGAAGACTCAGGAAAAGGCCGGCCGGGCCGGCGCCGATGATCGCAGTTCGCATAGGCAGAGGATCACTTTAACCGTATCACGTATCCCGGGCATGCGCTGCAGCGGCAGACCCCTGCCATTCGAAAATCCGCGATATCTGTACCATTCGCCTCTGCTTGGCCTTCGGCCCGTGACGGCGTGACGGTCGTGACGACGTGACGGGGTAAAATTATCGAAGCGGGGCCTTAAGAATGTCTTGAATTTCCAAGATCTGTTAGAAGGTACGGTCGAGATAAAAAGCGCAGGCCCACGTCGTCACGCCGTCATGTTCGTCACGACATCGAGAGGAACTGAAGATGAATCTGACCGAAAGGCTGGAGAAGCTGTACACCGGAGCGGTGCACGATGTGCTGCGAGCGATGGGTCACGGACGCTGCACTTTGCCGCACGAGATCAAGGCGCTCGACCCTGCCAGGAAAGTCGCGGGCGAGGTCTATACCGTGAGCGGCCACATCGACCAGACCCGTGATCCGCACGACACGCTGGTACAGTGGACCGGCCTGCTGTCGAAGGCGCCGCGCGGCAAGGTGCTGGTATGCCAGCCTCACACATACATGGTGGCACTGATGGGCGAGTTGTCGGCGGAAACGCTGCTCCACAAGGGCGTGCGCGGCTACGTCGTCGATGGCGGCTGTCGCGATACCGAGTTCATCCTGAAGATCGGTTTTCCCGTATTCTGCAGTTTCAACACGCCGGCGGATATCGTCGGACGCTGGGTGCCCGGCCGCTTGGGAGAGCCGGTCACCATCGGCAACGTCACCATCTGCACGGGGGACTACATCCTCGGCGATCGTGACGGGGTGGTAGTCATCCCGGGCAAACTCACCGCGGATGTGATCGCGAAGACAGAGGAAGTCGTCAGCACCGAAAGCAAGGTGCGCAGCGCCATCCTCGGCGGTATGGATCCGCAGGAGGCGTACCTGAAGTTCGGGAAGTTTTAGGGAAGCGCTGATCAAGTTCCAGCGTCGCAATCGACCGCTCAATGACAAGGAAGCGGACCAGAAACCGAAGCATGGGCTACAACAGGTCTTGAAAACGGAAGGGGTCTTGCAAATGATGCGTAGTTATATCGAATTTATCCTGCGGTTCCGCTGGCCGGTCGTGATTCTGGTCGCGATCGCGACCGTATTCCTGTCGATGAAGGGCGGTTCGTTGACCGTGATCATCGACCCCAATAACATCGTGCCGCGGTCGCATCCTTTCATCGCCACCACCCTAAAGGTCGAAGAGGTGTTCGGGTCGCGCTACGTGGCGGTCATCGGTATTACCCCCAAGCAAGGCGACGTATTCCAGGCGAACGTGCTTGCGAAAGTCCAGCGCATCACCAACAAGCTGCGCGAGACGCCCCGCATCGTGAAAACCAACCTGCTTTCGGTCGCGGCGCGCCGGGCGAAGGACATCCGCGGAACCGCGGACGGCATGGAGGTCAAGCAGATGATGACCGACGTCCCGGCCACACCGGAACAAATGGCGGCGCTCAAGGACGCACTCGAGCGCAACACCTCGTACATGAACTCGGTGGTTTCCAACGACTGGAAAACCACCGTGATCCTTGCCGAAGTGCGCGACGCGAAACCCGCCGAGTTCAAGGAGGGCAAGGGCGGATTCACCTATGTCGCCGACAAGATCAACGATATCGTCGATGCCGAGCGCGACGAAACGGTGGACATCATGGTGAGCGGCTACCCGCCCTTCCTTGCCATGTTTGAACGCTTCGCCAAGCGCACGCCGATGCTGATGCTCGCGGCGCTGGTCGTCATCGGCCTGATCCACTGGGAAGCCTTTCGAACGCTCCAGGGCCTGATCCTGCCGCTGGTCACCCCCCTGGTTGCGGTGCAGTGGGCGAAAGGCTTCATGGGCCTTGCCGACGTGCCGCTGGATATCTTCAACATGTCCACGCCGATCCTGATTCTCGCGGTCGGCGCCGGTCATGCGGTGCAGTTGCTCAAACGCTATTACGAGGAATACAACCGGCTCAATCCGGGGACTACGCTCGACAAGCAGGCGGCGCGGACCGCCAACCGCCAGGCGGTGATCGACTCGATCGTAAAGATCGGTCCGGTCATGCTGCTTGCCGGCCTGGTGGCGGTCTGCGGCTTCCTGTCGCTGATGATCTTCGACATCATCTCGATCCGCGTGTTCGGCTTTTTCTCCGGCGTTGGCATCCTGTGCGTGCTGATCGTGGAAATGACGCTGATCCCGGCGCTGCGGTCCATTCTTCCGCCGCCCGGGAAAAAGGAGGCGCGCATGGAGCGGGAGGAGCGTTTGTGGGACCGGCTGACGTCCTTTTACGCGAGGACCATCATCGGCCCCAATCGCAACCGCATTTTCATCATCACAGGCATCGTGATGGCGGTTGCCTTCTTCGGCATGAGCCGCCTGTATGTCGAGAGTTCGCTCAAGAAGTACTTCGATCCGAATCTGCCCCTGCTTCGGGAAGACGCGAAACTTAACGAGCGCATGGCCGGAACCAACAACGTCTACATCCTGATCGAAGGCGACAAGCCCGACGCGATCAAGGACCCGGCCGTGCTCAAGGCCATGGACGAGCTGCAGGCCTTCATCCTCAAGCAACCGCACATTGGCAAGGTCATGTCGCTCGCGGAATTCATCAAGCGCATGAACCAGTCGATGAACGGCAACGACCCGGCCTACTTCAGGATTCCGGATGAGCAGGCGACGATCGCCGAGTATCTGCTGCTGTACTCCATGTCGGGCGAACCGGGTGACTTCGACACCTACGTTGATTACGACTATCAGCTCGCAAACATGGTGGTCTTCTCGCATAGCGACAGCACGGTACACATGCTCGCCATGTGGGACAAGGTGAAGGCCTTCGCCAAGGAAAAATTTCCGCCGAATATCAAGGTCAATGTCGGCGGCAGCGTGGCGCAGTCGGCCGCCATCACCGAGGTGATCGTCAAGGACAAGGTTCTGAACGTCGTTCAGATCGCCGGAGTGGTGTTCCTTATCGCCGCGTTGGTGTTCCGTTCTGCAGCCGCCGGCCTCCTGGTCATTACGCCGCTGCTGCTTTCGGTGCTGGTCAACATGGGATTGCTCGGCCTGATGGGGCTTAAACTCAACATTCCGGTAGCGCTCACCTCGGCCCTCGCCATCGGGATCGGCGCCGACTATGCGATCTACATGCTGTTCCGGCTGCGCGAGGAACTCGCCTTGGGCACCGAAGAAAACGAGGCATTCCGCAGGGTACTGAGGACGGCGGGCAAAGCCTGTCTGTTCGTGGCATCGGCAGTGGCCGGCGGCTATGCGGTGCAGGCCTTGTCCCGTGGATACTACCCGCACACCTGGAATGCGATTCTCATCGGCACCGCCATGCTGGTCAGCGTGACAGCCGCGCTTACGGTCATGCCGGCGCTGGTTCTCAAGTTCCGTCCCAAGTTCATTTTCAACGGAGGTGCCATGAAGTCTTCTTCGACCGTGCCCGCCACGCTCGTGGCTCTGGGTTTCGCACTCTTGCTCGGCGCTCTTCCCAAGTCCGCCTGGGCGCTGACCCCGGTCGAGATCATGGAGAAGAATTTCGTCGTCAACAAATACCAGGATTCCACTTCCGATACGACCATGACCCTCACCAACAAGGCCGGCAAGCAGCGGGTGCGCAAGACCTTCGGCACCACCAAGCTGCAAGGCAACGGACTGGACAACATGCGCATGACGCGATTTCTGGAGCCGGCGGACGTCAAGGGGACCGTTTCACTGCTGGTCGAGCATTCGGAAAAGGATGACGACATCTGGATCTACCTGCCGAGCATGAAGAAGGTGCGCCGCCTGGTTTCGAGCAACAAGAAGGACAGCTTCGTGGGCACCGACTTTTCCTACGGCGACGTGATCGGCCACAAGGTCAAGGAGTGGAACCACACGCTGGTCAAGGAAGAAGAAGTCGACGGCAAGGCCTGCTACGTGATCGAGTCGGTGGCGGCGAATGCGACCGTGAAGTCGAATACCGGCTACTCCAAGCGCGTGAACTGGATCCAGAAGGACAACTTCGTCTCCGTCAAGTCGCAGATGTACGACGAGGCCGGGGAGCTGGTCAAGGAAGGCAAGTTCTCGCATTTTCTCGAAGTCGACCCGGTGCGGCACAAGTGGCAGGCCGGCGAGCTGCTGATGCGCAACGTGCAGACCGAGCACCAGTCAGTGATCCACATTGACCAGTTCAAGGTCAACGTGGGCGTCAAGGAAAATTACTTCACCACCCGCTACATGGAGCAGGAGTAATCGCTCGCCGATGGATGCCGCAGGAGTGAGCAGGTTCCTGGCGGCGATCGCGGCGGCGGGCCTGCTGGGCCTGCCGGGCGCCGATATCATCGCGGCGGGGGAGGATGACGAACCACCGCTCGCGCCGCCCGAATCGGAGGCGGCCGCCAAGTCCGAGGGTTGGCAGGCGAAGTCCCGCGCACTCGGACTTTCCGGATCCGTCCGCGCTTCCTACTGGTCGTCGAACCGTCGCCTCGATGATCAGGACGACATTGGCGTGGCTTCCACCTGGCTCAAGCTGGATCGCCGGTTCAGCGGCTGGGGCATTTTTGCCGAAGGCTATCTTGCCAACGAAGACATTTTCGGCGACCAGATCGACACCAGCCGCCTGCGCGAGGTTTACGTGAATGCGCGCTCGGCCGAGTGGGATTTCCGCTTAGGCAAACAGATCGTCGCATGGGGCCGCGCCGACCGGCTCAACCCGACCGACAACCTCACCCCGCGCGACTTTACGCTGCTTGTCCCCGAAGTCGATGAGGACCGCTTCGGCAGCCTCGCCGCGAAAGCGACCTGGAACCTGAATACAACGACCGGTCTGACCGCAATCTGGCTGCCGGACTTCCAGCCGAATGTCGTCCCGCTGCCCCCGGAGCCTGGCGTCGCCTATCAGGAAAACATTCCCGCCGGCAGCCGGCAGTGGGCGCTAAAGCTCGATCAGTCTGGCGGCGGGATCGATTGGTCCGTTTCGTATTTCGAGGGTTATGACCTGAACCCAGACTTGTCCTACGGCGCGTCCTCGCCCGGCGTCAACGTCGTGGTCCTCGATCACCATCGCATCAAAGTGCTCGGTGCCGACGCGGCAACCGCGATCGGCGCCTACCGTTATGCAGTCGAAGCGGCCTACACGCGGACCGAGGACACGGAAGGAACGAACCCGTTCGTACGCAACCCGTTCATTTACGCGGTGTTCGGGGTGGAGCGCAATTTCGGGGACGACCTCGATATCATCGTGCAGGCTTTCGCGCGCGAGATTTTGAATTATTCCGATCCGGAGGCGATCACCGACCCGGCAACCCGCTCGCTGGCAGTGCGCCAGGCAGTGGCCGGCAATCAGTACGACAGCCACCAGCAGGGCCTCAGCGCGCGCATCGCCAAAAAGTGGTTCAACCAAACCGTGGAAGCCGAGCTCGCCGGTGCCTTCCTTCTCAATCGGCCCGGTTACTCGCTGCGTCCCAAGCTCTCCTGGGCGGCAAGCGACAACCTCAAGCTGATCACCGGCGTCGATTACTCCGGCGGATCCGACAAGACCATTTACGGAACGCTCGAGAAGAACAACACCGTATTTGCGGAGGCCAGGTATTTTTTCTAGTGCCGGCCACGAGTCACTGAATTTTTTTCGCGAGGCGTGAAATGAAACTCCAGGGAGCAGTTTGTATCGTCACGGGCGCGGGCACCGGATCTGGCGCCGCTTGCGCCGTCCAACTGGCCGCCAAAGGCTGCCGCGTGGTGGTCAATTACAGCCGCAGCGAGAAGGAGGCGCGCGACACCGTCAAAGCCTGCGAAGCCGCCGGCGGCGAGGCAATGCTGGCGCGGGGCGATGTGGCCAACGACGTCGATTGCCGAGCACTCGCGCAGGCGGCATTGGACAAGTGGGGGCGCATCGATGCGCTCATCAACAATGCCGGCATCACCAAATACGCCGCGGCCTCCGACCTCGATGCCCTGGACGCCGCTGATTTCCAGCGCATTTACGCCGTCAACCTGATCGGTCCGTACCAGATGATTCGCTCCTGCGTGCCGGCGATGAAGAAGCAGGGTGCCGGTTCCATCGTCAACATCTCTTCGATCTCGGGCGTCATGGGGATCGGCTCTTCGACCGCGTACATCGCCTCCAAGGGCGCGCTCAACGCCATGACTCTGGCGCTCGCGAGGGCGCTGGCGCCGGCCATACGGGTCAATGCGGTGTGCCCGGGGATGATCGAGACGCGCTGGCATCGCGACCGCTTCGACGCGGAGGGTTACGAGAAATTCAAGGCGAACTACGAGAAGACCGTGCCGCTGGCAAAGGCCGCCACTGCGGACGACATTGCTGAAGTGGCGGTATGGCTCCTGGAGGGCGCCGCACAGGTCACCGGCGAATGCATCCTCGTTGATGGCGGATTGCACTTGGGAAAGTTCTAAGCAGAGCGTCGCCGGCTTCAATCGTCGTATAGTTAGCGGTGCGAACGGCAGATTCCCCTTGCCGCGCGACGGGAGCGGTCATGGAAAGCGTGCTGTTGCAAGGAGGCGCGGTCTGGGACGGGAGCGGCCGGCCGGCATTTCCGGCGGATGTCCTGGTGCAGGGCAACCGCATCGCCGAAATCTGGCCGCGAGCGCCGCGGGGCCTGCATGCCGATGCACGTTTCGACATACCGGGACATACCGTCATCCCCGGACTGGTCGAAGGCCACGCGCACCTGCCATTCGTGCACAAGGCCAACATCGCCGACACCGGCGACGTGCCGCCCGAGGAACACACGCTCCAGACGCTTCATAACGCCCGCGTCGTGCTCGAAGCCGGTTTTACCTCCTGCCTCAGCGGCGGGTCCGCGAAGCCGCGCCTCGATGTGGTCGTTCGCAATGACATCAATGCCGGAAATGCCGCGGGTCCCCGCTTGCTGGCCGCCAGCCCCGAACTGACCAACACCGGCAATCTGGGCGACGAGCGGCGCATGCACATCTACCGCGAGTCGATCGCAATGGTGGTGGACGGCGTCGATGAAATTACCCGAGCGTGCAGAATGCTGGTGCGCGAAGGCGTGGACACCATCAAGTTGAACGTCTCGGGGAACCAGACGATTCCCGGCGCACGTTCGCATCAGACCGTCATGCAGGACGCCGAGGTGGGGGCCGCTGCAAGCATCGCGCACGCGCACGGCAAGAGAGTGGCCGCCCATGTGCGCGCGGCGCCGTCGATCAAGCTGGCGTTGAAGCACGGAGTCGAGATCCTTTATCACCTCGAGTACGCGGATGAAGAGTGCCTCGATCTCCTGGAAGCTGCGCGTGACGGGATCTTTCTGGCCCCGGCGATCGGCCTTCTGCACAACCTGATGTACGAAGCCGAACCCTGGGGCATTACCTATCAGAAAGCCGAGGACACCGGGGTGGTCGACCAGTTCGAGTGTGCGCAGGGAGTGTTCGCGGCACTACGCAAACGTGGTTTGCGGGTTCTGGTCGGTGGCGACTACGGATTCCCTTGGACGCCGCATGGCACCAATGCGCGCGACCTCGAACACTTCGTGCGCTTCTTCGGCTACTCGGATTCGGAGGCGCTGGTTGCCGCAACCCGCACCGGCGCGGCGGCCATGATGCTGGATGGCCAGGCCGGGGAAATCGTCAAGGGCTTCCTTGCCGACCTGCTGGTGGTCGCCGGCGAACCGCACAACGACGTGCGGCTGCTGCAGGCGCCGGGCAACATCAAGCTGGTGATGAAAGACGGCCGGATCTACAAGAATCTCTTCGATACCCCACACTGACAGGAGACGTTTCGATGTTCCAGCACGCAGCGCTGTCGTTGGAAGACGCAAAGCGCGTGGCCGCGGCCGCGAGAGCTGAAGCCGAAAAGAATGGCTGGGCGATCGTGATCGCGGTGGTGGATGACGGCGGCCACCTCATGTATTTGGAACGGATGGACGGGACACAGAAGGCGTCCAGCCGGATTGCGGAAGCCAAAGGCAGAACCGCAATACTGTTCAAGCGGCCGACCAAGGCCATCGAGGACAATGTTCTGGAAGGACGGACGGTCATGATGGGCCTGCCCGGCGCGGTGCCTCTGGAGGGCGGCGTGCCGCTGGTGAAAGACGGGCAGTTTCTCGGCGGTATCGGCGTATCGGGCGTGCAATCCTTCCAGGACGGAATCGTGGCGCGCGCAGGCGCCGCGGCGTTGTAAGCCTCGTCAGCGGCCGATCACCTCGCCGAAGCGTACCCACTCCTTGCCGTCGAAACGCATCAACTGCAATTGTTTGACCGGGTCGTAGTCGGTCGGGCTGGTGTTGATGCTGATCCCGGGCAGCAACATCGGTAATTCCAGCTTGCTCAGGTTCCCCGCCTCCTTCATCACCCGCTCTCTCGTCAACTCGTCGCCGCAGCGCTTCAGCACGTGGACCAGCAGTTGCGCATTGGTATAGGCGAAGACGTTGTAGATTTCCGCCAGGTCCCCGTCCGGAAAATACTTCTTCATCCACGCCAGCCATTCCCTCGTGGCGGCATCGTTCTTCCATTGCGGGTCGGTCGGGTCCTTCACGTATGCGGATGAAATCACCCCGACGGATTTATCCAATCCTGCCGGCTGCAACACTGCCGTGACCGAAGTCGCGCTATATGGAATGAAATGCAGCGGTTTCCAGCCGATGTCGTGGACCTTGCGGATGGACTGGGCCGCGAACTTCGGTGACGCGAAGCTGAACAGCGTATCGGCGCCCGAACCTTTCAACGTGGCGATCTGCGAATCCACGGACGGATCGGTCGACTCGTAGGACGCTTCGGCAATGATCATCCTTTCGGCCCTGGCTCCGAGGTGGTCCCTCAGCGCCTGGACATAATCCTTGCCGAAGTCGTCGTTCTGGTTGAGTACCGCGATCTTCGCGTTGGGACGGTTCTCCAGCAGGTACTGGACATAGCCTGCGGTGCCGGTCCGCTGGCTCGGCAGAAACGCCATCGTCCACGGGAAGTTCCTGGGATCGCCCCACTTCATTCCGGTTGCCGCGATGAACAGTTGCGGCACACCCTTGGTGTTCAGATACTTCATCGCTGCAGTATTCGGCGGGGTGCCGAAGGAGCTGAACAGCAGAAGGACTTCGTCGGATTCGACCAGCTTGCGCGTCTGCTCGATCGTCCTGGGCGGACTGTAGCCGTCGTCCAGCGAGAGCAGCCGGATCTTGCGCCCGTTGACGCCGCCAGTCGCATTGACCATGTCGAAGTAAGCCGCCTCGGCCCTGCCCATGGTCGCAAATGCAGACACCGGGCCGCTGTAGGGCATGGTCTGACCGATCTTGATCTCGGTATCGGTGACGCCGGGTCCATACTTCTTTTCGGCAAGCGCCGGCGCGGCAGTCATTGCCAGGAGCGGAAACAGCCATGCCACATGTGTTCTTGGACGATGCATTTGCATGACGACTTAGTTGCCCGTTCCCACGTAGCGCCGGCCGAAGAACGTGAACAGCGCACCGAGGCAAAAAGCTATCCCGAGCAACAGCACACGTTGCACGAACAGGTGGTCCGGCGCGCCTTCCTTGATCAGAAACACGTCGAAGACGCTGTCGATTTTCGCAAAAAAGAAACCGGCAACGAACGCCAGCAGGGTCTTGCCGAACTCGGAAAACGGCCGACTCTCCCCTTGTTCGGGCGGCGAGGCAAAAATGCCGAACCACCATCCGAGCAGGCCGCCGAACAGGCTGACCAGACAGTTGAGCCAGCGGGGTTCGCCCAGGTTCCACGCGGCAGCGCCCATGATCAGCAGGGCAATGGCGCCGAGCACGAAACCTATTACGATCTTGGGATCGAGTTTACTTATCGAGATCATATTGTTACCCGTAGCAATCAACGTTTGATTCCCGGGAACACCGGCCGGTGATTCCGGCAAGCCATTATGCGAGCCTGCACCGCAATTTTCATCAGATTCCGCATCCCGGCAATGTCGCCGGCGTGCGACAGCTGGGCGGCTTCCCGCGAATCCTAATACCGGACGGAGACTCTCACTCGGTCTTTTTCTTCTTTCGGGCCAGGCCTTCGAGATGCAATCGCCGGCTCTCGTCGCTTCGCGCCCGGGCTTCGCGGCGGCAGGTCCGGCAGAGCTTCGCCGTGGAGTAGGCGAAGCCTTTCGCTACCTCGTACCACCATTTCTGTTGAGTCGCGGTCCAAACTTCTTCCTTGCGGCAGCCATGGCAGACGAAAGGCAGGTCGAGGTAGTAGCCGCGATACACGAACTGCGGCGCGCCATAGCTATTGTTGGGCGCCAGCAGCGCTTCGTTGACCGGGGCCGTACCGGTTGGCAGCGGCTTGGGCGTGCGCTTCCCGGCCGTCTTTGCCTTGCGGGTCGCGCGATTTTTCTTGATCTCGGCGCGGCGTTGCTTTCCACTGCTCATCCGTTCTATTTCCCGTTGAATCGTGGCGGACGCTTCTCCCTGAAGCTGCGCATCCCCTCCTGGAAGTCCTCGGACGCGAGCAGCCTGGTCTGGGTCGCGCCGAACTGCGCCGCTGCCGCGGCCGGCCCTTCGCGATGCCCAAGGCGGGCATTTTCGATGGTCGCTGCCAGCGCGAGCGGCGACTGCTCGGCGATGTGCTTCGCCAGTTCGACGGCGCGTTCGATCTGGCGGCCGGGTTCCACGATCTCCTGGATGAAGCCCAACCTCAGCCCCGTCTGCGCATCGAACTCGTCACCGGTCAGCAGATAACGCATCGCATTGCCCCAACCGGCACGTTCCACCATGCGGATGGTGGCGCCGCCGGTCGGCAGCAGACCGCGCCTGACCTCCAGTTGCGCAAAGCGCGTATCCGCAGCCGCAATGACGATGTCCGCCGCAAGCATCAACTCGACGCCGAGCGTAAAGCAAATTCCCTGAACCGCCACCACCACCGGTTTGCCGCGAAACGGCGGACGCAACCCGAACGGGTCGATCTCGCTTTCTTCCACCAGCAGCGTGTTACCGCCAAGGTGCGGCGCAACCTTCGGCAGATCCAGTCCGGCGGTGAAGTGCGGCCCTTCGGCGAACACCACGGCACAACGTGCCCGCGGTTCGTGCTCGAAAGCGGTATACGCTTGCGCCAGCCCGCGCAGCATCACCGGGGTGAAGCCGTTCAGCTTCGCCGGCCGGTCGATGCCGATCAGAAACAGTCCGTCGCGAACTGCGGTCGTTATGCGGCCGTCTGTCTGATCTTGAGGTGTCATCGTTTAATCCTGGGCGAACGGAAGCAGGCTTAGTGTTTGCCCGTTTCGCCGCCTATCGCGCGTTCGCGGTGAGCCGCGTAATCGGGCAGCCGGCGCTCGTACACCGACGACATCAGAGGCGACGAGATCATGAAGTCCGCGGAGGCGCGGTTGCAGGCAACCGGGATGTTCCAGACCACCGCAATCCTGAGCAACGCCTTGACGTCGGGATCGTGGGGCTGAGGTTCGAGCGGATCCCAGAAGAAAATGACGAAGTCGATGGTCCCTTCCGCGATCTTAGCGCCGATCTGCTGGTCGCCGCCGAGAGGCCCGCTCTGGAGTTTTTCGATGGGCGTTTTCAAGGCGTCTTCGAGGAGGGTGCCGGTGGTTCCGGTGGCCAGCAGGTGATGGTATGCCAGCAGGTCGCGGTTGAAGCGCGCCCATTCGAGCAGGTCCTGCTTCTTGTTGTCGTGCGCGACCAGCGCGATGCGCTTTCGCGGTGCGATTGCTGCGGAGACAGGAGTCATGAAAGCACCCTAGCTGTAATAAAAGTCTGCACAGCCGACGTCAGGCGCAGTCCGGCGACGGCAAGCACCGACGTCAGACCGCCGACAGTCCGCCGTCGGCCATATACACGCCGCCGGTGCAGATGCTGGCGTCGTCCGACGCAAGGAACACGATCAGCCTGGCCACTTCCTCCGGCGTGCCGTAACGCTTGAGCGGCAGGCCGGTAAGAATCATCTCGCGGGCCTTCTCCGGGGCGCCGGGCGAACGGCCCTCCTCGATATTGTGGATCATGCGTGTGTCGGTGGGTCCGGGCAAAACGCAGTTCACGCGGATGTTGAACGGCGCGCATTCCGTGGTCGCGGTGCGCATCAGCCCGATCTCTGCATGCTTGCTGGCGATATAAGCGGAGTTGCCCTGTCCTCTCGCCTTGATGCCGCCGATCGAAGACGTGATGACGATGGCTCCCTTGCCGCGTTTCCTGATCGCAGGGATCGCGTACTTCAATCCCAGGAACACCCCGCGCACGTTCACCGCCATCACCTGATCGAATGCGTCAACCGGATAGTCCACGATCGACGCGGTCGCGCCCTCCACGCCAGCGTTGGCGATGAACACGTCCACTCCGCCGAACTTGTCCTCGGCGATCTTCATCAGGCGCAGGTTGTCTTCCGGCTTCGAGACGTCGGTAACGACATGGGCCGCGTTTCCAGCACCCGCCGCATGCACCGCTGATTTGAGCGCCGCTTCATTGCGGCCGGCCAGCATGAGCTTGGCGCCTTCCTTTGCGAACAGCTTCACCGCCTCGAGCCCGATGCCGCTGCCGGCGCCGGTCAGCACGACTGTCTTATTTGTGAACTTCATCTCTCCTCCGAAAGATCAAAATCTCAACGCAAAGATTCTTCTCAATACCTGACTTTCCATACCCGCTCGACGGGTGCCCTTGAGGGATACGCAAGGGCGCCAAGTTACGCGGAGTAAAACGAAGAATACTCGAAACACACCACCAAGGAGTGCGGGAAATGCGAACGATGTGGATCACTCGTCGTGCGACTTTATCAGAGTCGAATGCTGCGTGACCCAAAGTGGAAGTACCGCCCAGTCGCCTCGGAGCAAGGCGAATATCGACCACCAGTCCGGGTGGATGTTCAGCGTGGGGCGAGATTGCTCCATCGCGTCCTGATAGACGCTGTTGTACCCGATGCCATTTTCGTGCACTAGCGTTTCTGAGGCGGTATGGTCTTGATTGCGGCCGAGAACAACTCATGGGCTGCCGGATCAACCGGCCTGTGCCTGACCTTCGTGCCCGCCGGGTCCTTGCCGAGGAAATTGTCGCCTTTCCAGTTCTTCGACGGCCTGATCGGGTCTGGGAACAAAACCGCCACCGCAGTTCGGGCAGACGTTTCCCAAGACGGTATCGACACACGTCGCGCAAAACGTGCACTCGTAGGAACATATGCGCGCTTCAAGCGAGTCGGGTGGCAATGCCTTGTTGCAGTGCTCGCACGTGGGTCTGAGTTCAAGCATGGTGTTCTCTCGTAATGGTTAACGCAGGGCCAACGGGCGCGCGCCGGTTTCGTAATGCGAATTCGTGATGAGCGCCGGGTCAGCGGGTACGTCGTTTCCAAGGGCGCGCAACACCAGATCAACGAACATCTGGTGATCCCAAGCGCAAGGATACCGCGTGAATCCGAGACGAACGACTACCAGCTCGCGGGATGGGATGACGGTAACAAACTGCCCCTCGTGCCCGATTGCGTGAAAAGCGTCGCCGGGTAACAGGCGGCTCCCCTTGCCGCACCGGTAATTCTCGGAAATACGCAACCAAAAATGTGCGCCGTATTGGTGATCAGGGGCCGCAGGCGTGGGCGTACGCGTGAACGCCACCCACCCCTCCGGAAGAATGCGCTCGCCCAGCCACACCCCGTCGCGAAGATACAAGAGACCGAAACGTGCCCAGTCGCGCGCCGTCGCGTACATGAAGGAAGATCCGACAAATGTTCCCGACGCGTCGGTTTCGATCACTGCGCTCGTCATGCCGAGTCGATCGAAAAACGCGCGACGAGGGAAATCCAGGTAGTCAAACTCGCCGACAATTTGCCGGATCGCATAGGCGATGATATTGGTGGTTCCACTCGAATAGCTCCAGCGCGCACCAGGTGATGTTTCGAGGGGTTTTGCAGCCGCAAAAGCCGCTGCATCCGGAACACCGAGCAGCATGACGATGACGTCAGCGAGCGGGTTGCCATAGTCTTCGTCGAACCGCAAGCCGCTGGTCATGCGCAGGAGCTGCTCCAGCGTAATCCTGCGGCGTGGGTCAGTCGCTCCACGCCACTCTGGTATCGGTACCGAGTCGCTCAGAGATATCTTGCCCTGCTTCACCAGGACGCCGACGAGCGCGTTTATGACACTCTTCGTCATGGACCAGCCGATCAGCGGAGTGTCCTTGGTAAACGGGGGTGCGTAACGTTCGGCAACCAGGCGACCTCTGTAAACGACCACGACGGCACGCGTGCGCCGCGGAAGAGCTGGTTCAGGTTCCGAAAACGCCCATTCCAGCGCAGAACTCAAACGCGTCTGGTCAAGCTCCGGGGGTAGCCCATCGACTGAATCGAGTTCATCGGCCACCATTCGCTGTTCGCGCAAGCGGATTGCGAAACCTTCAGCGCGTGCTATGTCCGGATTTGCAGCTTCCCCATGGCCAATGGCGCAGCCGCGCCCTTCCACATATACGGCTTGTCGCCTGGCGAATCCAAAAAATGACGCCGTGACTTTGCCCGCGGCACGATCCACTTGCACATCTACATGCCGCAAGAACGCCAGATCGTCGGCCGATAGATCGGTGTCGAGAAGCGACTGGGGGTCGCGATGCGATAAGAAGACACCAGAGCACAGAATCTTCGCCGTATAGGCCGTGCCGATTGCTGCAAGTCGAGAACCGTAGAACAGGACGGCTATTCCTGCGACCAGAGCAACAACGGCAACCCCGGCCATAGCGCGCTTGAAGGCGTTTTTCATTCACGAATACCAGATTCGTAACTTTAGCTGCGGCCCGGAGGATTCAACATCCAAGTGCACGACCAAGGGCTTTGCAGACGACGAATGCACGCGCTCGATCGGGTACCAGTTAGTGCCCGACGAACGTGGGCCGCCCCTCAGGTACCGACTAACATCTTGTTGAGCGGGTGCGCTTCAGCGCGTCCGCTCGCACTAACGTTTGACTCACGGAACCGCTCAGGCCTCCCGCTATCTCCTGCCTTTATGGTCTTTTTGTCCGTCATTCCTATGCCTGCCGGCTACTTCCTGCCCTTCTGCCTTTTGCCTTTGTTTCTGTTTGGCGATTTCGTCTGCCCGCGGGGGGTTGGTTGTCCTTTTGGGCTGATTGGCATCTTTGTGTTGCTGTTTCATCAAATTCTCCCGCTGAGATGGATTCGTGTGAGAGCACAAAACAAGGTTGTAACAAATTGCTCATGCGAGCAACGCCACGCACAGGGCGGCCACTGACAATGCCGCCGCAATAAGGCAAAACCAGATAACACGCCGGAGGTTTGCTTGAGCAATTAACGCGGCATCTTCCAGCGCCGCTACTGTGCTTTGCAGTTGCTCCGCTAGTTCCTTGATGTGCGCCGCGTTTTGCGAGGCCGCTGATTGAAGCTCTGCAATTTGCTGTTGCAGCAATCGCGTCTGATCGGCGGCCGCGTCAGTCTTTCTCTTCGTGAACGCGGGCACCGCGGTCGAAATGATTGTACCGATGTGTGGCAGAACAGCCTTCAGCGCTGGAACGAGCCATGCGGCCATATGTATACCCTAACGAAGTAGCGAGCCCTTGGATACCTTAGGACACAAGTTGATCGATCGATGAACCTTATATTGGAACCAACGCTCAAAGTGCTGCGGGACCTGGCTTTTTCAGCACTGTCGCACATGACTTTATCAGGAGAATGACATGCCAAAGCAAAACAAGGACTTCAATCCGCAACAACAGCAATCGAAACCGCCTTCTGTGGACGAGGATGCCAAGCAAAAGCAGAAGGCACAAGAACAGGAAGTGGCTGGCAGGCACAAAAACGACGGCCAGAACGACCATAAGGGCAACAGGCGACAACCCGGAACCCATCGCGGCAACGGCTGAGTTCAGCGCCGCCCGGATCAGATACGGCTGAATGGTTTGTACATCCGGCCGGATCCGCAAAAAAAGTGATATCTCAAGCTCTGCCCCTTTGTTTTTGCTTCTTTGACGCCCGCGGTACCTCGGGGCCCTTGGTGCGCTCGCCGCTCAGCTGACCCCTTTACGGTTCCAAGGCGTAGTCGACCCGTCGCTCCGGACAGTCATAGTTGATTTGAAGCCACAGTAGTCCACTTCGGACATACCATTGTCTCCAATAGAAGTTGTCCTCTTCGTATCGAAAGGCCAGGCCTTCGAATTCTCCCAGTTTGACGCCCTCGGGCTCATACCCGTCTTCTATGAGATCCCGCGCCAGGTGACGAAGATCTTTTTCGGTCAAACCACGATTGACTTTCGTTGTGCGAATACTAAGGACGGCACCGCCGTCCGGCGGAACCAACAAGTGCTCCTTGACCTGATGTTTGTCGGTCCACCCGTCCAGCAGACTCACCTTCCAACCAGTTCCGGTAACTAACTTGTCCATTTGTCCGACCCAGAAGCTCAGGGGCGACCAATAATCTGCTCGCTGGTCCAGTCGCGGTTTCCTGTCATGAGACTTGAATCCTCAAACTGTGGCAGGTGCCGCCGCAGCTGGAGGCAACCGCTGAATGGTGCGGGCAGTCAATACGACCAATACGTCCAGAGCGCAATAGAACGCGCCCGCCGCGACCGGCGGGTTGGCGCTGCTGAGGCCGAGGTACGGCACGTCCCGATGCCATACCCAGTTTCCGATCCAGGTTCCGTACACCTCCAACATCAACGAGGCGACGAACATCACCGCGTACAGGCGCCGTCCTTCCGGCTGCAGCATGCACAGCATGAACAGCACGATCAGCGGAACGCTGATGGTGTCGAAACCATTGATCCAGGCGACCGCCGCGTATCCGACTGCGGCCACCGAAACCAACACCACGAAGGCGCGAGGCACTCGCGGCGCGAACACCAGCCCTAGATAGAGCATCAGCACGTGTCCCGGCGGAATGAACAACGGAATATTCTGCAGCCTGTAGGTGTACAGCCCCCAGCCCAGCGACAGATAGATCTCGCCCGCGGTTGCCCATACCAGACACGCGAAGAATGGCAGCCGCCATTCGCGCGGGCTGGTTTTCACAAGCCAGAAGAAGACCGCCCAGAAAAAGACACCTGTCAAGAGCTGGCCAATAAGGCCGCCGTACTGATCTACCGCCAGGCCCAGCGCAAGAGAAAAGACGAGCAGCGCAAGCGTGCCGCGTTGCCGTGCGCCTCCCGCCGAGTCAACTGGCATACAAGAGTTCCAAGACTGAATATAGGACCAGGGCGTGCAGGGTGAGCATCAGTCAACGGCGGCGATCGCTTCGATCTCTAGTAGAAGGTCGTCCTGCACCAGCTTGTGGATTCCGACCATGGTTGCGGCAGGCGGATGCTCTTTGGAAATGTAGCGGCTGCGCACTTCCATCACCGCTTTGCGGGTTTCCGGAGTCAGGTTGGTGAGGTAGATGGTGAACTTGATCACGTCCTCGAACGTGGCTCCCGCGCCCGCGAGCGCCAGCTTCAGATTCTCGAAAACCTGCACCGCCTGGGCACGGATGTCACCCGCGCCGACCGTTTTCCCAGTAGCATCCACCGCCACCTGGCCGCTGATGAATACCATGGTTCCGCCGCGCGCGGTAGTCGCCTGCGTATACATGCCCAGCGGCTTGAGCCCGGGCGGATTGATGAATTTTTTGGGCATTGGCTAACTCCAGTAAGGTTATGGGTGAGGTGAAGATACTATCGTCGTTTGCGATACTGGGGTCGTGACGACGTGACGGCGTGACGGCGTGACAAGAAACCCAGCAAACGGCTACAAGTCTTTCTGTTTCATTTTTTGCGTCTTCCTTCTTAATTCTGCCTTTCCGACGTCACGCCGTCACGCATATGCGGGCATGGCCCGCATGACGAAGGAATTGTAGTTCCAGCATAACGTTTACTTCGAAAACATTAGCTTGCACTGAAACTCCCACAACTACCGGGAGTTTTCACGTCGTCACGGTCTTCCTCAGTCCAAGACGGCGATTGCTTCGACCTCGATCAGCAGTTCCGGCGCGGCGAGAGCGGAAATGCCCACCAGCGTATGCGCCGGCGGCTTGGGAAAGTGCTTTTTCACCATTTCCCCTATCCACACGCGGTCGTCGGGCTGGAGATTCACCACGAATGTAGTGATCTTGGCAATGTCGCGCATGGAACCCCCGACCGATTCGATCGCGGTGCGCAGATTCGCGAACACTTTTTCGGCCTGGCCCTTGACATCGCCGACCGCAACGATCTTCGATGTCGGGTCGCGCGCGGTCTGCCCGCTGATATAAATGACCTTGTCGCCATTGGTGACGGCAATCTGCGAAAAGGTGCTGGGCTTGAACAATCCTTCGGGATTGAGAAAGTGGATGTCAGCCTCCGCTGCTGCGGGTAAAGCGGCAAATGCAGCGAGCAGCGCAGTGATTCCCAGAATGCTTTGAATGTTCATATTCGAACCTCGCCCCTCGTTACTCGAACCTGCTCCTTACGCTGCCTGGCTTTTCTCGACCAGCGCCAGCACGTAGTCCTCGAGTTTGCGCGCATCGGCATGGAATCGGCGGATCCCCTCGGCAAGCTTCTCGGTGGCCATCGCGTCCTCGTTATGCAGCCAGCGAAAGATCTTTTCATCCAGCGCGAGTCTCTCCACGTTGCTCGCCTTCGCAGCCTCGACCGTGAGCCTGCGCGTCACCTCGCCCTCGGTCTTCACCATCTTGTCCATCAGATCGGGGGCGATGGTGAGCAGGTCGCAGCCGGCGAGCCCGACGATCTGTTCGACCTTGCGGAAGCTCGCGCCCATCACCTGGGTCTTGTAGCCGAACTTCTTGTAGTAGTGATAGATGCGCGTAACGGACTGCACGCCCGGATCGTCGCTCGGGGCGATGTCCTCGACTTTGCGCTCCTTCCTGTACCAGTCGTAGATGCGGCCGACGAAAGGCGAGATCAGCGTGACGCCGGCGTCCGCGCAAGCAACGGCCTGCGCAAAGCTGAACAGCAACGTCAGGTTGCAGTGGATGCCTTCGCGCTCCAGCTTTTCGGCGGCCTTGATGCCCTCCCAGGTGCTGGCCACTTTGATCAGCACACGCTCGCGCGGCATCCCGGCCTGCTGGTACATCTCGATCAGCCGCCGGGCTTTCGCCAGCGTGCCTTCGACGTCGAAGGACAGGCTGGCGTCCACTTCGGTGGAGACCCGCCCCTTGACGTGTTTGAGGATCTCGCAACCGAAGTTGACCGAGAGTTTCTCCATCAGCACTTCGGCTTTGGCGGCACGGTCACCCCTGGCTTTCATGCCGAAAGCGAGCGCGTCATCCACCAACGGCCGGTAAGCTGGGTTTTGCGCTGCTTGGTACAGCAGCGATGGATTGGTGGTGGCGTCCTGCGGCATTACCCGTGCGATGGAGTCGATGTCGCCGGTGTCGGCCACGATGATCGAATGTTTCTTCAGCGATTCGAGCAGGTTCATGGTTGCTTCCTTTTCAGGTTTCCCACTTCCAGTTGCGGATCTCCGGCATGTCTTCGCCGTGTTCAGCGATGTAGCGCTTATGCTCGGCGCGCTTGTCGCGCATCGTTTGCTTCAGTTCGGCAGCCCGCTGGGCGATCTTCGGCAGCCGATCGGCCACGTCCATCACCAGATGGTAACGGTCGAGGTCGTTCATGACGACCATGTCGAAAGGCGTGGTCGTCGTCCCTTCCTCCTTGTAACCGCGCACGTGCAGGTTGCCGTGGTTGGTGCGCCGGTACGTCAACCTGTGTATCAACCACGGGTAGCCATGGTAGGCAAAGATGATCGGCTTGTCGGTGGTGAAGATGGCGTCGAAGTCCTTGTCCTCCAGGCCGTGCGGGTGCTCGGCAGAAGGCTGCAGCGTCATCAGGTCCACCACGTTCACCACCCGCACCTTCAGCTCCGGCACGAAGCGGCGCAACCAGTCCACCGCCGCCAGCGTCTCCAGAGTCGGCACGTCCCCCGCGCAGGCCATCACCACATCCGGTTCCCGGCCCTGGTCGTTGCCCGCCCATTCCCAGATACCGATACCCGCGGTGCAATGCTTGATCGCCGCATCCATGTCGAGATATTGCAGCGCCGGCTGTTTGCCGGCAACGACCACGTTGATCATGTTGCGGCTGCGCAAGCAATGGTCAGTGACGTAAAGCAGTGTGTTCGCGTCCGGCGGCAGGTAGACGCGGATCACGTCGGCCTTCTTGTTGACGACGTGGTCTATGAAGCCCGGGTCCTGGTGCGAGAAACCGTTATGGTCCTGGCGCCAGACGTGCGACGTCAGCAGATAGTTGAGCGAAGCAATGGGCCGCCGCCACGGCACTTCCCTGCCCGCCACCTTCAGCCACTTGGCGTGCTGGTTGAACATCGAATCGATGATGTGGATGAACGCTTCGTAGCAGGAGAACAGCCCGTGTCGGCCGGTGAGCAGATAGCCCTCGAGCCAGCCCTGGCAGGTGTGCTCGGAGAGAATTTCCATCACCCTGCCCTCCGGCCCGAGCAGATCATCTTCCGGAAGCGTCTGCGCAAGCCAGGTCTTGGCGGTCGCCTCGAAGACCGCACCGAGCCGGTTCGATGCGGTCTCGTCCGGCCCGAACACGCGGAAATTGCGCTCATTGGCGTTGAGCTTCATCACGTCGCGCAGCAGGGCTCCCATCACCCGCGTGGCTTCGGCAGTGGTCTGCCCCGGTTTGAGCACGCGCACCGAATACTCGCGGACATCCGGCATGCGCAAGTCCTTGAGTAACGCGCCGCCGTTGGCGTGCGGATTGGCGCCCATGCGCCGCGCCCCGCGCGGCGCCTGTGCCTTGATTTCGAAGCGCGGATGGCCGCTGTCGTCGAACAATTCCTGCGGCCGGTAGCTCTTCATCCACTTGTCGAGCATCCCAATGTGCTCTTTGGTCATGTCGCTGAACGGCACCTGATGCGAGCGCCACGAGCCTTCGGTCTTCTTGCCGTCCACTTCCTTCGGTCCGGTCCAGCCCTTGGGCGTTCGCAGCACCACCATCGGCCAGCGCGGGCGTTTCCCCACACCACTTTTGCGTGCCGCGTCCTGGATTTCCCGAATCGCCATCACCGCGGTCTCGAACGTCGCAGCGGTCTGCTGGTGCACCTTCATCGGGTCGTTACCGTCGACGAAGTGCGGCTGGTAGCCATAGCCCAGGAGCAGGCTCTCCAATTCCTCGCGAGGGATGCGCGCCAGCAGCGTCGGATTGGCGATCTTGTATCCATTCAGGTGCAAGATCGGCAGCACCGCGCCATCGTGCGCCGGGTTGAGGAATTTGTTGGAGTGCCAGCTGGCCGCAAGCGGTCCGGTCTCGGCCTCGCCATCGCCGACCACGCAAGCCACGATCAGGTCCGGGTTGTCGAACGCCGCCCCAAACGCATGTGAAAGCGAGTACCCGAGTTCTCCGCCCTCGTGTATCGAACCCGGCGTCTCCGGTGCAACATGGCTGGGAATGCCGCCTGGAAACGAAAACTGCCGGAACAGCCGCTTCATCCCTTCCTCGTCCTGCGAGATCTGCGGATAAAACTCGCTGTAGCTGCCCTCGAGCCAGGAATTTGCCACCAGTGCCGGGCCGCCGTGCCCGGGTCCGGTGACAAAGATCATGTTCAGGTCGAGCTTGCGGATCAGCCGATTGAGGTGCGCGTAGATCAGGTTGAGCCCCGGGCAGGTGCCCCAGTGGCCCAGCAGGCGCGGCTTTATGTGCTGAGGCTTGATCGACTCGCGCAGCAGCGGGTTATCGAGAAGGTAAATCTGGCCGACGCTAAGGTAGTTTGCGGCGCGCCACCAGGCGTCGATCGCCCGCAGCTCGTCTGCCGGAAGAACCTGGGAAACGGCTGGATCGTTCATAGCGCTCGGGCGTGGTCTGATGGGGTCCGGACTGTGCCGGTACAACGGCAGCGTTTCCAGTGTAAATAAGCGGCGGCGGCCGGTCTACCGCATTCGCTGTGATGGCGATAACGCATTGATCTAGGGAAGCTCTGCATAAGTCCGGTGTGCGCGACTGTCGCCTTTTGGCGTCATTCATCGCGGTGAAATCGCCGCATATAATTGCCCTGTCGGAACGCACGGAGTGTCCCAATGATGCGTAGCCTGTTCCTGTTCATCGAGCAGTCGCTCGGCCCCTCCCTGGCCACTGTCTCCGCCTCCGTCTATTGGGTGGCGATCATCCTGCTAGCACACCGCATCCTCGCACCTGTCCTGCGGCTGCGCATGGAGATGGCGGGTGCAAGCCTGCGCATGGAAGAACGCATGGTGATGCAATGCCCCCACTGTCATCGCGAGACCGTGGTTGCCGACTCCCAGTGCGCATTCTGTCGTCAGAGCCTCGCGACTCCCTGGGACCTGAGGGTCTGGCATTTCATGCGCTTGTGGCGCCAGCCCGCGTGGTTCCGCTGGACGCGCTGGAGCTGGGACATCATCGGGCTGGTGATTTTCATCGCGCTCAGCGTCGCCGGGTTCGTCGGCCTGAGTGCCTGGACCTGGAACGGCCCGTTGCAACAGCTCTTCCTGGGCACGGCGATCTTCTGCTGGGTCGTAATCGGCGGGCTGGTCGCACGAGTGCTGCACGTCGGCCGGGGAGGACCCATTGCGAGACTGCGCGACCTGGTGTTCTCGTTCGCAGCCGCCGGGGTGCTGGCAATCGCCGTGTTCTTTGCCGTCGAAGCGACGCCGGCCACTGAAACGGTTATGTGGCGCATCCCGATCGGCGAAGGCGGCATTGCAAAAATTGAAGACCGGGCACTGCTGCTGCCGCAGGGAATGATCGGCTTCGAGTACCTTCAGGTGGACCACGACCTGGTCGGCTATCACCGCGTGATCCCGATCGCCTTCCTGGGAAACGAGCGCCTCGAAGTCAGTCACGGCGGGATGGAAAAATGGTTCCTCGACAACCTGTGGAAGCACATGCACGGCTACTCCGAGCGCGGACTGTCGGTGCGAAGCCGGGTAGAGCAGTTTGTGGTGGTGCCGAACCAGGAGTACGAAGTGGTGGAACGGGAAAAGCAGGTCTATTTCCGCCCGGCCGTCGCCGCTAATTAGCGGTTTGGCTGTGAAACATCTGCAAGAGCACAGAAACTGGTCAATCTAACGCGCGACGATACATCGACCGGAGAATCCATTGAGTCACACCGAGATGCTGCACTCCAGGCGAACGAAACAAGGGGCCGGGCAGGATATCGTGCCGGCTGTCGCGCGAGCGAAGAAGTCGGGAAGACAATACGCGAAAAGGGTCAGTGCGGAGGTCCCGAATATAGGACCCGGCTGGACACGGCGGAAGATTACGTCAGCAAGTGCCGCGGCAGGTCAATTGTGAAAACGCACCCTGAGCCGGGCACGTCGCGGACACTGAGAACCCCATCGTTTGCTTCGACGCTGCGCCGACAGATTGACAGTCCGAGGCCGAGGCCCGATTTATCCTCGCTGCCCTGCATGAACGGCAGAAACATTCTCTCCGCGACGCCCGGCGGAAGGCCGCCGCAGTGATCTTCGACGTTGATCAGGATGCGATCCGCGACCGAGTAGACTTTCAATGAGACTTCCGTATGGTGCTCCGTGAACTTGAACGCGTTTTGCAGCAGGTTCCCAACCGCCGAGAAAAGCATGTCCCGATCGGCGACCACCCCAAGTCCCTTGTCAACATCGGCAACAGTGAATTCGCAATCCCGGGACCGTGCCTCGAGTGACGCGGAGACTTGAACTTCGGCAACGAATTCGGCAATGGAGAATTGCTGGCGTCGTGCAGGCATTCCGGCTGCTATCCGCACGTCGGCGAGGGATCGATCTATGAGATTGCGCAACCCTATCAAGCTACGGTCCAGTACGGCGCCCGTCGCCCCGGCCAGACCTACATTACCGGCCTTGATGGCGATAACGGCGAGCGTGGCCGTATGAATGTGGTTTCGCAATTCGTGTGCGAGATGATCCCAGCCGCTCATTCAACGCCTGAACGCCCTTTTCCGCTATCAAGGAATCGCGCTGGTACGCAAATTCCGTAACTGCATCGGCGATTGCGTTGTCCAGACAGCGGTTGAGAGTTCGAAATTCGTCGACCTGGATCGGCGCACCGTCTTCGAATGCCAGATCCGTTACTGCCTGGCAGAGATCGCCATAGTCGTGAACAACCTGGTCAACCGTGAACCCCTGCTGTAATAGTTCGCGCCCGTGTAGCGCCGCAGTGACGCCAATTTCAGACACGCTTGGCGTTTCGCCGCCCGATACACCGGAAATCTCGCGGCTTCGACTGGCACCGGACGCCTGCTCCATTTGGAGCGTCTCTATAAGCTGGTCGAGGAAGAGCGGTATTCCGTGCTCCAGCTCCGCGTCGGTCGCTTTGGGTGCGGGCCTTTGAGTGACCTTTAGCCTGCATCGGTCAATCAAGTCGGCCCGGTTGGTGGTGAGGAATTCGTGCAGCATCCGGCCACCCTACGCCTGTTGCTTTCACATCTATGTACGTCGGGTCACATATGAGAAAAATTACTGCCGTTCAGATCGTAGAGCTTGTGGACCTGGCTACGGCACGTGTAAAGACCTGAAGAAACGCCAATTTACCTGTTTTCCCAAGGAACAAGAAGGGACCCATGATGCGTAAATGTAACTGCGGGGCATCGTGTTCTGATGGCCGCCCTGGGTTACTCTCTGACAGGTCGCGCATCGGCCGACCTGGGTTAGCCAAGTGCACGGAAACGGATCAAACTAATGCGACATTCAACAGTTCATCGAACGGAGATTCCATTGAGTCACACTGAGATGCTTCACACCAGGCGAAGGAAACAAAGAGCCAAGAAGGATATCGCGGTGGCAGCTACGCGAGCGAAGAAGTTGAGGAAACAAAACACGAAACGGGTCAGTGCGGAGGCGCCGAAAAAAGGACCTGCCTAACCATTCTGTTACGGGAACTAGACGCGGGGGCCGAACATGATGATGGCCATGCCGCCGACCGCGACGGCGCTGCCGATCAGATCCCAGCGATCCGGTGGATGGCCTTCCACCAGCCACAGCCACAGGATCGCGGCCGCCACGTAAACGCCGCCGTAAGCCGCATACACCCGGCCCGCCGCGGCCGGGTGCAGCGACAGCAGCCACGCGAAAAATGCCAAGCTCAAGGCACCGGGAACAACCAGCCACGCGGAGCCGTCCTTGCGCAGCCAGAGGTAGGGGAGGTAGCAGCCGACAATCTCGGCGACCGCCGATGCGACGAACAAGAGCGTTGTCCTCAGCCAGCCAAGCGTTTCCACGACGGCCCCACCTACGGGATCAACCCGGCAGATACGCCGAGAACTCCTTCTCCACGGCCCTGGGATTGGCTTTCAATCCCGCGGCGACGCCCTGCGCCATGCCTCCCGGGTAAACATCCTCCTCGCCGGCTTCCACAGCATCGAGCGCCGCATTGGCAACGTCGAGCGGCGGGTCCTTCGGCCCCTGGAAGTCACGCGCCATGTCGGTATCGACTGCGCCAGGCATCACGCCGACCACCAACGTTCGCTGCTTTGCCAACTCGGCGCGTACGCCCTGCGTCATGCTGAGCGCCGCAGCCTTCGACGCGCACAACGACCCGATCGCCGGCATCGACACGCGCGACAGGATCGACAGCATGTTTACGATCGCCCCGCCGCCGTTGCGCTTGAGCAGCGATGCGAACGCGCGGCACATTGAGAGCGTACCAAAATAGTTGGTGTCCATTTCCTCGCGCGCGCTGTCGAGTGCCGCGGCGGCAATCAGAGCCTTCTGGCGGTTGATGCCGGCGTTATTGACCAGCAGCGTGACGTCGCCGGCCATCGAAGCGGCGGCGGCCACTTGTGCCGGCTTGGTGATGTCGAGGACCACCACGCTAACCTTGTTGCCGTACTTCGCGGCCAGATCCGCCAGTTTCGATGGGTCGCGCGCCGTGATGTAGACCTTCGCCGCCCCGCGTTGAATCAGGGCACCGACGAAAGCGCGGCCGATGCCGCGGTTGGAACCGGTTACCAGTGCAATTGATCCTGCGATCTTCATTTTCCCCTCTCCTGGTTTTGAACTTGTTCTGCGTCCGTGCCCCGGGTCACCCAGTCCGGATCGAGGTCGGGCAGCGGGATGGCGTCGAGCAGACTGCGAGTGTAATCGTGCGCAGGAGCGGCGAAAAGCTCGGCGCACGGACCGGACTCGACCACTTCCCCCTGTCGCATTACCAGCACCCGGTCGCACAGCACCCGCACCACCGACAGGTCATGGCTGATGAAAATCAGGGAGTCCTGCTGTTTCAGTTCCCTGAGCAGCGTGAGGATCTGCGCCTGGGTGGAGACGTCCAGCCCCGACACCACTTCGTCGGCGACCACCAGGGCCGGCTTGAGGGCGATCGCGCGGGCGATGCCCACACGCTGGCGCTGTCCGCCGGAAAGCTCGTGCGGGAAGCGGTCGGCGAAACGCCGTGGGCAAGCCGACGCGCTCCAGCAGCGCGCAGGCTTCGCGCCAGCCCTCGCGCCGGTCCGCCACCCGTCCGTAGGCCAGCAAGTGGCTGCGACAGGATGGTGCCAATCCGGTGGCGCGGATTCAGCGACGACAACGGGTCCTGGAAGATGATCTGGATGCGGCTGCGCAGCGGCCGCAGTTCATCCTGCCCGAGATGCGTGATGTCGCGGCCTTCGAAGTGCAGGCTGCCCGCGGTGGGTTCGTACAGGCGCAGCAGGGTGCGCGCCAGCGAGGTCTTACCCGAACCCGACTCGCCGACGATGCCCACCGACTCGCCGGGCTCCATTCGCAGGTTCACGTTGCGAAAAATCGTAATGAGCGGCGCGGCGCCGAGCAGCGGTTTGGCGGCACGGTCAGGCAGTTGCAACGACAGGTTCCGCGCTTCCAGGAGCGCCATCAGCCGGCCTTTCAAAGAAGTTTACGGTCGCTCGTGAGTTCCAGGCTCGGCATCGATAGATACGGCGCCACACGGCGCCGTTTTTTATCCGCCGTTACGGCTTTCGGCCGCATCGAGCGCATGCGCTTCCTCTGCCAACCGCTTCGTCAGCGCCGCCGGAATCGACTGCAGCAATTCTCTCGGACGGTCGAATCGCGGCGTGGCCGCGAACAGCGCGCGGGTGTAGTCGTGCGCGGGATGGGCGAACAACTCGCCGGCCGGCGCGGACTCCAGAACCCGGCCGCTGTGCATCACGGTGACATGTTCGCAAAGCTTGGCCACCACGCCGAGATCATGGGTGATGAACAGGATCGCCGTACCCGAGTTCCGCTGCAGTTCCTTGATCAGCCGCAGGATCTGCTTCTGCACGGTGACGTCGAGCGCGGTGGTCGGCTCGTCGGCGATGACCAGCTTGGGCTTGCAGGCGAACGCGATCGCGATCAGCACGCGCTGGCGCATGCCGCCGGAAAGCTCGTGCGGGTACTGGCGCAGGACCTTCTCGGGCTCGCGGAGACGCACTTCGCGCAGCAGCGCCAACGCCCGGTCATGCGCTGCGTCGCGCGGTCATGCCCAGATGCATGCGCAGCACGTCGGTGATCTGCGGCTCGATGCGTGCGACCGGATTGAGCGCAGTCATCGGGTTCTGCGGTATGAAGGCGATCTCGCGTCCGAGCAGATGGCGGCGCGCCCGACTCCGACAGGTGCGTGATGTCGCGGCCGTCGAACACCACGGCACCGCCGGTCACGCGCGCGTTGGCCGGCGCGATGCCGAGCACCACGCGGCCCACCATGGTCTTGCCGGCGCCGGATTCGCCGACCAGTCCGACGATCTGCCCCGGCTGCACCGCGAGCGAAACGCGGCGCAGCAGCCGCGCCGGCGGAACGCGCGTTCAGGCGCAGATCCAGGTCGCGGATGTCGAGCAACGCGCGTCATCCCGCTTCACCGGGTCGAGCGCAGCCGCGAAGGCCGTCGCCGAGCGCATTCAGCCCGAGCACCGTCACGACAATGCAGGCCATCGGCAACGCCATCAGCCACCACGCCTGGTTCACGTACAGCCGGCCCTCCGCGATGATGCCGCCCCAGGTCGGCACGCCCGAGGAAACCGACAGCCCGACGAAGGACAGGATCGCCTCGACCACGATGGCGATGCCCATCTCCAGCGTGAACAGCGTCAGCAGCAGCGGCGCGACGTTGGGCAGAATCTCGCTGGCGAGCACGCGCCACGACGACAGCCCAATGGTGATCGCCGAAGCGACATAGTCGTGGCTCTTCTGCACCATCACCTCGGCGCGCACCACGCGGCAGAAGCGCGTCCAGTCGATGACGACGATCGCGATCACGACGGTGTGCAACCCGGCCCCCAGCACGGCGGCGAGCACGATGGACAGCAGCACCGAAGGGAAACTCATCCACACGTCGACCAGACGCGAGATCACCGCATCAAGCCGGCCGCCGAAGTAACCCGCGGCAAGTCCGAGGGCGGTGCCCAGCAGCCCTGCAAACAACGCGGCGACGAACGCGACGATGAGCGCGACGCGTGCGCCGTAGATCAGCCGGGAAAGGATGTCGCGGCCGAGGCTGTCGGTGCCGAGAGGATGCGCCGCGTCGCCGCCGGCCCACGCTGGCGCCTGAAATGAATTGAGCAGATCCTGCTCGAGCGGATCGTGCGGCGACAGCCACGGCGCGCCGCACCGCCGCGATCGTCAGTGCCAGCACCACCAGAATACCGAATGCCACCCGCGGATTGCGCCAGACGGCAAGCGACATCATCCCTGCTTCACCTTCGGATTGAGCGCGGAGTAAGTCATGTCCACGATCAGGTTGGTAAGGATGAACAGCACCGCGAAGGTCAGCACCAGTCCCTGGATCAGCGGCAGGTCGCGCTGGATCACCGCGTCGATGGCGAGGTTGCCGATGCCGGGGTAGGAGAAGAGGTGCTCGATCAATACCGTGCCGCCGATCAGGAAGGTGAACTGCACGCCGGTCAGCGTCACCGTCGGGATGAGCGCGTTGCGCAGCGCCACCCGCCACAGCGTGCGCAGCCGCGAGTAGCCCTTGACCCGCGCCAGCGTGACGTAGTCCTGATTCATCGCGTCCACCAGCGAGCCCTTCAGCACGCGGGTGAGCGCGGCGGCAAGCGGCAAGGCCAGCGCCACCGCCGGCAGCACGATGTGCTTCAGCAGATCGGCAAGCGCCGCGAACTGCAGCGTGAACAGCGCTTCGATCAGGTAGAAACCGGTCGCCGGATCGAACGCCAGCGTCGGATCGACGCGGCCCGAGATCGGCAGCACCGGCACCAGCACACCGAGCACGCAGGATGAACAGCAGCCCCCAGAGAAAATCGGGAATCGCGAGGGTGAAGCCGGCGACAGCCGTCCACCGCCAGCTCCGGCCAGCGCCCCCGGAAATAGACGCCCAGCAAGGCCAGCAGTGCGGCAAGCACGCAGGCCGCAACGACTGCTACCGCCACCAGTTCCAGGGTGGCGGGTAGCCGACCCAGGATCAGCGCCAGCACCTGATCGCGCAGGCTGATGGATGCGCCGAAATTGCCCTGCAGCACATTGCCGCCCCACACCACGAACTGCTTCGCGATCGGCGCATCCAGGCCGTACAACGCCCGCAAGCGGCCGACGTCCTCCTGCGTCGCGCCGGGCGGCAGCATCATCGCGATCGGATCGCCCGGCACCACCCGCACCAGCACGAACACCACCACCGCCACCCCGAACAAGGTCGGCAGTGCCCAGAAGCAGGCGCTTCAGGAGATAACTACCGGACATTGAAACATACCGTGACGATCGTGACGACGTGACGTCGCGACGAAGTAAGGGCAAGAAAACGTCGTACCCAGGCAAACGATATCGAATGTACCCAAGCACGGAGATTCAGCGAAATTCCCACCGCTCGCGACTCTCCCTTCAAAACAGGAAGTCGATGCTTTCCGTCCTGGTTCTTACCTCGTCACGCCGTCACGATCGTCACGTCGTCAGCGCTCCTGCAGGCCTAATGGCCTGGGGAAGGATGAAGCCGGCGACGTGAGGCGTGAACTTGAGGTCGCTCCGATGCAACACCGGCTGGACGTATTGCAGCAGCGGAATGACGTAGCCCTGCTCGGCGATGTAGCGGTCGACCGCCTTGTAGCCGGCGATGCGCTTGGCTTCGTCCTTCTCGCCCCACAGCGGGCCGATCATGCTTGTCCAGGTCCTCGGCCTTCCAGACCGAGTGCGGCGAGGGGCCGAACATGGCGAAGCCGGTCGAGGTGGACGGATCGCCGATCGAGTTGCCCCAGTTGTAGAACGCGGCCGGCGCCAGCGCGTGGCGGCGCGCAGCTCGTAGTGCTTGGCGATCTCGTAGATCTCGATGTTCGCTTCGATGCCGACCTTGCGCCACATGCCGACGATCGCCTGGATCATTTCGTAGTCCTTGGGCTTGAAGCCGCGCGTGGTCTGGATGGTGAACTTCACCGGCTTGTACGGGCGAGAAGCCGGACGCCGCGAGCAGCTTCTTCGCCAGCTCCGGATCGTACTGGACCTTGATCGACGGATCGAAGGCGGCGTATTGCGGCGCCTCGCAGCGTGTCGATCAGCACGCCGTAGCCGCGCAGCAGCTTGTCCACGATCGACTTCTTGTCGATCGCATGAATCATCGCCAGGCGCACGTTCTTGTCCAGCATCGGCGTCGCGATTGTTGATGAAGATCATGCCGATGTCGGAGACCGGGTGCACGACGCCGGTGAATCCGGCCTTCCTGGTGAGGCGGTCGAATTCCTCGTACGGCATTTCCAGGGTGAGGTCGGAGGAGCCGCTCTCGATCTCGGCGACGCGGCTCGTGGCATCGGGGACGAACTTGAACACCACGGTTTCGAATGCCGGCTTGGCGCCCCAGTACTTGGGGAAGGCCTTGAGGCGGATGAAGGCGTTGCGCTCGAACTTCTCGACCATGTACGGGCCGGAGCCGATCGGCTTGCTTCTCGAAGCCTTCGGCGCCGACCGCTCGTATAGGCTTTCTTCGGCAGCACGTAGCCGGTGAGGAACGCCATCCACTTGAACAGCGTCGGCTCGAACTCCTTGCACGTCGCCGGTGATGTTGTTGCCGTCGATCTTGAAGTTGCCGATCTTCCCCCAGACGAACTGGATCGGGTTGCCGCTCGTCCGGATCGCCCGCGCGCTCCAGCGACCAGACCACGTCCTCCGGCGTGACCGGCGTGCCGTCGTGCCAGAACGCGCCCTCTGCGCACCTCCATCTCGACCTTGGTCTTGTCCTCGTTCCAGCCCCACTTGGTGAGCAGGCCGGGCTTGAAGGAGAGGTCGGGATTCTGGTCGATGTAGGAATCGAACACCGACTGGTAGATCGCCTGGATGGTCGGGTTCACCGCCGAGGCCCCGTCGTCGGATCCCAGGACGGCAGGTTGACGTTGTAGGCGATGGTCAGTACCTTGCCGGACTGCGCGGAAGCCTCGGAAGCGGTGAGCAGCGAACCGGCGAACGGCGCGGACAGCGCCGCCGCACCCGTCGCCCGCAGAAAGCGGCGGCGCGTAAACGAATTCATGGTGATCCCCCCAAGGTAAAGTTGAGCGCTTTCCGGCGACGCCGCAATGCGGATTCGCCGGAATTGTTGTTGTGGCGAAAGACCCGCTTGAATCTAGGTGCCAGGGTCTCTTTTGTCAAGCCGAACCCCGCGCCAGACGCGGCTTGGCGCGATGCCGGCGGTTTGACATGGCGCGCCCGGGCGGGTTAAAAGGTCGCTCCGGCGCTAGCCGCGCTGCAATCGGCAAACCGGGATTCGAGAGGAGCAGAAATGGCCGGGCCAAACGTCACAGGACAGTGGATCGAGATCAAGGCCGCGGACGGCGGCAAGTTCAGGGGTTACCTCGCCGTTCCCGCATCGGGCAAAGGGCCGGGCATCGTGCTGTGCCAGGAAATTTTCGGCATCAACGCCTACATTCGCGAGGTCGCCGACTACTACGCCGAGGAGGGCTACGTGGTGCTGGCGCCCGACCTGTTCTGGCGCCTCGACAAGGACGTCGAGCTGGGCTACACCGAGGATGACTGGAAAAAGGCCTTCGATTATTTCCAACGCTTCGACATCGACAAGGGCATGGAAGACATCACGGCGGCGGTGCGGGTGCTGCGCACCCGGCCGGAAGTCGCGGGCAAGGTCGGCGCGATCGGTTTCTGTCTGGGCGGGCGGCTCGCGTATCTCGCCGCGGCGCGCTCCGGTGTGGATTGCGCGGTCGGCTATTACGGCGTGACCATCGACCAGTACCTGAAGGAAGCCGCCAGGATCAAGGTACCGATGGTGTTGCACTTCGCCGCCAACGACAAGTACGCGCCCCCGGAAACCGTCGAGAAGATCAAGGCGGCGTTCAAGGGCCGTCCGGGGATCGAGATCTACGTCTATCCCGGAGTGGACCATGCGTTCGCACGCACCGGTGGAATGCATTACGACCGCCCGGCTTCGATGATGGCGCACTCGCGCTCGATAGCGCTGTTTCGAAAGGTGATGGGCCCGCACTACGACCTCTCGGCACTGTGGGAAATGCACACGATGCACGAGTTCGGCACCCGCGACGTGGACGCGACCATGAAGACCATGGTGGCGGAACCCTACGTCAATCACATCCCGACCCTCACCGGCGGAATCGGTCACGAGCATCTGAAGCGCTTCTACAAGTACCACTTCATCCCGAAGACGCCCAAGGACACCAAGCTCATCCCGATCTCACGCACCATCGGCGCCGACCGGCTGGTGGACGAGATGCTGTTTTGTTTCACCCACGACATCGAGATCGACTGGATGCTGCCAGGCATTCCTCCGACCGGTAAGTACGTGGAGATCCCGCTGGTGGCGATTGTCAACTTCCGCGGTGACAAGCTCTACCACGAGCACATTTACTGGGACCAGGCCTCGGTGCTGGTGCAGATCGGCGTGCTCGACCCGAAAGGATTGCCGGTAGCGGGTGCGGAAACCGCCAGGAAACTGGCGGACGAGAATTTTCCGTCCAACATGCTGATGAAGAATTGGGCGTCCAGCGCAGGGAAGTAATCGCCTCACCCCCCGCCCTCTCCAGAAAGCTGGAGAGGGAGCCGACTTCTAGCAACTAGTGTCGCATTTGCTTTGTCGCCGTCTCCGCCAGTTCGCGGGACAGGGTCGGGGAGAGGGGGAGAGGGGGAGAGGGGGATCGGTTACTTTTTCTCGCCGCCGCGTTCCTGCGGGTGCTTCGCCTTGCATTCGGCCGACAGCTCTGCCTCGTGCTGCTTCAGGCACCGGGCGATGCGTCCCTCGCCCGGCTGCACGCCCTTGCACAAGGTCTCTACATCCTTCATGCAGGGGTGCCGGCTCTCCGCCTGCGCGATCTTCTCGCGACAGCCGGCGGAGAGTTGATCCTTGTGCTCGACCAGGCAGCGCGCAACGCGACCTTGACCCGGCTGCACACCTTTACACAACTTCTCCGCGTCCGGCTTGCAGGCTTCCGCAAATTCCTCAATCTGCTTTTTCGCCCCGGCAATCGCTTCACGGCACCCCGGCGAGAGTTCCGACTCGTGCTGTTTCATGCACATTGCGATGCGGCCGCCGCCGGGCCGAATACCTTTGCACAGCTTCTCGACATCTGCACGACACGCGCGGGGTTTGTCCTTGTCTTCGGCCTGTGCGGCGGACACATTGACGAGCACGGAAAGGGCGACAAGATACGTGATAGTGGACAGCTTTGATCATCGATGCCTCCATGAGTGAGTCGGACGAGCCGCCGACGTCGCTTCAACGGCCGTGGGCCCGGCATAGTTGACGGGACATCGTTATCTCTTACCGCGGCACAACAGGCATTGCCGTTGCGTTATAAAGTGGCGGCGCATTATTGACTCGTCGGCAGGCGAGAAGGCCAAGAGCGACGAGGAGTTTGCTGAAAGACAATGCCGAGTTCGGTACAGGCGAGCCGGGCGTGTCGCCCGAGGTTTGCGACTATCTCGCCGGCAAGAAGATTTCCATGATCGGCACCGACACCTGGGGTCTCGAGCCGTTCGACTTCGCCAAGAGCGGCGTGCCGGAGTCGTTCGCCAATTGCCACATGAACCTGATCGTGCGCCGCGGCATCTACAACTTCGAGAACCTCGATCTCGACGAACTGTCCGCCGACAAAGCCTACGAATTTCTGTTCGCCAGGGCGCCGTTCAAGCTGGTGGGCGCCACCGGGTCGCCCGGCAATCCGGTCGCCGCGTACCAGTCAGCCGTCGTTGCAACCAAACGGGCAGGGTTCAGACCCTGCCCTTTTTTTGTCCGGATTACGTCGGGAGCCTCGCCACACATAGGACTTGCCAGGCCAACGTCATCTGCGCCACGAATCCAACGGTGAAGGCGAGAGTACGCACCCAGGGCACCTTGAATGTATAGGCCAGAAGATGGACCAGCCGGGCCCAGAAATAGGCCGCGCACGCCATGACCGTCGCCTCATTGCTGACGCCCAGATCCTGCGCCACCAGCACCAGGGCGGCAAAAACAACGAGATTCTCGATTGCGTTGGCGTGCGCCTTCATCATCCGTCGCGCCCACGGCGACTGCGGCTTTGGATTCTCCGGATAGCCCACCGCGTCCAGCAGACCCCATACCATGGCCCGGTCGATGATGTAGGGAACCCAGATCAAGGCCGTCAGCACCGTCACCCAAAGGAGATACATCAGTTCTGTTTTCATCGCTTCCTCCGTTTCGTGCGTTGATGCATCGTTACAGAATGGTGGATCACGACTAACGAAGCTCGAAGGCCTTTTCGGCGATCACCTGATCGGCCGCCATCAACCTGATCGTCCATCTGCCCGGGACCGCCTCGGCCTCGTTTTCCAGTGTGTGCCCGAGGCAAGCCGTCGCCTCTCCATCCTTGGCCACAAGCTCGATTTCCTGTTCGTAGCCGGTCGACACCTTGTCATCGCCGCCAAACACCGGCGGATGCAAGATCACTTTTTCGAGATCGAGGTCGCCGTCTTGCAGCGCGCCGGTGACGCTGACGCAAAAGCCGAAACGCGTTCCCGGCTGTGCAGCCAGGATGCTCGTCTGTTCGACAAGCTCGATCCCGGCGGGGCCGCCTGGAGCATGCGCGGCGCGCTGCAGGAACGCCCCCGAACCGGTGCCGTAGATGCCGTAACTGAGTATCGTGCCGCGCAACAAATGATCCTGCAGGCGGCCGTGATGCGCGAGCGCGAGCCCGCTGGCGGCGAGGAGCGCCGCGACAGGGATCAGTCTGCAGCATGTTCGAATTCATCTCCCCTCCTCCTTGCATTGAGGCCAACACGGCGACAGGTCCCATGATCCCGCAACCGGGTGGCGACGTAAACAATCCCTTGTCGTCTATCCTTTCATTTCCGGCAACGTGAAGAACGGAGCGGGCTGGAGGATCTTGTTCTCCATGCTGTCCAGAAGCGGCTGCGCCTTGGCAAGGTAGGGCGCGAATCCCGGGTCCTGCGCCAGGCGGCTGCGCCGCTCCTCCCGGTCTGCCAGGTTCTTGTAGGCCCACATGTGCACGATCTGCGACAGCGGACCGATGTCGTTGCTCACGTACCAGCCGACGCAGTGGCCGAGATACTTGAGCTGCAATGGCAGCATTTCCTTTTCATACAGCTTTACGAATTCGTTCAGCTTGCCCGGCTTTATTGCATAGGTGCGGTGATCGACGATCATGGTTTCTCCTTCGGAAAGATGAAAGGTGAGGAGGTGAGGGGTGAGGGGTGAAAGAAAAAAGTATAAATCTCTCGGGAGTGGAATGTCTTCATTTTACTCGGCCCTCGAACCTCGGACCTCGGCCCTATCTACTATTTTCATACCTTCGCCAGGAAGTCGTGGATCACCCGATTGAGGAAAGATCGCATCTTCCGGCTTCAGGTTGGTGGCGGCCTGGTGCCCCTGCACAGAAGGAATCTCGACAAACCGGGCGCCGGGGATCGCGGCGGCGGCATCGCGCGCGGATTGTGCCGGATTGAACAAGTCGAGCGGCGGCGCCAGTACCAGAGTCTTCGCCTTGATCGCGGCAAGCGCGCCTGCGGTATCGGAGAAGCCTGCCGTCGTGCCGACATCGTGCGCCTCGTAGGCCCAGGACTGATAGAGATAGTCGTGCGCGTCGAAGCCCAATGCACGATTCTGCGCAAACAGGCGCTCGAACCACAGGTGCGCTTCGGCGCAGTCCGGAAGAAATTCGGCGAGCGCCATCGGCGTGCGCGACAGCAGCGCAGTCATCAGCCCGGTGTAGGCACGCCAGCCGCGCTCGGGTACCACGCTGAATCCGTCGCCGGTCCACGCCGGGTCGGCCATCAGGCAGGCGCGCGCCGTCTCCGTTATCAGCACCGCCCACGGAGCGGTTCTTGCCATTGGCGTCATCGCCACAACGGTGCGCATGAAGCCGGGATGGCTTACCGCCCACTGCAGTGCCTGCATTCCGCCCATCGAAGCGCCCACCACCGCGTGCAGCCCGGCGATGCCGAGTTGCCCGGTACAGCAACTGGTGCTGGGCATTCACCATGTCGCGAATGTTGAAGCGTGGAAACTGCATCCTGGGTTGCCGGGAACTGTTCGACGGCGAAGTGGACAGGCCGTTGCCGATCGGGTCCGTGCACACAATGAAATAACGCGAGGGATCGAGCGCCCTGTCCTCGCCGATCAGAAAATCCAGCCGGTGGTGATTGCCGGTCAGCGACGCGCAGATCAGTATTGCATTCGACTTGTCGCCATTGAGTTCACCGTGCGTGACATACGATTGGCGGTAATCCCGGATCACCTCGCCGGATTCGAGGTTCAGATCGCCAAGCTCCGCCATCCGGTGCGGTGTGTCGATCCAGCCCGGTTGCATCGGCGGATGCTTGAAACCTGGCAACGTCAAAATCGAATCTCGTTCAACGCAATGGACGCAAAGGTACGCAAAGGAAAACCAAACGGAACTGCAAAATACTCAGGCGATGATACTTCGGTACGCAATTCGCAGAGTGGGCACAAGCTATTATCATAGACGTCTCGATGCCGGGACTGCCGATGAAATGGAGATTCTCTCTCTTGCTTCTTTCCTTTGGACTTTCCTTCGCGCACCTTTGCGTCCTTTGCGTTCCAAGATTTTGAACTGTTAGTCGAACATGACGACGGTGCGGATGCCTTCGCCGCGGGCTAGGGAGACGAAGCCGTCGTTGATGTCTTCAAGTCTGATGCGTTTGGTGATCAGTTCGTCGAGCTTGAGCCGTCCATCGAGGTACTCGTGCACGATCCACGGGAAGTCGCGCCGCGGACGGGCGTCGCCGTAGCTGGAGCGCACGATTCGCCTCTCGCCCATGAGCGAACCCCAGCGGAAACTGACTTCTTCGTTGACGTTGACCTTGCCGAGCCAGACGACGTCTCCGCCGGGCCGGGCCGCCTCGACCGCCAGCCGGAAAGTATTCTTTTTGCCCGCCGCCTCGAACACGTAATCCGCACCGCGGCCCTCGGTAAGTGCCCTGATCCGGTCCAGCGCGTCGCCGCTCGAAGCGTCTACGGCATGGGTTGCTCCGAACTGCAACGCGCGATCCAGCCTGACGTTGCCCACATCCACTGCGATGATCTGGCCGGCATCGACCAGCTTCGCGCCCTGCAGCACGTTCAGGCCCACCGCGCCGCAGCCGATGACCACGACGTTGGAACCCGCTGCGACCCTGGCCTTGCGCACTGCCGCGCCAACGCCGGTCATCACGCCGCAACCGATGATGCAGGCACGGTCGAACGGAATGTCCTTCGGCACCGGAATGGCGCCGGATTCCGGCACCACCGTGTACTCGGCATGTGTCGAGGTGACCGAATAGTGGTGAACTTGTTCGCCGCCGCGGCTCATTCTGGACTTTCCGTCAAGGAGCAAGCCCTTCGGCTGATTGCGGGAGAACGGCTCGCACAGGATCGGCAGGTTGCGCTCGCAGTAGAAGCAATGTCCGCAGTGCGGGTTCCAGGAAAGAATCACGTGGTCGCCGGGCTTCACCTGCGTGACATCTTTGCCCACCGCCTCGACGATCCCGGCGCCTTCGTGGCCAAGCACGATCGGCAGCGGATACGCGAGCGACCCCTGTATCACTTCCAGGTCGGTGTGGCACAGTCCGCTGGCCTTGACTCTCACCAGCACGTCGGCAGGCGCGAGTGCCGACATCTCCAGCGTGTCGAGCGTCATCGGCTCGTTGATCTCGTTCAGCACTGCCGCGCGGAACTTCATAAACCACTCTCCCACCACCTCACCCCAACCCTCTCCGCCTCCCTTGGGGAGGGGGAGAGGGTTGGGGTGACGTGGGTCAGCAGAAGATCCAGTAGCTTGGGATGAAATGACAAACCAAGCAATTGCTGCGCGAACGCGCCCGCCGCAATCTCGGGAAGAGTCGACAGCCCTACGGTCCATGTCCACCTTCCCAGCTTCACAATGCTCACCCGGTACCGGCGGATCAGTGCCTCCTTCCCGCGCATACAATCCAAATGGTGATAAAGCTCGTGGGCGAGGAATACCGGCATTGTCTGCTCGAAGCCGATATCGAAATGAGACTGGCTGGCGATAAGCGCATCGAGGCGGCGTATCGCTGGCGTATATAGCGTGATGGACTGCGGACTGACCGCGTACTCCGCGTAAATCACCGTACTGCCGAAACCCGCCTCGGCTCGGCTCTCTATGATAGGTACATTGCAGCGAGCGGCAATCACGAATGGATCACTGCCCCACTGTTGGCATGTTTGCCGGGCGAGACACCGTCCATCTTGCAATGCTTGCTCCACCAGTTCGCCTCGCTGCGCTTCAGAGATGCGATGGACTTGCACATCGCCGCTCAGCGCCGCAAGCCCTAGTGCCGTGTCTGTTGTAGCAACGGTCATATCCCGCGCGCGCCCTGCACAGTGATGAGTGCGACCGGCGTTTCGGGGGCCAGTCCCTCCAGCTCGCTGCGCCCTATCGCCAAGGCCTGCTCCAAAGCGCTCACACCGGATAGATCCAGTACGCGCCGGCCGGCGATCACGAACATGTCGGGCGCAATGACACTATCCCCGTTGTAAATGGTCACCTCTTCCCATAGGCGGCGCATCTCCGCGAGCCCAGTCTGCGCGGTCGCTCCAGCTACCACCCCGTCGCTGCGCTGCACACGAATGACTCCTTCGCGATCGACGGCGCGCAACGGCGTGCGGCGCGAGCTGAAAATGCGCCACTTGCGCTCCTCGACCTGGCCTTGAAAGACACGCACCTGATCGGTCGCGGCGGCCAGCCGCACCGATTCGGGCGCAAGTCCCATCGAACGGGCCGCAATTTCCCGCGCTTCGTCCTCGCTGACTAGCTTACGCATGTCTTGCGCACGCATCTCCGAGGCGCCCATCGCGGTGGCGCGAACGCGCTGCGTCTGCGCGTCTACCTCGATGGTAACTTCGACGTTCTCGGGCGCAGCGCCCAGTCTGACGACTGCATCGAACGCCTCGCGCTTGATTCGTTGCAGATCGTCCGGCGTCGCATTGGGAATCACCCTTTCGATCGTTTCCCGGACCAGTGCAAGCGCGACGCCAATCGAGGAGATCACCTCGGCGTCCTGCGAGATCTTGAAGTCCAGATTCATCCGCTCGGCCACGAACGGGATCAGCGCTGCCGCGCCGCCGCCTTCACCGACCAGCACGGCCTGATCGCGGTCGAGCGCGTACTCGCGGACCAGGTCTTCAACCACAGGAATGACCTTGCCCGAGGCCTTTTCAAGGATGCGACGCGCTGCTTCATCTACCGACACGCCGAGGCGTTTCGCCAACGGCGCCATGGCCTTGCGTGCCGACTCCGCGTTGCCATGCGCATGCCAACCCGGCTTCGCGTACCCCAGTACGTTGGCTGCGCAAGTATTGGTGATGGCATAACGCTCCCCGTTTTCCGAGCGGATCGCGACGTAATCGTCGGGATCGCCGTCCTTCGGCCTGAACAGCTCGATCCGGGCATCGACAATCTCTTCCGGTCCTGCGAACGCCGCATAGTGCAGCCCGGCAATGTGCGCACTGCGAGGTCCGACATCAAAAACTTCATTGCCGCGCAGGCGCACCATGCTGCCGCCGGCAATACCGATTACGCGCACGTCGAGCGAATTCACATAGGTGTCGTGGCCGCCCACTTTCGCATGCTTAATCGTCGGAAAGCCGTTACGGATGACCCCGATGTTGGTACTGGTGCCGCCGACCTCGAAGTAAATACCGTCCGAGACCCGCAGATACATGAGAGCACCCGCAACGCTCGCGGCGGGGCCGGAGAGCATGGTTACCACCGGACGACGGCGCATCTCCTGCACATCCATCACGCCGCCGTCGCCGCGCATGATCATCAGCGGTGCCGTGATGCCGGCCTCGCGTACGGCTGCCTCGGTCATGTTGGCGGTGCCTATCATCTTCGGCAGGATGCTGGCGTTGATGACTGCCGTGCGGGTGCGCGTAGTAAGTCCATAAAGCTTGGTGATCTCGTGGCCGCCGGTCACGGCGAGCCCCAGTTCTCCGGCGACACGCATCACCAGTTCCTCGCCGCTTTGGTCGTCGACACCGAAAGCGCCGCTCGCCACCACCACCTGCGCGCCTTCGTCACGCAGCGCGATGAGCGCCGCACGTACCGATTTCTCGTCGAGCTCGTCGGTGGTAATGAAGCGGTGGGAAGGCCGAAGGAAGCGGCCGGGTGCGAGCTCGATCTCCTTGATGCTGCTCTGGCCGCGCGCCAGCAGCGCCTCCACCCGGCTCGCCATGCCAATGATGCCCACCGACGACACGTCCCCCTCCAGCAACGCGTTGGTTGCCTGCGTTGTGCTGTGCGCCAGGAAAACGACGTCGCCTGGGTCCACACCCGAACGCTCGAGGACGTTGCGGAACACCTCGATGACGCCTTTGGCCACGCCGCGCGGATCGCCGTGCGTGGTCATAACGGAAAAACGCCCGACCAGTTCGAAGCTGGCGTTATCGATCAGTACCGCCTTGGTGAAGGTACCGCCAACGTCGATACCAATGCGATAGGTCTTGCGTTCGCTCATGTTCCGCGCGGCTCAGCCCAGCATGTAATAGCCGATCGCCGACATGACAACGACCATCAGGCAACCAAACGGCAGCGCAGTCTTGAGGAACTGTCCGTGCGATACCTTGGTGTAGCCGATGGTCCACAGGGTCCAGGAGTTGGTGGGATCGATGCTTCCCTGCATGACCGTCGGCCCGAGCCAGAGTGCATACAAATACGGCACCGGGATCTCGTTGTTTGAGAGCAAGATCGCGAGCAACGCCGCTCCAGTGCCGACCACGCACAGAGGACCGCGGTAGATGCTGCAAATACCACCCAGCAGCGCGAAAAATACCGCTGTCTGCGCCATGTTGTGCGGAAGGATCGGATCGAAGATCGGCTTCAATGCACCGGCAACCTGGGGCATCTGGCCGGCGACGATGATCATCCCGCAGATTGTCCAGAGCGCGGCGATCGTGGCGATGTCCGGAAAAGCATCGTAGAAGGTCTTGTTGAAGAGATTGAGCGACCCCTGAAAGCCGCGCTGTCTCCATGTGAGCGCCAGGGCGAGCACGATGGACAGAAGAAAGGTCGGAATGATCTGCCACTTGAACACCATGATCATGAACACCGGGAATACCGGCACCAGGTAGGTGTAGTACGGCGTGCGCTTGCGCGGCGCGGGCGCCGCGGTATCGACCGCCGCGGCATGGCGCACGCCCAGTCTGCGCAGGTTGATCCAGATCATCAGCCAGGCGATCGCGATGTACACGATCATGCCGATGATCCAGACGTTGAGGTAGGGTGCTTCGTACTTGATTCCCGGAAACAACGTCTGGAACTGGCCGAACAGTACGATGTTGACGAAGCAGCCCGCGCCGATGCCCATTGTAAAGGCGGGCGCGGCAACACGCGCCGGAATGCCCTGGCTCATCATGATGGGAAGCGCGATGACGCCTATCGCGATTGCAGCGCCCACGCCGTACATCGAGGTGAACAACAGCGCGGTGACAAGAGTAATAGTCATTGCCGTGACGAGGGGCCGATCGCCGGTGAGTTCGACTGCTGAGCGGATCACGCTTTCGGCGATTCCGGTCTGGATCAGAACCTGCGCAAACCAGGCACCGAATACGATGATGATCACCGCCGAGGCGTACTGCACTCCGCCGCCCTGTAAAACCTTCGCCTGGATATCATTGACGCCGATGCCCGCGAGCGCCGCCCACACGATCGCCAGCAGCAACAGCATGATGATGGGGCTCTGGCCACGAACAATTGCCGCAACGACAACAAGAAACGCGAGCAGCAGGAGCACGCCGGTCAGGTATTCCATTTATTTCCCCCTGTAGTCTTGCGGGCGCTTCGCGCCTCGTCGTTAGCTGGCTGCCTGCCGGCCTGCTTCAGGGCACGCCGGTTACCGCGGTGAAGTGTTCAACCACCGGAAAGGGATCGTAGAAGTGATGAAGCAGCCGCTTCCATTCCTGGTATCCAGTCGATCCACGGAACCCCACCGTATGGTCTTCCAGTTTGTCCCACTGGACCAGCAAAATGTATCTTGTGGCGGTTTCGATGCAGCGTCGCAACTCGTGCGACCGGTAACCGTGCATCGAGGAGATGATCGCCTGAGCCTGTTTGAATGCGGACTCGAATTCCACTTCGCGCCCGGGAATTACGTCGAGGACTGCGACTTCTAGGATCATAGGAGTAAGGGGTGAGGGGCGAGGCGCGAGGGACGAGGGGCGAGGGAGAGGGTCGAGGGACGAGGGATCGAGGGTCGAGGGAAAATCATAAAGAGCAATTCCAACTCTCGGCCTGTTTTGAGACCCTCACGCCTCACGCCTCACCCCTCACCCCTCACCCCTCACACCTCACGTTTTCACCCTGTCCGTTCCCCGATACAGGATCTTGTTCGCTTCCTCGGTGTTGCGCTTGTGCGTCGCGACTTCCTCCTCGCCGAGATCAACGCGGGGCGCGGGCTCGTAATCGAAATGATGAAAATGGTCCACGCCTCGCACCAGCATCGCGTAGTCCTTCGGTCCCGCAGTCTGACGAACGTAGGTCGGCACATAGCGGATAGCAATACCGATGCGCCGGTAGTCGGCGCGATTGGGTTCGGAGCCGTGCACCATGCGCACGTGGTGCAATGACATCTCCCCGGGGCTGAGTAACAGGTCCACGGCCAGTTTTTCGTCCACCTCGACCGCAACCTCCTGGCCGCGGGTCAGCAGATTGTCCCGGGCGAAAGTGTCCTTGTGTGGAAGCTGGTCCTTGAGATGGCTGCCGGGCATGACGCGCATCGCGCCATTGGGCAAATCGCTCACCGTTAATGCCACCCAGGCGGTCACGATGTCGGGATGCGAAAGCCCCCAGTAAGTCGAATCCTGGTGCCAGGAAACATAGGCCGGATCATGCGGCTCCTTGATGAAGAAGCTGCTGCCCCAGACCAGCAGATCGGGGCCCAGCAAGTCCTCGACCGCGTCGAGAATGCGCGGATTGTGGATCAGTTCGTTGGCCCATTTGAAAACAAGATGAGGCTTGTTGCGGTAAGGGGTCTTCATTACCAGCCCGTGCACGGCCTCGAACGCCTCGATTTTCTGGCGATATGCGGCCGCCTGGGCTTCAGAAATCACGCGCAGCGGAAAGTGGTAGCCATTGCGTTTGAATGCCTCTACCTGCGTCTCCGTAAGGGCCTTGCGGATCTTCGCTGTGGCATTCGGCTGCGCACTGCTCATGAAATGCTCTCCTGTCGGGAAAAAAGTCGCAGAGGCAAATGCCTCTGCGACCAAGTTGATGCTGCCGCAAAATCAGGGAAGCTGATAGCCCTTCTTGCTCACCTTGATCCGGTACAGGCTCTTGCCGGAGGTGATGTAGAGCGTGTTGGCCATGTCACCGCGGCCAAACGCGACGTTGGTCGGCAGTTCCTTGCCGGTCGAGATATGGCCGAGTTCCTTGCCGTCGGGCGAGTAAACGGTGATGCCGGGATGGTGTTCGCAGCGTTCGGCGACCCAGGCATTGCCCTCGCTGTCCATGACCAGTCCGTCCGGTCCGCTGCAGGCCGGCGAGCGATCCTTGCTGTAGTCCTTGAACACCTGGCGGTTGGATAGCTTGCCATCCGCACCGACATCATAGGTTTGCAGCAGGTGATGGCCGCTCAGCGACTTCTCGCCTTCCTTCAGGTTCTCGAACGCCAGAAAGCCGTTGTCGTTGCTGACGATGTACATGCGTTTCTGGTCCGGCGAAATGGCAATGCCGTTGCACTTGCCGCAGTCGGTTGCCGCCCGCGAGACGGTGCCGTCGGGATCGACACGGTAAGCCGCAAAGCCGTCCGCCATCACCGGCTCATGGCCGAGGTAGCGCGGGTCGGTGAAATAAATGCGGCCCTTCTCGTCGATGGTGATGTCGTTCAGTGCATTGAACGGCTTGCCCTCGAATCCTCCGGCGAGAATCATACTGCGCCCGGTCTTCATGTCGATCTTGGCGAGCACGCGCAGGCCGTAGTCCGCGCCCATCGCGAGGATCATGTTGCCGTCGTGGTCGAATTTGGTGCCGTTCGACATCCCGGAGGGGCTGCGGAAGATCTCCGCCTTGCCGGTCTTCGGGTTGTATTTCCACACGTGACCGCCCATCGCATACTTGCCACCCGGGTCCTTGCAGAACTTGGTGAACGTAATGTCGCTGAAGTACACCATATTGTCGGGCCCGACCGAGGGGCCCTCGGCGAAGCAGTCGCCGTCGAACAATTTCTCCACCTTGGCTCCCGCCGGAGTAACGCTCCCGGTCGGCGCCGGGAATCCGGCATCGGTCTGGGCGGAAGCGAGCCCGACCAGGCCCAGGCAGGTGCCGATGACGGCGGCACTCCGTTTGAACAAACGCAAGGTTTCCATTATTTCCTCCAGTTGTTTTAGCAAGTGTCGAAGCACTTGATTTTGGCTACGGACAGGACCAATGACACCACTTCACTATCCAACTTCGGTTGCAATGCCAACTTCGGTTGCAATGCCGTGATGCGACTGTAGTTTATACATAAAACGTGGTGCCAGTGCGTCAACGCTCTTGTCTTTCTTGTCTTTGACTCATTTGAGGGTCATGCGGCGCGGGCGGCGCGCTCCCCGGCTTCGATGCGATTGCAAAGCGCGCCGATCATGTCCTTCATCTTCGGCGCTTCCTGCCAGCGGTCGGAAAACTCCTAGCCGTGCGCTGACGCCGCCGCACCGGCGTATCAGTTACAGATCGCAATCCGCAGCCGCCTCAATCGCCGGCCGGCGATATGCGTATTTCCGTCCTCATGTGATCTTCGTTCAACGATCTGCTTCCAGTGTCCGCGCACCGACGATACACTGACGTCGCATTACAAACCAAAACGGAATAGTTCATCACACACACCACAGTCATATTCGCAAGGGGGTTTCGTGTACATGCTACGAGAGCCCGATGATCCCAGACGGCGCCTGCTGGTCAAGCTGCTTGCTGCAGGTGCGTTCTCCACCCTGGCAATGGGCCGGTACTCGCCGACATCTTCGGCGAAAAACCGCAAAAGCTGCCCCTGGACCGCTCCATTTACCGGCTCAGCGGCCAAGTCAGCGTCAATGGAACACCCACAACGCTGAAGACCCGGATCGGCCCTAACGATACGATTGAAACCGGCAGGAGCTCGGAAGTTGTATTTGTCAGCGGCGTCAGCGCCTTCATCCTGCGCGAGTCGAGCCGGATGAGTCTCGAACAGCAGACGGCGACCGATACCCTGGTCAATGTGCTGCGTCTGGTCACCGGCAAGGTGCTGGCGGTATTCGGTCCAAATAATCCCCAGCGGTTAATCACCATTACGGCCACCATCGGCATCCGCGGCACGGGGGTTTACGCGGAAGCCGATCCCGAACAGACTTACTTCTGTACCTGCTACGGGATCACGGATATCAACGCCAACAGCGATCCCAACAGCCGCAAGACGGTGGCGTCGAAACACCACGACGAGCCGGTGTATATCCTGGCGGCGCCGAAAGGCGGCAAGACCATTCGCAAAGCCCCTTTTATCAATCACACCGACCAGGAATTGATGCTGATCGAAGCCCTCGTCGGCCGCAGCCCGCCATTCGTGTTTCCGGCGGAGGATTACGCCGGACCGCGCAAGGATTACTGATGGCGCACGTAGGCGAAAAACAAGGTCCGGCTGCGGTCTAGAACCGGATCAAGATGGAAACCGTTGCCTGCTGGTCCACGTAGTCGATCGTATCGGTCGTCACCACGCTCGGTGGCTGGTCGTGGGGGCGTGCATGCGCAATTCGATAGGCAAGATCCAGCGCCGCATGCTCACCAAGCGCAAAGTTGTAACCTATCGTCGCAATGCCTGTGTAGCCCTTGAACCGATAGGAAAATCGGGGGGTGTCGGTGAAAACGTCGTCCAGGACCACCGCCTCAGCAATATCGAAGTACGCGAGCTTGGGGCGGGCCGTGGAGACGAAGTCACCGTCCCGGCCCTCCACGCCGAAGTACAGGGTCTGCCGTTGCGAAAGCGAATAGTCCACGTTGGCGCGGACCGAAACGTCCTCGGTATCGAAGACCGTGCTGCGGCCGTCGCGCTGGTTGTAGGCCAAGGCGCTGAAGAAGAAAATCCTGTCGGTCACCGGCTTCCTGAACGTGAGGCCGGCCGAGTTGCGGAATCCGTCGCGAAGCGTGGAGTCGTACCAGTCCTCGCCCAGCCGTACGAACACGCCCCAGATGGGTTCGCTGAATTGCCCGGATTTCCGGTACTGGAATTCACCCTGGATATTTGCGTAGAGGCGGTCGAGCCCGGAGTACGTCTTGAATTTTTCGCCGCCGATGTTCGCGTTGAGTAACAGACGTGAGGTTGCCCAAAGTTGCCAAGGCAGGCTCGCGCCCAGGTTCAGCGCGGCGAAAGTGTCGTGGAACTTGTCGTCCTTGGGGGCGCGGGAAACATTGTCGTCGTAGGTGACGTCGGAACTAAGCCGGAAGCGGAGTTCATCGAGGTCCGCAAATGCCGCGGGCGCCCAGAACATCGCACAGACCGTGGCAGCCGCAAACAGTCCGACAACCTCCCCAGCCGCCCGGGATTGCGCGGAACCGCCCCGCTGAATTACATGGAGACAACTCACCTTTTATGGTGCTTCTTTTGCGCCTCACGGGTTCTTGCGGCCGGGAGATCCGGGGAAATGTCGTACTTGGTGGCGGGGACGCAATCAATGTATCGAGTTCCCGGGGATTTTGAAAGAATCCCCCGCGCCCCTCCCGAGATTCGCCCCACAGCACTCCCTGCACTGGACCTGGGTCAGGCAGCTCTTGCCGCGTCCCGGGATCCTTCGCCCTCGATCCGGCTCCAGAGCTGCCTGATCATGTCCTTCAACATCAATGCTTCCTGCCACCGGTCGGAGAGCTCGTAGCCGTCGGGGCCTGTCATTGCGTATTCCTTCGGCCCGAGCTCGCACAGGAAGGTCAGGGTGGCGTCTTTCGGCGCGCGCTTGCGCCAGCTCCGAAAACCATATTCCCACCAGCCCATGAACAGGTCGAGCCAGTCCTTGTGGTGCGGAAAACTGATTTGCACCTGCACCTGCTCGCGGCTCGCGACCCGGCCATGGAACCCCCAGCAGTTGTCGATGATGCGGTGCATATATCCATGGTTCACATCGCTGATCGGCCACGCAAACTCGCGACCGACAACGTAGTGCGACAGGTCGCCGGTCAGGCGCAGGTCGGGAAAGCAATCGAGCAGCTGCATGGTGAAGAACAGGTCGGTGGTCATACGGTCCCGGTGCGTTTCCACATGTAGCGGAATCTTCGCGTCGTGGGCAAGCCGGCGCCAGCCCTCGATGTACGGAATGCATTCCTGGATCGAGTACGGCCGCACATCGGGTTGCAGGTTGATGTGATCCGCCCCGAGTTCCTTGACGTGTTCGAGGATCGGCTTCAGATCGTCCACATTCTGCGGATAACACTGCGCCTGCCAGGTCATGTCGTGCGCGCGCAGGAAACCGGTGACCTCCTTTGCATACTTGTAGTCGAAGAAGCGCACGCCGCAGCCGTCGAAACCGGCGTCGCGGATCATGTTGAGCTTTTCTTCGAGCGTCCATTCCAAGCCGTCGGGCCGGCGCCGTTCCATTGCCCAGAGCGATTGGTAGACCAATAACTTTTGCATTGCGTGTCCCCAAAACCTCCGTGTTCCGGTACGCGGCCCCGGGAAAGCTAATTGACGGTGATCAGTCGTGTGTCGGTGTCCGTCAAGGCACCGTCGCTCGCCTGGAGCTGCACGACAAATTCGCCGGCACTCTGCACCCGCAAGGAAGCCGTCCCGGCAGACGGATTCGCGTTCTCGATCGAGGCGCCGGCGGGCCCCGACTGGATGGACCAGATGTAAGTCGTGGCGCCGAAGCTGGTGCTGCGGTTGAGGGCAATGTCGGTAGACGGCGCGCTGAATGTCGCCGTGCTGTCCGCCCCAGCATTCGCATAAATCCCGCCGCCGGGCATACCGTTCATGATCCAGTGATAGAGCTCGGAGTACCGCGTGAAACCGGTGGCGGGTAAAGTGAGGTTGAAGGCCTTGCCGTGCTGAATCCCGGTAGGACGGCGCAGCAGCGGGCTGGCTGCAATCTCCGTCAGATTGACCCTGCCGCGCAGCTCCTCGAGCAGCCAGGCCTCGTCGGTCGCGTTCACGACGCCGTCGCCATTGCGATCGATGTCAGTGTAGGCAATTGGCGGGTTGTTCGGGATTCCGCCCTGCGTATGACAGTCCACGCAGTGAAAGTTGTTGTCGTGCACGTGCTTGCGGAACAGGTTCAGCACCTCTGCGAACCGTATCGAGGCGGGATCCGGAAAGCTGCTGCTCACGCTCAGGACCAGGTTCCTTGTGTCCGACTCGCTGCCATTTTTAACGGTGAGCTGGACGGTGTAGTCGCCGGTCACGGTGGCAAGAAAACTCGCGTCCTTCGAGCCCGCATTGCTGAGCACCGCGTTGCCCGCGGGCGGCGAGGCCGTCACCGACCAGCCGTAGCTCGACGCAAACAGGCTGTCGGCCGCCGTAAGTTTGGTTGCCAGCCCGGTGCGTACCATGCGATTGGGCCCGGGGTCGGCAACCGGCCGGCCGGGTCGGAGCGGGACACCGCCACTCGAGGTGGCTGTTCCCGCGCCGGAAACCGAGTCGAGGTAAGCTGCCAGCGCCGCGGGGGCGGACGATTCCCAGAAACGCCGGTACACGAGCAGCGCGAGCGGCATGTCGCCCCGGTCGAACACGTGAATCTTGATTCGGTCCGCATAGGCCCGAAAGCCGGCCTCGGTGGCGAAGTCGATGCGCTTTTGACCGATATCGATGGCCCGTGCCGGAACGCCGGGCGGCGGCGGCGGCGGAACGACGGCAGTCGCAATCCCCGCGCCGCGCACGATGTGGCAGGCGCGGCAATAGGGCGCGATTACCGTTTGGTACAGATTTTCATAGCCGGCCCACCCCGCCGGCATATAAGTGTCCGAAAACTGCGCGTCCGGCAGGTTGGCTCCGCCGTACCAAGCGTTGATCAACTCCGCGGCCGTGCCTTCCCATTCGCTCGCCCCTGCCGCAGGGCGGCACGCATCCGTGCCGACTCCGCCACCGCCCGGAAGAGGGTAGGTGCACAGCACCCATTCGTTGAACTTCTTCAACGTGGCTTCCTGGTCGGCGCGGGTGAATCCCGCGGCGCGCGACCACTCGAAGCTGTCCACGTCGAAGGGCTGCAGCCTGGCCAGCGTATCACCACGCTTGCCGGTGAGTGAATTGTTCAGCAGCGCAAAGCGCCGCTGTCCGATGGCCGGATCAAGCGGCGTCAGGGGATCCGCGCGGCCCCCATGGCAAGTCAGGCACGGCCCCGGCATCGCCTTGGCACCTCGGCCGTCGAGGTCGATTGCTTGCTGACGCTGGCCGGTCGCAGTCGAGAAGTTGAAGAACTTGGCGAACTTCCTGCAATTGGCCGGATTTTCCCCCGGTGTTGCCGGGTCGCAACTCCATTCGATGGCATTGGTGTTTTCATGCCACATGGGATCGGCAGCGACGGCTGCGTCCACGTTGGCCGTCGAATACCCGCTGGGGGCAATTTTGACCTCGTAGTTCTGGACTATGAACGCCACGCTGCCGTCGGCATTTCTGCGCCCCGTCAAGCGCCGGCCATAGCCGAGGTCGCGCACATCGCGAAACACGGCGAGCTCTTCCTCACCACCGGTCCCGAACTGGTTGGCAGCTTTCCATTTTGCCAGCGTATCCTTCTCGTTATAGGGGTCGATCGCCGTGTAATAGGCTTGGGTGTATGCGGTGGTATTGCTCTCGAAGTCTCCCGAGGCGAGCCACACCGAATTCGGAAACAACAGGAAGCGCTCGATCCCGGCCGGGATCTCCGAAGATGCTGCGAGTTCGTCGCCCGAGTTGTTTTGGGAGCAGCCGGCGATCATTGACAGCAAACAGACCAGCGCGGCGAGTTTCGGCAGGTGAAGAGGGATCGCTCGGTGCGCGGTGGAACGCGGGATGCTCGATCTGGGTGGAAGGTGGCTCTGGAGCAGCACGCGACCCGTCCGCGGGGAGACTGATACCCGCCACACAAGCCCGGTACGAACGGCCCGGGCACACTCGAGGAGTCGGATCGCGCGACGCCGCTCTCTCCGGTCTCATTGACGAACTCACCCAATCAGGATGTTACGACCGCTGCGATTTGGCTCCAATGCGCCCCGGCCGCCTGCAATAATTATTTCGTTTTTCCGGCGGGTGAAGCGGCAGTCTACGCGGTATTCCGGTCTTCGCAAGAGCCGGGGCTGAATGGCATGCCGTCGGGCCGGCGCCGCCCCATTGCCCATAGCGATTGGTAGATCAGCAGTTTTTGCACGACAGACTCCTTCCACCTCACCCCAGCCCTCATCCCCTCCCAAGGGAGGCGGAGAGGGAGTATGTCTCCTCGAGGATCAACGAACGTCGGTAGATTTCATATCATTCATCATTTCTTCGCGACGCATCAAGTCCTCCACTGGTGATTTCCCAACTTGGGAATTGGTTACCCTCTCCGCCCGCTAGCGGGAGGACTCTTTTCAGTACCCCCTTGAGGGGTAGAGGGCAGGGGTGAGGTGGGCAGCATGATGCCGAAGGTGGTCTTCCATGAAGGTCGAAATGAAAAAGTAACCATGATCGTAACCTTCCTGCCGGCGCAAGGTGAGTTTCTGGCCGGATTCGCGGCATGCCGCTTCGAAAACTTCCGGTAAGAGCTGATCCTTCAGGAATTTGTCCGCCAGCCCCTGGTCCATCAGGATCGCGCCTGGAAACGCTGCACGCTTCACCAGTTCGCTGGCATCGTACTCGCGCCACCGCGCCTGATCGTCACCGAGATAACCCTTGAACGCCTTCTTCCCCCACGGGCAGCGCATCGGAGCGGCGATCGGCGCGAACGCCGAAAGCGAGCGGTACTGTCCGGGGTTCTTCAGCGCGCAGACCAGCGCACCATGCCCGCCCATCGAGTGGCCGAAGATGCCCTGTCCGCAGTGTCGGCCGGAAACTTCGCCGCGATCAACTCCGGCAGTTCACGGGTGACGTAACTGTACATGCGGTAGTGCCTCGACCAGGGCTCGCAGGTCGCGTCCACGTAGAAACCGGCACCGACCCCGAAGTCCCATGATTCCGCTTCGCCGGGAATGTTGGCGCCGCGCGGGCTGGTATCGGGCGCAATCAGAATCAACCCCAGCTCCGCGGCGACGCGCTGCGCACCCGCTTTGATGGCGAAGGTCTCCTCGTTACACGTCAGTCCCGCGAGGTAATACAGCACCGGCACCCTGCCCGACTGCGCCTGCGGCGGCTGGAACACCGAGAACTTCATCACCAGCCCGATCTCTTTCGACGCGTGCGCGTAATACCCCTGCACTCCGCCGAAGCACTTGTGTTCGCTGATCGTTTTCATCTAATTCGACATCTCAACGCAAAGGCGCGAAGAACGCAAAGGAAACCCAAAAGAAAACTGGAATAGAACACCCGCATGATCACGCGTAGCATTGGCAGCCAATCGTCACAGAACGCAATTCAATTGCCGACTACAGTCTTCCTTTCCTGCCTTTCTTTGCGTACCCTCAAGGGGGTATTGTGAAGACTCCTTTGCGCCTTTGCGTTGAGATGTCAGCAACTTTAGAAAACAACGACGGAGCGAATCGATTCGCCGGCATGCATCAGGTCGAAGCCCTTGTTGATGTCTTCGAACCTGAGCTTGTGGGTGATGAGGTCGTCGATGTTGATCTTCTTTTCCATGTACCAGTCGACGATCCTGGGCACGTCGGTGCGGCCGCGCGCGCCGCCGAAGGCGGTGCCTTTCCAGACGCGGCCGGTCACCAGCTGGAACGGCCGGGTCGCGATCTCCGCGCCGGCCGGTGCGACACCGATGATCACCGACACGCCCCAGCCCTTGTGGCAGCACTCCAGCGCCTGGCGCATGACTTTCACGTTGCCGATACATTCGAAGCTGTAATCCGCCCCGCCCTTGGTGAGATTGACGAGGTAAGGCACCAGCTCGTTCTCGGCCATGTCCTTTGGATTCACGTAGTGGGTCATGCCAAATTTCTCGGCGAGTGCACGCCGCTTCGGATTCAGATCCACGCCGACGATCATGTTGGCCCCGGCCATGCTCGCACCTTGCACCACGTTCAGCCCGATGCCGCCAAGGCCAAACACCACCACATTGGCGCCCGGCTCGACTTTCGCGGTGTTGATCACCGCGCCGATACCGGTGGTCACGCCGCAGCCGATGTAGCAGACCTTGTCGAACGGCGCGTCTTCGCGGATCTTCGCCAGCGCGATTTCCGGCACCACGGTGTAGTTGGAGAAACGTCGAGGTGCCCATGTAATGGTGCAATTTCTTCCCGCCCAGCGAGAAGCGGCTGGTGCCGTCGGGCATCAAACCCTGGCCCTGGGTGACGCGGATGGACTGGCAAAGGTTGGTTTTCTGCGACACGCAATACTCGCACTCGCGGCACTCGGGGACGTAAAGCGGGATGACATGATCGCCCTTCTTCAGGCTCTTCACGCCCGGGCCGACATCCAAGACCACGCCCGCGCCTTCATGCCCGAGGATGGACGGGAAAAGCCCTTCGGGGTCGGCGCCGGACAAGGTGTACTCGTCGGTATGGCAGATGCCGGTCGCCATGATCTGGACCAGCACTTCTCCCGTCTTCGGGCCTTCCAGTTGCACCGTTTCAATGACAAGCGGCGCGCCCGCCTTGTGCGCAACTGCTGCGCGTACGTCCATGATGAATCCTTCCGGTTTGTTTTTTGTTCGAAACGCTCACCGCAGAGGTCACAGGGGACGCGGATACCCTCGCGATAGCGTGGAGTACCCTTTTAGGAACAACAAAAACGAGGAAAAGCAACTTTGGCGGATAAATGCGAGGTAACTATTTGCGATCCGGTGCCGCCAACTATCGCCGGGATGGATCATGAGCCAATCAAAGGTTTTCACCCTAGTCATTGTCTTGTTCTTGCATTTCCGCCGTGTCCTCTGCGACCTCTGCGTTGAGCGCCTATCGTTCAGGTCGCTGCCTTGACCTCGAAGAACCGGTTGCGCAATACCGTCTGGTTCTCGTAGATCGAACCCTGCGCCAGTGCCGGCGGCAGCGGCATGCGCACCGGCACTTTCTCGAGTCGCGGCTCGAGGGTCGGCTCGCCGCACAGCATGCGGCTGTTGAACTCGTCGAGATCCTTGAAATTTACCAGCGGCCATGCGTCGGCCGCCGTGCATTCGTACAACAGCAACTGGCGCGGACGTTCAGAGGTGTTCTGCGCCGAACCGTGCACAAGGCGTACGTGATGGAAAGAGCAGGAACCGGCCTTGCCGGTGCAGGCGACCGCCTTCGGGTAATCAAGGTCCGTCGTGAGCGTTGGATCGATGGCGCCGACAAAACGTCCGTCCAGATGATGGTTCCAGACCTTGTTCACCCGGTGCGTACCCGGCATCACCAGCAACGGTCCGTTCTCCAATTCGACGTCGTCCAGCATGACGCCGATAGCAAGAATGTCGTCGTTGGTGTGCGGATAGAACGCCCAGTCCTGATGCCACTCCACCGGCGAGCCATACTTGGGCGCTTTGACGTTGAGCTTCGAGCCATGCAATCGCACGTTCGGCCCTAGCAGCGCCCTGACAATACCCAGCATGTTCGGGTGCCTGACCACGTCCCAGAACAGCGGGTCCACCTTGTGCGGGGTTTTGATGCGTCGCACACGCGGGTTCGCTGGTGTGTGCGTGGGCTCCAGATCGTAGACGTCGTTGTGCGCGGTGACGCCCGCCGCCTTGGCAACAAGTCCGGCGATGACTTGACGAATCCGGCTAATCATGGCCGCATCGAACACATTCTCGACCACCAGATAGCCGTTGTCGTGGTAGGACTGAACCTGTTGCTTGGTAATCACCATCGTTTCCCTTGAATATCAATGAAGCATTCCGGACGGCGGTAACGATAGCCTAGCGGCGCAGACACAGCAACGTTTGCCAATTTGCCACTCCCCGACACGCCATCCCTCGCGGCAACTCCATGCCGCGCTGCGTCATTTTGCCCTCCACCGAGCGTTTCGGCGGGATCCGACCGCATTACAACTTGCAATAAAGACCCGGATCATGCCATCTTATCAACTGTCTGCAGGGTAAGAACGTCGCAGTTCCCGCCCCACCAGGCAGAGCTGGAAACCACAAAGTACATCTAATGCGTTCCAAGAAAGTCACTTCACGGAGGAGAAAATTCAATGAAGTTATCTATCATTTCGGGCGTGGTCCTGGCGTTGTTTGCCGGATCCGCCATGGCACAAACTTTGAAAGGCCCGGTCGATGACGCCGCCCTGAGTTGGGGACCGTCGCAGTGGGGCGCGGACGACAGGGCCGGCAGCTCGAACCATACCAAGAATTCGGCCAACATCAAGACGCGCACTGGCCACCGTCAAGCAGTTCAAGGCCATCACCGTCGGCAAGTACTACCACCGCGAAGCGCCGGCATTCGGTCCGCGCGGCTGGCAGATCTGACCATTCCGGGCACGCCCACCGGCGGTCCGTTCGGCAAGAACGCGCTGATTTATCACGACGAATTGGTCACCGCCGAAATCGGCCAGATCCAGACCCAGTTCGACGGTCCCGGCCACATCGGCGTAAACACCTCCAAAGGCCCGATGATGTACAACGGCCGCATCACTTGGGACAACTATGAGCGCGGCGCAGGCGGCCGCGTGGTGGGCATGGGTCCCATGGGTGTCGAGCACGTCGGCGAAAACGGCTTCGTCTGCCGCCTGGTGGTGCTGGATGCTGTTGCCTATCGCAAGTCGCAGGGCACGCTGTCGGCTTCCGCCGAGATGCTGCCGATCCCGAAGGACCCGAAGAGCCCCGGCATCGTCACTGCGGCTGACATGCAGGGCATGATCAAGGCCATGGGCATCAGCCGAAATCGGCAAGCCGGCGACTGCGTTGCACTGCACACCGGCCAGGGCAACACCTGGGGCAACGGCCGTTACAAGTCGTTGAACGCCGAGCAACGTGCCGCGGCGCGCGCGATCTTCGCGCAAGGCGAACCGGGCTTCGGCATCAGCGCCTGCGAGTAGATGGCCTCGCAAGACATCGCGCTGCAAATGGGCGACACCTCGGCAAACGACGCACAGCCTTTCGGTGAAGGGGGTGACGGTTTCGCCGTTCCCTGCCACACCGAGATGCAGACCCGTCGCGGCATCTGGAACCTGGAGAACGTGGATACCGAGTCGATGGTCAAGGCCGGCATCAAGGAAGCCGCGTTCATCTGGGCGCCGCTGCGCATGATCGGCGCCACCGGCTCGCCCGGCAACCCGGTCGTGCTCTACTAAGATACCAACAACTACAAAGCAGCAATCCAATCAGAACCGGCAGTGCGCTTTCAGCGCCTGCCGGTTTTTCTTTCCCCGCCCCACCACCTCACCCCTGCCCTCTCCCCCTCCCGAGGGAGGCGGAGAGGGAGTGAGATATAACGGCCTTCCATTCATGCTCCTTGCGCGCGACCTATGCATCTCTCAATGCAGCAATGCGAAAGCGGAAACGCACTGTTGAACGAGTTGCGTCGTCGAACACTTGCCGAGAATTTCGACGAGTGAGAATCCGGCACCCTCTCCGCCTTCAGGGGAGAGGGCGAGGGGTGAGGTGGTGGGTTTGGTCCCGATGCAACTGACCCAGGCCTGCGCGAACATGCCGTTCGGGCTGCGTCCCCACTTCCGCCACACCGCGGCGTTCTTCGCGTCGCCTGCCTCTTCCAGATTGGCCGCGAGGAAGTCGCCGATGACGGTGAGAGGATCGTAGTTCTCGTAGCGGGCGCGCAGCTCGATTTTTTCGAAACCGGCGTCCGCAAGAAACCCGCCGAGCTTGCGCCCGCAATAGACGTCGCCGCCGTTGCGGTTCTGCAATTCCTTGTACGCCTCGAACGCCAGCAGCAGTTCTTCCGAAGGCGGCGCCACCAGGAATCCGCCCCAGTCCGGCGTGCACACGCCGAGCGCGCCACCGGGCTTGAGCACGCGCTTGAATTCCGCGACCGCTTTCGCCGGTTCGCGCAAATGCTCCAGAGGCGCGTGCGAGAACACGGCATCGAACGATGCGTCCGCAAACGTCAATTCGTACACGCTGCCCTGTTTGAATTCGAGGTTGGCGATGCCACGTGACCCGGCATCACGCGACGCGACTGCAATTTGATCGGCATTGAAGTCGAGCCCGACGACGCGGCCGGGCGCGATGCGCTGCGCGATGTCGCGCGTGATCGTTCCCGGTCCGCAGCCGCAGTCGAGCACCGCAATGCCGGGTTTGAGATACGGCAAGAAAGAACGCGCCGTTCGGATCCAGCCGCCGGCGCACCATGAATGCCGCCGCCGCTTCGCTGTAGCCCGGCGTGTACGTTTCTTTCATGAAGGCTCATAAAATTTAGATCCTCAACGCAGAGGCGCAGAGGACGCGGAGTTCGCAGAGGAATGACTGGAGTAACAGCAACTTCTGGTAAGGAACCGTGCCTGATCGTGATCGTTGCGCGAAATTCGTCAGCGTAGGCCCACACCTTCGAGCAACATTCCTAGTGTTTCTTTGCGTACCTTTCTTGCCTTTCCTCTGCGCCCTCTGCGTCAACGCTTCTGACGCCGGTCATCGGCCGGCTCAGGTCACGTCGAGCGTAACGGCGCCGAGCGATTCGATCTCGATGCGCGCCCGGTCGCCGGCATTGAGCCACTTGGTCTCGACCACGCTGCCGAGCAGTACGAACTCGCCGGCATGGAGCGCGCCGAGACCGTGTTTCGCGCGGGAATTTGCCAGCCACGCCAACGCCTCGAAAGGGTGACCCATCACCAGCGCGCCGGTGCCCCGGCCGACATCCACGCCATTGACGCTGGTGGTGCCGGACAGTCGCGCCAGATCCAGCCGCCGCCAGTCGCGCACCGGATCGCCCAGCACGCAGCCAGAATCGAAGAAGTCGTCGGCAATGAGCGTCGGCACGCCGAGCGTGCGGTAGTTTGCGTAGCGGTCGTCCACGATCTCGATTGCCGCCATCACCGCGCCCACCGCGGTTGCGACGCTGTCGCGCGTGAAGGCGCCGCCTCCGGCTGCGAGATCGCGCGAGAGTTCGACTGCGATTTCGCATTCGATCCCGAGCTTTGACGAAACCGGAGCGCGGTACCCGTCCCGCGCGGCGCAACACTGCCTTTGCGAACACACGGCCGGCGCAGGGGTTGGGGATATCCAGAAACGCCTGCATCACCGAAGTGGTGCAGCCGATCTTGTGGCCGACCTGTTCGCCCATCCCCGCAACGGTCAGCAGACCATTGAGCACTCTCTGCAATTGATACCCCTGCGTTTCGTTCCGGGGTCGCATGGGTTCCGGCAGATCGGTGATCGGCGTAAGCGACAGCCGCTGATCGAGCAACTGCGTTGCCGCCTGGAGAATCGAGATGTTCAAGGGAGTTCCTTCGAAGAATGGGGGACCCGCGAGCGTCTATTCCACCACAAAAGTCCCACTCGGACGCGAGGCCCATGTTTTGTGACGCTGGCAAATCGACCGGACATCAGGGATTTCCCGCTGTTCTGGCTTCGCTGCAATGCGGCGAAAACGTGCTTGTTCCGGGTTTGCTTGACACTCTGGGGGGCGGTTCAACATAATCGGGACGCTGTGCTGAATCGCTCGCCATAAAGAGCGAACAATCAAAAACTTATAACTCACGGAGGACGCATCATGAAGGACCAGTCAACCATCCTTCGCCGGCCAGGTCTGCTCAAGGGTTTGCTGCTGTCGATCGCTACTGCCGTGGCCGTTGCCTCGGCGGGCGTAGCCGGTGCGCAAAATGGAGCGAAGACTGCCGTCGAAGCCGCCAAGAAAATTTGCGCCGGCAAGACCATCACCATCGTCTGGGAGGCGGGACTGCAGTCGCTCGACCCGCTCAATTTCTCCGGCCCGCTGTGGGAAAAGGAGACCGGCTGCAAGGTCAAAGTGGTCGAAGTGCCGACCGCCGAAATGTTCACCAAGATCATGCAGGAGTATCGCGCCGGCACCGGCGCGTACGACGCGCTCAACGTGATTCCGGCGTGGATGCCCGACCTGGCACAGGCCGGCGCGCTCGAGCAGCTCGATTCCTACGTCGACAAGTACGGCTTCCGCGACGAGCTGAAGATGATCGCCCCGACCTATCGCGACAACCAGATGACGGTCGACGGGAAGATCTACGGCTTCCCGGATGACGGCGACGTGTTCCTGTTCTACTACCGCAAGGACATCTTCGCCCGCGCCGATCTGAAGAACGACTTCAAGGCCAAATACGGCTACGACCTCGCGCCGCCGAAGACCTGGAAGCAGTTCGACGAGATCGGCATCGTTCCTCACCGAGACGCTGAAGAAGGATGGCATCTACGGCGCCGCGTTCTTCCGCGAGCCGCCGTACACGATGTTCATGTTCCAGGAGCGCTTCCGCGTCGAAGGCGGCAAGTTCTTCGACGCCGGCAGCATGAAGGCGACCGTGAACAACGCGATCGGCGTCAGGGTGTTCACCGAGATGCGCAACGAGAACCGCTTCATGCCTCCCGGCGTGGAGAAGTTCGGCTTCGTCGAGAATCTGGCGACCTTCCTCAAGGGCGAAAGCGCGATGACGATCTCGTGGCCGCCGTATGGCCGTTTCGCCGCGGGCTATCTCGCCAACGAGAAGGCGCTCGACTGGGTGCCGAAGTCGACGATCGCCGGCAAGGTCGGCTATGCGCTTGCCCCCGGGCGGCCATCCGCAGCTGGCGGCGGGCTTTGCGCTGTCGGTGGCTTCCACCAGCAAGAAGAAGGAAGCCGCGTATCTGTTCATCCAGTGGCTGAACAGCGAAGAGATCAGCAATAAGCGCGTGCAACTTCCGTATGCGCTTCGCGATCCGTTCCGCGATTCGCACTTCACCAATCCGGGATACCTGAAGCTGTGGCCGGATGCGAAGGACTACCTGGCGGCACTGGGTGCAGGGCGCGAAGACCGGCCTGCTCGACCTGTCGCTGATCCAGACCGACAAGTACGAAGAGGCGCTGCGCCAGGGCATCAGCAAGCTGTGGGCGGGCGAGGATCCGAAGAAGATTCTCGACAAGGTGGCGGCCAAGACTGGGATGAGGTCACCAAGCAGGTCGGCGTGGACAAGCAGAAGGCGGTTTACGGCGCGTGGGCCGCAAAGTCCGGCGCCTACCCGAAGTAAGCAGCAGTTTCAGCGTAATTCGGCCGCGGCCTATCCCAAGCGGGAAGGCCGGGCCGCGACAGGAAGGCGAGAGCGCGAACGAACTGGCGCTCTCCTTTTTGTTCCTGCACTGGTCGTCACCGTGAAATCGCTTCCGGCTGCTTCGCGCGCCCGTTTCGGCGAGCGCAATTTCAAGTACCTGCTGATCGGGCCGGCGATTTTCGTGCTGCTCCTGATCGGCATCTTTCCGCTGGTCTACCTGCTGCATGGTGAGCTTCCAGGGCATCACCATGACCGAGACCGCCACCGATTTCATCGGCGGCCGCAACTACGCGCAATTGTTCGACGACGCGCGCCTGTGGCAGGCGCTTCTGCACACGGTGATTTTCACCGCGGTCGCACTGCCGATCGAACTGTTTCTCGGTTTGACGATGGCGCAATTGTTTCTCGAGCAGGCTTCCCGGCCGTCAGATATTCATCGCACTGCTGGTTCTGCCGGTGGTGGTCTCGCCGATCGTCTCCGGCGCGACCTGGTCGCTGATGTTCGACCACCGCTTCGGGCCGATCAACCAGGTCATCGGCTGGTTCACCGGCGAGGAACGCGACGATGCTGTGGACCATCAGACCCCACCTGGTTTATCCCGGCCATTCTCGCAGCGGAAGTCTGGCAGTGGACGCCGTTCATGTTTCTGCTGCTGCTGGCCGCGCTCGCCAACGTGGACAAGTCGCAGCTCGAAGCCGCGGCCATCGACGGCGCCGGCTGGTGGCGCACGTTCTTCAGGATCGTGCTGCCGGCGATCTGGCCGGTGATGGCGATCGCGATCCTGATCCGCGGGCTGGATCTGTTTCGCCTGTTCGATATCGTCTGGGCGCTTACCAAGGGCGGCCCCGGAACCATGACCGAGACCATTTCGATCTTCACCTACATCAAGGGCTTCCAGCAATTCGAGACCAGCTACACCGCGGCGGTGGCCTTCCTGGTGATCATCCTGCTGTCGGTGGTGGTGATGCTGGCGCTGAAGCGCGTGGAGCTGTCGGTAGCCAGATGATGACCGTCAAGCAACGCTTCGCGCTGCGCACCAGCTTGCGCCTGACCGCGGCGCGTGGCGATCACCGCTTGTTCTTCCTGTTCCCGATCTACTGGCTGTTCATGATTTCGTTCAAGACGCCGGAGGAGATCTACTCATTCCCGCCAAAGTGGTATCCGGGCCAGATCAAGTTCGACAACTACGCGTGCTGTTCAAGGACGGCGACGCGATCACGGTGTGGAACAGCTTCGTGGTCGCCGGCGTGAGCACCGTCATCGCGATGTTCCTCGGCACGATCTGCGCGTATTCGCTGGCGAGATTCAAGACCGGCGGCGAGCACCTCGCCAACTGGATCATTTCGCAGCGCATGATCCCGCCGATCGCCGTGGTGTTCCCGATCTTTCTGCTGTTACGTCTGGCTGCGACCTGGTCGACACCTACATCGGCGTGATCCTGCTCTACACCGCATTCAACCTGTCCGTACGTGATCTGGATGATGCGCGGCTACATTCTCGATATTCCCCAGGGCACTGGAAGAGTCCGCGCTGGTGGACGGCTGCACCCGCTGGCAAGTGATCTGGAAAGTGGTTTTTCCGATGTCCCGCGCCGGCCTGTTCGCGACGGCAATCTTTACATTCGTGTTCGCATGGAACGACTTCATTTTCGCACTAGTGTTGACGCGCACCGAGGTGACGACATACACGGTGCAGGTCACGCATTACTTCGGCGGACAGTCGAACTTCTGGGCCAAGATCTCGGCGATGTCGGTGCTGGGAACGGTGCCGATTTTCATCGCGGTGGCGTTCATGCAGCGCTACCTGGTGCGCGGGATCTCGCTGGGGGCGGTGAAGGGATGAAAACAGGGTCGAGGGCCGAGGTACGAGGGCCGAGAAACCCCCAAGGGCATACTTCAAGAAAAAAATAGGGAAGGGGAAAAGTACCATGGTGCGAAGCGCGCAAGAAGAGCATTTCACTCGGCCCTCGTATCTCGGCCCTCGACCCTTTGAAACTTTATGGCTGATCTGAAAATTACAGCACTACACAAGTACTACGGCCAGGTACACGCCGTGCGCGGCGTCGACCTGGAGATCCCCGCAGGCGAGTTCACCGTGCTGGTGGGGCAGTCCGGCTGCGGCAAGAGCACGCTGCTGCGCACGATCGCGGGACTCGAGGACGCGGATAAAGGGACGATCGAAATCGGCGGCGAGGTCGTCAATCACCTGCCGCCGCGCGAGCGCGACATCGCGATGGTATTTCAGAACTACGCGCTCTATCCGTATATGAAGGTGTTCGACAACATCGCCTTCGGACTGCGCTCGCGCAACATGCCAAAGGCGGAGATCGAACCCAAGGTGAGGCAAGCGGCACAAATGCTCGCCATCGATCATCTGCTCGACCGCTATCCCGCGCCAGCTCTCCGGCGGCCAGTTGCAGCGGGTGGCCATCGGCCGGGCAATCGTGCGCAAGGCCCGGCTGTTTCTGTTCGACGAACCGCTCTCCAACCTCGATGCGCAGCTACGCGACGAGATGCGTGGCGAGATCAAGCGCCTGCACCAGGAGCTGGAGCGGACCATGATCTACGTCACTCACGATCAGATCGAGGCGATGACCATGGCGGATCGCATCGTGCTGTTGCGTGACGGCCGCATCGAGCAGGCGGGTGCGCCACTCGATCTGTTCGAACGCCCCGCCACGAAGTACGTTGCGGGCTTTCTCGGTTCGCCTTCGATGAATTTCATCAATGCGACGCTGGTCGCCGCCGACGGCGGGTTGGCGCTGCGGCTTGACGACGGCACGCTGCTGGCGCTCCCGGCAGGCCGGCAGGATAGGCTCGCGAGAAGGCGCGACCAGCCCGTCATCCTGGGCCTGCGTCCCGAGCATATGAGCCGCGCAGTCCAGGGCGACGCCCGCCCGGGCCTGGTACGCTACAACGCGAACATCGAGCTGCTGCAGCCTACCGGCTCGCGCACCTACGCCACCTTCAAGTTGGGCGGTGCCGAAGTGATCGCGGAACTGCAGGCGCACGACGTCACCGAAATCAACCAGCACGTCGAGCTGACCGCCAACATGAACCGCGCAGTCATCATCGATCCCGCGTCAGAGAAAGTTCTCTGACGCCGTGACGAACGTGACGGTCGTGACGACGTGACGAACGCAAAGGCAAGGAAGCCTTCTGCGGAAACTAAATAAATTGGCGCGAAGCGCACGAATTTACCTCGTAACGATCGTCACGTCGTCACGATCGTCACAACCGCAACGCGGCACAAGCACAAATACCTTTGCAAAAGAAAGGCGACAATGAAACCTCCCGCGATCACCAAACCCCTCGCGCTGTGCGGCACCGAGCAGCCGGACACGCCCGGACGAATACTCAAGGCCGGACCGATGTCGGTCGAATTCGACAACGGCCAGTTGCGCTACCTCAAGGTCAATGGCGTAGAAGTGCTGCGTGCGGTCGGCTTCCTGGTGCGTGATGAGAACTGGGGCACCTACACGCCGGCCATCAGCAATCTGAAGATCGACCAGCGCGCCGACAGTTTTTCGGTGTCCTTCCACGCAGTGTGCCGGCGTCCCGACCAGGAAATCGAATACGACGCGAAAATCGAAGGTACAAAGGACGGGAATCTGGGTTTCGACGGCACTGCAATTCCAAAGACCGACTTCAGGACGGCGCGCACAGGGTTCGTGGTGCTGCATCCGCTCAAGGGCGTTGCCGGGTATCCGGTCGAAATCGAGCACGTGGACGGCAAGATCGTGAAGGACAAGTTCCCGGAGCTGGTGAACCCCATCCAGCCCGTCCTCAACATCCGTGCGCTCACACACGAAGTGATGCCGGGTTTGAAGGCGACCGTGCGCATGGAAGGCGATACCTTCGAAATGGAGGATCACCGCAACTGGACGGACGCTTCGTTCAAGACCTACGTGCGTCCGCTGGTGCTGCCCTGGCCGTACACGCTCAAGGCCGGCGAGGAAGTGAAACAGTCGATCAAGGTCAAGCTCAGCGGATCGGTTTCCGGCGGCGCGAAGTCTGCGGCAAGCAAAGGCATCGAAATCAGAATCGGACAGCCCGCCGGCGATACGCTGCAGCCGCTCGGGCTGGGGATGCCGGCAGAGGAGATCGAACATGCGGTCAAGCAACTGGGGCTGCTGAAGTTCGCGGCACCGCGTTTCCTGGTTTGCCATTTCGACCCGCGCCAGAAGCACGGACTCAAGGAGCTGTACGGGTACAGGGTGCTGTGCGAGCAAACCGGCGCCGATTCGGTGCTGGAAATCGTGGTCGAGAGTGTGGACGGCTACAAGAAAGATCTGCAGCGGCTTGCGGACATGGTAAAGCAGTCGGGGCTCAAACTTGCAGCGGTCGTTGTGGTGCCGGTTGGCGACCTGAAGTCGGTTCTGCCTGGCGGCCCGCGCCCGCCCGCCCCGCCGCTTGAAGACCTCTACGCTGCGGCACGCGCCGCCTTCCCTGGAATCAGGCTTGGCGGCGGCATGTTCTCGTTCTTTACCGAGCTCAATCGCAAGCGCGTGCCCGCGCAACGACTGGACTCCGTGCACAACACCACCTGCCCGATCGTGCACGCCGCCGATGACCGCTCGGTGATGGAAACGCTGGAGGCACTCCCCTACCAGGTGGCCACCGCGCGCTCCTTCATCGCCAAGACGCCGTATCGAATCGGGCCGAGCGGCATCGGCTGCCGAGACAATCCGCACGGTGCGACCTGGACGCCGAATCCGGACAACGCGCGCGTGTGCCTGACAAAGCTGGAGCCGCGCCAGCGCGGACTATTCGGCGCGGCCTGGACGCTGGGTTACATCGCCACTTTCGCCCGCACCGGCATCGAGGCCATTTCCATGGGCGCGCCGACCGGACCGCTCGGCATCATTTACCGCAAGGCGGAGCACAAGCAGCCGTGGTACGACCAGCTTTCCGGCCCGGCCGTGTTCCCGGTCTATCACGTGATCAGCGGCCTTACCCGCGGCGCGGGGAAAAAGCTCGTCGCTGCGACCTCCTCCGACAACCAGAAAGTGGAATGCCTGGCCTACCGCGGCAAGGGCGGCACCACGCTGTGGCTGGCCAACCTCACCGCCGGCGAGCAGCAGGTGCAGATCGCCGGCGCGAAAGGCGCGGTGTTTGGCTCGATACTCGACGAGCACAGTTTCGTGAGTGCAACCACCGATCCGCGCAGTTTCCAGAAGTCGTGGAAGCCGATGAGGGATGTCTTGACGCTGAAACCATACGCAGTGGCGATTCTTTCGATCAACGACTGACGAAACCAAAGCGCCTTTCGGGCCGCAAAAACAAGGGAGGATCATGGACAAATCCCAGCGCAAGGTACTCATGGCGTCGGCCGTCGGCTCGGCACTCGAGTGGTACGACTTCTTTATCTACGGCACGGCCGCGGCGCTGGTTTTCGGAGACTTGTTTTTCCCCAAGCTGGACCCGACGGTCGGCACGCTAGCGGCGTTTGCAACCTTCGGCGTCGGGTTCTTCGCGCGGCCGTTCGGCGGCATGGTGTTCGGCCATCTCGGCGACCGGCTCGGGCGCAAGCCGGTGCTGGTCATCACGCTGATGCTGGTAGGGATCGGGACCTTCCTGATCGGCCTGTTGCCGACTTACGATAACGGCCGGCATCTGGGCACCCGGCATGCTGGTGGCGCTGCGTCTGGTGCAGGGCTTCGGCGCCGGCGCGGAGTACGGCGGTGCGGTGATCCTTGCGGTCGAGCACGCGCCCCCAGGCAAACGCGGATTCTTCGGCAGTTGGGCTGCGCTCGGCGTGAACTTCGGCCTGCTGCTCGCCACCGGTGTCTTCGCGCTGGTGACGCTGCTGCCCAAGGAAGATTTCCTGAACTGGGGCTGGCGCATACCATTTCTGCTGAGCATTGTCCTGATCGTATTCGGCTTCTACATCCGCGCCCGCGTATCGGAAACTCCGGTCTTCAGAGAAATCGCAGCCAATGCCAAGGCCGCGCGCTCACCCGTGAAAGAGGCCTTTCTCAAGCACCCGCGCGAGTTCCTGGTGGTGTTCGGCGCGCGTCTCGCGGAAAACGGACTGGGCTTTCTGTACCCGGTATTCACGCTGAGTTACATGACCAAGCAACTCGGTCTTTCCCGGACCATGGTGCTTTCGGGGATCATGTGCGCGTATGCGATCTCGCTCGCCACCATTCCCTTTTTCGCCTCGCTGTCGGACCGCATCGGCCGGCGTCCGGTCTACGGCGGCGCGGCATTGTTCTCCGCCGTGATGGCGTTTCCATTCTTCTGGATGGTGAACACCGGCTCGCCGGTACTGGTCTGGATCGCACTCATTCTGGTGATTGCCATTGGTGTCGCCGGCATGTTCGGTTCGCAGGCGGCGTACTTCGCGGAACTGTTCGGCGCGCGGCTGCGCTACAGCGGTTTCGCCTCGGCCCGCGAATTAGGATCGCTGCTCGCCGGCGGCCCCGCGCCCTTCGTTTCCGGCCTGCTGTTGATATGGGCGGGCGGCCAGCCCTGGGGCGTGGCGTGCTACATCGTCGTGCTTTCGCTGCTCACCGCGATCGCGATCTATTATGGTCCCGAGACCTATCGCAGCGACATTCATGCCGACAAGGGCGTCGCTTGAAGACGACTCTCACCGGGGGCCGCGGACCAATAAGAGGAAAACCAGGGGCAACGATGCAGAGGAAACTTGAAGAGTCAGCGGGCGCGAGGGTACCATTGAAAAATGAACCGGATTGCCAAACTAGGACGTCGGCCTCCAATGGAACGCCGGAACGACTACGACGTGACGAACCTGGTCAATACCACCGACCCGGCGGCGGTCAGCGGGGAAATCAATCGCATCTTCGTGAAGCTCTACCCGAAGGCGTCCGCCCGTGTTCTCAACCGCTCATTTCGGGATCTGGTCCGCCTTCACCTCGGCGAGTATCCCGGCTACCGGGCCAGCGACACCGGATACCATAACCTGCAGCACACGCTCGACGTCACCTTGGCAATGGCGCGGCTGATGGACGGTTATGAACGTTCAACCGACCGCATGGACACCCTTGGTCCCAGCACTGTTCGGCTTCGGCGTCGTCACGGCCTTATTTCACGATGCCGGTTACCTGCGCCGCACCAGTGATACGCGGCACAAAAACGGGGCGGAATATACGCTCAAGCACGTGACTCGCGGCGCCAGGTTTCTCGAGGAGTATCTCGGCAAACTGGGCTTGGCAAAGCTCGCGCCCGTGGCCTCGAGAGTCATCCACTTTACCGGTTACGAGCGGCCCACCCACAAGATCAGGGTGCCCAGTCCCACCTTCCGCCTGCTCGGCAACATGCTGGGCACTGCCGACATCATTGCGCAGATGGCGGACCGCTGCTATCTGGAGAAGTGTCGCGACCGTCTGTTTCTGGAGTTCGTTGCAGGCGGGCTGGCCGCCCGGGACAAGGCCGACCGCCGGGATAGCGTGAAATTCAAATCGGCGGAAGACCTGGTGGTGAAGACACCGGGCTTTTACAAGAGCGCGATGACTCGGCTCAACGATGAACTCGGCGGCGTGTATCGCTACGCCGAGACGCACTTCGGAGGCCGGAACCTGTACATTGAAACGATCTACAACAGCATCCCGTTCGCAATCAAAGTTGCCAAGGAACGAAACCTGGCCCTGCTGCGGCGCACGCCCCCCGCGTCCCAAGGAATAGGAGGGGTCGAATGTACGCCCCGCTTCGCGTTTTAAGCGTGCTGGTGCTCACGCTCGGCATGGCGGCTTCGGCCCTGGCGCTGAACCCCGGCGAGCGCGTGGACAACTTCCGGCTGCTGGACCAGAACGGGGCCTCCCACGAGCTGTACTACCTGTCCGACGCCAAAGCCGTGGTGCTCATGGTGCACGGCAACGGCTGTCCTATCGTGCGCAACACGGCTGCCGACACTGAAGGAGATCCGCGACCGGTATCGCAGTCAGGGCGTGGAATTCCTGCTGATCAATTCCAACCTGCAGGACGACCGCGATGCCATCGCCAGGGAAGCAGCCGAGTTCGGCATCGATTTCCCGATCCTGGTGGACGAGACGCAGCTGATCGGCGAATCGCTGGGCGTCATCCGCACGGCCGACGTCTTCGTGATCGACCCGAAGAACTGGAAGCTCGTCTATCGCGGCCCGATGGACGACCGGCTTGCCTACGGCGCGCAGACGCCCCGCCGCCGGGAAGCACTATCTCACGGACGCACTCGATGCGATGCTGGCCGGAAAGCCGGTCGCGGTCGCGCAGGCCGAGGCGCTGGGCTGCCTGGTCGAATTTCCCGGAGCGCGATCGTCGCGACGCGCACGCGCAGATCTCGTACTCCGGGCGGATCGCGCCGCTGCTCGCGGACCGCTGCGCATCCTGCCACCGCGCGGGCGGCGTCGCGCCCTGGGCCATGACCAGCTACGACAAGGTGCGCGGCTTCGCGCCGATGATCCGCGAAGTCGTCCGCACCAAGCGCATGCCGCCCTGGCATGCCGATCCGCACTACGGCAGTTTCGTCGGCGATCGTTCGCTCAGCGATCGAAGACGCGAAAACGCTGGTGCACTGGATCGAGGCCGGCGCACCGCGCGGCACGGGGCCGGACCCGCTCGCCGCGCTGGACCAGACCTGGTCCGAGTGGACGCTGGGCAAGCCCGATCTGATCGTGGAGGTGCCCGCGTTCGAGGTGCCGGCGACCGGGGTGGTCAGCTACCAGTATCCGCGTCGCGCGCAATCCGCTGGGCCGCGATGTCTGGATTACGCGCGATCGAGATCCTTCCCGGAGATCGCTCCGTGGTGCATCACGTGCTGGCCGGGATCGACGATCCCAGGCAACGGCGATCGGCGCGCGATCCGCGGCCAGATCGGCGAGCTGGGCGGCTACGCGCCGGGCAAGAACGCGGCCCTCTACCCCGCGGACACCGGCATCCTGCTGCGCAAGGAAGCGAACTTCCGCTTCCAGATGCACTACACGCCCAACGGCAAGGCGACCACCGACGTGACCCGGGTCGGCTACTACTTCTACGACAAGCCGCCGAAGCATCCGCTGCGAAATGACGATGATCCTGGACACGTCGCTCGCGATTCCGGCCAATACCAAGGCGCACACGGAATCGCTCGAACACGTCTTCGACCGCGACGTGGTGCTCTACAGCCTGATGCCGCACGCCCATCTGCGCGGCCGCGCCGCGCGATTCACCGCGCACTATCCGGACGGACGCGAGGAGATTCTGCTGTCGGTGCCGAAGTACGACTTCAACTGGCAGCCACCTACGCGCTGAACCCGTCGAAGCTGATTCCGGCCGGCACCCGTGTCGTGTTCGACATGACCTGGGACAACTCCGCGCAGAACCCGGCCAATCCCGATCCCACTCGGGTGGTGCGCTGGGGAGAGCAGACCTGGGAAGAGATGAACGTCGGCTGGATCCGTTTCCGCGAGGCCGACGATGCCGACCGTGCGGCAGCGGCGGCGCTCAAGGCCGGCCGGCATTCTGCCGCCACTTCCGACATTCTTGACTTGCCAGGGCGGGCCTCACCGGTATTCGAGCAAGGGCAGTTGGGACCGCGATGAGGTCACCCGCCTCGCGGGCAGCCGCGCGACGGCGGCCGCCCTTCTCGAGGGATCACTTCAGGCCCATGCAATTGGCGTAATAGGTGACGGTCGCCGGCCAGTCGGAGAAAATTCCGATGATGCCGACCTGGCGCGCGAGCACATCCAGCGCCTTGTACATGTCGCTGTCTTTTTTTACCGCATTGCCCTCGGGATCGAACAGGTAGTAGAAACCGCCGAACGCAGCGCCGCGGCGCAGGTCGGAACGCTCGAAGGTCCAGGTGATGATGTCGAACCCGAGCCCTTTGATATCGCGCGCGTACTGCGACGGGACGATCTCGTTGTCCTCGTTCACCGCGAGCAAGGCAAAAAGCGGCGGCGCGATGATTTTGACGCCTTTCTTCTTCAATTGCTTGAGCTCGTCGAGCGTCATCCGTGGGTCAACTGGGATTCGATCCGCGTGCGGCCGGGCCAGATCATCAAGCGCGGCGAATACATCGCCAATTCGGGAAACACCGGATTCAGCTCCGGGCCGCACCTGCACTTCGCCGTGCAACGAAACGCCGGCCTGGTGCACGAGTCGCTCCCGATCGTATTTGCGGGCCCGGGAGGCAAGCCAGTCACCCCCAGGAGCGGAACGCCGCTCGTCGCCTATTGATACGAGGCCGCAGGAAGGCAATGCCGGTCTCCGCCGACTTCCTGACCTACATGCTCGAGCAGCTCTCCGCAATGCGCACGGTAGTCTCGCGTCGCATGTTCGGCGGGGTGGGCCTGTATTGCGACGGGCTCTTCTTCGGGCTGATCGATGATGATGTGCTGTATCTCAAGGTCGATGACTCGAACCGATTAGACTACACCGCGCGCGGCATGGAACCGTTTCGCCCCTTCAAGGACAAGCCGCTCTACTCGATGACGTACTGCTCCAGGTGCCGGCCGAGGTGCTCGAAGACGCGGAGCAGCTGGTTGAATGGTCGCGCAAGGCTTGCGCCGTCGCCCTGGGATTGCTCGGTGACAGAGGCACGAAGCAGGGCAGATCCCGCAAGAGAGCCCCGAAAGGAAAGGCACGAAGCGGCGCGCGCGCCGCAAGTAGCGCTCACAGGCCTGCCGCTGCGCGCTCCAGCCCGTGCCCGAGTGGACCGCGCTCGCGCTGGAGCAGCAGCCATGCGAACACGAATCCCGGCGAGGCTCGGATCTCGAAGAAGGCCAGCATCGGCAGGTAGCCGGCCGGGTTGTCAGCCCCGGCGTGAGCGGCATCGTTGATAGCGCCGACCACGATGTTACAGAACGTGAGGCCGATATTCTGCAGCATGGTCATGAGGCCAAACGCGGTTCCCAAGCGCCGGGCGCTTCGACCAGGATCGAAACCGCGGGCCACAGCACGGCCGGTACCAGCGAGAAACTGATGCCGATGAGCGCGGTGGTGATCCACATTGGCGTCCGGCTGCTCGGTGGTGCTGAAGGCGGCCGAAGAGACGCCCGCTGCGGTGGCGGCGATGGTCGATTGCTTCCAGCCAGAGCTGCCGCCGGGCGCGCTCCAGCTGGTCTACGGCGATCCCGCGCAGATCGCACGGACGCTGATCGCCAGCCCGGTGATCCGCAAAGTGAGCTTCACTGGATCTGTCGCAGTTGGGCGCGAGCTCGCCCGGATGGGCGCGGAGGGCTTCAAGCGAATGACGCTGGAACTTGGCGGCCATGCGCCCGTCATCCTGTGGGCCGACGCCAATCTGGACCGCGCAGTGCCAATGCTGGTGGCACATAAATTCCAGAATGCGGGCCAGGCCTGCCTGGCGCCCACCCGATTCCTAGTGCACAGATCGATTTACCCGGCCTTCGTCG
>CAVOIO010000004.1:0-174009 GCA_963695915.1 uncultured beta proteobacterium
CCGTCTTTTTCAAATCGGCCATCAGCGGCGATTGCAGGCGTGCAACCGCCTTGCCGCGACGCGTAATGGTTACCGGTTTCCCGGTTTCCTCTACACGGCGGATGATCTCCAGGCAGCGTTGCTTGAACTCCGTGACCGAAATGTCCATTTTTGTATTCTAAATGGCCATTTTGAGTTTCTCAAGTCCGGCAGCATTCGATTCTGTACTCGTTCAGCGTGGAGCCCCTTTATTCGTGCCACGCCGCAGCGGCATTTTGCAGGCTTCACGGTCCACGGTTCCGGGGTCTACTTCTTGATCTCTTCCCTCAGCCGTTCCACCATCGTCCTGAGTTCCGCCACTTCATCGCGCAGGCGCGCCACTTCGGGCGCGGACCCAGCGCCAGCTGCGGCGAACGCGCCGGCATCATTGGCGGGGGCAACGGCCGCTGCGCCCACTGGCCCGCCGAGGAGGTGCACCCAGCGATGTTCGCGCGCGCCCGGCTGTTTGGGCAGTTTCATTGCCAGCGCGCCGGTGGGTCGGCCCGCCATCTCCTCCAGGTAGGCCTCGACACTCGACAGGTCCGCAAAGCGGTACATGCGCTCGCAGGCGATCCGCATTTCCCCGGGCGTCTGCGGTCCGCGCAACATAAGCGTCGCCAGCAGTGCCGTGGTGCCCGGATCGGTATCGAACACTTGCGGGAAATTGTGGGAATAGCGCACCACGCGCCGCGAAGCGCCCCAACTGTTGGTCACCAGTTTGCGTTCCTTGAGCGCGTCGAGCGCGCCCTGCGCCTCGTCCTCGCCGACGCTCATCACCGGGTCGCGGCTCGACTTCTGGTTGCAGCCGGCGACCAGCGCATTGAGCGAAAGGGGGTAGTAGTCCGGTGTGGTGTGCTGCTTTTCAACCAGCACGCCGAGCACGCGTATTTCGAGGGGAGAGAGCAAAGGGAAAACAGCCATGACCAGAGGTTGTCGGTGGAGACGCGCCGAATCTACACGGAGTGCCGGCTCGGCGCCAGAGCGAGCGCGGCGCAGTTCCGGGTATATCATTCGGGCAACAATAACCGGGAGGAATCATGAGGAATTTCATCGCCATCCTGATGCTTGTTAGCCTGACAGGAACGGCCGCGGGCGCGGATAAGTCCCCGCCGCCCTGGGCGTTCGCGGTCAATCCCCCTGGCACCCAGCCGGCGCCGGACGACGGCACTTTGAGGCGCGTTCCCGGCAGCAGCGTGGCCTTCACGCTGACGCAGATTCGCGATCTCTTCACCGTGCCCGATTGGCACCCCGACGACCATGCGCCGATGCCCGAAGTGGTGAGGCACGGCGCGAAACCGGGTGTGTTCGCGTGCGGATACTGCCATCTGCCGAACGGACTGGGCCGTCCTGAGAACTCCAGTCTCGCGGGCCTTCCTGCCGAATACATCGTTCAGCAGGTGGTAGATTTCAGAAGCGGCGCAAGAAAGAGTTCGGAGCCGGCGAGCTTGCCTGTGAATCTGATGATCGCGGTCGCGAAGGCCGTCAGTGACGCCGACCTGAAGACGGCTGCGGAATACTTTTCCGCACTGCGACCGAAGCCGTGGATCAGGGTCATCGAAACCAACACCGTCCCAAAAACGCATGTCGCCGGCTGGATGCTGGTTGCCTCGGAGACCGGCGCGACCGAGCCGATCGGCCATCGCATCATCGAGATGCCGGAGGACCTGGAACGGACCGAAATGCGCGACGCCGCTTCCGGTTTCGTCGCCTACGTGCCTGCCGGCAGCATCAGTAAGGGTGAGGCATTGGTCACCACCGGCGGAGCAGGCAAGACCATTCCATGCGCAATTTGCCATGGCGCCGACCTGAGGGGCCTCGGTCCGGTGCCGGCACTGGCGGGCCGCTCTCCAAGCTACATCGTGCGCCAGCTCTACGACATGCGGCACAGCGTTCGCAACGGTTTGTGGGCGGAACTGATGAAGGCTAGTGGTGGCGCAGATGAGCGAAGAGGACATGGTGTCTATCGCCGCTTATACGGCCTCCCGCGCGCCCTGACGCAGCCAAACACGTGCCGCGGGTACGCGCCGTCCGGCGTTGCATGCGGCGTTGACGCCGTTGCGTCCGTCATGGAATTTGCGGCTGCCGTGTTCCGGATACAATGCCGCCTCTCATTTCATTCGTCGAGCTTCCCATGCCCACCACGCAAACCGCCAGCGGTCTCGGAATTGAGGAGATCACCGTCGGCGATGGTGCTCCCGCCACCGCGGGCAAGCGCGTCACCGTGCACTACACCGGCTGGCTCACTGATGGAACCAAGTTCGATTCCAGCAAGGATCGCAACGATCCCTTCGTATTCGGGCTGGGCCAGGGCCAGGTCATCCGCGGCTGGGATGAAGGGGTGCAAGGCATGAAAGTGGGCGGCAGGCGCAAGCTCACGATTCCGCCGGCGCTCGGATACGGCGCCCGCGGCGCCGGCGGTGCAATCCCGCCGAATGCAATCCTGATATTCGAAGTCGAATTGCTTGGCGTGAGTTGAATTGAACCGCGGACGCGGGAAATCACACCGTTTGCAGCAACTCCTTGCCCCCGCCCGTCACCAGATTCGCGCCGCCTGCAACAGGCACAAAGCCGCTTCCACGATCAGCACCGCGAAGGTCAGCGCCGTCCCCCAGAAGCGGCCGAAACGGAATCTGTCCGTGAACGAGAACGCATAGCCGTGCAACAGCCGACCGATCAACAGCGTCGCACCCAATCCGTGCAAGACGTAAGCCGCAAAGTTGCTCAGTTCCAGGATGGCCATCAGCAGCAGCGCCAGCGGCACGTACTCGGCAAAATTGGCGTGCCCGCGGATCACCCGTAGCATGGCCGGATCGCCACCGTCTCCCAGCGAAATACCGTGACCGCGGCGGCGGATAACGCGCCAGGCCAGGACCAGAAACCAGAGGACCAGCAACCCGGCATACAGAGGCGTGACGATCATGACGCCCTCCTTCGTCCGGGACTTGCGTTGATGCATTTGTCGTTCCGGGCGAACCGTGTGGCAATCCCGTGGTCCATCATGCCGGCAATTTGGTCGCCTGCCACGACACGAACTGGACGCCCGCCGCGCGCTTCGCGTAAACGGCGTGGAACAGCAGGTTGAGGTTGCGGTCCTCTCCCTTCACCGTCACTCCGAAACTGGCGCCGCCGCTGACAATGGCGATGCAGCCGTATGTCCGAACCTTCACCTCGCCGCGCTTCATCGTGCGGTACTTCACGTTCCCGGACCGGATCGATTCAATGAAGCTCGCCTTGGTGTCCTGCACCGTGCTCGAGTGAATATAGACCAGGTCATCCCCGATCAGTCGCTGCATCGCCGCCACGTCGCCCTTCATTTGCGCGTTGTAGCGATCCTGCTCAGCCTTGAGCGCTTCCTCCACGGTAATCGTGCCGCTGCAGTCCTGCGCCCCTCCTCCGCCCGCTGCCGCTCGAAGTGTGGCGAATTCGCGCAGCGCGTGAATATACGGTCTCAGCATATTTTTCCCCTCCGGTTGAATTTTGCTACTGGCATGGCAGGCGCGAACTATGCGATACGCGCCGCGGTCGCGTCAAACCCCAAGTCTCTGTGTCTGCTCTCGCGGGACAAGCGACCGGCCTCTCAGCCGCGCACACCCATGCGCCGCTCTTTGGCGCGCACCAGGGCGCTGATCACTTCGTTGCAGGGAGCGGCGACACCGACCGCGGCCGCGGCCGGCGCAATGGCGCCGTTGATGGCGTCTATTTCCGAAATGCGCCCGGCCATGTGGTCGAGCAACATCGAGGGGCGGGCATTAGGGATCTTCATGCCGAATTCGCGCACGTAGGCCGCCGGCTCGTCAAAGTCCAGACGGACCTTGCGCGCCTTCGCCACGGCGAACGCCTCCGATGCGCAGCCCGAGGCCACCCGCCAAGCGTCGGGATCCTTGATAACTTCGATGATGGTGCGCTCGGTTACCGCGCAAGTCCCCGAATAGCAGACGTTGCAGATCAACTTTTCCCAGACCAGCTGGTCGATGTCGTCGAAACACCGCACCCGGAATCCGCCCGAGCGCCACACCTCGGCGATTTTTTCGAGACGCATCGTCACCGGCCCGGAGAATTCGCCCAGCCGCACCAGTTCCCAGCCGTTGTGATGGGCATGGCCGGGTCCTCTCATCGAGGCGCCGAAACCGCCGACGACGCCGACCGCCACGCGCTCGCGCCCAAGCACCCGCGCGGCGGAGTCCGGTCCGCCCAGGCCATTCTGGATCGACAGCACCACCGTGTCGGGGCCGAGCAAAGGCTTCGCCGATTCGGCGGCTTGTGCGACATGCATCGCCTTGGTGGCAAGGATCACCAGATCGCAAACGCCCGCGTCCGCGGGGCGCGTCGTCGCACTCACCTGCACGGTGCGGTCACCGGACGCGCCTTCGACGCGCAGACCGTTCGTGCGAATCGCCTCGACGTGCTCGCGCCAGGTGTCGGCTGCCCACACTTCGTGGCCCGCCGAGGCGAGCAATCCGGCGTACACGGACCCCATTGCACCGGTGCCGATGACAGCGATTTTCATCTGATTGATATTTGTTTGCGCGCAGAGCGATCGTCGGACTCCCGCCTCACTTTGCGGTCATGGTGGGGCCCGTCGGATCAACTCCGCAACGCCGTTATTTACGTCACACCGGCATTCGTCGCCGTTTCTGATTGTGGTGGCCTACAAACGCACAGGCAAGGACATCCACCTGCTCCCTAACTGAAGCACGGACCGAGACCGCCAACCCTCTGAACGCACGGCGCCTTTCTCCCTCGCGGCGGTGTTTTGCGGACCGGAAGGCCCGCCCGTCCGTCGCCTTCAAAACAGCGATTGTTGCCTGAAAATGAATCTTGCATTCCAAAATTGAATAAATATTATAGTGGCACGCGACCTATTGTGCGACGCGGTATTGCTGTTTAATGCACGCCATGCGGAGGACGGAAGGGTTTTCGTCCAACCTGGATGAATCCGGGTGCAGTCGCACAACGTATCGATTGATTCCATAAACCAAAGGAGTAACAGCATGAACGTAACCAAACTCATCGTCGCCGCGGGTTTTGCGGTTGCCACCACCGGCGCGTTTGCTGAAACCGGCGTGGGCACTGTCCAAATCGACAACGTCGCCAACGTGTACGGCCGTGCCGGTGTCACCAACGTGAAGATCTACGGCACCGTTGCCACCCAACCGGCGAACGTCAACGAAGCCGGCCGCAACACCGCCAAGGGCGACAGCAAGTTCGCAGTCACCAGCGGCAAGGAAGTCATCGAGTTCGGCCGCTCCTAAGCCAATCGCAGCAAACAGAACGGCGCACTGCTCCAGGCAGTGCGCCGTTTGTCTTTCCCCGGCGCATGTGACTGGTAAGATTTGGGCGCCTCACTGGCTACGGAATCCGGCCTCCGTCCCCCTCCTGAACTCCCCCGGGTTCATGACCATGCACCCCAGTAGCAGTACGAAGCACGCCAGCACGAAGCTTTTGTTGATGAACCAGTTGGTGGTCCAGACATCCCATTGCGGCTCGGCAAGGAACAGTGCGAACTTGGTGACCACGATGATGATTTCGGCCACCGACACCAACAGCGCCAGCGCGAAGGTGTAGCGCGGCCGGCTGATCAAAGCCCAGCCGAGCCAGATGTGCGCCACCCACCAGAAATCCCACATCACGTAAGTGAGGACCGGGACGCCTTCGTTCAGCGCATACGCCACCGGGAAGACGTACTTGATGACCAGCGTCCAGGCTGCGAGCACGAAAAGGAAATCTGCGAGGAAACGAGACATAAGGACCGTGACTGGTGACCGGTGATCAGAGGAAAGACAGACGAGGAAAGAGAAAAGCAAAGGCGGTGTGAGATCTGACTTTTACCTTTTACCTTTCATCTTTCACCTTTACCCTACTCTTCGCCTTTTCATCCCAACCTTTGCGCCGCGTCGCGCGTGTATTCAGCGATCGGGATGCCCCTGGTACAGGCATTCAGGCAGGACTGCACGGTACAGGTCAGGCAGGCCAAGGCCGGCATGCCCAGCGCGGCGTACTCGGTGCGGGCGAGCAGTGAATCGCCATAGTCGACCTCGTACATTCGGGTGCGCAGCACTTCGGCAATAGCGACATTCTGCGGACAGCTCCCGGCGCAGTCGTTGCACGCCGACTGGCAGTAACGACCGGACTGCAGCAATGCGTAGCGCTCGAGCAGCTCCAAATCAACGCCACTGACCTGCGCGGTGCCCGAGGCGGCAACATATTCGTCGATCTCGCTCGCGCTGCTCATCGATACCAGAAGCGCGTCTACCTGCGGCGCGGATAGCACCCAGCGGAACGCCGCCTGCGAAAAGGTCGCGCCCGGCCGCTCGTAGGGGCGCATGTCGTTCAGGCGCGCGCCCATCAGCGTCTTCATCGCGATCACGCCGATGTCTTTCTTCCTGGCCTTTTCCAGCACCCTCGGCAGGTCCGGCTGAATCGCTGACCAGTGAAAGGTGTGGCGCAGCTTGTCGTAGAAGCTCGGATCCTGCGCAAAGTTGTAGGCCACCAGGATCACGTCGGCGAGGTCGTTGTCGATGACGTAGTCGAGGCATCGGGTGAGGTTGCCGCCGTGACCGGACATGCCGCGGAAGCGGATCTTGCCCTGGCGTTTTGCGAGTTGGGTGAACTCCCACCATTCCGGGTTTTGCATGCGCGCCAAATCGTTGACCGAGTGGTTGAAATACACATCCACCCGGTCAGTCTGCAGCCGCTTCAGGCTGCGCTCCAGCGACTTCATCATGTCGGCACGCGTGTCACCGGCGCCGGCCTTGGTCTTGCTGGCGATCAGCACCTTGATCGCGCCGTCCCTTGAGTCCCTCGCCGATGGCTTCCTCGGAACTGCCCCCGCGGTAGCTTTCCGCGGTGTCGAAGTAGTTGATGCCCCTCGCGAGCGCATGGCGCACCACCGAGGGGTCGGACATGCTCGCCGAGCCGAAGGAGATATCTGACATCTTCAGTTCGGTGCGTCCCAACCGCACGTAGCGGCGAATGCCGGGATCGGATTGCGCCCGCACCGGCATCGCGGCAAGTCCGAGAGCCGCACCCGTGCCGAGCCGCAGGAATTCACGTCGATCGACCATATCGCCTCATCCTCAAGGTATACCTTAGCGCAACAGCCGGCGCGGGGCCAGACCAGCGGTTACCGGTGCCTGCTTTTCACTCGAACCTCGGCCCTCGAACCTCGGCCCTGTTTTTTTCCCCTATTATCCCGCTTCACGTTCCCACCACCGAGCCATACCAATGAAAATAACGTCCATCGAAACCATCGTGTTGAACATCCCTTACAGCAGCGGCGGCCCTGCCGGCACCGAAGCGTGGGGCGGCACGGCCTGGCGGACAGCGGATGCGCTGCTGGTGAAAGTCGTCACCGATGCCGGCATCACCGGCTGGGGCGAGGCCTTCGGCTACAACGTCATTCCGGCCACCAGGGTCACCATCGATCAGATCCTGGCGCCGATGTGCCTCGGCCGCGACCCGCTGAAAATCGAAGAGTTGATGCTGGAGTTGCAGCAGAAGCTGCACATCTTCGGCCGCGGCGGCCCGGTTATCTTCGGCCTGTCGGGCCTGGACATCGCGCTGTGGGACATCGCCGGCAAGGCGGCCGGACAGCCGGTGCACAGGATGCTGGGCGGCGCGAAGTACCGCACGACTCACCTGCTATGCCAGCCTGGTTCGCTACACCGATCCGAAAGTGGTGGCGGCCAACGTCGCGCGCGCCCTGGCGCAGGGCTTTCGCCACATCAAGCTGCACGAGATCGAAGTCGCGGCGACCCGCGCCGCGCGCGAGGCGGCCGGTCCCGGCGTGGACATCATGCTCGACGTCAACTGCCCGTGGATCGGTGCAGGAAGCGCTCGAGATGGCGGAAAACCTGCGGCCGTACGACCTGCGCTGGCTGGAAGAGCCGGTGTGGCCGCCGGAAGACTACGCCGCGCTGGCGCAGGTACGCGCCAGGGGCGGCATCGCGGTGGCCGCAGGCGAGAACGCCACTACGCTCACACAGTTCCAGCATCTGCTGGAAGCGCGCGCGGTCGATTACCTGCAACCGAGCCCGGCCAAAATGGGCGGGATATCGGAGCTGCGCAAGGTCTTCGCTCTCTCCGCGCAGCACAAGGTGGCGGTGGCCCCGCACAGCTTCTACGACGGCCCCGCATTTCTCGGTGGCCTGCACGTCAATGCCGCAATGGGCCAGAACCCGCTGGTCGAGTGGCGCTTCTTCGACCTGGAGTCGCGTCTGTACGGCGATGCGGCAATACCGGAAGGCGGCTCGATCGAAGTGCCGCAAGGCCCGGGACTAGGTTTCGATCCCGATCCGGAAGTCATCCGCCGCTATAGAGCCAAATAAAGAGACTGTGAATGGTGAAGGATGAAGGGTGAAGTGTGAATGGGGCATAGGACATAGACCGGGTAGATCATTTACAAAGCAATCCGGGTACATGAATTACATCCGATTGCCAGGAAATGCGCAGCCGTTACGTTGAAGCGGTGGCAGGCGTATCATTTCAGGCTCCAGTGTCGTGGGAGGATCGAAAAGTGTCAGCAAAAGAAATGAATCTCAAGCCCGTCCCAGCCTCGTCGGTGCGCGAGCGCGTCAGCCAGGGAAGAGTGGGAAATGCGCTGCGACCTGGCGGCGGCCTACCAGCTCGCGGCGCTGTTCAAGTGGACCGACCTGATCTACACCCACTTCTCGGCGCGAGTGCCCGGCACGGAGCACCTGCTGATCAATCCCTACGGGCTGATGTTCGACGAGATCACCGCCTCGACGCTGGTGAAGATCGACAAGGACGGCAACGTGATCGACGATCCCACCGGGCTGGGCGTCAACTACGCCGGCTTCGTGATCCACGGCTGCGTGCACGAGGCGCGGCCGGAGATCAACTGCGTGATCCACACCCACACGCGCGCCGGCGTCGCGGTGTCGGCGCAGAAATGCGGCCTGCTGCCGCTGAGCCAGCATTCGCTGCGGGTTTACGCGATGCTCACCTACCACGACTACGAGGGCATTGCGCTCGATCTGGATGAGCGCACGCGCCTCGCCGGCGATCTGGGCCCGCGCTCCAAGACGATGATCCTGCGCAATCACGGCTTGCTCACGCTGGGCGACACGGTCAGCGAAGCCTTCGAACTGATGTACTACCTCGACTGCGCCTGCCAGATCCAGGTCGACGCGCTGGCGGGGGGTCGCGTCGAAGTCGGGCTCATCTCCGAGCCGACCGCGCAGAAGGGCTTCGAGCAGTTCGAGCGGCCCGGCGGCGCGGAGCTGCACAAGGAGTGGCCGGCGCTGCTGCGCCTGCTGGATCGCAAAGGGATCGCGTACCGGAATTGAGGGACTTTCGGGCGCGGGGCCGCGTCAGTCCGCATCCGCAAGACGATGCATCCTTGAATTTTCACGCGCTTCGCTGTCACTGACTGCTCGATCCGCCATTCCGCGACCGAAGAAATCGGCGTTCACTGACGCTTTGCGGCAGCGCCCGTTGCTGAGACTTCGTCAGTTGCTTTGTCCGCTTTCCGACGATCTTTTTTTCCTTCAATTGCAGCGAGCATTCGCTGTGGGGCCGGACTGTCGTTTTTTCGACGCCACCCACTGGCACGGCGGTTGCGAGATATTGGCTGCGCCTGGGGAATTCGGTGAGCAAGGGAGGTCGGGTGTTTTTTAAAGACGCCTGACTCCTGCATTTCCTGGGCGCACCTCCCTTCGCAGCGACCTTGTGAGGCGATGCGACAATTCCTGTCGGTGAAGTTATACTCTGCGCGGCGCCGGAGTAATCGGGCAATCAAGAAAAACCAAGAGCCGAACTGGCACCGATGAGCGAGTCTGACGTGGTGTTGTACTATGGCTTTTCCGTAGGGGCGGGCCTTGCCGTCGCACTGACCGTCTACGCGATATCCGGGTACCTTCGCCATCCATCGAGGATTTCCGTCTTCGCATGGCTGGAACCCTCCGCATCCGAGCACCAGCGTCTGTCCATATACATCGACAACCAGACCAACACCCGCACCGTAATCCACGAAGCGGGTGCCATCCTGGCGGACGGCCGGCGCATTCGCGTGACCGCAAGGAACGAACCGCGCAGCGGCGAACCTCTGAAGCTTTTTCCCGTCACGGTTGCAGCCCGCGAGCAGGTGACGGTAAGCATGTTTTCCGTAGCGAGACAGGACATTTCCATCGGGCTGGCTGCCTGCTACGTGATCAGGGACCGCAACAGGTTTATCGCCGGCCCGGTGCACGGCCAACTGGATTGAAGCCGTAAGCAAAGCCAAGAGTTGGGTCTCAATGCATTGGACTGACGCCCGCAAGGAATATCGAAGCACTGAGGTTGTACCGGTTTTCAGACAGCTTTGAACTAGAGTTCGGTTGCTTCTCGGGCAGTTTCCTGTCCTCGTTTTGCATACTCACTCGGGGTCAGATTGCCGAGTGAACCGTGTGGCCGATGCTGATTGCAGTCCTGCCGCCAGGCTACGATTCGAACGACTCCTCGGGAAAACGTCGAGCGGCGATTGTGCGGTATCCGCATAGCGAAGCGCTTGAGGCCGAACGCACTCGGTCGGAATTCCTCAAGAGCAGGCGGCGCTGATTGGCTCAGGGGTGCACGTCGTGAGTGGCGCCTGTGGCCAAGGGTGGGACGGTTGGCGCATACAGCCTGAACCTCCGCTTTTGGCCGCATCCTGTCGTTAGTGCTAGGGAAGCTCTGATCAAGTTCCACATGCGCGACCGAGGCGATTCGGGTCGAGGGCAAGACGGCGAGGACGCCGTGTAGCCGGCCTACATAAGGAGGAGCCGACGCAGACATCGGCCCGAATCGCCCGGTCCCTCGAAAGAGTCGAAATGTCATTGGGTTGTGCCAGGTGCGGCGCCTGCGTTGTTACGCTCCTTGCTGGGGCTTCAGCCGCATCTGCGGAGCGACGCCTAGCAGTCATCCGCACCTGGCGCAACGCGCGTCGCGGAACTTGATCAGAGCTTCCCTAGTACGTACACGTCGCGGAATTCATCGTGCAGTAATACATGGGATCTACTAGCGTCGCTTTAGGTAGTGCCTTGAAGATTTAAAGTGTGATGGACAATGACTTGTGGCTCCGGCCGGGTCGCTTAACCTGACCATGCTCGCATAGACAGGTAAGCCTTCACCGAAACGAACCGCTGAAGCGGCGAGTTGTCAATTACAACCTGTGTGAACAGCGGCGTGGCGAGTGCCATCAACTGGATGGCGAACGAGGCGGCCAGAACGTCGCGGAAGATGCGGCGATGCTTCAGCAGTTCGGGGATGAACCAGCGGAAACCGAATTTCGCGCCGGCCGCGCCCAACGCGTCGGGGTCGTTGAGCGGATTCTCTTTCGGGGTCGCCAGCAGCACCTGGCCGCCGTAGGGCGCTTCGAACTCGCCGAAGGACAAGATGGTGTGGCTGGCCTGCCCCTTCTCGTACTAGGCGACTCGTACTAGGCGACGCGGTCGCCTTCCACTCGTAATAAAAAGGCGAGCCGCGGGTTCGGCGCCGCGGAGTCAAGGGAGGCAAGACTCTCACGACCGGCGACGAGACCGTTGTGCGGCTCGCGTAAAGCGGGCGAAAACAGAACCAGGAACGGGGCGGCCAGTTTCCGTAGCGGGAGGCTGGCCGCTTCGCCCTGGCCGTGCGCAATCCGAGCAGGTCGGCCGCCAGGACAATCGAATTGGCCCCATGCGGCGGCAGCATCTGGCCGCTGACCAGCTTTTCGTCGAAAGGAATGCGAAAAGCCTGAGTCAGCGCGGACAACGCCCAGACCTCCGCCTCGCGTGGCAGCACGGCGCCAAGCGAATTCCTCCCTTCTGAGGCGTCCGGCCCGTGCAACAAGGACCGTGTCGCAACTGCACGCATTCGGAAGATCTCGTTGTTATTAGTATTGCCTCATCGCCTCGGTCCACAGCAAGCGACGTGCATGTGTACTTTATCGAACAGATTGGCAAACTTGTCAAATCTATCAGAGTGTTAGGTTTACCCGAGACCAGTAAAACAAGCGCGAACAATCATCGAGTTAAGTGCTTCTCTTGCGGTGCTCCCGAACCGTGGCACAGCCCTAAAAAGCAAACAAAAAAGTGCCGGCGAAGGGCAAATCGCCGGTGCAAGCAGGCCCAGGGCGCCAAAGCACGTTCGCTGTTAGCCGCGTTTGTGCCGGTGCCATGCTGACCTCGCCGAATGACACGCGACCAAACCCGAGACCGGCGATCCTATTCCGTACCTTGACGCAGCCTATCTGCCTTCAAAGTGCACCATGTTCCGCATTTCGGAACTTCTTCCCGTTGCGAACGGCCGCTGCTCGAAGCTTGGCGTTTTTTTGATGGGCGATCCCCGGATGAGCCCGCAGCGCCGTTTAGCCAGCCCCGCCGCTGGGAAAGCGGCGAAAGACGGCAGCGGCGCTGTCCCATTCATCCGACTGATGCAGTGCACGATTGACTCCGCAAACGGATAAGAGCTTTAATCACGGCCCTGAAGCATTTTTCCGCCGGAGATCAACCGCGCGATGAGACGCGGAATCGTCCAGATTTCAGTTTTGACCTGCCCGATACGCAGGTCCCAGCGGGAAGAGGTGATGTCCCCCGTGAGGGCACTCCTGACTTATCAGTGCAGGGATTGCAACGAGGTGTTGCGCCTAAGGCCGGGTGACTGCTGCGTGTTCTGATCTTACGGTAGCGCGAAGTGTCCGTCGGCGCAGGTTTTGCACCCCGAAGGCTGATCGCGCGGCGGGACGCAGCAAACAGAATATTCGCCGGCGCGGCATTTGGCGGCGGCGCGCAAGGAACTCTTGGCTATGCGCCGGGGGGAGGAGGAATCAGACAACGCGGAGGCATCTATCCCTGCCCACGTCGTCATCTGGTTCAATAAGAAAGACGACGGCCTCATCAGCGGAATCTAGAAGCCTTCCGCCGATGGGGCCGCGTCAATTTCAGGCGGCGTAGCAAAAAATCGCGGCACCATTTACGAGCGCAAGAACGCGCCAATCGGCAACTGCGGGCGGCACGCAGTCAAGTTGCCCGCCAATTCATCGGCGACGCGTTACGAAACGGATACGGCGAGGGATGGCCAGACGACGTAGCCGACATACTTTTCCGGCTCGAGCAGCACCACAGCTTTATCGCGCAGTTCGCGCGCCGAGGGCGACTCGCCGCCCCGGAGGTATTGCTGCAGTACTTCGATCGGATCGTCGCCGGGCTTGCAGTCGAGCGAACGGCCCTGCACTTCCACCCGCCTGCCTTCATAGGCTTCGGGACTCACCGGGTCCTGGCCAAACCTGGACTTGCCGAAGTCCAGTTTGGCAATGTGCTGGAACGGAAACGGCGCTTCGGGATGTTCGGCGTAAAAGGTCCACACATTGAAATCGCCCACGCCGGTCGTGCCGTTGAGGAAATGCAGTGCCGCCTCCTGGCACAGCGCGGAGCAGACAATACGCTTGCGGTACAGGATTGCCCACTCGTTATGGCGGCCGAAAAAATCGTCGCGCTCCGCCTGCGCCAAGCGCGCGAGCTTCTTCAGATCCGCCTTGGTTATGCGCTCGAACGAACGATCAGCATTCATGTCCGGTGACTCATGACTGGATAAGCGTGTCTGTTCTATCACGACTTCAGAGCCTATTTTCGTTCTTTGCGCCGCCGCTCTCAAGACGCACACCGCCGCCCCGATTGGAGCTCGCCCCGCCTCCCGGCCTCCATCGCGGGGCTTGGCCATCTGCTACGCAACCGCATCAGGCACGGAATTTTTCCAGTACCGCGCGATCTACTTCGACGCCCAGCCCCGGCCCCGACGGGATTTCGACCCAGCCCTGCACCTGCTGGATCGGCTTGGTGACGAGGTACTTGCGAAACGGATGCGTCGAGCGGTCGTACTCAAGAATGGGCTCCAATGCGAACAGCGAGTGGTGCGCGACCGGCACCGAGGCGATCAGTTGCAACGAGGCGGCCTGCGCGATCGCCGAGCCCCAAACGTGCGGATTCACCTGAATCCCATGCGACTGCGCCAGCGCAATGATGTGCCTGCCGGCGGTAATGCCGCCGCAGGAGCCGAGGTCCGGCTGCGCCACGTCCACCGCCCCAGCGCCCAGGAATTCGCGGAAGCCGTAGAGCGTATGTTCGTTCTCGCCGCCTGCGATCGGCATTGAAAGTTTCTGCCGCATTTCGACATAGCCCTGGATGTCCTCGGGCACGACCGGTTCCTCGTACCAGCGCAGGTCGTATTCCTCGAGCGCACGGCCGAGCCGGAGCGCCTCGGCGCGCCCGTACGCGTGGTTGGTGTCGACCATCAGCGTTATCGGCTTTCCGTGAATGCTGCGGCCGATCTCCTTCATGCAGGCGACATCGTCGTCCACGCCGTAGCCGAGTTTTACCTTCATCAGCGAAAAGCCAGCCTCGAAGTGACGCAGCGCCTCCTCGCCGAGACGCCTGGCTTCGCCCTGCCCCTTGATGCGATAGAAGCCGGTGGCGTAAGGTTGGACTTTGGTGCGAAACGCGCCGCCGAGCAGTTTGTACACCGGAACCTGGTGAAACTTGCCAGCGATGTCCCAGAGGGCGATGTCCACCGCGCTGATCCCCGCCACCACCGAGCCCTTACGGCCGTAGTCGCGGGTCATGTGATACATGCGGTGCCAGAGCACTTCGGTATCCAGCGGGTCGGCACCGATCGCGAGCGGCTTCAGGGCCTTGTCGATAACGGTGGCGGCTATTTCGGGCGGCTCGAGCCCCTGGGCAAACGCCTCGCCCCAACCGGTGATACCCTCATCGGTGAGCACTTCGACAAGCGTAGCCGAGCGCTGCTTCACCCAGCCCTGGGAAAATGCGAACGGTTCCGCGAGTGCGCTCTTTAGAACGTGGATTCTGACATCGCTGATTTTCATTTTTTGGTCCCAATGGATTCGTGCCGCTCCTCCGCGAGCGGCGACAATTATCCGACAGATGGCACAAACCGCTGTAAATTAAGCTGTGGCCGAGTGAAAGGGGGTGGAGCATGTACCGGAGAATCCTGTTGCCGACCGACGGATCGGCGTTATGCGACTCGGCGGTCAAGAAGGGAATCGAGTTCGCGAAGTTTGCAGGCGCGAGCGTGGTAGGGTTTCACGCCGTACCCGCCACTTCCTACCTCATTTACACCGAAGCGGGGCCCAGCGATGTTCTCGCCGAACAGTTCGAGCGCGACGCGCTCGCGCGCGGCGAGCGCCTGGTGAAAGCGCTCGAAGAACAGGCGCGCGCGGCCGGTGTGGCCTGCGAATCGCTGACGCTGGTGAACGACCATCCGTGGGAGGGCATCGTCGAAGCGGCGAATCAGCGCGATTGCGACCTGATATTCATGGCCTCGCACGGACGCCGCGGCTTGTCGGCACTGCTGCTGGGAAGCGAGACCACCAAGGTGCTCACTCACAGCAAGATCCCGATACTGGTATACCGCTAGAAGAAGATGCGCCGGGGAGTTTCGGGCGAGCGTTACTTTGCCCGGCAGGGATACGCTGCGCGCAGCCCCTGGATAATCAGATAGCGGCGCTGGCGGAAGCGCTGCTCCGGATTGCCTTCCAGATAAATCTTCACTGCGTCGAATGCCCGCGCCTTCTGATCGTCGGCGGGAACACAGAATAGCGTGCCGTTCCATTGCGTCCTGACGTTGTCGATGTAGGCGAGCGCCACGCCATGAGATGCCGGCCGCCGCATGAAGTCGAGAAGTTCATTGCCGTCATCTTCGGCGAGGACGATTGCCGGGATTGCCAGCAACAGCATGATCGGCAGCTTTTTCAAGACAACTCCTTCGGCCGCACAAAAGCGATACCTCGCCGCATGGGACCGGCGCCGCAAATGCCTGGGGATTGGTGCCGCTGGCCGGAGTCGAACTGGCGACCTTCGCATTACGAATGCGCTGCTCTACCAACTGAGCTACAGCGGCACGAAGGCGCGGATTATAAGGCCGGCCCGCCCCTCGGGCAATGCAGGGAAGCGCTGCATTAACTGCGCATGCGCGACCGAGGCGATCCGGGTCGAGGGTACGATGGCGAGGACGCCTTATGGCCGGCCTACATAAGCAGGCAGAACTTCCCTAACGATTTCTGAAGACCGGCTTGCGCTTTTCGACAAAAGCAGCCATGCCCTCCTTCTGGTCTTCGACGGAGAAGCCGGAGTGAAACAGGCGGCGCTCGAAGCGCACACCTTCCGCCAGCGTGGTTTCGAAAGCGCGGTTCACTGATTCTTTGGCCATCATCACCACGGGCAGTGACAGTTCGCAGATCTTTCCGGCGGCCTTCATCGCTTCGTTCATCAGTTCGGCGACTGGCACCACCCGGCTCACGAGGCCGACGCGCTCCGCTTCGGCCGCATCCATCATGCGCGCCTGCCCAAGCAGCACCATTTCCATCGCCTTGGATTTGCCGACGAAGCGCGGCAGGCGCTGGGTGCCACCGGCGCCGGGGATAATGGCAAGGTTGATCTCCGGCTGGCCGAACCTGGCGTTATCGGCAGCGATGATGAAATCGCACATCATCGCCAGTTCGCAGCCTCCACCCAGCGCGTAGCCCGCCACCGCGGCGATCACTGGCTTGCGGCATCGGCTGATGCGCTCCCACTCGGCAGTGATGAAGTCTTCCTTGAAGACGTCCATGTAGGACTTTTCCTTCATCGCCTTGATGTCGGCGCCGGCCGCAAAGGCCTTGTCGCTGCCGGTGACGACCATGCAGCCGATGCCGTCGTCGCCTTCGAAGGCATCGAGTGCGGAGGCGAGTTCCCGCATCAGTTCCGGCGAGAGCGCATTGAGTGCCTGCGGCCGGTTGAGCGTGATCACGCCGACCTTGCCGCGGGTCTCAACAATGATGTTCTGGTACGCCATGAGCAATCCTTCCCGAATAGGGTTTTATAATCTGCTGAAACCCGCGCGTGCGGATACTGACAAAGAAGAGGAAAACGCCAGTGAAGCTCACCACCATTTTATTGGATATCGCCGAAGGCGTCGCAACCCTGACGCTCAATCGCCCCGAGAGGCTCAACGCCTTCACCGGCGAAATGCACACGGAACTGCGCGAGGCGCTCGCCAGGATCAAGGCTGACGCGAGCGTCCGCGCGCTGCTGATCACCGGCGCCGGGCGCGGCTTCTGCGCCGGCCAGGATTTGTCCGAACGGATGATGTCTCCGGCCACTGCCAGGGTCGATGTCGGCGATTCACTGGAGAAAAACTACAACCCGTTGCTGAAGACCCTGCGGGCGCTGCCGATGCCGGTGGTGTGCGCGGTCAACGGCGTGGCCGCCGGTGCCGGCTGCAATCTGGCGCTGGCCTGCGACATCGTGATCGCGGCAAGATCGGCGAGTTTCCTCCAGGCCTTTGCGCGCATTGGCCTGATTCCGGACGCCGGCGGCACTTACACCTTGCCGCGACTGGTCGGGACCGCCCGCGCGATGGCCGCCGCGATGCTTGCGGAGCAGATCAGCGCGGAGCGCGCCGAGCAATGGGGATTAATCTGGAAGTGCGTGGACGACGACAATTTGTCCGACGAAGCGCAGGCCCTGGCACGGCAGCTTGCAGCACAGGCCACCCAGGCCCTGGGACTGATGAAGCGGGCAATCTACGCTTCGGCAGCGAATACGTTCGAGCAGCAGCTCGACCTGGAGCGCGACCTGCAGCGTGAAGCAGCGAACAGCGATGATTTCCGCGAGGGCGTGACGGCGTTCAAGGAAAAACGCCCGGCGAAATTCACCGGGCGTTAGAAAACGTCAGTGCGCGGCGTCCGATGGCCGGACGCGGATGATGATGTCCATGCCCTCGGTCACCATGCCCGAAGGCAAGGTAGGCAATCCTGTGACACGCACATCCGTGGCATCGATGTCGGTGAGCCTGCCGCTTTCGAGGTCGTACATGTGATAGTGCGGCTCGGTGTTGGGGTCGTAGAACACCTTGTTCGGGTCCACGATCACTTCACGGATCAGTTTCTTCTCGAGAAACAGGTTGAGCGTGTTGTACACCGTCGCCTTCGAAGTTTCCGAGTGACGCGTGTTGACGATCGCCATGACCTGGTCCGCCGAAAGATGCTCGTGGCGTGAGAACAGCGCGAAAGCGATCTCGATTCGCTGGTGGGTCGGATTGATGCCGTGCGCCCGCAGCTTTTCGGCAAGGTTGTCGCGGGTGTATTGAGTGATTTCCATGCTCGGCATTATAGGGTACGAATTGGACTCTGTCTAACCTCAAGGACCGCAAGATATCAAAGGCTCGTGGTCGAAGACAGCGTAGCTTTGAAGTGCGTCCGGGTCGGTTACATCGCGGTCCTGGACGGCTGCAAACGAATGACCAGGTAAACAGTTCAGCGCTTTTCGTCGTTTTCCATCGAGACCGGCGCGACTGGATCGGTGGCGGATTCAAGTCCGGACAAGTCCTTGTAATCGAACCGCACCGTGGCAAACATCAGCGTTTTGACCGCCTGGCCGTCAAGTCTTCCAGGAACAAAAATGGAGCCGCGCATATCTTCTGCGATGTCTCCATCATAGTCACTGAACGACTCGCTGGAATCCACCGCCGCCGTTTCGACCACCTTTCCTCGTTCATTCACTAGCAACATTACAACGACCCAGCCGGAAACCTTATGTTCCCTTGCCGGTCGGGGATATTTTGGAACTCTCATCGCAACCGCCTCGGGTTTTTCGCTGATATCGGAAGATCGTCGAAATTCACCGGTTGCAAATAATGGACTGCTGACACGGCTGGAAATCGGTCGCAAATACAAGGTATCGGAGACCGATACCCCGGGCTGGGACAAGAACTGTTCGATATCCGCAGGTGCGGCAGTCACCACCGGTTTGGGCGTATTGAGCTTCTGCTTAAGCGAAGCCTTCTTATCGTTGATCACGACTGGCGTTGCTGCCGGCGTCTTGGGCAACCTCTCGATCCGGATGCTCAACGGCGCATACACAGGCCGGGTAAGAACGTTGCCGCGGATGGAATAGGCCGACAACGATATCCACATCAGCGCATGTAGTAGCGCTGACGCCATGAGAGCCATACCCAGTCGTTGTTCCGGGTCCAGCGGCCGGCGGAAGATATGGAACGTCTCACTTAGCATCGCCTCTCCCTACATGGCTTGACGGTCAAAAAATAAATGCCGTGTGCCCGTCCTCGCCACCTCTTGCGCGAGCCCTCTCGAACCAGCCGCGCAAATCGTTTCTAACCGACAAAATTCGTCTGCCAAAGATAATGCCATGGAGCGCCCCATGGCTAGGGCTTTCCCCGCCGTTCGTTCTGCGAAACCGACCTCCTGTCGGAAGACAGTGGCATACCGATATGCCTGTCGCTAGTCTTGGCATACGAAAAAAGGAGGGATGTATGAAGAAGCCTGGCGGATTTACGCTAATCGAACTGATGATCGTTGTAGCCGTCGTCGGCATTCTCGCCGCGATAGCTTTGCCTTCCTACAACCAGTACGTGGTGCGCGGCAAGCTGGCCGAGGCTTATGCAAACCTGCTAGCCATGCGGGTGCAGTCGGAGCAGTGGTTCCAGGACAACCGGACCTATGCAGGTATGCCGTGCTCTACGACCAACGCCAGATACTTTGCTTACGCCTGCACGAACCTGACGGCCACTACTTATACGATCTCTGGCACCGGCAATGCGGGATCAGACGTCGACGGCTTGGTATTCAGCATCACCGAAAGCAACGCCAGAGCGACTGTCGCCAATGCGCCGGCTTCCACGAAGGGCTGGGCCGGCAACGCGACATGCTGGATCGTCCGAAAAGGCGGGGCATGCTGATGCGCGCACGTGCTGCTGCCGGCATGTCGCTGATCGAACTGCTGATCGGCATCGTGATTGTGGGTGTCTTGCTCGCGCTGGGCGTGCCGAGTTTCACCGCATGGCTGCAGAACACACAGGTGCGCAATGCGGCCGAATCGATTTCGAACGGATTGCAATTGGCGCGTGCCAACGCAATACAGCGCAACAAATCGGTCACCTTCACGATGAATGGACCCGATTCGAGCTGGTCCGTATCAATCGACGCTCCTTCTGCATTGGAACCGGCAACAGTTCAATCGCGTAGCGCCGCGGAGGGCACCCCTAACGCGGTGATCGCAACGACCGACCCGACAATCACCTTCGACGGCTTGGGAAAGACGAATCTGCCGGCTGCCGCAACCATCCAGGTAACCAATCCGACTGGCGGCGCCTGCGGCACCGGAAGCGGAGAAATGCGCTGCCTCAACTTAACGGTGGCAGTGGGGGGGCAGATAAAAATGTGCGACCCGCAAGTACTGACCGCCGGCGATTCCCGGAGATGTTAACTGGAGTGTCCACATGAAAACGACTACAAGGCGCTCATTGCGCAACGCCCAGTCAGGCGTAATGCTGCTGGAGGCGCTGATCGGCATCCTGATTTTTTCTGTCGGCATTCTGGCAATGATCGGCATGCAAGCGATCGGAATCAGGCTTGCCTCCGACTCGCGCGACCGCGCGGAGGCCAGCAACCTGGCGGGTCAGTTGGTGGGCGAAATGTGGTTGAACCGCGCAGCACTGGCGAGCTACCAATACGCTGGAAGCGGTACCCCGCCCGCGGCGCTGACCAACTGGATCGCACAGGTCGACGCATCGCTGCCGGATGCGGCCGCAAACCGTCCCATTGTCACGGTTGGCGCCAGCCCGCTCGGCGCATCGGTCGGCACACAAACCACGGTAACTCTCCGGTGGAAAAGTCCGAGCGACGCGACTGTTCATCAGTTCGTCATGACGGCTTACATCAATTGAGGCCAATCATGGGTCAGCGCTTGAACAACAAGCTTCAAAACCCGCATTTCATGCGAGGCATGAGCCTGCCGGAAATTCTGGCTGCGGTGCTCATTGGACTGATCGGCATGATCGTCATCATGCAAGTGTATGCAACTTCCGAGGAAAGAAAGCGCACCACAACGGGCACCAGCGACGCGCAGGTCAACGGCAACATCGCGCTCTTTACGCTGGAAAGCAACATTCGCAGTGCGGGCTTCGGCATGGTCTCGGCAACCGACAACATGCTCGGCTGCAACACGCGCGTCTACGACAGCAATCGACCGGTGCCCGATTTCACTTTTCTCATGGCCCCGGTGGTCATCAGCGTTGGCGCCGCGGGCGCGCCGGACCAGATCACGGTGATATACGGCAGTTCGCCAAACGTCGTGCAAGGTAATGCGTTCGTCGGCGGCGCGGCGTCCGGTGGGGACTTTCCCTTGAAGAATGCTGCGGGGGTTCAGGCGGGCGACCTCGTCGTGGCAAGCGAGGCGGGGCTGGACTGCTCAGTGGCCGAGGTAACCGGATTTGCCCCGGCGGCAATCAATACCGTCCAACACGCCAGTGCGGTCACCTATACCTACGTCGATCACGCTGGTGACCCGATCAGCCCTACGGCCAGTTTCAACAAAGGTGGCGGTTCCGGCGTCAATTACTCGACTGCCGCGCTGCTATACACGCTGGGCCGCTCGCCCACCGTTGTGACTTATCAAATCGGCGACGACAAGCTGCAGACCAGAACCCTGATGCCCTACGTCCCGGCGCAGGACCTGGACGGCGATGGCACGTCGGATTCGGACACCGGTGACGGCATCGTGCAACTGAAAGCGCTGTACGGCAAAGATACCGATGGCGATGCCGTAGTGGACACCTGGAATACCACACTGCCCGCAGACGCCGTGCAATGGATGCAGGTGCGCGCGATTCGCATTGCGCTATTGGCGCGCAGCGCGAAATTCGAAAAAACCGCCGTCACGGCGGATTGCATCGCCCCCAATGATCCGCCCAATTCTCCTTATTGGTCCGGCGGCTGCTTCACCATGACCGACCTCGACGATGGTACCGACTGGCATTTCTACCGTTATCGCGTCTATGAAACGGTGGTACCTCTGCGCAACATGATCTGGAGCAACTGATGACATCCCTGAATCCGATGCCCGCCCGGATTGGTGCGACGCGAAGCGCGCAGCGCGGCGTCGTGTTATTCATCGCGCTGATCGTCCTGGTGGCCATGACGATGGCGGGGCTTGCGATGATGCGCGCAGTCGACACCAATAACCTGATTGCGGGCAACCTGGCATTCAAGAACGCTGCCGTAAGCGCCGGGGACGCCGCGGTCGAGGCTGCCCGCACCTGGTTGACGACCAAGACGCCGGGCCAGCTTGAAGCGGACCAGGCCGGGTACTTTGCAAACTGGCAGCCCTCCTTCGACCCGAAGACCTTCAATTGGACGGGAAACGGCACGCTGGTCGGGACTGATGATTACGGCAACACCATTTATTACGTCGCCCACCGCATGTGCAACGAATCCGCCAAAACGATCGACGAAACGGATTGCGTCAAGGTTGCCACGGTGTCGGTGGGCAGCACCAAGGGCGGCGGATCTTACGGCAGCGCGCCGCTGGCCGGGACTTCGCTGGTGTTCTATCGGATCACCGCGAGGATCGAAGGACCGAGGTTCACCGTCAGTTACATTCAGGCGTTCACTTACTAATCCATCAGAACCGTTATGTATTCGGGGGCAATCATGAAGCGCACTTCACCGACGAGCTTGATCTTGACCAATATGGCACTTGTCCTTGGGATGGGTTTTGCCATGACCACGGTCAACGCCGCATTGACCGACATCGCAAGTGCGCCGATGGCAACCACGGCCAGTGCGGTCGTGAAGCCCAATCTGATGTTCGTGCTGGATGACTCCGGGAGCATGGACCGTGACCACATGCCCGACTCCGTCGACGACGATCCCGCATGCAAGGATACGGGTTCCAATTTACAGGACTGCAATTTCGCCGATCCCCCGTACAACAGTGCGCAGTTCAACGGCATTCACTACAACCCGGCCATTACCTATACGCCGGCGGTGAACTACGACGGGACCAGTAGGACGAACTACACGACTTGGACCGCGGTGCCGAACGACGCGTATGGTATCCAGTTCACCGGCAACATCGACTTGACCACGAGCTACCCCGACACCGTGTGGTGCAATACGGGGTCGGCAACGACCGCGGATCGCACCGCACCGTTTGGAAGCGGCAAATGCAAAAGGCCGATCCAGGGAGGCGTCTGGACGTATCCAAACGGGACTTATGACAATCAATACTCCGCTGCCGGTACCCTGAACCCCTATTACTACACCATCAGCAGCCTGGCGTGGTGCAGCAGCAAGAACGCCAGCGGCTTCGGTACCGGAACCTGCCAGCCCAAGAAAACGGCGACCTTCCAGTATCCGAAGTACGGCACCGGCAGTGACGGCTTCACCCGCACCGACATCGTTTCGACTACGGCCAATTACCCGCGGGCCGCGTCACGCACCGAATGTTCCGGTGCGGTCGGGCCAACCGGCTGCACCTACGCACAGGAGATGACCAACTTCGCCAACTGGTATGCCTACTATCGCACGCGCATGCAGATGATGAAAACGGCGTCGGGCCTGGCGTTCAAGTCGGTTACCGACAGCTTCCGCATCGGCTTTGTCACCATCAATCCCGGCAGCCCGGTGGCGTCGGCGGAATTTCTGCCCATGGCGGATTTCACCGCGGGTGCCGGGAATCAAAAGAACAACTGGTACACGAAGTTCTACGCAATGGCTCCGGGCGACTCGACGCCACTGCGGGAAGCCTTGTCCCGGGTCGGTCGCTACTATGGCCACGTGACTACCGGCATCAACAACGGCATGTCTGACGATCCGATGCAGTACTCATGTCAGCAGAACTTCACGCTCCTGTCGACCGACGGGTTCTGGAACGGCAATGCCGGTCAGAAACTCAACGGCACCGCGATCGGGCATCAGGACTCGGACCCTGCATCGGCGCCGCGCCCGTTGCTGGACGGTTCGTTCCAGCTCACCAGTGTGACTTCGAACGACACCTTTTCGCAGCAGATCTGTACCGGCAGCGCCAACGCTTTTGGCGCCACGCCTTGCGGCTGTCCGGCGAACTTCAAGCGTGTCAAGCAGCAGACCTCCTCGTCGGTCAGCACGGTGGTTTCGCGCGACGGCGTCGTGTTAAGCACCACGCCATCGACGCCCACGACTTATCAGGACATTACGGCCTGTAACGCGGTCGTCACGACCGCGATTACGCCGACAACGAAGGTGGATGAACAGGCCCTCAACGGCGGCGCCAACAGCACCTTTGCCGCGGTCAATGGCGTCAGCGCGGGGGCGAATCAGGCTGGTAGCTGTTCACCGAATTTTGGAGGCATCAAACGCCGCACTACTGATGCTACCAGCACGGTGGTCACGACCGGCGGCGTGGCGGCAGCTCCCGTACTGGGCGCGACCTACACCTTTGCCGATGTCGGCGCCTGCGTCGCGCTGACCAACACCGTCGTTACCCGATTCACGGTGGTGCAGGAACAAACGCTGACCTTCAATACCACGAGCACGTTTGGCAACGTAACCCCCGCGGGTATATCCGGCACACCGGGAGGCCCCCAAGGGACCGGTGGTTGCGGTTCAAACCAGGCGCGGGTATGGCGTAGAACGACTACATACGACCAAACGGTGGTTACCGTCGGCGGTACCGTCAACCCTGCCACATACGGGGCCAACTCTTACGTGGTCGGTTCTGTGCCGGGGGGATGCCAAAACCTCACCTCGACGGTCACCACGCCGGTTACTCAGACGGCACAATGGGTCAGCACGTCGGAAGGCACGGGCCTCCCCAGCGGCTTCAGTGCCGCAGGGAACGGCACCAATCCGCAGACCACATTTACCTGTTCCGGTACCGGTACACGAACCGTCCTCCTGCAGCGGGTTCTTGGGTACAACAGGATCGTAACGACGGTTGGACCCGGGGCGCCTACCACGACTTTTAGCGGCAACACCAGCGGTCCGACGTTCTCGACAGTGACGGCGTGCAGTACATCGGCAAAGAGCGCCGCCGCAACCAGCACTGTCAACGGCGCTCCCTCAACGGTGGTCACCGGAGCGCCGGTTGCGGCGGCAGCCAGCACCAGTAGCAGTGGCCTGTCGAATACTACGACCGGCTTGCCCACGCCTGCAGCTTCGACCTCCATTACCGGTACGACGACGTCCACAACGACAGGGGCGGCCATCACGTCTGCGGACTTCACCATTACGCCTATCAGTTCGCCCACGGCCGCTGGACCGAAGACGGTCGTCAATACCTCGTCGACGTCAGGCCCGCTGGGCTATCCCGACACGCTTGCCGACGTCGCCCAGTACTACTACGTCACCGACCTGCGTGCGCCGGGCTCGCTCGGGGCCCCGGTCTCGGGAGTCCCGCTCGACGTGGGCACCGACAATAATGTCCCGGGACAGCCAGGCACCGATCCGCAAAACGACAGCGCGAGCTGGCAGCATATGACCACCTTCACCCTCGGTCTGGGCGTGGACGGTCAGTTGACGTACGCTGCGGACTATCGCGCCAACCCGACCGGGGATTTCCTCGCGATCAAGAACGGAGCGAAGAACTGGCCGGAACCGGTTGAGGATACGGTTACCGCCGTGGACGATTTGTGGCACACAGCCGTGGACGGCCGGGGCAAGTACTTCAGCGCCAGGGATCCTGCTCAGCTTTCGGCCGGATTGTCGGACGCGCTGGCCGGCGTCCAGGCCACAACTGGCTCGGCCGCTGCTGCAGCAACCAGTAATCTCGAGCCCGTCGCCGGGGACAACTTCGCGTACGTCGCCAGCTACGAAACTGTGCGCTGGAACGGAGACGTGGAGGCGCGCACGATCGACTTGAACACCGGTGCCGTAAGCCCAACCAGACTCTGGAGTGCGCAGGCCCTTCTCGATACGCTGACGAGTGCCACAACCCCGGGAGGTAACAACCGGGTCATCAAGCGCTTCAATACCAGCGGCACCAACAACCTGCAGGACTTCACCTGGGCGAACCTCAGCGGGGCCGAGCAGGCTTATTTCAATGCCGCATGGATCGGCGTGGGGGCCGCGGCTTTGAGCCAGTGGGGCAGCCTGAATGCCGCGCAGCAAACGGCGGCCGCAGGTTTGAACCTCGTAAACTTCCTTCGCGGCGACAGTACCTTTGAAAGCCAGCTTTCGGTGGCAACCGCGAACCAACTGTATCGCGACAGACAGCATGTTCTGGGCGACGTAGTCAACGGCGCGCCGGTGTACGTGAAGCAGATTTCGGCCAGCTACTCCGACGCCGGCTACGCTTCGCCGGCCGGCGCCAACTTCAAGGAGTGCATCAACACGATCGGCGTGAGTTGTAGCGGCATATACAGCGGCTCCCGCGATCCCGTCAACATGGTTGCCGGCGTCGACATCGGCAGCGCCCGCAGTGCGACCGTGTACATCGCGGCCAATGACGGCATGCTGCACGCGATCGACGGCGATACCGGGGTGGAGCGTTGGGCATACGTTCCCAACATTCTGATCCCGAACTTGTATCGCCTGGCGGATAAGGATTACGCCAACCGCCACCAGTACTATGTGGATGGTTCGCCGACTGTCGGAGACGTCTACGATCCTGTCGCCGCAAAATGGAAAACCATTCTGGTCGGCGGTCTCGGCAAAGGCGGAAGGGGCTTCTACGCTCTCGATGTCACGGATCCGGCGACCCCCATCGGACTGTGGGAGTTCAATGTCAGAGCCACGGCGAGCTGCCCGAACGCATTTACGGCCGACGTCAGCACGGACGACTGCGACCTTGGCCTGTCCTACGGCAACCCGATTATCACCAAGCTGGCCGATGGCACGTGGGTCGTCGTCGTGACCTCCGGTTATAACAACGTGAGCCCGGGAGACGGCAAAGGCTGGGTCTATGTGCTGAACCCGATAACCGGGGTGATCCGGAAGAAGATCCAGGCCGCCAACCCCGGGACACCGGGCAGCACGACCACGCCGCTCGGCCTGGCCAGGATCAACAACTGGGTTGACGACACCAATGTGAACAACACGACGCTGAGGATTTACGGCGGCGACCTGCTTGGCAATATGTGGCGCTTCAACCTGGATACCGGAACTTGTTACGCCATTGCCCGGTACACGGATCCGTCCGGCGTGACCCAACCGGTGACGACGAAGCCGGAGCTGGGTGAAGTCAGTGGCGTACCGTTCATCTACGTCGGGACCGGACGCTATCTCGGCGTCAGCGATCTGCCATCGGTGCAGGTACAGACCATCTATGGCATCAAGGACGCAACCGGCGGTGTTGCCCCCGGCGCACCCATCGTCGCCCGCGGCGCCACGGTTGTGGCACAGACGCTTACGGATAGTACGACCGGGACCGGTGCGGGAATTCGCACGGCCACGTCGAATGCGGTCGACGTTGCAACGAAGAATGGATGGAGAACCGATCTTCCGAACAGCAGAGAGCGCGTGAACGTCGACCCGAAACTGCAACTGGGTACGCTGATCATCGGCTCGAACATTCCGTCCACCAGCGCCTGCACTTCCGGCGGCACTTCGTACTTGAACTTCCTGGACTACAAGACCGGTGGATACATCCAGTCTTCAGGCAACACGCTCGCCGGCGTGCTGGTGGGAAATTCATTGGTTGTCGGTATCAGCGTCGTGCGCCTGCCCAACAACAAGACGGTTGCGATCGTGACCACGTCGGACAACAAGTACCCCAACCTGGCGCCGCCGTTCTCGTCGCCGAGCCCGACCGGCCGACGGAGTTCCTTCCGGGAGTTGCAATAGGGGCAGCGAAGCAACAAAAAGCGGCTCGCCATGCGAGCCGCTTTTCTTTTTCTCGGGGAAAACTAAACGGCCAATGCCTTGGGCAAGGGAAACGTCACCCGTTCCGCGATACCATCCAGCTCCCTGACCGATCCGGCGCCCAACGACCTGAGCCGGGCGATGACCGCCTGCACCAGCACCTCCGGCGCAGATGCGCCGGCCGTCACGCCCACCACCTCTTTTCCCTCCACCCATTCAGGTTTCAATTCGGCAGCGTTGTCCAGCATATACGCAGGAATGCCGAGATTGGCCGCCACTTCGCGCAGCCGGTTGGAGTTGGAGCTGTTAGGAGAGCCCACCACGATGACGACGTCGCAACGTGCCGCCATCGCCTTGACCGCATCCTGACGGTTCTGCGTGGCATAGCAGATGTCGTCCTTCCTGGGTCCGACGATTCCGGGAAATCGCCGCCGCAATGCCTCGGTAATGGCGCGGGCATCGTCCACCGACAGCGTGGTCTGCGTGACGAAGGCGAGATCGTCCGGGTCCTTGACCTGGAGCCGCTCGACGTCCTCGACCGATTCGACCAGGTACATGTCGCCGGCGACCTGCCCCATCGTGCCTTCCACCTCCGGGTGCCCGGCATGGCCGATCATGATGATCTCGCGCCAGCCGTCATGCATCTTGGCCACCTCTACGTGCACCTTGGTCACCAGCGGACAGGTGGCGTCGAATACCCGCAGCTTGCGCGCCTGCGCCTCGCGCCGGATCGCCTGAGAGACGCCATGAGCGCTGAACACCACCGTGGCACCCTCCGGCACTTCCGCCAGTTCCTCGACGAATACGGCGCCCCTGGTGCGCAAATCCTCCACTACGTACTTGTTGTGCACGACTTCGTGGCGCACGTAAATCGGCGCGCCGTGAATCTGCAACGCGCGCTCGACGATGTCGATGGCGCGATCTACGCCGGCACAGAAGCCGCGAGGGTTGGCAAGGATGACCTGCATGACGTTCCGAGAAGTTTCCGAAAGGCCGAAATTATACGCCCGGGTCAGGGTCCCTGCGACCGCTCACAATTCACCACCGGAAAACCGCTGTTCCTTCCAGGGATCGGCATCGTTGTGATATCCACGCAATTCCCAGAACCCCAGGCGGTCTTGCTGATGAAACTCGATGCCGGTCAGCCACTTCGCGCTCTTCCAGGCGTAGCGCTTCGGCACGACCAGTCGCACCGGGCCGCCATGATCCTGAGCGAGCGGCTTGCCGAGTACGCTGTGGGCGAGAATGACGTCGTCGTCGAGCAGCGCGTCCAGCGGCAGATTGGTGGTGTACTTGTCGGCGCTGTGCAGCGTCACGAACCTGGCATTCTCCAGCGGACGCGCCCGCATGAGGAGTTCACGCGCCAACACGCCCTTCCAGTCCATGTCGAGCTGCGACCAGCGCGTGACGCAGTGGAAATCGCTGGTCAGGCCGGCTTGGGGAAGTTCGTTGAACGTTTTCCAGTCAAGCTCCAGCTCTGCCTCGACCATTCCGAAAAGCCTGAGTGTCCAGTTCGAGGGCGAGACTTCGGGGTCCAGCCCGATATCGAGAATCGGAAAGTCGTGGACTTGCTTCTGTCCCGGCGGAATGCGGGGATTGTCCCCGGCCCGGGAAGGTTTGGCGCCACGCCTGGCCAGCGCAGTTTTCGCTTCGATCATTTTCATCCAGTTCGGCATGTACTCACCTCAAGACCTGTCACCGCAAAGACGCAAAGAACGCAAAGAAAGGCAAGACAATACATGGCAGATCACGATGAATACAAGGGTCACCATGCGTTGCAGGAAACGTGAGCTTCCCGTCGAATGACTGGCGCTGGATTCTGATCCTCCTGTTTTTGCTTTGCGGTCTTTGCGTCTTTGCGGTGGGACTTACGCATTGGTCTTTCTAGACCGCTTTGACACGGGAACGACGGAAACTATCCCAGATCAGCAGCGCTGCGCCAACGGTTATGCACGAATCGGCAAGGTTGAAAGCCGGCCAGGGATCCAGCAGCCGCGGGCCTCCCGGCCAGCGGAACAGCAGGAAATCCACCACTGCCCCATAAATGGCGCGGTCGATCAGATTGCCCACCGCCCCGCCAAGCACCAGCGCCAGCGCAAAGCACAGAAAGCGATCCCGCTCATGCCTTTTCATCATGTAGACGATCAGGATCGACGCCGCCAGCGCGATCGCCATGAAGAAATAGCGCTGCCAACCCGACGCCCACGCCAGGAAGCTGAACGCCGCGCCGGGGTTGTAGGTCAGGACCAGACTGAAAACCGGCGGCAACACCTCGACTGCCTGGCCGAACGCGATCGTGTGCAGGATGACCTGCTTAGTGATTTGATCGAGTACGACGATCAGCACACCCAGGCCAAGCCACACCGCGATGCTACGCATGAACCCGGGGCTCGCCTGCGCCGAAAAGGTTGGACGTGCAGCGGTTGCAGATGTCCGTATGGGCCGGGTCCTGGCCGACGTCGCCACGGTAGTGCCAGCAGCGCTCGCACTTACGGTGAGGGCTGGCATTCACCACGATCCGCATTTCCGCACTCCTGATCACCTTGGCCTGCGACGTAATCAACACGAAGCGCAGGTCGTCTGCCAGGGAACTCAAAACCTCGTAGCGCTCGCCGTCGCCGTGGATTTCGACTTCGGCCTGCAGCGAGGAGCCAATTTTGCCTGCGACACGGACCGCCTCAAGCTCCTTTTGCACCTCCGCGCGGATCGCGCGGATTTTTTCCCACCGGTCGAGCAGATGCGTTCCCGAGTCAGGAAACGCATACCAGGTGCGCAGCAGCACGCTGTCGTCGGACCCGCGGGTGAGAATCGCCCAAGCCTCGTCAGCGGTAAAGGACAGCACTGGTGCCATCAGCCGCAGCAGACTGTGGGTGATGTGATGCAGCACATTCTGGGCCGAGCGCCGCGGCTTCGAATCCTTTCCCGCGGTGTAGAGCCGGTCCTTGAGGATATCGAGATAGAACCCCCCGAGGTCTTCGGAACAGAAGGCCTGCAATTTCTGCATGACAAGATGGAACTCGTAGTTGTCATAGTCCCGGACGACCTGGTCCTGCAGGCGCGCGGCCATCTGCAGCGCGTAACGGTCGATTTCCAGCCATTCGCTCACCGGCAGACGGTGGCTTTGCAGATCGAAATCATCCAGGTTGGCCAGCAGAAAGCGCAGCGTATTGCGGATGCGGCGGTAGCTCTCCACCACGCGCTTGAGGATTTCGTCGGAGATCGACAGCTCGCCGGAGTAATCGGTCGTCGCCACCCACAGCCTGAGAATATCCGCACCCAGCGTATCCATCACCTTCTGCGGCGCAATCACATTGCCGAGCGACTTCGACATCTTGCGGCCCTGCCCGTCCACCGCGAACCCGTGGGTCAGCAGGCCCGCGAAGGGTGCCTCGCCGTCGATCGCACAACCGGTGAGCAGCGAAGACTGGAACCAGCCCCGGTGCTGGTCGTGGCCTTCGAGATAGAGGTCTGCCGGCTTGGACAATTCCGCGCGTCGCTCGAGTACTCCTACATGAGAGGTGCCCGAATCGAACCAGACGTCGAGCGTATCGGGCACTTTCCGGTAGGTTGCGGCGTCGCCGCCGAGCAATTCGGCCGGCTCCAGCGCGAACCAGGCTTCGATGCCTTCCTTCTCGACTCTACGCGCCACTTGCTCCAGCAACTCGCCGGTACGCGGATGCAGTTCGCCGGTTTCCCTGTGAACGAAGAGCCCCATCGGCGTGCCCCAGTTGCGCTGGCGTGACACGCACCAGTCGGGACGGGTGACGATCATCGCCTCGAGCCGCGCCCGCCCCCCGGCCGGATAGAACGAAGTCGCGTCCACCGCCGCCTTTGCGATTTCGCGCAGCGTCCGTTCGCTGCCCAGTTCCATGCCGATGAACCACTGGCGAGTGGCGCGAAAGATGATCGGGGTCTTGTGGCGCCAGCAATGCGGGTAGCTGTGCCTGACGGAATCGATGCGGACCAGGCGCTGCTTGTCCTGCAGCGCCTTGATGACGACGTCGTTCGCCTTCCACACCGATAATCCGCCGACCAGCGGCACCTTCGTAAAGAAGACACCGTCGTCGTCCACCGGGTTGTCCACCGGCAGCCCGTAGTGCGAGCCGATCACATAGTCGTCGAGGCCGTGCGCAGGCGCGGTGTGTACCAGCCCGGTACCGGCATCCAGCGTCACGTGCTCGCCGAGTACAACCGGAACCTGCCTGTCGTAGAACGGGTGCTGGAGAGCCAAGCCTTCGATATCCGCGCCCTTGAACTCGGCGACGATCTGGCGGTCGTTGACCTGGTAAGCATCCATGCACTTGTCCGCCATTTCCTTGCCAAGGATGAACATCCCGGCAGCGAAACGCACCAGTACGTATTCGAACTCGGGATGAACGGCCACTGCCTGGTTGGCCGGCAGCGTCCAGGGCGTGGTGGTCCAGATCACGGCAAACACCGGCTCGTAGATGTGCGAGAAGCGTAACACCCGGGCCAGCGCCTTGTTGTCCGCGACCTTGAATGCCACGTCGATTGCGGGGGAGGCACGATCCTCGTACTCCACCTCAGCCTCCGCCAGCGCAGAGCGGCAGTCCATGCACCAGTGCACAGGCTTTGCGCCCTGGTACAGAAAACCACGTTCGCGGATGCGGCCGAGCGCACGAATGATGTCCGCCTCGGTTTGGAAATCCATAGTGCGATACGGGTTCTGCCAGTCGCCAATCACGCCGAGACGGATGAAGCCCGCTTTCTGGCGCTCGATCTGCTCGGCCGCGTACTCGCGGCAGAGTTTTCGGAACTGCGCCGCCGGGATGTTCTTGCCGTGCACCTTTTCTACCTGGTGTTCGATCGGCAGGCCGTGGCAATCCCATCCGGGAACGTAGGGCGCATCGAACCCGGCAAGGGTTTTCGATTTCACCACGATGTCTTTGAGAATCTTGTTCACCGCATGGCCGATGTGGATATCACCGTTTGCGTACGGCGGGCCGTCGTGAAGAACGAATTTCGGCCGCCCCCTGGCGGCCTCGCGGATGCGTTCATATAGCCTGGCTTCCTGCCATTGCCTCACCCATTCGGGCTCGCGCCGGGCCAGATCGCCGCGCATCGGGAATGCCGTATCAGGAAGATTCAGTGTGTGCTTGTAATCAGCCATTCAAAACCCTTAAGAAATAGTCCCGCGCTGCGGCGGCATCGAGACGCATCTGAGCGACCAGCGAATCCAGATCGGTGAACTTCTGCTCTTCCCTCAGTTTCTCAAGAAACCGCACCGTGATGCGCTTGCCGTAAATGCGATCGTCGAAGTCGAACAAATGAACTTCCAGCGTCGGCCGGCCGCGTTCCTTGACAGTCGGCCGTACGCCCAGGCTCGCAACACCCGGAAGCGGCGCCAGGCCCAGGCCCTCTACCTCGACGACGAAAATTCCAGACAGCGGCGCCTTGAGCCGCTTCAACTGTACATTCGCGGTCGGGTAGCCGATCTTCGTCCCGAGTTTGTCGCCGCCGACTACTCTTCCGGAAATCGCGTATCGCCTGCCGAGCAGGCGCCGGGCGCTATCCAGGTCGCCCGCTTGCAGACAGGCCCGGATCGCGGTGCTGGAAACCCGTGCACCGGCGACCACCACGCTTCCCATCGCCTCGACGTCAATTCCCGCTTGCGGCGCCATCGACTTGAGATGGGCAAAGTCGCCGGCGCGACGCGCACCGAAACGGAAATCGTCGCCGACCAGGAGCCATTTCACCGCCAGGCTGTCGCGAAGTACACGCCTGACAAACTCGTCCGCCGTCAATTGCGCGAACGCATAGTCGAAGCGGCACACGTATACGCCTGCCACGCCACATTGATGCAACAGTTCGAGTTTTTCACGCAGCGAGGTAAGGCGAGCGGGTGCCTGGTCCGGGGCAAAGAATTCCTGCGGCTGCGGCTCGAAAGTCATCACCGCGGCTGGCAGGCCGCGCGACAGCGCCGCCTCGGAGAGCCGCGCAATCATGGCGCGATGCCCGGGATGGACGCCGTCGAAATTGCCGATGGTGAGCGCGATGGGCGTACCTGCCCGCGCCGGGATTCCCCGAAAGACCCGCATACCCGATCATCGAAAAGGCTGGATTTTAGCGGCTTTTGCGATCCCGACGCGCTCTTTTCTTGGCGCTTGGTACAGTGCCGACTTTAAGTGGTGAAGGACAGGTGCTGGGCCAGAGCCCAGTCGGCGATGGCGGCGGTCAGCACTTCGGAATCGCCGATCGCCTCGGTGACGTCGATCGTGATGCCGGGGTGGCTGCGGCGAATGTCTTCCAGCAGGCGCGGCAGATCCTCCTTGAGGTGGCCGCCCTGCGCCAGGAACAGCGGCACCAGAGTGATATGTGTGACGCCGTCGGCGGCCATGCCCGCCACTGCATCGACGAGCGCCGGCGGCATCAGTTCCAGAAACGCCAGTTGCACTGGCAAGTTCGGGCGGGCTTCACGCAGCCGCGCGGCGATCCGGCGGAATGGCGCTGCCCACTCGGAATCGCGGGCGCCGTGCGCGAACAGGATGATGGACGATTTCGTGGACATCCGCGAACCGCCGATTTGGACAAATGACCGGTCAGTGTATCCGGTTCGGGAACACGTCGAAGCGCCGCGGCCTGATGAACACGCTGTCGCCCTGGACCAGTTTGAGCTCGCGGAAGCGCTCCTTGCTGATTTCGGCCTGGATTGGGGCACGCTGCCCGCCTCCTTCGAGAATTAGTTCGAGACGGACCGAAGGGCCGATGCTCAGGACGTGGCTGACGCGGGCACGCAGTGCGGCGTCGCTGCCGGCAACGCGCTCGATTTCGATGTCGTGGGGTCGCACGTAGGCTACCGCTTCCTGCTCCTCGGCCTCGGCGTGTTCGGGTGCCTCCACCTCGATATCGCCGATCCAGGCGCGGCCGCGATGAACGCGCCCGTGGAACAAATTAACGTGCCCCAAAAACTCGTAGACGAACGGACTGGCGGGGCGTTCGTACACTTCGTCCGGCGTGCCGATTTGTTCGACCCTGCCTTCGTTCATCACCACCACCCGGTCCGCCACCTCCAGCGCTTCCTCCTGGTCGTGGGTGACGAACACGCTGGTGATATGCATGTCGTCGTGCAGCCGCCGCAACCAGGATCGCAATTCCTTGCGCACTTTGGCATCAAGCGCGCCGAAGGGTTCGTCCAGCAACAGCACCTTGGGCTCCACCGCCAGCGCGCGCGCCAGCGCGATGCGCTGCCTCTGCCCGCCGGAGAGCTGGTGCGGATAGCGATCCGCGAGCCAGTCGAGCTGCACCAGCTTGAGCAACTCTAGCACCCGTTCGCGGATCTGCGCCTCGCCCGGACGAACATTTTTCGGACGCACCCGCAGGCCGAATGCGACGTTCTCGAATATGGTCATGTGCCGGAACAGCGCGTAGTGCTGGAAAACGAAGCCGACGCGCCGCTCGCGCGCGTGCTGGTCCGTGGAGTCCTCGCCATGGAACAGCACCTGTCCGGTGTCGGGCAGTTCGAGCCCGGCGATGACGCGCAGCAAGGTCGTTTTGCCGGATCCCGATGGGCCAAGCAGGGCCAAAAGCTCGCCGGACTGAACGTCGAGACTGACATCGCGCAACGCCGCGAAGGTCCCGAACTGTTTGGAGAGATTACGTACCTCGATGCTCATAGGCCTGCTCCTTTTTTTCCGGCGCGGTCCTCGATTCGACCAGCGTCTTCAACGCGAGCGTCACCAGTGCCAGCAGCGCCAGCAGCGACGCCACGGCGAAGGCCGCGGCGAAGTTGTATTCGTTATAGAGAATTTCCACGTGCAGCGGCATGGTGTTGGTCAGGCCCCGGATGTGCCCCGACACCACCGACACGGCGCCGAACTCGCCCATCGCCCGCGCATTGCAGAGGATGGCCCCGTACAGCAGCCCCCACTTGATGTTTGGAAGCGTGACCCGGAAGAAGGTCTGCCAGCCGCTCGCGCCGAGCACGACCGCGGCCTCCTCCTCCTCTGTCCCCTGCGCCTGCATAAGCGGTATCAGTTCCCTGGCAACGAAAGGTACCGTGATGAAAATCGTGGCCAATATGATTCCCGGCACCGCGAAAATGATCTTGATGTCGTGCTCGGAGAGCCACGGGCCCAGCCAGCCCTGCAGGCCGAAGATCAGCACGTAGATCAGGCCCGCAATAACCGGCGACACCGAGAACGGCAGGTCGATCAACGTGATCAGCAGGTTCTTGCCGCGGAACTCGAACTTCGCGATGGCCCAGGCAGCCGCCAGACCGAACACCAGGTTGAGCGGAACGGCGATCGCCGCGATGATCAGGGTGAGCCGGATCGCGGACAACGCATCTGCTTCGACGATGGATGCGAAGTAAACGTCCACGCCCTTTCTAAACGCCTCGAAAAACACCGAAATCAGGGGCACGAACAGGAACAGCGTCAGAAACGCCAGCGCCAGACCGATGAGAGTCCAGCGCACCCAGGCAGGCTCCTGGGTGGCGCGTTCGCGCCGTGCGCCGGCGGGCATGGCAAGGGCAATCGCGCTCATGCGTCCATCCTCATGCCATGGCGCTGCGCCGGCGGCTCCACCATTGCAGCATGTTGATGATCAAAAGCAGCACAAATGAAATAACCAGCATTACCACCGCCAGTGCCGTCGCACCCGCATAGTCGTATTGCTCGAGCTTGGTGATGATCAGAAGCGGCGTGATCTCGGAGACCATTGGCATGTTGCCGGCGATGAAAATCACCGACCCGTACTCACCGACCGCGCGCGCAAATGCCAGTGCAAATCCGGTCATCAGCGCTGGCAACAGCGTGGGGAAGATCACCCTGGAAAAGACCTGCAGGCGGTTCGCACCCAGCGTGGCCGCTGCCTCCTCCAGTTCCGGTTCGATATCCTCCAGCACCGGCTGCACGGTGCGCACCACGAAGGGAAGGCCGATGAAAGTCAGCGCCACAAAAACCCCGAGCGGCGTGAAGGCGATCTTGATTCCCAGCGGCTCGAAATACCGGCCGATCCAGCCGTTGCCCGCGTAGAGCGCGGTCAATGCGATGCCCGCTACCGCCGTTGGCAACGCGAACGGCAGATCCACCAGCGCATCGACAAAGCGTTTCCCCGGGAAGCGATAACGCACCAGCACCCAGGCCACCAGCAGGCCGAACGCCGCGTTCACCGCGGCCGCCGCCAGCGATGCGCCGAAAGTCAGGCGGTACGAAGCGACCACCCTGGGAGTAGTTACCGTTTCCCAGAACTGGGGCAAGGTGAGCGCAGCCGTCCTGATGAACGCCGCGGACAGCGGAATCAGCACGATCAGGCTCAGATAGAGCAGCGTAAATCCCAGTGCCAGGTTGAATCCCGGCAGTACGGTGTGCTGGCGGAAGCCGGAAGCCATGGCTACTTCTGATAGATCTGGTCGAACGAGCCGCCGTCGGCAAAGTGTGCCTTGTGCGCGCTCTTCCAGCCGCCGAATGCCTCATCGATCGTGAACAAGTTGATTACCGGGAACTGGCTCGCGTATTTCGCGGCGATCTTCGGGTCGGTGGGTCGATAGAAGTTCCTTGCCGCAATTTCCTGACCTTCCTCAGAATACAGATACTGGAGATAGGCTTCGGCGACCTTGCGAGTGCCTTTCTTATTGGCAACCTTGTCCACGACTGCAACCGGGGGCTCGGCCAATATGCTGAGCGACGGCACCACGATCTCGAATTTTCCTGGCCCGAGTTCCTTGATTGCCAGGAACGCCTCGTTTTCCCATGAGATAAAGACATCGCCCACACCGCGTTCGACGAAAGTCGTGGTCGAGCCGCGCGCGCCGGAATCCAGTACCGGAACGTTCCTGTAGAGCCGTGCGACGAAATCTTTTGCCTTGGCTTCGTCGCCGTACCGTCGCTTTCCGTATTCCCATGCGGCGAGGTAGTTCCACTGCGCACCGCCTGAGGTTTTCGGGTTCGGCGTGATCACCGAAACGCCGGTCCTCGCCAGATCCGCCCAGTCTTCGATGCGCTTCGGGTTGCCCTTGCGCACCAGGAACACGATGGTCGAGGTGTAAGGCGTGCTGTTCAGCGGCAGACGCTTCTGCCAGTCAAGCGGCAGAAGCTTTGCCCGTTCGGCGATCGCATTGATGTCGTTAGCAAGCGCGAGCGTCACCACGTCAGCCTCGAGTCCGTCGATCACGGAGCGCGCCTGCTTTCCCGAGCCGCCGTGGGATTGCCTGATTTCCACTTTCTCCTTGTTCTTCTCCGCCCAATGCCTGGCGAAAGCTGCATTGAATTCCTGGTAAAGCTCGCGTGTTGGATCGTAGGACACGTTCAGCAGCGTGACGTCGCCGCGCGCAGGCACCGCGCCCAGAGCGGCCGCCACCGAGGCGGCCATCAGAATTTTCTTGAATACCATGATCGTGTCTCCGCAGTGTCCGTTGGTTCAGTAGGCAAGCTGTACGCGCGTGAACAGCACTTTCTCGTCGATGCGGTCGGCTCCAGCCGCCGCGCCGCCTACGAAGGTGGTCTCGTCGTAATTCAGTTGCAACTTGACATTGCGGTTCAGATACCAGTTGACACCCACACCGGCGTCTTTCGCTTCGCTCGCGGACGAATTCACACTGAGCAGGCCCGCCGTGAAGGCATCGTCGTCTATGCTCAGTTCGGAATAGCGAGCCACCACCTCCAGCGCACCCCAGGTACCGGCCGCCCAGTCGAACGAGTTCTTCGGCGTCACCCCGCGGAAGGAGGCGTCGCCGCCGGACACGACCCAGGACAGCAGAACCTGCCAGGCATCGTTCTCCACTTCCTGGGTAGTCGCACCGAGCGCGACGTCCTGCTTGGACACCACGTATTCGCCGAGCACGCCGAATGCCCCGACGTAGTAGTAGAACTGCGGCGAAATGCGCTCGCGGCCGCCGTTGGCGAATGCGCCGGTCGCGTACGACGCGAAAGTCTGCTGCCCGGGCGTCACGAAGGTGGGTAGGCTCGAATTGCCCGCCGCGCTGCTGCCGCGCTGCGTGCCGTTGCCATACGCCACGCCGATTCCAAGTCCCTTCAGGGAATCCAAGTCGCTGTTCTTGAAAGGGTGGGTAAACAGTCGGGCAACGATGTCCTTGCCGTTATTGTTGTCGGTGATGGCAACGGTATTGTCGACCGCCCCGTTAAACACACCGACCTGGTACTCGGTCGTGCCGGCGAATACGTCGCCGAAAATCTGCACGCCGTTGTCACGATTGGGCGCCAGGTTGGTCGGAAATGCCCGTTCGTTGAAGGCGAGGTTTGCCCCCGACTGCAACCGCTCCAGACCGAACGGCGGTTTGAAGCGTCCGACTCGAACCTTGAACGGATCGGTGAAGTTACCGTCCACGTAGGCGTCCACGACGCTGGTTGCGTTGCCGGCAAAATCCGGCGTGATGCGGAAGCCGTAGATCTTGGCGAACTTGCCCTCGAAGGTCGGCCGCACCCGTCGCAGCAGAAAAGTATCGACCGTCGAACCGACCTGGCTATCGCCGTACCACCTCGAGTCTGCTTGCAGGACACCGCGAAGTCGAAGCTCGTTCGCCCCGTCACCCGAGCGCAGGCCGATACCGGAGTTGCCGAAAACTACGCCCGGCGTCTCCTTGGCCTTGGAGGCAGCACTCTCCTTGTCGATTTCCTGCAGTCTCTGTATCACGCGTATCTTCTGGTCGAGTTCTTCGACCTGCTGTTTCAATTGCGTCACATCCTCCTGCGCCTGGGCAAAGGGCGATGCAACGAACACACTGGCGGCCAGCACGCTGGCCATCGTCCGCAACCGGAACGCTTTCATCCTAGGGCTCCCAAAAAGTGCGGGCCCTCCGGTATTCCGGTCAGGTCTCCGAATTCGATTGTTTCCTTCTGCCTCCAGCTTTCTGGTTGGCGCGCATGCTTGATCGCTGAGCCGATCTCACCCGCCGGCTAGCGGACTTGGCGGATCGCGGTCTTGCGGCCCGCATCGTCCCGGGCCACGCGAATCTTCTCCCTGCACTCGATCTGCACGACTTTGCCGTCGTGGATCACCACTTCGACCGAGCCGTATTCGATGCGGGCGACGGCACGCAGGATTTCCTGATCGATCGTCGCCGCAACCGGACTGTCGGCCTGCCCTGCTGCGACTTGCTTCGCGTCCCTTTCGGGCATGGCAGTTTCCTACTTGACCGCGTAAATCTGATCGAACAGACCGCCGTCATTGAAATGCACGGCCTGCGCCTTCTTCCAACCGCCAAACACATCGTCAATCGTGAACAAATCGAGTTTCCTGAACGTGGCTTGGTGACGCGCAAGCACCTTGGCATCGCGCGGGCGGAAGTAGTGTTTGGCGGCCAGTTCCTGCCCTTCCTCGGAATAGAGATACTCGAGATACGCCGTTGCAAGCTTGCGTGTGCCGCGCTTGTCCACGACCCTGTCCACGACGCTGACCGGATTCTCCGCAAGGATGCTTACCGACGGGTAAACCACCTCGAAAGTCTCGCCGCCCAACTCATTCTCGATAAGAAAAACCTCGTTCTCGAAAGTAAGCAGTACGTCGCCGATCCCACGCTGGACGAACGTGGTGGTCGCGCCGCGGCCGCCGGCGTCGAGTACCGGTACGTTGGCGAACAGTTTGCCGACGAATTCCTTTGCGGACCGTTCGTCGCCGCCTTTCCGGACCACGTAGCCCCACGCGGCGAGATAACTGTAACGGCCATTCCCGGAAGTCTTGGGATTGGGAATGATCACCGAAACGCCCGGCTTCACCAGATCATCCCAGTCGCGTATGCGCTTCGGGTTGCCCTTGCGCACCATGAGCACCGTGGTCGAGGTGTACGGCGCGCTGTTGTGAGGGAGACGCTTGGCCCAATCCACGGGAATCAGCTTGCCGCGTTCGGCAATCAGGTCGATATCGTTCGCCTGATTCATGGTGATGACGTCCGCCTGCAGGCCGTCCACGACCGAACGGGCCTGCTTGCTCGATCCGCCGTGAGACTGGTTGATGGTCACCGTTTCGCCGGTTCCGGCCTTCCAGAAAGCCGCGAAGGCGGGGTTGTAGTCCTTGTAGAACTCGCGCGTCACATCATAGGAAACATTGAGCAGCGTGGCTTGCGCCCACGCCGCTTGCGCCGCGCCCGCAAGCGTCAACGCGGCGACCAGTATTCGAAACATGCTTTCCACGCTGTCCGTCAATTCGACAAAAAGAAGGCGCCGGACGACCGGCGCCCTGCTTTACAAGGGGAGGAGTCAACAACTACTGAAGATGAGATTACTGATCGTCATTTATGATTGGAAATAATATAAATTCATTTTATTATTTCCTTTTCTACTATGCCTGGCCCGGCGTGGCACGCCATTGAAAACGCCGGCGTCAAAATCAGCGTCGCTGTGTGCAATCAACCGCTTTTCAGCGCGGCGATACCCGCCTTTGCGGAAGTCCATCAGTCGTCTCATCTTTCGCCAACGCCGCGGCGATCAGAACATGCGCCCGCTCACGATAGACTTCGCCGAAGAACAAGAGCGCAGGGCCGTGGATCTGCAGGTCCGTACTTTCGCTCAAGCCGCGCAACGTTGTGCCAATCTGGCGCGCATGGGGCAGGGAAGCATTCTCGACAATCACGACCGGGGTCGCGGGGGACATGCCACTTCCTTCCAGCACCCGCGCGATTTCTGCCGCCTGGCCGGCCGCCATGTACAGCACTGCGGTATCCGCGCTCGCCACGCTGGGCGCCCAGTCGCTGGTATCCTCGCCCTCGCCGACGCGCGGCGTGGCAAAAGTCACGCTGCGGCTCACGCCCCGGCGCGTCAGCGAAACGCCTATTTCCGCGCTGGCGGCCAGCGCGGAAGTCACACCGGGAACCACTTCGAAGGTTACGCCTGCACTTGCCAGCGCCTCGATTTCTTCCTGCGCGCGACCGAACAGCATCGGGTCGCCGCCCTTGAGCCGGACTACAACCGCGTACTTTGCCGCAGCCTCGATCAGGTTGCGGTTGATGAAACGCTGGTCGGTGGAGATGCGGCTGCAGCGCTTGCCCACCGCAACGTGTTTCGCCTGTGAGGCAAGCGCCAGCGTATCCGGATGTACCAAGGCGTCGTAAAACACGATGTCGGCGCGTTTGAGGATCTCCGCTCCGCGCAGCGTAATCAGGTCCACGGCTCCAGGCCCTGCACCAATCAAATAGACTTTGCCGGTCATGCGAACTCCAATAAGGCGCGTTTGTCCTTGACCTTGGCCCACTCGTCCGCCTCCTCGGGCGCAGGCTTCTTCTGGGTGATCCGCGGCCACACCTTGGCGGCCTCGGCGTTGATGCGGATGAAGTCGAGCTGGTTCTGCGGCACTTCCTCCTCGGTACAGATGGCTTCCACCGGACACTCCATGACGCAAAGCATGCAGTCGATGCAGGCTTCCGGATCGATTGCAAGGAAATTCGGTCCCTCGACGAAGCAATCGACCGGACATACCGTCACGCAATCGGTATATTTGCATTTGATGCACGATTCCGTGACAACGTAGCGCATTTCTATTGCGTTTCCCCGATAAATTGCGGTGGTCATTCGATCAGGCCGGCGGCCACAGTGTTATTGGTCGCTTCGTCGATGATGATGAAACTGCCCGCGGTACGGTTGCTGCGATAGGGTTCGAACGCCAGCGGCTGCGCGGTCTTGATGGAAACGCGCCCAATGTCGTTCAGCGCAAGCGTATCCGCTGGCTCCTGCGCCAGCGAGTTCACGTTGACACGGTAGCGGGGTGCGTTGATCAGGGCTTTCACCGTGCGTGCGCCGTGCTTGAGGAGGTAGGGGCGGCTGCGATTGAAGGGCTCCTCGGCCAGCCAGCACAGCGTGGCATCCAGTTCGCGGGATACGGTGGACTCGGCGCCGGCAGCCACCAGTATGTCGCCGCGCGAGATGTCGAGCTGATCGTCGAGCACGATGGTCACCGACAACGGTGCATGCGCCTCGCTCAGCGACCCGTCGAAGGTACGGATCTCGCGGACCCGCGAGCGTTGCCCCGAAGGCAACACCACCACCGCATCGCCGGCGCCGATGCCGCCGGACTCGATGCGCCCGGCGTAACCGCGCGCATCCGCCACACCGCTGTCTCCGGGCCTTGCCACAAGCTGCACGGGAAAGTAGAACTTTCCGTGCGAAGCGGATAGCGCGACGTCGGCAGTCTCGAGGATTTCCAGCAACGTCGGTCCGCGATACCAGGAAAGGTTCTCGCCACGCTCGACCACCATGTCGCCGCGCAAAGCCGAAATTGGCAGGAAATCGACGCAATGAAAGCCCAGGTCGCGGGCAAAAGACTCAAACGCCCGACGAATGGCGCTGAACGCTTCTTCGGAGTATTCGACCAGATCCATCTTGTTGACCGCCAGCACCAGGTGCGGAATGCGCAGCAGGCTGGCGATATAGGCGTGCCTGCGCGACTGGGTAAGTAGTCCCTTGCGAGCATCCACCAGAACGATCGCCAGATCGGCGGTGGACGCGCCGGTCACCATGTTGCGCGTGTACTGTTCGTGTCCGGGGGTGTCGGCGATGATGAATTTTCGCGAAGGGGTGGCGAAGTAACGGTAGGCCACGTCGATGGTTATGCCCTGTTCGCGCTCGGCCAACAGGCCGTCGGTGAGCAGGGACAGATCGATGCCCTCCTGCCCACGGCGGCGGGTGGACGTTTCGATCGAGGAAAGCTGATCCTCGAAAATCGCCTTGGTATCGAACAACAGGCGTCCGATGAGCGTGCTCTTGCCGTCATCCACGCTGCCCGCGCTGGTGAAGCGCAGCATGCCGGTGTCGATCGGTTGAAGGTTCTCTATTGCAGACATGACTGTTCCTAGAAATAGCCTTCCTTCTTGCGCAGTTCCATGGACGCTTCCGAGGTCTGGTCGTCCATCCGCGTTGCGCCGCGTTCGGTGATCCGGGTGATCACCGTCTCGGCGATGATGTCTTCGGCGTTTGCGGCGGTGGACTCGACCGGGCAGGTGCAGGTCATGTCGCCGACTGTGCGGAACCGCACTGAAAGCATTTCCACCACCTCGCCGGGTTTGGGTTGCACCAGTTCGGACAACGGCAACAGGCCGCCGGGTTTGCGGATTACTTCGCGCCGGTGCGCGAAATAGATGGACGGCACTGCAAGCTTTTCGCGCTGGATGTATTGCCATACGTCCAGTTCCGTCCAGTTGCTGATCGGGAACACGCGGATATTCTCACCTGGGTGAACGCGGGTATTGAACAGGCCCCACAGTTCCGGCCGCTGATTCTTCGGATCCCACTGGCCGAATTCATCGCGGAACGAGAAGATGCGCTCCTTCGCGCGCGCCTTCTCCTCGTCGCGACGCGCTCCGCCGATGCATGCATCGAAACCGTACTCGGCAATCGTGTCGAGCAGCGTCACCGACTGATGCTTGTTGCGACTCTCGCCTTCGGAGCGCAGCCGCACTCTGCCCTTGCGCATGGATTCCTCGACATGGCCGACAAGCAGCCTCTCGCCCAATTCCGCCGCGCGCACGTCGCGGAAAGCGATGACTTCGGGAAAGTTGTGACCGGTATCGATGTGCAGCAGCGGAAACGGAAACTTGCCGGGACGGAACGCCTTTTCCGCCAGCCTCAATAGGCAGATCGAATCCTTGCCGCCGGAAAACAGCAATGCCGGGTTGCGACATTCGGCCGCCACCTCGCGCAGGATGTGGATGGCCTCGGATTCGAGCCAGTCCAGATGGTCGATGCGCGACGGCGATTCTTCTATTCTTTCCAGCACGGCACTCACGATGTCTTTCCTTCGGTCGGTTTGCCCAGGGGTGAAACATGCAGCCCACACTCTTTCGCATCCGACCTTTCCCACCACCAGCGTCCGGCACGGATGTCCTCTCCGGGCCGGATCGCGCGCGTGCAGGGCTCGCAGCCGATCGAGGGGTAGCCGCGGTCGTGAAGCGCGTTGTACGGCACACCGCGGTCCCTGATGCAGGCCCAGACTTCGGCCTCGCTCCAGTCGGCGATCGGATTGAATTTCGGGATGCCGTGCGTCGCATCGTGTTCGCGCAGCGGCAGGTCGGTCCGGGTTACGGATTGCGCACGGCGCAGACCCGTGATCCATGCGCCCCTGCCGGCCAGCGCCCGCGCCAGTGGCTCAACTTTGCGGATATGGCAGCAACGCTTGCGCAGATCGACGGTCTCGTAAAATCCGTTCAAGCCGTGATCCCGCACGTAGCGCGCCGCCGCGTCGGGGTCCGGCCGGAACGCTTCGATCACATGGCCGTAACGGCTGCGCACGCGTTCGAGCAAATCCAGCGTTTCGCGATGGAGGCGTCCGGTTTCCAGAGTAAAAATCGCGATCGGCAGGCCGGCACTCAGGATCGCATCAGTCACGACCATGTCTTCCGCGCCGAGGCTGTTGGCAAAAGCGGCATCGGAAAATTCGCTGGCGATGGCTTCCAGCCGTGCGGTCAGGGTCCGGTACGGGTAAATGGCGGCCGCCGCGATGGCGGGAGAGGGTGCGTTCATGTCTGCAGTGTTTTTCAGTTGCTCTGCGGCGGCGCCGGCCAGGCGCGCGCGTGGCGGCGGAACGCGGGCACCGCGTTGTCCCACGATCCCTGGTAGGCGTCCGAGAACGGCTGCAAGGACCGCAGCGCCTGCCGCACGTCCTTGTCCGGACGTACGGCGAATGCATCGAAGCCCACCCGGCGCATAAAGAAAAGCTGGTCAGGCAGCACGTCGCCGATTGCACGCAATTCGCCCCGATAGTCGAACCTCGAACGCAGCAGGTAAGCCACGGAATAGCCCCGCCCGTCGGTGAACTTCGGGAAGTCCACCGCCACCAGAGGCAACTTCGGTAGCCACGGCGCGATCGGCGACGGATCGTCGGCGCCGGAAAGCCACACTCCGACGTCGCCGCGCGCGATCAGCTCGGCGTGCCGCTCCAGCCACAGGGCGAGCGGAACCACGACACGGCCTGCGGGGATCTCGACCTCTGCCAGCGGCGCTTCCGCCGCGAGGCGCAGGATCTGCCAGTCGTCCGCAACGACAGCGCCGTCCCGAATTACTTCAGGCATCGGTAACCACTCCTTGACTCGGTTCTTTCTTCGTGCGCACCGGGGTTCCGTACACGCCGGCCTTGAAAGGGGCAACGCCCAGCCGCTCCACGGTGTCTATGAAGCATTCATCGGATTCGCGCTTTTCCAGGTAAATTTCCACCAGCCGCGATACCACGTCAGGCATGTCTTCGGCCTTGAACGACGGCCCGATTACCTTGCCGATGGCGCTGCGGCCGTGTCCGGCGTCGGAACCGTCGGCGCCGCCGATCGATACCTGGTACCACTCCTCGCCATCCTTGTCGACGCCGAGGATGCCGATGTGGCCCGCGTGGTGGTGGCCGCACGAATTCATGCAACCGGAAATATTGAGGTTCAACTCGCCAATGTCGTGAAGATAGTCCAGGTCGTCAAAGCGGCGCTGGATCGCCTCCGCAATCGGGATCGACTTGGCATTGGCAAGCGAACAGAAGTCCCCGCCAGGGCAGGCGATGATATCGGTGAGCAGCCCGAGGTTCGGGGTGGCCAGTCCGACCTGCCGCGCCTCTTCCCAAAGCGTAAACAAATCGCCCGCGCGCACATCAGGCAGGATCAGGTTCTGTTCGTGTGAAACACGGATTTCGCCAAAACCGAAGCGTTCGGACCAGTCGGCGACCCGCTCCATCTGCTCGGTGGTCGCGTCCCCCGGCGCCACGCCGGTCTTTTTGAGCGACAGGACCACGGACCGGTAACCCGGAATGCGATGCGGGCGCACCGCCCGCCCGGCCCAGCGGGCGAAGCCGCGGCTTTCGGCGATACGGCGCGCCAATTCGCCATCGTCCTCGGGTCGAGGCTGGTAGCCCGGAGCGCTGAAATATGCAGAGACACGTTTTAGTTCCTCTTCGGTGAGCGTGCCCGGGCCGTCCTTCACTAGAGCCCACTCTTCCTCCACCTGGCGCGCGAATTCCTCGGCACCGAGAGCCTTCACCAGGATCTTGATGCGCGCCTTGTAGATATTGTCGCGGCGCCCGTAGCGATTGTAGACGCGCAGGATGCACTCGACGTAGGTCATCATGTGCTGCCAGCCCAGGAACTCGCGGATCACCGTGCCCACCACCGGCGTGCGGCCCATGCCACCGCCCACCAGAACCCGCAGCCCAAGTTCACCGTCCGGCGCGCGTCGCAGGTACAGGCCGATGTCGTGGAAGGCGGTGGCGGAACGATCCTCAACGGAACCGTTGACCGCGATCTTGAACTTGCGCGGCAGAAAACTGAATTCGGGGTGGAAAGTGGACCACTGGCGCAGGATTTCGCACAGCGGCCGCGGATCAACGATTTCGTCGGGCGCAACGCCGGCGAATTCGTCCGAGGTGATATTGCGCACGCAGTTGCCGCTGGTCTGGATGGCGTGCATCTCCACCGACGCGAGATCGGCGAGGATGTCGGGGGAATCCTCGAGGCGCGGCCAGTTGTACTGGATGTTCTGGCGCGTGGAGAAATGCCCGTAGCCGCGGTCGTAACGGTGCGCGATGTACGCCAGCATGCGCAATTGAGCAGCCGACAGAAGCCCGTAGGGAATCGCCACGCGCAGCATGGGCGCGTACTTCTGTATGTACAGCCCGTTCTGCAGGCGCAGCGGCCGGAACTCGTCGTCGCTCAGATCACCCGCGAGAAAGCGCCGCACCTGATCGCGGTACTGCGCCACGCGCTCGGCGACGAGGTTGCGGTCAACATGATCGTATGAATACATCCGGTTCCTTCGTTTGTTGAAATATGCGGCTGCCTGGTCACCACACCAGCTTGCCGCCTATGATTACCAGCAGCGACGCCAGAGCCGGTCGCAGGAACCGCTCCGGAACCCTCGAACCCGCGTGACTGCCGAGGTAGATTCCGGGCAGTGAACCGACCAGCAGGCTGCCGAGCAGCGCGAGGTCCACGGTGCCCATCGACAGATGGCCCAGCCCCGCTACCGCGGTAAGTGGAACAGCGTGGGCGATATCGCTGCCGACGATACGTGCCGCCGGCAGCAACGGGAACAGGAACAACAGTGCGGTGACACCCAGCGCGCCCGCCCCTACCGAACTCAGCGTTACCAGAATGCCCAGCACCGCGCCCGTGGCGACCGTCACGGCGACCACATGACGCTGGCGCCAGCTCCCGCCCTCGATCGCCTTGCGCGAGGCTAGCCGCTGCAATCGCTCCTTGAACAGCAGTGCAAGCGCGGTCAGGATCAGCGCCACGCCAAGCGAGGCGGTGATGATTCCGGAGACGCGTGAGGTCTCCACGCCCAACACCCGCAACAGCACTACGCAAATCAGAGCGGCGGGCAGACTCCCTGCCGCAAGCCAACCAACGACTTTCCAGTCCACGTTGCCGCGCTTCGAATGCACCCACACGCCGGCGCTCTTGGTAATCGAGGCATACAGCAAATCGGTGCCCACGGCGGTCGCCGGATTGATGCCGAATACCAGGACCAGCAGCGGGGTCATCAACGAGCCGCCGCCCACGCCGGTCATACCGACGATGAACCCGACCACGAAACCGGAAACCGTGTACGCGAACTCCATGTCCTGTTGCCACCTATGCTTCGATTCGGGTTGCGCGCACTAGCGCGCCCGTCGATGCCGAAAACGTCGCGCAATCCTAGCAATGGTCGTTATATTCCTTACGACTATTCTGTTAGTATTAAATGCGTTTTTCTTATTTGTATGAGCCGCCATGAAACTCCAGCAATTGCGTTTTATCTGCGAAGTGGCCCGCCACAACCTCAATCTTTCCCATGCGGCGGAGGCCTTGTTCACCTCGCAGCCGGGCATCAGCAAGCAGATCCGCAGCCTCGAAGAGGAACTGGGTGTCGATATCTTCGTGCGCCACGGCAAGCGCGTGGTGGCGGTGACAGAGCCGGGCAAGGCGATTATCGAGATTGCTAAGCGGATGCTGAAGGACGTCGAGAACCTCAGGCAGGTGGGCGAGGAATTCACCGAGGAGGACAACGGCCACCTGACCATCGCGACTACGCACACCCAGGCGCGCTACGCGCTGCCGCACGTAATCCAGCGGTTCACCAAGCGCTATCCCGGGGTGCACCTGAGCCTGCACCAGGGCAGCCCGACCCAGATTTCGGAGCTGGTGACTTCAGGGGAAGCGGACATCGCCATCGCCACCGAAGCGATCGAACTGTACGAAGACCTGGTGATGCTGCCCTGCTACGAGTGGAACCGCTGCGTGCTGGTGACGCCGGGGCATCCGTTGCTGAAGGCAAGGAAGCTCACGCTGGAAGCCATAGTGAGCTTTCCGATCATTACCTACGACTTCGCCTTCACAGGCCGGTCGCGAATCAACCAGGCATTTGCCGACAAGGGCCTGACACCGAACGTCGTGCTCACCGCCATCGACGCCGACGTGATCAAGACCTACGTCGAACTCGGGCTGGGAATCGGCATTGTGGCGATGATGGCCTACGACCCGAAGCGCGATACGCACTTGCGCGCGATCGACGCCAGCCACCTGTTCGAACCCAGCACCACCCGCATCGGCATCCGCAAGAACAGCTACCTGCGCGGCTATACCTACGAATTCATTGAGATGTTCGCGCCTCACCTCACCCGCCGGGTCGTCGACGATGCGATGCACGGCAAAGCCTACCCCAAGTGACCTGCCGAAGCAGGCAAGTGGCTACCGTTTTTCGTCACTTTGGACGTAATCCGACGGGTGACGTAAAGGACGCGTGCCGGGCGCTATTTGGCAATTAAAAAGGCAGGTTTCTGCAGTGCAACAAACTTCAGTCGCCGTAACTATTTGAACAAATACCCAATAAAAAAGAGCCCACAGTGGCATCAAGTTCTACTGTTTTTGGGTACGGACATTGCGTATTCCAATGGTGATGCACCCGTACCTGAAATGATGTTTCCTAACAGGAGAACGTGATCATGAATACCGAAATGCAGCGGCGTTTGTTTACGTCGTTCGTGCGCGGTTTATTTGTTTGTTTGCTTGGTTCATCCGGGTTTGCCGTCGCAGCGGCAATCACCGAGGACGAAACTCCGCCCGGGAATATTTGGTCAAATCCACAGGTGGTTGAGGTACCGGCCGAGGGGCTCACCATATCAGGGAGAATCAACCTCGTCGCAGATGTTGATGATGATGACGTCGATTATTTCGCCTTCGAGGCAGACGAGGGAGATACGCTCTCGATCGCGATCGTCGGCGCGCTAAAGCCCACTGGGCCTGGAGAGTGCGATGGTTTTCCTGCCAACATCGCACTCTATGATACCGCGAGCGGTTCCATCCTGGCGGCGGGCATTGGGGAATGCGGAGGCACACCAGAGCCGAGCTTCACGACGACGCTGGCAACAGAAGGACAAGGACGCCGTACGTTCATTATCGGCGTCAGCGCAGACTACAACTACTTGATGGATGCCGGCGAGACGGCCGCTCCGGGTGATCCGATATCCGGCGGACCCTATCAACTAGTCATCAGCGGCGTCACACCTGTTCCGCCGCCGCCGCCCCGCCGCCGCCCGCCGCCGCCCCCCCCCGCCGCCGCCGCCGCCGCCGCCCCCGCCGCCGCCGCCGCCGCCGCCGCCGCCGCCCCCGCCGCCGCCGCCGCCGCCCCCGCCGCCGTCTGCGTCGGTTATAGATGTGCCGATCACAGTCAGGCATTGGCACGAGGATGAACGCGATCTCGGCAAGCGAAATGGCCGGGACCCGATCACAGTCGCCATCCTGTCCTTTAACAGGTCGACTGGCAGCTTTGATGCGATGACGGTGGATCCAAAATCCGTGACTTTCGGCCGATCCGGCAAAGAGAAGAGCCTGTTCCGCTGCAGCAAGTACGGCAAGGACATCAACCGGGATGGTCGGACCGACATGGTGTGCTACTTCAAGCCTGACGTCGCCGATTTCCGGACCAGCGATCTGAACGGGAAACTGGAAGGCAAGACCAATTCAGGCCAGCAAATTAAAGGCACCGGCGCGTTGAGGATTTTCTCGGTGCCGACGGAGCGACGCGGCTTCAAGCACCACCGTCGCCACCACGACAACGATGGAGATGGCCGGAAAAACGGCAAGGACAAGCACAAAAGATAGCCACTCCAGCAATTGCGCGATTTGCGTACCTGGCCCCCGCCAAAAGCGGGGGCTTTTTTTTGGGGAAGGCAGCGTGTTAATGCACCTGCATGCATTTCATAAAGCAGCCGCGTCGGGCCTTTCCATCTTGTCGCGCGCCTGTAGCGGGGAGCACTTACGATGACCGCTTGGCGAAGTCGCGCAGCCGGAACCCGAGCAGCCACAGGCTGCCCAGATAGACGCCGGCGCCCAGCACGACCAGCATCGCCAGCCTCCCAACCCGTACCCAGGCACGATCTAGAAGCCAGGAGCTTTCCGCGCCCATCGCCAGCCACAGCACCACGCTCATCAGCAACAGCGCCGCGGCAATTCTTGACACAAACCCGAGCCATCCGGGCTGGGGCTGGAAGATGCCGTGCTGGCGCAACTTATAGAACAGCAGGCCGGCATTGATGCAGGCCCCCAGAGAGATCGCGAGCGCCAGGCCGGCGTGCCGGAGCTGCCAGACGAACGCGAGGTTCATGAACTGGGTCGCCACCAGAGTGATCACCGCGATCTTCACCGGCGTCCTGATGTTCTGCCGCGCATAGAAAGCCGGGGCCAGGACCTTGACCAGGATCAGGCCGAGCAAGCCGACGCTGTAGGCCACCAGCGCCTGCCGGGTCATCATTACGTCCTGCCAGGTGAAAGCGCCGTGATGGAACAGCGTCGAGATCAGCGGCACCGCCAGCAGCGACAGCGCCGCCGCGCACGGAAGCGCGAGAACAAACGTCAACCGCAATCCCCAGTCGAGCAGGCGCGAATACTCTGCGGTGGTGTTGTCGGCAAAACTCTTGGTCAGGCTCGGCAGCAGGATGGTGCCCAACGCCACCCCCAGCAATCCGGTCGGGAATTCCATCAGCCGGTCGGCGTAGTAGAGCCATGACACGCTGCCGGTGACCAGGAAGGAAGCGAAGATAGTGTTGATCAGCAGGCTGATTTGCCCGATGGAGACGCCGAACACGGCGGGCCCCATCAGTTTCAGGACCCGCCACACCCCGGGATCCCTCAGCTCCAGCCTGAAGCGCGGCAGCATGCCGATCCTGGCCAGGAAGGGAAGCTGGAACGCGAGTTGAAGAGCGCCACCTGCGAACACCGCCCAGGCCAGCGCCCTAACCGGCGGATCGAAGTACGGCGCCAGCCAGAGCGCGAAGACGATGAAGGCTACGTTGAGCAGCGTCGGCGTAAACGCCGGAACCGAAAACCTGCTCCAGGTATTCAGGATTCCGCCGGCGAGCGAAGTGAGCGAAATGAAGAAGTATGTAGGGAAAGGTGATGCGCAGCAGCTCGACGGTGACCTGGAATTTGTCCGGCGAGGCCGTGAAACCGGGCGCCGTGACATAGATGATCCAGGGCGCCGCCACCACCCCGAGCACCGATACGACGATAAGCGCCAGGGCCAGCAGCGTGGCAACGTGGTCCACCAGTGCGCGGGTCTCGTCCTGCGTGCGGGTGTTGCGGTATTCGCCCAGGATGGGCACGAATGCCTGCGAAAACGCCCCCTCGGCGAACAAACGCCGCAACAGGTTGGGAAGGCGGAAGGCAACAAAGAAGGCGTCGGTAAAGAGTCCTGCGCCAAAAGCGCGGGCTATGACGGCATCGCGGACGAACCCGAGTATGCGCGACAGCAGCGTCATGCTGCTGACGGTGGCGAGCGCCTTGAGCAGGTTCATCGTTTCGTCTTTTCTGTTGGAAACTGCCGCGTGCGCCGGCATTGTAACCGAGTGGTCGTCGCACGCCCGCCGCAGGGAACAGCCCAACCGTCCGCAGAGTGCCCTTGACGGGCCGGGCAATGGCTCGGCCGGCCGTGGCGGGGATTGCGGGTTGCCAACGGCCTGTCGAGCCAGTAACATGGCGCACTTTTTCGCATGCCCCCTCGGTTAAGGAAGATCTAATGGCCAACATCGCTTCAGCCAAGAAACGTGCGCGTCAGGCACAAAAGCGCCGCGCCCATAATGTCGGTCAGCGCACCGAACTGCGCTCCGCCATCAAAAACGTGAGGAAGGCGGTCGCAGCGGGCGACAAGAAGGCCGCGCAGGCGCAGTTTCAGCAGGCGCAGAGCCGCATCGATTCGATCGCCGACAAGAGGATCGTGCACAAGAACACGGTTTCGCGCCAGAAAGGCCGGCTTGCCGCCGCGATCAAGGCGATGGCCTGATCCACAAGGAACGCAGGAACAAGAAGGCCCGTAGCAACGCTACGGGCCTTCCTGTTTTGAATGGGCATCTCAGGCTTCCTGGGCTCGAAGTTGCATTGCGCGTCGAACCTCGTGCTGGCCCTCGCGCACCTGCAACTCGTTGTCGTGTGCAAAGGACATGACGCGCATCCTCGAAAGTTGCGCGAAGTTTACCAGAGACCATTGCGACGCAGCATGGAACCGACTAAGCCGTCCATCTGATATCTATTGCATTGTTTATAATACATATTTTAATCCTTGCGCACTTCTGCCAGCGTCTTGCTGGGGTGCCGCGGGCAAGACCCCGGGGAAACTGCTCACTGCAATGACGCTCGGCCGACTGGCCGGCGATGCGAACAGGCATGGATGGGTATCGTTGAGGTAATAGCGCCGATTGCGAAGCCTCCTTGCCACATGTCCGTATTCGGATTTCACCTTCAACCGCAGCCGATCGAGCAAATCGAACGCGGGCGCCAATACCCAAAGCGTTTCGCAATGCAGATAGGTGTGGAGCAGCGGTCGCGCGGGGCCGAATGCGGGTGAAAACACTTGCATCCACATACCGAATCGGATAATTATAGCGGCTGAAAACCCCAACATTTTCAACAACACACACGGCGGCTTTTTGCTGCCGTGTGCTTTTTCCGAGCTGGCAAAAACACCCGGGCGGGGTAACACCATGCAACACCTGATGAACACCTACGGCAGGCAGGCCATCGCATTCTCGCGCGGCGAGGGTTCCTGGCTCTGGGATCTGGAAGGCAAGCGTTATCTCGACTGCCTGTGCAGCATCGCCGTCTCGGGCATCGGACATGCACATCCCCGCCTGACCGCGGCGATCCGGGACCAGGCCGGCCGCCTCATCCATATCTCCAATCTCTACCGGATTCCCGAGCAGGAGTTGCTCGCCTCCAGGCTGTGCGCGCGCGCAGGGATGGACAAGGTGTTCTTCTGCAATTCCGGATGCGAGGCCAACGAAGCGGCGATCAAAGTTGCGCGCCTTCACGGTCATAACAAGGGCATCGAGTCACCCGCGATCATCGTCATGGAAAAGGCCTTCCATGGACGCACCATCGCGACGCTTTCCGCCACCGGCAGCCGCAAGGTTCAGGCCGGCTTCGAACCGCTGCTTAGCGGCTTCGTGCGCGTGCCGTACAACGACCTGCCGGCGCTCGACCAGGTGGCGGCGCTGAATCCCAATGTCGTCGCGGTGCTGGTGGAACCGGTGCAAGGCGAAGGTGGGATCAACGTTCCCGACGACGGTTATCTTGCGCACCTTCGCAAGGTTTGCGATGCAAAAGGCTGGCTGTTGATGCTCGACGAAGTGCAGAGCGGCATGGCGCGCACCGGCAAATGGTTTGCCTATCAGCACACCGGCATCAAGCCCGACGTTGTCACGCTTGCCAAGGGACTGGCAAACGGTTTCCCGATCGGCGCATGCCTTGCGAGTGGTGAGGCAGCGGAGGCCTTTACGCCGGGCAAGCACGGCTCGACTTTTGGCGGCAATCCTCTGGCCTGCGTGGCGGCGCTGGCCACGCTGGCCGTCATCGAAGAGGAGGGCCTTGCGGCGCGGGCCTCCAAATTCGGTGATCTCATCCGCGAAGGCATCGCCGCGAAGCTCGCGGGTGTGGCCGGCATCAAAGAAATCCGTGGCAAGGGCCTGATGATCGGGATCGAGCTCGATCGTCCGTGCGGCGAGCTGGTCGAGCGCGGTCTCGAGGCCGGCCTGCTGATCAACGTCACCGCCGACACAGTGGTGCGGCTGCTGCCGCCGCTAAACATGAAAGACGCGGAACTGCAATTGCTGATCGACGGCGTGAGCAGCGTCATCGGGACCTTTCTGACCGCCAGCAATGCTGACGCCGCGATCACCCATTGACGGGCCATTTCATGCCGTCTCCGAAGCACTTTCTGCAGTTCAAGGACCTCGGGCGAGACGAGTTCGAATACCTGTTCGGGCGCACGCGCTGGATCAAGCAGCAGTTCAAGGCCTACCAGACCCACCACCCGCTGTTCGATCGCACGCTGGTGATGATTTTCGAGAAGCAGAGCACCCGCACCCGGCTGTCGTTCGAGGCCGGCATTCACCAGCTCGGCGGCTCGGCGATCTTTCTCAGTACCCGCGATTCGCAGCTCGGCCGCGGCGAGCCCGTGGAAGACGCGGGCCAGGTGATATCGCGCATGTGCGACATCGTGATGATCCGCACTTTTGAGCAGGAGATCATCGAGCGTTTCGCCGCGCACTCGCGCGTACCGGTGATCAACGGGCTGACCAACGAATACCACCCCTGCCAGATTCTTGCGGATATCTACACTTTCATCGAGCGGCGGGGGCAGATCCGCGGCAAGACGGTGGCGTGGATCGGGGACTCGAACAATGTCTGCAACACGTGGCTGCAGGCCGCGGAAGTACTGGGGTTCAACGTACATGTTTCCACCCCACCCGGCTATGAAGTCGAGCCCGAACGTGCCGGACTCTATGGCACGGATCACTACGAGGAGTTCGGCGACCCCATGGCAGCAGCGCGCGGTGCCGACCTCGTGACCACCGATGTGTGGACCAGCATGGGTTTCGAGGCGGAGAACGAAGAGCGCAAGCGCGATTTCGAGGAGTGGCAGGTGGATGCGGAAATGATGCGGCTTGCAAACCCCGATGCACTGTTCATGCACTGCCTGCCCGCGCATCGCGGAGAGGAAGTCGCCGCCGACGTAATCGACGGCCCGCAAAGCGTGGTGTGGGAGGAAGCGGAGAATAGGCTGCATACCCAGAAAGCGCTTATGGAGTACCTGCTTCTGGGTCGCATGGAAGAAAATCGTAAATCAAATTAGACAAAATGGTTATTCGCAGTAGCTAGGGGGCAGGCGGTCGCGGCGCCTGCAGGCGTCGCCATCTGGAATAACGCAATTACTTTTAGGAGCCGAGCATGAACTACAGAATCGTGATACCCCGCATTTTTCTGCTGCTTGCACTGCTGCTTTCCGCCTTCGGTGCGATGGCCGCTGGCGACGACGACGTCGCCTGGATCGCCGATAGCCGCGGCTGCAAGGTTGCCAACCCGTTCCCGCAGCCCGGCGAAACCATCAAATGGAGCGGTTCCTGCAAAAACGGCCTGGCCGAAGGCAACGGCGTAATGGAATGGTTCGTCAACGGCAAACTCTTCGACCGTTACGAAGGCACACTCAAGCAAGGCTGGGCCGAGGGTAAGGGAACGCTGCTGCGCGAAGGCGGCCGATACGTCGGTGACTGGAAGCACAGCCTCCAGGACGGCAACGGCCGCTACGACGCGCCCGACGGCAGTTGGTACGAGGGTGAGTGGAAGGAGGGACAGCCGCACGGGCACGGACAGTATCAGACGCCGGACGGACGCCTGTTCAGCGGCACCTGGGAGAACGGTGTGTACGAGGGCGATATGGAAGACGACCCCAACAAGACTTGAGTAAGACCTCAGACCCCGTGAAGAAAAAAGCGGCCACGAAATCCATCAGAAAAGTGGTGCTCGCCTACTCCGGCGGGCTGGACACGTCGGTGATCCTGAAGTGGCTGCAGGACACCTATGGCTGCGAAGTCGTCACCTTCACCGCCGACATCGGCCAGGGCGAGGAATTGGAGCCGGCACGCCGAAAAGCCCGGAAATTCGGCGTGAAGCAAATCTACATTGAGGACCTGCGCGAAGAATTCGTTCGAGATTTCGTCTTCCCGATGTTCCGCGCCAACGCCGTGTACGAGGGTGAATACCTGCTCGGCACCTCGATCGCTCGCCCGCTGATCGCCAAGCACCTGGTCGAGATCGCGCGCAAGACCGGTGCCGACGCGATCTCCCACGGCGCCACCGGCAAGGGCAACGACCAGGTGCGTTTCGAACTCGGTGCCTACGCGTTGATGCCGGATGTCAAAGTGATCGCTCCGTGGCGCGAATGGGCTCTGCATTCGCGGGACAAGCTGCTGGCGTACGCCGACCAGCACGGGATCCCGGTGGATTTCAAGAGGAGGAAAGGCGGTGGCGCCCCGTATTCGATGGACGCCAACCTGCTGCACATATCCTACGAGGGCGGGATTCTCGAGGACCCGGACTTCGAGCCCGAAGAGTCGATGTGGCGCGTCACAGTCTCCCCCGAGAAGGCGCCGAACCGGCCCGAATACGTGGAGCTGAAATACCGCAGGGGCGACATCGTCGCCGTGAACGGCCGCACGATGACGCCGGCGCAAGTGCTTGCCAAGCTCAACCAGCTCGGCGGCAAACATGGCATTGGCCGGCTCGACATCGTGGAAAACCGCTATGTCGGCATGAAGTCGCGCGGCTGTTATGAGACCCCGGGCGGCACCATCATGCTCAGGGCCCACCGCGCGATCGAATCGATCACGCTGGATCGGGAAGTGCTTGCGTTGAAGGACGACCTGATGCCGCGTTATGCGCGCATGATCTACAACGGTTACTGGTTCAGTCCGGAGCGCGTGTTGCTGCAATCGCTGATCGATGACTCGCAGCAGACCGTGAATGGCACTGTGCGGCTAAAGCTATACAAGGGTACGGTATTGATCGTAGGGCGCGCTTCGAAGGCGGATTCCCTGTTCGATTCCAGGATCGCCACCTTCGATGACGACAAGGGTGCCTATAATCAGGCCGATGCGGCCGGCTTTATCCGGCTGAACGCGCTGCGCCTGCGCATCGGAGCCAGGCGCAGGAACAGGAAGTAGCGACTGGCCGAGCCACTGCGGGAAGCCGTTCAGTGGTAGCCGAAAATACCAGTCCGGGAAGGAAACAACATGCCCAGTTTCGACATCGTTTCCGAGGTCAACCAGGTCGAACTCAAGAACGCCATCGACCAGACCAACAAGGAAATCTCCAATCGTTTCGACTTCAAGGGGTCGGACGCGCGCGTCGAACTCGCCGACAAGACGCTGACCGTGTTTGCCGACGATGACTTCAAGATCGCGCAGGTCTACGACGTGCTGATCCCCAAGATGGCCAAGCGCAATGTAGACGTACGTTCGCTGCAACGTGCCAAGTCTGAAAAAATCGGCGGCGACAAAATGAAGCAGGTGATCACCGTCAAGGTCGGAGTGGACCAGGAACTCGGCAAGAAGATCCAGAAGATGGTCAGGGACAGCAAGCTCAAGGTTCAGGCCAGCATTCAGGGAGACGCGGTGCGCATCTCCGGCGCCAAGCGTGACGATCTTCAGCAAGTGATCACGATGATGAAGAAGAACGTGACGGACTATCCGCTGCAGTTCGCCAATTTCCGCGATTGAATAAGCCGTCCGACGAAGATTTCTTTTCCATACCCCCTTGAGGAGTACGCAACGGGAAAGGAAAGTGGCAAGGACGAGCAACGACGAGTCCGGATCTTCGTGGCGAAATTCTTTGCGCCCTTTCTTGTTCTTCTTCGCGCCATTTGGGTCAACGCTCTTGTCGCCGGCCATCGGCCGGCCGATTTGCGAGCGACACCGGCTCAATTCCTGAGTCCCTTCGTCCAGCGGTCGTAGAGCCGGTCCGCCACGCCGCGCAGCGCCGCCAGCTTTTCCTGCATCCCCTGCCGCATGTTTTGTGGCGACTGCACCGCCGGACCGCCGCTTTGCGCGATCTCGTCCGCCCCGGTCTCGCACCAGCTTTCCACCAGTTCCCCGGTCATTTCGACATGGCACTGCATGCCCAGGCTGTTGCCTATCACGAAGCCCTGGTTCTCGCAGTAGCGATTGCCCATGATGCGCACCGCGCCTTGCGGAATGGTGAATGTTTCGCCGTGCCAGTGAAACGATTCGAAGCGCTCGATGCCAGGTCCGAACCACTGCCTTGCAACTGGATTATCGGCGATCAGGACTTCGCCCCAGCCGATTTCCTTGAGCGGATTGCGGCCGACCGTGCCGCCCAATGCCTTCGACATCAACTGTCCACCGAGGCAATGACCGAGGACGGGAACGTTCGCGGCGAGACTTTGTCGGATAAGTTGCAGTACCGGCGCAATCCAGGGCAAATCATCGTTCACGCTCATCGGCCCGCCCATGAACACCAGGCCGCCGAATTGCCGCGGATCGGCCGGAACCGCTTCGCCTTGGTCCACGGCTATCAGGCGCCAGATGATGTGCCGCGAGTCCAGATACGTGGCAAAATGTCCCGGCCCTTCCGTGGGCGAGTGGCGAAAAATCGCAACAGGTTTCATCGTGCGGGGAGTTCCCATGCGGTCCAAGGCCGCGAATGTTACTGCAATTGTTGTTGCCCTCCTAACCTTCCCTGTCAGCGCGCAGGACGTGAGTGTGCTCGCGCTGTTCGAAGGCAAAGCCCTGCTGGCGGTGGACGGTGGCAAGCCGCGCACTGTGCGTGCCGGAGAAGCGTTCGCCGGCGTCACGTTGATCAGCGCCAACAGCGAAGAGGCCGTGGTCTCGGTCAACGGCAAACGTCAGCGGCTCAGGATCGGCGAGGGTGTTTACAGCGCGATATCCCCGCAGAGGGAAAGTACAACGGTCACGCTGACCACGGACGGGAGCGGACACTTCGTTACTACCGGCAGCATCAACGGCGCAACAATGAAGTTCCTGGTCGACACCGGCGCCACGGCCGTCTCGATGAACCTGAACGATGCGCGGAGGGCAGGCGTCAACTACCTGGCCGGAAAAAAAGGTTACTCGCAGACCGCAAATGGCCTCGTGCCAATCTACAAGGTAAAACTCGACAACGTAAAATTGGGGGATATCACTCTGACCGACGTCGACGGTCTGGTGCATCAAGGCAATGCGTTGCCTGTCGTGCTGCTCGGAATGAGTTTCCTCGGACGCCTGGAAATGAGCCGGGTGGGCGAGAGTCTTACGCTCACAAAGAAACAATACTGACACCCTTGCAGGTCACTCCAGCCCCGGGTAGAGGTGGCGCACCGGGCACTGGTCAATTCAGGCAATTGCGCAACAGAAAATTCGAAACACTCTGGGAGGAACAATGATCCACGAACTGCGCATTTATCACGCCTGCCCGGGCAAGCTGCCGACCCTGAATGCACGCTTTTCCAATCACACACTGAAGATTTGGGAGCGCTTCGGCATCCGCCCTGTCGGCTTCTGGACAACGGCCATCGGCGAAAGCAACAACGACCTCTACTACATCCTGGAGTGGGAGAACCTGGCCGAGCGCGAGCAGAAGTGGAACGCCTTCGTCACCCATCCTGACTGGCTGGCGATCCGTGCCGAGACCGAAAAGGACGGCCAGCTCGTGAACCACATAACCAACATGATCCTGACGCCGACTGCATACTCGAAAATGCGTTAGAACCACCCCACCACCTCATCTCCCGCCTTCTCCCCTATGCGGAGAAGGTGCGCTGCGCGGGCTAGGATTGATTTTTACTTTCATGCTCCCTCTCTGCCTTTAGTGGGAGAGGGCTGGGGTGAGGTGGTCCACTTCTGGAACGAAGGCTTTGACGGCTTTCCGGCTTTGAGTAGAATGCGACGACAGGGCCGCACATCGCGGCCCGTTTTTTCCGCCAATGCAGGCGCTCATCATGGACGAGAAACTCGTATACAACGTCAACGTCACGGCCCAGGACGTCCTTCCGACTCCGGAGGAAATCAAGCGCCGCGTACCCTTGACCGACAAGGCGGAAACGACCGTCCTCGAGGGCCGGCACGCACTGGAGCGAATTCTGGACCGCAAAGATCACCGCCTGATGGTGGTTATCGGCCCGTGCTCGATCCACGACCCGGCGGCGGCGATGGATTACGCGCAGCGGCTGAAGGGTATCGCCGATGAGGTCGGCGACACGCTGTTCATCGTGATGCGCGTCTATTTCGAAAAGCCGCGCACCACCACGGGCTGGAAGGGTCTGATCAACGACCCGCGCATGAACGACTCCTTCCACATCGAGGAAGGACTGCAGCTTGCCCGCAAGGTGCTGCACGACATCAACGAGCTGGGGCTGCCTGCCGGCACCGAGGCGCTCGATCCGATCAGCCCGCAATATCTCGGCGACCTGGTGGCCTGGAGCGCGATCGGCGCGCGCACCACCGAGTCGCAGACGCACCGCGAAATGGCAAGCGGGCTGTCAACGCCGGTCGGTTTCAAGAACGGCACCGACGGCGGGCTACAGGTGGCGATCAACGCGCTGTTGTCGGTGTCGCGGCCGCACAGTTTCCTCGGCATCAACCAGGGTGGCCAGGTTTCGGTGATCCGCACCAAGGGCAACGGCTACGGCCACATCGTCCTGCGCGGCGGCGCCAAGGGCCCGAACTACGATTCGGTGACGATCGCAGTGGTGGAAAAGGAACTCTCGAAAAACAAGCTGCCCGCCAATATCCTGGTCGACTGCAGCCACGCCAATTCCAACAAGGACCACAACCTGCAGCCGCTGGTCGCCAGCGACTGCGCCCACCAGATCATGGAAGGCAACCGGTCCATCGTGGGCGTGATGCTGGAGAGCAACATCAACCCCGGCAACCAGTCGATTCCGGCCGACCTGAAACAGCTCAAGTACGGTATCTCCGTCACCGATGCCTGCATCGACTGGCCGACCACCGAGAAGCTGCTGCGCGAAACCAGGCAGAAACTGAAGGATGTGCTTCCGAAACGGATTCCGAGAACCGCGGAAATCAGAAAGATCAGCGGATAGAATCAGATTCGGCGGCGGTAAAAAAACGGGCGATCGAGAGATCGCCCTTTTATTTTCATGTGACCGGATACCGGTCACCAGTTGCTTGGCGCTTCGTTGTAAATGCAAAAGCCGCGCCCTTCCGCAGTGACCACCCGCGCTCCGCATTTCCTCAAATACGCATCGGTGCGGCAACACAATTCCGTCATCGCTCTGCGCCTGCCGTTACGCTCGCGTTTCGCCTTGAGGGGAAGACGGAGGTGAGCTGGTGGTCGGCCAATCCGAGAACGGGAAGGGCTTCTTCTCGGTGTTGTAGGTCAGGTAGGCCCACAGCCCATAGACATAAACCGCAAGCTGCTTGCCGAATTTGAGCGCGCGTTCGTTGGGACTCCCAATTACCAGGGTAACGATGACCTGGAACAGGACCACGACCCACATGACGAACTCGGCCACTTTGTACAGAACCGCGAACAAGACCATGTACAACAACCGGCTCCATCGTGAAGAGTCGTTCCTTTTCTGTACCGGATTTTCCATTTCTTCTCCTTTTCCATGCTCGGCCGTTGAAACCGGGCCCCTTGCGTAGGTGGGATCATCACCGTGAATTGCAAATCATTTCTTGCGCGTCGGCTTGCGCCTGGCAACCCGCACCTCGCCGTCCTTCACGGCCGTGGCCGCGGCTTCGGCGACCAGCCATTCCACGAAACGGGCCACTTCCGCACGTCCTGAAGTGGCCGGGGTTCTTACAATGAAGTAAGCACGGTCGGTAACCGATCCCAGCGGCAATGGCGCAACCAGTGCCCCGTCGGCCAGAAGTTTCTTCACCAGCGGCCGGCGCCCCAGCGCTACGCCCTGCCCCCCCAGCGCCGCGCCTATGGTCTGGTCATAGTGGTTGAAGCGCAGCGAGTCCGCAGGCACGAGGTCGGGCACGCCCGCAGTCTCCAGCCAGACATTCCAGGTGAGCCACGGCGCCGGGCGGTGCGGTTCGTCGTAGTGCAACAGCACATGGTGCCGCAGGTCCTGCGGCGTTTTCAGCGGCCGGCTCCGATCCTTCAGCAGTGCCGGACTGCACACCGGCAGGATCTCCTCGCCGAACAGACGCACCGATCCGGCGGGCGCGGCACGCGATGGACAGTAACGGATGCCGAGATCGATGCGCTCGCGGTCAAGGTCGAGCACTTGGTTGTTGGCGGAAATGCGCACGTCCACGTCCGGATGCAGCCGGCGAAAACCGGAGAGCCGCGGAATCAGCCACAGCGAGCTGAACGCCATCGAAGAAGTTACCGTCACCATTTTCGGCATCGCGCCCGGCGAAACCTGCTCGACCGCCTGATGCAGGGTGCGCAACGCGCTGTCGACGGCGCGCCACATCTGCTCGCCCGCGTCGGTGAGGGCCAGCCCGCGATTGCGCCGCAGGAACAGCGTCACGCCCAGGCGGCTCTCCAGCGCCTGGATCTGGCGGCTGACTGCCGACTGGGTGACGAACAGTTCCTCGGCAGCTTTTGTGAAGCTCAGGTGCCGGGCGGCAGCCTCGAAGCCCTTGAAGAAATCCAGGGACGGCAGCGGTGGCGATCTGTTAGCCATTCTCAAGACTCATGCGAAACATTCTGAAATATCGTTTGTGCCCTGGCCAGCGCCGCGGAAAATGCTTTCCGTAATGATTTCCTGGAATGCCTGGCGCGTCAATGGCGCCGCCTGGCCGAAACTGGAGGTGTTGACAATGAAGATCGAGACCAATCGTTCCATCCTGAGCCTCGCCCGTGAGGGCCTGGTGGCAATCCGCGACGGCCAGGGCACCCGAATCGTCTGCCACGCGGGCAGCCTGTGGATTACCCAGGAGTGCGACGTGAAAGACTCCGTGATCACGGCCGGCGAATCGTTCACCGTCCGCAAACCCGGCTTGACGCTGCTTACCGCGCTGAGCGCTTCCGAACTCACCATCATCGAGGCGCGCGCTGCCGCGCGACCGGAACCATGGCATTCCGCATCGAGCCGCGAACAGCGACGCGACCCCGCCGTCGTCGCCTGACCCCGGCGCCTTGGCCGACCATCGTGCGGCTGCACGGGGGCAGTCCGGTCGTAATCCGCCGGGTCGGAGCTGAGGACACGCAGGCACTTCGGCAGTTCTTCCACGAGCTCTCACCGGCCAACCGATACAGGCGATTTCTGCGGGTGATTCGCGAACTGCCTGAACACATGTTGGGGCGCTTTACGCAACCGGATCCTGCCAGTGAGGCGGTGCTCGTCGCGTCGCTCGCGAATTCCCCCAACCGCATCATCGGCACCGCCCAATATGCGGGCGCCGGCGAAAGCAGCGAAATCGCGGTGGCGGTGGGCGATGCGTGGCAAAGACAGGGGCTGGGGTACCGGCTTCTGGACGCTTTGTTGAATGTCGCGGTGGAGGCCGGCATCGAGCGCATTCACGCCGAAGTTCTCGCCGACAATCACGCCATGCGCCAATTGGCGCACAAGCTCGGGTGTGAAATCGCCGGCAACCCGGCCGCACCGTTTCTTGTGCGGGTGACCAAGAATCTTCCGGCGAAGGCTGCAGCGCTGCCCCGTGCACCCGTTTCCAGGCTAGTCCACCCCGCGCGGGCGGACGCGCGCGCATACGAACCGCCTAGCGCATGATGAACGGATTGCCGGTTTTCACCCCGGTGTTGATCCACACGCTCTTCATTTGCAGGTACTCGTATATCGCGCTTGCGCCATTCTCCCTGCCCATGCCGCTGTCCTTGTAGCCGCCGAACGGCGACATGAAACTTACCGCACGGTAGGTATTCACCCACACCGTGCCGGCCTTGATGCGCTCCGACATGCGGATTGCGCGGCCTACATCCTGGGTCCAGACCCCGGCGCCGAGCCCGAAGCGCACGTCGTTGCCGATGCGCACTGCATCGTCCTCGTCCTTGAATGGGATGACCGACAGCACCGGACCGAACACTTCTTCCTGGGCGATGCGCATCCGATTGTCCACGCCGGTAAATATGGTGGGCTCGACGAACCAGCCCTTGCCGCACTCCGGCCGGGTCGCCGGTCCGCCGCCCATGCGCAGTTTCGCGCCTTCGTTCTTGGCAACGTCGATATAGGACAGGACCTTGTCGTACTGCGGCCGGGTGGTAACCGGGCCGACCTGGGTTTCCAGGCTCATCGGGTTGCCCATCCTCGCCGTCTTGGCCAGCGTCAGCAACTTGTCGACGAAAGTATCATGGATGGACTCCTGCAATAGCAGGCGCGAACCGGCAATGCAGGTCTGCCCCGTCGCGGCAAAGATGCCGGACACCGCACCGTTGACCGCGTCCTCCATCGAGGCGTCCTCGAAAACGATGTTCGGCGACTTGCCGCCCAGTTCCAGTCCGACCTTCTTGAATCCGCGCGCAGCGGTTTCCGCGATGACTCTGCCGGTCGTGTCCGACCCGGTAAACGCGATTTTCGCGGTGAGCGGGTGCTCGACTAGCGGCATGCCCACCTCCTTGCCGTAGCCGGTCACGACGTTGACCACGCCGGCGGGAAAGCCGGCCTGCTCGACCAGCTTGACGAATTCCAGCGCGGATGCAGAAGTGAACTCCGAAGGCTTGATCACCACCGTGTTGCCCGCGGCCAGCGCCGGTGCCAGCTTCCAGGCGGTGAGCATCAGCGGCGAGTTCCACGGCGTGATCGCCACAACGACGCCCAGCGGCTCGTAGCGGGTGAAATTGAAATAGCCTTTCTTGTCGAGCGGAATGACCGCGCCCTGCACCTTGTCGGCCAGTCCGCCGAAGTAGTAATACCATTGCGGCACGTAGTTGAGCTGCGCGGACATCTCGGCAATCAGCTTGCCGTTGTCGCGCACTTCGACCTCGGCCAGATGCTGGGCGTTCTGCGCCACCAGGTCACCCAGCTTCCTCAACAGCGCACCGCGCTGGGTCGGCGTCATCTGCGGCCAGGGACCGTCTGTGAATGCAGCATGCGCGGTTCGCACCGCATGATCCGCGTCAGCGGCGTTACCGCGCGCGATCATCGCCCAGGGCTCGCCGGTGAACGGGTTGTAGCTCTCGAACCATTCGCCCGATGACGGCGCCACCCACTCGCCGCCTATGTACATTTGATATTTCTGCATGGAATCTCCTCGTCAATTTGGCACTAGGCACCAGGCACTAGGCACTAGGCCCGAGAAAAATGTGCTTGAATTCTCCGGATATCAGGCGCTTTGGGCCTCACGCGCGAAACTTTTCCCCTCGCACCTAGCGCCTCGTGCCTCGCGCCTGGCGCAACGCGTTCACCTTATCGCAATCGGCGCCACCGTCGAGCCGGTTCCGCCCTTGATTTTGAGCGGCTGTACCACGAAGGCAAACTCGTAGGCCTTCTTTGCCGCCAGTTCGTCAAGCTTCATGTTCTCCAGCAAAAAGATCCCGTAGACGGCAAGCGCGAGTTGGTGGATCGGCAGGTTGATGCTCTTGTCCGGGTTCGGCACCACCTCGACCGGAAAGGTATCCGCACCGAACAGGATCGGATCCTGTTTCGCCAGCCACTCGGCGGCCGGCACGCCGATGCCGGGACAACCGCTGTTGTACTTGGCGTTGTCCACGCCCCACAGTTTGCCCCAGCCGGTGTGGATCAGCACCGCGTCCCCTTTCTGCAGCGTCACGCCCTGCTTCTTCAGCGCCGTCTGCAGGTCATCGACAGTGATCTCGTAGCTCAGCGGCAGCATGTCCACGCCTTTGGATGCCGCGACGTCGATCAGGACGCCGCGCGTATAGATCGAGCCGATCTTGTCGACACCGAGCTTGGTGAAACCGTTTCGGGAAATGATCTCGTCGGTCTTGAAACAGTTGTAGTGGCTGTTGTCGATGCTCTGGTGAGAGAACATGTCGAACTGGGTGCCGACCTGGCCGAGTTCGGTGATGACGAACTCCTCGTTGGTGTAACGTTTGTTGGTCCCCATCGGACCGCCGGTGCGTTTGGTATGGATGTCGAAACGGCGCGTGCCAAAGAAGGGCATGTCCATTGCCAGGACCCGGCCCAGTTCGACCACCTCACCCGACTTGATGAGCCGCGAAGCACGCAGCACCAGCTCCGGGCTCATGAGATTCGCCGCTCCACGCTCGTCGCCCGCGCCCCACTTCGAGGGACAGCGCACCTCGGGTGCCGGCGGGCTCCACGTCTGCGCGAATGCGGAAACCGGAAAAAGCACCAGCAGCGCTGCAATTGCAGCAAGAATATTTGTGGTTTTCATCGCTCCTCCTTGAATGATTTTTTTGTGGCCTGCCTGTATCTACCCTGCCCTAGCTTACCGTACCCGGGACCTTTCCGTGAATGTGAGACTCTCGCGCGCCGATCAGCAGCCAGGCAAACGCCAGCAACTGCAATACGAACAGCGTTGCGAACGCCGCGCTGTAGCCGTCGGGATAATAGTGGCCGGGCTTGGCAGGCCATTGGTTGACTATTGCACCGAACGCCCATTGGCAGGCAAACGCGGCGAGAAAAACGAGCAGATTGAGTGCTGTATTGGCCCGCCCGGTCATCGAGACCGGAAACGCTTGCGATAACGTCGAGAACGTAAGGCTGCCCGAGGTTCCGAACAGGCCGAAGGCGACCCACAATGCCGGCGCGCCCGCGCCCGAGGTTATACCAAAGACAAGCAGCAACTGAACGCCGAGAAAAACCGCAGTACCGAACTTGAACAGCGCAAGCGGTGTCACCCCGCGGCGTGCGAGCCGCGATGCAGCGACGCCCCAGAACAGGAAACCCGCCGTGGTCGCCGCGGCCAGCGCAAGCAGACTGACCGCCACCCCGGCCCGGTCGAGTCCTGCCACATCGGCAAGCCACGGGCCAGCCCAAAGCCCCTGCAGGGCCATATTGGTTGCCTGAAATAATGGCGATGCCGCTGCCACGCGCCAGAACACGATACTGCCGAACACCCGCGCCACACCCTGTAGCTGTTCGCGCAGGCTTTCGTTGCCGCCGGCGGAGGCACGCTCAGGGACCACCCAGAATATCGCGGCCGATGCAGCGAAAGTCAGCACCGACATCGCCACGAATACGCCGCGCCAGTCGGTCAGTTGCAGCGCCGCTTCCACCGGTGCCGTGGCCGCCATTGCGCCGAGCCCGCCGCAAAACAGCGCCCAGCCCGTCATCGCCGGCAGGCGCTGCAGCGGATACCACAAGGTAAAGGCCTTGATGCTGGACATGAGGCAGGCCGACACGCCCAGGCCGATCAGCGCCCGTCCCGCGAGCAGCGCGGGTAAGCCCTGGCTCAATGCAAAAACGAGCGCGCCCGACGCGGCGGCCAGCAGCAACGACGCGTTGGTGCGACGCGGTCCGAAGCGGTCGAGCAGAATTCCCACCGGGATCTGGAATGCCGCGAATGCGAGAAAGTAAACGCTGGTCAGCAGCCCGAGTTGCGCGGCCGAAAGCGAAAAATCGGCGGTGAGATCCGGCGCGATCACCGCATTGATGCTGCGATAGACGTAGGAGAGAAAATAGGCCGCCGCGAAGGGCAGGAATACCGACAATGCGATGCGAGCAGCAAGAGTCGGCGGCGCCGCCTGCGTACTGCCAGGGTTCATTCGACCCGCCGGATCGCGACCTTGTTGTACCCGATGAGCGAATTCAGGATGAAGCTGAACACCGAAACGAACAGCGCAACGAAAAACCCGGACCAGAATCCCGCGACGTAAAACCCTGGAACCAGCCAGGCCACCAACAACAACATCAGCGCGTTGATCACCAGTACGAACAGACCCAGCGTCACCACGGACAACGGCAGCGTCAGGATCACCAGCAGCGGTTTCAAAAAGGTATTGACGATGCCGAGCAACAGGCCGGAAATCAACAGCGACTGTGTGGTCTGCAGGGTCATGCCGACGAACAGATAGTCGGCCACCCAAAGCGAAAGCGTATTCACGCCCCAGAAAATCAGAAAGTGGACCACGGGATTGGTGAGTTTCATGGCGACGATGTTACCACCACCACCTCATCCCCCGCCTTCTCCCCCCGCCTCACCCCGCTCCTCTCCACAAGTGGAGAGGGAGGAAAAGTCAAGATGCGGAGAGGGTGACAAAACCGAAGCGAACGGCCGAAATCTGAGCAACTTTAAGTTTCATCATTTTCACTCTGCCCTCGTCCCCCTTCCCTCGTCCCTCGTTCCTCGAACCTCTTTGCGATCCTGTAAACTCCGCCGCTGTTTGAACTCAATCTTTATCCTCCCATGCACCCGGAGGGCTGTCATCCTTCATCCTTGACCCATGACCACTCTACCCCGCTCGATGTGGATCCTGACCGCGCTGCTTACACTGGGATGGGGGTTGAATTGGCCGATCATGAAGTTGACACTGGCCGATATTCCAGTCTGGACTTTTCGCGGCCTGTGCGTTGCCTCGGGCGCAATCGGACTTTTCATCATCGCGCGCGCGGGCCGTCAGCAAACCCGCGTACCGGCGGGGCAGTGGCCGCGCCTTGCGGTGACGGCGATTGCCAACGTCACGATGTGGAACGTTCTGATCGGCTATGGCCTGACGCTGTTGCCGTCCGGGCGTAGCGCGATCCTCGCCTATACCATGCCGCTGTGGACCGTACTGCTGTCGAGGTTCGTGCTTGACGAAAAGCTGACACCACGCCGGATTCTCGGCGTTTCGTTAGGCATGGCCGGAATGACATTGCTGATCGGTGACGAATTTGCCGCGATGGAGGCCGCACCGGTCGGCGCGTCACTGGTCCTCGGCGCGGCATTTTCCTGGGCGGTCGGCACCGTGTTGATGCGGCGCTATCCGACCGACCTGTCGACGACCTCTTTCACCGCCTGGCAGTTGCTGATCGGCGGCGTGCCAATCGTGGTCGGGGCGCTCATTCTCGAATGGGGGGAATGGCGCCCAATTGGGCTCCAGGCCGCGATCGGGCTCGGCTACAACATGCTGTTCGTCTTTGTTTTCTGCTACTGGGCCTGGTACAGGATCGCCACCACCGTGCCCGCGACCGTTGCGGCGCTCTCCACGCTGATGATCCCGATCGTCGGCCTGTTTAGCGGCATGCTGATCCTGGGCGAACGTCCGCAGTGGCAGGAATACGCCGCATTGGTGCTGGTAATTGCCGCGCTCGCGACTGTGTTGGTGCCGCCGAAACAGCTTGGAAAGTAGGCCGCCCTTGCGGGCGCCCGGATCGGGCTGACCCATGGTTTCCGTGTGACAATTGGCCCGGAAGTTGCACTATTCATGACAACATGAGTACCCGGCTGGTCCTCTTACTGGTTTTGGCGGTTTCTGCCGGAATTGCGCAGGCCGACATCTACCGCTATGTGGATGCCGACGGCGCGGTGCAATACACCAACGTACCGCCCGACAGCCGCTACAAGGTCTATCTGAAGGAACAGGGGAAGAAACCTGATCCGGTCGCGCAAACGCTGGCAAGCGAGGTGCGTTACTACGACGACAAAGCGCGTTCGCGCTACGCTCGGCACATCCACGAAGCGGCAATATTCACCAAGCTCGAGCCGGCATTGATCCACGCGGTGATATCGGCGGAGTCCGGCTACAACCCGCTGGCGCGGTCACGCAAGGGCGCAGCCGGACTGATGCAGCTGATGCCGGAAACAGCGAAGCGCTACGGCGTGAAGAACCGGTTGGACCCGGCGCAAAACATCCACGGCGGCGCGCGCTACCTGCGCGATCTGGTCCGCATGTTCAACAACGATCTCCAGCTTGCCGTCGCCGCATACAACGCAGGAGAAAATGCAGTGGTGAGGCACGGCAACCGCATTCCGCCGTACAGTGAGACCATGACCTACGTGCCGCGGGTGATGAATTACTACAAGAAGTACCGCACCACGTCCTGACCTGCTCTAACCTGCGGCGAGGATCTGTCTTGCTTCTTCGATCCCGGGAAATTCGATCTTCGCCTCCAATGCTTTCTGCAAATGGGCTTTGGCCGGGCCCAGGTCGCCCTTCCTGTAGAGCGCCATGCCGAGATGAAACTGGAAAACCCCAATTTGGGGAGCCCGCTCCGCCGCCTTCTGCAGCAGCGGCACCGCCTGGTCGTACTCGCCGAGCCTGAAGTGCGCCCAGCCCAGCGTGTCGACATACGCCGGATTGTTCGAACGCTCGAAGCGTAGTGCAAGCGTCTTCGCACGCTCGAAACTTGCCTTGTCCTGACGGAGATCGAGCAGAAGATTCGCCAGATTGTTGGCGGCAAGATCATTGCCGGGATCGCGCTTTACCAGATCCTCATAGGCACCGATCGCCTTTTCCGTCTGACCGGAAACGCGGTAGGTCTCCGCAAGACGGAATGACAGGCCCGCATCGTCCGGCAATGCGCTAAGGCCGTCCTTCAGCGCGCGTTCTGCGCCCGCGGCGTTTCCCCGAGCAAGCAAGTAGTTCGACAACTCGATATGCGTCCCGGCGATCCGCGAATTCATGGAAACGGCCTTGCGAAACGCGGCTTCGGCCTTGTCATCATGTTTGCTGGCGGCCTCCAGCCGTGCGAGCAGCGCGTAAGCGAGGAAATTTTCCGGCGAATCCTTCAAGGCTTGCTCGACACGCGCAACCGCCAGTTGCGGCTTCTGCTGCGCCAGGTAAACGTTGGACAGGCCGGTAAGAGGCTCGATTGCGCCGGGAACGCGCGCCAGCGCCGCCTCGTAAGCGGCCACTGCCTGCTCCGGACGTTTCTGCGCGAGGTACAGGCTGCCCAGCCGCTGATACACACGCGCGTCGTCAGGGTATGCCTTCTTCACGCTCATCAGGGTTTCCTCGGCGGCCTTCCAGTCGCGTTGCGAGGCAGCGATGTTGGCCTTGACGTCGAGCGCGCGGAAATTTTTCGGGTCCTGATTGAGGACAAGTTCGAGCTCCTCCGATGCACCCTTCGGGTCATTCGTTGCCGCCTTGAGTTCCGCCATCAGGACCCTGACTTCCGCTTGCTTCGGGTAGAGCGTAACCTCCTTGCCCAATGTTTCTTTCGCCAGCTCCGGCTCGCCATTGGCGAGATGGGCCCGCGCCAACTGCGTCATCACCGGCACCGAATTGGGCTGGTCCTTGATCACCGAACGGAAATCGGCGATGGCGTTGATCGGATCGCCGCGATCCAGCGCCATCTGCCCGCGCATCTCGGCCAGCGCTTCGCTCAATACTTCCTTCCGAAGGACACGTTCGCCGGAGATGAAATCGATTCCGATCGCCCGGTAAATGAGGAGGCTGTTTCGCCGCAAACTCATGCTGACATCTGCTCTTCCCGACAATACAGGTTAGGCCAACGCGGTCACATTCTCAGACGCCAGGCCCTCGAGGTCCACATCGAGAAGCATGAGGAGGACATTGGTTGCCGCCGCGATGCCAGCCGCCATCGCGCAGCTTTTTCCACGATTGCTTGCGTACGAGATCAATCGAATTGACGGAAACGATCTTACGATCTCCGACGTACCATCGGTGCGCCCTTCGTCAACGACAATCCCTTCGTCCAGGAGTGGGTGCACAGAGGCGACCGTCAGTACCGCGCCAATCCGTCGCGCTTCATTGAAGGCGCAGATGATGCACGAGATTTTCATACCTGACTGAATCAACGCAGTGACGCCAGCAAAACCAGTCATAACACGACTCCCGACGTGGGTTCAGCCCCCGGGGCAGATGGGTAGTTGTGGTCCACCTTGCGAGCATATCCAATAGCGCCTATCCTTTTCCGGCATTTCTGCATTCCTGACGCTAAACCACTAACGCGGAGAAGAAACGAATGGCAACCAAGAAAATCTCCAAGAAGGAAAAAAGTCTGGCCAAACACATAGAGAAGGCGGTCATTGCGGGAATTCTGAAACTGCTTGAGAAGAAGCGGCCCGCTCGAAAGCCCGCAAAAAAGGCTGCCAAAAAAGCGACACGCAAGAAAGGGAAGCTAACCAGAAAAAGGTGACGAAAAGACTGGTCAGGAAGACCGCGAAGTAAATCGTGAAGAAGACTGGGCCAGAAGGGGTTCGGGCCTATGCTTTGTAGCTATCGAAGTACCGGAACCTCGCCTACTCCGGGGGCGGATGGGGAGCGGGCCGGAGCCAGTCCGGCGGCCGGCTGCATGGTGGCGTCAACTCGAGTGGAAGAACATCGTGTATAGCTGAAGCAGGATCTCGGCCACGATCAGGATCACGATGTACCACTCGACGCGCAGCGAATGCTTGCTGTTGAGCAACTCCAGCACGGTGTGCGTGGTGTGCGAAAGGAGATTGAGCTTGCGTTCGATTGCGGCGTGTCTTTCCTTGATCTCGAATTCGTCTTCGAGCCGCGCGAACAGCCCTTCGAGCGCCGGATTGTCCCAAAGTGTCTCGGGCTTCTCGGAGATTTCCGCCCGCCCCACCATGCGCTGCTCCACCAGCAGCATGGAGCCGATGTTCTTCAGCAGCTCCCTGCTCTGTCCCGGGATCCGGCCGGAGCTGTCGAGCTTTGCCGCCAGCGGCTCGATCCGGTCAAACTCGGCGGAAATCTTCCTTTCGTAGAGCGAGAGCAGGGCGCTCTTGCTCAGGATATCGGCGATAACCTGGAGCCGCGGTGGCGCGGCATTTTCCAGGTACGCCACGCCGCTGACCACGCTTTCCCGGCCGCCCGGCTCGATACGGATCTCCAGGTCTTCTGTTTCCGGCGTGGCGTACGGATTCGCCACCAGGGGTTGCAGGTTGGCAAGAAAGGCCACTTCTTCGGACGGTGACACGTCGAAGAACACCACCACTCCATAACGGTGCAGAGTTGCCGCCCCGCCCCCCTTGACCTCGACCGTGATCGGGTTGCTGGCGAGATTGTCCACGGTTCGCCATCCCTTGAGGTCAATGCGCTCGCCGATGAGCAGTGCCCGGGCCTTGAAGGCGGTTTTCCGCAGCGGCGATGCGTTCGTCATGACTTCTGGCGGAGTAACCGGACCGCGCGCGGCCCGGGAGCGAATCGAGTGCGTTCCGCTAGCGCTCCGTGTAATCGATTACGGGGGGTTGAAGTACCTGGTCAGGTCCTTCCGGAGGATAGGTCGATACCGGTATTCGCTGGCAAACCACCATGGAGTCCTCGAGCCACGGTGACAGCACAGGCAATTCATGCAGTATCGGTTTGGCCGTCCTGGTACTTCGAAATGCACGCGCGGCCAGTTGCCTCGCCTGTCCCGGATTCTTTGCGCGCACCAGAATGGGACCGAACCAGTTTGTGTTGGCCCAGATGCCATCGGAGGAAGTCGTGAGTATGGGAGCGAGCTTCCAGATCGGCATAAGCGTCCGCGCGAGCCATGATTGGGAGCCGGCATTCTAGACCTTTCCCGCAGGCCGCGTCGGGTGGCCCCGGTTCGGAACCGGTTCCGGGGCGGAGGACGGCCTGGCGATTGGCAAAACCCGAAAGGATTTCCTCGGGTTAGGATGCGAGTCGCAGGCTACCCGCCCCAATGCCGTGACTGGCGAGGAACGCGGCTGCGCCCTCCTCTCCCATGTAGCGGGCGAGCACACGCGGATCGGAGGCGCGCAGATCGACCATGATCAATCCGTCGAGGGAGTCGTTGAACTGCTGATCCGCGCTGAACCCGAGTAGCCGGCCGCCGAGTTTCAATTATTGCTTGAGCAGGATCGGCACCCCCTTGCTACCGCGCTCGATGCGCTCAACCACGCGCGAAACCTCCTCGATGTCCTTGAGCGCGGTGAATTCGGCGCCGTCCCAAGCCGCCGTTTTGCGGGCGCGGAACGGCCGCCGGGGTTTGACGAGACGGGCAAGTTCGGCCTCGATGTTGTTTGCTTCCAGGTAATCGACGATCAACTGCCGCGAGACCGGTTCGTAGCTGTTGCTGTTGCTGATGCTGACCGGGCCAAAGAGTATCGCGTACCGCGGGGAACGCGCTATGAACCTGCCGATCCCGCGCCAGAGAAGCATGAGCGGAGCGAAGCCGCGCTGGTATTCCGCGCAAACGAAGGAACGGCCAAGCTCGATCGACGGGTTCATCGTTCGCAGGACACGGGCTCCGTACTTGAACAGCGTCTGCGTGTACAGGCCGTGCTTGCCGTGGGAGGCCAGGATCTCGTCGGCGAGCCCCATGCGGTAGGCGCCGACGATCGATCCGGCACGCGCGTCCCACACGAAGAGGTGCAGGTACCAGGAATCGAACAGATCAATATCCGACGCCTTGCCCGTTCCTTCGCCCGCGGCACGGAAGGTCAGCTCGCGTAAACGCCCGATTTCCTGCAGGCACCAGGGAATCTGCGCAGCGCGCGCGTAATGCACCGTAAAGTTCCCGTTCGCGACCAGTCGCTGGTCGTCAGGCAACGCTTCCACCTCGGCCTTGAGAAGCGGCTTCCGGATTGCCGGGACGATCCCCGCCGGCGCGTTCATTGCGATGCCGGCGGCCGGCGCCGCGTCGGCGAGCGGTAATGCCGGGGCGAGTCCGGCGAGCACGCGCTTGATGCAGTCTTCGAAGAACTGCGAGATTCGGGATGGCGGAAGGAAGGGAAACGGGCCGTTCGCAACAAACTTCACTTTGGTGCGTCTGGGCTGCATCTGTGCGTCCCTTATCCGGTTGATTCGCGGTGGAAATACGTCCGCGCCCCGACCACCAATCTAGGTTTGCACCGTTACGCCCCAGTGACAGTTGAGTTGCGAATCTGTTTCAGTCGGCGCGACAACGCTCGATCCAGACCTTGCGAAGCAGGTCCCTCATCCCGCGCAAGAACGCCGGCTCATCGGTTGACGGCAGCAGCAGCAGCTCGCGGAAGAGTTCGGCGCCGAGCTGTCTCAACGCTACCCCGTCGCGCGCCAGCCGATGGCAGATCTCGACCGATTCGTCCGCGCATCCATGAGCCGCAAGCGCATTGCCAAACTCCACCCAGTTGCCGGCGCGGGTCGGGTCGAGGGCAACCGCTTTTCTGAATTCATCTATGGCGGCTAAATTCTCTCCCTGCACGATCAACGCGCGCCCCAGGTTAAAGTGCGCCTCGGGCCGCCCCGGCGCCAGTTCGATCGCGCGTTCGAAGCAAGCGATCGCTGCATTGAGCGCGTCAATCTGCAGGAACGCGCTGCCCAGGTCCCGATGCGCGTCGGCAAGTTCTGGATTGAAGAATACCGCGCGTTCGTAATTCGCAATCGCACCCCTGGCATCGCCGGTTTTCTGCAGGCAGCGGCCGAGATGATAGTAGGCCGCGGCATGGTTGGATTTGAGCACAACGGCGCGCTCCAAAAATTGGATCGCCGAACCGGCATCGCCGTTGATGCTGAGCGCCAGGCCGAGTTGGAAGTGCTGCTCCGCCGAGCGCGGATCGAGTGCGACGGCGCGGCGCAACGCGGTGATGGCATCGTCGAATTGGCGAAGAAGCGCATGGGCACGCCCTAACTGGGCGTGGTAGACGGCAACGTCCGGATTGATCGCGATTGCGCGCACCAGCAACGCCGCCGCGCCTACCGGATTGCCCTTCTCCAACGCTTCGGCGCCGAGCCGGAACAGTTCGGTATCGCAGGGCTCAGCCCCGCCATCGCCGGGCGGCTGTAAGCGCGCCGCTTCTGCCACCGGCGCGGGCACGAGCGATCCGGGAGCCGGCTGCTCCTGGGAACTAGGAAGAACGCTGCCCATATGCGTACGCAAGCTGCGAGGCATAAAGGCAGATCGCGGACAACAGAAAGAAGTTTCTCATCAGTTCAGCTACGTACGATTCGGCGGCGCGGTTAAGAGGCAACGCACCTGTCGCCAGGAAGCAACAGTGTGGCAGGCGAATATGACAGCCACTTGTCAGACGCAGTCGCGCTACGTATTTCGTGGGCCGAAGTTCGCGCACGCGAACAGCGTGGCGCCACGGGCATGTGGTCTGGCCGTCGAGGGCGTAACATTGGTGTCACGTTCCGTGAGTTAGAGTTCACGGGTTTTCCGCCGCCGGTGCCACCGGTACCACAGACCTCGTGATTTCGCTTGGTGAGACGCTAGACCGCGGATTGCTCGTGCGTGCCGCTCCCCGCCTGGAGAAATTTCTGAAGACGACCCGTGCGCGAATTACGCTTCGAGTGGACGGCCTTCGCGTGCCGCAGTTCGATGGCCTCGGGCGCCTGCTGCGCCGGCTATCGCGTTACGGCGACCGGGTGTTCATCGTGCTCGACGAAAAGCCCCGTGGCCTTGTGCCGATCGACTCCTCGGTCTTCAGCCTTATCCTGGGGCAACCGGCGAATCGACTGGAGAGTTATTGAGCCTTACACGTTTCCGCTGATTGCCGGGCGGCCAACTAAGCCGAGCCAAAGATTGGTGATGTCGTACGCACCCCTATCGCTTTATCCGGCGACCCCGGGCAAGTCCCAGTAAGCCAAGCCCCGAAGCGAGCAGCCATGCCGCGGCAGGCAAGGGGGCAGCGACGGGGGGGCCACGAAAAGGCCGTGCTCGAGATCCACGTCGGTACCGGCCCAGAGGTGGCCTTCGATATTACCAGTGCTGCTGCCGCTGCCGAGGTGAATGCCTCCATTCGGCGTAAACACGGTGCCCTGCCAGTTCGTGCCGCTCCCGCCGCCGATGCGAAACGCATTGACAGTAGTCGAGTGAGTTTCAACGTAAACGTTCTGCCAATCGCCACCGGCGAGGTTCATGGCTGTTACGCCGCCGGCACTGAAATCTTGCGTAACGTAGAGTTTCAGATCGCCGCTTCCCAGGTTGGCATTGATCCTCAATCCGTTTCCGGCGCTCAGCCTCGTAAGAAAATAATTGCCGGCCGTAAGGTTCAACGTCGCACCGCCGCCCAGCGAAATTACGTCATAGGAACCGGGCAACAAGTTCATCGTGGCGTTGTTGCCGACTGATTGATCGAGCGTTCCGCCGGAAAAGAGGGTCGCCGCGGGCAGGGTCGGCAGATCCGACATTGCGATTACGTGCGCACCGTAGGAGACCCCCGAACCGACGGTGAGCTGGTCTGGATTGGTAATAGTGCCCGTTACAAAGCTGCCGTTGTTCAGCACAACGTCGTCGCCGGTGCGCAAATCGCCGTAGATTCCGGCGCGCCCTGCGACCGTCCCATCGCCTACTCCGACGACCGTCGTACCCGCACCGACCCGTGCCGTTCGGGATGGGAAACCCACGATCGTTGAGCCGCCGATGACGACGTTTCTCCCGGCATAGATGGAGAAATCGGTAAGTAGCGCGGCTTGCGTCACGTTGGCAAACAAGCCGGTGAGCGCAAGGACGGAGATGGCCAGAATCGCGCGCGTTGTCATTGTCCTGGTTGCCTTCAGGTTACGCCAATACCTTGTAGCGATCGGACGATCTGCTGCACAAATCCGGAAACCGGGACGTGCCCAATCTCGCACCGAATTTTCTGCCAATCGGGCCGATCGGCATATCTGTCGCCGCGTGTCCGGTTGGACTCCGTGTGCGCCTTCGCCGTGGCCGGGCGCCACACCTGATCACGACAACGGCGCTGGGCACGGACGGAACCCGAAAATCCCCAGTGCCCCGAAGGCCGACGCCAGCAGCCAGCGGGCGCCGGGAAGGGGGCCGCCGTAACTGCCGTGGCGCTCACCAGCACGTTGTCGATCTTGCCGATGTCGCTCTCGCCGTTGTCGAGCCAGAACGCCACCCAAATCTCGGGCCGGTTGGAAGGAAGGATGGTGTGATCCTTATCGTGTCGTTGAGCGACGGATTCTTCGCGCGCCGAGGGCGCATGTCGCATTTGTATGGACTCTGACGGATGACGTTTTCATCTTGACGGTCGGATTCGCGCCTCGGGCTGATGCTTTCGGCGCACGCTGCATGGCCCTTCGGCGCTATCGCCCTGCAGTTCGGCTTACAGCCTTGCTCCGGGACATGATCAAGACGAGGCTGGCGCCAAGAAGCATGGCGGCCGACTCGAGCAGCGTCGGCAGCTCATTGTCGGTTGCGCCGGGAGGAGCCGCGGTAGCTGCGATGGTAGTGCCGCCAGTGTTGTTGACCTGCACGCCCCGCGCGAAGCTCAGGCCCGGGTCGTGCCGATTTCGTCGAGCTTCCGCTGCAGGCCGATCCCGTCGAGTTTTTCCATCGGCAGGCTGGTGAAAATGTTGATGCGGTTATACAGGTAGATGAAGGCATTGGAGAAGGCCCGCCGCTTTTCCTGCTCGGATCCTTCCACTGCGGCAGGATCGGCCATTCCCCAATGGGCCGACATGGGTTGGCCGGGCCATACCGGGCATACCTCTTTCGCGACGTCATCGCAAACGGTAAATACGAAATCCATTTGCGGCGCATCCGACGTGGCGAAGTCATCCCAGCTCTTGCTTTGTAGCCCGAAAGCCGGCAAGCCCGCGGCGTGAATTTGTTCCAGCGCGAACAGATTGATCTGCCCGGCCGGATGGCTGCCGGCGCTGAATGCCCGGAAGCGGCCCCTGTTTACAGCTAGATTGTTCAGAATGGCCTCGGCCATGATGCTGCGGGTCGAATTGTGGGTGCACAGAAAAAGCACATTGTAGATTTTCTCTTTCATTGGCTTGCGTTCTGGACTCAGCGACTTGCGTTCTGTAGCAGGCCGAGATTCATCGCCTGCGCCACGGCGTGGCTGCGTGAGCGGGCGCCGAGTTTCTTCAGGATGTTCTGGACGTGATTTTTGACGGTGAACGGACTCAGTTTGAGGATATCGGCGATATCGGAAGTGGTTTTCCCTTCCTTGATCCAGCCTAAAATCTCGACCTCGCGGCGGGTCACGAGATTGTGCATCCGCAGTCCGCCGTCCGCGGCCTTGGCATCGCTCGCCAGGACCCGCAGGAAGGTCACGTACACCACCGGCACAACGACTTCGAGTATGCGGACAGTGCGCTCGTCCGGCTGAAGTGGTGTGCGGGAAAAGAAAAAGTAGCCGGAAACGTCGGCGTCCGCGCCCCACACTCCGTGCAATACCAGATTTCTCAGTTCACTTTGCTTGAGAATCTCATCGAGTTCCAGGTCAGCTCCGGGAAGCAAAAAACAGGGTTCGCCGGTTCGCAGCCATTGCGAAACCATCCGCGACACCAGGCCGATCTGAGGATCGCAAACGGCCTCGAAATGCTCGTCGCGAAAGTAACGGCAACTCGAAAAGCGGCGCATCTGGAATGACCGGGAACCACCGTTCTTTACGCCGCAAATCAGGATCTCGTGCGGCAGAAGCATTTGCAGCGCGCCCTGGCTCCAAAGAAAGAATCCGGGATAGTTTTTTACGTGCTGCGAAGACTCCGCCAGCCACACGAGCCGGTCCCGGTCCTCGGTCTGCAAGCAGGTTTCGTGTTCCATTGCGGTATGTGTTGTCCCCTCGTAGGCGCCGAACGCAATCGGTCCGCCCGTGCCGCCGGCGGCAAGGCCGGATTTCGCATCCGGACCCGGTGAATGCGCTACACGAAAACGACGCCTGATCCACTGCACCGGGGCAAAGATAACTAGCGTTGGTGACAGTGATGTGATGGTTGGATTACTTGCGAGTTCATTTTTTGTTCAGGGGTGACGACGAAAAGACGCGATTTCCGGGAAAGGAACTGAACCACCATTGCGAAGTGCGGCGAGAGTAGTCCCTTCTCACTATTTTTTCTTGAAGGCAATGTGACGAAGTGTCAACCGCGGCGAATATCCGCCGCGCAGTGGAATGCGCCTGCCAGCCGAAATCACGATTCCCGCGCGATTCAGACACCGGATCGCGAAGTAAAGGGGAACCTGCGAATCTGCGCTCCGAAGAGGGCCCGCATGCCGACGGCAAACAACGGAAGCGCGCCCGGAAGAGGCACTGCGGCAGGCGACGCGGCCAGACGCCAGTTACCCGCATCGGTAATCGCCGGTCCCGGCGTCTGGTCTGGTTCGAGGAGATGCCGGCGTTGGAAGCCAGACTGAAGCTGAGTGCAACGGTGTTGGTCGAGAACTGGAAATTGTTGGTCAACTGTCCGGCCGCGGCGGAGAACGGGAATCCCTGAAAGAACTGGATGTCGCTTTTCTGTATGCCAATGCCGTTTCCGAACGTGTAGTCGAGCACCGCGAGCGAGGCAAAATCCACGCCGCTGAAATTGGCCGGATCGGATATCAGCACGGAATCAAGCGTCATAAACCCCGAACCACCCGATCCCGCCTGCGGGACCCATTCGTAGGAGACAATGACGGCCCGGCCCGGCGACGCAAGCGCCCACAAGACGAGGAATACCGCCGCCAGCGCCGCCAACGGAAATTTTTCCGGATTTCCGCATGATCGCCCCTCGCAACCTCTTGACGGCAACAGCCTAGCAGCGGCAGGTTAGACCCGTGCGTGCCAGTGGTAGTGATAACGCTTCATGCCAGGATCCTCCGAACCGCCTTTTCAGAGTCACTGTTGAGTGTGCCGTGCACGACCCGGCTTCGCCATTTCCTCGCGCGGCAAACTAACTGGAACCGTCGGTTGGGTCCGGCTGGCTCTCGACGCCTATCGAGACAAAGGCGAGATCATCGTCATCTGCGCCCAGCAGGTGCTTGAGCAACAGCGGCGGAAGGTTGTATTCAGCCCATTCATACTCGGCCATATTTTCCAACGAGTACTCGTCATCCTCGGCGTCCGGGCCGCCCATCCTGCGTTTGTCTGGGAACATCTGCCTGAATCCTGCGTCCGGTATAGCCGTGGCCGGGTTGGGTTCGTTGCGGGGTTTCGAATCGAACACCACCTTACTCGCGAAAGATGAATACAGGATGAAGGATGCTGAGGAAGAAACCGGCGCGAAGGCGCCGATCGGCGCGCCTCGGCACATCGGCGGCGGGGACCTTCGACTGCAGGGCTCAGGCGGTTGGGTTGCGCCTCGCAAGCGCGCCGAGAAAACCCAGGCCGGCGAACAGTAACCACGCCGCGCCGGGGAGCGGAACGGGCAGCGGTGGGGTCAGCATGCTGCCCGCGAAGAAGGCTCTCCTTGCGTGGATGAATTCCGGCGACGACAATCCCGCCACATAGACGGCGAAATAATGACCGCCCCCGTGCCCGGAAGACGGCATGGCATAACTCGACAGATCGTCAAGGGAAACACCGGTGATGGAGAATTCGAGCGATTCCACCCGTGCTTTTCGCGGCGCTCTGAGCACCACGTCGAAGCGGCCGAACTCCGACATCCTGCGGTCCTCCGCCACTTTCCATTTGTGGGGCAAACCCGTGATCTGGAAGTCGCACAATGAGATGTCGCCGTTGAACCCGAAAGCCTAGATGCCAAATTTCCTTCCTGCGTAACTGTCGAGAGGATCCAGAACGTCAACACGAAAATTGATCGCGCCCGCCGCGCCCTCGTCGTCGATCGTCACGCGAAGGTATGCTTGCCCATCCGGCAGTTTGTTGGAAAGATCGAGGTCATAGCTTACGAATGCCGCGTGCACAGGCGCAGTGGCCACGAACGCCAACACTATGTATATCCTGCGCCAGACAGCGCTCACGACAGTTCCTTCCGGTGATCTCGTCCTACCCATCAATCCTGCGTTCACGATTACAGACACGTCCGCATCGCGACGGTACACATGCGCTTAGTGCCCCGGTTGCAAAGTGATTTGCCCGAACGGCCGGACGCGCACAGAGTCTGCGGCAGCGAGATTGCGTCTTCGTGACCATTTGGCGTGTCGCCATGGCGCCAAAAGCTCACGGAGATCATGGGAAGAGAGTACCGGCCTCTTACCAGGCAAAGTAAGGTGAACCGTCGAATGACCTTTTCGCGTCCTGCAAAAGCTAGACTGCCCGCGGCGACCGCCGGATGCCACTCTGCGAGGGCGGGCGAGTGATCATATGATAGCGGGCGCTTCTCTCCACAGAACGCTTGGAAAGGTCGTCCAGCTAAAGCCCTGACTCCGTTATCTCTACCGGTTCATTGCTGTTCGCGGAGCCATCTCACCATCGAAAGGAGACGGTGCCAAGCCTCGACCGCGACGCGGCGCGCGACATCCTCAATGCAGGGATTGAGCCCCCGATTCTCGTGAACGACCACTACCCCAGGAAACGGTCTCGGGCCCACCGGCTGTACGAGGTAGCCGCGCATCGTTCCCGAGTTGCCGTTGGGTGGCGGGCAATTCAATTACTTCCGCTTCAGCCGCTGATCGGTGGAGATCGTCTGGCTCTTCGCGTAGCGCGGCAACAGGGCCTGCGCCATGGCTAGGCCGCAAACTTCGAGCGCGCTGGTTCGCATCAGGAACTCGCGCCGGTCGATGCGGCCGTGGCAGTACTGGCCGTAGAGATCGAACACGCGCTGGTCGATCTTCATTTACGTCACTGGCCTTTCGACCATCACTGCGACCCTTTCACCAGTAACACGCGCAAAGCAACGAACTGGTCAGGCATGAATTTTATCGCTGACCTGGCGTGGCCTCGCGCAATGGCCCGGCCGCCACGTCTGACGTTTGTCCGATTCTCGCAACGCGACGCAGGGGATGGCCATCGGAAGCTATAAAGTATAGGCCTGACCCCTTTCCATGACCCCTTTCCAGTGTCTGCCGGCGGCGACAGTGAAATACGCCAATATTCAATAGCATGTCCTTCCGGAACTTCATCGTGTCGTTTCCCAACGACGCTTCGAGCTGACAATCGAGTTGCACACTTTTTGCCATCCACCTGATTGTGATGACATGAAGTCGTCGGGCACGCGCTGTGCGTGCTTTGCATCGCCGTAGCCGAGGCCTGGAAAAAGAAGACGGCTGCGCAAGGGGCACCCCGCAATGCACGGGGTGGTTCGCGGCGTATTCCCAACTAGAGAGGCAAAGCCATGAACATTAAACTTCATTACACCGTTCCCGTCTTGGTGGTGGCCGGCATGTTCCTCATCCAGACGGATTTCGTATCCTCCCAGTCGAGGGCGCGAGACCCCGGCGTGCGCAAGGATCCTCCGGGCGCTCTTCCGAGCGCCGGCGGGCCAATCGACGGCCTGACGGCTAACGAGCTCACGTTTTTCGCGATCGGCAAGGCAGATTTCGAGGAACAGGAAGACGTCGACGATGGCCTTGGACCGAGGATGAACCTGGACGGTTGCGGCGGCTGCCATTCGCAGCCGGCGACCGGCGGAACGAGCCCGGCGACAAATCCTCAGGTGGCATTTGCCAACGCAGCCTCCCCGTCCCAACTCTCCGCAGTCGATGCATTCATCAAACCGAAAGGGCCGGTTCGCGAAGCGAGGTTCGTGCAGAACCCCGACGGAACTCCGGACGGCGGCGTGCACGCTCTGTTCACGATCACCGGGCGGGAGGATGCGGACAACTGCATACTCGACCAGGAGGACTTCGACAGGGAGATCGGGCGCAACAACGTGATCTTCCGGATTCCGACCCCGGTGTTCGGCGCAGGCCTGATCGAACTGATCCCGGACACGACGATCCTCACCAACCGCGGTCGTAGCGCAACGCGAAAAAGGGATCTGGGAATACGCGGACACGCAAATTTCCGCGTCTCCGGCCGCACGGTCTCGGGCCAGGCGAACAAAAACGGCAATGACGGAACGATCTCCCGTTTCGGATGGAAGGGCCAGAACCAGACGCTTCTGTTGTTCTCCGGCGAGGCGTACAACGTGGAGATGGGGATCAGCAGCGAGTTGTTCCAGGTGGAGCGGGATGAAACTCCGTCATGCCAGTTCGCGAACATTCCCAACGACACGCAAAACTTTGAGGCCGACGACGCCCACACCGGCACCACAGCGATCCAGAACTTCGCCAACTTCCAGCGTTTCCTCGCGCCGCCGAAGCCTTCCACGACTACGCCGGGCGGGGCCGAATCGATCCGGAGGGGCCGCAGCCAGTTCGAAAAAACTGAGTGCACACTCTGCCATACGCCGACGCTCCGTACCGGCAACTCGACGGTGGCGGCGCTGCGTTACCAGGACGCCAACCTCTTCTCCGACCTGTTGGTGCACGACATGGGCCCGGGGCTGGCCGACGGGGTCACGCAGGGCCAGGCGGGGCCGCGCGAATTCCGGACCGCCCCGCTTTGGGGGCTGGGACAGAGGATTTTTTTCCTGCATGACGGACGAACCTCGGACTTGATGCAGGCGATCGCGGAGCATCAGAGCGGTAGCACACGCCGTGGCGACGCATCTGAAGCGAACGAAGTGATCGGGAAGTTCAACAACCTCGGGGAGCGCGAGAAGCAGGACATGCTCAACTTCCTGCGCTCGCTGTAGCCGCCGGAAAGGCAATACCAACATAAGGGTCAGGCGCCATAAAGTATGGCGCCTGACTTTTTTGTGACTTTCGTCAGTCCGTCATGTACAGAATATGCACCAGCCCTCGGGGCTGGCCCGGCCCTCTAGGAGCGCGCGCAAAGCGGGCCGCGTCATGAATGCACATGCTTTCCGCCAATAGCCTTTCACTGCCGCGCGATATGCCCAGCGTCCTCAACGGAGCGCGTTCTCACTCCCATAAGAATGCCGCCGTCGTGGATGCCCTTTTGATACTCGTTGACACGCTCTTCCGGGATGCCCCAATCGTGCAGCGCTGCCATAGGGCCGAATGACAGCCCGGCGGCGCCAGCCGCCGCCCTGAAACGTGAAAGCGGCCCCGCGTTCAAGCAGTCAGTGTATCTGTTGCGCCGGCGAGACAATCTGAGCCTGCGGGAAGTCGCCGAAATGGCGAGGGTGACGATTGGACGGGTGGCACAGATCCAAACCGAAATCGAATCGCTCCCGAAAGATGAAAAACTGGAACGCATCGTCGCCAGCCTATAAAGTATAGGCCTGACCCTTGCAGTTGGATCGAACCACGCGTCAATTCCGCTTGATGATGCGGCTTCCCACTCCCGGCGCGCGGAACGGTGGCGGCAACGTACCGACCTATGCCTCAAGTGCATCGATATCGAGCGGTCCTCCGATGGGATTGCCCCGTCGTTCAGGACGATAAACTGGTCGCCGCCGGTCGCCAGGAAGCAGTTCACGGTCACCGAATAGAACGCCTGCCTGGTAATCGGGAAAGCCCTCCTTGTGCACCTCGACGATGCAGCCGGAGCAGACTTTGGTCGCGGGGTCGAATTCGGTACGTGTCAGACGTGCGAAACGTCAAAGGCCGCCGACGGATATTGGCATTTCGCGCCCCGCGCATGTGGGGAAACGCATGGGCTCGCCGCGCTCGGCCTTCTGCAGGTATCTCGCGACCCGACTCGTACGAAGTCAAGAACTTTGGTCTATTTCACACTCCCTAAGTCTAAATGGAAGATTCAAACGTCAAGATGGACCGCCGCAGTTTTCTCAAGCGCTCAACACTGTTTGCCGGTGGTGTAGTCACCGCCACCACGCTGCAAACGCTCGCCGCGCATACCGCCTATGCAACAGAATGCAAACCCGAAGGTTGCGGGCGGGCCAAGGGCCCGGTGGGCAAAGGCTACGGTAAACTCAAGCCGGTGGCCGACCAGAACGGCGCCCTGATCCTGGCGCTTCCCGACGGCTTTCACTACACCACTTTCAGCAAGACCGGGGATCCGATGAGCGATGGCTTCGAGACTCCCTCGATTCACGACGGCATGAGCGCGTTCAAGGGTCCCGAAGGCACGATTCGCCTGATCCGCAATCACGAGCTTCGCAATGCGGCCGGCAACTTCGCTTACGGCGTGGTCGGACCGGCATCCACTCGATACGACGCATTGGCCAGCGGTGGCTGCACGACCGTTGACTACGATCCGAAGCACAAGCGCATCGTGCGCGACTTCATCAGCATCAACGGCACGCTGGTGAATTGCTCCGGCGGCCGTGCTTTCAACGACGTCGGCTGGATCACTTCCGAAGAGACGACCAGCGGCCCGAACAACGGCTACGGCAAGAAGCACGGTTACAATTTCCTGGTACGCGCAGACTTCAATGCGGCCGAACCGGCGGTGGCCTTGACTGCGATGGGCCGGTTCGCGCACGAGGCCGCCGTTGCCGATCTCGGTAGCGGCATCGTTTACCAGACCGAGGATTCCGGCGGCAACAGCGGCTTCTACCGGTTCCTGCCGAACGATCCGGAGAATCTCGTTGCGGGCGGCGTGCTGCAGATGGCCAAGATCCACGGCGTCAACGGTTACGACACCCGCACCGAACAGACTGTGGGCGTGGAGCTGCCGGTGGAGTGGGTCACCATCGAAAATCCAGATCCGGAGCCCATCACCTCCTCCACCAGTTGCTTCGCGCAGGGCTTCGCCAAGGGCGGCGCGCGCTGGAACCGCCTTGAAGGCATCTTCCGCGGCAATGACGGCACCATGTACTTCGTCTCCACCAGCGGCGGCAACGCGGCACGCGGTCAACTGTGGCATTTCATTCCCAGCTTCACCGGCGGTGGCACCCTGGTGCTGGTGTTCGAGTCCCCGAACAGCAGCGTTCTGGATTCACCTGACAACCTGTGCGTGACGCCGAGCGGCGGCATCCTGTTCTGTGAGGACGACGCCAGCGGCGACAGCGACACCCATCCGCTCGCCCCGGGGATCACCGACATCAACCGCCTGGTCGGTATGGGCCGCAGCGGCGAACCGTTCGAATTCGCAGTCAACATTTTCAGCGACAGCGAATTCGCCGGTGCCTGCTTCAGTCCGGACGGGGAAATTCTGTTCGTGAATATCCAGGGCGGCAACAGCATCGGCAGCGGCATGACCTTGTCGATTACCGGTCCGTGGCGCCGTGGGGTGCTGTAACGCAACCCTCACGAACCTGGATAGATCCAGGCCCCGCTGCGGCGTGGCTTTTTCTTTTTCAGGACGTCGGTTCGCGTTATATTGTCGCCATGAACCTCGAGCGCATCACCGTCGAATTCCACGCGGAAGAAGACCGCCTTTTGGTGCGGGTCTTCTTCGACAAGATTTCGGAAATCCAGTTCTGGTTGACGCGGCGTCTGGTCAAACGCGTCTGGCCGGTACTGCTGCAGATGGCGCAGGCAAAGCCGGAAATCCAATTGCAGCCCAGTCCAGAGGCGCGCAAGGCGTTGCTGGGGTTCCAGCACGAGAAGGCGTTGCAGGAGGTCAAGTTCTCCAAGGCGACGCAGGAATCCGGCCGCGAGCACCCGCTGGGAAACGCGCCGATGCTGGTGAGCAAGGCGCGCGCGCGCCGCAATCAGAAAGGACAGACGGTCCTGTCGCTGATGCCGCACGAAGGCAACGGCGTGGATCTCGCGCTCGGCGATACGTTGCTGCATGGCGTCCTGAAGCTCATGCAGGATACCGCGTCGAAGGCCGAATGGGACCTATCGCTCGCCGTGCCCGCGCTGGCACCCGCCGCCGAGGAAGAAACCAACCGCACGGTCAACTGAGACGCGGCTGCGGCGTTCTCGCTCGCACGGACCCTGTTGATCGCGCCCTTGCGCTCCTTCCCCGCCACCCTCCGCATTACAGCGGCCTTGCTGTTGGCTGCGACGCTGAGTGCGTGCGCCACGTTCCGAAGCTACGACGCGGAACTGAGCCCCACCATCAACCTGGCGGCGGGCGGCAACTTGGACGGCGCGATCAACCTGCTCCAGCGCAACAACAAGCGCGGCAAGAAGGACCTGCTCTATTACTTCGAGCTGGGCGAACTGGAACGCCTGAGGAACCGTTACGACGAAAGCTGGAAAGCCTGGATGGAAGCGGACGCGCGGGTGCAAGCGTGGGAGAGTACGGCGGCTACCAACCCCGAAAAGCTGACCAGCAACGTGGCGAGTGTTTTGATCAACGACAAGTCGCGACCCTATGAGGGCCACGACTACGAGAAAGTCATGCTGACCACGCGGCTGGCGCTTGATCACCTGGCCCGCGGTGATTTCGACACCGCCCGCGTGGACATCAAAAGGACCCATGAGCGCGAGGTGGTAATCACCGCGCTGCGGGACAAGGAACTGCGCAAGACCGAAGAGGAAGCGCGAAAACGCGGCGTGCAGTCCAGCTTCAAGGAACTGAACGGCTATCCGGTGCAGTCCATCGACAATCCGGAAGTAAACACGCTCAGGAACAGCTACCAAAGCGCCTTCAGCCACTACCTCGCCGGTTACGTCTACGAGGCGCTGGACGAGCCGAGCCTGGCCGCTGCGGGCTACCGGCAGGCGATCGAACTGCGGCCGAATCAGCCGCTTCTGGAACAGGCGCTCGCCGGGCTGGATTCACGCACCGGCGCCAGGGACGACGGCTACAGCGACGTGCTGTTCGTGGTCGAGTCGGGAACGGCACCGGCTCGCAAGTCGCAGCAGTTCAGCCTGCCCTTTCCGCAAGGAAACAGGATGCTTATCGTGCCGGTGTCCTTCCCGGTCATCGTCCCGACGCAACCGGCCTTCATGCCGGCACAGTTGCAGATCGAAGGCGAGAACCCTGTAGACGTCGTCGCCATAACCAGCATTGACCTGATGGCGCGCAAGGCGCTGCAGGAAGAGATGCCGGGAATCCTGCTCAGAGGTATCATTCGCTCGACGGCCAAGGCCCTTGCACAGAGCCAGGCAGGGAAGAGCGATGAATCCGGGTTGGCGGCGTTGGCGTTTGCGATCGGCTCAATCATCACGGAGTCGGCCGACGAGCGCGGTTGGCGTTCGTTGCCGGCGCAGATCGCGATAGCGCGCGCGCGCATACCGTCCGGCGAACATACCATCACGCTGCAGACCCCGGAAAGCGTGCGCAGCGTGCAACTGAACCTGGTTGGCCGCTATACCGTGGTAGGCTTACGTCTGCTGCAGGGTGAGCTTTTTGTGCAGTCCCCGGAAGCGGTGGCCCCTGGGGGCGGCCAGCAATCAACTGATGCCCGAGCCGCACCGGCACCGTCAACCGGTGACAGGCCGGAAACGTTGGAAAAGCAGCCCCACACGATGGAGACCTCAAAATGAAGCGTACATGGACGATCATCGCCCTGCTGGTGGCTGCGCTCGGCACCGGCTGCGCAGCCAAGAAGGGCTTCGAGAAGCCCGGCTTCTCCTTCGGTTGCCCAATCGGCGACGCGAAAGTAAGCTCGATGGAGGACCTGGTCAGACTCAAGGTCGTACAAGAAGGCAAGCGCACGACCATCCTGGCGACCGAGATGCGCTGCACGATGACCGGAGAATTGTACAAGGTTGACGTCAACCTCAACAATGACAGCTCCGACATCAAGCGCATCAACTACAAGTTCCGCTGGATCGACCGCGAGGGGATGCGGGCTTGGGAGGAGGAATCCTGGAAGCCGCTGCTTATGTACGAGAACAGCAACATTACGGTCAGCACCGTGGCACCGACCAACAAAGCTGTGGACTTCCGCCTCGTTCTTCTAAGCCAGGAGTAGCCCCAACCGCGGACTTGTCGACAAACGGAACGACGGCCCGCGCGCACCGCAAGCCAATTTATTGCGAAATGGAGAGTATCCAATGATCGATTTGAGCCGCCCCCGCCGCCTTGTTCTGCTGCCGCTGCTCGCTGCCGTGGCAATTGCCGCCGGCTGCGCCAAGGACACGGTCCGCTATGGCGACGCGCGCGGGGTGGAAACCGTGACCAATGAGTTCGGCTCCACGGACCTGCAGATGATTGCCGAATCGATGACCCGCTCGATGCTCGGCGCGCCGGTTGTGGCCGGCGGCAACCTGCCAATCGTCACAGTGCAGGAAGTAAAGAACAAGACCAGCGAATACATCGATACCCGTGCCATCACCGACAGCATCCGCGCCGAACTGCAGAAAAGCGGCCGGATACGGTTTGCGGTGGATGCGGCGGCGATGCAGCAACAAATAGACGAGCTGGAACGCCAGCAGAGCCAGTATTACGATCCTCAGAAGTCCGCCGAAGCCGGCAAGATGGTCGGCGCGGCCTTCCGCCTGGAGGGCAACATCACCTCGATAGTCAAACAGGTCAAAGACATAAAGGACGTGTACTACAAGTTCAATCTCCAACTCTGGAACGTCCGGAACGGTCTTTTGGAATGGACCGACGAAAAGGAAATCCGCAAGACCACGACCAAGGGTTGAGTAGCAGCGACGCCACAGTTGTTGGAATCAGCGCGCAGATGCGCCGCCAGTCAAGGAGGGGATGATGGGAAGTGGTGACGCACGTACGCGCCGCGGCAAGCTGTTCCGCGGCAGCCATGGCAAGACCCGCCCGAAGGGCAAGAAGAAAAGAAAGCCGCTTAAGGTCGGGGCGGGAAGAGCGGGCCGCGGCAAGTCACACTGAACGCAATCTCGCGCAAGTCAGGAAATGGCGCCCGGCAGGAATTTGCTGGGCGTTTTCTTGTCGGACGGCCCTAGCAAGCCACGGGTGCGCTGAATTTCGACAGCACACACCGTCATGCAAGCGGCCCCAGCGCCGCGGCATAACGTTCGATGCATTGCAGTCCGAACGCGTCGGCGGCGAGCGCGGGCATGCGGTCATATACCTCATCCAATCCTAGCCGCCGGGCAGCCAGACGCTTGCCGTAACAGTGCAGCGTGTCCAACGATTGCATGACGAATACGATCGCCGGCAACACTTCGCGGTAAATCGATTCGGCCTCGGCATCCCTTCCCGCCTCGAACAGATCGAAAATGCGCGCCTGCCGATCGAAGGTATCGGATGCCGGAATCATTCCCGCACAACCCGCGCGCAAGTTATCGATTAGTTCCAGTCCGCCGCGGCCGTTGAACACCGTTACCCGCCCCCCGGTTTCCTCGATCACCCGGCGAATTACAAGTGCCGGCCCCTCGCCCTTGAGGATGCGGAAATTCTCGTGATTGCGCGCAAGCGTGTCAATGCCTGCGGCGGTGAGGCCCACGCCGAGATACTCCGGCGCGTTCTGGACGGCCACCGGAATGTCGATACGGTCGGCCACCGCCCCGAAGAAACGGACGAAAAACTGCTCGGGCACGCCGCGATCGGGAGGCGGCTGCAGGATTACCCAAGATGCACCGTGCGCCTGCGCGAATCTTGCGAACTCGACTTGCGAGTCGACGGTCGGCGCGTTCACTGTCACCGCCAACGGCAGCCGACCTGCCAGATCCTCTGCCACCCATTCCACCAGTTGCCGCCGCTCCGCATCCGAGAGCTTGTTCACTTCGGTGCCCAGCCCCAGCACTGCCATGCCGTGGGCGCCGTTATCCACGAATGCCTGTACCTGGCGCCGCGCCGCGTTCCGGTCCAACTCGCCCTGCGCGGTGAAAAACGCGTAAAGCATCGGGTAGATGCCGCGCGGCGTCCGGTTCCTGTCCATCCGTTCCAGTCTCCCCGAAAAATCGCCCATGATAGGCGCTGCAATAGTGTGGCTCAAATTGAACCGTTAGATTCGGTGTACCATTTTTCTGCTTTGAACCGCATGCGAACAGGAGACCAAATGAACATCGCGCGTATCCGTAACGCCGCGATCGGCGTAGCCGTTTTGCTTTCGACGACCTGCGCCGGCGCGATCACCCCGGAGGAAATCGTCACCGCGCTCAAGCGTGCCGAAAACAGCTCCGGCAACATTGCCGATGCGGTGGAAGAGGCAACCGGTGCACGCGGCTGGATGTCCTCGGACATGAAACCGATCTACGAAGTCAAGATCGTCGGGCGTGCCGCCACTGCGCTGATGCGCCCGGTGCTCCGTACCGACAACCGCAAGTATCGGAACCATCTGCTCGAGATCCTGGATGAGGCCGAGCCCGGCAGCGTACTCGTTTACGTGATGGAGGATGGCCTGGAGATCGCGGCGATGGGCAACTTGATGGCCATCACAGCGAAGGTGCGGGGCCTTTCGGGCGCCGTGATCGACGGTGCCGTTCGCGACATTGCCGAACTGCGGCGGATGGGTTTTCCGGCGTGGGCACGGCGGGTGAGCCCGGCCACCTCTGTTGGACGCATGGTCAGCGTCGACAAGCAAATTGCGGTCAGATGCGGCGGCATCCTGGTGCGGCCGGGCGACTACATCGTCGGCGATCCGGACGGCGTGGTGGTGGTCCCGGCGGAAGCAGCGGAGAAGGTGGTCGCCCTGCTCAAGCAGTATGACGACAAGGAATCGAAGATGATTCCAATCATCGAACATGAGAAGTCCATGCTGAAGGCCCTCGAAATCTACAACAGGTACTGAGAGTCTCTTCGAGGTTGATTCGGGTTCGTGGCAACCTGGCCGACCATCGGGCCCGGGTTGATCTATAGTTGGAAAATGAACGGCCGTTGCAGATGGGGACAATGATGGAGCTCACGGACGAAGAGGCCCGGCTCATCCGCGGGAAAATTGAAGCATTGAAGGTCGAGCATCGCGACCTCGACGACATAATCGAGCGCCTGTCCCGGGACCCTAACCTGGACGAACTGCAGTTGCGGCGCCTGAAACGGCGCAAGCTGCTGCTTAAGGACCAGATCGCGCTGCTTGAGGGTCAATTAGTCCCGGATATTCCGGCCTGATTCGGGGTCAGCACACATCCGGGCACGGCAGCCTGTAGAACTTCGAGGTGATGTAGTTGGTGACCCGTTCGATGTCGGCATCGTCCCATTTGAGGCCGATGTTTTGCTGCCATCTCCGGACCTGCGCGCCAATCTCACGGTAGTCGCGGGCGAGGCGATCTTCGCGTGCGTACACACGGCTGTCGTGGCAGGCGACGCAATAGGTGTCGTGCAGGACCTGACCCCGCAGCGGTTCCTGCGCCTGGGCATCAATTGTGGCCACGACCAGCACAGCGAACGCGACAGTGCGAAACTTCATATGACCCCCTTTGACTGAAAATGGTCTCCAAACTAGCGGCAGCAGCGGAAGAACGTTTGATGTCGATCAAGTATATTGAACTTGGCGCCGGCCGGGTTGGTCTATCCAGACTATAAGAACGCATGAGTTCCTCGATGCTTTGCGGGTCCAGCCGTATTTCCAGAAACGTGGCGGCTCTGCTTTGCATCGCCCTTCTCGGCGGTTGTGCCGGCGTACAGCGCCGCCCGCCGCCGACGCTGGAACAGGTCGTGGAGATGAGCCAGGCCGGTAAGCCCGCGGAAGAAATCATCCGCGAATTGCAGGACACTCGTGCTGTCTATCCGCTGACCGGATCGCAGATCGCCCGGTTGCATGACCAGGGCGTGCCCGACACGGTGCTGGATTATCTGCAGACCGCCTACGCAGAGAGCATCCGCTGGGATGCCCGGATGTTCTACGAGAATTCGTTCCTGTGGCACGATTGTTTCTACTGCTATTACCGTCCTGTCATCGTCGTGCCCCGGTGAGCGTTACTGCGACGATCGCGCGCCGCAGGCGTGCGCCAGCCATCAAAGGAGATTGAAAATGCTGTCCATGAATTTCCCGCCTGTAACTAAGACCATGACCTTGCTGCTGACGCTTTCCGCGGCATGCATGCTGGGTGCCTGCTCCATACTTTCGCCCCGCCCCGCCACCCCTATTTCGGAAGTTGTGAACTTTAGCAAGGGGGCACCGCCGGAGCAGGCCATCAGCCGAATGAGCTCGTCGCGGACAACCTACGCGCTGCGCGGCTCCGACTTCGGCAGACTGGCCGATGCCGGCGTCCCGCCCAAAGTGCTCGACCACCTGCAGCAATCGTTCTACAACGACGTCGCTCTGCTGACGCGCTACTGGGTACTGGGCGAATCGCTGGGCGGCTGCGCCTCCTGTTATCCACAACCCGTGGACCTTTCGACCCTGGCCCGGGGCGGCAACGGCATGGCTGACCCGGGCAACACGTTCCGCTACGTCACGTTGTCCCGCCCGCAAGGATTGCCCGACTGGGTTACCGCTGTCCCCGGGGGGACTGGCGCCCCGGCAATTGCGGTCGACCAGGTGACGCAGATGGTCAAGGACGGGAAGCCCGCAAACGACGTCGTTGCGCAAATCGACAACTCGCGCATGCACGACGTCATCGACACGAGCGGCGGGATCTCGAATATCAGCACACATTTCACTGTGGGATTGACTGGCTCGGAGCTCGCGCACCTTCACGCAGATGGCGTGCCCGATCCGGTGCTCGACGCCTTGCAAAGGAAAGCCCTTGCGGAATTCATCGAGTTCCAGCGCCTTCGTTACGTGAACTCGGGCAAGGGTAGCTTCAACCAGTGAGCGCGCGCGCCGATCGGGCGCGACCGGAATCGGCCCTGTCCGGCGTTGATGCCTGCCCCGGCGCGGCGAGAACACCGGCACACTGAAAACAAACGGCAGTCCCCGGCCGGGACTGCCGCTGAAAGATGGGGCGGCTTTACGCCTTATTTCTTCTCGTCGAACAGTTGCAGATCCGTCACCGCGCCGATCGATGCAGTGGACACCAGGTGCGTGTACTTCGCCAGCACGCCGCGACTGAAACGCGGGCTGGGCCGCTTCCAGGCGGCGCGGCGCTTGGCAAGTTCTTCGTCGGGCACATTGAGCTGAATTAGTTGCTTGTGCGCGTCGATGGTGATCGAGTCGCCTTCCTTCACCAGCGCGATAGTGCCCCCGACGAAGGCTTCCGGCGCGACATGGCCGACCACCATGCCCCAGGTCGCACCCGAGAAACGGCCGTCGGTGAGCAGGCCGACCGAATCGCCGAGTCCCTGGCCGATCAGCGCCGAAGTCGGCGACAGCATTTCCTGCATGCCCGGCCCTCCCTTCGGACCCTCGTAGCGGATCACCACCACGTCTCCAGCCTTGATCTTCTTGGCCATGATCGCATCCATGGTCTCTTTCTCCGAGTCGAACACGCGTGCCGGCCCGGTGATGACCGGGTTTTTCAGCCCGGTGATCTTGGCAACACAGCCCTCCGGCGCCAGATTGCCCCTGAGAATGGCGAGGTGGCCCTGCTTGTACATCGGCGCCCTGAACGGCCGGATGACGTCCTGATCCTTCCTCGGTTCTGCGGGAATGTTCTCCAGCTCTTCGCCGATGGTACGGCCGGTGATGGTCATGCATTCACCGTGCAACAGGCCATTGGCCAGCAGCATCTTCAAAACTTGCGGCACGCCCCCTGCCTTGTGGAAATCCACCGCGACATATTTTCCCGAAGGCTTGAGGTCGCAGAGCACCGGCACCTTGCGGCGGATGCGCTCGAAATCATCGATGCTCCATTCAATTTCTGCGGCCGAGGCAATCGCCAGGTAGTGCAGCACCGCATTGGTCGAGCCTCCGGTGGCCATCACCAGGCTGACGACGTTCTCGATGGCCTTGCGGGTAATGATGTCGCGCGGGCGGATGTTTTTCTTGATGGCGTTGACCAGCACGCGCGCCGAGTCGGCAGCGGAGTCGGCCTTCTCCGGATCGGTTGCTGAAAGTTGCGAGGAGCCCAACAGGCTCAGTCCGAGAGCCTCGAACGAGGACGACATGGTGTTGGCGGTGAACATGCCGCCGCACGCGCCCACTGTCGGACAGGCGTTCTTTTCGATGCCATCGAAGTCCTCCTTGCTCATCTTGCCGGCGGTAAACGCACCCACCGCTTCGAAGGCGCTGGCGATGGTCAGAGCCTGACCCTTCCAGTTCCCCGGCTTGATGGTCCCGCCGTAGACATAAATTGCCGGGACATTCATGCGCGCCATCGCCATCATTCCGCCGGGCATGTTTTTGTCGCAGGCGCCAATCACCAGGGCTCCGTCCATCATTTGTCCGTTGACTGCGGTTTCGATCGCGTCGGCGATCACCTCGCGCGACACCAGCGAGTACTTCATGCCGTCGGTGCCCATGCCGATGCCGTCGGTGATGGTGGGCGTGCCGAACACCTGCGGCATCGCTCCGGCCTCGCGCAGCGCCCGCATGGCGCGATCCACCAGCGGCTGGATGCCGGCATTGCAGGGGTTCATGTTGGAGTGCCCGTTGGCGACGCCGACGATGGGCTTTTCAAAATCGCCGTCCTTGAAATCGACGGCACGAAGCATCGCGCGGTTGGGCGAGCGGGCCACACCAGCGGTGATCAGTTTGCTGCGCCAGTTATCTGCCATTTTCTCCCCCCGGTCCTTTGGAATGCCGCTTGCGGATTTCCATGCCCGGGCCGCAGATACGGTCAAGGAACGGATTTAGGCCGCAAGTTTGGACGCGCCGTCCACGGGTGTCTAATATATTATTTGAGGACTTTTGATACTAATCACGAATCAAATGGAACTGCGCCATTTGCGCTACTTCGTCACGGTTGCCGAGGAACTGCACTTCGGCCGGGCCGCGGAGAAACTCCATATCTCACAGCCGCCGCTGTCGATGCAGATTCGCTCGCTCGAGGAGGAATTGGGCGTAACGCTGCTCCATCGCACCCAAAGGCATGTGTCGCTGACCCAGGCGGGGCACGCGTTTCTGCAGGAAGCGCGGCAGATCCTGGCACGGCTCGAGCAGGCGGTTCTGATGACGCGGCGCGCCAGCCGTGGCGAGATCGGCGAACTCGCGGTCGGCTTCATCAGCGTCGCCGATTACAACGTCCTGCCAGTGGTACTGCGCGAATTCCGCCAACGATTCCCCTTGGTGAACCTGACCCTGCACGAATCCACGACCGACGCGCAGATCCGCGATCTGCTCGGCGGCCGCATCGACGTGGGCTTCGTGTTGCCGCCGATCGATGAACCGGCGCTCCAGTCGGTGTGCATCGTGCGCGAGCCGCTGGTCGCGGCGCTGCCGGATCGCCATCCGCTGGCGCGACGTCCCGGCAAGCTGGCGCTGGCCAATCTGAAGGACGCACCATTCATCCTGTTCCCCAGGCCGATGGCGCCAGGACTGTACGACGATGTGGTGAGCTTCTGCAGAGCCGCCGGATTCAGCCCGCGCGTCGAACAGGAAGCGATCCAGATGCAGACGATCGTCAGCCTGGTGTCGGCCGAACTTGGCGTGGCGCTCATCCCGGCTTCGCTGACCAACTTGCGACGCACGGGCGTCACCTACAAGGCGCTCCGGGAGGCGAGCCCTCCCACCGAAATCCATCTCGCCTGGAGGCGCGGCGACGAACTGCCGGCGCTGCGCGTATTCGTTGATCTGGCCCAGCAAGCCGCCGGCTCGAGGACTCCGGTAAGGGCAAAGAGGTCAACCGCGTGAACAGCGCTGCCGTTGACCTTTCGGCGTTCCTGCCCGACGAGGCGGCCACGCTTGGTTTCGGAGAGAAACTCGCGCAGGTACTGCGGCCCGGATTGATCGTCGCACTCTCGGGCGAGCTGGGCAGCGGCAAGACCACACTGGCCCGCGGCATCCTGCGCGGGCTGGGATACGAGGGAAAGGTGAAAAGTCCGACCTATACACTTGTTGAACATTACAAACTTTCTAGGTTAGACTTATATCACTTTGATTTTTATCGGTTCAAGGATTCTCGGGAATTACTTGAAGCAGGCTTCCGGGACGACTTCGATTCCCGCAACGTCTGCCTGATTGAATGGGCCGAACGGGCACAGGAGCTGCTGCCTACCGCAGACCTGAGTGTTTCGCTTGTCGAAGAGCGCGGCGGACGGCGTATCCGGATCGCCGCACAAACGGGGTTGGGAAAAAATTGTCTGGCACGCATCGCAAACTGAAGCAGTGGAACGCTGACCCGGGTAAGAACTTCGGGCTGCAGCGATCGCGCCGGTGCGTAGTCCTGCTCGCGACGACACTGGCCGCTTTTCTGGTAACACTGTCCGGCGCGCACGCCGCTACTCAGGTGAGTTCCGCGCGAATATGGCCGGCACAGGAATACACGCGCATCACGCTGGAATCGGGAGCGCCGATCGCACACAACGTCTTCACCATCACTAATCCCGATCGCCTTGTGCTCGACCTCGAGAACGTGGAATCGAGCACGGCTCTCGATATCCTGTCCACCAAGATCTCGCCTGATGATCCCTACGTGAGCGCCGTGCGCATCGGCCGCTTCAAGCCTGGCGTCATCCGCCTGGTGCTGGACTTGAAAGCACAGGTCAAACCGCAGGTCTTCACACTCAAGCCGGTCGGGGACTATGGTCATCGGCTGGTGCTGGACGTCTATCCGGTCGAACCGGTTGATCCTCTGCTTGCCCTGCTGGAAAAGAAAGAAGCTCCGGTACAGCCTTCCACTATAGGAAAAGCTGAAAAGCGGGCCGTGAATTCTGGCGGTGGCCAATCTGTCCCACCGGTAGCGGCAACGAAGCCGGCGCCAGCCCCCGACGTCGCGCGCCTGATCACCATTGCCATCGATGCCGGCCATGGCGGCGAAGACCCGGGTGCCAAGGGCCGCAGCGGCGCCTACGAAAAGCACATTACGCTGGCGATCGCGAAAAAACTGAAAATGCTTGTCGACGAAGAGCCGAACATGCGAGGCGTGCTCATTCGAAACGGCGACTACTTCGTCAAACTCGCAGACCGGGTAGAAAAGGCAAAGAAGATAAGTGCCGATCTGTTCGTGTCAATCCATGCGGATGCATTCGTCAAACCCCATGCTCGCGGCTCGTCGGTATTTGCGCTTTCCGAGCGTGGCGCGACGTCGGCAGCCGCCCGTATCCTGGCGGAAAAGGAAAACCAGGCAGACCAGATAGGCGGAGTCAATCTGGAGATCTACGAACCCATTCTCCAGCAAGTACTGGTCGACTTATCGCAGACTGCCACGATCAACGACAGCCTGAAGCTTGCCAAAGCGGTCCTGGGCGAGATCGGCGGAATCAACGACCTGCACAAAGAGCGCGTCGAGCAGGCCGGCTTTGCGGTGCTCAAGGCCCCGGACATCCCCTCCATCCTGGTCGAGACCGCCTTCCTCACCAATCCCGACGAGGAAAGGAAACTCAAGGACGAAAATTATCAGGACCAGATGGCACAAGCACTTCTGGTGGGTATCCGCAAATACTTCGCCGCGAATCCACCACTGGCCCGTTCCAAATTAGCCCAGAACTAGAGTGGGCAACAGGTTGAGCCCTGCCCCCTCGTCCCTCGCCCCGCGTCCCAGTTGTTGAACATTGTCGGAATTCTCCTTGCCGCGGGCAGCGGCAGCCGTTTCGGCGGCGGCAAGCTGTTGCATCGACTCCGAGACGGCACGCCGATCGGCTTGGCCTCACTGCGAAATCTCAGGGAGGCACTGCCCGACGTCATTGCCGTGGTGCGCGCCGGGGATGATGAACTGTCAAGACTGCTGGAGAGCGAGGGCGTGGTCGTGAATGACTGCGAAGACGCACACCTGGGAATGGCACGCAGTCTCGCCTGCGCGATCCGCGCCAGCATGAACGCCAGCGCCTGGGTGATCGCGCTTGGTGACATGCCCTTCGTCACGCCGGCAACGATTCGCGCGGTCGCCGGACAGGTCGCGCAATCGGGCCGGATCGTCGTGCCCGCCTACCGCGGCGAACGCGGCCACCCAGTCGGCTTCGGCGGTCGCTACCGCGCCGAATTGCTCGCCCTGGAAGGGGACGAAGGCGCGCGCTCGGTGGTCAAGCATCACGCCGGGGACGTCGAGATCTTCGACTGCGAAGACCCCGGCATCCTGCGCGACATCGACACGCCGGGCGAGGCGATATGAGCCCGACTAATTCGGTTTGAGGACGACGGCCTTGAGGTTGCCGTCGATGGTAAAGTTGCCGCGGATCTGCGCGGCCTGCGACCTCAACTCGACGAACACGCGCCCGTCTACATCCTTGCTCGGCGAGACTTCGAAGCCGCCCGTTGCCGACAGCAGCCCGGCGGCGAGCTTGAGATTGCGATACTGGTAGCGGCCACCGGCGACGCCAACTGCGCCGGAGATTTCCTCGAAACGGGTCGCCCCACCCTGCACGTTCTGCCTCCCTCCCATCTGCAGCGCACGCACCAGGTCCACGCCATCCAAGTCTCCCTTCCTGATGACGAACGCACCGTCAACCCTGGGCGCATCGAACAGCGTTACGAGGTCAGGAGCGGCCAATGAGTAGCGCAGCGTGGCTTGCAGTTGTCCTGTCGACTTTGCATCCCGTGTAAACACCGGCATCAATTCCTGCATAGCGACGCGCTCCGCATTCAACTGGCCGTCGATCGCCCACGGCCCGCCCCAACTGATCAATGCCGAACCCTTCGCAGCTCCCCCATAAAGAAGGGCGCGAAACTCGTCGACCCGGATCTGATTGCGCGTGGCCACTGCATTGGCCGAGAAATCGGTGAATTCGACCTGCGGGCCGATAGGCGGGGTCCAGCCCTTGCCCGCCGTGACCGCAAGCTCGAAGTCTTCACCGCGCGGCACGATCTCCACCGAAAGCTTGCCGTCCGTGGTCTCCAATGCCGCCTTCTGAATGACGCCTTCCGGGGAAAGATCGAACTGCGCATCGAAGTTGGGCAACTTTACCGTCGGGGATTCCAACTTCACGCCTTTCAGCACTACGCGCTTGACCTGAACGTTGCGGTCGGCGGCCGCGGTGCTCATCCACTTCGACAACCGCGGAAGCACCTCTTGAGCCACGCTCAACGACTCAACCTTCATGTTCCTGATGACCGCTACGTCGCCGAACACCGACCCAAAATCCAGCGACAACTCCATCCTGTCGATCTTGACGTCTTGCGTGGTGCCGACCATGACATTTTCGAGGTTCATCGACAATCCGCCGAGCACCGAAAGGCGTATCGAGCCGATGGTGACAGGTTCCCCGATATGGTCGGACGCCAGTTTCTCCATCGATGGAGCATAGGTATTCATAGGTATCACCTGGATACCACCGACTACCACAGCGACAATGACGACAATACCTATGATGACCGGCCGGAAGCGCTCCAGGGGCGTGCGAAGCGCTTTCTGCCTTCTCAGGGATTGGACCTCGGCACGCTTGCGGTCGCGGTCCTCCTGTTCCTTGCGCCGTCGCGACAACCCGTCCTCGCGCGCCTTGCGCTCGGATTCGATCTTCATCTCCTCCTGACGCTTGCGATCCAGATCGGCCTTGACCCTGCGCTCTTCCTGCTCCTTGATCCGTCGATCCTTCTCCTCCTGGCGTTTGCGCTCGCGATCTTCCCGGTCCTGGCGCTCGCGCTCCATGCGCTCACGCCGCTCACGGTCCTCGGCTTCGCGCCGCTCCGCCTCCAGCCGCGCTTCTTCCTCGCGCTCGGCACGCTCTATTGCGCGACGCGAATCTTCCTGCTCGCGGTCACGGCGCTCTTCTTCTTCTTCCCGGCGGCGCAATGCTTCCTGCTGCTTCTCGAACTCCGAAGCAATCTGGTTTTCCATCGATCTCAGGCCGGAGAGGTCGAATTCCGGAAGATCGCTTTTCGCCGCCGCCTCGCTGCGCGCACGCTCCTCTTCCTCACGCCGCTTGCGCTCGTCCTGATCACGCCGGCGCCGCTCGTCTTCTTCCGCACGACGGCGATCCTCCTCCTCGCGGCGCTTGCGCTCCTCTTCCTCCCTGCGCCTGCGCTCTTCGTCCTCCTTGCGCTTGCGCGCCTCTTCCTCATCCCGGCGCCGGCGCTCTTCGTCCTCCTTGCGTTTGCGCTCTGCGTCTTCGCGGCGCATTTGCTCTTCCGCTTCCCTGCGCCGTCGCTCCTCCTCCTCTTTGCGCTTGCCTTCCTCTTCCTCCCGCCGGCGACGTTCTTCCTTCTCGCGTTTCTCGCGTTCTTGGTCTTCCCGGGCCCTGCGTTCGGCGTCCTCGCGATTGCGTCGTTCGGCGTGCTCCCCCGCCTCGCGCTCCGTCTCCTGCTGTCTCTTGCGGTCGGTCTGTTCCAGCATCTTGCGCTCGGCTTCGAGAATCTTCCCGAGGTCGCGCTGCGTCTGTGCCATGGCTTCCGCTTCGATCTTGGCCTTGCGCTCCGCTTCCTCGCGCAACTTGAGCGCCGCGGCTTCCTTGGCCTTGCGCTCGGCCTCGACTTTCGCAAGCCGCGCCGCTTCATCGCGCGCCTGGCGCAGCGCCTGCTCTTTTTTATGGCGCTCCTCTTCCTCGCGTTTCTTCCTGGCTTCCTGCTCCGCCCTGACTCGATCGGCGGACTCGCGCTGGCGGAACTCGGTCTGCGCAGACTGGTAGGGATTCTTTCCGGTAGCCAGCGAGGAGGTAAAGTCGAGATCGTCGACGTACGAGCTTTCCAATGGCGCGCTGGGCGCACTGCCGGAGGTGTTGGAAAACTCCTTGATGTAACCGCCGGTGGATAACTGCGAAAGCGAGCGATCCATTTCAGCATCGCTGAGCCTGGACTTGGTGATGAGGTCCGCGACGGTGGACTTGCCATCGATGAGCGTTAGAACCTTGACCAGGTCCCTGGCGAGTTTGCCGGCTTTGTTCTTGATCTCCAGAACCCCTTTGCCGGTCTTGGAATAGATCGTCTTCGTGTCCAATGTTTTCTTTCTCAGTCCCCGGGAATGAGGAAATACAACAACGCACTATCGACCATTCGTCGAGCGATGAATCCTGGAACGGCGACGCGGCAAGAACTAACGAGGACTCTCCCTCGAGAAGCCCCTTTTTTTTCAGCCAATTAAGCTAATTATTAGGCTTGGCGGCGCGCGCGTCTAGTGTCCTGTTCCGCTGATTCGTGGGATAACGCGTGAACCTTGGAAGCTAGTCCCACAATCTGTTTGACAGCAATCCATCACCGATCGGAAAACCCGCGAAATCGGCGTCAGGCAAGGCGCGAGTCCTTGACAGTGGCGGGGGCCGGTGGAACGTTGAGCAGCGGCCCCGCTCGCGGGGATGCGACCGTGCAACCGGCCAATAGTGTGTCGACCACCGGCCTTACGCGTGTCTCCGCGGTCAAATCCCCAAAGGGGCCCCTCTTCCGCGCTCCGACACGCACGGCAAGGACTCGTAACACAGCATGGCGCCGATTCTCGTCGGGTTTTCAGCCGCGAATTAGCGGAACAGGACACTAAGGTCAAATCGCCTTGACGATGTCCTCCACGACCTTCTTGGCGTCTCCGAACACCATCATGGTCTTGTCCATGTAGAACAGATCGTTGTCGAGGCCGGCGTAGCCTGTCGCCATGCTGCGCTTGACCACCAGCACAGTGCGCGCCCTGTGAACTTCCAAAATGGGCATTCCGTAAATAGGGCTGCCGGGCACGTTGGCGGCCGGATTGACCACGTCGTTGGCGCCCAGGACCAGCACCACGTCGGTGGTCGCGAATTCGTTGTTGATCTCGTCCATCTCGAACACCTGGTCGTAGGGAATCTCCGCTTCCGCAAGCAGCACATTCATGTGTCCGGGCATGCGTCCGGCGACCGGGTGGATGGCAAAACGGACTTTCACGCCCTTCTCGTGCAGTTTTTCCGCCATTTCCTTCACCGCATGCTGGGCGCGGGCCACGGCCAGTCCGTAACCCGGGACAATTATGACCGACTCTCCGTTGCCCATCAGGAAGGCCGCGTCGTCCGGGCTACCGCTTCGATAATTCTTCTGCGCCGCGTCGCCGCTCGCTGCAGCAGCATCACCACCGCCGAATCCGCCCAGAATCACGTTGAAAAACGAGCGATTCATCGCTTTGCACATGATGTAGGACAGGATCGCGCCGGAGCTTCCCACCAGCGAGCCGGAGATGATCAGCATCGGATTGTTGAGCGAAAAGCCGATCCCGGCCGCCGCCCAGCCGGAATAGCTGTTAAGCATCGAGATCACCACCGGCATGTCCGCCCCGCCGATCGGGATGATGATCAGCACGCCGAGTACGAACGCGATCGCGGTCATGATCGCGAACGGCGTCCAGCTTTCATTGAACATGAAAGCGACGCCGAAGGCGATCATGACGACCGCCAGTGCCAGATTGAGCCAGTGCTGTCCGCCGAACACTACCGGGGCGCTGCGTATCCTGCCGGAGAGCTTGCCGAATGCGATCACCGAGCCGCTGAAGGTGAGGGCGCCGACGAATGTGCCGATAAATAGCTCCAGCCGGTTTCCGCGCGGAATGATTCCGTCCGCAGTCAGGATTCCGTAGGCGCCGGGATTATGGACCGCGGCAAACGCGATCAGCACCGCGGCCAGACCCACCAGCGAGTGCATTGCCGCCACCAACTCCGGCATTGCCGTCATCTGGATGCGCCGGGCCACGACCGCCCCGACCGTGCCGCCCACCGCAATGCCGAGCACGATCAGCATCCAGTTCCGCGTGACCGAAAGCGTGGTGAGCACAGCGATCGCCATGCCGACGATGCCGAACAGGTTGCCCCTGCGCGCCGTCAGCGGTGAAGACAACCCCTTGAGGGACAGGACGAAGAACACCGACGCGACAAGGTATGCCAGCGCCACTTGATTTGCAGACATTCAGGTCTCCGAGACGAGTGCGTTTCCGGTGGTTTCTTGTGGCTGCGACGTAACGCGCCCATGGCGTACCAGTCTCCGCCGCAAACTCACTTAAGTTCGCTTGTCTTTCTTCTTGAACATTTCCAGCATTCGTTGGGTCACCAGGAATCCGCCGAAGACGTTGACGCTGGCGAGCACCACGGCGACGAAGCCGAGCACGGTGCCCCAGTCGATCGGTTGCGGGCCGGCGGCCAGCATGGCGCCGACGATGATGATGCCGGAGATGGCATTGGTCACCGACATAAGCGGTGTGTGCAGCGCCGGAGTCACGGTCCACACCACGTGATAACCGACGAAAATGGCCAGTACGAACACAGTCAGGTGACTAACAATCGGATCAACAGCTTCCATTTATGCCTCCAAAAACGTGACGAGTGACAGGTGACGAGACATGAACCGCAGGTTTTCCGCGTCACTTTTCACCTGTCACTGTTTTTTGACCAGTTCCCCGCCGATGCATACCAGCGAACCGGCGATGATCTCGTCGTTGCGATCGATTTTCAGCTGCCCGGTCTTGGGGTCCAGCAACAGGTTGAGGAAGTTGAGCAGGTTGCGCGCGTACAGTGCACTGGCATCCGCAGGCACCAACGCCGGCAAATTGGCGATGCCGATGATTTGCACGCCGTGTTTGACCACGGTCTTGTCCAGTTCCGAAAGCGGACAGTTGCCGCCCTGTTCCACCGCCATGTCCACGATCACCGAACCCGGCTTCATGCTCCTGACCATATCCTCGGTGACCAGCACCGGCGCCGGACGGCCCGGAATGAGTGCAGTGGTGATGACGATGTCCGCCTGCTTGATGCGTTCCGCGATCAGGGCGGCCTGGCGCTTCTTGTAGTCCTCTCCCATCTCGCGCGCATAACCGCCCTGTCCCTTGGCCAGTTCCTTCTCGGCCTCGGTGAGCGGCACCGCGACGAATTTGGCGCCCAGCGACTCGACCTGCTCCTTGGTTTCGGGCCGCACGTCGGTGGCTTCCACCACGGCCCCCAGGCGCTTGGCGGTTGCTATCGCCTGCAGGCCCGCCACACCCACGCCCATGACCACCACCCGCGCCGCCTTGATCGTGCCGGCAGCGGTCATCATCATCGGCATCAGGCGCTGATAAGCGTTCGCGGCCAGCAGGACCGCTTTGTAGCCACCGACGTTGGACTGCGAGGACAAAACATCCATGCTTTGTGCCCGCGAGATCCGCGGCAGCGATTCCATCGCAAAGCCGGTGACGCCGGTCCTGGCGATGGCTTCGATGCTATCCTTCCTGTAGGGCGCAAGCAGCCCGATCAGGATGCCGCCGGACTTGTGCATGGCGAGTTCGCCCGGTTCTGGACCGCGCACCTTCAGGACGATGTCGGACCGAAATGCATCGGCTGCACTGTGCGCGATGGCGGCGCCGGCGGCGACGAACTCGGAGTCCGCTATCGAACAGCCGGAGCCCGCACCGCTCTGGACCAGCAACTTATGATGGCCGGAGACGGCAAGTTTCTTGACGGTTTCCGGGGTCGCGGCGACTCGCATTTCGCCCGCGCGGATTTCCGCCGGTATGCCAATCTGCATGGATTGTATAACCTCCCTGTCGAGCTGGCCTCCGGCGGAACGATGCGCTCGTCATGGAGGCCAGGGTGGGTGCCACAAAAGTGGGCAATTATATGTGAAAGGCGAGGCGCGAGGCGCGGGACATTGCTGCAAGATACCGATAGAGCGCCACGTTACGCCCGCCTTTGGCAGGCAACCTGGTTTCGTGTTGGCCCGAACTTCGAACCTGGGCCCGCGGCTATAATCGCTCCGATCCCGAACCCGCATCGATGCCCGCCATACACCTGCTTCCCGACCTCCTGATCAGCCAGATCGCGGCTGGCGAAGTGGTCGACCGGCCCGCTTCGGCACTCAAGGAGGTGCTGGAGAACAGCCTGGATGCGGGCGCTTCCGACGTGACGGTGCAGCTTGCCGAAGGTGGCATCAGGCAGATCCGCGTTGCCGATAACGGTGCCGGAATCGGAAAGGACGACATGCCGCTCGCGCTTGCCCGCCACGCCACCAGCAAAATCGCTTCGCTCGAAGACCTGGAACGCGTCGCAAGCCTGGGATTCCGCGGCGAAGCGCTGGCCAGCATTGCGGCCGTTTCCCATCTGAGCCTGTTGAGCCGGACCCACGACAGCCCGCATGCCTGGAAGGTGGATGCCAGCGGTGGCTCGCTGTCCGCGCCAGAGCCCGCCGCCGCGGCCTCTGGCACCACGGTCGAAGTGCGCGACCTTTACTTCAACACCCCGGCCCGGCGCAAATTCCTCAAGAGTCCAGCCACCGAGTTCGCCCACAGCGAAGAAACGTTCAGACGCATCGCCCTGTCGCGCCCGGACGTGCGTTTCACGCTCACTCACAATGGCCGTGCGCAGTCGCACCTGCATCCAGCCAGCGCCGAGGAGCGCATCCATGCCGTATTGGGAGAAGCGTTCCGCGAAGCCGCGATCCCAGTCCGTGTCGAGGCCGGCACTTTTGGTCTGCGCGGCCTGGTCGCCCAACCGACCTACTCGCGCGGGGCCCGCGACGCGCAGTACTTCTTCGTCAACGGCCGTTACGTCCGGGACAAGTTGCTGGCGCACGCCGTGCGCCAGGCCTACCACGATGTGCTTCATCACGAGCGCCACCCCGCCTACGTTCTGTATCTTGACCTCGACGCGGCGCTGGTGGATGCGAACGTTCACCCCACCAAGATCGAGGTGCGCTTCAGGGACTCCCGCGGCATTCACCAGTTCGTTTTTCACACTCTCGAGAAGGCGCTGGCCGGGACCCGTGCGGGAACGCCGGCTGCGCCGGCGTCCGGCACCGCAATGGCATTTCCGCGCGCGGACGCAACCGCCTTTCGCCAGTCGGGAATGGACCTGCGCGCCGCGGAACCGGCAACGTTCTATGCAACACTGTTCGGCGCGGGCCAAACCAGGCTGGAAGTGCCGGCACGCGCACCCGCGGCGCTGCCTCAGGATGCGCCGCATCCGCTTGGATTCGCCCTGGCGCAGCTGGCCGGGATCTATATTCTGGCGCAGAACGACAGCGGCCTGGTGGTGGTGGACATGCACGCCGCCCACGAGCGCATCGTCTACGAGCAACTAAAAAACGCGCTCGACGATGACCGCATCCCGACGCAACATTTGCTGATCCCGGCTACCATGGCGGCAAGCGCGCTCGACGTCGCGACTGTCGAAGACAATGCGCAGACCTTAAGCAGGCTCGGCTTTGAACTGGCGGTCATCGCGCCCAACGCCATTGCGGTGCGCGCAGTACCGATGACACTCGCCCAGGCCGACGCGGTTGAACTCGCCCGCGACGTGCTCAGGGAAGTCACCCAGTTTGGCGGCACCCGTGTGCTCGCCGAGCGCCAGAACGAAATGCTCTCCACTATGGCCTGTCATGCGGCGGTGCGGGCCAACCGTTCGCTTACCCTGGCCGAGATGAATGCGCTGCTGCGCGACATGGAATCGACCGAGCGCTCGGGCCAGTGCAACCACGGGCGGCCGACCTGGTTCCAGGTCACGATAGGTGAACTTGATCGCATGTTCATGCGGGGGCAGTGAAGCCGTGACGCCGTGATGATCGTGACGGCGTATTTCAGCCCTTCACGGCAGTAACGATAGTTACGACAGTCACGAGCCATGCCTCGCCCCTTACCCCTCACCCCTCACCCGTCACCGCAGGATCGCCCCGCGGCGATCCTGCTCATGGGTCCCACCGCCAGCGGCAAGACCGGGGTCGCGCTGGAACTGGCGCGGCATTTTCCGGTGGAAATCCTCAGCGTCGATTCGGCGCTGGTGTACCGGCGCATGGACATCGGCACCGCCAAGCCGGATCGGGTGACCCGGCTCAGGGTGCCGCACCATCTGATCGACATCATTGATCCCACCGAACATTATTCAGCGGCGCAGTTTTGCGATGACGCGCTGGAGGCGATGCGCGGCATCGTCGAACGCAACCACATGCCGCTGCTAACCGGCGGCACCATGCTCTATTTCAAGGCATTGCAGGAGGGGCTTTCCGACCTGCCGGCGGCGGATCCGGATATCCGCATGGTAATCGACGCAATGGCCGTAGAGGCCGGCTGGCCGGCCATACATCGCGAGCTCGGGCGCATCGACCCGGCCACCGCTGAACGCCTCGACCCGAACGATGCGCAGCGCATTCAGCGCGCCATGGAGATTTTTTACCTGACCGGCAAGCCGATGTCCGAGCTGATCGCCGCCGGCAGGAGCGCAAGCCTGCCCTATCGCCTGATCCCGATCGCGCTGATTCCGGGAGAACGTGCGGCTCTGCATCAACGTATCGCCGCGCGTTTCGAGGAGATGCTGGAACTGGGGCTGATCAACGAGGTGCGGGCGCTGCGCGAGAGCTTTGACCTCAAGCCCTCGCTGCCCTCCATGCGCTGCGTGGGCTATCGGCAGGCGTGGCAATACTTGGATGGCGAGTTCGGATTGGGGACGTTGCGCGACACTGCCGTTGCCGCAACGCGCCAGCTGGCAAAACGCCAACTCACCTGGCTGCGGGCGTTGGAAGGCGTGAATACTTTTGACTGTCTGGACGAAGAACTGCCGGAAAAGATCGTTGGCTGGCTGCAGGCAGAGTTGAAAGGTTAGCAGCCGCGGCAGCTGCATCCATCGGCAACGAACGATGGATGCAGCCCGGGTCGGGACTTGTTACATTCCCAGCGCGGCGATGCCGGCTTCGGCAATCTGTGCGTCCTGCTGCGAGGTGACTCCGCTTACCCCGACGGCTCCGACCAACTGCCCACCCACCATGACCGGCACGCCGCCTTCAAGAAGCACGGCGCTCGGCGAGATGGATGTGATCGAAGGCCGCGTCTTGGCCAGCTCGTCGAAAACCTTGGTAGGACGCTTGAATGCCGCGGAGGTGCGGGCCTTGCCGATGGCCACGTCGATGCTTCCGGTTTGCGTGCCATCGATCCGTTGCAGATAGATCAGATGCCCGCCGTCGTCCACCACGGCGATGACCACATTCCAGTTGTTCTTCCTAGCTTCGGCTTCCGCCGCCACAGCGATTTTTTTTGCGGCGTCGAGCGTCAACACTTTCTTGTCGGCCAGTTGGGCGTTCGCGTTCATCGACAGCGCCGCGAACACGGCCAAAGCGATCAGGGAAAACATCCTTTTCACGAGCGACATGACTCCTCCTCAATGATGATCTGGTTGATTGATTATCCTGCCCGATTCAGCGGTCGAGCACAGGCGGGCCCGACGGGCGGACAACTGCTGCCATAGCAAAGATACCCCTTCCCTCCCGCATGCTGCAATCAGTGCCCATCTTCCTTGCTCTCGACACGGGCCCGCGCCGCGCCGCGCGCAAACGCCAGCCGCAGCCTTTCGCCGGCCTGCACTTCAGCCGCCGAGCGCACGAGAAGGCCGTTTTCCTTAGCGACAATGCTGTAACCGCGCTCCAGAACCGACTGCGGATTGAGGTGCTCCAGGTTTGCATCCAGCCTGCGCAGCCGCACATCGTGGAGCTCCAGCAGGCGGGCGCAACCGAGTTTCAGGCGCAGCGCCAGATCCCGCTGCCGCAGCGCAGCCGCATCGAGATCCGGCTGCATCGCCCGCCATCTGCCCACGAGTTCGGTGCTGCGCCATGAAGCCGTGTCCAGCACCCTTGCAATGCACGATCTGAGCCGTGTGGCCAAGTGGGCGAGGTGCTGGGTCTGGTTGCGAATGCGCTCCCACGGATGAACCAGACGCTTCCCCAGGTAGTCGAGCTGCTGCATGCGCGCTTCCAGCAGCCGATCGGCACTGCGTTTGACTTGTCCGGACAGTGCGCTCAACCGTGCCAGCAACTCGTCCCGGTTCGGACTCGCCAGCTCTGCGGCAGCGGTCGGGGTCGGTGCACGCGCATCGGCAACGAAATCGGCGATGGTGAAATCGGTCTCGTGGCCGATTCCCGATATGACCGGGATCGCGCAATCGGCGATCGCGCGCGCCACTACTTCCTCGTTGAATGCCCACAAGTCTTCCATGCCGCCGCCGCCGCGGCAGACGATCAGGACATCTGCATCGGCGCGCGCCGAGGCGGCGTGGATGGCCTGCGCAATTCTCTCGCCGGCCCCCTCGCCCTGCACCGGCGCCGGATACAGCACGATGCGGATCGCCGGCATGCGCCGCGCCAGCGTGGTGAGCACGTCGCGAAGCGCCGCGGCTTTGGGTGAGGTGACGATTCCGATGACCAGCGGAAAAGCGGGAAGCGGCTTTTTTCGGGAGGTCTCGAACAGGCCCTCCTGCTCCAGTTTCCTCTTTAACCGCTCGAACGCCTCAAACAGTGCGCCCAGCCCGGAGCGGCGCATGGTCTCGACGTTGAGCTGAAAATCTCCGCGGGCCTCGTACAACGTGGGCAGCGCGCGCACTTCGACCTGCATGCCATTCTCGGGCTGCCAGTCCAGCGCCGAGGCCCTATGGCGGAAGAACACACAGCGCGCCTGTGCCTGTGCGTCCTTTAGGTGGAAATAACAGTGGCCGGAGGTCGCGCGCGTGAAGTTGGAGATCTCGCCCGAGATCCAAAGCAGGGGAAAGGCGGATTCGACGAGCGCGCGTGCACGCCGGTTAAGTTCGGAGACGCTGATGACTATGTTCGCCGGATCATGCGCGCTCATACACCGCATTCTATTCGAGCAAGGCTGGTCCGCAACCGCCCGCCCGGCGCATACTTCGGTGCGCGGGCCGTTTCCGCGGAAATTTTTATCATCGATTCAGTCCGTTTTCGCCTCTTGACAACGCGCGCCGGACGCCGTTATTCATCCACAATGGTCGCCAAACCGTCATGCCAGCACCCCGGAAACCGCACAACCACGCGGCCCTCGAATGCAAGCCATTGAACAGGATACGAAAAATGCGACGCATATTTTTTAATCGCCGAACAAAAAACGCTTTCGCCAACTCCACTTACCTTCTCTTTGTACAAACTATGCACAATGTTATCCACAAAGATTGTGGACAGTTTTTTCGGGCGAGAATGTGCTTTGACGAAGCTGTCAAATGCGATGTTGCAAACTTGCCGGTGCTGGCAATGCAGTTTAAAGTGTCGCGATTTTTCTGACGCAATGGAGACTACGTGCTAGCAATCATCGAAGCGGCCGGATGGCCAATCTGGCCCATTATCCTGTGCTCGATCGTCGCCGTCGGCATCATCGGCGAGCGCTTCTGGTCTTTGCGCAACGAGATTGTCGCACCGCGCGATCTGCTGCCTCAGGTGGTGCAGGAATACCGCCAGAAGGGCGTGTCGCCGGAGATGCTGGACCGGCTTGCCCAGGCTTCGTTGATGGGCAGGATCTTCGTCGCGGCGCTGCGCAACGTCGGCAGCACGCGCGAAATCATGCGCGAATCCATTGAAGAGGCGGGACGCGCCGCCGCCCATGACCTCGGGCGTTTCCTTACTACGCTCGGAACCATCGCCACAATGTCGCCGCTGCTCGGGCTGCTCGGCACAATCATCGGCATGATCGAAATCTTTGGAGTCCAGGGCCCGACCGGGATGGCCAATCCGGGCCAACTCGCGCACGGCATCTCGATTGCGTTGTACAACGCCGCGTTTGGAATCATCGTCGCAGTCCCCAGCCTGGTGTTCTACCGCCACTTCCGCGCGCGGGTGGATTCGCTGGTGGTGGAGATGGAAATCCAGGCCGTCAAGCTGGTCGAGATCATCCACGGCGAGCGCAAAGCCTGAACTGACAGAGGCACGCGATGAATTTCCGCCGTGGTTCGTTCCGGGAAGAGCCAGAAATCAATCTGGTGCCCTTCATCGACGTGCTGATCGTCATCGTCATCTTCCTCGCCGTCACCACGAGTTACTCCAAATACTCCGAACTGCAGATCAACCTGCCCACGGCCGATGCCACTCGGCCGGCCGAACGTCCAAACCAGGTCAACGTCGGCATATCGGCCGCCGGCCAGTATATGGTTAATCGCGCAGCGGTGACGTTCACCACCCGGGAAGCATTCGCAGACGAGTTGCGGCGCGCCGCCGGCGCCAATCCCGATCCGGTGATCGTCATCAACGCCGACGCCAACGCCACGCATCAGTCGGTGATCCACGTCATGGAGGCCGCGCAGATCGCAGGCTTCGGCAAGATCACCTTTACCGCGCAGTTGCCGCGCTGACCTCCGGCGCGCATTGCGCACCGCATCCCCGGGGGAGCCCGCGTGCCCTTTTCCGATCGCCATTGGTATCGCCTGTCCTGGATTTCCCTCGCCCTGTTGCCGCTGGCGGCGCTGTTCAGGCTCTCGACAGGCATACGTCGGCTCGCCTACAGGATCGGCGCTTTGCGCCCGAAGCGCCTGCCGGTGCCGGTCATCGTGGTCGGCAACATCACCGCCGGCGGCACCGGCAAGACGCCGCTCACGCTGTGGCTGTGCGGCCTCCTGCAGGAACAGGGATTCAATCCGGGCATCGTCAGCCGCGGCTACGGCGGGCACGCCAGGCTGCAGGCCGTAACCGCGGACTCGGATCCGGCTGCGGCCGGAGACGAGCCGGTGCTGCTGGCGCGCCGCAGCCGCTGCCCGGTCTGGATCGGGCGTGACAGGGTTGCCGCCGCGAAAGCACTGCTCGCCGGAAATCCCGAGTGCGACGTGATCGTCTGCGACGACGGGCTGCAGCACTACCGCCTGCAGCGCGACATCGAGGTTGTCGTCCTCGACGGCAGCCGCGGTCTGGGCAACGGGCTGCCGCTCCCGGCCGGACCGCTGCGCGAAGGCGCCGCGCGGCTGCGAACTGTGGATGCGGTGGTGATCAACGGGCCGGGCGATCCGGGTCTGCGCATCGCGTCGCACTTCGACATGTCCCTCGAAGGTAGTCACTTCCACAACCTGCTCAATCCCGGCCATACCGCAGCCGCGTCGGAATTCCAGGGACGGCGCCTGCACGCGGTGGCCGGCATCGGCAATCCAATGCGATTCTTCGAGCATCTGCAGCGGCTGGGGTTGAGCTTCACGGCGCATGCCTTCCCGGATCATCATCCGTTTACGCCTGCCGATCTCGCCTTCGAAAATGCGGACGAGATCATCATGACCGAGAAGGATGCGATAAAATGCCAGCGCTTCGCACGGGAAAACCAGTGGGTACTGTCGGTGGACGCCGCCGTCGATCCCGAACTCGGCCAACTCATCCTCAAACGACTGAAATCGCACCATGGATCCTAAGCTCCTCGACATCCTGGTTTGTCCCCTGTGCAAGGGTCCGCTGGTCTACCGCAAGGCGGAAAAAGAGCTCATCTGCAAACCATGCCGGCTCGCCTACCCGATCCGCGACGACATCCCGGTGATGCTGGAGGACGAGGCGCGCAAAGTTCCTCCGGAAGAAGAACTTTGAACGCGTGAGGAGAGAAGCGTGAGGGTTTAGGAGTCAGGAGCCCCCCTCACCCCTCGCCCCGCGCCCCTCGCCCCATGAAATTCGTCGTCGTCATCCCCGCGCGTTACGCGTCTTCGCGGCTTCCCGGCAAGGCGCTCGCCGATATCGCCGGCAAGCCGATGGTAGTCCACGTCGCCGATCGCGCTCGCGAATCGGGCGCTTCCGAAGTCATTGTGGCCACCGATGACGACAGCATCCTGAAAGCGGTTGGCCGCCATGGCCACACTGCGATGATGACGCGCGCGGATCATGCCTCCGGCACCGATCGCATCGCCGAAGTGGCGGGCCAGCGCGGCTGGTCCGCGCAGCAGATCGTCATCAATGTCCAGGGCGACGAGCCGCGTATTGCGCCGGCGTTGATGAGGGCTGTTGCGGAGCAACTCGCCGGCCATGCCGACGCCGCGATCGCCACGGTCTGTCATCCGATACATGATGCAACCGAAATGTTCGATTCAAATGTGGTAAAGGTGGTGATCGACAAGGACGGCTACGCGCTGTACTTTTCGCGCGCACCGATCCCTTATGCGCGCGATGCCTTCGCGGCGGTCCGGTCGCGATTGCCTGCAGGCCTGCCGGCTTATCGCCACCTGGGCCTGTACGCGTATCGATGCGGGTTCCTCAGGACTTATTCGACGCTCGCCCCCGCGGCAATCGAGCAGTTCGAATCGCTGGAACAACTGCGCGCCCTGTGGCATGGCCATCGCATTAGCGTGGTGATTACCGATCAGGCGCCCGAACCCGGAGTAGACACGCCGGCCGACCTGGAGAAGATGCGTAAGGCCTTTTCAGGCGCCGCCCGCTGAATCAACCCTTATAATTCGCGCTGCAAGGCAGGTTGCTGCGCAAGGCGTGGCTCGCCGGCACACGGCACTCGACTCTATTCAACAGGAACGGCATGCGACTTATTCTCCTCGGCGCACCCGGCGCGGGCAAAGGCACGCAGGCTGCCTTCATCGCCGATAAATTTGGCATTCCGCAGATTTCCACCGGTGATATGCTGCGCGCCGCGGTCAAGGCCGGCACTCCCCTGGGCCGAAAAGCGAAGAAGTTCATGGACGCCGGCGCGCTGGTGCCCGATGACGTCATCATCGGATTGGTCAAGGAGCGCATCAAGCAGCCGGATTGCGCAAGGGGCTTCTTGTTCGACGGCTTCCCGCGCACCATCCCGCAGGCCGATGCCATGAAGAACGCCGGCGTGAATCTCGATTACGTGATCGAAGTGGACGTGGACGACGCCGAGATCGTCAAGCGGCTGTCCGGCCGCCGCATGCATCCCGAGTCCGGGCGCACCTATCACGTGGCCTTCAACCCGCCGCGGGTCCCGGGCAAGGACGACCTCACCGGAGAAGACCTGATCCAGCGCGACGACGACAAGGAAGAAACCGTGAAGAAACGTCTCGAGGTATACCACTTTCAGACCATGCCTCTGGTGGCTTACTACTCGAAATGGGCGGCAAGCGGCAAACCCGGCGCACCGAAGTACGTCAACATCGCCGGGGTCGGCTCGATGGATGCGATTCGGGACCGGATCTTCGCTGCTTTGAAGTAACGACTTGAACCACGGAGGACACGGAGGACACGGAGGAAAACAAAACCGGGAGCGCTAAATGAAACCAGCAAGGATAAGTCGTCGATCTTTTGCAACGTTGATTATCGACTTGCCATGCAACTGAATTTCCCGTTTCGCTTCGCTTCTGGTTTTCTTCCGTGTCCTCCGTGTCCTCTGTGTTGAACGCCTTTCCGGAGGTTCGCCATGACCAAGAGGTTGAACGCGTTTTATGCGCAGTCAGGCGGGGTGACCGCGGTCATCAATGCATCCGCGTGCGGCGTCATCGAGACCGCGCGCAGGCACAAAAACAAAATCGGCAAGGTTTACGCCGGCCGCAACGGTATCATCGGCGCGCTCACCGAAGACCTGATCGACACCAGCAGGGAATCGGCTTTGGCCATCGCGGCGCTGCGCCACACGCCCGCCGGCGCGTTCGGCTCCTGCCGCTACAAGCTCAAGGGGCTCGAGGAGAGCCGCGCCCAGTACCAGCGCCTGATCGACGTGTTCAAGGCGCACGATATCGGTTACTTCTTCTACAACGGCGGCGGCGATTCTGCCGACACCTGCCTGAAAGTGTCGCAGCTTTCGGAGACACTGGGCTATCCGATCCAGGCGATACACGTGCCGAAGACGGTGGACAACGACCTGCCGATCACCGACTGCTGTCCCGGATTCGGTTCGGTGGCGAAGTACGTCGCGGTATCGGTGCGCGAAGCCAGCTTCGACGTGGCGAGCATGGCGAAGACCTCGACCAAGGTGTTCGTCCTGGAAGTGATGGGGCGTCACGCCGGCTGGATCGCGGCCGCAGGCGCTTTGGCGGCAGACGCGAAAACCGACCTGCCGATCGTCATCCTGTTTCCGGAAATCGCGTTCGACAAGGCGAAGTTTATCGCCGGGGTGGATTCCTTGGTGAAGAAGTACGGCTACTGTTCGGTGGTGGTTTCGGAAGGCGTAAAGGGCGCGGACGGCAAGTTTCTCTCCGACCAGGGATTGCGGGACGCCTTCGGCCACGCACAGCTCGGCGGCGTCGCGCCGGTTGTGGCGAATATCGTCAGGGAAGCACTGAACCTGAAATTCCATTGGGGTGTGGCCGACTACCTGCAGCGGGCCGCCCGCCACATTGCCTCCGGCACCGATGTCGCGCAGGCCTACGCGGTTGGCAAGGCGGCGGTGGAGCTTGCACTCGAGGGCCGCAACGCGGTCATGCCGACCATTGTGCGCAAATCGCAGAAGCCTTACAAATGGACCATCGGCGTGGCCGAGCTGAAGGACGTGGCGAACAAGGAGAAATTCATGCCGCGCGATTTCATCAGCGACGACGGCTTTCAGATCACGCAGAAATGCCGGGACTATCTGGCACCGCTGATCCGTGGCGAGGATTTCCCGCCTTTCAAGGACGGACTTCCCGGCTACGTGATTCTCAGGAACGTCGCAGTAGCGAAGAAACTGCCAGCGTTCAAACTTTGAATCCCGCTGGCGACCGTTCAAAACGGTCAATCTGCGGGGCAAATTCGGATAAAATCGCGCGTTGATCCGCCGCCCACTATCCGGGTTTACCGGCGGGAAGCGATACGGCGTTCATTCATTCCAGGGTCAAGGGGCCGGCCCGTCATTTGGCCCTGAATACATAAACAGATAAAGGGGGAGCCATGTCTTCAGCACTGATCTTCGCGCTCGTGTGCGCGATCATCGGGATTGCCTACGGGGTGATTTCCATCAAATGGATACTCGACCAACCCGCGGGCAATGCGCGCATGCAGGAAATCGCCGCTGCCATACAACAAGGTGCGCAGGCCTACCTGAACCGGCAGTACACGACCATCGCCCTTGTCGGAAGCGTCCTGTTCGTGGTGCTCGGTTTCGGGCTCGACTGGTACTCCGCGATTGGTTTCCTGATCGGCGCCGTGCTGTCGGGGTTGACTGGCTTCATCGGCATGAATGTCTCCGTGCGCGCCAACGTGCGCACCGCCGAAGCCGCCAACAACGGCATCAATGCCGCACTCAAGGTCGCGTTCCGCGGCGGCGCGATCACGGGCATGCTGGTGGTCGGGCTCGGCCTGCTCGGCGTCGCCGGCTACTACAGCATCCTGCTGACCATGATTGAGCCCGACAAGGCGCTGCACTCTCTGGTAGGCCTGGCCTTCGGCTCCTCGTTGATTTCGATTTTCGCGCGTCTCGGCGGCGGCATCTTCACCAAGGGCGCCGACGTCGGCGCCGACTTGGTGGGCAAGGTGGAAGCCGGCATTCCGGAGGACGATCCGCGCAATCCGGCGGTGATAGCCGACAACGTCGGCGACAACGTCGGCGACTGCGCCGGCATGGCGGCCGATCTGTTCGAAACCTACGCGGTCACCATCGTCGCCACGATGCTGCTGGGCGGCCTGATGCTCGGGCACGTGGGTCCCAACGCCGTGCTCTACCCGTTGGTCCTGGGCGGCGCATCGATCATCGCCTCGATCATCGGCACCTTCTTCGTCAAGGCGAGGGAAGGCGGCAAGATCATGAACGCGCTCTACAAGGGCGTGATCGTGTCGGGTGTGCTCGCTGCCATTGCTTTCTATTTCATCACCAACAGGATGATGGGTGACAGCCCGCTGGGCGCGATGCATCTGTTTTACGCATCGCTGGTGGGCTTGGTGCTGACCGCGTTGATGGTGGTCATCACCGAGTACTACACCGCCACCGAATACGCGCCGGTGCGCCACGTCGCGGCAGCGTCGCAGACCGGCCACGCAACAAACATCATCGCCGGCCTGGGTGTGTCCATGAAGTCCACGGCGCTGCCTGTGCTCGCCGTCTGCGCCGCGATCTGGGCCTCCTATTCATTTGCGGGACTGTACGGCATCGCGATCGCCGCCACCGCCATGCTGTCGATGACCGGCATGATCGTGGCTCTGGATGCGTATGGCCCGATCACCGATAATGCCGGCGGCATCGCCGAAATGGCCGGACTGCCCGCGAAAATCCGCGACATCACCGATCCGCTGGACGCGGTGGGCAACACCACCAAGGCCGTCACCAAGGGTTATGCGATCGGCTCCGCCGGTCTCGCTGCATTGGTTTTGTTCGCCGATTACACGCATAACCTGGAAGCTCTCCACAAGCTCGGCCCCGATACGCTGGTCAAGGGATTCGAACTCTCCGACCCGGCGGTCATCATCGGTTTGTTCATCGGCGGACTGGTGCCTTACCTGTTCGGCGCGATGGCGATGGAAGCGGTAGGCCGCGCCGCCGGCTCGGTGGTAAACGAAGTGCGCCGCCAGTTCCGCGAGATCAAGGGAATCATGGAAGGCACCGCGAAGCCGGACTATTCGCGCGCAGTGGACATGCTCACCAAGGCCGCCATCAAGGAAATGCTGATTCCCTCTTTGCTGCCCGTGCTGGTACCGGTGGTCGTTGCCTTCGGCATGGAGTGGCTCATGGGTCCGGGCGCGGGCATTCGCGCGCTCGGCGGCCTGCTGATCGGCACCATCGTCACCGGCCTGTTTGTCGCCATCTCCATGACGACCGGCGGCGGTGCCTGGGACAACGCCAAGAAATACATCGAAGACGGTCACTACGGCGGCAAGGGTTCCGATGCTCACAAGGCAGCGGTAACCGGCGACACCGTCGGCGATCCCTACAAGGATACGGCCGGCCCGGCGGTGAATCCGCTGATCAAGATCATCAACATCGTTGCGCTGCTGCTGGTGCCGTTGCTGTAAACGGACCCGAGCTGCCTTTTTTGCAACCCCGGAATCCCGGGTGGCCTGCGCCATCCGCGATTTCTTTCAGATTTCTCCGACCGACGGACTGCCGCCGGGCACGTGGGTTGCAAATGTTCTCTTTGTGACGCCCGCAAAGGAGGGCGATATGAGAACCGCAGCCCAAACACCAACGCCCATGGTCGACATCAGGAAAAAACTTCTGGACGCCGATTCTCTTCTGGATCAGGGACTTATCGCGATCCAGCAAGGCTCCAAGCTGGAAGCCATGGAGATCGTCTATACCGCCTCGTGCCTGATCGAAGATATCCGCGCGGCACTCGACCGCCGGACGCCTTGCGTCGACAAACCGTCATTGCCGTGAAGCTTTCGACATCCGGCGAATTGCATAAACGCGCGTTGAGTTCAATCGCCCATTGCTTTGCGTACCCCTCAAGGCCACCCGTCGAGCGCACCCCTTGTATCTTCGATGTTGATTTATTTGTATGAGAACGATTGGTACGCTATGAGAGCTGAGGACGAAGCGGCACGCGCAGCGTTTTGCAGGGCAAGTGCCTGGTTCTCGGCTTTGCAGCGTCGGTTGTTTCGGGCGCGGCGGTGCAGCCTGTTTCCCCTCGGGGCCGAAGAGCCCGTCCTTGAGCAGATGGCGCACCGCCGTGACCGTTCCTTTGGAGCCCGAACAGTTGCTGGACCCCAGATCGCATTGACAAGGATGGGAGAAGAGGAACATGCCTGAATCGATCGTTGTCGGTATTGACGTTGCCAAACGCACCTTCGATGCCGCGCTCGGTGTCGCAGGAAGCATCAAGACCTTCGCCAACGAGGACGCCGGTCATGACGCTTTGGTCGCCGAGCTGGGTGGCCAGAGTGTGGAGCTGCTGGTGATGGAAGCCACCGGCGGGCTGGAGCGCGATCTGGCCTGCGCGCTGCAAGCCGCTGGATTCGCGGTGGCCGTGATTAACCCCCGCCAGGGGCGCGAGTTCGCCAAGGCGATGGGTTACCTCGCCAAGACCGACCGCATCGACGCCAAGGCACTGGCCGAACTGGCCCAGGTGCTCTCGCGCCATCCCGAGCGCGAGCGCTTCGTGCGAGCTTTGCCGTCTGCGGAGCAGCAGACGCTGCAAGCCCTGGTGGCCAGGCGCCGGCAACTCGTCACGATGCAGGTGGCCGAGCGTCAGCGACTGTCGAACAGTCATGCCGCCGCCCGCAGCAGCATCGAGGCCATGATCATCGCCATCCGCGCGCAGCTCGATGCGCTCGAAGCCGAGCTCTCTGCGCATATCGAACGCCATCATGGCGATCTCGCCCGCCAACTGGGGAGCGTGCGCGGCGTAGGCCCTGCCACCGTGGCGAGCCTCATCGCCGAGGTTCCGGAACTGGGGCGTCTGTCCCGGCGCGAAATCAGCGCCCTGATCGGCGTGGCCCCATTTAACCGCGACTCCGGTCAAATGCGCGGCAAGCGCACTATCTTCGGCGGCCGGGCGCAGGTGCGCCGAGGGCTCTACATGTGCGCCCTTTCCGCCATTCGCTTTAACGCGGTCATCCGTGCCTTCTACGCGCGCCTCGTGCTGGCCGGAAAACCCAAGAAGGTTGCCATCGTCGCTTGCATGCGCAAGCTCCTGACCATCCTCAATGCCATGGTCAGATCCGGACAATCCTGGGACGATTCGCTTCATTCTGCTTGACAGGAAAGACAGTTGCTCAAGGGGGTATTGAAAGGAAGTTATTGAAAAGAAGGTATCGAAAGAAATTCTCGGGGTGACGGTAGTTGTGGATCGCAATAAGAACCAAGTATTGCGCTAGCGGTTGCCGGGAAGCACGCAGCGGCCGTTGACACACGCAGCGGTTGGCTCGGGCAACACCGCACAGTTTGCTGAGGACTGTTGCTTTTTCTGCAGGTCCTCCTGCAAGAAGTTGTACTCCGCGATCCTGGTCTCGAGCGCGCCCTTGTCGGTCGAAAGCCACGAATACACCAAGTACTCGGCCGGCCCGCCGCAGAAATCGATTCCAATGGCGGCGACCCGGCATTGCACCAGGTTCATGCAGCGCGCCGGCCCGATCAGATCGGCGATTTCCCTGCGCAGTTTCGCGAGCTGCGGCGATGTTATTGCGCCGGGCTCTTCGCCACGTACTTCGATGGGCGCAATCCCGAGCGATAGGGTGATCGCTAGCAGGATATGCATCGTCGAGCGCATGTCACCTCCAAGACAAGCTGGTCATTGCAACTATTTCACGTGGAGGGGTGACAATGCAAGCACACGAAAAAGGCAATTGAACCCATGGCCCTCAAGGCAACCATCTTCAAGGCGGATCTGCAGATCGCCGACATGGACCGTCGCTACTACAGTGATCACGCGCTGACCATCGCCCGCCATCCGTCGGAGACCGACGAGCGCATGATGGTGCGGTTGGTGGCGTTCGCGCTGCACGCCCATGAGGCGTTGTCGTTTGGCCGGGGATTGAGCACCGACGACGAACCCGACCTCTGGCAGAAGGATCTCACCGGCAGCATCGAAATCTGGATCGATGTCGGCCTGCCCGACGAGAAACGCATCCGCAGGGCCTGCGGTCGCGCCCGAAAGGTGTTCGTTTACAGTTACGGCGGACGCGGCGCCGAGCTATGGTGGGATCAAGTCAACACGAAACTCGGGCAGGTGGAAAATCTGTCCGTGGTCAGCCTGCCCGCGGCCTCGACCCAGGCGTTGGCCAAGCTGGCGCTTCGCAACATGCATCTGCAATTCACCATTCAGGAGGGACAGATGTGGATTTCCGACAACGATCAGGTCGTCGAACTCGTTCCCGCGACTCTGAAGGAACCGGCAGCTCAGCGCTGACAATGATCCCTCCGCACCCGATACGGCGCTGCGCGGACGAGGCCGTGACGTTAGGCGCATCAGCGTCTTCCGCGTCATAATGCCCTGTCGGTAACAATGAACGCAGTTGCGATTTCCTTGGATCCGCAGGAGCCGAACTTGGAATCAGACATTGTGTCCTCGCTCGAAGCGCTCGCGGCCGCGATACCCGATGGCGCGTTGCTTGCCGTGCCCAAGGACTCGTCGGGCGTTGCCATGGCCGCGACACGTGAACTCGTGCGCCGCGGCGTGCGCGACCTGCACCTGCTGTGCGTCCCGGTCGGCGGACTGCAGGCCGACATCCTGATCGGCGCCGGCGCGGTCGCGACCATCGAAACTTCCGCCGTAACGCTGGGAGAATTCGGCAGCGCACCACGCTTCACCTCCGCACTTCGCGAAGGCGCAATCCGCGTTCTCGACGCCACCTGCCCGGCGATCTACGCCGCGCTGCAGGCCGGCGAGAAAGGCATTCCGTTCATGCCGCTGCGCGGCATGATCGGCACCGACCTGCTGCGTCACCGGAAGGACTGGAAAGTAATTGATAATCCATTTGCCGACCAGGACCGGATCGTTGCGCTGCCCGGGATCCGCCCGGATTTCGCGCTATTTCACGCGCCGTTGGCTGATCGGCACGGCAATGTGTTCGTCGGCGCCAAGCGCGAACTCATGCTGATGGCCCACGCCGCCAGGCAAACCCTGGTGACGGTCGAAGAGATAAGCGACGACGATCTCCTCAACGACCCGCAACGGGCTGCCGGCGTATTACCTGCAATCTATGTCACGCGGATCGCAATGGCAAAGCGCGGCGCCTGGCCGATGGCATTCTGGGATCTGTATCCGGATGACGAAGCCGCTCTGGCAAATTATGTCGCGGCCGCCGGTACGGACGCAGGATTCACGCAGTTTCTCGATTCCTGGCACGACACCCGCCGCGCGGTTGCATGAGCGAATTCAGCCGCACCGAATTGCTGATCGCGGTGATCGCGCGGCTATTGCGAGGCTGCCACCACGTAGCGGTGGGCGCCTCCTCTCCCATCCCCGGTGCCGGCGCGCTGCTGGCGCGAACGCAATCGCGCGAGCCGATGCGGGTCACCGTGCTGGGCTCGCTGCGTCTTGAAGGCTTCACCAGCGGCGGGGTCGAATTGTTCGACATGGCGGCTCAGGGCCGCATCGACGCGTTCTTTCTTGGCGGCGGCCAGATCGATGGACAAGCGAACATCAACCTGATCGGCACCGGCGAGTATCCGAATAGCGAAGTGCGTTGGCCCGGCTGCTTCGGCTCCTCCTATCTGTACTTTCTGGTGCCGCGGGTGATCCTCTTCCGCGAAGAACACAGCCGCCGGGTCATGGTGCCAAAAGTGGACTTCATCAGCGCGCCCGGCGCGAGCGAACCCGGCGTGCATCGCGTTAGCGGCCCTTACGCTATGCTGACCGAACTGGGATTGTTCTACTTTGACCGTGTACAACGCCGCTTCAGGCTCGATAGCGTGCACCCCGGTCGCAGCGTGGAAGAAATCCGCGACAACACCGGTTTCGAATTCGATTGCCCGGATCGCGTTCCAATGACTGAACCACCCGATGCCGGCACGCTGTCGGCAATCCGCGACTCCGTCCGAGGCGACATTGCCGAAGCCTACCCGCGCTTCGCCGCCAAACTCACTGCCTCTTAGCCCGACCGCTTTTCGCTTCGTTATGGCTCCCGCAGGCCGCGCAGCTGCGACTCCAGCCCCGCGCGAAGCCCAGGGTCGCGCACGTTTTCCAGGAGGCGCCCGACAATATCGTGGGCTGCGCGGAAAGACTCCTCGGCCGCCTGTAAATTCTTAAGCGCCCTGTTGAGGCGCCCCATGGATACATGGGTCTTCCAAAGCTGCCGCGGTTCGTCAATCTCCTGTGCGATGGCCAAGCTATTGCGCAATCCCCTTTCTGCCTCGTCCCAGTGCCGGCGCATCATGGCGCTCTCGCCTTTGATCCGCCAAGCTCGGCTTTCAAACTTTCTCGACCTCGTCGGGACTGCGATCTCGAGGCTTTGATCAGCGAACGCTTCCGCGGTCGCCGGGTCTCCACGCGCCAGCGCCAGTTCGCCCAGGCTTACGTAGCAGTGCATCGAATACCGCCACGTCATCCATCGAGATGGTGGCGGATGCTTCACGATCTGAAGGACTTCCTGCAATTTCTCAGACGCAGCGGCGAGGTCGCCGTTTGCTATGAAGGCGTCGCCTTCGTTGGAAAGACTGAAGGCCGCTCGCTCCGCTCCGGTAGCGTGCCGGTCGCGGCGGGCCAGTTCCAAGCTTCGCGCGTTCAGATCGAGCCCTGGGTTCACATCGCCACACTCGACGTGGAGCCACCCCAGGGTGTTCAGGTAACGGCACATAAACGCTTGGTCACCGAGTTTCTCTGCCAGCGACAGGCCTTCCCGCAGGGCGGCCAAGGCAGCCTCATAGTCGCCCAGCCCCGTATATCCGATACCCTGGGTCCAGAGGCAGCGGATCAGCGGAACGTATAACTGTTGCTCCCGACCCAACCGGACTCCTTCGGTACCCAGCGCTACGCTCTCTCGATATCTTCCGTGCCACCCCCTCAAGGCCCCAATGGAAAAAAGGATGGTTCCCTGCCTGGTGAAGTCGCGCACGGATCGACTGATACTCAACGCTCGGCTCATCTCTTCATCTGCTTTTTCGTGCTCCCCATGGAGCGCTTTCACGAAGCCAGTGACGTACAGGGCACCCGCGAGGGCTGACTGCGCTCCCGCGGCTTCGCTTATTTCGATGGCCTTGGTGGCCCGCGCGACGGCCTCGGGGAAGTCCTCTCGCCAGATCCTGGCCATTGCACCCTGCACCAAGGCGCCGGCTTCAATTTTTTGGTCGCCGATGCGGCGCGCCAGGCTCAGTAGTTCGTCGGCCTCAGCCTGGGCTTGTGAGAAATCGCTGACACCGAAAAACAAATCCGAGCGCGCACTGTGGATCTCCATCAGCGTGGTCACCGGGAGCTTGGCTCCGAGCTGCCGCGCCGCCACCAGTGCTTCCTCATAGAGCCGGAGCGCCTCCCGCAGACCGAACGCCTTCACCGCCTTCGCTGCGCTCTTGAGCAGGTATTCGAGTGCCTTCTCCCAATCCTCGGCCTTGGAGAAATGATAGGCGAGGACCTCGTAGTGCGAGCCCAGCCGATCGGCATATAGTTCCTCGATCGCAAGGCCTACGAGGCTGTGAAGCCCACTGCGCCGCTTGATCAGCAGCGAGCCGTACGCAACTTCCTGGGTCAGCGCGTGCTTGAACATGTAGACCAACTCAGGAAACACGCTCTTCTCGTAGATCAACTCCTTGCCCTTGAGTTCACGCATCACTGCGTCAGCACCATCATAGATATCAGTCAACCGATTGAGCAGACGGCTAGTGAACTCCCTCCCGATTACTGCAGCCAGTTGCAAGACCCGCTTTGGAACCTCCCCAAGACGATCGATGCGCGCCATGATCGCGTCTTGGACCGTGTCGGGAACGAGGATCTCGGAGTACGATTTCACTGGCACAGCCTGATCGCCCTCGTGTTTGAGCGTTTCGGACTCTTGGATCGACTTGATGCACTCCTCGACGAAGAACGGGTTGCCCTCGGATTTCCGGTAGATCAGGGCCCGAAGGTCCTCGGGCAAGCTCTGGTCGCCGAGCAGCGCGTCGCCCATTCGGGCGCTTTCCTCGATTGAAAGGGGCCTTAGGTTCTGCACGGTCTGGTAGCTACGTTGCCCGAGCGGGTAGCTGTATTCGGGGCGATGGGTGAGAAGCATCAGCACGCGGGCGGCCGGCACGCTGTCAAGAAACGAACGCAGGAACTCTTCCGTGGCCTCGTCGATCCAGTGCAGGTCTTCGAACACCATGACCTGAGGGCGTGCCTGGGCCGCGTGTAGAAAATACCGCCTTAACGCATCGAAAATTTCAGCGCGTCGCAGCCGAGGGTCCATTGCAGCAACGGCCGCACTACCTGGATCGACGCCGAAGCAAATGTCGCAAGTAAGAAAGTGCGGGTTTCAGCTCATCACCCAGTGCCAGCACAGCGTGCTCAAGGTGCTCGATTACGTCTGCCTCGGCGTCGGTCTCCTGGATTCGGAAGAGCCGCCGCAGCATGTCGATTAACGGATGGAACGCCATCGCGCGCCCGAAGGAAAGCGCACGTCCCTCGCACCAGGTGGCCTCGTCACCGATGCGACGGCGAAACTCCATCAGCAGGCGCGACTTGCCGATCCCGGCGTCTCCCACCACCAGCACCACCTGTCCGCCCCCCGACTTGCTTTTCTCGAAGGCCTCGACGAGGGTCTGGATTTCCTTGTCCCGACCGACCAACGGCGTCAAGCCGCGATCAGCTTCAATATCGATGCGCGTGCGGGTCGATTGGGCCGAAAGGACCTCGAAGCCGGCAATCTTCTCGGTCTTGCCCTTGAGGTCGATGTCTCCTATCGAGCGCAGCAGGAAAAAACCTTCGATCAGCCTCCGCGTCCGTCCGGAAATCAGGATAGCTCCGGGCTCCGCTACATGCTGCAACCGTGAGGCTACGTTGGTGGTATCGCCTACGGCGGTGTAGTCCATGCGCAGGTCTGTGCCGATGCTTCCCACCACGACCAGCCCGGTGTTCAGCCCCTGTCTGACTTGCAGACCGATGCGGCCCGTGCGGCGCAGTTCGTCGTTCAGCGGCTGCAGGGCGCTCTGAATGGCAAGCGCGGCCTGAACGGCGCGACGTGCGTGGTCTTCATGTGCGATGGGCGCGCCAAACAGCGCCATAACACCATCACCGAGAAACTGGTTGACTGTTCCCTCGTAGCGGTGGACCTCCTCGACCATGAGCTCGATCGCGCGGCCCATGAGGGCATGTACCTCCTCCGGATCCAGGCGCTCTGACTGGGACGTCGAGCCGACGATATCGACGAACAGCACCGTCACCTGCTTGCGCTCGCCTTCCAGCGCACTCCGGTTGGTGAGGATCTTCTCGGCCAAGTGTTTGGGGGTGTAAGTCTTGAGAATTCCCGGGCGATCCACCTCTGCTTCGGTGCCGGGCACTTTCTGCCCACAACCCGCGCAGAAATTTGCGTTGGCGGACAGTACGCTGCCGCAACTGGTGCAAGCCCGTGGGAAAGGCGATCCGCATTGTTCGCAGAACTTCGCGCCGATGTGATTCTCGTGTTGGCAGTGGCTGCACTGCATGTGTTCGTTTCAGGCCTCGGCCGCTAGTTTCTGGACGATTTGATTGATCTTGGTGTCGGCGTCCACGTTACGGTAAAGGAGATTGTAACCCCCGTCTGGTTCTCGGATTCCAGTCCGTCGGCAGCCGGCGGAGGTGAGTCGCACTGCATGGTTGGCGCACGGGAGCCTGAAACGCGACGGGGTGTGCCGCGAACGGCACACCCCGTTTCTCGAACCGCGCAGTGGTCGTGAGTTCAGGCCACGGTCACCTGTTTCGACAGGTACACGTCCTGAATCGCGTTCAGGATGCCGACGCCCTCCTTCATCGGCCGCTGGAACGCCTTGCGGCCGGAGATCAGGCCCATGCCGCCGGCGCGCTTGTTGATCACCGCGGTACGCACCGCTTCTGCCAGATCGCTCTCGCCGGAAGACGCACCGCCGGAGTTGATCAGCCCCGCGCGGCCCATGTAACAGTTCGCCACCTGGTAGCGCGTCAGGTCGATCGGATTATCGGAGGTCAGTTCGGTGTACACCCGCTTGTCGATCTTGCCGTACGGGTTTTCCTTGGTATTGAGCGCGTTATAGCCGCCGTTGTTCTCCGGCAGCTTCTGCTTGATGATGTCCGCCTGGATGGTCACGCCGAGGTGATTGGCCTGGCCGGTAAGATCCGCGGACACGTGGTAATCCTTGTCGGACTTGAATGCCGGATTGCGCAGGTAACACCACAGCACGGTGGCCATTCCCATTTCATGCGCGATCTCGAAGGCCTTCGTCACCTCGACGATCTGCCGCGCCGATTCGGCGGAGCCGAAATAGATCGTCGCGCCGACCGCCACAGCTCCCATGTCACGCGCCTGTTTCACGCTGGCAAAGAAGATCTGGTCGTACTTGTTCGGATAGGTGAGGAATTCGTTGTGATTGAACTTCATCAGGAAAGGAATCTTGTGCGCGTACTTCCTGGAACATGAGCCGAGCACACCCAGAGTCGAGGCCACCGCATTACAGCCGCCCTCGATGGCAAGCTTGACGATGTTCTCCGGATCGAAATAGGCCGGATTCTTGGCGAACGACGCACCGGCGGAGTGCTCGATGCCCTGGTCCACCGGCAGGATCGACAGATAGCCGGTTCCGGCCAGCCGCCCGTGGCCGAACATCTGCTGCAGGCTGCGCATTACCGGGCCGGTGCGGTCGGTCTGCGCCACCACGCGGTCCACGAAATCCGGCCCCGGCAGGTGCAGCGATTCCTTCGGAATGCCTTTGCATACGTGGCCGAGCAGCTTGTCGGCGTCTGCTACCCAGCAATGCGGCGATATCGGTGCCGCCTGCCGTTCTGGCTGCGATGACTGATGACATGGTTGTGATCCTCCTGGAATCTGTTGAGCGGATTATCCCCCTTGCGGCTGGCGGGCGTAAACGTGCCGCTATAATTGAGCCCTTTTCCAGCCTCAACCACTGACCCGGATCAAGAAAAGCATGATTTATTCCCTGGGCGACAGAAAAGTGATCACCCGCGGCGATCACTGGGTCGCGGACAACGCCACAGTGATCGGCTCGGTGGTGCTCGAGAAGGACGTGAGCATCTGGTTCAACGCCGTGGTGCGCGGCGACAACGACTGATCACCATCGGCGAAGGCTCCAACATCCAGGACCATTCGGTGCTGCATACCGACGAAGGCGTGCAGCTCACCATCGGCAGGAACGTCACCGTCGGCCACCACGTGATGCTGCACGGCTGCACCATCGGCGACGGCAGCCTGATCGGCATCAAGTCGGTGATCCTCAACAACGCCCGCATCGGCAAGCACTGCCTGATCGGCGCCAATGCGCTGATCACCGAAGGCAAGGAAATCCCCGACCGCTCGCTGGTGGTCGGCGCGCCCGGGAAGGTGTGCGGCAACTGACTGACGAGGAAGTCGCCCGACTGCTCTGGAACGCCGAGCACTATGTGAACAACTACAAACGCTACCAGCGGGACTTCAAGGAACAGCGGGCGTAGCACCCACCTCACCCCGGCCCTCTCCCCCCACAAGCGGGCGGAGAGGGTGACAAGAATCAAACCTGCGTTGCCAGGTTGCGATTGTGCTCTCTCACTGGCTTGCTGCAGAGGGGCGTGTGGGATAAGTGAATTTGTCGCGAGAGAACTCTCGCACGAATTCATCCCGGGACCTGGGAATGCGCCTAGAATGATTGGCTTATGGCTCTAGCCAACGCTTCGATGATGAAGTTCGGGTTGAAGATCCGCACCCGCAGCGGGTTGCCGGTGGACAACCTGGTGGTGCACGCGCGCGACCAGGCCGAGGCCGAGCGCAAGATCACGCAGATGTACATGCATTGCGAGATTCTCGAGTGCCGGCAGATTCAGACGACAACAAGGGACGACGCAACCGATCTCGATGGAATCATCTCGCTCATCTCCCGGCAGGGAGACGAGGAAAAAACCTGAGCGCCGGCGCGAGCCGCCGGGTACGCCCTCAGCTTCGGGCTTCGATGAAACCGGAATCCACCAGCTCGTTCAGCAACGCCTCGTAATCCTGGGCGCCGCGGCTGTCGGGAGAGTGTGCGAATACATCCTTCTTGGAGGCGGGGCTCTCCGCCACGCTGACGTTTTCCGAAATCCTGGTATCACAGACTTCGTCGCCGTAACGGGCCTTGAGCTCCTCGAAGATCTGGTGGGACATGTTGCGCCGGCCGTCAAAGCGGGTGATCACATAACGCCTCAACACGCGCTTCTTCAGGACGTGCTCGAGCGCCCTGAATGTCTTCTCCACTTGGTTGACGCCCTGCACCGCCAGATAGTCGGCCGAGACCGGCACCAGAACGCGGTCGGAAGCGAAGATCGCGCTCAAGCTGAGCACCCCCAGCATCGGGCAGCAGTCGAGCACGATTGGCCGGCCGGTATTCAGGTTCTCCCTGACGATGCCGGTGTTGAGGCGGTTCAGGATGTTCGGGCCCTTGCCAAACTGGGTATCCACCTTAGAGAGTTCCACGTGGGCAGGGATTACCAGCCAGCCACCCAGCGCCGGACGGATCAACTGGGTAAGTGGCTTGGCGTTCTGGTAGAAACTGAATACCGAATCGTCGGCGTTGCCGACAGTACTATCGCAAACATAGGAAAGATGCGCCTGCGGGTCGAGGTCGATGGACAGCGGATTGTAGCCACGTCGGGCCAGGGCGGCAGTCAGATTGAGCGACGTCGTAGTCTTGCCGACCCCACCCTTTTGATTGAAAACGGCAATTTTAGCCATGGCTGCCCGACTCCGCGCCGCTGGCCTGGACGGCCCGGGCGAAAGCGCATAATACTAATAAAATCAGCCGCTTGTCAATCCAACGTAAGTGTTGTTTCAGTCCCCGTCGGCGGCCTCGATCCAGGCGCGCGAGCGCTTTACCGCCTTGGTCCAGCCCGCCTTGAGCACAGCCCTTCGCGCCGCGGACATGGCCGGCTCAAAGCGGCGGTCCAGTTGCCACTGCGCCGCCAGGGCATCGGTGTTTTTCCAGAATCCCACCGCCAGCCCGGCCAGATAGGCCGCGCCCAGCGCGGTCGTTTCGTAGATCTTCGGCCGCACCACCGGCACCCCCAGAACATCGGCCTGGAACTGCATCAACAGGTCGTTTTGCGTCGCGCCGCCGTCCACCCGCAATTCGGTGACCGCAATACCGGAGTCGGCGTGCATCGCCTCCAGCAAGTCCGCGGTCTGGTAGGCGATGGAATCGAGCGTGGCGCGCGCCAGGTGCGCGGCGGTGGTGCCGCGGGACATGCCGACGATGGTGCCGCGCGCATGCGGATCCCAATACGGCGCACCCAGGCCAGCGAACGCCGGCACCAGATATACGCCGCCGGTATCGGGCACCGAGCGTGCCAGCGGCTCGACTTCCCCGGAAGTGCGGATGATGCCCAGCCCGTCGCGCAGCCATTGCACCGCTGCACCGGCGATGAACACGCTGCCCTCCAGCGCATATTCGATGGTTTCGCCGATTTTCCAGGCCACGGTGGTCAGCAGCCGGTTATGCGAATCCACCGGCCTGGCGCCGGTGTGCATCAGCATGAAGCAACCGGTGCCGTAGGTGTTCTTGACCATTCCCGATCGGGTGCACTGCTGGCCGAACAGCGCGGCCTGCTGGTCGCCGGCGATGCCGGCAATCGGGAGGGGGCGACCGAAGTGCGCGAAATCGCACTCGCCGCAGATTGCGCTGGAATCCACGACCTTCGGCAACAACGCGCGCGGCACGCGCAGCAGGCCCAGCAGCTTGTCGTCCCAGTCGCGCGTGTGGATGTTGAACATCAATGTTCGCGAGGCGTTGCTGACGTCGGTGGCATGGACGCGCCCTCCCGTGAGCTTCCAGATCAGCCAGGTATCCACCGTTCCAAACGCCAGGGCGCCATTCTCGGCGCGCACGCGCGCGCCTTCTACGTGGTCGAGTAACCAGCGCACCTTGGTTCCGGAGAAATAGGCATCTAGCAGCAGCCCGGTGCGTCCGGTAAATAGCGCTTCCAAGCCCTGGACGCGCAGTTGCTCGCACAGGCCAGCGGTGCGCCGGTCCTGCCAGACGATGGCGTTGGCGATCGGCCGGCCGGTGGCGCGCTCCCACACCACCGTGGTTTCGCGCTGGTTGGTGATGCCGATCGCGGCGATGTTCCCGGCACTCAGGCCGGCCTGTGCCAGCGCGGAACGTGCGGTCTCTAGCTGGGTTGACCAGATCTCTTCAGCATCCTGCTCCACCCAGCCGGACTGCGGATAAATCTGCGTGAGTTCCTGCTGCGCGGTGCCGAGCACTTGCCCCGCCTCATCGAACACGATCGCGCGCGAACTGGTCGTGCCCTGATCCAGGGCCAGAATGGCGCTCATGGCTGTGATAAAGTTCGCATCTCATTTCCCACGCGTACATGATGCGCCAACAGCGCGGCATCGGCCAAGCGCGGGAACCTCGAAAAAAAAATGTGCACCGATCTCTTCCTCACTGCGCTCGCACGCATGGGGTTGCTGCAACCCGGGGAACGCCCCGCCATCACGCCGCTCACCGGCGGTATATCTTCGGATATCGTCCGCGTGGACCTCGCCGCCGGACCGATCTGTGTGAAACGCGCATTGCCGAAACTCAAGGTCGAAGCCGACTGGCAGGCACCGGTCGAGCGCAATCGCTACGAAGTGAAATGGATGCAGGTCGCGGCGGGCATCATCCCGGCTGCGGTGCCGCGCATCCTCGGCGAAGACCGGGAAACAGGGATGTTCGCGATGCAGTTCCTGGATTCCGCGGGTTATCCGGTATGGAAGGCGCAACTGCGCGACGGCGAAATCTCCGCGGACACCGCGCGCGATGTTGGCCGCTGCGTGGCGGCCATCCACGGACGCACCGCGGGCGACACCGCCGTGGCGCTCGCGTTCGCTACCGATCACATCTTCTTTCCGATTCGGCTTGAGCCCTATCTTGGCGCCACGGCGGACAGGCATCCTGACTGCGCGGAGCGCCTGCGCAGCCTGATGCGGGTAACCGGGGCCACCAGGAAGGCACTGGTTCACGGCGACATCAGCCCGAAAAACATCCTGGTGGGACCACACGGACCTGTCTTCCTCGACGCGGAGTGTGCATGGTACGGGGACCCCGCCTTCGACCTCGCGTTCTGCCTGAATCACCTGCTGCTCAAGTGCGTCTGGCGGCCGCGATGGCAGGCGCGCTACCTGGTCTGTTTCGACGCGCTCGCGCAGGCCTATCTAGCCGGCATAACGTGGGAATCGCGCACTGACATCGAAGAGCGCACGGCGCACCTGCTGCCGGGCCTGTTTCTCGGTCGCGTGGATGGCAAGTCGCCGGTCGAGTACATCAATACCGAGGATGGGCGCGATCGAGTGCGCCGGGTCGCGCGCGCGCTTCTGACCAAGCCCGTCGACACACTGTCCGACGTGCGGGCTGCCTGGCAGCGCGAAATCGTCACTTGGAACAAGTAAGGCACACCATGCTGGTTGCACTGACGGACTGAGCCAGACATGACCGATACAACCATCACCAGGGTGCTCGGCAGGCGGGTGTGGGACTCGCGCGGTCGCCCGACCGTGGAAGTGGAAGTTCAACTTGCCGCCGGCTCCACCGGGCGCGCTATCGCGCCGGCCGGCGCTTCGCGCGGCTCCAACGAAGCGGCGGATCTGCGTGACGGAGGCACTGCGTACGGCGGAATGGGTGTGAGCAAGGCGGTCGCGCACGTGAACAACGAAATTTCGCGGCTGATGGTCGGACGAAACGCGCTGCGCCAAGCCGAGATCGACGATGCGCTGATCGCGCTGGACGGCACGCCCGGCAAGTCACGGCTGGGCGGCAACGCCATGATCGCCGCTTCGATGGCGGTACTGCATGCCGCGGCCGGTGCCCACCGCATGCCGCTGTACGCCTACCTAGCCCAGGGGAGAAGCGTGCGCCTGCCGCTGCCGGAGATTCAGATCTTCGGCGGCGGCGCGCACGCGGGACGGCGCGTGGACATCCAGGATTTCATGGTGATGGCACTGGGCGCGCGCAGCTTCGACAACGCGATCGCAATGACGGCGGAGGTCTATCGTGCCGCCGGCGATTTGATGAAGGAAGCGGGAAAGCTGCAGGGGGTCGCTGACGAGGGCGGTTTCTGGCCTGCATTCGCCTCCAACGAGGAGGCGCTGACCATGCTGATGCGCGCTATCGAACGTGCCGGCTATCGCGCCGGCGAAGACATCGGCATTTCGCTCGATGTCGCCGCTTCGGAATTCGGCCACAACGGGCGTTACCGGCTCGGATTGGATTCCCGCGAGCTCGACAGCGATGGCCTGTGCGAATTGCTGCTCGGCTGGCTGGCGCGCTACCCGGTCGTTTCGATCGAGGATCCTCTTGGCGAAGATGATGTCGAAGGTATGAAGAAGTTCACTGCCGCCGCCGGAAGCCGGGTCCAGATCATCGGAGATGATTTTCTGGTCACCAACGCCGCGCGAGTGAAGAGCGCAGCAGCCGCCAGGGCCTGCAATGCGGTGCTGATCAAGCCCAATCAGGCCGGCACTGTCACCGAGACCAGGGCCGCGCTCGACGCGGGCAAGCGCGCCGGCTGGGGCACCATCGTCTCCGCCCGCTCGGGCGAGACCGAGGACGTCACCATCGTCCACCTCGCGGTTGGCTGGGATGCCGGCCAGCTCAAGGTGGGATCGTTCGCGCGCTCCGAACGCATGGCCAAGTGGAACGAGGCTCTGCGAATCGAAGAGGCGCTCGGCGCTAACGCGATTTTCGCCGGACGGACCGTCCTTCCCGGTCAACGCTAAGAACTTCGCACTACGGAGCGATGCCAGCTACCAATACGCAACCTACTGAAACCCGAAAACCCATGCACAGACCGGCGCCCGAGAACCGCAACGCCTATCGTCATTTCCAGTCGATTCCCACGCGCTGGATGGACAACGACGTTTACGGCCACGTCAACAACGTCGTGTACTACAGCTACTTCGACACGGTGGTAAACCAGTACCTGATCGAGCAGCGCGCACTGAGCATCGAGACCAGCAACGTCATCGGGTTGGTTGTGGAAACTCAGTGCCAGTATTTCGCCTCGATCACCTTCCCCGACGTGGTACACGCCGGCCTGAGGGTGGCGAATCTGGGCAACAGCAGCGTGCGCTACGAGATCGGGTTATTCCGCAACGACGAACAGGCCGCGGCGGCCCAGGGCTACTTCATCCACGTTTATGTGAACCGCGCCACTCGACGTGCCACTTCACTCCCTGCGGATATGCGCTCCGCGCTGGAAAGGATCTCGAGCTAATTCAAACCCTGAATGGGAATACAAACCTTTTCTGGGCGTTTCTCGATGCGGGAATGGCGCCGTTCACCTTACTCCAGATCGTCGAACTCATGTCCGTAGCGGACGACGCCCGAGACTTGCGCCAAGGCGCCAGGCTCGAGTTCGATCGCCATGAAACCTTCATTAGGAGCGGGAAACGGGCACTTCAGTCCGAACCTCGACCCCGCCACGAAACCGAAGCGACCGTAGTAGACGGGGTCACCGAGCACCAGCACGCCCGCATGCCGTTCCATGCGGCATCGTTCGAGCCCGGCGCTCACCAGCGCGCTCCCGACGCCGAGGCGTTGAAACGCCGGCACGACGGCCAGCGGCGCCAGAGCCAGCACCGGGATCTCGCCGTCGCCGCATTCGACCGCGATTTGCGAAAAGGACCATGTGTCCCAGCGCAAGGCCTTTCTCTTCGGCAACCAGGGCACAGACTATTTTTCCCGAAGCGCGCAGACGTTCGACAAGCCGGGTCTCGGCTTCACGCGCGAACGCAGCGACCAGTACCGCGTGAACCGCTTCCGCGTCTTCGGGGCGTTCCTCCCGGATCAGCGACATCGGTCAGCCAATGCGCGGAATCCGTCCGGACAGCGGGTACTGCGGATCGTTGAATCCCGGCGTTGAAGGATGCCCGGGGCGCACCAGCGAATCCACCAGCGCTTCGCCTTTGGCGTCGAGCTTGTATTCGAGCGCTTTGAGATAATCCTGCCACTGCTCAAGCGTGCGCGGACCGCCGATCACGCTGCTCACAATGGAATTGTTCAGCACCCAGTTGACCGCGAAATGCCCGGGGCCCATGCCTTTCTTCTCGGCGAAGGCCCGGACCTTCTGCGCGATCACCAGCGACTCCTTGCGAAATTCGGTTTCCATCATGCGCTTGTCGTTGCGGCCGGCGCGCGTCTCCGCCGGCGGCGTCGCACCTGGCTGGTACTTGCCGGTGAGCACGCCGCGCGCCAGCGGGCTGTAGGGCACCACGCCGATGCCGTAGTACCGGCAAGCCGGCAGGATTTCCACTTCGGGCTGGCGGTTCATCGCGTTGTAGTACGGCTGGCAAACCACCGGCTGCGGGATATTCAGCGACCGGCACAGGTGCATGATCTCGGCGATGCGCCAGCCGCGAAAGTTGGACAGGCCGAAGTAGCGGGACTTTGCCGGAGCGGATGATGTCGTCCATGGCCCTGACGGCTTCCTCCAACGGCGCATCGTCGAAGTCGCGGTGAAAGTAATAGATGTCCACGTAATCGGTACCCAGCCGCTTCAGGCTGGCGTCGATCGCCTCCATCATCCATTTGCGGCCGAGTCCGACTCGATTCGGACCTTCGCCCATGCGGTTGCCGACCTTGGTGGCGAGCACCCAGTAGTCGCGCCTGCCGGCGATCAGTTTGCCGGTGATGCGCTCCGACTCGCCTTTGGCGTACTGATCGGCGGTGTCGATGAAATTCACTCCCGCGTCGAACGCGGAACCGACGATGCGCGCGGCTTCCTTTTCGTCGGTGCGATCGCCGAACATCATGGTGCCGAGGCAAAGCGGCGAGACTTCGAGTCCGCTGTTGCCGAGCGTGCGGTATTCCATTTTTTTCCTCCAGGGTTGCGATCTTCCGATGGCGGCGATGATGCCGCAAGCCACCGCTGGCGCAATCGCGCTTGAGGCAGCCGTTACGCCAATGCTATAAGAGTTCTTCGCCACAACCGTCGCCGACTTTCAACCCATCATGCCTGCAACGCTCCCCGCGCAAATGCGCGCAATCGAAATCAGCGCGCCCGGCGGGCCCGAGGTCCTGTGCGTCACCCAGCGTCCGGTCCCCGTCCCCGCTGCCAATGAAGTGTTGATCGAGGTCGCCGCAGCCGGCGTCAACCGCCCCGACGTCCTGCAGCGCAAGGGCGGTTACCCGCCCCCGCCCGGCGCGTCCGACATTCCCGGGCTCGAGGTCGCCGGCACCATCGTCGTCGCCGGCGCGGGCGCGAATGAATGGAAAACCGGCGATCGCGTTTGCGCGCTGGTGACCGGCGGCGGCTACGCCGAGTATGTCGCCGCGCCGGCGCCGCAGTGCCTGCCGGTCCCGCGCGGCCTCACCCTCGTCGAAGCCGCGGGACTTCCCGAGACCTTCTTCACGGTGTGGGTCAACGTGTTCGAACGGGCGGGGCTGAAAGGTTCGGAGACGTTGCTGATACAGGGAGGATCGAGCGGCATCGGCGTCACCGCGATCCAGATGGCGCGGGCGTTCGGCCATCGCGTGTTCGTAACCGCGGGTACTGCCGAAAAGTGTGCGGCCTGCGAGAAACTGGGCGCGAGCCGCGCGATCAACTACCGGACCGAGGATTTTGTCGCGGTGGTGAAGGAGTTGACCGGCGGTAAGGGCGTGGACGTGATCCTGGACATGGTGGGCGGCGACTACGTGCCGCGCGAACTGGCCTGCCTGGCCGACGACGGGCGCCTGTCGCTGATCGCCTTCCTCGGCGGCACCAAGGCCACGATCGACATGACCGACATCCTGCGCCGCCGCCTGACCATCACCGGCTCGACGCTGCGCGCGCGCTCGGTCGAAGTCAAAGGCGCGATAGCACAGGCGCTGAGGCAGAAAGTCTGGCCGCTGATCGAGGCAGGGCGAATCAAGCCGGTGATCTACCGGACCTTCAGGCTGGAGGAGGCGTCTGCAGCGCACGCACTGATGGAATCGAGCGCGCACGTCGGCAAGATCATTCTTGAAGTAAGACCTTGACGCAAAGATTCTTTTCCACACGCCCTTGACGGATACGCAAACGCGCAAAGAAAGGAAAACGGGGGGGTTCTGACGAACTCCTTGATGGACCGAACAACGAACTTACCTGGAGGATAGCGACTTCGGATCGGCCGCCCGGATCTGAGTCGCTTTGATTCCTGTTCAGGGATTCTTCGCGTCGATTCTTCTGAATCAGGGGACGTAGCGAATTCCCCTCTCACGGGATAACTCAATCAACCTGCTTGGGACTTCGACGTCGTCTTCGCCGGGTTGCGGCAGCGTGCGTCGCAACAGCGACAGATCGCGCCGCTCGGCGACTTCCACGGCGTAGTGAACGTTCTTGTTGATTTCGTCCAGATAAAGATTCTGGCCGCCGAAATGCTTGTCGGCGTAGCCGTACGCGCTGCCGAGATGGTCGTTCAGGCGCACGGTCGCCGTCTTGTAGAATCTCGGGGTCTTGGTCACCAGGTCTTCGACCGACGTGAACATCACACCGGCGCGATGATCTTCTGCGTCGCGCGCCGCCAGCCCGCCTTCGACGAATTCCGGATACAGCCGGTCGCGGCACTTCTCCAGGTAACAGCGATCCGCCATCTGCGCAATGATGTCCGCGGTGCCGAGCATGTTACCGAGCAGGCGGAAGGTCAGATTCGGGACATGAATCTTCTGCGATCGGCCGTTCGTAGCCGGTGAAGTGAATGATCTGCGAGGCGATCGGCGCGAGTTCCGCCATGCCCAGCCTGCTGACGTACTCTTCCAGGAACTTTGCGCCACGGGTGACGTGTTTGAGCGTGTATTCGGCGCCGTTCTTGTGGCGCATGTCGTTCACCTTGCGCAGGTAGCCGATGTCGTGAAACAGCGCGGTCACGACCCCGAAGCGGAACAGCTTGGCACCGAGGGCCTCGGTGCGATGATCGTGGTGCGAGCGTTCGTATCCGTCCATCAGCCGCGTCATCGCGAGCGTGACGTCGAGCGAGTGTTGAAGATTGTGATAACCGGTATCGCAGGCCCGGTAGCCCGGATACTCGCCCTTGTGCAGCCGCCCGAGATCCCTGAACGAGCGGTTAAGCATGTGGGTGGAAGCGTTCGGATAGAGTTCCAGGAATATGCGATTGACTTCGGCGTTCACCGACGGCGTATCCGTGGTGTTGACCTGGTTGGTCACATCGTAGTCATTGCGCCGATCCATTTTCTTATTGCTTTTCCAGTTAGGTTCGCCCGCACAATTGACGCATGGTAACCTCGCGCCGCCCAACCCTATCAAGGCGCTTTTTCTCCTCGCAGGTCGGGCCTACCGCAATGGGCTGCGCGCCAGCAGTTTCCAGAAGCTGCGGTTGCAGGCAATTCCCTGAATGTCCTTCAGAATATTTCCTCGACCGGCGCATCCCATCAGTGAAGTCTCTGCGCCTCGCGCTGGCAGTGGCCGGCCTGCTGCTTCTGGCTGCGTTCACGACGCTGACCGCACAGCCGCAGGACCGGAGCGCGCCCACCCCTGCCATTCCCGCGATCAGGGCGGCCGATTTGCCACCCGAGGCGCGCGAGACGCTGGCACTCATCCGCTCCGGTGGCCCCTTTCCCCATGCCCGGGACGGTAGCGTGTTCGCCAACAGGGAGGGCTTGCTGCCGCCGGCCGCACGTGGCACTTATCGCGAGTACACCGTCATGACACCCGGCAGGAAGGATCGCGGCGCCCGCAGAATTGTTGCCGTCAGGCGCGGCGAGTTCTACTACACTGAGGATCATTACCGCAGCTTCAGACGCGTCATCGAATGAAGGCCGAATTTCTCCAAACTGGTCGATACCGGCGCGAGCGGCGTCTATCGCTGCCATTCGGCGTTGGCCGAGACGACGCTGGGCGCCGCCACGCAGCGCGGCATGCGCGTGGAAAAGGTGGCGCTTGCGGGATCACGCGACAAGAATGCATTCCTGAACGCAGTCTGCCGGGGCACTGGTGTTCCCGGACTACTTCGGCCACAACTGGGACGCCTTTTACGATTGCCTCGTGGACCTGGAACACGACAAGGGCGAGGGATTGCTGGTGTTGCTGCGCGACGCGTCCGGATTTGCCCGCGCCGAACCGGATGAGTTCGCTGCAGCGGTGGACGCGCTGCAGGACGCGGCGGACTTCTGGGAGGACGAGCAGAAAACGCTGCTGGTGGTGGTCGAGTTGGAGGCGCCGGTGCTGGCGCCCGAGTTGCCCGAAGTCAGCGGTCGATAGGACCGGCCGCGCGCGACGCACGCTGCGCGTGCTCTTTTCGCGCCCGCGAGGAACTCAGATAGCGCGCAAGTTCCTTCAGCGCGCGGCCGTACACCTCGCGCTTGAACTCGATCACGCTTTCCAGCGGGACCCAGTACTCGTGCCAGCGCCAGGCATCGAATTCCGGATGCTCGGACTTGCGCAGGCAGACGTCGCAATCGCGCCCGACCAGACGAAGCAGGAACCAGATCTGTTTCTGGCCGCGATACACGCTGCGGCTCTCGCGGCGCACCCAGGTCTGCGGCACTTCGTAGCGCAGCCATTCGCGGGTACGGCCGAGAATCTTCACGTGGCAGGGATCGAGGCCGACTTCTTCCTTCAACTCCCGGAACATCGCCTGCTCGGGCGTTTCACCGGCCTTGATGCCGCCCTGCGGAAATTGCCAGGCATGCTCCTTGTACCCGCTTGCCCCAGAAGACCTCGTTCCTGCCGTTGCACAGAACAATTCCTACATTCGGGCGATAGCCGTCACGGTCAATCATGTCAGCCACCCCAATCACAATTTCAGTTGACCGGATTCTTCCATAAATACAGCACCGAAGGAAGGCACTGGCGACGGCGGTCAGAGCGTCAGGCGGCCTTCCGTATGTGGGTTGAGTTCGCGCAAACCTCCGACAAACTGCAGGAATTCAAGGCCGTACCGGGCCTGCAGGGACACGCGCCCGGACCCGCAATTCGTCCCAACGCGGACGTCCCGGGGAGCGGGCAAAGGCCAGCGCCACGACGTTGCCGCGTCTTTCCGCCGGCACGCACGCCACGGCATCGAATACCCGCTCAATGCGCTGCAGGTAGGCATCGAAGCGGGCATCCGAACTCCACAGGTTCACCACCAGTACTCCACGGTCGGCCAGCGCTGTGCGCGCATCGGCGTAAAAACTCTCCGAGGACAAGCTCCGGGAACCTGTTCGTGCCCGTCGTAGCCGTCCACCATCAACACCTCGCAACTGCGCGGATGAGCGGCCACCCACTGGCTGCCTTCCGCCAGTTCTACGCAAAAACGGCCGTCATCCGGCGGCACGTGAAAATACTGACGTGCCGCCGCGATCACCCGCGGTTGCGATTCGACCACGGTGATGTGCGCCGACGGCAAGTGGCGATAGACGAACTTGGCCAGCGACCCGCCGCCCAGGCCGATCATCAGGATTCGCTGTGGGCGCGGATCGAACAACAGGAACGCCATCATGGCCCTGGTGTACGACAGCACCAGCTCGGTGGGATCGGCGAGCTTCATCGAGCTCTGCACCGTTTCGCTCCCCAGATGCAGCGAACGGATACCGTCCTTCTCGCTTACTTCGACGCTGACTTCGTGATCGGCCGAACCAAGGATCTTCCATTTTCCGAACACCGCTGCTCTCCACTTCCGGATGGCTCTCTACCGTAGAATAGCGGCTTTTCGAAGACGGGCAAGTCATGCGCACTTCGCAGTTCTTCATTTCCACACTCAAGGAGGCTCCCAGCGAGGCGGAACTCGTCAGCCACAAACTGATGCTCAGGGCGGGGCTGATCAGGAAACTCGGCAGCGGCCTGTATACCTGGATGCCGCTCGGTCTGCGCGTTCTGCGCAAGGTCGAGAGCATCGTGCGCGAGGAGATGAACCGCGCCGGTGCCGTGGAACTGCTGATGCCGGCAATCCAGCCCGCCGAACTGTGGCAGGAGTCCGGGCGCTGGGAACGTGTTCGGCCCGCAGATGCTCAAGATCAGGGACCGCCACGAACGCGACTTCTGCTTCGGCCCGACCCATGAGGAAGTCATCACCGATATCGCGCGCAAGGAGATCCGCTCCTACCGCCAGCTGCCGCTCAATTTCTACCAGATCCAGACCAAGTTCCGCGACGAGATCCGGCCCGCGTTTCGGCGTGATGCGCGCGCGCGAATTCGTGATGAAGGACGCCTACTCCTTTCACGCCGGGGCCCAGGACCTGGAGCGTGAATACCGCAACATGTACGACACTTACGCGCGCATCTTCTCCCGTCTCGGGACTGAAGTTCCGCGCGGTCGCCGCCGACACCGGCGCGATCGGCGGCACCGGCTCGCACGAATTTCACGTGCTTGCCGACTCCGGCGAGGATGCGATCGCCTACTCTCCCGCTTCGGATTACGCCGCCAATGTCGAACTCGCCGAAGCGGTTGCGCCGCCGAAACCGCGCGGCCCGGCCACGCAGAAAATGCAGAAGGTTCCCACGCCCGGGCAAGACCACCTGCGAGGAAGTCACCGCGATGCTGGGACTGCCGCTGTCGCAGTCGGTCAAGGCGCTCGCGGTCATGCATGAAGAGCAGATGTTCATGTTGCTGGTGCGTGGCGACCATCAGCTGAACGAAACGAAGGTGGCGAAGCTTCCTGGATCTGAATCCGTTCCGATTCGCCACCGAAAAGGAGATCGAAGCGCGCATCGGTTGCCGCCCGGGCTACATCGGTCCGGTGGGGCTGCCTCGGGAAATCACTGTGATTGCCGATCGTTCGGTCGCGGCGATGAGCGATTTCGTCTGCGGCGCCAACGAGGCGGGCTATCACCTGACCGGCGTGAACTTCGGCCGCGACCTCGCGGAACCGCTGGTCGCCGACATCCGCAATGCCGTGGCGGGCGACCCCAGCCCTGACGGCAAGGGGCGGCTGGAAATCTGCCGCGGCATCGAAGTCGGACACATTTTCCAGTTGGGCAGCAAGTACTCGAAGGCGATGAGCGCAACCTTCCTGGACGAGTCCGGCAAGGCGCAGGTGATGGAGATGGGCTGCTACGGCATCGGCGTGTCACGCATCGTCGCCGCGGCGATCGAACAGGGCAACGACGACCGCGGCATCATCTGGCCGTTGCCCATGGCACCGTTCCAGGTGGCGATCGCGCCGATCGGATACAGGAAGAACGCCGAGGTCAGAGACGTGGCAGATCGCATGCACGACGAACTGCAGTCGGCCGGAATCGAGGTGCTGCTGGACGACCGCGACGAGCGCCCGGGCGTGATGTTTGCCGACCTGGAACTGATCGGCATTCCCCATCGCATCACCGTCGGCGAGCGCGGTTTGAAGGATGGGAAAGTCGAATACCAGGCCAGAACCGATGCTACGGCGAGAGCAATCGAGTTGCAATCTGTGTCGAACCTCCTAAAGTCGCTGCTATGACAATGACGGGAAGGCCTGCAGGCCCACGCATCATGGCGCGCATCGCGTTCGCGATGGCATGCGTTGTCGCATCCGCAATCGCCGCGGCCGGCGAGCAGAAGTACGAGCCGCTGTCTGCGAGCGTGCAGGCGGCATTGCATCGCTCAGTCGCCGATCAGGCCAGCCCGCGGCTCGCGTTTGCCTCCGACGCGGAAGGCACGGCGTGGCTGGCGGCCATGTCTAAACGTATGGAAAAGCATGTCCCGGACGCCACCGCGCGCGAAGATCTTCTCACCACCGTGCACTACGAGGCGACTCGCGCGGGGCTCGATCCGCAACTGGTGCTGGGCGTGATCCAGGTGGAAAGCGATTTTCGCAAGTACGCCATTTCCAAGGCCGGCGCGCGCGGCTACATGCAGGTGATGCCGTTCTGGATGACGCTGATCGGCGAATCCGGCCACAACCTCTTCAACCTGCGCACCAACCTGCGTTACGGCTGCACCATCCTGCGCCACTATCTCGACATCGAGCGCGGCGACACCTTTCGTGCGCTCGGACGCTATAACGGCTCGCTCGGCAAATCTATTTACCCGAATGCGGTGCTGAGGGCCTGGGCGGGCAAGTGGAAATATAACGCCGGCGACGTACGTGATTGCCACGCCGACAGTCTACGTCGGCGAAAGCCGCTAGCGCCTCGTCTTCTCCCGACGTGCCTTCAGCTTTCTAGATTTTGCGATCGAGCAGGCGCTCGATTTGCTTGCGCGTGATCTTGCCGACGTGGCGAACCGCCAGCTTGCCCTGCGGGTCGTAGATGAACGTGGTCGGCAGCCCCGCGACCTTGCCGACCTGATCGGCAGTTTTCCTGTCGCCGAGCACGATCGGATAATTGACGAACATGCCCTCGGCGAACTGCAGCACCTGCTTCGAATCCTGGAATTCCATCGCCACTCCGAACACCTGCACGTCCTTGCGCGACTCGGTAATCACCACCAGGTCCGGGTATCTCTTCCAGGCAGGGCGGACACCAGGTCGCCCAGAAATTCACGATCACCCAATTGCCGCGGTAGTCGCCAAGACGATGTACCTTGCCATCCGAGTCGGTCAGCTGAAATCTGCAGCCCGCGGCCGACAACGCGGCGAACGCGAACAGCAGCGCGCCAGCGACACGAAACAGGCCCGCCGTCATCATTGTCTCAGGCGTATTCTCGCGGCACGCTGGCCGCTGCCGCTCGCCAGCAATTCCTTCAGGCTGAAGTCCAGTTCGCCGTCCACGTTGGCCGCAATGCTCGACACCAGGCGCCGGATGGTGGAGTCTTCGCTGACGTCGGCGGCGTCGCGCCCGAACACGAACATCCGGAACACGTCCCCAACGCGAATTGCGCCGGCATCGCGCGCAAGGACCCAGCCGTTGCCCTGCAGTTTCGCCACCCAACCCGCGGCCACCAGCTTTTCGAGAATGGCTTCGGCGTCCTCCCATGACAGCCTTCACCGCCATGCGCAACTGCTGCAGGTTGAGCACCCGCCCATCGCCATAGGCGCGGTAGAGCATCTTGAGAATGTCCACCGCCTCTACGAATTGCGCGCCGGGAGGTTGCTTGAGCAGCACGCCGCCGGTGCGCCAGTAGGGCAGCACCGCGGTGATCACCGACGCGAACACGACCACCACCCAGGACAGGTAGATCCACATCAAGAAGATCGGCAGGCTGGCAAACGTGCCGTACACCAGCTTGTAAGTGGCGATCTTGGCGAGGAAATGGCCGAAGCCGATTTTCATGGCCTCGAAAGCGAATGCCGCGATGATCCCGCCGACCGCGGCATCGAGCACGGTGACCTGGCGGTTCGGCACCGTACGGTACAGGAATCCGAATGCGACCGAGGTGAGCATAAGCGGGACCAGCTTCAGCACCGCGATCGTCAGCTCGGGCGCCTGCTTACCCAGCCCCATCGATTGCGTAACCAGCCAGGACGTCAGCGACAGGCTGCCGCCGACCAGCAGCGGACCGATGGTCAGCACCGACCAGTAGATCAGCACGCGCTGGATCAGCGGCCGTGGCCGCTTCACCCGCCAGATGGTGTTGAAGGCACGGTCGATCGTGAGCATCAGCATGATCGAAGTCACGGCCAGCAATACGATGCCCAGCGCCGTGAGCCGCGCGGCGTTGTCGGAAAACTGCTGCATGTACACCGTGATCAGACTCGACGACGCTTCCGGAACCAGGTTGGCTGGTAACGAAACTGCGCAGCGTCTCGACGATGTCGTCGAAAACCGGAAACGCCGTCACGACGGTGAGCATGATGGTGATCAGCGGCACCAGCGCCAGCAGCGTGGTGAAGGTCAGGCTACCGCACAGCTGGAAGCAGCGTTCTTCCTTGAATCGCCGGTAAACGAGCACGACGAAATTCGCCAGCAACTTGAACTGGCGAACGATGTCCAGGAGCGATCTGAGTCGGAGTTTCATCGGGGGTCGGATGTGCTTTCACCGATATAATACGGGCTTCTCCGGCGGGAAAATAGCAATGCAGGAAATCCTGGTGCTGTACTACAGCCACACCGGCGCGGTAAAGCAGATGGCGCAGTTGATCGCCCGCGGCGTGGAAAAGGTGCCGGGTATGCGGGCGAGGCTGCGGACAGTGCCAAAGGTCTCGACAGTCGCGGAAGCCACCGAAGCGGAGATTCCAGATTCCGGTGCCCCTTACGTCGAACTCATTGATCTGGAGGAATGCGCCGGCCTGGCGCTCGGCAGCCCTACGCGTTTCGGCAACATGGCGGCGGCGCTCAAATACTTCCTCGACGGAACCGGTGCGCTCTGGCTCAAGGGCGCAATGGCGGGCAAACCTGCCGCGGTTTTCACCTCGACGGCCTCTCTGCACGGCGGCCAGGAAGCCACGCTGCTTTCGATGATGCTTCCACTCATTCATCAGGGCATGCTGATCGTCGGACTGCCCTACACCGAAGCCGACCTGATGACCACCCAAAGCGGCGGCACGCCCTACGGAGCCAGTCATATCGCCGGGACAAATGCCGACCAACCGATTAACGAAGCCGAGCGGCGGCTGTGTCTCGCACTAGGGACGCGGCTGGCGGAAGTGGCGCTCAAGCTGTCGACATGAATCGTGGCCCGGAGGCGCGCAGGGTAGTGCGCCATTTTCGCAGCGGCGTGCTGGCCACCCAGTCGTTGAAGTTTCCCGGCTATCCGTACGCCTCCGCCCTGCCCTTCTGCACCGACCAACAGGGCCGTGTTGTGGTGCTGATCAGCCACCTCGCCGAGCACACCCAGAATGCCGATCACAACCGGTGCGTGAGTTTCCTGGTTGCGCCTTCGGGGGCCGAAGTGCAGGAACAGGCGCGCGTTACGCTGATCGGCGACCTGGCGCCGACCGAGGATGCCGCGGTGGCAGCGCGTTACCTGCGCTACGTTCCGGCAGGCGAACGCTATCTAAGCGTAGGCGGCTTCCGCTTCTTCGTGCTCGAGCCGCTGTCTCTGCGTTATATCGCGGGCTTCGGCAGCATCCATACCGTTCCGGGTGAAAGTTATCTCGCGCCCCGGCTCGCGATCGCCGAAGCTGAAAGTGAAATCCTTGCTCACATGAATGGCGACCATGCCCACAACCTGCGCGATTATTGCCGGCACGTGCATGATCGGACCGTGCAGAGCGCACGGATGATCGGAATCGACTGCGACGGCTTCGACGTGCTCGCAGATGCAGAGGTGCTGCGCTTCGACTTCGACGCTGGAAGTGAAGGATGCCGGCGCTGCCCGCGCCGAACTGGTGAATCTGGCAAAGGCAAGCCGCGCGTGACGCGCTTGCTGCAGGTCGTGTCCAGCGCCGCATTGGTGGCGCTGATCTTCCTGTGCCTCGCGTGGGAACTGTGGCTGGCACCGCTGCGCGCGGGCGGTTCGTCGCTGGCCTTCAAGGCGCTGCCACTGCTGTTGCCTCTGTTCGGCGTGCTGCGGGGAAAGCGCTATACCTACCAGTGGTCGTCGATGCTGATCCTCGCCTACTTCACCGAAGGCGTGGTGCGCACCTGGAGCGAGCACGGTGCAAGCCAGACGCTGGCGCTCGCCGAGATCGTGCTGTCGGTTGTCTTCTTCACCGCCGCGATCTCTATGCCCGCTTCACCACCGCTGCCGCATAATTCCTTCACCGCAAAGGCGCAAAGAGCGCAAAGAAAAGCAGAAAATAGACGGGGGAAACCCGAATGTGCAGAATCCACTGTGGTCGCGAATCGGCTACCCAGATATTGAACGCTATGAACTGCTCTTGTCATTGCGGTTTCCTTTGCGTCTTTGCGTCTTTGCGGTGACGATTTACAGTTCTAATCCGGAACGAGGGTGTCGTGACAATCTACCGTGGAAGATTCGCGCCGACACCTTCGGGACCGCTGCACTTCGGTTCGATGGTGGCGGCGGTGGGCAGTTTTCTCGACGCCCGCTCGCGCGGCGGCACGTGGCTGGTGCGCATCGACGACCTCGATCCGCCGCGCACCGTTCCCGGAGCCGCCGGACGCGATCCTGCGCTGCCTGGATGCATTCGGCATGCATTGGGATGGCACGGTGGTGTACCAGAGCACGCGTAGCGACGCCTACCACGCGGCGTTGCATCAGTTGCGACAGTCAGGCCGCACCTATCCCTGCGCCTGCAGCCGCAAGGAGATCAGCGATGCGGGTCTCGCGGGCGTGGAAGGCGCGGTTTACCCCGGCACCTGCCGCAAGGGCTGGCAGCCGGACGCGAGGCTCGCGCATTGCGGGTACGCACCGATGGCGCGGAGGTCGAATTCGACGACGGCTTGCAGGGGCATGTGCGCCAGACTTTGCAGGACGACATCGGCGATTTCGTCGTTTACCGTGCCGAGCATGTGTTCGCCTACCACCTGGCCTGTGCCGTGGACGATGCCGAGCAAGGCATCACCGACGTCGTGCGCGGCGCCGATCTCATTGCCTCGACACCGCGGCAGATCCATCTGCAGAAGTTGCTGCGGGCTGCCGACGCCGGGGTACCTGCACCTGCCGGTGGCGGTGAATGGCGCGGGAGAAAAACTTTCGAAGCAGACGCGGGCGCATGCGGTAGACCAGTCCGATCCGGCTGCCACGCTCGATCGCGTGCTGCGTTTTCTGGGTCTCCCGCCTCCCGCGGATATACGCGACGCGCGTCTGGGCACGAACTGGCGGCGCGAGAGCCTGCCGCGCGTCCGGACCATCGTCACCGGATCGTGACGCTGCACCCGTGCCGCAGGCAAACCCGAATCTTCCTCGCGCGCAAGCAGTCGGCAGGGGATTCCACCGCGCCTGACGCGCTGCGAAGCTCAGATCCCGCACATCCTTTCGCTTCTTGTGTCTTTCCGTTCCCTTTGCGCTCTTTGCGCCAAACGCTTTTGTCGCCGGTCATTGGCCGGCCGATAGTCAAAGAAGTAGCGGCGCACCGTCGTGGAAAGCCAGCAATTGGCCGGGGGCAAACCTCGTCCAGGTTTCGTTGTCGGTCAACGGTTCGGTGGCGATCACGGCGATTCGGTCCATCGAGGTAGTGACTTCGCTGAAATCCACTTCGATGTCCTGATCCGTCAGATGTGCCGTCGCGAACGGCGCATGACGCAGCACGTAGGAAAGGTTGTCGGTGCAGTGCGCGAACAGATAATCGCCGTTGGACAGGATGTAATTGAACCGGCCATGCCTGGCGATCTCGGTGGAAAGCGTAGCCAGTGTGCGGTACAATTCGGGTAGCGCCGGCTGTCCATCAGGGTAGCGCAGGCGCAAGGTATCCAGCAGGTAGCAGAACGCCTGCTCGCTGTCGGTCGTGCCCACCGGCCGGTAACGGTTGCCAGATTTCGGGTCGGAAATTCTCGAGCGTACCGTTGTGGGCGAAGATCCAGTAACGCCCCCACAGTTCGCGCATGAACGGATGAGTGTTGACCAGCGCGATTTCGCCCTTGGTCGCCTTTCGGATATGTGCGATGACGTTCTGGCTGCGGATCGGGTAATTGGCGATCAGTTCAGCTACTGGAGAGTTCACCGCCGGCCGGGCGTCGACGAACATGCGGCAGCCGGGTCCTTCGAAGAAAGCGACGCCGAAGCCGTCGGCGTGGTCGCCGGTACGTCCGCCGCGTTGATGGAATCCCCGAAACGAAAAGCAGATGTCGGTGGGAACATTGCAGTTCATCCCCAGCAGTTGGCACATTTCTTTGTCTGTGCTCCTGTTTCCCTATTACCCTGACCATTGCGGCCCCGCCTGGTTGCGCAGCCGGGACCAAAATCGCTCACTATCTAAGGCATAAAGCCTGCCATGTCCAACAAGACCTTCACGCTGTCGGACGCCTTGTACGCGTACTTGTTCGACCAATCGGTGCGCGAGCCCGACGTTTTGCGGCGCCTGCGTGAGGAAACGGCCAGGGACGCCATGGCGCGCATGCAGATCGCACCCGAACAGGGGCAGCTCATGCAGCTTCTGGTCCGTCTGATGGGCGCCCGGCGATACCTAGAAGTAGGGGTTTTCACCGGTTACAGCAGCCTAGCCGTGGCGCTCGCCCTGCCCACCGACGGCCGCATCGTGGCTTGCGACGTTTCCGAGAGCTGGACCAAGGTAGCACGGCGTTACTGGGCCGACGCCGGCGTCACCGAAAAGATCGACCTCAGGCTGGCTCCGGCGCTGCAGACCCTGGACGGTCTGATCGCCGGTGGTGCGAGTGGCAGCTTCGATTTCGCCTTCATAGATGCGGACAAAACCAGTTATCGCGCCTACTACGAGCGGGCACTTACTTTGATTCGGGTCGGCGGGCTGATCGCAGTGGACAACACCCTTTGGGAGGGCCGAGTCGCTGAACCAAAAGTGCGGGACGACGACACCCAGGCCATTCGCGACTTCAACCAACATCTCCGGGACGACCAGCGGGTACACCTGTGCCTGATTCCGATTGGCGATGGCCTCAGCCTCGCACTTAAGCTTTAGATTCCATTTAGTCCACTTCTTTCAATCGTTTAAACCCAAGTACGAGGCGCTTGCACACGGGTTTATTGTGCGTCGCAATAGATTTTTTCACGTTTATCCTCAGTATCCCTTGACATCAATTGGTTCCGTGTCAATAATGCGATTGTTGCATCGCAACATAGCGGCAATCAGCTGTTTACACTGAATACCTTTTCAATTGATTCTAAAGGAGTTTCAAGATGACCAACATACCCGAACAATTCTCCGCCTTTGGGAAGGCGCAAGTGGAAACCGCCCTGCGGTTCCTAACCATTGCGGCCGAAGGCACCGAAAAGCTGTTCGACCTGCAGATCAAAAACAGCAAGGCTGCGTTCAATGAGGGCATGAAGAACGCCAAGACGCTTGCCGAAGTGAAGGATTTCTCCGAACTGCCGACCTGGACCAGCTCCACGTTTCAGCCGGGCATCGACAAGGCTACCGCCTACGCCCGCAGCCTTTATGAAGTTGCGGCCGGCACACAATCGGAAATCAGCGCGGTTCTGGAAGTACAGATCACCGATTTCAGCAAGGACGTGGTCGTTGCCCTGGATTCGGCGCTGAAGTCCGCCCCGGCCGGCTCGGAGCACGCGGTCGCCGCCGTAAAGTCCGTGATCGGCACCGCGAACACCGTGTACGAAAGCATCGCCAAGGCGAGCAAGCAGCTGGCCGCGATGACCGAAGCCAATCTCACCACCGCCGCCTCGCAATCGGGCATAGCGACCAAGAAGAAGGCCGCGTAAGCCTGTTTCAACGCGGAATTAAAAAGCCCCGGGCATCCGGGGCTTTTCTATTGCGGGTCCTGCTTCGCCGCGGCTTCCAGCTCACGTAGAGTCTCCGGCAGGTGGTATCCCGGGTAGCGCTTCCGGAAATCCGTCAGTTGCGCGCGCGCCTGAGCAGTCTTGCCGTTGCGCATGAGCTCCCCGATTCTCTTCAGCCATTCCTCGGGCGCGTCCGCCGGTGTCGCAGAGGCGGGCGCTACCTCCTTGCGCAGTGCGGCGGTGGCGCGCTTTTCCCGCACCGAATCCGCCAGCGTACCCTTCTGCTCCCCTACCGATTCCGACGGCGCGGCGGCTTCGAACTGCTGTAACGCCGGCGCAGGGCCCGGCGCCGCGACCGAAGGTGCCGCCACGGCTGAATCGGACGGCTCGGCAGCCGAATTCCGCAGGGTATCCGCCTCACGGTCGCTGCGTGCACTGCGCTCGCGCGACGGCCGCGATTCACGCTCGATACCGGAGCGTGGCGCGGGCCCGCCCTGCGAGTCCTGCTTCATCGCCAGCGCGGGCGCCGCTTGCCTGTCCTTACCTGCCGCAACGCCGGCCGATGTATCCGCAGGCGGCAACGAATCCTCGATTTCACTGGTCATCAATGCCAGGCTCACGCCGATCACCAACACGGCCGCAATCGACGCAGGCAGGTGCCAATTGCGCGCGAATCGGGAGCGCGCGGCCTCGCGCCGGGCGGCCGCGACAATCGCGGCGTCCAGATACGCGGGCGGTTCTTCGTTCGAGCCTGCACGGTAGTGCCCGGACAGGCGCGAACGCTGCTCGTCCAGTTCCCGCTCTTCAGGCGACATCGGCTTCATGGCTCATTCCGGATCCATTTAATTCCTGGCGCAGCTTGGCGAGCGCGTACCTCAGGCGGCTTTTGACCGTTTCCCTGCCGACCCTGGTGACGTCGGCGATTTCCTCCAGCGTCAATCCGCCCTCCTCGTGCAGCAGAAAGGCTTCGCGCTGCTCGTCCGGCAGCAGTGCCAGCGCCCGCAGAAGCTGTCCTTGCCGTCTGCCGCCGCGCCACGGCGCGTTCCGGTTGTTCCTGCTGCGGACCCTGCGATCTGCATCGCTTCTTCGGCGTCGTCGTCGAGCGCAATCAACTGCAGCGGCGGCTTGCGGCGGAAATGGTCGATCACGCAATTGTGCGCCACACGGTACAGAAACGTGGCGAAGCGGGCTTCGACCCGATAGCGGGCGCGCGAGGAGATGATATTGGTCCACACTTCCTGGAATATTTCCTCGGCGGCGGAGCGGAAGTCCGACCTGCCGCAGCACGTAGCGGAACACGCCGCCGCGATGGCGCGCGTACAGATCCTCGAACGCGCGCACGTCGCCATCGCGATAGCGCAGCATCAGATCTTCGTCGGCAAGTCCGGTTGTTCCATTCCGGCTCGAAGTGTAATCAACCTCAGCACGATGCGCGATACCGGCGCGGTAAACGGCAGTACCTCAGCCCCGTCCCGGCGGATCGGGCACGAACCCGCCCGGAAACGGCGAGGGCCAACGCGGCGACTGCGGAATGACCCCGCGCGCCACCAGGTTTGCGTAGGTGTCATAGTGAATGACGATGACTTCGTTGGGCGTTTCCGATTCGCGCTCGAATGCGACATAGCGCGCCTGCGAAGTCTCGTTGCGGCCGTGGCCGGTGCCGATGCTTTTTTCCGCCGCGCGCGGTGCCGCCGACCTCGCGGCACCATCCGCTGCCGCCCCCGATTCGCCGCGGTTTTGCGGCTGCTCCAGTTCGAGCACGGGTTCGGACTTGCGGTTGAACAGCGCAACGCCGATCACGCCGACATTGTCCGGACGCCCAGTGCGCGCCGCGTAGGAATCGCCCAGATCGGTGAAGTAGAACGCCGCCACCTTTTCCAGGCTCTTGCGCCAGCCCTTGATCGACAGCGTGCGGTCACGCTCAATCACGTAGCCGCTCTGCGACGCAGTCGCCGTCTCGCCGGTGACGACGTTGACGCCGTCCACCGACACCACCGCGAGCAGGTCGCCCCCGGCGCGATTGCGAACCGTGACCTGGTACTCGTTACCGGGCTTGCCGGCGACGAACCAGCGGCCGCCGCTCTGGTAGACCGGCAACGTGCGGCCGCTGGCGCGGTCGTAGATCTGCACATCGGCGAGGTTGCCCGCTGCCAGAGCCGGGCAACAGTCAGGAAAAGACAGAAAAACAGCAGGAAGCGTCGCATGGTGCTCTCCTTTGAAGAGGGACACCCCTGTAAACGGACGCTTCGGGAGAATGGGGTTAAATGTTGGGAATAAGGAAAGAGGGGCGAGGGACGAGGGGCGAGTGACGAGGGAAGAGGGGCGAGGGACGAGGGGTAAGCAAGAACCTCGCGTATCTCGTTATTCAGACCCAGTCGCGGGTTTTCGCCCTCGTCCCTCGTCCCTCCCCCTCTTCCCTCTTCCCTTATTTTCTCGGCTCCCAGGCAAAACCGAGCGCGCCGACACCCTTCTGCAGGAACGCCAGTGCCTCGTTGGCGAGGTTCGCTTCACCTTTCACGCCGAGTTCGATACGGCGGCCGTCGGGCGTGAAGCTGGGCAGACTGAACAGTTTCGCACCGGGATAGCGGGCGATGCAGGCGTTCATCAGGTCGATCAACTGGCTCTCGCCGGCGTCCTTCACCACGATCGCCACGTCCACCGGCGGTTGCAGGTCGTGGAGGTGAGGATATTCGTTGTCGAGCACCCACTCCATCATCGGCCAGGCCATTTCCGGGAAACCGGGGAAAAAATGATGGCGCGCATAACTGAAACCGGGAACACGGTTGTAGGGGTTGGGAACTATGCGGCTGCCGGCCGGAAATACGCCCATCTCGATACGCTTGGGATAGGCGTCGGCGCCGAAACGTGCCTCGATTTCGCGTTTGGCATCCGGATGCAACACCAGTTCGACGCCCGCGGCTTTGGCCGCGCACTGACGGGTGTGGTCGTCGGGCGTGGCGCCGATGCCGCCGAAGCAGAACACGATGTCGTCGCGCGCCAGCGTGCTGGACAACACCGCCGTGATCACCGCCGGCTCGTCCGGCAAATACATGCTCCAGACCAAGGCCAGGCCGCGCGCCTTCAGAATCTCGATGACCTTCGGAAAATGCTTGTCCTGGCGTTTGCCCGAGAGAATTTCATCACCGATGATCAGGGCGCCGAACATGAGACGGACGGTTGTCAGGTGGCTGGAAGCAGTCGGACTGCGGCAACAAAACGGAAAAAATCAGTTGCGGCCAAGAACGGGCCGCCGGATCGCCGCGCAATCAGCCGCAAGGATCCGTGGCACTAGCCTGGTTGCACTGCACGCGGCTGCGCTCCGGGTTGGATACGCAGTGATAGATCTTTTCCCGGCACTTTGCGCACCACGCGGTCGTTGTGCCCTCCCGTGTGTACCGGCTCTCGATCACATCCACATCGGTCACGCCGCAGCCGGTGGCTCCGGCGGTGAGCCCCGTCTGGGTCTTGCAGCCCGCGCCGGCGCCCGCCAGAGCAATGAGCAGAAGCATTCGCTTGAGCATGAAGAAACGCGGACTTTCGGGCCGCGACCATTGGATCCGCCGCGGGCGACGTCACCCGACTCAGTTGTGAATGTAGCTTTCGAGCTGCTTGATGACGAACTCCTGCTCGGAGAGCATTTCCTTAACCACATCGCCGATGGAAATCACGCCGACCACGTTCTTGCTGTCGAACACAGGCAGATGACGTATGCGCTTGTCGGTCATCAGCCCCATGCAGTCCTCTATGGTCTGTTCGGGTCGCACGCACACCACTTCGTCAGTCATGATCTCACGCACCGGCGTGTCCTTCGAGGACTTGCCGTGCAACACGACCTTGCGAGCGTAATCGCGTTCGGAGAAGATGCCTGCCAGCAGTTCGCCCTCTATCACCAGCACCGCACCGATCTCCTTCTCCGCCATCAGCTTGAGCGCGTCGAGCACCGTACTATCGGGCGACACCGAAACGAGGCGATGGCGTTTCGAATCCAGCAGTTGTTGAACCGTCTTCATATTCTCCCCTCCGCTGAAGCAACCACCTGGCCGGTTATTGTCGGCCCAGTTTAGACCAGACGCCGCACTTGTCAACGCCGGGCGCCGGGCGCGCAAACTTCGCGCTCAGGCCGCCTGGCCCGGACGTTTCTTTACCCACATGATGGGCTGGGCCCTGACCGGGCGCGCCGGTGCGCCATGTTGGACCAGTGCGTGATCGAGTGCCTTGCCCGCGTCGTCGGCCAGCGCCGCCACGCGCGCCGCGCGAATCGCCTCGGCGCGGACTGAATCGGACGGGAAAGTTGCGGCGGCGGCCAGTTGGTCGAGAACATGCAGCAGGTTCTCCTTTCCGCGTTCGTTGGTGGTGCCGTAGCCCTTGATAAGGCGGCCGCACAGCGCAATTTCGTGGCCGAGCTGCCAGTGGCTGCGCGTGCCCTGTTCCACACCCGCCAGCCAGCGTTCGATCATGGCCTGCTCGATCGCGAAGCGGCTGCCGCGCTTGCGCAGCCACTTCAGGCTGGCCAGGGTGCGAAGGATCAGGAAACCGGTCAGGGTGTGCGCAGGGAGCTTGAGCGGAAGTGCGAGCGCGGACTTGCCCGCCAGTTGGCGGCGCCGGTCCCAGCGGATCAGCGCAGCCGCGGGCCCCGCCGGCAACAGCGCGGCGAATTCCGGCACGCCCGGCTTGAAGTGGTCATAGATGCGCAGGATTTCGTCCGGTGCAGCCTTGACTTCCGTGCGCACCCGCTGGTATCGGCTGGCACGGCATTTCAGATCGGCCACGCGCACGATGTCGTCGAAGGCCATCCACAAAGCCAGGTAACGCGCCGTTTCGCTGGTCGTCGCAAATCTCCCCACGCCCGCCGCATCCGCCGCGCGCTCGGCGGCCAGGATGCGCCTGAGCCGCTGCACGTAGAGTTGCGCGTAGTCGTTATCCTGGTACTCCAGCATGCGGGCGTAGCCGGCAGCCAGCATTTCATGCGTCGCCGCCGGAAACTCGCGGGCGAGATCTGCAGGCATCGCGGCGGTTGTCCGCGGCTTCGAAACAAGCGGCATAGGTGCGGGCTGCCCCTGGACCACGATCTCGCAGGCGCGCGCGAAGCCGCGCACGCTCGCGTCCACGCCCTTGCCGGAAGCGCGGATGGTTTGCTCGAAGGCCTCGCGCGGAAACGGTAATGCGCCGCTGCCCGCGATAGCACCGAACAGGACCGCGCTCAATACAGTACCCGTCTCCTGCGCCACCGCCGCCATGTCGAAAATGCGGGCGTCACGGCTGTAGCGCTTAACCACGTTCAACAATTCCGCGGACGGCGTGCGACCGTCGGCGAGCTGAAGTTTCTCCGCCGTGGTCAGGGTGCGGGCGCTGGAAGTGACCACCAGCGTGCGGTCGGCGCACGCCATGCCGTTGCCGATGTGGCGCACGGTCTCCAGCAGTTCCGAGGACACCAGAATGTCCAAGGCGCCGGCAACCGGATAGAGGCTGAACACCGGCTTGCGCCCGGCCAGTTCCACGATCGGCACCGGGAAAACTTCGAAATAATAAGTGGTCGAGCCGGTGCGCTGGGCGACGCCGGGAATCGAAGTGCTCTGCGCGCTGTAACCGCATTGCCTGGCGGTTTCCACCAGCCACTCAGCCAGCACGCCGCCGCCCTCGCCGCCGAGCGCGCAGATCAACAACGTTTTCGGACGTTCGGTACTGGCCGTCGGCTTCATCGCAATTCGCTAATCCTGGCTTTGACCACAAAGGCACAGAGGTACCGAGAAAACCGGGAAAGCCTCCCGTTTGCACCTTGATGGCCTTGGGGGCCTTGGTTTGCGCCCCGCATTCTCTGTGCCTCTGTGTAACCCTCAAGGAGGTATAGAAATGAATCTCTGTGGTAAGTCATGCCGTTTGCAACAACCTGATAACTGAGCCGCGCAGCCGGTCGATGATTCGTTCGTGCAGTCTGGGATTGCGAATCACCTCGGCGCGGTAGAACGACGGGCACAGCGTCGCTGCGTGCGCGTTTTCGCCGCACAGGCCGCAACCGACACAGCCGTCGATCACCGTGGCGACCGGATCGACCCTGAGCGGATCGGGGCTGTCCTTCAGTGTCAGCGTCGGGCAGCCTGACAGGCGGATGCAGGCATGATCGCCCGTGCACACGTCCTCGTCGACGCCGTACTTCACCCGCACCACGCGTTTTCCCGCCTTGAGCAGGCCGGCGATCCACGGCTTGATGCGCCGTTGCCGTTCGAGCTGGCATTCACCTTCGGCGATGATGACCTTGAGGCCGCTGAAATCGGTGGTGAAGGCTTCGTCGAGCGTCCTGCGCATCTTGTCCACATGGTAGGTGTGCACGGTGCGCATCCATTTCACGCCGATGCCGGTCAGCGTCTTTTCGATGGTGAGATTGCGGTGCACCAGGCTTTGTTGCTTGTCGTCAGCCGCGATTTTCTCGTCCTCGTCGGGTGTGGAGATCAGCTCCTGGGTGCCGGTGGCGGAGGTGTAGCCGTTCTTGAATATCATCAGCACCGCGTCGTCGCCGTTGAACAAGGCCGATTGCACGCCGGTGAGCAGTCCGTTGTGCCAGAACCCGCCGTCGCCCATGATCGAGAGCACCCTGCGCTTCATCATCGGCGACACTCCGGCGCGGCTCGCCAGGCTCATGCCGTAGCCGAGTATCGAGTGGCCGAATGAGAAGGGTTCGAAGGTGGAAAACGAATGGCAGCCGATGTCGGCGGCAATATGCGTGGGGCCGACATCGCGCTGCGACAGCTTGAGCGCGGCGAACACCGGGCGCTCCGGGCAGCCGACGCAGAACTGCGGCGGTCGCGCCGGCAGCGGCGCCGAGAACTGCTGCGCCACTTCCTGGCGGCGCTGGACGTTGGCTCGCAGCCAGCGCTTTCCGGACTCGGCGACAGCGGCAGGCAGATAGCGGTCGGCGAATTTCTCCAGCCCGTTCGCAATGACCTCCACGGTGTATTCGCCCGCAGCCATCAGCATGTCTTTGCCGTGGATCGGCGTGTTCACGTCGAGTCGGCGCAGCGTGGCCAGGATTTCCTGCTCGATGTATTCCGGCTGGCCTTCCTCGACGATCAGCACCGAGCGCTTGCCGAGGCAGAACTTCGATATCTCCTCCGGCACCAGCGGAAACGTTACGTTGAGCACGAAGATCGGTATCTCGGATTCGCCGAAGGCATCGGCCATTCCAAACTGCTGCAGCGCGCGGATCAGCGAGTTGTACAACCCGCCCTGCACGATCAGTCCGACATCGTCGCGCTTGCCGGCAAACAGCTCGTTCAGTCCGTGCTCGGCGATGTAGCGGCGCGCGGCCGGAATACGCGCTTCGCCCTTGAGCTTCTCATGGCGGAAGGTCACGGGCGGATGCGCAAGGCGGGTGTAATCGAACTTCGCCGGCTCTTCCATCAGATGCCGGGTCGAAACTGCCGGCGCCACATTGTCCTTGCAGACGAAGCTGCCGCGCACATGACAGGCGCGGATGCGCAGTTCCAGCAGTGCCGGCATGTTCGACGCCTCGGAAAGCCGGAAGCCGTCCTCCACCATGCGCACCATGTTGGAAAGCTCCGGCCGCGGATCCAGCATCAGCATCGAGGACTTGAGCGCGTAGGCATGGGTGCGCTCCTGGATCACGCTGGCGCCCTCGCCGTAGTCCTCGCCGACGACGATCAGCGCGCCGCCGGTGACGCCCGGCGAGGAGAGATTCGACAACGCGTCGGCTGCGACGTTGGTGCCGACGATGGACTTCCAGGTCACCGCGCCGCGCAACGGATAGTGAATCGACGCGCCCAGCATTGCGGCGGCGGAGGCCTCGTTGGAACAGGCTTCGACATGCACGCCGAGTTCGCCCAGCAGGTCCTCGGCCTGGACCATGACATCGATCAGGTGGGAGACCGGTGCCCCCTGATAGCCGCCGACGTAGGCCACACCCGATTGCAGCAATGCCTTGGTGATCGCGAGAATGCCTTCGCCGTGGAAGACCTGTCCATTCCCCAGTCGCAGCAGTTCGATCTCTTTCTTGAAAGACTTTTCCAATTGGTTGCCCTGACGCTTCTTACGATCCCATCGATTCGGCGTTCGATCTTACCCGCTGAGCAGAGAAAAATCCTGTCCGCGTTCGGAAGGCTCATTCAATGCCGTTGGATGAACGCAGTCTTCGCCCCGCCTGCCACATAATGCCGCGTAGCGTCATTGTCGGCCGAACGCCCCGATTGCGCAAAGCGGCGCCTTACGTTAAAGTAAGGATTGGAATTAATTGTAAGGATACCCATGGCCACCGCCACACTCACCAGCAAAGGCCAGACGACCGTACCGAAAGACATCCGGGACCACCTGCATTTGCGTCCCGGCGACCGGATCGAGTTCGTAATCGAACCGGACGGTCGGGTCGTGCTCGTCTCGGCGTCATTTGATGCGGCCGACCTCGCAGGCGCGCTGCCGCGCCCGAAACTTCCGGTTTCGCTCGACGAGATGAAGGCGGCGATTCGCAAGCGTGGGGGCCGGCGGTGAAGGGTCTGAACACCAATGTCCTCATTCGCCACCTCGTCCAGGATGAAGCGGCACAGGCGCGGCTGGCGGGCCGCTTCATCGCCTCGGAATGCTCGCGCGAGGACCCCGGTTTTATCAATCGCATCGTCCTGTGCGAAACCGTGTGGGTGCTCGAAAGCGCTTACGGCTATTCGCGGGAGGATATCGCGGTCGTACTCGAACGCGTTATCCGCACTCAACAATTCCAGATCGAGAATGTTCAGTCCGCCTGGACCGCGTTGCGGATGTACCGATCGGGAGGCGCCGACTTCGCCGACTGCCTGCTCGGCCAGACGAACCTCGAAGCCGGATGCACTGAAACGGTTACCCTCGACAAGAAGGCCGCGAAGGCAGGCGGGCTGCGATTGTTGGCCTAAGCGGCTTTAATCGAGTCTGACTCTGAGGTCTCTCCGTCGACCAGAAGAACCCGAATTGGCGGAACAGGTACTAAAGCTCGCTCCAGTATTTCTCGACCCGCCTGAAGGAAACAGGATAGGGTGTCTTGAGCTGCTGCGCCCACAGCGACACCCGCAATTCCTCCAGCATCCAGCGCATTTCCTCGACCTTCGGGTTGCGCAATCCGCGCGAACGGTCGGCGGCAAGCCGCGCCTGGTAAGCCTGCCAGTAGCGCGCGAGCTGCTGCTGCCAGTTGGCGTCGCGCTCCGGGTTGGAGGCGATCTTGTCGAGCCTGACGGCGATCGCCCGCAGATAGCGCGGGTAGTGCTTGAGCCTTTCGAACGGCACCGAGGCCAGGAATCCGGGCCCGAGCAGTTCGCGCAACTGGCTGCGGATGTCCGCAACCGCGCGCGGCCATGCGGCGTGCTGCGGCATGGTCGAGCCTGGCGCGCAGCGCGTGGTGCTCGGCCAGGATCTCGGCGGCGATGCGGCAGATCTCCTGCGCCACATCCATCAGCCGCGTCTTTCCCTTCGCCACCCGCACCTCGAACGCCTTGCGATTGCGCACCGGCTCGTCCTCGACGAAGAAAGCACGATCGCAGATGGCGGTGATCAGCTCTTCGCGCAGGCGTTCGGCGACTTCGGCTTTGTCATGCCGGCCGCCCTTGTCCTGCTTGCCGCCTTCGCGCTCGCCAAGCAGCGCCTGATTCAAAACATGTAGCGCAACTGCAGTTCGGTAAATCCCGGCAGGTTGCGCGCAAGGAACTTCATCTGCTCCGGCAACGCCAGCTGGAACAGCCGGCGCAGCCCCTTGCGGGTCGCTGCCTCGGCCTCGGCTTCGGTGTCCAGAAGCGTCAGCGCCACCGACTTCCCCTCATCGGCGATCGCCGGATAGCCGACCAGCTTGCGCCCGCCACGGTCCACCTCGACCTGCTCGGGCAACTCGTCGAAATCCCACGAGGTCAGCCCCTTGCGCTCGAATCCTGCGCTCGCCGCCGCGCTGAAGGTGCGCCGCGCCTTCACGCCGAGCTGGCTGCGCAGTTGCGGAAGGTCGCGTCCGCAGCCGATCTCCTTGCCATGCTCATCCACGACGCTGAAATTCATCAGCAGGTGCGGCGGCAGGTCGGCCAGATCCCACGCCTCGGCCGGCACTTCCACCCCGGTCTTCTTGAACAGCGCTTGCGACAGCGCCTCGGTGAGCGGCCCGCTGTCGGGGTCGAGGATCTCCATGCAATCGGTGACCACCTGCGGCACCGGCACGAAATGCTTGCGCAGGCCTTTGGGCAGACCCTTGATCAGGTAGGTGATCTTGTCGCGCAACAGCCCCGGCACCAGCCACTCGCAGCGGCGTTCGTCGAGCTGATTGAGCAGGTGCAGCGGCACGATCATGGTCACGCCGTCGAGCGCGTGGCCGGGCTCGAACCGGTAGGCAAGATCGAAGGTCTGCATTCCGACCACCAACGCATCCGGGAACAGATCCTCGGTCACCTGCTCCGCGGAATGGCGCATGAGATAGTCGCGGGTCAGGAACAACAGCTTCGGGTTGTCGCGCTCGGCTTCCCTGCGCCATTTCTCGAAATCCACCGCGCTGTAGATCCCTCTGCGGAATGCGTTCGGCGTAGAACGCGAACAGATGGCTTCGTCGTCCACCAGAACGTCGTGGCGGCGCGACTTGTGCTCGAGTTCCTGCACTTCCTCGATCAGCCTGCGGTTGTGGTCCAGGAACGGCGCGCTTCCCGCAAAGTGGCCGGCGACCAGCGCACCGCGGATGAACAGTTCCCACGCCTCCTTCGGGCTTATGGGGCCGTACTGCACCCGCCGCTTGGGCACCACCACCAGGCCGTACACCGTCACCTGCTCGTAGGCGACCACGCTGCCCGAGTCCTTGGACCAGTGCGGCTCGCGATAGCTGCGCTTGGCCAGGTGCTGGCCGAGCTTTCTCGATCCACTCCGGCTCGATTGCCGCGACACAACGGGCGAACAGGCGCGTGGTCTCGGTGAGTTCCGCCGCCATCACCCACTTCGGCCCCTTCTTCTTGAGCGCCGAGGCCGGGCTGAGCACGAACTTGATCTGGCGCGCGCCCAGGTAGGTGCCCGCTTCCTCCGACTTGAAGCCGATGTTGCCCAGCAGCCCGGCCAGCAGCGCGCGATGGATCTCCTCGTAGCGCGCCGCCTTTTCGTTCAGCCGCCAGCCCATCTCCGCCACCAATGCGTGCAACTGGCCGTGCAGCTCGCGCCACTCGCGCAGCCGCAGATACGACAGGAAGCGCTCGTGGCACTCGCGCACCAGCAGGCGGTTCGACTTCTTGTGCCTGAGCGCTTCCTCGAACCATTTCCAGATTTCCAGATAGGACAGAAAATCGGAACGGTCGTCGAGAAACTCCGCGTGCGCCTGCGTCACCGCTTCCTGCTTGTCCATCGGCCGCTCGCGCGGGTCCTGCACCGACAGCGCCGCGGCGATGATCAGCACTTCATTCAGGCAGCCCTCCTGTTTCGCCGCGACCAGCATGCGCCCCACCCGCGGATCGATCGGCAGTTTCGCCAGCTGCTCACCGACCGGCGTGAGCTTGCGCGCCTCGTCGACCGCGCCGAGTTCGGCCAGCAGTTGATAGCCGTCGGCGATCATCCTCGAGGCCGGCGCATCGACGAAGGGAAAGTCCTCGATCTCGCCGAGTTTCAGCGCGCCCATGCGCAGGATCACCGAGGCGAGCGAGGAACGCAGGATCTCCGGGTCGCCGAATTCGGCGCGGGCCTTGAAATCCTCTTCGCCGTAGAGGCGCACGCAGATGCCGTTCATCACCCGCCCGCAGCGCCCCGCGCGCTGGTTGGCCGAGGCCTGCGAGATTTTTTCGACCTGCAGCAGCTCCACCTTGTTGCGATAACTGTAGCGGTTGATGCGGGCGAGGCCGGAATCGATCACGAAGCGGATGCCGGGCACGGTGAGCGAAGTCTCCGCCACGTTGGTGGCAAGCACGATGCGCCGCGTAGCCGCCCCCGGGCGCAAAGATGCGCTCCTGCTCCTCTGCGGACAGCCTCGCGAACAGCGGCAGGATCTCCGCGCCCTGCGGATGATGCTTGCGCAGAGCCTCGGCGGCTTCGCGGATTTCCCGCTCGCCCGGCAGGAACACCAGCACGTCGCCGCTGCTGGTGCGCGCGGTCACCTCGTCAACCGCATCGACGATCGCCTGCGGCAGGTCGATCTCGTGCTCGTCCTCGTCGTCCTCGTCGAACGGGCGGTACCACACGTCCACCGGGTACAGCCGTCCCGAGACCTCGATCACCGGCGCATCGTCGAAGTGCTTCGAGAATCGTCGGCATCGATGGTCGCCGACGTGATGATCAGCTTCAGCTCGGGCCGGCGCGGCAGCAGTTGCTTGACGTAACCCAGCAGAAAATCGATGTTCAGGCTGCGCTCGTGCGCCTCGTCGATGATCAGCGTGTCGTATTGGGCAAGCCAGCGGTCGCCCTGGGTTTCTGCGAGCAGGATGCCGTCGGTCATGACCTTGAGGAAGTTTTCGCTGCTGGTCTTGTCGTTGAAGCGCACCTGGTAGCCGACTGCGTCGCCGAGCGGCGGATCTGCAGCTCGCGTGGCGATCCGGGCGGCCACCGAGCGCGCGGCGATGCGGCGCGGCTGGGTGTGGCCGATCAGGCCCTGCACGCCGCGGCCGAGTTCGAGGCAGATCTTGGGAAGTTGGGTGGTCTTGCCGGAACCGGTCTCGCCGCAGACGATCACCACCTGGTGCGCGTGGATCGCCTCCGCGATGTCGGCGCGCTTCGCGCTGATCGGCAATTCTTCCGGGAATGTGATCCGCGGCAGCCTTGCGCGCCGCTGGTCTGCCTGTTCGACGGAGCGCTGCGCGTCAGCAGCGAGCTTGTACGAGTTCGGCGGACATGTCCTTGCCGCCGCGGGCCAACTCCTCAAGCTGCTTCAGACGCGCGCGCAGGGACCGCGCGTGCGCAGCATGCCGCGATCGATGGATTCGCGCAGCTCGCGCCACCTGGCGGTCGCAGCAACGGATTTCGGGACGGCGGGAGTGGAACTCATCGGAAAGACTTGGCGGCGGTACCGGGAACGACCAAGGCCGCGATTCTAAGCGACCTGCCTCGTATCTAACACTGAGGTCCTACGCAGATAGTGGTTGAACGCGACGGAAAGGTAAACCTCAACGCAACGGCGCAAAGTACGCAAAGGAACGCAAAGAAAACCGCCGCGGGAAAGGACCACGCGCCGAGTCAAGCACTCCGGGTTAGGAAGAATCTGATCCGTCTTTCTTTGCGTCTTTCTTCTTGCTCTGCGCCCTTTGCGTCGAACGCTCTGATCGCCGCCGAAGGCCAGCAGGCAGTTTCAGAAGCGGTAGCCGATACCGAATGACACTACCGGATGGAACTTGTAGTCGTTCAGGTCTTCCTGCAGGGATGCCTGCTCCGCCGCGACGTCGCTCTGCAACTGGGTGCATGTGGCAGGAGGCACGCCCACCCCGCAGGTAGCCGTCAGGCCGACGTTCGGCTCACCCAGATAGAGCACGCCGAGGTCGAAGGAAAAGGTCATTCCCCGTCCCGCCTTCGGCGCGGAGGCCCAGCCGATGCCGAAATACGGGGCAACGCTGTCGAAGTCGATCTGCCCGTTTAGAGATCCAATGTCTGAGGCGTTATAGGGCACGCCGTTGATTACGTATGTGCCGCCGGTCGGCCGCCCGACCGCCGTGGCCTCATTGCCGTTCCAGTAGGCGCCCAGCGCTGACGCGGAACACGCCGCTGAAAGGATGCCAGTCGAGCAGGAGTCCCGCCGACTGGAGCTTGAGATCGGCGCTGTAGTCCACGTCGCTCTCGGTGAAATCATCTTCGTAACTGAGCGCGTTCGCCTGCAGACGCAGCCCAAGTGATTCGCTCATGCCCACGCTCACGTCCAGGCCGGCGCCGAGCGTCCCGGCCTTGAGCAATACGCCGACGTCAGCCCATGCCGCCGTGCCGGATAACAGGAAAAGAAACGCACCTGCAACGAATCTCTTCATTCTCGTCTCCTGCAAAATGAAACCCGTTCGTCATTCGACCCGCGCAACGTGTCACCTCGCGGTACTTCAAAACGCCGGCTTCCCGCGGTGCCGATCGGCAAAGTATTGCATTTCCGGTAGGAAAGGCAAGCTCCTGCCGGCCGGTTCACTCCGTGCGGCCGTTCATGTGCCAGATCACGTGCTTTCATCAGGTTCAACGCCTGTGGGCGCCCCATGATGCCCAGACCGCAGAATGCAACTCTAAATTTCGATTCCCTCAATCAAGAATTTCACCACAGAGGCACAGAGACACGGAGAAAAACCTAGACAACGACATGATCACGATATGCTCGTCAGGAGAATCTTGGGGGTTTCTCTGCGCCTCTGTGTCCCTGTGGTCGATGCCGCTCTAAACCAGACCGCGAAAGGGAGAATGCCGCTCGCACCATGCAGCGGTACCGAGCAGATAGTTCTCTTCCTCGGCTGCGCCGACGATCTGCAGTCCTAGCGGCATGCCGTTCGGGCCCTTGCCGGTCGGGAATGGTAATCGCCGGCACGCCGACCAGCGTCCAGATGGTGCAGAAGCGCGGATCGCCGGTGTTGGTAAGCGTGGCGGGCGCCTCGCCCGTCGCCGGAGGAGTGATGATCGCCGCATAGCCGCGATCGAAAAACTGCGCCAGGCTCTGCTGCAACTGCGTCCGGGTCTTCAACGCGTCCCGGTAATCCGGCTCGCGAATCCCCTCGCCCTCATCCAGAGCGGCATTGAGATAGTCGGAGAACTTGTCGCGATACGCCGCGCGCGCCTTCTTCGCCGCGCGCGCAGCCTCGAACAGCATGATGGTGCGATGGATCTTGTGTGCGCCGTCGAACTCGCCCGGAATCTCCAGCACGTCCACGGATGCGCCAGCCTCGCGCAGTCGCGCGATATCGGCTTCGAACTGCGCGCGCTGTTCGGGCAAGGCAAGGTGCCACACCGGCGAGCGCACCGCTGCCATGCGCGGGACGGTTCTCAGCGGCCTGACCTCCGGCGTGATCGCGGTACGGTGTGCCGTAAGGCAGGACGCCAGGAATGCGGCATCGGCGACGCTGCGGGCGAACACGCCGGGTTGATCCAGTGTTGGCGAAAACGGCATCACGCCACGCGCCGACATCTGCCCGGCGCTGGGTTTGTAGCCCACTATGCCGCAGAAGACCGCCGGACGGATCACAGAGCCGTTGGTCTGAGTGCCGAGTGCGCCGGCAACGAATCCCGCCGCGACCGCGGCGGCTGAACCGCTGGAGGAGCCGCCGGGAGTGTGCGCGTTGTTCCACGGGTTGCGGGTCTTGGCAGGAACCATGAACGCTGCTTCGGTGGTAACTGTCTTGCCGAGCATAATCGCGCCGGCCGCTTCGAGTCGCCTCACCACGTCGGCGGTTTCGTCCGGAACGTAACCGGCGTAGGCGCGGCAGCCCATCTCGGTGGGAATTCCGGCGGTATAGAAGTTGTCCTTCACCGCAATCGGGATGCCGTGCAGCGGGTGCGCCACGCGCATCGCACCATCAGCCCGGTCGGCCTTCCGCGCCAATGCCACGGCGCGATCGAGACTCAGCCATTGCCAAGCCTGGACGTTCTTCTCCAAGGCCACGATCCGCGCCAGCAGGCTCTTGATGTAATCGGTGCTGGTGATCCTGCCCGAACGGATACGTTCAGCGGCTTCACGCAGGCTGAGTTTGTGCAGGTCTGTCATATTTTCAATTCTTCACCGCAAAGATTCTTTTCAATACCCCCTTGAGGGGTACGCAAAGAATGCAAAAGAGATCATGAGAAATGACGCGTGGGACTCACGGTTATTCTTCGCAGTGTGTCCAGTGATATCTGGTTTCCCCGGCCTTCTTACTTTGCGTACTTTGCGACTTTGCGGTGAAAAGGTTTACGCCTTGGAGTATTTGCGGTAGTCCGGGTTGAGCAAGTTGGGCGGCGCGACGCCAGTAAGCGCCGCAACGCAGTTCTGTGCGGCGAGCATTGCCATTGCCCGCCGCGTGGTTTCGGTGGCGCTGGCGATGTGCGGCGTGAGCACGACATTGGTCAGTTCAAACAGCGCCGGATTTACCACAGGCTCGTTTTCGTAGACATCAAGGCCCGCGGACCAGATGCGCCCCTCTTTCAGCGCATGTGCCAGCGCCGCGTCGTCGACGATTCCACCACGCGCCATGTTGATCAGCACCGCCGAGACCTTCATCTTTGCGAGCTCCGCCTTGCCGATGTAGTGATGCGTTTCAGGCGTGTAAGGCAGAATCAGGATGACGATGTCCGACTGCCGCAGCAGATCGTCCTTGCTGGCGTAGGTGGCCTGGAGCGCATCCTCGATCTTGCGGTCGGCGCGGCTGATGTCCGTATAGAGCACCTTGGCGTCGAATCCGCGCAGGCGTTTGGCGATCGCCTGGCCGATCCTGCCGAAACCGCATACCCCTACCGTGGCGTGGTGCAGGTCGTGTCCCAGGAGCTGCCTGAGGTGCGAGCCCTTCCACTGTTTCGCCCGAACCATCCGCTCACCTTCGCTGAGCCGGCGCACTGTCGCGAGCGTCAGGCAAAGCGCCATGTCGGCAACGCTGTCAGTGAGCACGCCCGGCGTATTGGTGGCAATCACCCCATGGCGTGTGCAGGCGTCCAGGTCTATGTGATTGAAGCCCACGCTCACGCTGCACAGCGCTTTCAAGCCAGGGCAGCTCGTCAGAAACGCCTCGTCAATGCGATCCGAGGTGGTAATGACCGCGGCATCCATGCCCTGGAGGCGCTCGATAATCGCCTCCCGGCTGAAGCTCACCATCGCCTGGCTTGAGGTGACATCGAAGTATTCGGCGAGGAATTTAATCGTTTCGTCGAACACCTCCCGGGTAACCAGAACCTTGGGCTTCATCATCGCCCCTCTTATTTTTCACGCGGAAGTCTGCAATTCTACTGGTAAAGCACGCGCGGCAGCAGCATTCGGAATCGAAACATGGTCGCGAGGAGGCTTCGGAACCGGCGCCTCGCGAGTGGCGTCGGGTTGCCAACCGACCAGCGCCAGGAGAACAAAGAATCCCAGGATATACGCCACCGCGACATGCCAGCCGTGGCGCAGCCATGCGCCGACCGACCTCGCCTCCGGGAACGAGTTGGAAAGCGCCACACCCGCTGAGGAGCCAAACCAGATCATTGATCCGCCAAAACCGACCGTGTAGGCGAGCATCCCCCAGTCGTAGCCGCCCTGTTTGAGAGCCAGCGCGGTAAGCGGAATGTTGTCGAATACCGCCGAGACGAAACCCAGCCCGAACGCAGTCTGCCACGAGGCGGCAGGCAGCTTCTCGACCGGCATCATCGAGGCCGTGAGCACCAGCGACAACAGAAAGACACTGCCTTTCAGCGCGCCCGGTACCAGAGACCATGCCGGTCGCCGCAACGGCGCCGCACACAGCAGCGCCACCCAGACCGAAGCACCTATGATCGGGAAGCGATCGGCAAGCTGCGGGATGCCGACGTTGACTGCGACGTTGGTGCCAATGGCGGCAATCAGAATGAACAGCACAATGCCGATCCTGATCCAGTCCATACGAATGCCGGCACGCGCTTCGCGCTGGATTGGCGCATAGCGCTGTTGCTGGCGCGCGGCCACGACACCGAAAAAGATTACCGATGCTATCGCTGCGACGTAGGCATGGAGCACCTCGATCGGGTTCACCCCGGCTATCCACATCATGGTAGTTGTAGTGTCCCCGACCACGCTGCCTGAGCCACCGGCATTTGACGCCGCGACAATGGCGGCGAGGTAACCGAGGTGCACTTTGCCGCGGAACACCGCCGACGCCATTGTGCCGCCGATCACCGCCGCGGCGATGTTGTCGAGAAAGCTCGACAGCACGAAAACGATCAGCAACAGGAAAAACCCGCCCTTCCAGTCGTCAGGCAGGAATTTGGGCAGCAACTCGGGCGCGCGGCTGTCGTGGAAGTGCTGCGCCAGCAGCGCGAACCCGACCAGCAAACCCAGCAGATTACCGAGGATCACCCACTCGTGGCCGAGATGCGTTACTAGCCCCGCGATCCCCGGCCCCGTCTTGAAGCCGGTGAACAGAAGCTTGTACAAGGTGACCGAGGCGAGTCCGGTCAAGGCAACCGTCAGGGTGTGGCGGTGGAACAGGGCCACGCCCACCAGGGTCAGCGCGAACAGGACAAAGTCGAGCGGAATTTCCGGGATCGACACGGGGACGCTAATCCGTAGTACGGACTGCCGTACGTCTGATCAGCAGCGTCAGGATCGGTGGGGTGATCAGCGTGGTCAGGATCACCATTAGAATGATGGCGGAAAATTCCGCGTCCCCCATCACCCCCAAGCCCATCCCGGCGGCGGCGAATATCAGGCCGACCTCGCCTCGTGGCACCATGCCCCACCCCACCAGCCATCTGTTCACGTTTCCCGCGGCCACGCCCGAGATGACCTTCGCAAGCACCGCCGCCACCGTGATGCCCAAGGCGACCAACAGCACTTGGACGTTCACCAGCACGTCGAGCCTAACTTGCATGCCGGTAAGCACGAAGAAGAACGGCACAACGAAGTGGCCAAGCGGCGCAAACAGTTCTTCGATCTGGCGCGCCTGATAGTGCTTCAGCATGCTCTCGGCGCGCTTGCGTGTCGCCAAGTCGGCTCCGACCAGGACCTCGACAACCTCGCGCTGAAAGTCGGGCGCGTCGAAGTTCCGGAATTGCACTTCGTCCAGTACCAGCCCGGCGGCAAAGGCACCGACAATAGCGGCCAGCCCCATCTGCTGCGCGAGGAAAGCAAAGACGAGGCAGGTGCAGATCGCCAGCGTGAACTTCATGCCCACGCCGGTATGGATGCGTGCGAACACGCCGCTCACGCGAGGAGCAATCCACCGGCCCAGCACCAGCGCGCCTATAAGGAAGGCAAGCGCCTTGCCGAGAATCAGGGCCACCCCGGCCGAATCGATGGCACCAGTGGTTACGATAGCGGACACCACCGCGAGTACCACCAGTCCGAGCACATCATCCAGTACCGCTGCGCCCAGCACGATCTGCGCCTCCGGCATCCGCAGGCGATCAAGGTCGCTGAACACGCGGCCGGTAATGCCGACCGAAGTGGCGGTGAGCGTCGCGCCGAGGAACAGGTAGGCTTCGAAGGACATGCCCGGCAGCAACCACGGCCCTGCCAACCAGGTTCCGACCAGGAACGGCAACACCACGCCCAGCAATGCCACCAGAATCGCACGCACGCCGACCTTCCTCATTGACTCCACGCTGGACTCGAGGCCGATCTGGAACAGCAGGATCACGACCCCGAGCTCGGCGAGGAACTTGATGGTGCCGTCGCCCCTGATTTCCTCGAACCACGGGACCCCGATCAGCGCGAGGTTGCCCAACACAATGCCCATCAGCAGCTCGCCCAGCACCATCGGCTGGCCCACGCGATCCACCAGGCAACCGATCTTCGCTGCTATCAGGACCACCGCAATCCACATGAACAACTTCGCGGAATGCGCGGCCGCTTCGCCGGCGGCCATCGCGGCAGCCGGCGCGAGCAGTTCCAGCGCCGCGGAAATCAGCAGGCCAATAGCCGCGAATCGCAACGCGCGACGCGTTCTCACGCGGACGTTTCCTGCCCGGACTTGCAACGCTTCATTGCGGCGCCCCGATTCACAAAGGCGGAATCATAAAGGCAGCGCATCGTCGCCAGCAAGCCGCGACCGACTCTGCGGCCAAATGTGCTCCGCCGGCCAGCGGGCGGCCCGCGATCGCTGCTCTCCCGACCACAGCCTGCTCTGCAGGCGCACAACGTCGTTCAGGGATTTGGTCCGCCTGAACGCATCGCGCAGCCAGCCGCTGTCGTTCTGACCAGTGTCGAGGCTGGCGCCGATTTCGGCGAGTGCATCTCCTCCGGCAATCGCAAGGTTCAACCGCCGCACATTCTTGAGCACATGATCGAACTGGTAGGTCATTTTCTGGTGCCGGTTTTCTTTATCATTCTCATGGTGATGTTTATCACGTATGTTACTCCGCCCATCCTCGCGCACCTTCTGCGCAGAAACAGTCATTCGATCAACGTCACGCCTGATGCCGGCCGTGTTGTGGATCGGTCGTGACAAGCGGCGTGCTGGAAAACAAATGATCCTGGTGTGTCGCGAAAGCGGCGATCTCTCGTCGTACAATTCGAACTGACGATTCACGGAGGCGCACGTGTTGACGGAAAGTTTTGTTTTCCTGCCCTCATGGCCATTGATTCTCAGCCCTCTTCTCTGGGTGGCGATTCTTTTGATTGCAGCGGTCGTTGCCGGAGAAGTGACGCATCGTTTCCTGCTCGCTCCACGGATCGTCGGCTATGTTGTGAGCGGCGTGCTGCTGGGGCCCAAGCTGTCGAGCGTCGTTGACAGCGAGACCGTCGCCAGTTTGCATATTTTCGGGGAGATCGCCGTCGGGCTGCTGCTGTTCGAACTGGGGCAGCGCGTGGATATGGACTGGTTGCGCCGCAATCCCGCCCTGTTCGCCGTCAGCGTGGCCGAGGCGCTGCTGACCTTTGGCGCCGTATTCGGAGTCCTGTTCGCGTTTGAGGTGCGACCTGTGGTGGCAGCGGCGTGCGCGGTGGTGGCGATCCCGGCGTCGCCTGCGGTGGTCATGACCGTGGTCAAGGACTTGAGGGCACAGGGGCAGGTGACCGAGCGTTTGCTGCTTCTGACGGCGGCGGGTACCGCTTACGCGTCGGTGGCCCTGGCGCTCTTGCTCGGATGGGTTCATGTCGAGGCCCGGCACGATTTTGTGGCGATGCTCACGCACCCGGTTTATTTGTTGGGCGGCTCCATATTGCTCGCGGCGGTCGTTGGGTACGGTACGGTCCGGGTGCTGCGTTTAGCCGGGCGCAAACCAGCGTTCCAGTTTTCAGTGTTCGTCGCGGTCGTACTGGTTTCGGTGGCCACGGCCTCCGTGCTGCGCGTCCCGGTGCCGCTGACACTACTGCTGCTTGGTTTCTTCACGCGGCATTTCGACCGTGATCGGCATTTCGTGTCGTTGCGTTTGGGCGAAACGGCAACGCTGTTTGTCGTGGTCATGTTCGCACTGGTCGGCGCGGAGCTGAAGCTCGGCGATTGGGCGGCGGCACTGGTGATCATTGTCGTTCGCTTCGCCGCAAAACTGGTGCCTATGCTGGTGTTGGCCCGTGCCAGCGCACTTTCCGTGCGAAAGTCCGCGCTCACCGCCGCGGCCATGACCCCGGTTTCGGGCCTCGCCCTGCTCATGCTCATCGACTTGAACACGGTAGACCCTGCGCTGGGTGCCGAGATTGGCAATACGATGCTCACGGTGATCGCTATCCTGGCATTCCTTGGACCGGTTGCCACCCATTACTCGCTGCGCCGGGCCGGCGATGCAACCGAGGAGGGCTAAATGGAATTCAAAACCTCCAAGGCATTGACCATGGGCATCGAGTTGGAATTACAGGTGCTGAACCGGCGCGACTGCGATCTGACGCGCGGCGCCGAAGAACTGATCACCCTGATCCAGCGCTTCGGCCATCCGGGCGAAGTCAAGCCGGAGATTACGGACAGCATGATCGAGATTTCCACGTCGGTACACGAGCGCTACGACACCGCCCTGCAGGAACTGAGAACCTTGCGGGACGTGGTCGTGCGCGCGGCCGACAAACTCAACGTGTTGGTAGCCGGCGGCGGCGCGCATCCCTACCAGCATTGGGCCGAACGCAAGATTTATGACAAACCGCGTTTCCAGCAACTGTCCACACTTTACGGATATCTGGCCAAGCAGTTCACCATTTTCGGCCAGCATGTGCATATCGGTTGTCCGGAAGGCGACAGTGCCATCCATCTGCTGCACGCGCTGAGCCGATATATCCCGCACTTTATCGCGCTCGCCGCCTCTTCGCCCTATCACCAGGGCGTTGACACGGCCTTCGACTCCTCGCGGCTGAACTCAGTGTTTGCCTTTCCGCTGTCGGGGCGCGCGCCACTGGTGGAAAGCTGGAGTGGTTTTGTTGACTACTTCCAGTCCATGCAAAGTTACGGCATCGTGGAGAGCATGAAGGATTTTTACTGGGACATCCGCCCCAAGCCCGAGTACGGCACCGTGGAGATCCGGGTTTTCGACACGCCGCTTACCGTGGAAAGGGCCGCGGTACTCGCGGCTTACACCCAGACCCTCGCCCGCTATCTGTTTATCGAGCGACCCTATCCCTTCAATGAAGAAAGATATCGAGTCTACACCTATAACCGATTTCAGGCCTGCCGCTTCGGGCTGGACGGATTTCTCATCGATCCCGATAGACGGACGAATCGAAGTATCCGCGAGGATATCCTCGCGACCGTCGAATTGCTGCGCGTGCATGCGCGGGAACTGCAAGCGGCCGACGCGCTTGAGGAGGTTGCGCGCAGTGCGCGGGACACCGGTAACGATGCGTCGTGGCTGCGAGCGCAATTTGTGCAGTCGGAATCTCTCGCCGATCTGGCCTGGCGCACGAGCCAACGGTGGAGGGGGCGGGCTTGACGGGAAGTCCCGCGCCACTCTCCGGGACCACGTCTCCCATTCTCGATCGGCCCTCAAACAAGGCGGACGACCCGTGGCGCGCAGCTCATCAACGTCGCCTTCAACGGCAGCCTGCACCAGGACATCGCAGAGGAAGTGCCGGGTGCGATTTCGCACTTGGAACGCGATCTTTATTACGACCTGCATCACGACGTGCAGTTCGAGAAAGACTCCAGACTCGCGCAAATCTACGGAGAGGGTGCACGCCCGCAGATAAACAGCATTCACCACCAATCGCTCAAGCGGCTGGGTAGTGGATTGACAGTGGAAGCCCGATCTCCCGATGATGGTGTCGTCGAGGCCATACGCTGGGGGGATCGAGCTACGTCATGGGAGTGCAATGGCGCCCGGAGTTCCATGAACGGGACGCCGATCGCTTACTGAATAGCGGACCGATCCTTGCGGCTTTTCTGGATCACGGACGTTGAATCGATGCTTTTCCGATCAAAAAAGACCGTGACCGCTGATTGCATTTCAGGGAGTCACGGCATCCACTGTGGTGCATCCGTAAACTCGCCAATCCGGGAGAACTTTTCCGGGTTCGACGCTTGTTGCAACGCTTTCCCGCCATGGCGACCGCTCCGCTTGGCGCCCCTGTGTGGGCCAGGAAACAGGACTAACCCGCATAGGTCCCGTAGGCAATGCCATTCTTGCCTTTGTTCTTGACCGAATACATCAAATCATCTGCCCGTCTGATCAATTCATCGGCGGTAATTGGACCATCCCGGTAGGTCAAGGCGCCAATGGAAAAGGTCACCGGCCATTTGTTCCATCGCATTTCATTCAGCAGGATGGACTGAATTTTGGGGACGGTCATCCGCGCGGCATCTTGACCGATTTCGGGTAACAGCAAGACAAACTCATCGCCACCCAATCGTCCCACGAGATCCGTTCTCCGCAAATGGCGCTTCGCCCCATTAACGACCGCGCAGAGGAGGTTATCTCCAATATGGTGACCGAATTGGTCGTTCACTGTTTTTAAGCCATCCAGGTCGATATACACGATAGTAAACGGGCGTTGGAAGCGTTGAGACCGGTCTAGCTCGGTTTGTGCCACTTCGAAAAAGTGGCGCCGATTGGCGGCGCCTGTCAAATGGTCAACGCGAGCAAT
>CAVOIO010000005.1:0-19120 GCA_963695915.1 uncultured beta proteobacterium
TGACTACGTAGATAATTTCCGCCATAAATGCCTAACACCGCGGTTCAGGCGCGGCGTTAGGCACCTTTTGCACCCAAAGCCAGGTCGCACTCCGCTAGCAACTGAAACAGGCGCCCGCCGAGTTCGGCGGTTTCATTAATCTTATCGTTGAGGGTACCTAGTGACGCAATGCGCTCGCTAATCTTGGCTTGTCCCCGAGGTGGCTGACATCGGGAATGCCGATAACGTCAGGTTCACCACTTTCATCTTTGGATGTCCAGCCGAACACAATGGGGTTGTGGACCACGGCATTACGAAACTTCGCAGCTTCGAGCGTTTGTTTCCAACAACTAATGCATTGCTCACGCAATCGCTGATCTTCAACGATATCGATTAAGCCCATGAGTTTATCGACGCGAGCCTTAAACGGCCAGCCGAGCGCTTGTTTAGGCAGATCGACGTCCTTCCCAAGCAAGCCGAGCCACCAAAAAGTGTGAAGCTCGATGGCTGCAAAGTTCATCACCAACTTTCCGATCGGCTTCAGCCACCCGTCAGTGTGCTGTGAGTTCAGGGCAGGTTTGATCGGTCTAGCCATAAAGTGCCTTAACGTGGAAGTGTGCAGCGGGCGGCCCGACTCGAGTTTGCGCAGCGTTTCTTAGGTAGCAGGACGTATGCTATTAGGAACTAACGCGGCGCTTCTTGACAGTTGAACGATTTTGCTTTGATAAACCTTTCTTTGAGGTGCTATCTTTTGGAATGACTTCGAACAGATCTCGCGAACACGGAGAAAAATTTCGCGGCCAAGGAGAAGCGATTTTACAAAGGATGCGCAATTCGCTTGGAGCGTGAATATTTACGCGCTCGATCGTTACAACAACTGCCATCTCTCCCACCTTGTCCATTAGTTCACAAAATTCAGAGCGCCGAAAAATACCTCCTCGGACAATATCCAGCAAGAGACACCGGCTCTGCTGTTCTCAAAATCAATGCCGTAGGATCGAACGCGTTTTGAATGTCCTTCAACAAAAACAAGCGGTCACCGACGTTCAGCGTTTTTAGTCTCGCTTGTTGATCCTTCGAAAAATAACGCAGTCCATGACAAAAGAAATATCCCACATAGTTGTTTTTCTCGTCTGGCATCGGACAAGGGAAAATCTCTAATGTGTCCGTTTCTCGAATTCCACCTGAACGTCCGAGAATCTCCAGTTCATCATATTCGTATTCGCTGAGGCCAAGCCATTCAATGTATTCTCGAAACTCTGGGCGAGATTTTCGCAGGAGACGATTTGCGAACAGGGGAAAAAGAATATTCGACAAATACGTGCTTTGTAAGTTTTTCATCCAACCGAAAGGGACGAAATGTTTGGAACGTCGAGTCCCCTTTGTGTACTGGAATCGATACACATCGCCTTCATGGCTTAAACGACCTACGGGAATCCATTCCCGAGTAGTTGGATCTTGCCAAGCAATAAAAGGATCTTCATCGTTCTTTATGTTCCTAGCCTGGATGCGAGAAGTCTTTTCCTATTAACGTCGAGCATTTTCAATGCAAATTTGCGCGCCGAGGTTGTAATTTCTGAATCCGGGATATCTTTTCAGGATCTGCTCATACTGCGCCACAGTAGTGGACTCGAGCCGTTCTAACCAATAGTCCACTCCCCGTGGCGCGTACTTCGCCCCCTCCTCAAAAGCCTCGATAGTAGAAAAGGGCTGAGATGCTTTCGGGGTGGCATAGAATGCGGAAGTAGCGCGCCCTACGTATGCTTCCACGTTGTCGTTCTTGTCTTTACTATTTAAGCGCCTATCTCTAACGGTATCTAACTCGTTTCTTCCTAGACTAGATGCGTGATCAAAGCTAGGGCACATCGAAAATTGTGGGCCAGGCGCTGAAATTACCCCCCAATTCTCGATCTGACGATCCTGATTTGACAGAAGTGCGTACGAGCATGAGGTAGCCAAGAAAACTTCACTTGCGTTGGTAATTGTATGCAGTGGGACGTACCCAATAGGAAAGCCAATTGCGCTTGACCTCATGACCGTCATTACAAGAGCGACCGTGTGTTGCCGAGCGCTGTATCGCTGCATGCGGGGATAGTCATTGATCATCTTTCCCAAGATTTCGGTTGCCCAGAACCAATCTTGAATCGTTCGGTAGAAACTTGGGAGACACAACGCCTTTGTGATTTCTCCATACCGCTAAGTCGTATTCGGCGTGGGAGTTGGTAAGGAGGCTGCAAATTTCAGACGCCACCTTTTCAGCCCAATTCTCGCCAGTATTTGGACGGCCTTCTTTAAATAGGAATACTCTCCCCGAATTATCGCGATATCAGAACTTGCGTTTTGTTCCCAACTGTTCTGGCAAATCGAACGCATCGTCCGCAATTGCGAGAATTGGATATGCCAAAGTTGATTACTCAAAACGCGGTTTCATGACGTACTCGTTTGCTAACGCGGGGTGATTATTCCCAGGTTAGTAAGGCGGATTTCCATTGCGTGTGTACTTACCTCGAAAGTAGATGCTAAGGCTTCCACTAGTGAAATCTCAGTTACTCCAGACTTCTTAGATAGTCGCTTAGTAACCTCTTTTGTGACTATCTCGCGAGGCATTATTAGTTCTGCGGCGAATCCATTCGCCTCGATTTCTCTCGGATCAATTGCCATAGAAGATTTCGAATCACGATTTAGCCTAACAGTCTTGTCCACAAACATCGCTCCTTTATGGAGCATGAGATGGCCAATCTCATGAGCAATAGTGAATCGCTGCCTGGTATTCGCATGGGCGGAATTTATTCCTATAACTATTCGCTCTCCATCTCGAAATAGCATTCCCGAAATCTCATCCTGCCCCTCGAAAGGTTCATACGAGAGCTTAGCGCCCATTTTCTCGGCGATCTCTTCAACGGGAATCGGGGCTTCTTTTATTTTTAGCTTTTCTAACAACTCTACTGCTCTGTCTCGAGGGTTCATTTTGGCCTCCTAGATGCGATATTGCAGATTGATTCATTATTCTTGCGATCCAATTCTTTTGTTCATCTGCCACTCTTGATTCGGCAGTTCTTGCTGCACCAAGCTTAGGTCTACAGAGAGATCCGCTTTCTTTGAAAAAGCAAAGCTCTTATCCGGCAACATCTTTTCAGGAGACGTTCCTAAAGCTGATGCCAGCGAATAAAGAAGATGCAGCGGAATATGCTGGCGCCCGATCTCAATATTTGTAATTGACGTTCTGCTAAGACCTACTCTCTTCGCGAGTGAGAGTTGCGGAAAGCCCACTCCCTGTACGGAGCTTGCGAAGAAGGCGTCCGAATTCTTGGTACAACGGATCCACTGACGGATTTATAACAAGCATCCGGCTGAATGTCAATACTGCAAACATGTTACCCAATCGCACAGTAATTGGAATTATGTCTTGAAAATTGACATATCCAAATTTCGGGCGCATTCTATCTCTCGGCTGGATGGCCAGTTAAGGCCGCATAGAGTTACATACGTGACCGCAGGTAAATGATCCGCATGACGTACTCCAGACGGAAGGGGATTTTGCCCACGATTCCCACAGTCTGAAAAGAAAATGGCGGGCTAGGAGGTAGGACTCCCAGTCCGCCATTGGGCAAAAAGTGCCGGAACTGCTGGCCGACACCTCTGAGGCCCCTTGTGCGCTACCACAGCGCGATTGAATGCTAAGCCAGATTCAACACATCGCGCAACAACAAGGAACCCCAGTTCACTGATCCCAGCACACCCAACAGGGTTGGGTTTGGGGGGTGGTGCTGCCACAGTACCGTCCCTCCCCGGCCCGTTTTCGTGCAGTTTTTTTACAGGGGCGGTCGGGACATGGAAGTCGTGCAGGAAAGAGAAGTTGAGGGGCGGGGTAAGGTCTTCACATTCTTTGTGGATGACCGTGAGTTTCACGTGGACGAGCCGGTGATCACCGGCGCCCGCATCATGGAGGTGGCAGGAATCCCGGTCGAGGCCGGTCTCAACCTCATCGAAGAGGACGGCACGCAGCGTCCGGTTCGTCCCGAGGAAGGGGTCCGGAGCTGAAGCCCGGGCGCCGGTTCAAGAAGGCCCCGCGGTTCAAGAGGGGTTGATCATGGATGCGCGGATCAAGCGTGAACTCGATCGGGTGAAGCAAGCCTACGGCGAGATTGATGTCGATCCTGACATGCGCTGGTTTTTGATCCGTGAATGGGCACTGGCAGCCGGGTGGAGCACGAAGCATACCCGGCTGCTGGTTCTCATTCCGACCGGATACCCCATCACCGCCCCGGACAACTTCTTTACGGACGCGGGTTTGATGGTCGGTGCCGGAACGCAACCCGGCAATACGTCGCTGGCGCAGCCGATTCCAGGACCGCAGTGGCTGCAGTTTTCCTATCACATCGAAGCAGGCGACTGGCAACCAGAGAACGGGCACGACCTGATGGCATTCCTTGCAGCCGTGCGTCGGCGTCTCCAAGAGGTGAGCTGATGTTTACCATCCGAATCCCCGAAGCGGAATGGGCGAAAACCTATGCCCATCTCTTTGCCACCCCGGGCGAACACTTCGCCTTCTTCCTTGCAAAGTGGACGTGGTCGGTGGAAGAGCCGGTGTTCATGGTGCGGAAGGTGATTCTAGTCCCTGACGCCTCTGTGCAGGTCACCCGCACCGGCTGGGTAATGTCCAATGATGCGCTGACCGCTGTCATCAATCGTGCGGTCCTTTCCGGGTGCGCTTTGATCGAGATACACAACCATGGGGGCGTCTATCCCCGGTTCTCGCGAACAGACAGAGCAGGGTTCCGGGAGATCGTCCCCTATATGCTGGATTCTCTTCGTGGGCGCCCCTATGCGGCCACAGTATGGGGAGACGACACAGTCTATGGCGAGCATTTCGCGCCAGACGGTCGAATCGGCATTGTCACAAGCGTGGCGGTGGTCGGAAGCAAGCTCGATCAAGTCGTATCGCTGAATGATGACGAACAGCCGATAGCTCAGCGATTCGATCGGCAAGCCCCTTGGTTCGAGCGACCGAGGTCAACGGCGCTTAAGCAGGCTTACATTCGCGTTCGTTGGCGCAGGCGGCACCGGCAGCCAGGCAGTCCAGAACCTAGTGTACCTTGGGGGTGACGTTTCATCCTTGTGGACCATGACGACAGCGACGAGACAAGTATGAATCGCTTGGTCACTGTACCACGAGCTTGCCGACGTGGGGACGTCTAAGGCTGTGCTGGCACGGCGCCTCATTAAAGCCGTTGCGCCGGATGCTCAAGTGGAAATGCTCGGCAGGCATTTGCAGGCCCCGGGAGTTCTGGGGAGATTGAAGTCTGCCGATCTCCTGGTTGGCTGCGTCGACAATGATGGCGCCAGGCTGATACTCGACGAATTCGCCCTCGCATACGCCATCCCATATTTTGATCTTGGCGTCGGTATTGATGTGGAGGGGAAGATGGGCGAGTCACGGCCGCTGGGGGGCGGCTGGCAGTTGTCTTGCCCGGGGGGCCATGCATGTACTGCATGAACCAGATTGATCCCGACGAGGCCCGGTATTGGTTGTCCACGGAAGCCCAGCGGGCGTTCATGCGGAGAAACGGTTATGTAACTGGAGTAAATATCCGGGCGCCGTCGGTTGTGGCGTTGAACGCCTCCCTCGCGGCTGCAGCGATAAATGAGCTTGCTGTTTATATCTCTGGGTTGCGCCGGTAAGCCCTCTTGCGGAGTACGACTTGCTCGGCACTGGCAGGGCAATGAAGGGCCAGTGGTCCACCCCGGTCAGAGTAGAACGGCGTGCGGGGTGCCCCGCATGCGAAAACGCGGGTGCGGGAGATGAGGCGGACTGCGAGGGTCGTTTTACAGCCAGTGAGCGGGCCGCTTTGTAACGCGGGGGGGGCTGGGTACACAATTGAGATGAAACGTTCAGTCCTTAGTCTTTCTGTCTAGATTTCGAGTCATTCGGCATACAACTACCGGGCCTCGCCCACGATACCCGGCCGAATGGTCAAGCCGAGCTTCAACGCCTCGGCCGGCGGCGCCCTTGTCACGAGAATCCGGAACGGGCACTCGTGATCCTGTATTTCAGTCCTGTCACAGCATTCAGCGCATTTAGTGCATAGCACCAATTCGATCCGTGCTCTATATTTCTTCACAGATGAGAGGAAGATGCTGCATTGCATCAGTCGGCTTGTTTGACAAGCCGCTGAGCCGGCCGATCCCTTTGGCCGGCACATCTGATAAGGAGCTACGCAATGACCAAGTTCAAATCCCTATTGGCCGCCATCCTCGCCGCGGCTTCCCTCAATGCCTTTGCCGCCGACTGGAACATGGTGTCGTCCTCGGCTGAGGAGCAAGTGTTCGTCGACTCGCAAAGCCTCATCAAGGGTACGGACAACATCATCCAGGTTCGCATACTCGAGAACTTCGCCGACACGAGGAACATGGGTCATGGTTTTTACGAGCACAAGTCCCGATTCATGTTGATGGCCGTTGACTGTGAGGCCGGTGCTGTCAGCTATGAGCAGTGGAGTCTGCATGCCGATGCGCTCGGCACCGGCGCCACGGTATGGGCCGACGGCATGCAAGGCGGTCCGGCCTTCTTCCGCCCTGAAGCCGGAACCGGCTACGAACGCGTCTTGGCAACGGTCTGCAACGCCCCGATCGCGATGCGGAACTGATATCTGTTTCAGGAAGTAGCACTCACCTCAAAACCTGCACTCACGATCACGCCAGATCCCGAATGCGGTTAGCCGACCCCGTAGGCTTGTGCGGCCAACCCGGGGTAAAACCGCTCGCACAGCGTTCTGCGCAATTGTTCCGGGGAAAGATCGGCAGGAAAGGACGCCTGTGCGATGGCACGCGCGGCCTCGAACATGTTCACGCCGATCATGAATCTCTGGACCGGCTCCATTCGGGCATAGCGCTCATGCACCATGCGGGCAATTTCAGGGCTCGTGTCGTTCACGCAGGCACGTCTCCAGCAGCTGCGCTTACATTCAGCGCCGGCGCCCATTGGCGCAAGTAGGTCAGATCGACTTTCCCGGACAGAAGATTCCGGACGTCGCGCATCTGCAACTCGGACTCCGCGTCCTTTGCCCATGCCAACTTCGACAGTATCAGATCCTCCCTGCTGACAAGCCATGCCGAAAATCCCGGCAACTGGACCTGAACACGACGGGTAAATTCGGTTTGCCGGTATGGCGCCTGCTTGCGAACGATCAGATCCACTTTCACGACGCTTTCCAGGTGCAGCAAGTTGAACATGCCTTGTTCCCGCAAGGCGGCCTTGAGCGCTTCTTCCGGAACGAAGTAATCGGGCTCGAACGACGCAATGAGTTTTCCGGCGTCCGCCCCTTCCAGCGCGACAACAATATCGATGTCGCGCGTCATGCGCGGCTGGGCATAGTAGTTCATCGCCATCGAGCCAGTCAGCATGTATGGGATTCGCGTCGTCTCCAACCGGGCGCAGACATCCTTGAGAACTTCGAGTTCCGAAAGCATGGGCCAATGGTACGGCAACAGCCGCATTGACGGGCACCACACCTGTCCGCTCGTCGCGGTCATTGCATACAGGGCGCGGATCAATCGTGTCGATTCAACGCGTATCGGCCGTGTCAGCGAGCCTCCCCCACGAAACCCTGCTGAATGGTCGAGATGAGCTTCAACGCCTCGGCCGGCAGCGGCCCCTTCTTCGCACTCAGGGCGGCGTGATCCAGTTGATCCAGGGTGGAGAGTCCGACCAGCGTCGTAGTGAGATCGGGGTTCGACAGTACGTATCGTATCGAGGCTTCGACGAGGTTCTGCGCAAACCCCCGCTTGACGACCTCACCGAACCGAACCGCGCGGGCCACATCGCCGGCGTAACTTGAGGCCGAGCCGATCGGGTCTACGCTTCGGCATGCCGAGCGGATGCCGGGTTTCGACGCCGCTTAACGCGCCGCCCGCCAATACTCTTATGCCGATGGTCCCGACACCGCTCGCATGCGCGCGCGCAATGAGGTTGCCGTAATCCTGCGCCGGGTAGTTTGACGGCAGCTTCGCGCCCGCGCTGGGATTGAGCAGGTTGTAGCTCACCTGGGCTGATTCGAATGCTCCAGAACGCTGTGGATCGCCGGGGTGTCGCCCAAGGCCGTGAATCCGAAATGGCGCGCCTTGCCCTGCTCTCGCAAACGCGCAAAGGCCGGCAGCACGTGATCGCGCACCGTCTTCGGATCGATGGTTCCGTCGCGCCGTCGCGTCGGAAATCGGGTTGTGCAACTGGTAGAGATCGACGCTGTCGAGGCCCAGGCGTTGAAGACTCGCTTCCATGGCATCGGCAATGTGCCGCTCGATGTCGCCGGTCGTTTCAACGAATACTTTGGTGCCGACATAGACCTTCGGCCGTTTCAGCGCTTTCAGCACCCGCCCGAGGTTGCGCTCGGATTCGCCGTTGCCGTACGACGGCGCGGTGTCGAAGTAGTTGATGCCGAATTCCATGGCGCGCGCGACCGCGCGCTCCTGATCGGCCGCCGCGCCCTTCACCATCAGGCCGCCGACGGCGCCGCAGCCGAAGCTCAGCACCGAAAACTTGAGCCCGGTTTTTCCGAGGATGCGCGTTTCCATAAGCTTTTCTCAACCCAACTTGACTCGACCCAACCTGACTCAACCCAACGCAGAGGCACAGAGAACACAGAGGACACAGAGGAAAGAAAAAGGTAAACGAGAATGGAATGTTGGAAATCTTGACGTTGCCGCGCACAGTGAATATTGCATCCCCAACCATGCCAGCGCTCGGAACATAACCATCCTTTCCTTTTCGCCCTTCTCTGTGTCCTCTGTGTTCTCTGTGCCTCTGTGTTGGGTGTAGGCATGTTTCCTTACGAGGTAATGTCGAGCGTGGTCACCCGGCGCAACTCGCGGCGGTATTTCTTGTCGTCGAAGGGCACGCCCCGGTGCATGGTCGCGCGGTTGTCCCAGATCACCAGGTCGCCCACGCGCCACGAATGCCGGTAGACGAACTGCGGCCGGGTGGCGTGCTCGGTCAGGTCCCGCAGCAGCAGGCGTGCTTCCGGCACCGGCCATCCGATGATCGCAGCCGCATGCGAGGCGAGGTAGAGCGACTTGCGTCCGTTGGGCAGGGTGCGGACCAGCGGATGCACCGCGCCCTTGAGGGTTTCCGCTTTCCTTCTCGGAGAATTCGAAGCCCAGCGTGGAGCGCGAGTAGGCGATCGAGTGCTGCGCGCGCAGACCTTCGAGTTGCGCCTTCATGTCATCGGTCAGGGCATCGTAAGCGGTGCGCATGTCGGCGAATTCCGTGTCCGCCGCCACCGGCGGCACGACCACCGAGAACAGCATCGAGTAGCGCCCCGGCGGGTCCTGGAAGGACGCATCCGTGTGCCACAGGCGGTTGCCCAGCAGGTACTGGCGCCGCCGGTCGTTCGACTGGAGGATCTCACCGCCCTCGCCCACATTGGAAATATCCGTCAGCGCCTCGTTGCCGAAGCGGTTTTTCGCGATCGCCGCCGCGCCGGTCTTGGCGTGAAGTTGGCCGTCGAAGCGCTGCGCGAATTCCATCTGCTCCCCGCCGGAAAAGGCCTGCTCGCGGAAGACCAGTATCGCGTAGCGGTCCATGCCCGCGCGGATCTGCTCCAGGGTGTCGCGGTCGGAGACCGTTCGCAGATCGACCGGGCTCGACTTCAGCGACGAAGGTGGGATGAGCGGATTTGAAAGTGAGGTTCACGGCCGGCGCTCACGACATGGACAAACGATGAGACATTGTAGGACCACTCCCGAGGGTCAAGGAATCCGTAGCACGCCCTCCGGCAGCCGGGTCGCGTTAGTGCCCAGGTCGGTGAATTTGATCACATTGGCCACCAGGTCTGGTGCAATCCAGGGACAAATGACTAATAATGCAGGTGCCAGTCTGGGCTCAAATAATCAAGAGCGCGAGAAAATCCCAACCGGAGTGGGAGCACAGAATCGTGAGCACGGCCGAACCGGCCCGCCTGGATTATATTCGGCGCCCGAAGTCTGTTCCGCGACGCGCGCTACTGAGGGCCGCATTTGCAGGCGCGATCAGTTGCGCTATTCCTCGTCTCGCTTGTGCCGAGACAGCAATCGTCTTGCCGACCGCAGCCGGCAATCGACGATTTACGGTCCTGTACAAGGGCAAAAAGATCGGCGCCCACACTGTCTTGTATTCGCCGGCAACCGGAGAGACGCGCGTCAACACCGAGATCCGCCTCTTGGTCAAGGTAGCCTTCCTTACCTTGTTCGCGTTCCGTCACCGCTCCGAAGAGACCTGGCGCGATGGGCGGCTGGTGTCACTGAACAGCGAAACGGTGGAGCATGGCGAGACGCTCGACGTTCAGGGCGCGGCAACGCCTGAGGGATTTCGCGTGGTGAGCAAGGGCGGTCCCTTTATCGCTTCGGCTGCAACCTTGACGTCAAACAGCCTTTGGACCCCGGCGGTGCTGGAGCAGGAGACATTGGTCGACGCGCAGCATGGGGGCGTCATCGGTGTCAGCGCACGCAAGTTTGCCGACGAGGAAATCGTGATCGGCACCCGCAAGGTTCGCGTCACGCGCTACACGTTCATCACGCCCTATCTCGCCGGCAGCATTTGGTATGACGAGGAAGACCTTTGGGTGCGCGGCGAATTCGAGCGTGAGGGTTCGAAAATCCAGTATCGGCTTGACACGTGAGGCCCGCCAACCCGGTGAGCAAAGGAGCACTCGGTCATGCCCTTTAGACAACCGCTATACCTTGCCGCGGCGATCATGGCAAGCACCGTTGCTGGTTGCATGGTTGTTTCCGTTGTCCTCGCTCCCACCCCGATTACTCTCGCCACCGGGACCCCCGGCGGCGTCTATCATCCGGTCGGCAATGCGATCTGCCGCATGTTTAACCTGGCGGGCAAGGATCAGGCAAGGCCATGCGTTGCTGTTAGTTCTGATGGCTCGGTGGCGAATATCCGACGGGTCGAGAGCGGTGAGTCAACGCTTGGCCTTTCGCAGACCGACGTCGCCTATGCCGCTTTTCATGGCGAGGGACCGTTTGCTGCCGCTGGCCCCGATCCGAGGCTGCGCATGTTGATCGCACTCTACCCGGAAGCATTTACCGTTGTCGCTCGCGCCGATACCGGCATACGCGACTTCCAGGATTTGCGCGGCAAGCGCGTCGGCATCGGAAAAAGCGGTGCCGGATATCCCTTCACCCGCGATGTCGTCCTCGGAGCCTATGGCTGGACGATATTGGATTTCGAGTATGTGCTGGAGCTCGATCCCACCGAACAAGAGCAGGCGCTTTGTGGCAACAAAGTCGACGGGGTCGTTTTTGGAGCGGGGCATCCCAATGGACTGACCCAGGGGGTGACCACGGGCTGCCGGGCGAGGCTGGTGCGCGTCGCTGGCAAGCCGATCGAACGGCTTCTTGCGACGCATTCCTATTACATCGCCTCTGTGATCCCCGGCGGCATGTACGCCGGCAACCCCGACGATGTCCTGACAATCGGCACGCAGGCCGTGCTCGTCACATCCAGCGATCAGCCAAATGAGCTGGCTTATGCCGTCGTGAAGGCGGTGTTCGAGAATTTCGCCGATTTCCGGCGCTTGCACCCAGCGCTGTCGACCCTTGACATCAGGGACATGGTGCCCAGCGGGGCTGTCATACCGATCCATCCAGGGGCGCTGAACTATTATCGTGACGCTGGCCTCGTCCATTAAGTAAGAGGCCACGCTACAACCGGCCCTTCATCGGGCGTGCAGCGACCTCAGGTTCCACATTGGCGGTCCTGGTACCAGCGTGGCCGGCATCACCCGGCAACGGACTGCAACAATCCGGCGATTCCCCAGATCGGCACCACGCTCGCTGCGTCCCTGTGTTGTAAACCCGTATCCTGCAGATTGAAAGTGACACTTTCAACTTGCAGGCACGGGCACAGGCGTGACGTTCACCGGACGCGGGAGCGCCAGAACAGCGGAGACCGAACTGTCGACCGCCGGAGACATTTATTCGGAGGAACCTTGTTCAGGACCGCAAGACCTTCCCTGCTGACGCGCCGACAAGCTCCCCGTCGGCATATGTCGTGACGCCATTCACGATTGTGTACCGGATCCCACGAGAAGGCATGACCATGCGTTTGCCGCCGCCCGGAAGATCATAGCGCCGCTCGCCGCGATTCGAAGAGCCGACCGTCTTCGGATCGAAGATCGCGATGTCGGCCGCCAAACCCGGTTTTAGGCGCCCGCGGTCGCGGATGCCGAATAAGTCCGCCGGGTCGGAGGTGAGCCGGCGGATGGCTTCGGGCAAGGACAGGACTTCGCGTTCGCGTACCCAGGTGCCCAGCAGATAAGTCGGATAGCCGGAGTCGCAAAGCATATCGACGTGGGCGCCGCCGTCACCCAGGCCGATCAGGATCGCCGGGTTGTTCAGCAGTTCGGCCATGCGGTCGATCCGGGTGTTGTACGACGCCATGGTGAATTCGAGATCGAGGTCGTCGGCCAGGGTCAGGTCGAGGAATGCGTCCACGCCGTCCTTGCCTTCGGCGCGCGCGATCTGCGCCACCGTCATCCCCTCGAAACGCTTCAGCTCCGGTGATTTCACCTCGTGCAGCGTGATGCGTTCCCAGTTGCCGAAGGCGATGGGGTTCTTCAGCTCTTCGCGAAACTGGTTGCGGAAGGCCGGGTCGCGGTATACCGCTTTCTGCGCCTGCTTCGATTTGTCCGCGAATACGCGGTTCCACGACGGAAACGCCGCAAACGAAAACGGGCTGTGCATGTCGATCTCGCGGGTGAGCGGCAGCGGCGAGGTCTGCGGCCTTGCGCCCTTCGCGATCATCGGGGCGGCACGGCGCAGCGTATCGCGCACCGCTTCCGAAATATCATCGCGGTCGAACAGCGCGATGAATGTCACCGGGCGGCCGCTTTCATCGAGCAGGAAGTCGAGCATCTCGCACTGGTCTTCCTCCAGCACAGCGATCTGCCGTGTCAGCGCCACTTCGATGGCGCCCTTGTTCTTCTCCCTGAGCACGTTCGCATAGGCTTTCAGTTCGGCGCGGCTGGCATTGCGGCAGGCCAGCGGCCGCCCGCCGAAGCCGAGATGCTGGTTGAGGATCGTGCTTGAAAAACCGAAGGCGCCGGCATCCATCGCGCCGGAGAGCAGCGCTCGGATCTGCGCGGTTTCCTCCAATGTAGCCGCCCGTTCCATCGACGCTTCGCCCATGACGTAGTGCCGGAAAGGCGTCAACGGTGCGAGGAAGGCGAGGTTCACCGACGGCTTGCGGCGTGCCGCGGCATCCATGTACTCGGGGAAAGTCTCCCAGTCCCAGGTGATTCCTTGTGAGAGCACCTCGAAGGGAATGGCCTCGACGTTGACGAGGTCGCGCATCGCCACTTCGCGCGACCCGGGCCGGCAGGGCGCGATGCCCACGCCGCAGTTGCCCATCACCACGCTGGTCACGCCGTGCCACGACGACGGCGTCACCGCACCGTCCCAGCAGATCTGCGCGTCGTAATGCGTGTGCGGATCGATGAAACCCGGCGAGACGACGCAGTCCGAAGCGTCGATGGTTTGCCTGGCGGCTCCGTCAACGCGGCCGATCTCGACGATCTTCCCGCCCGCGACCGCGACGTCCGCATGCCGCCCCGGTGTGCCGGTGCCGTCGATGACAAGACCGTTTTTGATCAGCAGGTCATATGCCATGAATTGTCTTGGGGAAATTGAACAGGAGGCAATAGAGAGATTCTATTCGAGTCTGCTATTTTCAGTTCAATCCTCTTTAGTTTTCGAGACATCCATCTTGTTCATCCTGTTAATCCTGTCGTGCTCTCTTGCTCTACAGAATTGGACAGGATGAACAGGATTGACGGGATGAAATGTAGAACCTATTCGTTATTCCGGTTTCCATCATGCACATCTTCACAATCCTGTCCTCTGCTCTTCATGATTCGCACAGGGAATGTGACGTTGCGCGCGCGCCTGTCGTCAAACAGCGTCGCTCCACCCCGACATGGTTACCGCCAATCCCAATCCACGCAGCGCGGGAAGGCCATTGCGTCTGCCTGATTGACTGTTGAGCATCCTGCACGTCTCTTGCTTGAATGGAATTATGCCCTTTCAATCGCCCTCCAAGCGGAAGTCATCCGGAACCAAAGGCAACGGATCTAGCCCAATTTCCGATCTTCCCCTCAAAGGCGGGAGCGCCCAAGAGAATCGCAGCAAGAGTCCTCATCATTGGGTGCGTCGTCTCTTGCCTGCTTGCCGGTTGCGGCGGAGGGGGTGGCGATGGCGGCGGGTCCGGTCCGTCCGGTCCCCCGGTTGTTACGGGTACTCTCTTCACGCAACCCCACGCCTGGACTCTGGATGTCTCAGGCCTGCCGGCCTCGGCACGCTCGACGGCAATCATCGGTGCATTGAACTCGCTGGGGGGATGGGGCGCCGGGTCCATGCGGATCGATTTCTCGATTTCGCTCCTGTTCGCGGACTCTGGCACGCCGAGACGAACCATCACCGCCGCACCGGGTGGCTACTGCTTCGGTGGCCCGGACTGCGACACGGTGCCGTTGCAGATGCCGATTCCGACCAACGGCAATACCGAGGGCAGCAGCAATTACATCTGCGACACCGCGAACAACGACTGTCACATCCTGGTAGTCGAAACCTCGAGCAAGAAGCTCTACGAGCTCTACAACGCAACCGAGGCCGGCGCCGCATTTACGGCGCTGGGCGCCTTCGTCTGGGACCTGACCAGGCAGTACCCCGACTCGCTGCGTGGCGACCAATGCACGTCGGCTGACGCGGCGGGCCTGCCGATGGCTGCGTTGCTGGCGACCAGCGACGAAGTGGCGGACGGCGAAATCCCGCACGCGCTGCGATTCATCCTGCCCAACGCGCGCATGAAGCAGCAGGTCTATGTGCGACCGGCCACCCATGCTGGCGGACCGTCAAGCAGCAACCCGGATGCGCCGCCGTATGGCGTGCGTTTTCGCCTGAAGGCGAGCTTCGACGAGACGCCGTTCAATGCCGGCGAACAGGTCGTGCTGCGCGCGATGAAGAAATTCGGATTGATCCTGAGCGACGGCGGGAACATCGCACTGACGTTCGCCGACGACCGGCTTTCAAGCAACAAATGGGCAACGCTTGGAATTGACAGCTTTTCATTCACCTCGGTAGCGGTCAGCGATTTCGAAGTCGTTGCCCTCGGCGCGGAGATCCCGCTTACATTCAACTGCGTGCGCAATCAGTAAGGTGAGGGGTGAGGGGTGAGGGGTGAGGGGTGAGGGGTGAGGGGTGAGGGGTGAGGGGTGAGGGGTGAGGGGTGAGGGGTGAGGGACGAGGAGCGAGGGGTGAGGGGTGAGGGGTGAGGGACGAGGAGCGAGGGGTGAGGGGTGAGGGACGAGGGGCGAGGGACTCAGGATTCAGGACTCAGGATTGGGCGCCCACGACTGGATTGCCGTCTTCCATTGCGTCCTCTCGTTTCTCCTTCGCGCTCCTTTCCGTCAACGCTCCTAAGGACGGCCAGCGGCCGGCTGGTTTCACTCGTCACCCGTCACGTGTCACTCGTCACTGCCGCTATATTGCTTCCACGAACCGCACCAGCGCCTCGCGCTCTGCTTTGGTCAGATTGCGGAACGCGTCGCGCGAAACTTCCGCTTCGCCTCCGTGCCATAGGACGGCTTCCGTGACATTGCGGGCGCGGCCGTCGTGCAGCATTGCGGTGCTGCCGCTCACTGTCTGCGACAAGCCCAGTCCCCACAACGGCGGGGTGCGCCAGTCGCGCGGGCCGGCCTTGAAGTCCGGGCGGCCGTCAGCGAGGTCCTCGCCCATGTCGTGAAGCAGAAGGTCGGTGTAGGCGCGGAAGGTCTGGTTCGCCAGTTGCGGCAGCGGCGGAAACGTCTCCGCGGTCTTCATCTCGGGCACGTGGCACGCCGCGCACTGCGCTTCGGCGAAAAGTTTTTCGCCGCGCCGCACCTCGGGATCGGCCATGTTGCGACGCGCAGGCACCGCCAGTCCGCGCAGCCAGATCTCCACGGTTTCAATCTCGTGCCCGATGATCTCGGGGACGTTACCCGGCAAATGGCGTGCGCAGATTTCCTGCACCGGCGGGCAGTTCTGCTCGGGGAACAATGGCGATGCCACCCCCATGTCGCCCAGCGCAGCGGCGGCGGTCTGCTGCTTCAGGCTTGGCTGGTTGGCCTTCCAGCCGAATCGGCCAAGGGTCATGCGATTGTTCACCGCATCCCAGACGTAATTGGGACGGCCATCGAAACCCTGCGCTTTCTGGCGCCGCGCCACGGCCAGCAATGTCTGTTCGGGGACGGCTTCGAGAAAACCCATGCCGACCATCGGCTGGGCGATGCGCAACGACGTCATGATTTCTGCACCAAGAGAACCGAAAGCGAGGTTCTCGATGCGCAACCTGGGCTTGCGCAGCACGACCATTTCCCCATCTGCGAAAGACACCGTGCGCTCTTCCCAGTCCAGGTACAGCTCGGCCTCCGCCGGCACCGCTGCGCCGGCGTAGGCAAGATCGACATTGCGGCCGTCGAGCGAACGATTCTGAAACTGGTCGCCGTAGTTTGGATGCGGCTTCGGGCCACCGTGCGCGTCCTCGCCACGAATACTGAGCCGCACCAGCATGGACCGCAATTGTTCGTCGCGCGAAGCCGGGGGACTGCCGCGGCCGACGTTGACGTGGCAGACGCTGCAGCGATCGGCAATGAATGTGGGGCCAAGCCCCCAATCTCCGTTCAGCGAGTTGACCGACGCCCACTGCCGGTGAAAAACGCTGCGCCCCGCCATGAAGAGCTGCCGCTGCTTGTTGTTGAGCACCGGCGCAGGTTCGGAATACGCCGCCTTGTCGAGGCGCTCGATGGTGAACGTGCCGGCCGAAAGCGCGGCGTCATCCGGCTGGTCGCGTGCGACGGCGATCGCGCCGGCGGCCAGCAAGCCGAGCACGACAACGCAGAACCGAAAGGCAGATTTCGGCATTGCGCACTTATCCATCACGTCGGTAGCATCCCGGAGTTGAATTGCCACGAGCGAAGTTAATGCATACACGACATCGCCGCAAGCCCGAACATGGAGCGGTCATGCGAGGTTGGCGATTTCGGGGGTCTTTTTTGCAGCGCGACGCGCTAATATGTCGAAACTTTCACCGGACCTGGCAACCCGCAGGCGTACCGAGGAGCGATCATGGGACTATTCAGCGGCAGGCGTCCGAACGACCTTGGCGTCAGGAACGGGCTGCTCAAACCTGTACCGGCTTCACCGAACGCGGTAAGCAGCCAGGCGACCGGCGGCTATCACCGCATCGAACCGCTTCGCTACAACGGCACGGCCGAGCCGGCGATGGCTGCACTCAAGTCCGTCATCGAGAGCACGCCGCGCACCAGCATCGTCGAAGAACGGGCCGACTATATCTACGCGGAGTTCACCAGCAGGCTGATCGGATACGTGGATGATGTCGAGTTCTACTTCCCGCCGAACGAGCAGGTCATTCACGTACGTTCTGCGTCGCGCCTGGGTTACAGCGATTTGGGCGTAAACCGCAAGCGCATAGAGGACACAAGGGCGAAACTCGCGGCCGCCGGTGTCTGAGACCGAATCCTCCGCGCCGCTGCCGGACCAGGAAGATCCGGGGATTGAACCCTGGTGGCGTCGTTCGGCGCCGCTGGCCGCAGCCGCGAGCCTCGCAATCGGTGCGGCGACATTGTGGTTCGGCAACATGCTCCATCGCGTTCCGCTCGATCAGCACGCCACCCTGAGCTATCTGCTGATGCTGCCGCTGCTGTTGATCGTGCCGGCGTTCTCCGCCGCGGGTCTGCGGCTGGCGTGGCTGGCGTGGTTCGGCGCGCAGGGCGCGACGAGAATGTTGATCGCTATCGTGTTGCTGGCGGCGGCGATGGCCAACCTGCTCGCGATTTGGCGTTTCGGGACCGCTCTGCTGCGGATTTTCGGGACGTAGCCCGACTTACGTGCGCGGCAGGCCCGGGTCCTGTGCAAAAAAGAGGCAACAAGCAGGTCGAGGCCACGTCAGGGGCGACTGCCAATCTGTTGAAAGGCTAGCGCTTTTACATCCTGCAACCACGTGTCAATAAAGTGTCACATTTTCCCGCGCGGAGGCGTGTTAGCTTGTGCCGGCACTTTCAACTCTCCCCTCCCGCCTTATGAACAAGAAGACTGCCGTGAACCAGCCGATCGCGAACGCCGCCGATTACGTCGATGCGTTGACCAGACCGCAATCGAAAAACCTCATGGTGAAGAAAAGAATCTTCGCCGGACGCAGGATGCGGGACGAAAATCGCTCGGTGACAGTGGTTACCGAGGTGGTGAAACGCCTGGCTTGACGCACTCCGTTAAAAAAAAGACGCGGCCAGGGCCGCGTCTTTTTTTGTTGGTGATGCCGCGAAAGCTCAGCGATTCTTATCCACGCTGAACGGCCCGGAGCCGTAAACGATGATGTAGAGCATGCCGCCCATGATCGCCAGGTTCTTCATGAACATGATGTTCTGCAGTTGCGCCTGCTCGGCCGGCACCGCCCAGAAGGCATGAAAGACGAACGAGGCGACCAACACGAAAATGAAGATTGCTGCGGCGCCCCAACGCGCCTTCCAGCCCACGGCGATCATGATCCCTCCACCGAGTTCGATGATGATCGCTATGACCGCGAGGATCTGGGCCATCGGCATGTGGTACGCCTGCATATAGCCGAGCGTACCGTCGAAGCCGGTGATCTTCCCGAATCCGGCGATGATGAAGATCAAAGCCAGCAAAACACGGCCGACCAGCGGCCCGTACATTCTCACAATTTCCATGGTGTCTCCTCCGTTGTTGCGAAACGATCAAAGAACCACTTCAACTGCCGCCACATCCGCCGCCTAGTCCGCGGCAAATCCGATGTCCCTGTGCGTTCCGTCGCAAAACGGCTTGTTCTTCGAGCCGCCGCAACGGCATAAGGATGCCTGTCCGCCGATCCATGCCGCCGCACCCTTGCTGTCGGCAATCTGCATCTCGCCGAAACAGCGCAGCGGTCCGTTGGTTTTGAGTGTGATGCGAAGCTGCGTTCCCGGCGCGCCGGGATCGAGTGCCTTGGGTTGATATTCGGGAGAAACGGCGACCGGGTCGCGAAAACCCGCCGCCTTGTGAGCGCTGTCGCAAAAGGGCTTGTTCGCCGATTTGCCGCAGCGGCACA
>CAVOIO010000006.1:0-36517 GCA_963695915.1 uncultured beta proteobacterium
CGCATAGTCCACCAAGATACCTTGCTTCGTCCGAGCGCCCAGCCCTGCGCCAATTTGTCACGGTGCACCGGTTAGCCACTTCGGTTTCTGGCGTGTATTGCCGTTCGGCTCCTCGGCTGGCCGCCGCAACAGATTCATTCCAGCGCATACAACGTCGCGACGGGCGCTGCCGGATTCGCGGTATTGAGGTATATCGGTTAGTGTCGCATTCATGCTTTCGTACCTGACGGCAGCGCATTGGCTGACGATTCACGGACTGATCACAGTCGTGGCCGTCCTGTTCTACGTCATCAGCTCGCACGTGATGCAGCAGCGGCGCCATCCGGCCGCGGCGATTGCCTGGATGCTTTTCATTCTGCTGGTGCCCTACCTGGCTTTGCCGGCATTTCTGACGTTCGGCTCCCGGAAGCTGGCGCGACCGCGTTTGAACACCTTGCCCGACCTGTCCAGGGTGCGCAGTACCGACGCCTGGGCCATCGAAACCATCGTGGCACTCGGCCAGCCGGCGCCAGAGGCCTATCACGACCTGAACGTGCATCGCGATGGCCAGGAGGCGAGTGCGGCATTGCTGGACACGATCGACGCTGCGCAGTCCTCGATCGGTCTCTGCACATTCATACTGGGGCGTGACAGATTCGGCCAGGCGGTGGTCGAACGCCTCTTTCAGAAGGCGCGCCGCGGTGTTCAAGTGCGACTGCTGCTAGACGGCATGGGCAGCCTGATGGCGCGGCATCCGAACCTGAAGCCTCTCGTCGATGCAGGTGGTCTGGTCGCGTTGTTTGTGTCGCCACTGCGCTCGTCGCTGAAGGGCCGCAGCAACCTGCGTAACCACCGCAAGCTGCTGGTTACCGATGCCGCTCTGGCCACAGCTCACTTGTGGTGCGGCGGGAGAAACCTGGCCACGGCGTACTTCGAGGGTGCGCCTGGCGAGTCGCCCTGGCGGGATCTGAGCTTCGACCTGAGTGGGCCGCTGGTGCGTCAGGCCAGCGCCTTGTTTGAGCGCGACTGGGCCTTCGCCAATGGACGGCCCGTGCCATTGCCTACGCAGCTCGATCTGTCAGCACTCCCCTTGTCGCTGGACGGTGCGCAACTCGTTGCCTCAGGCCCGGACCAGGCGGACGACACGGTCTATTCGTTGCTCGTCACAGCAGCGTACCGGGCCCGCCACCGCATTGCACTGGCCACACCGTACTTCGTTCCCGAATCGGCCCTGTTGATGGCACTGTGTCTGGCCGCGCGGCGCGGCGTGTCGGTGGACCTGCTGCTTCCCGTGCGGTCGAATCACCGGCTGTCCGACCTGGCCCGCAGCAGGGCGCTGCGCTCGTTGTCAGGCGCCGGAGGGCGGGTTTGGCTGGCGCCGGGAATGATGCACGCCAAACTGGCAGTGATCGACGAATCGCTGGCGCTGGCCGGGTCCGCCAATCTTGACAGCCGAAGCCTGTTCCTGAACTACGAGCTGATGCTGGCGTTCCACAAGACCACGGACGTGCGGCGTTTCTCTGACTGGTTCGACCTGGAACGCAGGACAGCGCGACCCTACAATTCAACCCAAGCCGGTCTGATACGCGACGCGGCGGAGGGCATGCTGCTGTGGCTGGGATTTCAGCTGTGAAGGACGACCCAATCAAACGCCTGCTGCCATGGCTGGTGGCGGTTGCCTTCTTCTTGGAGTCGCTCGACACCACCAATCTGAATACCGCGGTACCGGCCATCGCCGCCGCGCTGCAGGTAGCACCGCTCAGCATGAAAGCGGTGCTCAGCAGCTACACCCTGAGCCTGGCGGTGTTCGTTCCCGTCAGCGGTTGGGTGGGCGACGGCTAAAAGATCGACACCCGCACAACGTCGGAGTCTCTCGAATCGCCGGCGGCGATCACCCATGCGTTGTAATTCAATCCGCGATCGGGAACTTCTCTCGTTGTCTGGTCAACCTGCTCTCGCAGAATTCTCGTTTGAACTTGGTCCCATGCGCAAAGTGAAACGAGCGCAGTTGAAAGAGTAAGAGTGATTATGCTTGGGGGCGCAAACGCAACCCGAGTCCCGCGACGATTAACGCAAGATGAACAAAGGTTACACCACAGTCTTGAGGATCGGTTTCAATGAGCCATGGTCGTCCGAACACCTCCTGCAGCAATTTCGCGATTCCTCCATTCCGACGCCGCCACGGCATTTTGACAATACGTTACGAAACTCTTTCATCCGGTCGCGTTCGAAAGCGTTAGGGGATCAGCCACGTTCCTGTCTGGCCGAAGTTGAAAAAGGAGACTGACTTGACAAAGAAAGCGATCTCGCTCGCCGTTGCGTTCATGCTGGTGCTTGCCCAGGTAAATACTCACGCATTGGAGGAGTTTGCTACCGTAGCATCCGCCGACCCCGCCGCTGAAACCGACCGTAACATCGAGGGTTTCCTCGATTTGAACGATGATCACCGCATTTCCTACGATGAGTTCGTTCACAGCATGGCGATAAAAGCCATGCGTGAGTTAGATGCTGACAAGTCCGGTGTGCTGACCCCGGCTGAAGCGGCTTCGTCATACGCCAGAGGGCACGCGAATATTCCCCCGGTCGACTTCTCCAAAGTCGATGCCAACGGCGATGGCCGCGTGAGTAACGACGAGCTGAAACAAGCACTACACACACACACTGGCGTAGATGACCTATTTCAGAAGCTCGACAAGGACGGGAATGGATTCTTGGACAAATCCGAAGTGGAAAGCATTCAGGCGGTGCCCTTGATTCGCTTTCATTTCTGAAAAATAATTGATCTACGCCGAACCAACATGACTTTCGTTGGCGGCCAGCCAGGTCAGTCCGGCCAACAGCAGGGAAAACCAGCGCGCCCTCACCGCGCGTATGGACGGGCGGGGATACACCGTAAAGTGAAAATACCAATGAAGTGTGAAGATGTGACAACAGGCCGCTTCGCGGCCTGTTTCTGCAAACGTTAACTTTTGGGTTAGGGACTTAGCCGTTATGACCGCTCAACGAAATGGTGCCAATTGGCGCCGTGAGGAGCTGCTCAGCCTGCTCTCCACTTCGGCACAGCTTGCCGGTCTATGCATTACGGTTGTCGCACTGATGAACAGTTTCGACAAGACCGGGGCCTATATTTCAATCGTCGACGACATACTTGCTGTTTGTGCAGCGACGTTTCTGTTGTGCATCTACCTTATCTTCTGGGCGCTTCGCTCACAGAAACCTTCCATATCCGAGGCGTTGATCAAAGTGGTGGACGGGGTTTTCTTGCTGGCAATGACGGCCATGACCTTTGCTGCATTCATGATGATTTACACTATCTGGTAGCCAAGTGCTGAACGCTTGGGTGCATGGTTTGTTGAGAAGATTAATGGAAGGCGGTTTCCGTTCGGAGGGACGCAAGCATCCAAGTCTTCCGTAAATTTGGCGTTCGGCAGGTCTTCCGCAAGCTCGGCCCAGGCCTGATCACCGGCGCTGCGGTGGCAATCTTGAGCAGCCCGCCAGTGTCCGCGGTAGCGGCAGCGATGGACGAGCGGGAGGGTGGTCAGCGATTGGGTTGGCTGCCGCCCGATGTTGCACTGGCCATCTTTGCGCTTGCCATCTATGTAATTCATCGCGAGCTCGCACAGTTGCACTTACGCGACGTGCTCGCTCACCTAACGGCGATTCCTGCACGAGCGCTGCTGCTCGCGGCCACGTTTACCGCGGTTAGCTATGTGCTGCTCGGCTTCTACGACCGGATCGCCCTGCGCTACATTGGCAAGACCGTAAGCTGCGCGCGTACGCTCTTTACCGCCTTCATCGCCTACGCGTTCGGTCACAACCTTGGCTTTGGCGCTTTCACCGGCGCGGCGATACGCTATCGCTTGTACCCGTGCGCTGGACTCTGAGCCGCTGACGTCGCTAGCATCTCGGCCTTTTGCTCGCTCACCACCGGGATCGGCTTCGCGATGGTCGCCGGATTTGCGGCGGACACCACTTTGGTGGTAATTACGCGATGTTGGCCGAGCGAATCCTGGCGTTCAATAAGCAACAACGAGACGCCCGAATACCGAGCAAATGAAGTTTAAAGCCCGTCCACGACGATAATCCGCGCGCTGGCGGTTTTCTGGCGAATGTCCATGGCTGGCTTGTATTCCGGGGAGTGATACCACTGGCGCGCGCGTTCGATGCTCTCGAACTCGCAGATCACCACGCGCCTGGGCGACCAGTCACCCTCGAGCACGTCGATCCTGCCGCCGCGGGCAATGAATTTGCCGCCGTACTTTGCAAGTGACGGCGGGACGAGCTTGCGATACTCCTCGTAGCCCACCGGGTCGTGAACCTCGATCTGCGAAATCAGGTAAGCAGGCATGACTTGGTCTCCGATAAAATGATTCTTGACGCGAACTCGCCAGGCAAACCCTCACTATTGGCAATATCCTGAATATGACAATACAATCAACGGCTGAAGAAAGAAACGCGGGCGCATAGCGGTCATCGCAGTCAAACCTGGATCGGGGGAGGTTCACCATGAGCGCAACACCAGCAGCTCCGGCACCTGGCGCGGTTCCTTTCGGGCATCTTCCACCCCTGCAGCTTTCCACGTTGCCAGTGTTCATTGGCCTCTTTGCCTACGTCGGGCCCGGCATTCTCTGGGCCGCGCTCGCCCAAGGCTCCGGCGAGTTGATCTTCTGGCCCTACATGACCGCCAAGTATGGGGCCGCCTTCCTCGGCCTGCTGATTCCCGCCGCGCTTTTGCAGTACTGGCTCAATCTCGAGATCTGCCGCTATACCATCGTCACCGGCGAAACGCCGATGACCGGATTCAGCCGCATCGGCCACTGGTTTGCCTGGTTCGCGTGGATATTGGTCTTCATCGAAAACATCTGGTTCGGCGCCTACGCCTCGGCCGGCGGCACGGCGCTGGCCGCGCTTACCGGATTTCCCGACGGCTGGACCCCACGCGGACAATCGCTGTTCTGGGGTTACTCCACCATCGCCATTTATCTGGTGGCGCTGGTGTTCAGCCGGGTGGCCTACACCCTGGTCGAGCGATTCTCGATGGTCATTGTATTCATCACCATGACCGGGATCATCTTCGCCGTTTTTCAGGAACCGGTCCTGGCGGTCACGGGAGCGTTCTTTAGCGCCCTGATTCCTCACGTCACCGCGCCGAGCGACGTGCCGAACTGGGACCCGGCCGACTGGAACACGCTCGCCACATGCATCGCCTTTGCGGGAGCGGGTGGCATGGGCCAGCTCTTCATCGCCTACTGGATGCGCGACAAGCACATCGGCATGGGCGCGAAGGTCGGCCGCATTACCTCGCCGATTACGGGCAAAGCGGAGACCATCCCGGCAACCGGTTTCTACTTCGCCGATACCGCGGAGAACAAGAAAAACTACAAAGGCTGGGTGCACTATTTCAGCCTCGAGAATGGCATCGGAGTGGGGTTGAACCTGGCGACCACGATCATCATGTGCTGGCTCGCGTACGCACTGCTGCTGCCCAAGGGCATCATTCCCAAGGGCTGGGAAATCGCTGTGGTGCAGTCGGCGTTCTTCGAGGTGGCATGGGGTCCGGTCGGCAAGGCGGTGTTCCTGGTCGTGGCGGCCGCGTTCCTGTGCGACGCCTGGCTGCAGCTCACCGACGGTTTTTCGCGCATCCAGGCGGACTTTTTCTACTCGAACATCAAGGGCGCGCAGAAGCTGCACTTTCGCACCTGGTACTACATCTTCGTCGGAATCTTCACCGTGTTGACGGTCTTCACCATGGCGCTGGCGCAGCCGGGCACGCTGATCATCATCCGCGGAGTCGTGGCGTTCATGGCGATGGCCATCATCGCGCCGGCATTCGTGTACCTGAATTACTTCATGCTGCCCAGGGTGTTCCCGAAGTGGGTGAGGCCACACCCCGTGACCCAGGTGATGATGCTGGTGTGCACGTTGACCTACATGGTGTTGGCAGTGGGTTACGTCTATCTTAACTGGGCACAGCTCAGCAAGCTGCTGACCGGCGGCTGACGGCGCCGCCGGAGCGTTTCAGCGTTTCTTCGCGTCTTCCTTCACGAATTCGGCGCCTTTCTCGGCGATCATCGTGGTCGGCGCGTTGGTGTTGCCGGAGGTGATGCGCGGCATCACCGACGCATCGATCACGCGCAGCCCGGCGATGCCGCGCACCCGCAGGCGGTCGTCCACCACTGCGAGTTCGTCGTGGCCCATCCTGCAAGTCCCTACCGGGTGGAAGATGGTGGTGCCGAGATCGCCCGCCGCACTCATCAGCGCGATGTCGGTTTTGAAGTCGGGGCCGGGCTTGAATTCCTCCGGCTGGTACTTCGCCAGCGCCTTTGCCTGCATGATGCGACGGGTCAATCGGATCGAGTCCACCGCGACCTTCTTGTCCTCCATGGTGGAAAGATAGTTGAGCATGATGGCCGGATGCGCGTGCGGGTCGGGACTCTTGATGCGCACGTGGCCGCGGCTGGTGGGGCGCAGGTTGCACACCGACGGCGTGATCGCGGGAAAGGGATGCAGCGGCGAGCCGAATTTGTCGAGTGACAGCGGCTGCACGTGCCATTCGATGTTCGCCGACGGCTGCGCCGGATCGCTTTTCGCGAATGCGCCCAGTTGCGAGGGCGGCATGGTCAGCGGCCCGGTGCGGAAAAACAGGTATTCGAGCCCCATCGCCATTTTTCCGAACAGGCTGTTGGCGCGCTCGTTGAGCGTGCGCACGTTCTTCACCTTGTACATCATCCGTATTTGAAGGTGATCGTGCAGGTTTTCACCCACCCCCGGCAGGTTGTGCTCGACGTTGATGCCGAGGTCCTGTAGCAGCGTGCCGGGGCCGATGCCGGAGAGCTGAAGGATCTGCGGCGACCCTATCGAACCCGCGGCGAGGATCACTTCGCCCCGGGCCTCGGCAAACTGGTTGCCGCGCGGACCAAGGCTGAATTCCACGCCGGTGGCGCGCTGGAGGAATCCCAGTGTCTGCACGCGCACGCGCTTCACGTGCGCATGGGTGAGCACCGTCAGGTTCGGCCGATTCATAACCGGCCGCAGAAAGGCCTTGGTGTTGCTCCAGCGCACGCCGCGACGCTGGTTCATCTGAAAATAGGCGTTGCCGAAATTGTCGCCGCGGTTGAACTCCTCGATCTTGGGGATGCCGCATTCTTCCGCGGCCTCGCGCCAGGCATCGAGGATCTCCCAGTTCACCCGCCGCTCCTCGACGCGCAGCTCGCCGCCGGTGCCATGCAGCTCGTCTGCGCCGTGCTGGTAATCCTCATTGCGCTTGAAATAGGGCAGCACCTCGTCCCACGACCAGCCCTTGTTTCCGAGCGCGGCCCAGTGATCGTAGTCGCTCTTCTGTCCACGCATGTAGATCATCGCGTTGATCGAGGAGCAGCCGCCGAGCACGCGACCCCGGGCATAGCCGAGCGAGCGGCCGTTCAGTCCCGGATCGGGTTCAGTCTTGTAGCACCAGTCGGTGCGCGGATTGCCGATGGTATAGAGATAACCGACCGGAACATGGATCCAGAAGTAGTCGTCCTTGCCGCCGGCCTCGAGCAGCAGCACGCGCACCTCCGGATCGGCACTCAAGCGGTTGGCGAGCAGGCAGCCGGCCGATCCGGCGCCGACGATGACGTAGTCGAATGGTCCCAGCGATTGGGCCATCGCTTCCCCTCACTAAATACTATGGATGAATCCGGGCAGCCCGATCGCGGCGACCCGCGTTCCCTCTGCGGCGGAGATTATGCCCGAATCGGTGTGCTGGATAAGATCGGGGCTTGGCTTTAATCTCTCGCATTCGCAGCGTCAAGCCAGAGGAGAACAATGAAAATCACCGCTATCAAGACCTCGGTCTGCAACGCCGAGATGCGCAACTGGGTGTTTGTGCGGGTGGAAACAGACCAGCCCGGTCTATACGGCTGGGGTGAGGCCACGCTCGAATGGAAAACCCGCGCAGTGGTCGGCGCGGTCCAGGACCTGGAACCGCTGCTGATCGGACACGATCCGCGCGACATCGAGAACAACGTGCGCATTCTTACGAAGCACTCGTTCTGGCGGCTCGGGGTGATCGGCAACACCGCAATCAGCGGCATCGAGATGGCGCTATGGGATATCTGGGGCAAGGAACTCAATGTGCCGGTGTGGCGCCTGCTCGGCGGCAAGACGCGCGACAGGATCAAGATCTACACCCACCTCGGCTTCGGCGACATGACGTCGGTGTACGAGAGCCTGGACCACGCCGCGGTGGTCGAGCGCGCGCTGGAAGTGATCGCGAAGGGCTACCGCGCGCTCAAAGTCGTGTTCATCCCCTACACGCACTACACCGCGTCGCCCAAAGAACTGGACCACGTCGGCGGCATGATGCAGGCGTTGCGCGAGGCGGTGGGCAACGACGTGGAGATCATGATCGACTTCCATGGCCGTTGCGCCTCGACCAGCGTGGCGCTGCAGTACATCCATGCGCTGGCGCCGTACCGGCCGCTGTTCGTCGAGGAACCGATCCAGCCCGGTGATTCGCAGGGCATGAAACAGATCATGGACAAATCGACGGTGCCGATCGCCGCCGGCGAGCGCCTGGTGGATCGCCGCGAGTTCGATGACCTGTTCCGTCTGCGCGCAATCAACATCGCCCAGCCCGACCTCTGCCACGTCGGTGGTTTCAGCGAAGCGCGCAAGATCGCGGCGATGGCGGAGACCGCGGGTATCGGCATCGCCCCGCACAATCCGCTCGGGCCGCTTGCCGGGGTGGCGGCGCTGCATTTCGACATCGCGACGCCGAACTTCGTGATCCAGGAAGAAATGTCAGGCGCGGTGCCGTGGTATCACGACGTGGTTCAAAGCCCGATCAAGGCCAGGGACGGGCACTGGCTGATACCCGAGCGCCCCGGCCTCGGCGTCGAAGTCAGCGAAGCAACGGTGGCGAAGCATCCGTTCAAGCAGGAGATCATGCACGCCGGCAACGCGGTGCTGGCCGACGGCACAATCGTGGATTGGTGAGGAGATCGTCCGTTTTGAAGGGGTGTCTCCGTCTTCCTGTCGGCGGGCCCAAAAATTGCGGTTAATAAAGAACCTTGCTCATTCGTGGTGTTAGATATCCAATCCTACAGGATACGCTAACTATATGATGAAGAACGATATTATCAGGAAACTCCGTCCTGACGCAGGGTGCATGCGATGCGGCCGGGCCTACAACGGCTCGGTCGAAAGAACCGTCATGTGCGCAATTCCCAACAGCAGCGGGATGCCCTGCGGCGGCAGAGTTTTCTGGCGCGCGAATCCGGAGGACTGGACTGAATGTCCAGCGTGTGCCGGCACAGGCTTGAGCATAGATAAAGGTTGTCAGCGCTGCCACGGTGACGGGTGGCTGATGGGAAGGCGCTAGCCTCCGAATCAAAAAAGTACGCGTCGGACTGATTTTCCCCGGCACTGAGTCAACGCCCGACGCGGTTTGTGCCTCTGAGCAAGCGAGTCATGCTTGGCATATTGCGTTATTCATGCGACAAACCCAGCCGTCCCCGCTTTCCCCTTCGACGGGCAACCGCGTCAATCCTGTGCCCGGCGTTCCTGGTGACGCCGATCGCGAAACGGAATGTCGACTTGCATCCGGCGGCGATCCGTTCTAGCGGGACGACGGTAATTGCCGTTCGGAAATGTCATGCTTCGCTCAGGCTCCCCAATAGGACCGTACACGCCTACTTCACAGGGCTGATTGGAATCGGCCCATGCCAGGGCGAACGATATTGCCTGGGCCTTGGTCGGAAACAGAAACGGCTGTTCGCCAGCGCTTAGCTCTACGCGCCAACCCGTTGAAGGCAAGGGTGAGACTTTCACCATGCTTGGGATCATCCGGAGCGATTGAGATAATCTCGAAACCTGTTGTCGAAACGGGCCAGCCCTTCGGCGTCGTGATTGGCTATTGCCTCGCTTAACTCCCCAAACTCTTCGGCCGATAACCCACGTAGCCACATGACGATGGATTCCGGATCGGGGCTGGCGCTCTCCGCGGGACTCGACGTTTCTGATTGATGGTTGGAGTTGGGCATCGGCCTCGCCCCTCGTGAGAAGCAATTGTGTTTTGACAGGAAAGTGCCCACGCGAAATTCGTGCCATCGAACGGCAACCCCATTTGCTGGGCATTGAAAGCCGATTCTCAAGGATCGGGCCCTACAAACCTCGCATTGATGACGATGGTCTGACAACCTTTGACGAAGGCCCGACACCATCCGGTCGGCGGCGAGTGGAATGCGTGGGATCTACCATCCGAATCGTGAAGTCGATGTGATAGTCGGGGCAAAACACGCATGGTTGAGGAGGGCGTGGCTCATGGGATCCGTCGCGCTCGTTGAGCTGACCACTCAGTGCCGGACTTGCCGATGGGCATACGGCACAAAAAACGCAACAGGCCAAGCCTGACCAGCTCCTCCTGCCCGGCAGCGCTGAATCGCCGGCCGGCTACTTCATTTTCGACGGCAGCCTGATCGTCCTGCCGGCCACCATGAACGCGCCGTATCCACGATGGTGGATCGTGCGCGGGTCTCTCTCCAACGGGTCAATCCAGGCCTTGATCACTTCGAGGATGAAAAGCAGGTACTTGTTCGCCATCGACGAATCGACGACCTTGCATTCGAGGTTGGCGTAGCACTCGTGGATCAGCGGCGCCTTTACCTTGGAGGCCGCCACCGGCGTCAGGCCGAAAGCCTTGAATTTGTCGATCCGACGGCCCGATGCATTGCCGCAGGCAACGGCCTGTTTCGCCAGTTCCACGGTCGGAATGTTGATCACGCACTCCCGCGTCGCCTCCAAAGTATCGAACGTCAGGTTCCGGTTGCTGATTACGCAGGCGACCAGTGGCGGTTCGAACTCGAGCATCGTGTGCCACGACTGGGTCATGATGTTGTGGCGCCCATTGCGTGAGGTCGTAATCATCACCACGGGCCCCGGCTCGAGCAGCCCATATACCCTCGACAGAGGCAATGATCTCTTCTTCACCTGCGCACCCCCGATTTGCCTTTGCCCTCGCAGGCGTTGAATGAGTCCGACCCGGCCGGACCGCCATAGGTTTGGAGCGCCTTTGTTCCATTGTGGCCGGAACGGGCGCGCTTCCGGTTGGCTTTTAAGGCCTGACACCGCGTTTTAGTTTTTCCTGCAAACGCCTCAGCGCAATTTCGTTCGACTTGGGTCGATCCGTGACGCATTACGCCCAAGACAGCTGTTGAGCCTTCGTCATTGCCATGCGTCGGCATTCAGACACCAACTCTTTTCCCCATGAAACAGAGGACATTCGAACATTAGTGCGAGTGTCATTTTTTCAACATGGCTTACTGGCACAGCCATTGCGACGAGAAGAGTACGCCTGGGGATCGTTGAGAACAGGGAGGTCGGGTGTCTTTAGGCACCCGGCTCGCGCAAACCCTAGGCGCTTTTTTCACCAGGTAACTAGGCATGCTCAGGGCATGCACGACCCGATCAGCACTGCAACGCCAGGAAAATATCGCCCGTATGAAGGATCAACGAACATTGTCTGTGCTACGAGCTGTTCTCGCCGGATTGGCGTTGACGGTGCTCGGTACTGCCGCGGCAGACGAGGGTGGCAGTGGAGCTGTGGCTGGTAATGCCAGCACCAACGCGTCCGCGAATTCACCGGAGCAGGTCCGGCCAGCCGATACCTGGTTCAATCTCGATGCGCTCGATCTCAACGTGTACGGGCTCTCGTACCATCCCGACCGCGAGACCGTTCACCGCTTGAACCTGGACAACGAAGTCAATCCCGGGCTCGGTCTTCACTACGAATTTTCCGACACGGAGCGAGGCACCACTTTTGGCGAGATCGGCGCGTACCAGGATTCCGGGTCAAACCTGGCGAAGTTCGTATCGCTGGGCTACCAATTCAAATTTGCAAAGCGCTGGAGGATTGGCGGCGCCTTCGCCGTCGTGCACAGCCGGACCTACAACGACGGCGTAACCTTTCTCGCCATGATCCCGCTGATTACCTACGATCTGGGACGCATCAAATTCAACGCGACATACCTTCCGAAGTTAGGGCACTACAACGAGGTCGATGCCTTCGGCTTCTACATCAGCATTCCATTTGGGAAGTAGGCGCGGTAATCCGGGGGTCATTTGATGAAGAACGACATTCTCAAGAAACTCCGTCCTGACTGCGGGTGCATGCGATGCGGCCGGGCCTACACCGGTTCGATCGAAAAAACCGTCATGTGCGCAATACCCAACAGCAGCGGGATGCCCTGCGGCGGAAGAATTACCTGGCGTGCAAACCCGGAGGACTGGACCGAATGTCCAGTGTGTGCCGGTACAGGCTTGAGCACGGATAAAGGCTGTCAGCGCTGCCACGGTGACGGCTGGCTGATGGGAAGGCACTAGGCCGTCCCTCGCCCGTGTTCTAGCGGAGCACGCAGCAGTGGACTTTGCTTGTCACCAGTCACTCGTCACTTCGTCACTTGTCACCCGTTCTCCTCGCCCCTCGTCCCTCGCCCCTTATGGTCGAAGACCGGTATCCCCTTGCGGGGCGCCCCTGTTCTTCTCCACCCTCACATGCACCCGGAGGGGTGTCACTCATTCAACCTTCAGTTGCCGCGCATGCAGCGCATCCCAGGCTGCCAGGGCCGGCTTGGCGTTAAAGTCACTGTCGGTAAGCCCGATGTTGACGAACAAGGGCAGATTCGGTGGTATCGGCGGCGGGAGCGACCCCAGGTCGATATCGGCAAACAGCAGCTGGATCAAGCCGCGTGCGTCGACTGCGTCGAGAAGTTGCGCGTGGCGTGTGATGTAGCGGGCCTGCCGCGCCGGCGATGACTGCACGGATCCCGCGGCTGCACTCGTCCACCCGCCCTCGACAACCATCACGGGCAGCGTGCGCCCATCGAGCAACCGGCTGTAATAGTTGGTCGGCATGTCTTCCGGTTGCGAGAAGCCAAAGTACGGATACGACGAAAGGCCAAGCAGTTGTGCGAACGGAAAATCGGTGAAGTCTTGTTCGGCGCCGACGTAATTGCCGGTGCCGCCGAGCCTGCCCCATGCCGTTTCCACCTGTACGCTGAATAGGAGCGTTGCCGAACTCCCCGCAGCGAGCAGGTCCGCCGCGGCGGCGTTAGCGGCCGCGACGACGCCGGCATAGACTGCAGGCAACGCGGCAGCCCGAATCAGGTTGGTCTCCGCCGCGAGGCCGATGATTTCGGGCCGCAACTTGCGTTCCACCGCGAGCATGTAGCTGCGATAGGCCTGCCGGACTGCGGGCTCGGTAATGCTGCGCCCGAGCGCGCGCAGTTGCGGCGCCTCTTCCCCGCGCGACAGGCCGTCGGTCAGATCGGCCATGAAATACAGTTGCAGGCCCTTGCCGCGCATGTAATCGACGAGCTGGACCTTGTCGCGGTCGAGGATGTCATCCGGCGACATGCCGGCCAACAAATCGGTCCACGGCAACTCCTCGTGGATGGCCGCAATCTCGGCGCGCTCACTCCAACGGTCGATGCCTTCGATGACGGCCGCTGTAGTCATTCGCGGGGGAATGGCTGAGAAGCCCATGCGCCACGTGCGCGTTGTCGTCGACGAGGACTGATCGCCGCCGCAGGCCGCGACCGCCGTTAGCACGAGTGCCGCCGCGCAGGCCAGGAGCGCTGATCTCAAATTGAACTTTCTACCGATCTGCTGGCGCATAGCGCTGCGCACTTTGCAGGTTTGCAGCAGGATCGGAACGGCATTGATTTTCAGCCGGCGACCTCACGCGGTCCGGATGACCGAGATGAATTCGGTGCCGCTTTCGGGGAGCCACACTTCGCCATGGCGGCCAAGGATCTGACGAATGTTTGTGCCTTCGCGAGGAAAGCCGAAGCGCTCGAACTTCTCGGCAGCGGGATCGAAGCGATACACCGCATTGTCGGCCCACTCGCTCACCCATACCTGGTCGCGCTCATCCACATAGACAGCGTAGGTCTGCGGGTTGGCGCCCGGGACCTTGAAGGTGCGCCAGTTTTTCGACGCGGGGTCGTACATCGAGAGATTGCCACTGAGCCATTCGCTGACCCAGATGCGCCCGCGACTGTCGCTCCAGACACGGCGGGCGCCTTGATTCCTGGTCGGCGGCTCCACCACCGTCGACTGCCCGGTGCGGCGGTCGATGGTCGCGATGAAGGAACCCGCCAGCGAGCACCACCATATGTCTCCCTGCGGTGTGCTGCAAATGCCGTAGGGCCCGCGGCCGCGCGGAGCGTCCCACACGGCCGTCGTTCCGGTTTTCATTGCGAGTTTGCCGACCACGCCGCTCTGCCCCGTGAACCAGAGATTCCCGTCGCCATCGAAGGCGCAGGTGTTGAGATTCGCGTAGGGCGTTTTCTCGGGAAGCGGAAAGACCCTGATGTCGCGGTCAGGCCAGCCCACGCGCACGATCGCCTGCTGGCCGCCGTCGGTGATCCACGCCGCCTTGTCGGGACCTTGAATGACGCCATGCGGTGATGAGCCTGACCCCAGCGAGATGAGTTCGGTGCGGCCCGTCGCGGGATCGAAATAGCCGAGATGGCCGCTCGCCTGCGCCGTGAACCAGACGCCGCTATCGGCAGCAGGCGCGACGTCGTGAATGCCGGTGCGGCGCGACGTCTTCAGTGGCCAGGATTGCAGGCGCGGGGATTGCGCGGCTGCGCGCAATGGGAGTGCGGCGCCCAGTGCCGTGGCGCCTATCACCCTCAATGCTTCACGTCGGGAGTTGACTTTCATGGTTTGCCTCCTTCTCTCACATGCACCCGGACACCCTGGCGAAGCCCGGAGTGCCCAGTTAGGGGTGTCACGCACTCACTGCCGATTAGCTCTTCACGGTTTACTGTTCCGTGTTTACCGTTCACCGCCTTTCGGGCCGAGGACCTCCGCCACGAGGGATTCGGGGTTTGGCAAAACTAGGGGTCCGTTACGCCGTCACGATGGTAGCTCCGGCATAACATTGATCGCAGTGCAAGCGCTAAATGTTAGCCTGCACTGAAACTCCCTTCGTCGTTTTCACGTCGTCACGGCTTTTGCTCGTCCCTCTTCCCTCGCCCCTCGACCCTCGCCCCTCACCCCTCACCCCTCATGGTCGAAGACCGGTATCCCCTTGCGGGGCGACCCTGTTTTTCTTCACCCGTCACTTGTCACCCGTCACTCGTCACTGCCTCCCTTCACCTCCACCCTCTACTTCACTCCGCGACGGAAACTGTATCCCTTGTAGCCGAATATCATGCCATCCGGCGTGATCTGCTCAAGCTTGAGACCGGGAACTACGTACTCGCCTTCCCGTAGTATCCGGTTGTTGATGCCGACCAGGCGGGCCCCGGGATTGTCGGAATAGGCATGAACCGAAATCGTCATTGCCGGAAGCTCCTGCCGGGCCGAGAGCGGAAGTTCGGCCATCGATATCACCGTTTGTACGCGCGCGGCATCAGCCGCGGCGGTGTCAACAGGCCGCTCCGGCGCCGCTGCCGCCGTTCTGCCTGGCGCGGCCGCATCCGCTTCGAGCGGTGGGCCATCGCTCTCCGGCATTGCGCGCGCGGGCAGTTCCGGCTTCGGCTGCGGCGCCATTTCAGATGGAGCTGGCGCTGCTTGCGCGGGCCGCGTCGCGGTCTTCAACTTCCGTTGCGGCTTGGGCTGTTGCGCCATCTCAGATGGCACGGGCTCTGTTTGCTTGGTCTGCAACCCCGGGGACGGCGGCTGCCGCGCCACTGCGGATGGCGCAGGTGCCGGTTGGCGCGGGGTCGATTCGAGCGGCTTGGCGGCGACAGATTCCGGTCTCCCAGGAGCCACTTGCTCCGGTTGCCATGGGCGCAGCCAGCCGATCACGATGCCCGCGCCGACCAGGACCGCCGCAAGCAAGCCGTAAACCAGAAACGCCGGCCGTTTGGGCGCTACCGCCGACGCCTGCGCCGCGAGCAGCGTCGGCGCCGCGCCGCGCTGACGCTGCTGATCGGATTTCCTGAGAGCGTCGAGGATATAGGACATGCCTATTTCCCCCCTTGCCGGGGCAGCAATTCCGGCGCCGTTCGATCCGCCACGCCGGCGAGGCGCATCAGGGTCTGGGGTCCGACGAGCGCCGTCGGGAATCAGTCCCTGGTCGAGTTGAAACTGTTTCACCTGACGCGCCAGGACATCATCGAACAGCGGTGCCTTGCTGGTTGCGGCAACCTGCCCCTGCACCTGCGCGAGTTGCTTGCTCAGCCATTCCACGGCCGGCCCACGTTCTCCCCGCCGGATATTCTCGCGCGCATCCGGCGGCATGCGCCACAGCAAGGTGTAGTGCCCCGACCATTGCGCCGCCAGGGCGCCAAGCGCGACCGTCCTGGTTTCGGCGCCGACGGCGAAGGTGGCGGTCTTGTCGTCAAGCGCAATCAACGTGGCATGGAATTCCCGGCCCTGTTCGTCGCGCATCATGAGCACTGCGGGCCGGTTCAATTGACGCAGTTCATCCAATCCGCCGCGGGCGCTGCGACAGCGCAGACCCAGACCTTCAGCCTGCAGGCACGCGTCCGCCCCTTCGATAGTCCGCGCCCCATGCCCGGAACAGTGCGGCGTAAGCCATCGCCTTGCTGCGCGAGCGCGGCTCATCCGCCGGCCATTCCAGCGTATCCGGCAACGCCGCTTCCGCCTTGGCATCCTTCACCGGAGCCTCTTTGGCCGGTTCCGCAGCATTGTCTGAGCAACGGGTTTTGCCATGGTCGCGGGCACGATTGCTGTTCCGGTCTCACGCAACGTCCGCTGATACAGCGTCATCGCCAGCACCCCGCCAGCACACAGAATCAGGACCATCAGCAAAGGCCGCACCAGGCTGCGGCGCTGTGCCTGGTGGAATACCTCGCGCGCTGCTTGCGCGAGCGTCGCGCGATCGACCCGCTCCTTGCCTTGCACGTAGGCGCCCAGCAGCGCCCGGTCGCACAGCACGTTGATGACCCGGGGAACGCCGCCGCTCAGGCGGTACAGACGGCCCATCAAGCCAGCCGGAAACAACTGCCGCTGCGCGCCCGACACCTCGAGGCGATGCCGCACATAGGCTGCGACTTCCGGCTTGGTCAGCGGCCCCAGGTGATAGCGCGCGACGATGCGCTGCGCGAGCTGCCGCAGCTCCGGCCGCTCCAGCATCGCCGCCAGCTCGGGCTGGCCCAGCAGGATGATCTGCAGCAGCTTGCGCTGGTTGGTTTCCAGATTGGTGAGCAGCCGCATCTGCTCCAGCACGTCGGCGGAGAGGTTCTGCGCCTCGTCGATGATCAGCACCGTGTGCCTGCCCCTGGCATGGGCATCGAGCAGGTAGGCGTTGATGCAATCGACGAACACCTTGATGCTGGTATTGCCGGGCGGGCAGGCGATGCCGAATTCGACGCAGATGGTCGAGAGCAGCTCCTCCACCGTCAGCTTGGGATTGAAGATGTAGGCCACATCGCAGGAGTCGGGAATCTGCTCGAGCAGGCAGCGGCATACCGTGGTCTTGCCCGCTCCCACCTCGCCCGTGAGCAGCACAAACCCGCCATCGCCGTTCACGCCATAGAGCAGATGCGCGAGCGCCTCCTGGTGGCGCTGGCTCATGTAGAGATAGCGCGGGTCCGGCGCGATGGAGAACGGCGCTTCGGCGAGGCCAAAGTAGCTGTTGGTACATGGAGACCGGAGAGCGGGGCGGATGTCAGGAGTATAGCGGCCAGCGCGGCCGGCCGTGCGTTTCGCCAAGAAACTCGTCAGGGTCTGCTTGTCGGCATCGCTTGAGGCGCGTTGTCTCCAAACGCGAAGCCTCCAAGCGGCGCGCCGTCGCCTGAAGAATCCATGTTCGCGCCCAAGATCGCTGACACCACCAAGGGTGCTTTTGATTTTCGCGGGATGCGACTTCGCGAACTATTCAAGAGCGAGTCAGTCTGAAGCGGGTGTCGCGAGGCAGATACCAGGATTGTTAGCATGTACGCCAATTTCCCGAATTACCGAGGTACATAACATGATGCCCCTTAGAGTCAACCTTCTCACAGTCTTGTTGTTTCTGATCAGTTTGTCCGGTAGCGCGTGGGCGGACGATTACGCGGAAACCATCAAGATTTTCAAGGAAGCCGGAGCGAGTTCGGGCTTTTTCGACAATAGTTATGGTTACGCAATTTTCCCGACCATCGGCAAAGGCGGCGTGGGCATCGGTGGCGCCTACGGCAAGGGCCGCGTCTACAAGAGCGGTGCGTACGTCGGCAACACTTCGATGACGCAACTGACGGTGGGTTGGCAGTTCGGCGGCCAGGGCTATAGCCAGATTATTTTCTTCCAGGATCAGCGCGCCTTCGACGAATTCACTACTGGTAAATTCGAGTTCGGCGCCCAGGCAACCGCTGTCGCCATCACAGCCGGCGCGTCGGCCTCCGCGAACACGGCCGGTACTTCCACCAGCGCCAGCGGAGGCAAACATGACGCCACCACTGCCGGTTCCTACAACAAGGGCATGGCAACGTTCACGGTTGCCAAGGGTGGCTTGATGTACGAAGCGAGCGTCGGCGGCCAGAAATTCACTTACAAGCCCAAGAAGTGATCGTACGGTTACGAAGGCAAGACCCCGTTGTGCGCTCACTCTCCCAGTTGCGCTTAAGGCTTCATCTCAAAGGCTATAAAGTATAGGCCTGACCCACTCGCACTAGGCTGAACCTCTCGCCTCTCTCGAGGTACGACCGCCTTTTCACGACCGTCACGTCGTCAAAATAGTCACGGCCTTTGCGCAGCACTCGCCTTTCCTCACCCAAGTCTTCTAGTCCCTCGCTTCAAGGTCCGGACAAGGCCGGGTGTAACGCTTCCTTGTAGCGCCGGCTGCAGGGAATCCGGGCGCCGTCACGCATCAGGAGGCGCGCGTCGCCGCTGTCCAGCGGTTCGATCTCGACGACGTGATCGAGGTTCGCGATATAGCTGCGGTGCACGCGGGCAAACCGCGACGGATCTAGACGGGTCTCCACGGCGGCCATGGTCGCGCGCAGCAGATAATCGTGGCCCCGAACATGCAGGTTCACGTAATTGCCCTGTGCCTGCAGCCATTCGATATCAGCCGCCGCAATCAGGAACTCCTTGCGTAGCTTGCGCACCAGGAAACGTGCCGGGCGCTCGATCGAGTCCAGGGGTGCGCCCTCGTCAGGTGCATCCAGCAGCCGGGCCTCTCCCTGAAGGCGCAGCATCATGAACCGGTAGATCAGTACGATGCCCAGCACCGCCGCATACGTGCGCACGTCTTTCAGGTATTCGTAGCCCCCTTGCACGAGCCAGTCGCCGAAGTCGTAGCGGGCGTCCGTCGCCGCATACGCGACGTGCCGCAGCCCGACCATGGCGACCACGTGAACGACCGAGTAGACGATGCTCGCCAGCAGATGCCAGGGCAAATTCCGCCTTAGCGTATCCCAATGAATCGGGAAACGGCGTTCGAAGCCAATGACGGCCGGGACCAGCGCCAGCAGGACGAGATTGCTCGTCCCTTCCCAAACCAGCGGCTGCCAGATCGGAATCGCGCGCCCGGCGCGCTGCAGGTCCAGAACGGCGACGACGCTGTTGAGGGCCGCCTGCAGGAAGAAACCGGACACCCAGAAACCGATTTCGACCCGGCGCCGGATAGTTTGATAACGCTCGAACAGCGAAGTCGTGCCTGAGGACATGCGGCTATTTTACGAGGGAGGCGGATCGCCGCCACCCGGATTCGTCCCCGCTATCTGCCGCTTGTCCCAAATTGCATCCGCTTGTCACATTGTTTCCCGCCGTCCTGTTTCCCTGGCGGAGAATCCCGCGGTCATTTCACGGGAGGTCCCATGATTCGCCGCCACGACATCGACGCACTACGCGCGCTGGCTTTCGCCCTGGTGATCCTGTACCACGTCGGCATGTTCTACGTGCAAGGCTGGCCTTGGCACCTGAAGAGCCTGCACGCGACCGAGTGGTTGCAATGGCCGATGCGCATCGTGGGCATGTGGCGCATGGATCTGGTCTTCCTGATCTCGGGCGTAGCACTGGGTTTCCTTCGCCACCGCTCAAATCCGCTCCAGCTTTTCTCGCAGCGCAGCCTCAGGCTGCTGGTCCCGCTTGCGTTCGGCATGGCGTTACTGGTGCCGTTTCAGCCCTACGCGCAAGGGGTGGCCAACGGACTGGTCGAACCCGGCTTTGCGAAATTTCTTGCGCGCTATTACACCGGCGGACCCTGGCAACGCGGCGCATTCGACGGCTGGCAATACGGTATCACCTGGAACCACCTCTGGTACCTCGCCTACCTGTGGGCGTACACGGTGCTGCTCATTGTCCTGACGACGGCTCTGGAATCCCGCGCCGGAAAGCGCATTCGCACCGCCTGCGTTGGACTGCGCGGCTGGGCACTGCTACTGCTGCCGGCGCTACCGCTGGCGGTGTACACGTTCGTGTTGCAGCCGCGCTTTCCCGCGACCCACGATCTGGTGTCCGACTGGTACCTGCACGCGGTTTACTTCACGGTGTTCCTGTACGGCTACTGGATGGGCGCCGATACCGGGCTCTGGGCGGAGCTCTCGCGGTTGCGACATCGCGCACTATGCGTCGCGTTGACTATGCTCGCAGGCTATTTCGTCCTGATGCATGCGGTGCCCGGTGAACAATTTGGCGTGCGTTGGGCGGTGACACGGCTGATACGCGACCTCTACCTGTGGAGTTCGGTGGTCGCGATCCTCGGCTATGCGCATGCCCATTTGAACCGGCAAATGGCTTGGCTGCCGTGGGCCCGGGAGTCCGTCTATCCGTGGTATCTGCTGCACCAGACGTTGATCATCGGCATCGCGCACGCACTGTTCCCGTTTCGTGCCGGGCCGGTCCTCGAACCGCTGCTCGTGCTCGGCGGCACGCTGCTGGGCTGTTGGCTGATTACCGACGGCTTGGTTCGCCGCGTCGGCTGGCTGCGTCCCCTGTTTGGTCTGAAAATCGGAGAACTGAAATGGCAAAACGAATTGCGATCTGCCTGAGCGCGACACTCCTGCTGGGTGCTTGCAGCAGCGCACCCGTAAGCGGGATCCCCGCAAGCCGTGTGCGTGGCAGTGGCCAACCGACTATGGTCTTCCAATCCGGCCTGGGGGATGGTGCCGCGGTCTGGGATACCGTCCAGCGCGAAGTCGCCGGTCGTGCGACGACCGTTGCGTTCGACCGTCCAGGCTACGGAAAAAGCCCGTCGCGCGCGGAACCCCGCAGTCCGTGCCAGGCGGCCGATGAACAGCGCGAACTCCTTCGTTCCCTTGGCCTGAAACCGCCCTACGTGCTGGTCGGTCATTCCCTCGGCGGCCTGTACCAGTATGTCTATGCCAAGCGATATCCTGACGAAGTTGCGGGCCTCGTGCTCCTCGACCCGACCTACCCTGAACACTGGCAGCGCGTCCAGGAGGGCGCGCCCATCGTCGCAGGCGTGGTCAAGGTGGCGCGCCTGCGCTTCAGCCCCATCATGCGCAAGGAGTTCGACGATCAGGCGGCCTGCCTTGATCAGGTCGATTGGGCGCGACCTACAGGCGTTCCGGCACGATTGCTGGTGCGTGGCAGTTTCTCGGGGCTGGATTCCGGTGCGTTCGAGCGCGTCGCTCGGCGCAGCGAAGGCGATTGGGCGCGTCTACTCTCGATTGAATCCGCCGAGCGAGTACCGGGCAGCGGCCACTACCTGCAGCGGGATCGTCCCGCCGCGGTGGTCGATGCGATCACGTCACTCATCAGACAATGAAAGCCGCGGGTGCCGCGCCGGGGTATTCAATGCGAGGCGGGCGGGCCATGCGAAAAGACTGATCCCAATCCTTGAATTCTTGCGTGCAAGAAACAAGACCGGCGCCGTGGTTCGAGCGGGGGGAGGGGAGAGCATTCAAGGCGTTCGCCCCAATTTGCCTGTCGAGCTGACCGCGGCGGACTAAAGACTGAGCAAGAAAATCAAAGGCGCGTGACGTGACGCGGTAAACCACACGCGGCGGATCCCGGATTCGGATCCGCCACGTGGCCGGGCGTTGCCCTGGGCGATCTTACTTGATGAAATTCCTGACCAGGCGATTGAATTTCTCGGGGTTCTCCATGAACATGAAGTGGTTGCCGCCTTCGTTCTCTTCAAAAATCTCTACTTGCGCGCCAGGGATCTGCTTGGCGATCCACTGTTGCGATTTCCAGCCGACCAGGCTCGTCTTCGCACCGACAACCAGCGTAGGAATGTTGATGTGCTTGATCAGGTCGCGCCAGTCGTTGGTGGAATGATCGAAAAGCAAATTCGCCGCGTACTGGCGCGGCATCTTGAGGTTTTGACGGATCACCCAGGCCAGCTCGTCGCGGGAATAGCGCGGGGTGTACATCCCGGTGATAAAGCCTTCGGTGGTCTTTACGCCATCAGGCCCGGCCAGCGCATTGATGGTTTCGTAAAGCGACACGGGCGTAAAGATCGCGCCCGCGTCTTCCTTTTCCTGAGCCGACCAGATCGGGTTGGCGGTAATCATCGGCATCTGATCGATCAGCAGGATTTTCGACAACCGATCGGAACCGTATTGCTCCCAATACCCCCAGATCACCGAGCAGCCCATCGAATGCCCGCCGATTGCGACATCGCGCAGATCCTTGGCAACCAGGAACTCGTGCACGTCGGCGGAAAGCCGCTGAATGCGATAGCCGTGGTCCGGTTTGTCGGATTCGCCATGACCGCGCATGTCGATGGCGATGACGTGATAGTCGGCGCTCAAGTCTGAAATCTGGTGCTTGAACTGCGCGGCCGTTTGCGACCAGCCGGGAATCAGGACCAGGGGCTTACCCTTGCCGGCCTCGATGTAGTGCAGACGCACGTTGTCGCTGGTCGTGAAGTAGCCGTCCTTTTGCGCCGCAGTGGTGCCGGCAGGCATGGTCTGGCATGCCCCGAGCAGCAACAGTGAAAGAATGGGTAAAGCGGTTTTTACACCGGCGATGAATGCCATAGATCTGAACATTTGTCTCCTCCTGTCTTACTTGTCGTTGGACTGCCGCTGCAAGGATACGCCGGAAAGGATCAAGGGTTAGCGGGCGCCGTGGGCCACGGCAATCCCAGCCCCTCAGCGACTGGTGTTCTGGTCGGAGCCGTCTTGTTCGGCTTTCTGCCTAAAGAGATAGGGCATTACCGCTGCCATGCGCCACTTTCTTTCCAGTTTTTCGGCGAGTTGCTCGAGCTTCTCGGGATCATCGGCTCTCCATCGACCGCGCTTGACTCGTTCAACGCGGTCGAAATGGTGTGCAAGTTCATGCACCAGCGTCATGAGCATCTGAAACTGAAGCTCATCTTGCTGCTTCTGCGAAGGCAATGTTTCCGGGGACTTCGCATATCCAAACACGCTTATTTCGTTTGTATCCAAGGCATATACGCCCAGAATAAGCGGAGCATAGATTCCGGGAAATACTTCTTCACTTTTGCGTCCAAGGAAAGGATCCATGACTCCTTCCTCCCCGGCTTCGTGATTCACGCAGCCAGTGCCACTCTCAAGTCGAATCTTGCTGATGCCATCAAGCGGCGCGGAGGGGAGATGCATCAGGACGCAATGCATGTCTTCTATCGATGCAGGGAAGTACAGGAACGGGGAGTCGTCGACTCTTTCTATCGAAACCATGTTCTCCCAGGATACGTGGGTGGGCTTGGGCCGAGTCTGTCGATCTTCCTGTACGAGTCGCTTGACCCTGCGCTTCGTATAAATCTCCAGCCAGTCCAGGTAACCCATTTGGGCGAACTGCTTGCTGGTCCGATTCGTATGAATTGAGCGCGACATCAATGTGGCCTTCCTGATGTAACGGACGAGGGAGGTGTTCTCGAAGCCATATAATCACAATCATGCAGGCCTGATCCGATTTTTCCCGACATTTGGGTTTGCATATATTTTCCCCGTTGGTCTGTCAGCCGCTGGCGCAAATACTGTGACGACTGATTTTGACCATAAATACGCAAAGGACGATTGCAATGCTAACAAGGACCGAATTTCTTCCCGGGATATTGGCTTGCATGCTGGCTTTGGGCTCCATAGCCAACGCCCTGGCGGGCGACGTCAAACTCGTGTCAGGCACCTGGGACAGCGTCTGCCGCGTGGAAGTCACATGGGGCCCGGATGCCCCGAACGGCACCCCGGTTGAGGTCTATACCGATGTGCCGAAAAATTGGTCCATAACCAAGCCGGACAAGCTTTGCTATCGCCGTGCGAGCACCCCCGAAAACTGTGATTCGGGGATGACCCAGTGGAGCACCCAGTGGAGCTGTGCCGCAAAGGCCGACTCGGGTTTTGAGGAATTATCCTTGCAATAACGGAAACGCAAAATCTCCTTGAGAGGGCTCACGGCTCGGTTGGGTCCGGCATTGTTGTTGCACAAATAGTGCAAAATACCAAGCCTTGTATCTTGAATCGTGAAGTTGAGTAATGTGGCGTTGTTGTAAGGGCAAGGGAAGCGGAGCTTGGCCTAGGGAAGCTCTGATCAAATTCCGCGACGCGCGTTGCGCCAGGTGCGGATGACTGCTAGGCGTCGCTCCGCAGATGCGGCTGAAGCCCCAGCAAGGAGCGTAACAACGCAGGCGCCGCACCTGGCACAACCCAACAACATTTCGACTCTTTCGAGGGACCGGGCGATTCGGGTCGATGCCTGCGTCGGCTCCTCCTTATGTAGGCCGGCTACACGGCGTCTTCGCCGTCTTGCCCTCGACCCGAATCGCCTCGGTCGCGCATGGGGAACTTGGTCAGAGCTTCCCTAGGGCTTCGAGCCTAAGGTCCCTGGTGAAATGCGTGCGCGTTGCTATGGATCACTTGCATTGGGATTTGGTGTCCGCCGATGCGGTGTCCACAAGATCCGGGATGGCCCACGCTGACCCGGGTTCTTCCACTCTTTCCCCATTTGGAATCAGGATTGCTGCACCCACTCGAACGTCGCGCGCACGAAATCGTCGCCGTGCCGTAGGAGCTGCAGGCTGCGGAGGAAACGCGAAGCTCCCCCAATCGTCGCTTCGTAGACGCGGCCCTCCTCCCAGCTGTCGGGTGGCAGCAGAAAGTTCGCATTTTGCGACGCTCCGGCGCCGTCTGACACGATGATGGCACGCACGCTCTTGAAGCCGAATTGCCGCGCTGCAGCGTCCGAGAGGGCGTTCGCTTCGCCCTTCGCGATGACCGGGCGTATCTCCACCGCCTGCGGTTGGCGGCTCATGACGTAGATGTTGGCACGCAGGCTGCGATCCGGCACCGCATGCATGGAGCGGATCACGCCGAGCCAGCACTCGTCACTGCCGTGCATCGTGACGCCGACCACGTCGCCGCACCGCGCCCAGTCGCTCGATCGCTGCGGAATCTCCGCGCCGAGTTCGTTACCGCCAGTGTCGTGGAGGGTCCACGTTTCGGGAGCCTGCGCTGCGACGTCACCGTCTTCCACGAGCGTCAGCTCGGTGGCGCCGGATCGAACGTGCAACAGGTGCTGCCAGATCTGCCCATAGCCCTGAACGACCTGCAAGGTACCCGTAGCCGGCTCGCGAGCGGGTGGGGTGTACGGGGGCGCTTCGCCCCAGAACGCGAGCAATTGCTTGATGGCCGAGATTTGCGCATGGAGGGCAATGTCCTTGCCCGGGGACTTGCTATCCGCCATCCTGGTCGACGCCAACTGCTTGTAGAGTCGGTCCAGCGCGTCGTATCCCGTTCCGGCGCCGAAATACCGGATTCCGGGATCCGGGTTGGGCTGCTGGGCGCGCGCGCGGTGCGGTGGCTGATCGCTCGCCGGATCGAAATAGAAGGGGTTGTCGGCGACACCGCGCGGGCGCAGCGTAAAATCTCCGCCCAGCTGCTCGATCACACGATCGGCGACCTCGATATGTTCGGGCGGCATCATCTGCGGCGAACTTGACTGCAGCATCAACATCCGCAGCAACTCCTGGGTCACGGTCGTCGACGTCTTCTGGGCGGCGTGCATGCGAACGGGCGTCGTTGCGCAACCCGCCCTCTCCGCGTCGCCATGAACGGTATACGCCACCTGCCACAGCTTCGGCGGAACGCTAAAGTAACGAAGGAGATAGACCTTCGCCAACAGGCGACAGGCGTGAATTCCCCTTGCGGCGCTTACCGCTCCGGGAAGCTGGAGCGAAGGGGTCATCGCCGATTGTTTCAGCAGAATTCTGGCCGATGCGCAAAGCGCTGCCGCCAGCCCCCTGACATAATTGTTGACGGTGTTCCAATCCGACGCGCGCGTCGCCCGCTTGTCTTTGGGCGGCACGAGAAATTGCGCCAGTAGCGCGGATACGTGCGCGCCGCTCGCTTCCTGGATCAGCGACAGGATCTCGCCGCGGACAGTTTCGTTGTCGCCGGGGATATCCTTGACCGCGTCGAGCCACGCGCTCAGCTCGTTCAGCGCCGTGAGTGGATCGAAGTCGCGCATTCCGGCCAGCAGCTTCGCTGCCTTTTCCGGATTGCGCATCGGATGGTCCGGATGACCGTGGTCCTTCTTGATCCAGTCCAACATCTGCACACTCTCCCGGCTGCATGAATCCGTTCAGGCGGTCGGCGCCCCACAGCGAACGATCCGGCTATGGACCAATGACACGATTATTCTAGGTCTGAAGACGCTAAGAGAACACCTGAAGGTCTGCAGCGATCCAAATTGACGCCAGGACTTCATTTTTGCGCACGCAAAAAACGACACAAGGGCTCTTACCACGTTACCCTCACATGCATCCGCAGGGGTGTCACCCTTCACTTGTCACTCGTCACTTGTCACTTGTCACTTGTCACTGCTTTGCCTACCCTTCACCCTTCACCCATTTGAAGGCAGCGTCCAGGCGTGCGCGAACCTGGCGTTCGACCTGCGCGAAACCCTGCGCGTCGGCGATCTGCCAGGCACCTGACGCGATTCCCGCAATGCCGCAGGTCAGCGCCACCAGGGCGACGATGACGCGCGGCACGCGCAGTAAAAGTGTCTGCCAGAGTTTGCGGTTCGCATTCGTATCGGTGAATAGCAGCACCGAAAACCCGGCGAGAAACAGACCCGCAACGATGTATACGATTGCCGGATTCTGCTTCAGAAGGCGCTCCGCTCGCGGCCAAAAGCCGGCATCGAGCAGGTACGAGTAACCGATCAGCGCTGCGCCCGCGAGCAGCAGCATCGTGCCCCACACGAGCGCCGGAAAGCCAGAGTAGCCCTCCGCGGCGTCCTCGGACATTCGCAGGCTCATCCGTCGCGAATACAGCGACTCGATTCCGCCCACCGCGAATCCCGCTCCGATCAGGAAAATGCCGAGATGTATGCCTTTCACCAAAGCATAGTGCCCGCCGGCGAGTATTGCGATTGCGCCGACCACGATCGCCGCGTATTCGAGAAAAGTGAGGAGACGCATGCAATTCAGTGTAGTCGATTCCTCGTCGCCGTTGCGGGTCAGAGGATGGGTGATCACACCATTCCATTTGCTTCTCATACGCTGCCGATTGCCTTATCGTTGCCGGATGCGCACACGAAACCTCTACAAGCCCGGGGCCGCCAAGCCCTTTACCCTCAGCCGCAGTCGTGTCGAGAATTTCCTCAGTTGCCCGCGGTGCTTCTACATCGACAGGAAACTGGGCGTGGAGCCCCCGTCCGGCCCGCCTTTCAACATCAACACGGCGGTCGACCATCTCCTGAAGAAGGAATTCGATGCCTATCGGGAACGGGGCGAGGCACATCCCTACATGGTTCAGGCCGGGATTGACGCGATCCCCTTTGCGCATCCGAGACTTGACGAGTGGCGGGAGAACTTCAAGGGCGTTCGCTATGTTCACGCACCGTCCGGGTTCGAGGTCTCGGGTGCGATCGACGATTTATGGCAGGAGCGCGGCACCGGCCGGCTGATCGTGGCCGACTACAAGGCGACTGCCAAGGACAGCGAGGTCGGCATCGACGCCGGCTGGCAGATCAGTTACAAGCGCCAGATGGAGTTCTACCAGTGGCTGCTGCGGCAAAACGGTCTAGACGTTTCCGATACCGGTTACTTCGTCTACTGCAACGGGGACCGCTCCCAGGACCGATTCGACGGGGTCGTGCGCTTCAAGGTCTCGATGATTCCGTATACGGGCAACACCTCGTGGGTCGAACCTGCGCTGATGGCTGCCCGGTCCTGCCTGGAGAGCGACACGCCACCCGCGTCGGCGAAGGATTGCGAACAGTGCGCCTACCTGGAAGACATCGGCAAGCTTGCGCTGTGACTATCTTTCAATGGGGTCTGTCCTCAGCAACGCAAATCTCTTCACGGAAGCGAGAATCCTCGATCGCGTAGCCGCCGTAACGATCGTTACGTCCTCACGACTGTCACGCTCGTCACGCTCGTCAGGCTCGTCAGGCTCGTCAGGCTCGTCACGCTCGTCACGTCGTCACGCTCGTCACGTCGTCACGTCGTCACGCCGTCACGATCGTCACGTCCTCACGACCGTCACTTGTCACTTGCTTCTGCTGCTTTGCAGTGCCCGACGGTGTCGTCGCACAACGACAGTCGAGTCGCCGCACCCAGCCGCCGGCGCGTATCTGTATTCGAGACGACATTGGCGTAGGTCTAGCGCAAGCTCATATCCCTTGACGAGCCTGCGAGCGGGTCGGATCATCAATGCGTGCAAATTAACAGGAGACACACTCTTATGCAGATCAAACCGATCATTGCCGCAGCGGGTGCTCTTGCCTGCATCCTTCTGGAGTGGCCGGCCGTTGCAGCGGGGGCACCGATTCCCTCCGGCGCTGCGGTGAACTACGTTGGCCAAATAGAAACAGCCGGCGAAAATTTCATCTTGCAGGCGATGGCCGAGGACGATGCCGACGCGCAGACCGAGGCAACGCCGGAAGCCATGTCAGAGGAACAGGACATTACAAGAACCGTGAAGCCGGCCGCCGGCGTGTCGGTCCGCAACACCCGGCCGCGCATCGATCGTCACAGGGATGCCCGCGCCTGCCTCGACGCGGATAACAACTTGGCGATCATCAAGTGCGCGGAGAAATATCGCTACCGTTAAGAAACCGGGCACGGCAGAGACAATCCGTGTTCATTGCGGTCTATCCCCATTGTTAATTCGTTGTTTCTGAGTTTCTGCACGTAGCGCTGCCCGACGAACTTCGCAAGCAGCGAAGGGCCGTTGGGCAAATCGGGACTGAGCAGCACATGCGAGCGTGATCAATGTGCGACCCAACACGACATTCACGTATCTCGCGATCGTTACGTCGTCACGACCGTCACGTCGTCACGACCGTCACGCCGTCACGCTCGTCACGTCGTCACGACCGTCACGCTCGTCACGGCTTTTTCCCCTTCACCCTCCACCTTGTTCTTCAATCAGAACGTCTCTTCGATCAGAAAGCCTCGAGGGATACGTTCCTTGTGGGGCTTGTCGCGGAGTTTGGGCAGGCGCAGCGCCCGGCCTGGCGCTTCGCGCTTGGGCAGCTGCTTGAGCAGGTGATCGATCAGGTTCAGTCGACCGCGTTTCTGGTCGTTGAAATTGACCACGTACCAGGGTGCGTAGTCGGTGTGGGTCGCGCGCAGCATGGTGTCGCGCCCTTTGCCGTAGGCGGCGTATTGCTCGCGCGCTTTGATGTCGATTGGAGACAGCTTCCAGCGCTTGGCAGGATCTTTCGCCCGTTCGGCGAAGCGTTCTTCCTGTTCTTCCTGGTCGACGCAGAGCCAGTACTTGAGCAGGATCAGGCCGTCATTGGTAATCAGGCGTTCGAACTCCGGGCAGTCCTTCAGGAACTGCTTGTGTTGGGCGGGTGTGCAGAAGCCCATGACCACCTCGACGCCGGCGCGGTTGTACCAGCTGCGATCGAAGAGGACAAGTTCACCGGCACTCGGCAACTGGCTCGCGTAGCGCTCGAAGTACCACTGGCTGCGCTCGCGTTCATCAGGTTTCGAAAGCGCGACGGTGCGTACGTAGCGATCGTTGAGCGGCGCCCCGATGGCCTTGATCACACCGCCCTTGCCGGCTGCATCGCGCCCCTCGAAAATAACGGCCACGCGCCGGTTATTGGCGATGATCCAGTGCTGCAGGTTGATCAGCTCGGTGTGCAGTCCTTCGAGGGCTTCCTCGTATTGCTCGCGCTTGATCGATTTCATTGACATCCCCCGGCGCTGTGGTGATCGAGCTTCCGCTTGAGTTGGTCGCTGGTTGGGGAGTCTCTCACCTTGGGATAAACATGAAAAGACCCTGACGTTTCGCCCGGCTGCGGCCCCGAAGGCCGGGCATTTTCTGAATGTCCAAAGGGGTCTGCCATTATTTTCCACTTGGGTGTAGACCTGCCTGAGATTCAGTGTGGATACCAACTGGTCTCGGGTGCCCTCATTGCGGGAGAGGAGGCGAGGAGAGGCAACGCGCCGGCGTATTCAATGCGAAGCGGGCGGGCCATGCCGTCACGTACGCCGAGAGGGGGCAAAAGGCAAGGCCTGACCCTATCCCGGCTGCTATCCCGGCTGCGGGACCGCGGGGCGTCATGTCCCTCAATGGGGTCTGTCCCTCATGTGTCCCTCAATGGGGTCTGTCCCTCATGTACCTCAAGGTCTTACCCCGCGGTGCTAGCGGTAGATATCAGTCATTCATGCAGGGATTGCATCCAGGGATTGAAGCAGCGCGCCCCGCAGCGTTCGAAATCTCCGATGTTGCGCGTGGCAACGGTAAGGTCATGGGCGAGACTGGTGGCTGCTATCAAGCCGTCAATCACGGGTAGCGGCTCGCCACGTGCCTCCGCTTCGCCTGCGAGCCTGCCCCAGGTTGCAGCCACCGTTCCGTCGATCGCGAGGAGCCGTTCGCGGAAACGCTCCGCAAGATCGCGCCTCACCCAGGTTTCCAGCTTTTCACGACGCGATGACGCAGGCAATTTGGCAATACCTTTTTCGATTTCGCCAATGGTGAGGACGCTCAAGTACAGCGAATCTTCGTCGGAATGCTTCAGCCATTCGATAACGTTGTTGTCCGGCGCTGCCTTGACCAGTTCGGAAATCACGCTGGTATCGAGCAGAAAACTCAAAGCTCGATCCGCCTTCCGGTGTCACGGCTGCGGGTAAGGTCAAACTCCACCCCCACCAAGGGTGACTTTCGGAAAAAATCCACGAGGTTGCCGCGTGGTCGCGAAAGCTTGCCATACTCGTTCGCAGACACCACCACCACGGCATCGCGGCCGTGTAGCGTGATCACTTGCGGACCCTCTTCGCGTGCCTTGCGAACCAACTCGGAAAAGCGATTTTTTGCATCCTGTAATTGCCATTTAATCATACTATTACCCATATTTCTAGCCAGAATAGCTAGATTATATCATTGTCTGGCTACGGTGCCTGCTATGGTTGGAAGTAGGGCACTTCAGCTCTAAAGTGCAAGCGGAAGGACCTCTTGCATGATTTTCTCGTCGTGAATGCTTGCAGCGGACGACAGACCATGAGAAAGCGAATGATCGAACTAGTGGAGGAATTGCCATGAAACAAAGTCGTCGTGAGTTTCTCGTCATTGCCGGGGCGGCCGTCGCCGCCGGCGCTCTGCCCTTGCCTGTCCTCGCTGCCGGAAAGATGAAGATCGGCATCGTCGGCTCGGGCAACGTCGGCGGCGCGATCGGCGCCACCTGGGTGCGGGTTGGCCACGAGGTCATGTTCTCCTCGCGCAACATCGAACACGACAAGGAGCTCGCCGCGCGCCTCGGCGGCGGTGCGCGTGCCGGGACGCCGCGCGAGGCCGTGACCTTCGGCGAGGTGGTCATGATCTCGGTTCCGTATCACGCCTTGCCTTCCATCGGTAAAGATCTGGCGGACGTGCTCAAGGGCAAGATCGTCATCGACACCAACAATCCCTTCGTCCACCGCGACGGCGAGATCGCGCAGTGGGCGCGGGAGAAGGGCGCCGGCCTGGCATCCAAGGAGCTCCTGCCCGGCGCGCGTCTGGTGCGCGCCTTCAATGCGATCGCGCAGCGCGGATGGGCTCGGCTTATCAGGAGCCGGGGCGCGTCGGCATGCCGATCGCGAGTGACGATGCCCAGGCCGTCGAGGTGGCTTCACGCCTGATACGGGATGTCGGCTATGAACCGGTACTGATCGGCGGGCTGGAGATGGGGAAACACCTGATGCCGGGGACGGCGCTTGCGGGGGAGCGCAGCGCGGAGGAGATACGGAAGATTGCAGCGGGGCTGAACTAGGCATTCCGGCCCTCCCGCGACCTTAGCTAAAGACGAGAATTCTCCGGATACTGAGGTTTCCCCTCGATACTTGAGGGGAAACCTCAGAATTTGTCCCAATTTACTGCACTGCAGCCGTCGGAATGAATTTAGATCGCAGCGAGCCGCTGGACCGTATCCGGATATTGCTTGACGAGATTGATCAGCAGCGCGGCCTGGGCATTCGGCCTGGCGCGGCCCTGTTCCCAGTTTTCGAGTGTGCGAACGTTTGTCCGGAGATAGACGGCGAACAGGGCGCGTGAAAGGTTGAGGCTCTCACGCACGCGTATCAGCTCCTTCGGCGTGACATCGGGCGCGGGTTTGTAGGCGAGCGCATGCGTGCGCAGGGTCCGCTTGCCTTGGCGAGCTTCTGCAAGAGCCGCCACACCTTCACTCAACTCGCCGAACAGGTCGCGCTTGAGGGTGCGTTTCAATTTTGACTTGGACTTGGCGATCGTCTTCATATACTTCTCCTTGCTTCCAGTTCTGCTTTGATCATTGCCTTGAGCGCCTTGCGTTGCTGCGCCGTCAGGTCGGACATCTCGTCTTTGTCGTAAAGGGTGAAGAGCCAGAACTGCAAGCCCGTTACCCACCAGTAATAAATCACCCGCAGCCCGCCGCGTTTACCTTTGCCTCGCCGCGCATCGGCGAACCGTAGCTTGCGCAGGCCACCGGTGTCCTGGATCGGGTCGCCCGCCTCCGGCTGCTTCATCAATAGGTTCTGAAGTGCCAGGAAGGCTTCGTCGTCAAGGTACGACGACCGGTGGCGCTCAAAAGCAGGCAGTTCAACGAAGACAGCCTTCATTGGCGCATTATACGCAACTTACGTATATACGCAACCTGCGTAGAGGGAATTCTTCCATACGTTTGATACGGGATGTCGGCTATGAACCGGTACTGATCGGCGGGCTGGAGATGGGGAAACACCTGATGCCGGGGACGGCGCTGGCGGGGGAGCGCAGCGCGGAGGAGATACGCAAGATTGCAGCGGGACTGAACTAGGGAACTGGCTACTTTTTGAATCGCAGCCATTCCTTCATGCCAAGTTCCGGTGCGGTTTTCGCCAGCGCGTCGATGCCCTGCCGCGCGCGCGTCGTCCAACCCCGCCCTCGCCCGATCAGATCAGCCCAGGCTTCCTCGACATCCCACGCCCGCACCGACTTCAGATAGTCGAGCAACGCCCCAGCCTGAAGCAAGTCCTTGCGGGACTTTCTGGAGCATCGAACCACTCCGTTCGCCGAACACAAGCAGCTTGTGCAGGGCGTACCGGGCCGGATGCGGAATGTTCACGGCGACGGATCCTTCGTCGCAGAAGACGACCGCCTGGCCGACGTTCTCCAGGAGATATTCCATGAATCTCAGCGGCTGCATGGCGACCCGAAGCTGCCGGTGTTCGAAAGGCGCATCGCCTCCGCGGTGCAGGGTGGTCAGGAAATCGATCCTGAATTCCGGGTCTTTCGGGTTGAGGTAGCTTGGTCCGGCCTTGCCCGACAATCCGGCGATGGGCAACAGGCCGGCCTGCAGCGATTCGATTGCGCTGTGGGTGTTCACCTGTAACGACGAAGGCAGCGCCAGGGATAAGCTCTTGCCCGCGTGAGCCAGGTCCACGTCCTGGGTTCGCGCACTGTCAGCCCATCTCAGGCCGAGAATATTTCCGTACGCCAGGAAAGCGTGCGTGCCGACCAGCACGCCCCCCGCGCGGAAAAAACCATGTTCCGCGAGACGCCGCACGACACGGAAGTGGCGGGCCAGCAGCGGGGCGCATCCCAGGGCTATTGCCGAGCGGACCAGGGGCACCAACGGTTCGTCCCTGGATTTCCTTGCTTGCGCCACCAATGCCCGCAGCGGCTCCGAATCGGGCCCGACATAGAACTGGCGCAGGCTGCCGCCGAGGTCGGTGAACTGGAAATACCAGTATTCCCGTCCCTTTACCGTCTTCTTCGCGAATGAACCGCGGAGGCTGCCAACCGAGCGCGACAGCTCCGAGGCCAGCGTCGCGTCGAAGAGCTGCGCATAGGCGGTCTGGGCGGAAAGCGAAAGCTCCGAATATCGAGGCATCGGGTTATACGTAGATACGGACCCGTCTAGTATAACCGTCTGGATTGCTGGTTATACTAGGAATACGTCACTCCTAGTATAACTCCAGGCTACCCCGCCTGACCCCCGGGCACAATCAGGTCGCGGGAGAAGCGCGGCGTAACACGCCGCTTGAGCGCGCTCTCGATCTCTTCCTTGAATCGAGAATCCCCGATTGCGTAGCCGCCGTGCGTGACGTTGCGGATCACCGCAATTCAGTGTCAGTCGGTTGCATCGTCCTCGCTACCGGCCAGTCTTTCGACTGGTCTGAGCCCAATGCAAGGTATTCTCCGTAGGCGTGAGCCATTCCACCTACTGACCCACAGTGGAGTCCTCGATCTGTGATGCTTGCCCACTCCGCCCGCACTAAACGCTCCGCTGCCGGCCGGGATATAACTTTCGGCAGATTGACCGCACTTATGCCGGTCACGTAGATTCCCCCGCATATTCACGTCGTAACACGCATCGCTGCGCCGGGGAGGAATGCCATGACTGCGTATCGCTGTATTACCCAGATTGTCCTGGTCACAGCCGGGGCGTTGATCGTCGGCGCGTGTGCCGCGCCTGGAAGCCCTCCAATCCAAGCGGATAAGACGGAGCCCACAAAACCGGCGGCCCTGCCCGCAGCAGAGCCGACCGCCTTCGGCAGGCTGCAGCTCTTGCTGGATGGCAAGCAGGAGAAGATCACCGCAGTAGGCACGTTCGATGTCTATGGAATAGGGGCACTGGCCGCCTTGAGCCCTCCCGCGACAGGTGATACGGTTGGAATTCCTATTCGTTGATCCGTTGCGGTGATCGCTGCGGGATCAGGCGCTGGGGAGACAGTTATGCAATTTTGGTGGAAAGTGCGTCACGTGGCATTCGCATTACTTACTGCGTCCGTCGTTGGTTGTGGCGGCGGAGGTGGAGGTGGTGGAGGTGGTGGAGGTGGTGTAGGGGCACCTACACTCGTCAATGTGACCGTTGGTCAGAACGGTATTGCGGCGGGTCTGACAACTGCTATTGACGGCAGCTTCACCTTCAGCGATTCTGAAGGCGACCTCAATGGCGGCAGCTTCAAATACACCTATGGCGGGGTCACCAACTCAATTCCATTGCCCGCCTCGCTCGCGAGCGTAACCAATGCAACGGTTACATTTCAGCTGCTGGCCACGCTTAGCTCGAATACCGGCACCGTGATTGTTCCTTGCTGGCTGGTCGACGGCGCTGGCCACAGTTCCAACATATTCGAGATCAGCTTCACGCAGTTGTGGACGCGGCAGTTCGGTACCGTGTTTGAGGACATCGGCAATGGCCTTGCCATCGACAGCACGGATCATGTGCTGGTCGCCGGCACCACGCTCGGTGACCTGGATGGGGAAACCAATCCGGGCGGTTCAACCGTCTTCGTCACGAAGTATGCACCCGATACCAGCCGTGCCTGGACGCGGGTGTTTGGTTCAAGCAGCACCGACATCGGCCGCGCTGTGGCAAGCGACAGCACAGGTAATGTCTATGTGACGGGCGACACCCTGGGGACCTCTTTCGATGGAGAGACGGCGGATGGCTCGTTGAACGGCTTCCTCACAAAATTCGATAGCGGTGGTACCCGGCAATGGACGCGCGTTATTGGCGCGGCGGACGACGAGCGAGCCTATGCGGCTGCGACCGACGGCGACAACAATATTTACGTGGTCGGCGAAGCCATTGGTGACCTGGATGGCGAGAACAATGCGGGCAGCTGGGATGCGTTCCTGATCAAGTTCAACAGCAACGGGACGCGTGTGTGGACCCGCCTGCTTGGCAGCACCGGTATTGACACGGCATACGGGGTGACCGTCGACAACGACGGCAATGTAAATGTTACTGGCGCAACCGACGGGGTGCTCGGCATTGACCCTTCACCGGGCGACCCCTCTGTCAATCACGACGCGTTTGTCGCCAAGTATGACCCGAATGGCACTCGCCTGTGGGTCACCCAATTGGGCACTTCCTGCACTGAGTGGGCCAACGGCATCGCGCTGGGTACGGGTGGCAATCTGTATGTTGTCGGCATGATTATTTCCCCGTGCGCCTTCGCCGGCAACACCCCAAACGGCCTTCGTGACGCCTTTGTCGCCTATCTCGATGACAACGGTGCCGTGCAGTGGGCCAGACAGTTTGGCACATCGCAATTCGACACTGCCAACGGAGTAACCACCGATAGCGTGGGCAACGCCTATGTCACTGGCTTCCAAGATAGCGTTTACTTCAATGACGACTACGAGGGCCACGTTATCTTCCTGGCCAAATACGACAGTGTGGGGAATCAGGCCTGGCTGGTGCAGGAAGCTGCGAGCAATAGTTGGGGTAATCAGGGCCGCGCAGCCGCGATTGACAGTGACGA
>CAVOIO010000007.1:0-69845 GCA_963695915.1 uncultured beta proteobacterium
GGCTCCTGGCCGCTGCGGCACAGCACGCAGGACAGCGGTTCGCTGTCGGAAGCGTTGATCTCCTGGTGCGGAACGAACGGCGGCACGTGGATGAAATCGCCGGGGCCGGCCTCGGCGACGAATTCAAGCCGGTCGCCCCAGCGCATTCGCGCCTTGCCGCTGACGACATAGATGACGCTTTCGACAGGGCCGTGGTGATGGGCGCCGGTCTTGGCCTTAGGATGGATGACCACGGTGCCGGCCCACAGCTTTTCGGCGCCGCAGCGCGCGTAGGTGATCGCGGCGGCACGGTTCATCCCCGGCGTCTGCGCAGTGTTGGGGTCGAGTTCGGAATCCTTGACGATGCGGATGCCGTGGTACTTCCACTTCGATTCGGCCATTTTCCTTCCCCTTCTTACCTGAGTTGCAGCAGTACCAGGAGCAACACGGTCGGGATGATGGTGTTCACCAGAGACAGCACGAACAGGGTGCGCGGGCCTTTCTCGTTCGACACGGCATGAAGGAACGCAGTGACCCCCGATACCGCGACCACCAGGCCTCCAATTGCATAAAGCACGGAAAAAATCTGGAACTCTCCCTGGCGCTGGAAATAGGATACGAGATTGAGCTGCCAGGTCAGGTAAGCGATCAAACCCAGGTTGGCAAGCAACGGCAGGTAGTAGAGAAGAAATCGCCTGATTTTCTGGTTCACCGCTTGCGTTCCTCCAGGGACATCTGCAACACAAGCGCAACGTGCAGCGCCTTCCTGCGCGCGCCGTCGTGAATCTGGTGCCGGCAACTCGTGCCGTCTGCCACGACGATCGTCGCCGGGCCTGCTTTTCTGACTGCCGGAAGCAGCGCCTGTTCCGCCATCTTCATGCTCACCGCGAAGTGTTCGGCCTCGTAGCCGAAACTGCCGGCCATGCCGCAGCAGCCGGAATCCACCGTCTGCACTTTCAGGCCGGGGATCATACCCAGCACCTTGCGTACCGCAGGCATGGCGTCGAAGGCCTTCTGGTGGCAGTGTCCGTGCAGGAGGGCGGTCTGCGCCTGCAGCGGCGCCAGAACCAGCCTGAGGCGTCCAGCGTCCGCTTCGTCGGCAAGAAATTCCTCGAACAGCAACGCGCGTTCGGCAGTCGGCCCGATTTCACCGTCCAGTCCCATCACCAGGAACTCGTCGCGCAGCGTCAGCAGGCACGAAGGCTCGAGCCCGACGATGGGCACGCCGCGATCGACAAAGGGACGCAGCGCGTCGAGCATGCGCTGCGCCTCGACCCTCGCCTCGTCCACCAGGCCGGCGGCGAGAAATGTGCGGCCACAACAAAGCGGGCGACCGCCGTCGCGCGGCGTCGCCATTTCGACCTTGTAGCCCGCGGCTGCCAGCACGTCCAGCGCGGCACGTACATTTTCGGGTTCGAAGTAACGATTGAATGTATCTACCAGGAGGACCACCTCGCCCACCGCACCCGCCTCACCCCTACCCCCTCCCTCCTCTCCCCGGCCCTCTAAATGGGCACTCCGGGCTTCGCCAGGGTGTCCTGCGAGAGGAGAGGGAGAAAAGGTCAAAGGCGGAGTGGGGGTAAGAGACAGCCGGCCTGCCCACCGAGGTAGGCTTCGTTTTGCGCTCAGCCCAATCAATTTCTCGGTCAGCAAAGGCAGGCCGGGAATCGCGTCGCGCAGATTCAGCCACGGTGCGAACTTCGAAACAATCGGAGCGTAACGCGGCAGCCACGCAATCATCCTCTGCCGAAGGGTGAGGCCGTGGCGCTTGTTGTATTGATGCAGAAACTCGATCTTCATGCGCGCCATGTCCACGCCGGTAGGACACTCGCGTTTGCAGCCCTTGCAACTCACGCACAGCGCCATGGTTTCGCGCATCGCGTCCGAGGTCAGTGCGTCCGGGCCGAACTGTCCGGAAATAGCCAGCCGCAGCGTGTTGGCGCGTCCGCGGGTCAGGTGCTGCTCATCGCGCGTCACCCGGAACGACGGGCACATGGTGCCGGCGTCGAACTTGCGGCAGTGGCCGTTGTTGTTGCACATTTCCACCGCCGGACCGAAACCACCCCAATCCGACCAGTCGAGCGCGGTGTTCAGCCTTTCGACCCGGTAACCGGGCTTGTAACGGAACAGCGAACGGTCGTCCATCTTCGCCGGCCGCACGATCTTACCCGGATTCATCAGGCCCTTCGGATCGAAGAGGTCCTTGATCTGCGTCAGCGCGGCTCCCAGCCGGCTCCCGAGCATCGGTTCGATCCACTCGGAGCGCACCAGCCCGTCGCCGTGCTCGCCCGAGAAGGCGCCTTTGAATTCCCGGACCATGGCGCAAGCTTCTTCCGCGATCGCGCGCATCTTTTCCGCGCCATCTCGACGCATATCCAGTATCGGGCGCACGTGCAGCGTGCCCACCGACGCATGCGCGTACCAGGTGCCGCGGGTGCCATGTTTCGCAAAGATTTTCGTCAACCGGTCGGTGTACTCTGCGAGGTGTTCGAGCGGCACAGCGCAGTCCTCGATGAAAGACACCGGTTTTCCGTCGCCCTTCATCGACATCATGATGTTGAGCCCGGCCTTGCGCACCTCCCAGATTTCCTTCTGCAGCGCCGCGTCGGTGATCTCCACCACGGCCCCGGGATGCCCGAGATCGCCCATCATCTGTGCCAAGCGCTGAAGTTTTGCGATCTGCGTGTTCCTGTCCTCGCCCGCGAATTCCACCAGCATGATGGCCTCGGGTTCACCCCGGAGAAACCTTGTGACGATCGCGCGGAACGCGGCGTTGCCGCGCGCCAGATCGATCATGGTCCGGTCCACCAGTTCGACCGCGTCAGGATCGAGCGTGACAATATGCCGGGTCAGGTCCATCGCCTGGTAAAAGCGGTCGAAGTGCACCACGCCAAGAACCTTGTGCGCAGGGATCCGCGAGAGCTTCAACGTCACGCGCTTCGAGAACGCCAGCGTGCCTTCCGAGCCGACCAGCAGGTGTGCGAGATTATGCAAAGCGGGTTTCGATTCACTGCCGGGAAGCACCATATCGAGGTTATAGCCCTGAACTCGGCGCAGGACCTTGGGCCAGCGCGTTTCGATCTCGTCGGCTTCGCGCCGCGCGATGGCATGGATTTCTGCCACCAGGGCGCGATACGCTGGCGCGGCGTCCGCGAGCGCATCGCTTGGACCGAAATGGAACTCGTCTCCACCGGAGAGCCAGGCATCCACGCCCAGCACGTTATGCACCATGTTGCCGTAGCGGATCGAGCGCGAGCCGCAGGAGTTATTGCCCGTCATTCCGCCTATGGTGGCTTGCGCGGACGTGGACACGTCCACTGGGAACCAGAGCTGATGCGGACGCAGGAACTCATTGAGCTTGTCGAGAACCATTCCCGGTTGTACCGTCGCTTCGCGCTTTCCGGCGTCGAACTCGACAACGGCGTCCAGGCTCTTGGAGCAATCGATGATCAGCGCCGCGCCGACGCTCTGTCCGCACTGCGAGGTTCCGGCGCCGCGCGACAGGATCGGCACGCCTTCCTCGGCTGCGATCTGCAGCGCGATGCGAGCAGCGTCCTCGGTGCGCGGCACGACCACCCCGACCGGCTCGATCTGGTAGATCGAGGCGTCGGTGCTGTAGCGGCCGCGCGAGAATGGGTCGAACAGCACCTCGCCGTCCACCTCGCGCTGCAGGCGCCGCGCCAGCACGCTGATGGAATGCCGTGCGGGGTCTACGGAAACTGGAGCGGCGGGCGCATTCACTGGTTGGCAGACATGGTAATGGAAACAGCCAATGATACCGCGAGGCCCCTGTTACGCATCCGGGACTCCTGAAGAGCTTCTCCATGGCGGCTTGAGACCGGGGTGGAAAGTGAGTAGGCTCGAACTTTTCTTCAGGGTGTGCTGATGCCACATCGCAGCGGACGCCATTTCCTCCAGATCCCGGGGCCCACCAACGTTCCCGACCGCGTGTTGCGCGCGATCGATCGTCCGACGATCGACCATCGCGGACCGGATTTCGCTGCGCTCGGCCACGAAGTGCTCGACGGACTCAAGGAAGTCTTCAGAACCACCGGCCACGTCATCATCTTTCCGGCGTCGGGCACCGGTGCATGGGAAGCCGCGCTGGTGAACACGCTCTCTCCCGGGGATCGCGTACTGATGGTCGAGACCGGCCAGTTCGCTGCTCTGTGGCAGAAGCTGGCGACCCGGCTCGGACTCAACGTGGATTTCATCCCCGGTGACTGGCGCCACGGCGTGGATCCCGCGGCAATCGAACAGCGGCTTGCGGGGGATCGCGATCACCGCATCAAGGCCGTGTGCGTGGTCCACAACGAGACTTCGACCGGGGTGACCAGCCGCATTCCACTGGTGCGCAGAGCGATGGATCGCGCCGCGCATCCCGCGCTGCTCATGGTGGACACGATATCGTCGCTGGCATCAATCGACTACCGCCATGACGAATGGGGTGTGGATGTCACGGTGGCCGGCTCACAAAAAGGCCTGATGCTGCCGCCAGGGCTGTCCTTCAACGCCGTCAGCGCCAAGGCGCTCGCGGCGTCCAAAAAAGCAGCGCTGCCGCGTTCCTACTGGAGCTGGGATGATATGCTCGGGCCGAACCGCTCGGGATTCTTCCCCTATACCCCGGCCACCAATCTGCTCTACGGACTGCGCGAAGCGCTGCACATGTTGACGGAGGAAGGGCTGGAAAACGTATTCGCGCGCCACTTGCGGCATGGCGAAGCCACGCGCCGCGCGGTGCGTGCCTGGGGCCTGGAAATCCTGTGCGCGAATCCCGACGAATACAGCAATTCGCTCACCGCGGTTTTACTGCCCGCAGGCCATGACGCCGACAAGGTGCGGGAAATCGTCCTCGATCGCTTCGATATGTCGCTCGGGACGGGGCTGGGAAAAATGCAGGGAAAGGTGTTTCGCATCGGTCATCTCGGCGATTTCAACGACCTGATGCTTGCCGGCACGTTGTGCGGAGTGGAAATGGCCCTGGGACTCGCCGCCGTGCCGATTCGCAGGGAAGGTGTTTCCGCTGCACTCGATTTCCTGGCGGGGGCAACCGCTGCGCGACCGGCTGTGAGGCTCGCGAAAGGCTGATCACTGGCGCGTGCCGTCCCGGCGCTGCGGGCAAAGCACTGGTGAAGCCTGTATCGTCCGTCGGAACTGCCGGCGCCCGTGACAGCCTTGTTCGCTGAAGTTATTTCTTTCGAGGGAGGTCGGGGATGCTGCTGAGGATGCCGCACCGCCAGTTTTTGCTGTTACTCACCGCATTGCTTGCAATCGAATTCGTCATCCTCGCCATCGCGCCGCACGACCGCAAGGACTGGCTTCTTGAGAACGGGCTGGTGGTGCTGTTCGTCGGATTCATGGTCGGCACCTATCGCAAGCTCACGTTATCCCGTATTTCCTACTTCCTCATTTTCGTTTTCCTGTCACTGCATCTGATCGGTGCGCACTACACTTACTCGCTTGTTCCCTACGACGAGTGGTTCCGTGCCATCACGGGCAGGTCGCTCAACAATCTGCTGGGCTGGGAGCGCAATAACTTCGACCGCGTCGTGCACTTCGGCTACGGATTGCTGCTCGCCTATCCGGTGCGCGAGGTGTTCCTGCGGGTAGCCAGGCTACGCGGCTTCTGGGGTTACTTCTTCCCGCTTGACATCACCATGTCCACCTCGATGCTCTACGAACTGATCGAATGGGGTGCGGCGGCCTTCTTCGGCGGCGAGCTGGGGCAGGCTTTTCTCGGTACTCAGGGGGACGTGTGGGACGCGCACAAGGACATGGTACTTGCCAGCGGTGGTGCGCTGACTGCAATGATGGTGACGGCCGCTCTCAACGCCTGGCTCGAGCACGATTTCGCCGCGGAATGGAATGAAAGCCTGCGGGTAAAGGATCATCGTCCGCTTGGCGAGGACGAGTTCGCGCGGCTGCGAAACCGCAAGTGAGAGTTCAGAATTTGAAGCCGAGCGTGAGCATCGCGCCGGCGGTACCGAACACCACCAATTCGCCGCCAAGCGTGCGCGCCTGAAAACCGATTGCCGGTAGGATGGCGGGCGCGATACCGTACTTGTTAAACGGTATCTGGTCCTTGTACTCGTCCTTATAGCCGTGAACCAGCCCGCCGGTGAGCTTGGCATAGACCGTCTTGCCGGTATGCGGCATCCAGAAAAGCTTGCCGAGGTAAAAATATTCGGAGGGCTGACCGAAGGAATTATGAAAGAACGCGCCGCCGACGATCAGCCCGGTCCCGCTGCGGCGTTCGAGGTTGAGCAGCCCTTGATCATTGACGTGGTCAGGCTTGGGATCGAAATGGGTCGTGGCGACACTGGTCTGAAAGTAGTAGTAGTGCGACCCCGACAGCTCGTCGGCCGAGGCAACTTCCACCATACCGGCGAGGGCGATCATCACCGCAATACTTAATGCCTTCATTTATTTCCCGCCTCCTGCATTGTTTTCCGGACGTTGACTTCAGGCCGCAAGAAATATGCCTTGAGTAAAAGCCCGGATCGGGGCAAAACCTTTCACCATTGTAGTCAGAGTTTGATCCGTCGCGAAACGGCGACAGACTCGATTCGGCTGCACGTCGGGGGCTCGGGACGGGCAGATCGCCTATCGCCAGCCGGGCGACTAGGCCGAGCAGGAAAAGCAGTACGAGCGGATAGACGCATATCAGCGAGCCGCCGCGCCTGCGGCGACCGCTGGCAAGAGCGGCTCGACGGCGGCACGGCTAAGGCGGTCATGCACCGCCGCCCACTCCGGCAGATCGGGCGGCGACTCGACGACAAGCAACGCGCATCCGGCGCTGTCCATCCGCCGCAACAATGCATACAGGTGCTGCGCATATTCCTCCGGGGACTGCGGCGCTACCTGCCAGAGCGCCGCACGGCTGTCCCGTGGCCGGCTGCGGCGCGCCAGAACGGCGACGGCAGCGCCGGGCGCCTGCCTGCGAATGAAGTTCTCGATCTCGTCCGCGTGCACTCGCGTAAGCGGGGTGCGCGGCGCATAGTGGGTGGCAAGCGAGCCCGGCACGCGCGGCCGCTCCCCGGCCGGTTCGCCGAGCGGCACCAGCAACGCGTCGGCGATCTGCTGTGCGCTCACGCGTCCGGGGCGCAGTATGGCCGGCGGTTCACGGGACAGATCGACGATCGTGGATTCGATACCGACGTCGCAGGTTCCGCCGTCCAGAACAATCTCTACGGCGTTGCCGAGTTCCTCGCGCACGTGCTGTGCCGTAGTTGGGGAAAGTCTGCCAAATTTGTTCGCCGACGGCGCGGCAATGCCCGCGCCGAACGCCTTCAACAATTGCTGTGCGACGGGATGCCCCGGAACCCGCAATCCAATGGTGTTCTGCCCACCAGAGATCAGATCGTTTACATGCGACGAGCGCTTGAGCACCATGGTGAGCGGGCCCGGCCAGAACTTCTCCGCAAGCAACCATGCAGCACGCGGCACCTCCGCCGCCCAGTGTTTCAGTTCGCTCATGTCGGCGATGTGGACAATTAGCGGATGGTCAGCGGGACGGCCCTTGGCGGCAAAGATCTTTCTTAAGGCGGCGGGATTGGACGCATCCGCGCCGAGTCCGTACACGGTCTCAGTCGGAAACGCCACCAGACCTCCCGCGCGGAGGATCTCTGCGGCTTTCTCGATCTCCTGGTCAGTCGTCAATTAGGAACAACCTCTTTTAACACGCAGGGTTACGAAGGAAGTACGAAGGTCCACGAGGGAAACCAACAATTGTCTTGTCGAAAATTCGAGCGCTGTCATGCCACGGGGCAACCTAAACAATATGGAAATTTCTACTACGCATTTTCTTTCCTTCGTTTTCCTTTCTTGCTCTTCCTTCGTGACCCTTCGTGTTGAATGCGTTTCGCCTTCACGCACTCAAGTAGTCAGAAGTCTGAGCGCCTCTTCGTATTTTTCAGCTGTCTTTTTGAGCACGTCGGCGGGCAGTGTCGGCGCCGGCGGCTGCTTGTTCCATTTCTGCGATTCCAGCCAGTCGCGCACGAACTGCTTGTCGAATGAGGGTGGGCTGATCCCGACCCGGTACTGGTCCTTCGGCCAGAAGCGCGATGAATCCGGCGTCAGCGCCTCATCGATCAGGTACAGTTTGCCGTTGGCATCGCGGCCAAACTCGAACTTGGTGTCGGCAATGATAATGCCGCGGGTGGCGGCATAGGCCGCCGCCTCGGAATAGAGCTGGATCGCCTTGTCGCGTACCTGTCCCGCCAGGTCCTTGCCAATCAGCTTTTCCATCTCCGAGAAACGAATGTTTTCATCGTGCGTTCCGATTGCAGCCTTGGTGGACGGCGTAAAAATCGGCCTGGACAGTCGTTGCGCCTCTTTCAGCCCGGCGGGCAGCGGGATACCGCAGATCATCTGGGTCGTCTGGTAATCCTTCCAGCCCGAACCGGAAATGTAACCGCGCACGATCGCTTCGATGGGCAGCGGCTGCAAGCGCCGCACCACGAAGGCACGCCCCTGTACCTGGCCGCGCTCCGATTCGGCGACCAGCGTCTCTGGTGCCACGTCGAGCAAGTGATTCGGGATCACGTGGCGGAGCTTCCTGAACCAGAAGTTCGACATCTCGGTGAGCACCCGGCCCTTGCCCGGCACCGGAGTGGGAAGAATTACATCAAATGCCGACAAGCGGTCGGTCTGCACGATCAGCAAACGCTCGTCGTCCACCGCGTAAAGGTCGCGCACCTTGCCGCGATGGATCAACTCGAGCGATTTCAGGCTGGTCTCGAGGATGGCTTGGGTTGCATTCATATTTACTTCGTCACGGGTTCAATCAGGATAGATCAGGCAGCTTTGCCGCTTTCACCGCGTCCGCCTGCTTCATTCGGAATGCCTGCAGGCGCTTGGCCAATCTGGCGTCGTTCAGCGCCAGCATTGCCACCGCGAACAATCCGGCGTTGGCGGAGCCGCCGTCGCCGATTGCAAACGTGGCGACCGGAATGCCTTTTGGCATCTGCACCATGGACAGCAGCGAGTCGAGGCCGCCGAGGTGCTTTGAGGGAATCGGCACCGCCAGCACCGGCAGGGTGGTCAGCGCTGCGATGACTCCGGCGAGATGCGCGGCACCGCCGGCACCGGCGATGAAGCATTGCGTTCCGCCCTCTATGCATTTTCTTACATACTCCGCAAGCAGTTCCGGAGTGCGGTGGGCGGACAACACGCGCGCCTCGTAGGGAACGTCGAAGTCCTTCAACTGCCGCGCCGCGTACTGCATTACGTCCCAGTCGTTGCTGCTCCCCATCACGATCGAGACGACTGTCGCGGCCGCTTTCCTGGTTGCCATGATTGCTCCTGAAGTAGTCGGACGTAGTAATCAGTCAGTATTCAAAAGCCGAGACACCGAAAAACTCCCTCTCGCCTCACGCCTCTCCTGCCTACGGTTTATGGCTCTCGCCGACCTTGAGGATCTTCATGGTATTGGTGCCGCCGGGCGCGCCGATGGGCTCGCCGAAAGTGATCACGATCAGGTCACCCTTCTGCACCAGCCCGGCGGAGACCAGTTGCTCTTCCGCCTCCTGCAGGAGGTAGTCGCGGTCGTGGCCGATGTACTTGATCATCAGCGGATAGACATCACGGTACAGGCTCAACCGGTAACGCGTGGAGATTTCCGGTGTCAACGCGTAAATCGGCACCCCGCAGTTGAGGCGCGAAATCCATAGCGCCGTGGAGCCGGACTGGGTCAGCGCCGCGATCGCCTTGACTTTCAGGTGATACGCGGTAAATAGCGCCGCCATTGCGATTGACTGGTCCACGCGGGTGAACACACGATCGAGGAATTCGCGGTCCAGCGTTACCTCGGCGGATTTCTCCGCTTCCAGGCAAATGCGCGCCATTGCCTCGACGGTTTCAACCGGATATTTTCCGCTGGCCGTCTCCGCGGAGAGCATCACTGCATCCGTGCCGTCGAGAACCGCGTTCGCCACGTCGGAAACTTCCGCGCGCGTGGGCACCGGGCTCGAGATCATCGACTCCATCATCTGCGTTGCCGTGATGGTGAGCTTGTTGCGCTCACGCGCGGTACGAATCATGCGTTTCTGCAGCGCCGGCACCGCGGCATCGCCGACTTCCACGGCAAGATCGCCACGCGCTACCATGATGCCATCGCTGGCCTCCATGATCTCCTCCATGGCGGCGATCGCTTCGGCACGTTCCATTTTGGCTATCAACGTCGAGCGACCGCCGGCCGCGCGCATCAGCTCCTTTGCCATGTACATGTCGGCGCCGCTTTTTGGGAAAGACACCGCCAGGAAATCCGCCTTCATCAACACCGACGTCTTGATGTCCTCCATGTCCTTTGCGGTCAGCGCGGGGGCAGTCAGGCCCCCACCCTGGCGGTTGATGCCTTTGTTGTTCGAAAGAACGCCGCCCACGCGCACGGTAGTGGTGATCTCGCTGCCCTGAACCTTCTGCACATCGAGTACCACCTTGCCGTCGTCCAGCAGCAGCACCGAGCCCGGCGAGACGTCACGCGGCAGTTCCTTGTAGTCCAGGCCCACGCGTTCCTGGTTTCCGATTGGAACCTCGGCATCAAGTACGAATACGTCGCCTTTGTTGAGTGTGACTTTTCCTTTTTCAAACTTGCCGATGCGGATCTTCGGTCCCTGCAGGTCGCACATGATGCCGACTGTGCGTTCCATGGTGCGCGCTGCCTCGCGCACCAGTTCCGCGCGCGCCAGGTGTTCCTCGGCGCTGCCGTGGGAAAAATTCATGCGTACCACGTCGACACCGGCCGCGATCATTCGCGTCAGCACTTCGTGGTCGTTGGATGCGGGGCCGAGGGTGGTTACAATTTTTGTACTTCGTTGCATATCGTGGTGAGGTTATTGTTTGGCGCGCTGTTCGAGAATTTCCACGGCCGGAAGTTTCTTGCCCTCCAGAAATTCCAGGAAAGCGCCGCCGCCGGTGGAAATGTAGCCGATTTTTTTCTCGATCCCGTACTTGGCGATCGCCGCAACCGTATCGCCGCCGCCTGCGATCGAGTACGCTGGAGAGGCCGCGATGGCATGCGCAATGGTTTTCGTCCCTTCGCCGAACTGGCCGAACTCGAACACGCCCACCGGGCCGTTCCAGACGATGGTCCCGGCCTTGCGCAGCGCGTCGGCGAGCTTACTGGCAGTCTTCGGGCCGATGTCGAGGATCAGGTCATCGGCCGCAACGTCGCCCGCGTCCTTCACCGTCGCTTTGGCATTCGCGGAAAATTCCTTGGCGCACACCACGTCCACCGGGATTGGTACGACCCCGCCCTTCGCCTTGATAGCTTCGATGATCCTCTTCGCCTCGCCGACCAGATCGGCCTCAACCAGCGACTTGCCGACCGGCAGGCCCTCTGCAAGCATGAAAGTATTGGCGATGCCGCCGCCGACGATCAGGTGATCCACTTTTTCTGCCAGTTCACCCAGGATGCTGAGCTTGGTGGAGACCTTGGAGCCGGCAACAACCGCCACCAACGGCCGTTTCGGCGCGGTCAGCGCCCTGCCCAATGCTTCCAGCTCGGCTGCCATCAGCGGCCCGGCGCAGGCGACCGGCGCAAACCTGGCGAGTCCATGGGTGGTCGCTTCGGCGCGATGCGCGGTTCCGAATGCGTCGTTCACGTAAACGTCGCACAGGCCCGCCATTTTCCTGGCCAGGGTTTCGTCATTCTTCTTTTCACCCTTGTTGACACGGCAATTCTCGAGCAGCACGACTTGGCCTGGTTTCACTTCCACGCCCTCGACCCAGTTCGTCCTAAGTGGAACTGGAATGCCGAGAAGTTCCGACAATCGCTTTGCCACAGGTGCCAGCGAATCTTCGGGCTTGAACTCGCCCTCGGTCGGTCGGCCGAGGTGTGAGGTCACCATCACAGCGGCGCCGGCGTTCAGCGCGTGCCGGATGGCCGGCACCGAGGCGCGGATGCGGGTGTCGTCGCTGATATTGCCGGCGTCGTCCTGCGGCACGTTCAGATCCGCGCGGATGAACACGCGCTTGCCGCGCAGATCGAGATCGGTCATGCGCAGGATCTTCATGGTCTCAAGTCAACGCCTTTCCGCCACAAAGTACACAGCGGGCACAGAGAAAACGGCCCGTGAAATCTCCGGCCTCTGTTTCCTCTGTGCCCACTGCGGCAAATGCTTCTGCCTACTTCGCGTTCATCAGCGCAACCGTCACATCCAGCATCCGGTTGCTGAAGCCGTGGAATTGTGGCTCCCGCCGCTTGCTTCGCGCGCTTAACCTGGCGCGCCGCCGCGCCAGGTTAGCGTCCGCCGCAACGAGTGGGGCAACGGGTACCGTCATCATCTCGCGTTCATCAGCGCAACCGTCACATCCAGCATCCGGTTGCTGAAGCCGTGGAATTGTGGCTCCCGCCGCTTGCTTCGCGCGCTTAACCTGGCGCGCCGCCGCGCCAGGTTAGCGTCCGCCGCAACGAGTGGGGCAACGGGTACCGTCATCATCTCGCGTTCATCAGCGCAACCGTCACATCCAGCATCCGGTTGCTGAAGCCGTGGAATTGTGGCTCCCGCCGCTTGCTTCGCGCGCTTAACCTGGCGCGCCGCCGCGCCAGGTTAGCGTCCGCCGCAACGAGTGGGGCAACGGGTACCGTCATCATCTCGCGTTCATCAGCGCAACCGTCACATCCAGCATCCGGTTGCTGAAGCCCCATTCGTTGTCATACCAGGAGCAAACCTTCACCAGCGTACCTTCCGAGACCTTGGTGAGCGTCGAATCGAAAACAGAGGAAGCCGGATTATGGTTGAAGTCAACCGACACCAGTGGATCCTTGTTGTACTCCAGGATGCCCTTGAGATCGGACTCCGACGACTGTTTTACCGCGTTGTTCACTTCTTCGACCGTGGTCGTGCGCTTGGCGACGAATGCGAGGTCCACCAGCGACACGTTGATGGTTGGGACGCGGATCGCGAAGCCGTCGAGTTTTCCGTTCAGTTCCGGCAGCACCAGGCCCACCGCTGCAGCGGCGCCTGTCTTTGTGGGAATCATCGACATGGTCGCAGAGCGTGCGCGGCGCAGGTCGGTGTGATACACGTCGGTCAGCACCTGGTCGTTGGTGTAGGCGTGTATGGTGGTCATCAGGCCGTTGACCACGCCAATGCGGTCGTTCAACGCCTTTACCATCGGCGCCAGGCAGTTGGTGGTACAACTGGCATTGGAAATTACGGTGTGAGCCGCTTTCAGTGTGTGATGATTGACGCCGTACACCACGGTCGCATCCACGTCCTTGTCGCCCGGCGAGGAAATGATGACCTTCTTTGCACCCGCGCTTAGGTGCGCGCCGGCTTTGGCCTTGCTGGTGAAGAGTCCTGTGCACTCGAGAACCATGTCCACGCCGAGTTCTTTCCAAGGCAGTTCGGCCGGATTTCTCTGCGCGCACACTTTGATCCTGTCGCCGTTGATGACAAGGAAATCCCCGTCGACCGCAACGCTGCCCGGAAACTTGCCGTGCACCGTGTCATATGTGGTGAGGTGCGCATTGATCTTCGCATCACCGAGGTCGTTGATCGCGACGATCTGCATGCCGTGTTTCTTGCCGCCCTCGTAATGGGCACGCAGGATATTGCGGCCGATGCGCCCGTAGCCGTTTATTGCAACCCGGATGGTCATGAATGGAGCCCCCTGAAAGAACCGAATTTTACTTTACTGCGCCGCCGACTCCCAGCAATGATGCGACGCGGTGGCGAACGTGATTGCGCTGTCCGGGAGCGTCTCCTATAGTACGAGAAGCGACCGCCCCGCGGCGGCGGCGGCAATAATCACCAAGACCGTTCCTGAACGCCGGCGACAGGCGTCGGTGCGACGTTTATAAACAATGACACTTGGAGGAGCAAATGAAGCAGTCCAGGGCTAGGCTTACCTTTACCGCATTGACGCTCGCGAGCACGCTGGCGTTTTCGGCTTTTTCCCGTGCAGGCGAAGTTGAAGTCCTGCACTGGTGGACTTCCGGCGGCGAGGCCAAATCGGTCGCCGAACTGAAAAAGATTCTTGAAGCCAAGGGCCACAAATGGAAGGACTTTGCGGTTGCCGGCGGCGGCGGGGAAAACGCCATGACGGTGCTGAAATCGCGGGTGGTTTCCGGCAAGCCGCCAACGGCCGCACAGGTGAAAGGCCCGTCGATTCAGGAATGGGGACAGGAGGGAGTACTAACTAACCTAGATGATGTCGCCAAAGGAGCAAACTGGGATGGCCTGCTTCCGGCAGTCGTTAGCAACGTCATGAAGTACCAGGGCCACTACGTGGCGGTGCCCGTCAACGTGCACCGGGTTAACTGGATGTGGGTCAATCCGGAAGTCTTCAAGAAGGCTGGCGCCAAGATACCGACTACGTGGGAGGAATTTGCGGTCGCCGCCGACAAGATCCAAAAAGCCGGATTCATCGCGGTTGCGCACGGCGGCCAGCCCTGGCAGGACGCCACCGTGTTCGAATCGGTAGCGCTCGGGGTCGGGGGTGCCGACTGGTATAACCGCGCTTTCGTGAACCTGGATGCCAGCGCGCTCAACAGCCCGACGATGGAAAAGTCGTTCGCAACACTGCGCACCGTGCAGAAGGCCATCGACAAGGATGCCGCCAACCGCGACTGGAACCTCGCCACCGCGATGATCATTAACGGCAAGGCGGCGATGCAGTTCATGGGCGACTGGGCCAAGGGCGAGTTCACCGCCGCCGGCAAGTCGCCGGGCAAGGACTATGTCTGCATGCCGGCCCCAGGCACCAAGGGTGCATTCACCTTCAATATCGACAGCTTTATCATGTTCGAACAGAAGAGCGCCGATGCCAAGGATGCTCAGCGGGCGCTGGCCTCGTCGATCATGGAGCCGCAGTTCCAGGAGGTGTTCAACCTCAACAAGGGTTCGATCCCGGCTCGCACCGGAATGTCCATGGCAAAGTTCGACCAGTGCGCCAAGGATTCTTCCGCGGAGTTCGAGTCGAGCGCCAAGTCCAAGAAACTGGTACCGAGCTGGGCTCATGGGATGGCCATGCCGGCCGCGGCTCAGGGCGCAATGTTCGACGTCGTGACCCAGTTCATGAATTCGAACATGACGCCCAAGGCGGCGGCCGAAAAAATGGCAGCGGCGGGAAAATCCAAGTAAGTCGCGGAACCTGAGGTGCGGCGGGCGCAGGCCCGCTGTACCTGCTTGCCAGGGGAGGGCAGTTGCAGTCATCGGCCTCAGCACAGGCCGGCGCGTTTGCGTCGGCAGTAACGCCGCGGCGCAGTATGCTCGACGTCATCGAACTCGCGCTCCCCAAGTTTGTGCTCGGGCCTACACTGCTCGTAAGCCTTTTCTTCGTCTACGGCTTCATTCTCTGGACCGGCTGGCTGTCGTTCACCGAGTCGCGCATGCTTCCGCGTTACGAGTTTGCCGGCCTGGTGCAATACTTCTCGCTGTTCGGCAATGACCGCTGGTGGGTGGCGGTGCGCAACCTCGCGGTGTTCGGCTGCCTGTTCATTTTCGTTTGCCTGGCCTTCGGATTGCTGATGGCCATTCTGCTCGACCAGCGCATCCGCGCGGAGGGTTTCCTGCGCTCGATTTATCTCTACCCTATGGCGTTGTCGTTCATCGTCACCGGCACGGCATGGAAGTGGATTCTTAATCCCGGCCTGGGATTCGAACGCGTGGTGCAGCAGTTGGGGTTCAGCAATTTCACTTTCGACTGGCTGGTGAACCCGAAGATGTCGATCTACACCGTGGTGATCGCCGGCGCCTGGCAGTCTTCGGGTTTCGTGATGGCGCTGTTCCTCGCGGGTCTGCGCGGCATCGACGAATCCATCATCAAGGCTGCACAGGTGGACGGGGCAAGCATGCCGCGCATCTACTGGAGCATCATCATTCCAAGCTTGCGTCCGGTGTTTTTCAGCTCCTTCATCATCCTCTCCCACATCGCCATCAAGAGTTTTGACCTGGTGATGGCCCTGACCGGAGGCGGGCCCGGTTTTTCCTCGGACCTGCCGGCTACATTCATGTACGCGTTCGGCTTCACCCGCAATCAGATCGGCCTGGGCGCAGCGAGCGCGATGATGATGATGATGACCGTGGCCGCGGTGGTCGTGCCGCTGATGTACTCGGAGCTGAGGAGGCAGCGTCGTGGCTGAGCACGTGCAGGTACAGGTCGCGGGGCCGCAGGTTCTCGGCCGAATCGCGGTCTATGCGCTGCTGGTGCTGCTGGCCCTGTACTACCTGATGCCTCTTTTCGTGATGCTCAGCACATCGGTTAAGACTCTGGACGACATCCGCGGCGGTAATCTGATCGCGCTGCCGGCGGAGATCACCTTCGAAGCGTGGTCAAAAGCATGGTCCAGCGCCTGCACCGGGGTCGATTGCAGCGGCCTCAGGGGAAATTTCTGGAATTCCGTCAGCTTCGTGGTGCCGGCTGTGCTGATCTCGACGTTGATCGGCGCATTCAACGGCTATGTGCTCACCATGTGGCGCTTTCGTGGCAGCGACGGGATCTTCACGCTGCTCATGATCGGCTGCTTCATCCCCTTCCAGGTCGTGCTGCTGCCGATGGCGCAGACGCTGGGAGTGCTCGGCATCGCCAATTCGACGCCGGGCCTGGTCTTCGTGCACGTGGTATATGGGCTGGCATTCACCACGCTGTTCTTTCGCAACTTCTACGTGTCGGTGCCCGATGAATTGGCGAAAGCCGCACGCATCGACGGCGCCGGGTTTTTCCGAATCTTCTGGCGCATTATCCTACCGCTTTCGCCGCCGATCATCGTCGTATGCGTTATCTGGCAGTTCACCCAGATCTGGAACGATTTCCTGTTCGGCGTGGTGTTCTCCTCGGGCGAACGCCAGCCGATTACCGTCGCGCTAAACAACCTCGTGAATACCTCGACCGGCGTCAAGGAATACAACGTCGACATGGCTGCAGCGATCATCGCCGCGCTGCCCACGCTTTTCGTATACGTCGTTGCCGGCAAGTATTTCGTGCGTGGACTCACCGCCGGCTCGGTGAAGGGCTGAGAAGGGGGGAAATTGTCTTCGCTCGCCGTCAGAAACGTGCGCAAGGTCTTCGGCATTGTCGAGGTGCTCAAGGACATCGACCTGGAGATTGAATCGGGCGAATTCCTGATCCTGGTCGGCCCTTCGGGTTGCGGCAAGTCGACATTGCTCAACATCATCGCCGGACTCGATACCGCGACCTCGGGGGATATCGTCATCGGCGATCGCATGGTCAACAACCTGAGCCCGAAGGATCGCGACATCGCCATGGTGTTCCAGTCCTACGCGCTGTACCCGAACATGACCGTGCGCCAGAACATCTCCTTCGGTCTCGAGATGCGGCACATGCCAAAGCACCAGCAGGATGAAATAGTCGATCGCGTCGCCAAGATCCTGCAGATGGGCCAACTGCTTGACCGCAAGCCTTCACAGCTTTCCGGGGGCCAGCGTCAACGGGTAGCGATGGGTCGGGCAATCGCGCGCGACCCGCAGCTGTTCCTTTTCGACGAGCCGCTGTCGAATCTGGATGCCAAGTTGCGGGTGGAAATGCGCATGGAGATCAAACTGTTGCACGAGCGGCTCGAGGCGACCATCGTCTATGTCACGCACGATCAGATCGAAGCCATGACGCTGGGCAGCAAAATCGCGGTCATGCAGGGCGGCGAGATCCGGCAGTTCGGCTCGCCTCAGGAAATCTACGACCAGCCAGCGGACCTGTTCGTCGCGGGCTTCATCGGCTCACCGTCGATGAACTTCATCAGAACCGAAGCGGTGGAGCACCTGGGCAGCGTCGGGGTGCGACTGCAGACAGCGGATGAGACTTTCGTGCTGCCTGTGCACGACGCAGAGAAGGCGCTGCGTCCCTGGATCGGAAGGGGACTGATCCTCGGCATCCGCCCCGAACTGATCACCGACGGCGCCAGCAGCCAGCGTTTCGGCCGCAACGTCCACACCCGCACCTGCAAGGTGGAACTGGTGGAACCCACCGGGCCGGATACGCTGGTGTTCATCCGCATCAACGAAGAAGTCGTATGCTGCCGCGTACGTCCCGAGCAGGCGTGCCCTGCCAACAATTCGATGGAACTGGCGTTCAATCTGTCGAAGGCGGTCTTCTTCGACCCCAAGACCGAGAAACGCATCGTCTAAAGCGGGGCCCAGCCCGGATACGTGATCAGGGCAAGCCGGGATTCTGTGTGTCGCGTGGACTGGAGCGCCTGTAGCGGATCTTGAGCGCAATGATCGTACCCGAGAGAATCAGCGTAACGATGTTGGTAAGGATCACCGGCACTGAATCGATCATGATGCCGTAGATCAGCCACAGGATCACGCCGGCGCTGAATATCAGCAACATTCTGGCCGAAACATCCTTGCCGGACTTGGAGGAGTACATCTTCAGAGCCTGCGGAACGAAAGCGACAGTTGTCAGCGCCCCCGCCAGGAATCCGATTGCGTCGGTCATGCCAATCATGGCTTCACCGTGTTCTGAAAAAGCGTAGCCAAGCCGCGCAGGGCAGGTGTTTCCGCAAGAATCACGTAAGTGGGGATCGCGGATACGTAAGGCGAGAAACGGCCTTTGCACTCGAATCGGGCGCGAAACGGCGAACGCGAAAAATATTCTCCCAGCCTGGGCACGATTCCCCCGCCGATATAGCATCCCGCTCGCGCACCCAGCGTTACTACCAGATTGGCTGCCGCCGTGCCCAGGATGGCGCAGAACATGTCGAGCGCTTCGCGGCAATGCACTTCATCGCCAGCGAGTGCCGCCTCGGTGATCTGCGCCGGGTTCAACGCCTGCGCCGCTACGCGGTCCAGCGTGCACAGGCCCTGATAGAGGTTCTCAAGTCCCATACCGCTTACCGCGCGTTCGGTGGAAACGTGCTCGAAACGTTGCATCAGCCAGCGCAGGACTTCGATCTCGCGTTCGGACATCGGGCTGAATGCGGTGTGCCCGCCTTCTCCCTGCAACGCAATCCAACCCTCGCCCGCAGGAAGCAGTCCGGACACGCCCAGCCCGGTTCCCGGTCCGATAACCGCGATCGCGGTTCCTGCCACTGCCTTGCCGCCGCCGACCTGACTCAGCTCGTGCGGCTGCAGCGTGGGGACGGCAAGCGCAAGCGCAGTGAAATCGTTGATCACGTGCAGCCGATCGAGCGCCAGAGCCTCGCGCGTTTTCTCGATCGAGAATCCCCAGGGACCGTTGGTCAACTGCACGAAATCGCCGGTAATGCCGGTTGCGACATCGAGGGCCGCTTCGCGAATCCCGGGGTTGCCTTGATCGGCAAGGTAGTGGCGGATCGCCTGCTCGAGGCCCTCGAACTCGGCGCAACGCATCACCTGTTCCTTATGCGGCTTGCTGGAGCCATCGGCGACCAGCGCAAAACGGGCGTTGGTACCGCCGATGTCACCGACCAGCCGCAACGCTTTGCCCATCGCTGCCCTTCTTTTGAATCGGCACGAGCGCCGTCCGCCTCTTGCTACATTACGCCTTTGACGGCGTTGACCACGCCCTCGACAGTAAGGCCGAAGAACTTGAAGAGATCACCAGCCGGCGCGGATTCGCCAAAACGATCCAGCCCGACCACCGCGCCTTCCAGCCCGACATACTTGCGCCAGTAATCGGTGACACCCGCTTCCACCGCAACGCGCTTGACCCCCTTGGGCAGGACCGCGTTCTTGTAGGCAACGTCCTGACGATCGTAAACGCTGGTGCTCGGCATCGATACCACGCGCACCGCGATGCCTTGTCCTTCCAGTGCCTTCTTCGCCCCCATCGCCAGCGCCACTTCCGAGCCGGTGGCGATGATCACTGCGCGCGGCCTGTCGGCATCGGCAAGAACGTACGCTCCGCGTCCGATCAGCGCGATCTGGTCCGGGCTGCGCGGCTGGAAAGGCAGGTTTTGGCGCGAGAATAACAGGCTGGCTGGCCCGTCCCGTCGTTCGATCGCGGCAATCCACGCAACGGCTGACTCCACCGAGTCGCATGGGCGCCACACGTCCATGTTCGGTATAAGCCTCAAGCTCGCCGCGTGTTCAACCGACTGATGGGTGGGACCGTCCTCACCCAGGCCGATCGAGTCGTGGGTGAACACGAACAGGCTGCGGATTTTCATCAGAGCCGCCATGCGCAACGCATTCCTGGAGTAATCGGAGAACGTCAGGAAGGTGCCGCCGTAGGGGATCAGGCCGCCGTGCAGCGCCATGCCGTTCATGATCGCGGACATGCCGAACTCTCGCACGCCGTAATAGATGTAGTTGCCGCCGCGGTCCTTCGAGACGGCCTTCGATCCGGACCAGAGCGTGAGGTTCGATCCGGCAAGGTCGGCGGAACCGCCGACAATTTCCGGCAGAACCGGCGCCAGGTTCTCGATCGCGTTCTGCGAGGCCTTGCGGCTGGCGATGGATTCGGCCTTCGCGTTAACGCTGCATAGAAAGTCTTGCGTATGCTTGCGCCACTGGTCCGGTAACTCGCCGTTCATGCGGCGGGTGAACTCGCCGGCTTCCTTGGGAAAGGCTTTGGTGTAGGCAGCGAACTCCCGGTTCCAGCCCGCTTCCAGTTCGGCGCCCTTGGCCCGCGCATCCCAGCCGGCGTAGATTTCCTGCGGGATTTCGAACGGGGGGTATTTCCAGCCGATGTTCTCGCGGGTTGCCGCGACTTCCTTGTCGCCCAACGCTGCGCCGTGTGCATCGTGACTGCCGGCTTTGTTGGGCGAGCCCTTGGCAATTACCGTCTTGCAACAGATCAGGCTCGGTCTGTCCGTCCACTCGCCTGGCATGAACGATCGCGGCGTCCACCGCGGCCACATCGTGGCCGTCGACGTCGCGCAGCACCTGCCAGCCATATGCTTCGAAACGCTTCGGCGTGTCATCGCGGAACCAGCCGCTGACGTGGCCGTCGATGGAAATACCGTTGTCGTCGTAGATCGCGATCAGCTTGCCCAGGCCCAGCGTGCCGGCAAGCGAACAGGCTTCGTGCGAGATACCTTCCATCAGGCAACCGTCGCCGACGAAGACATAGGTCCGGTGATCGACGATGTCGTGGCCCGGACGGTTGAATTCGGCCGCGAGCAGCTTTTCCGCGATGGCCATGCCCACCGCATTGGCAAGCCCCTGGCCAAGAGGGCCGGTGGTGGTCTCCACTCCCGGGGCCATGCCGTACTCGGGATGGCCGGGAGTCATCGAATGCAACTGCCGGAAACGCCGGATCTCGTCCATCGGCAACGGATAGCCGGTGAGATGCAGCAGCGCATACAACAACATCGAGCCGTGGCCGTTGGACAGCACGAAGCGGTCGCGGTCGGCCCATTTGGGGTTGGCCGGATTGTGGCGAAGATGGTGATTCCACAGAACCTCGGCAATGTCCGCCATGCCCATCGGCATGCCGGGGTGACCGGAATTGGCCTTCTGCACCGCATCCATCGCCAAGGCGCGGATCACATTGGCAAGATCCTTCCTGGTTGCCATGACTCCCCTTCGAGCACACAAAAAATCCCGGCAAGCCGGGATCGAGAATGACGGTATTTTAGCCCGGATATTCCATCGGGACGCCGGACTACTCCTCGGCGCGGCGCGGCAGCTTGATGCCGAGCTGCTTGAGTTTGCGATACAGGTGGGTGCGCTCCAGGCCGACCCGGTCGGCCACGCGGCTCATATTGCCGCCCTCGCGGCTGAGGTGATACTCGAAGTAGACGCGCTCGAAGGCATCGCGCGCCTCGCGCAGTCCACGGTCCAGCGGCAACGACTGCGCCGGGCTTGGAAGCGGGGCGTCAAGTGTGGCAAACGCGTTGGTGACGTTGGCAACGCCGATCTCGGCCCCGAGCGTGAGTTGGGCAACGGTCTTTACCACGCTTTCGAGCTGAACCAGATTGCCGGACCAAGGGTAATTGCGCAGGGCATTCAACGCCGCGGTATTGAACACCCGTGGCGATGCTTCCTTCGCCTCGATCGCCCGCGAAAGCACCAGATTGGCAAGTTCGGGAACGTCCTCGGCGCGCTCGCGCAGCGCGGGGACGCGCACGATTACGCCGGCCAGCTGCGCATACAGCCTCGAATCGAAGGTGCCGGCCGCCACCAATTCGGCCAGCGGCGCCGAAGTCGAGGAAACGATGCGCGTGTTGTAGCGATCCAGTTTGCGGGTCTGTCCCAGCAGGCTCTTCTGCTGGCTGCGCGAAATCGCGTCGATGTCGCGCAGGTACAGGATGCCCTCGGCCGCCTGTCCGACCAGGTTGTTCTCCGCCTGGTCGAATGCCGCCAGGTCCTCCGGTGCCAACCACGCCGTGTTGGGCTGGTGCAGCAGGCGCGCGCACTGCTCCATCCCGGTTCCCGGTTCGCCGACAAAAAGCGCGGGTGTTTTTAATGCGCGCAAACGCTCGAGCTGGGCGCGCAATTGATCCACTGCTGGCGACTTGCCGACGGTGACCAGCACCGCCGGTACGCTGGGCCTGGTCTCGCCCTGCTTGAGCGCCGTACCGACAGTCGAAAGCAACTTCTGCAAGGCGATCGGTTTTTCCAGGAAGGCGTAAGCGCCGATGCGGGTCGCCTCCACAGCAGTGTCGATGGTGCCATGGCCGGACATCATCACCACCGGCATGGTGAGCTGCCCGGTGCTCGCCCATTCCTTCAGCAGCGTGATGCCATCGGTATCGGGCATCCAGATGTCGAGAAGAACCAGGTCCGGGCGCACGCGGCCGCGGATCTGGCGTGCCTCGCTGGCATTCTGCGCCAGCCGCACCTGGTGGCCCTCCTCGCCCAAAATTTCCGAAAGCAGCTCGCGGATGCCGACTTCGTCGTCTACTACCAGGATCTGGCTCATCTTCCAGCCTGCCTGTTGGTCCGCAGCGTGGCCGCCTCGGCCGGCGGTAGCGTGACGGAAACGCTGGCTCCGCTCGACGGCAGGTTAATGGTTGCGATGCTGCCACTGTGTTCTTCGACTATCTTCTTGACGATGGCGAGGCCGAGTCCCGTGCCTTTGGCCTTGGTGGTGACATAGGGTTCGAACACTCGCCCCATCAGCGACACCGGAAAACCAGGCCCGTTGTCCTCGATGGTGAGCCGTACACCGTCTCGGGCCGCATCGGTGCGCAGCAGAATGCGCGGCACGGCAACTTCCGCCACCGCCTGTTCCGCGTTCTGCAGCAGGTTGTGGATCACCTGGCGCAGCTTCGCCGCGTCGCCCGCTACGCGTGGCAGGTCGGCAGCCAGGTCGAGCTGCAAGGCCGGACGCGACGACTCGTACAGCCCGAGCACGTCGCGGATGAGCTGATTCAGGTCCAACGGCTGCAGGTCGGCTTCGGGTGAGCGTGCATACTGGCCGAACGCGTCAACCATGCCTTTAAGCGCAGCCACCTGATTGACGATGGTCTGGGTGGAACGTTGCAGGAATTCGGCTTCCTGCTCGCTGAGCTTGTCGGCAAGCCGGTGCTGCAGCCGCTCCGCCGAAAGCTGGATCGGCGTGAGTGGATTCTTGATTTCGTGGGCAAGCCGCTGCGCCACTTCGCCCCAGGCCGCGAGCCGCTGCGCCTGCAACATGCGGGTGATGTCGTCGAACACCAGCACCATCCCGGACTCCGCGCCGGCAACGAGCTGCGAGCCTCGCAACAGCAGTGCCTGTCTGCCCGCGGCGCCAGACAGTTCGCACTGCTGTTCCCACACGCCGGGGCGTGACTGGCGGAAGGCTTCGTGCACGATCTGTCCAATCGCAGCAAGCCGTGGCTGGTGTTCCGCCCATTCATGCGGATGCTTACCGATCAACGCGCCGACGTCGACGCCCAGAATCTGGACCGCGCTGAGATTGGCGGAGCGCAACCGATATTCGGAGTCGAATGACATCACGCCAGTCGAGAGATTGCCGAGCACGCTTTCGAGGTAGGCCTTGGCAGCGGCAAGCTGCTCCTGGTTGCGCTGCGCCTCGCCGCGCGCGTCGGCAAGCTGCATGGTCATGGTATTGAACGATTCCGTCAGCAGGCCCAGCTCGTCGTGGGTCTTGACGGTGTGGCGCGGGCTGAAGTCGCCTTGCGCAACCGCGCGCGTGCCGGCGGCCAGTATGCTCAATGGCGCAGACAAACGCTCGCTGAACATTATCGCCAGGAGCAGCGCAGAGAGCAGTGCCAGCAGCAGCGACAACGTCAGCGTCAGCGCGAAAAGTCGCTGCAGGCCCTGGCGCGACAGCGACAGTTCCTGGTAATCGCGGTAGATTTCCTGAACGGTCTGGGCATCAAGCGCAAGTTGCGGGGGCACGGGTTGCACCAGCTGGAGCAACGATGTGGCGCCGGACACATCGTTTACCGGCACCAGCACCCGCAGTTGCAGCCCGCCTTCGCCGACCGCCTCGATGGCGCCGTAGGATTGCTGCATACGCACCTGCCGCACCAACGAAGGCGAGGGTAAATCCGGAACGAGGCCGGCGGGGTTCGCGCCCGAAAAAGCGATGACCGAACCCTCGGGGCCGAGCAATGTCGCTTCGTGCACTGCGGCCTTCTCGCGCAGTGTGTTAAGCGTGGCCACGCGCCGCTGTGGCGTGCGTTCGGTAAGTTCCAGCGTCATCGCCTCGGCTTTGGCGCGCAACTCCTTGAGCATGTTGTCCAGGGTGACCCGCCCGAGACTCAACCCGCCTTCCAGCGCCTTTTCGACCCGCACGTCGAACCAGGACTCGATCGACCGCGACAGGAACTGCACCGATACACCGTACACCAGCGCGCCCGGCAGTACCGCCACCAAAGCAAACAACAGCACCAGCCGAAGCGTGAGCTTGGAGCCGAATATCCGCGCCTTGAGGCGGCGGCGCAGCAACAGCAACTGGAATCCGACCACCAGCATGAGCACCAGCACCAGTCCCACGCCCAACCCCAGCAGAAGCGGCAGGTCGCCGGAGAACAGCGGTGTATCCGCGCTGGCGCTGGAAAGCAGGTACAGCATGATGGCGCCGAGCAACAGCACCAACGCGATCAGGAACTTCATGCCGCGGCTCATCAGCGAACGCCTGAGCATGCGTGTGAAGGTAGTCATCGCTTCAGGGTCCAGCGAAACCACTCGGAGGAAAGGTTCCAGTCGCGCGAAGCCAGTGCATTTATCTGGAACGGCTTGGGCAATTGCGAGACGTCGAGGCGCATGCGGATCGCGGCTTCATAGACCTTTCCCTCGCCCAGCGCATCGGCATCGACGACGAAACGCGGACGTGGTCGGCCGAGCAGGGCCAGCGCGTCGTTCAGCGTGTCGAAATTCTGATGCAGGGTGCCGAAGCTCAGCCGGTATTGGCGCGTGAGCGCGTTGTAAGACAACCGGTAATGCTGCGTCAGTTCCGCCACCGACTTGTTCCACAGATAAGCGGTGTACCAGCGCGGATAGATGAGCTCGATTTCGACGACGAAATGCAGCGGCAAACCCTTGTTGAGCGCGTCCTCCAGGGTGGGAGTGAGGCCGACTTCGAAGCTGGCCTCCAGATGATACTCGCCGCCATTGAGGGAAAGTTCCGCCGATTTGACGTGAACTCCCTCGGTCGCTGCCAGGGCCGCGCCGCACCACAGCGCAAGCACGGCGGACAACCACCGCAGCAAGCTAGTTCTTCTGCAGGAGGGCGAAATAAAAACCATCGTGCTCATCATCCGGGAGCAGTAGTCCATCGCGCCCCGGCATCGCACCCAGAACACGCGCGTCCGGGTGCCGCGCCGCGAACCCGCCGATCCTCTCCTGGTTCTCCTCCATGAAAATCGAGCAGGTCACGTAGAGCAATTTACCACTGCGGCCAAGGACCTTCCACAGCGCTTCGAGCAAACGCTGCTGCTGCTCGGCAAAACGGCGTATGTCGCCAGGCTGCCGCAGCCATTTGATGTCGGGATGCCGGCGCACCACGCCTGAGGCGGTGCAGGGCGCATCGAGCAACACGCGGTCAAACGACCTGTTGTCCCACCAGGTTTCGATCGCCGCCGCATCGGCGCAGGCGACATGCGCCCTCAGGCCGAGGCGCTCCAGATTCGAACTCATTCGCTTGAGGCGGGCCGGATCGGCGTCGAGCGCAGTCATGTCCACGTCGGCGAGCTCAAGCATATGCGCGGTTTTGCCGCCGGGCGCCGCACAGGCATCGAGTACGCGCATGCCGTCGCCAAGATCGAGCAGCCGCGCAGCAAACTGCGCCCCGGCATCCTGCACCGACACCGCGCCCTGGCCGAATCCCGGCAGTTGCTCGACGGGTACCGGACGCAGCAAAGTGAGCGCGCCGCAGTCGAGCATGCGCGCACCGAGTCCTGCCCGCTCCAGTTCATGCAAGTATTCCTGCGGTGTTCCACGCCGCTGATTTACCCTCAGCGTCATCGGCGGATGCGTGTTGCCGGTCTCGAGAAGGTTCTGTGCTTCGGACGGGAAATCGCGCCGCAGCCGCTCGATCCACCATGGGGGATACGAGTAGTATCCTGTGTCGGTGCTGTCTGCTTTTTTCAAAAGCGCGGCGCGGCCGCGCTGGAAGTTGCGCAGTACCGCGTTGACGAATGCCTTTACGTGGCGACCACCGATTTGCGCCGCACACTCCACTGCGTGATCCACCACGGCGTAGGGTGCCGCCTCGCTGTACTCCAGCTGGTACAGCGCAACCAGCAACAGCGCCTGCAACGCCGGATTCTCCACCTGCCTGGGCGCCAGCTGCGACAACACCGCGCGCAACCTGCCCAGATGCCGCAACGTCCCGTAGGAGAGGTCCTGAATCGCTCCGTGTTCGGCGCGTGTGAGTGCGTGCGCCCGTTTCCACGCTGCTTCCAGCGTGTGATTCAGACTTCTTCCGGAAAGCACCGCAACCACGGTTTGCGCTGCAATGCGTTGAATGTTGCGCACCGCAGTCCGGGTCTCAGGCGCCGAGGCGATCGCCGGCTGCGAGCGACAGCCCGTGAAGAAAAGTCGCAGCAGCAAGGCGCTTTCCGCCCGCACGCTGCAACTCGGTGATTCGTAACGCACCATTGCCGCAGGCGACGACAATGCCTTGTACGTCGGCACGAAGGATGGTCCCGGGCGCTGCGGGCGAATCCGACGCGACCGCGGCGCGCCAGATCTTCAACGGTTCGCCACGCAGCGTGGAGTAAGCGCCAGGGAAGGGATTGAACGCGCGCACCCGGCGGTCCACTTCGACCGCCTCGCGGTGCCAGTCGATCGCCGCCTCCTCATTGGCGATCTTGGGGGCGTAAGTTGCGCCGACTTCGCTTTGTGGCACGGCTTTGAGTGTCCCGTCCGCAATTGCCGGGAGCGTTTCGACGATGCAGCGCGCGCCGAGCACCGCGAGCTTGTCGTGTACGGTTGCCGCGGTGTCCTCCGCGAAAATCGGGATGGGGCGCATCAGATAAACCGGACCGCTATCCAATCCTTCCTCCATTCGCATTATCGATATACCGGTTTCGCGGTCACCCGCCAAGATGGCGCGCTGGATCGGCGCGGCGCCGCGCCAACGCGGCAACAGCGAGGCGTGAATATTTATGCAGCCGGCCGGGAACAGATCGAGCACCGCGCGCGGGAGGATCAGCCCGTAGGCGGCGACCACCATGGCCTGCGCTTGGGCAGCCTGAAGGCGCGCCTGCAGTTGTGCATCCTTGAGGGTCTGTGTTTGCAACAGCGGAAGCCGGGCCTGTTCGGCGAGTTGTTTGACTTCGCTGGCGGCGAGTTTGAGACCGCGGCCGGCAGGCCGGTCCGGCCGGGTCAGCACCAGTGCGATCTCATGCCCGGCCCCGATCAGCGCCTGCAGCGAACTGGCGGCGAACGCCGGCGTGCCGGCAAATACGATCCGCATCAGAGCGTCTGCCGCTGCTGTTTTTTCAGCTTGCTCAGTATGCGGTTCCGTTTGAGACGGGACAGGTATTCGACGAAGACCCTGCCCTTGAGATGATCTATTTCATGCTGTATGCACACCGACAACATTCCAGTGGCCTCGATGGTGAACGACTTACCGTTGACGTCCAGCGCCCGCACCTTCACCCACTCCGCTCGCGCGACCTTCTCGAAGATTCCGGGCACCGACAGGCAGCCCTCTTCGCAATCGGACTTCCCCCGCGACTCGAGGATTTGCGGGTTAATCAGCACCAGTAACTGGTCGCGGGTCTCGGAGAGGTCGATCACAATGAGTTGCTTATGCACGTCCACCTGTGTGGCAGCCAGACCCACACCGGGCGCCGCATACATGGTCTCGGCCATGTTTTTCGCCAACTTGCGGATTTCGTCATCCACAACGGCCACCGTCTTGGCCACTTTGTGCAGCCGCGGGTCGGGGTAGCGAAGGATTGCGAGTATTGCCATAATTGCTTGCTAATTTAACAAACTAGATGCAGAATTTAAACCAAAGTATCGAGTCTGGCGCCGGGCGGGTCTGCCTACCCGGCGAGGGATGCGATTCCGGATCGACAGAAATGGGGGCCTGAGATGGGCAAATCAATTATATCTCTGCTGCTGCTGCTGACCGCGTGGATGCCGGGAACCAGTCTGGGAGACGAACTCGCGCTAGCCGAGAACGCGCCCGATCGCTATATCGTAGTAAAGGGCGATACTCTCTGGGACATCTCGGCGCGCTTTCTGCGCGATCCCTGGCGCTGGCCGGATATCTGGGGCCTGAACAAGGACCAGATCAAGAATCCCCACTGGATCTACCCCGGCGACGTAATCTTGCTCGATTTCACCGGCATGAGCCCACGTCTGCGTCTGCAGGGCATCGACGGCGCCACCGACTGGCGTCTGGTGGTCACCAAGCTCAGTCCATCGATACGCAAACTGGATCTCGCGACAAGCGCGATCCCCAGCATTCCGCTGGAGGCAATCAAGCCTTTCCTGACCAAGGCGCTGGTAATCGACGAACGCGAAATGGGCGCCGCGCCGATTCTGGTTGCAGGGCCGGAAAACCGGGTCGTACTTTCCGCGGGCGATATCGCCTACGCCAAAGGCGTGGTCTGGGAGGATGGCACCGAGTGGGACGTATATCGCCCGGGCCGCAATCTTATCGACCCGGACACCAAGGAATTGCTGGGTCGCGAGGCCGTGCACCTCGGCGAATTGAAGGTAACCCAGTTCGGCGACGTGAGCAGGGTAGCAATTACGAAGTCGGTCGTCGAAATCGCCCCCGGCGACCGCCTGGTAAAGATCGTGCCAAACCCGGTGCTGCCCTACATTCCGCGCGCGCCCGGCAAACAGATAAAGGGCAAGGTGATCGCGGCTCCGAACAGCAGCGTCACGGAAATCGGTCCGCAGATGGTTGTGGTATTGAACCGCGGCGCGCGCGAGGGCCTGGAAACGGGCAACGTACTCGCCCTGTATCGCGATCTGCCCATGGTCAGACCGGCCGGTGCGACCGATCCGAAAGAGAGGATCAAGTTGCCGCCGGAGCGCTATGGTGTCGTATTCGTATTCCGCGTTTTCGAGAAGGTGTCCTACGCGCTGGTGATGCACACCACGCGCCCGGTTAACCTGCTCGACGCAGTACAAACGCCCTAGACCAGAGCCGACGGCGCATGCCGCCGGATCAGGAACTCCTCGCATGGCTCAAGCTCAGCCTCATCGCCGAGCTCACCCCGGCTTCCTTCCGCAAGCTACTCGCCGAATTCGGCGACCCGGAAGCCGTGTGTGCGGCGAACCGCTCTGCGCTCGGGCGCATTGTCCCTGGCGAAGTCGCAGATGCAATCCTGAGTGGCCCGGATACCACCCGCGTCGATGTTGCGCTGCTCTGGCTCGAAGAACCGGGTAACCGCATCATCAGTCTCGCGGATACGGCCTATCCGCGCCTCTTGCTGGAAATCACCGATCCGCCGCCGCTGCTGTATGTAAAAGGCGATCCGGAATTGCTCAATCGCGCGGCTCTGGCGGTTGTCGGCAGCCGCAATGCCACGCCGCAGGGAAGCGCCAACGCGGAAGCCTTCGGCCGCGAACTCTCCGACGGCGGTTTCACGGTCATCAGCGGACTCGCACTCGGTATCGATGCCGCCGCGCATCGCGGCGGGCTTGTCGGCGCGTCCTCTTCGCTGGCGGTGGTCGGTACAGGCCTCGATATCGTCTATCCGGCGCGCAATCGCGATCTCGCGCATCAACTGGCGGCGCAAGGCGCGCTGGTATCCGAGTTTCCGCTTGGAACACCTGCGCTGTCCGGAAACTTCCCACGGCGCAACCGGCTGATCAGCGGACTGGCGCGTGGCTGCCTCATCATCGAAGCCGCGCTCAGAAGTGGATCGCTGATCACGGCGCGCTATGCACTTGAGCAGGGGCGCGAGGTGTTCGCCATCCCCGGTTCGATCCACTCGCCGCTGTCGAAGGGTTGTCACCAACTCATCAAGCAGGGCGCCAAACTGGTCGAAAGCAGCAATGACATCCTGGAAGAGCTCGGCGCCGCGGTTCGCGTCCAGACCGCAACTCCCGGCAAAGCGGAGGATGCCTCACCCGAGCATGTCGAACTGCTTGCCGCGCTCGGTTTCGACCCGCTTGACCTCGACACACTGTGCCAGCGCAGCGGCTTGACGCCGGAAACCGCTTCGGCGATGCTGTTGACACTGGAACTCGACGGCACCGTCAGCCGGCTACCGGGCGGCAAGTTCCAGCGCGTGCGCTAGCGTCAGGGGCGTCAATACCTCCAGACAGGGGCTCATGTTCGACATACTCGTCTTCCTGTTCGAAAACTACTTTCATGCCGGTGCCTACCCCGATCAACAAACACTTACCAAGCGCCTGTCCGCTGCCGGGTTCGACAGCAGGGACATTTCACAGGCGCTGACCTGGTTAAGCGGCCTGGAGCGCGTCGGCCACAGTAACTCCCGTTTTTCCAGCAGCGACGGATTCCGTTCCTACACCGAGCAGGAACTGGCGGGTCTGACGGCCGAGGCGCGCGGCTTCCTGCTATTTCTCGAGACAGCGGGCGTGATTAAGGCGTTGCAGCGCGAACTCATCATCGAACGGGTGCTGGCGCTGGATGAGCCCGCAGTGGATCTCGAGAAGGTAAAGCTCATTGTCCTCATGGTGTTGTGGAACCAGAACGAATCGGTGGATACTCTCGTACTTGAGGAACTGGTCTCGCCAAATCAGGAACGCTATCTGCAATAGCCTGCCGTTGCCTGAACCAGCACTTGCTCCGCCGCCGGCAAGTTCTTATCATTCCGCCCTCCTTTTTCGGCCGGACGCGCAATGTCCCAAAATCTGCTGATCGTCGAGTCTCCGTCCAAGGCGAAGACTCTCAAGAAGTATCTGGGCCGCGGCTTCGAAATCGTCGCCTCGTATGGCCACGTGCGCGACCTGGAAGCCAAGGAAGGCGCGGTGGACCCGGCGGACAACTTCCATATGAAATACGTGCTGGTCGAAAAGAACAAGAAGCATGTGGACGCAATCGCCAAGGCAGTGGGAAAGGCCGACAGGATTTATCTGGCCACCGACCCGGACCGTGAGGGCGAGGCCATTGCCTGGCACCTCGGCGAGATCCTCAAAGGCAAGAAGCTTCTCAAGAACAAGAAACTTCACCGCGTGGTGTTCTACGAGATCACCGAATCCGCGGTAACCGATGCGGTCGCCAAGCCGCGCCAGATCTCCATGCCGCTGGTGAGCGCGCAGCAGGCGCGGCGCGCACTCGACCACCTGGTCGGCTTCAAGCTTTCGCCGCTGCTGTGGAAGAAAATCGGGTCCGGGCTGTCCGCGGGCCGGGTGCAGAGTCCGGCGCTGCGGCTCATCGTCGAGCGCGAGCAGGAAATCGAGAATTTCATTTCACGCGAATACTGGAGCGTCCACCTCGACAGCCACAAGGGCAAGCAGAAGTTTGGCGCCCGACTGATCCAGTATCGGGGTGACAAGATCGAGCAGTTCACTGTCGCAACCGAGAACCAGCAGAACGATATCGTCGCGGACATTGAGAAGTCCGCGAAAGGCACCGCCAGGGTCATAAGAGTCGAGCGCAAGCCGAAGAGCCGCCAGCCCGCTCCACCGTTCACGACATCGACTCTGCAGCAGGAAGCCGTACGCAAGCTGGGGATGACTTCGAGAAGCACCATGAGTACGGCGCAGCAGTTGTACGAAGGTGTCGATATCGGCGGCGTCACCGTCGGCCTCATCACATACATGCGCACCGACTCTTTTTCGCTTGCCAACGAAGCACTGCGGGAAATCCGCGACTATATCCAGAAGAAGTTCGATTCTGATTACCTGCCGCACGCGCCGATCCAGTACCGCAGCAAATCCAAGAATGCCCAGGAGGCGCACGAAGCGATCCGCCCGACTTCCGTAGTTCGCACGCCCGATTCGGTGCGCAAGTTCCTGACTGCGGATCAGGCCGTCACTTTACGAGATGATCTGGAAGCGCACGCTCGCCTGCCAGATGACGCCAGCCAGGTACGACACGACCAGCGTCGACATATCGGTAGGGCATGCAGACACATTGTTCCGCGCCACCGGCCAGACGCTGGTTTTCCCCGGTTTCATGGCGGTGTATCTGGAAGATGCCGACGACGTCGAACAGGAAGAGGAAGCCAGAGTTGCCGGTGCTTGAGGAAAAGGAAACGATTCCGGTCGACCGCATTTTCGGCGAACAGCATTTCACCCAGCCACCGCCGCAGATATACCGAGGCGAGCCTCGTCAAGACACTCGAGGAATACGGCATTGGCCGGCCATCCACTTATGCGAGCATTGTTTCGACGCTGCAGGAGCGCGGCTATGCCTTACTTGAGAAGAAGCGTTTCACGCCAACGGATATAGGCCGGCTGGTCAATGGTTTCCTGACCACCCATTTCGGTCATTACGTCGATTACCAGTTCACGGCAAACCTGGAGGAAGAACTCGACGAGATTTCCAACGGTGATCTCGACTGGATCGCCGTGATGCGCGAATTCTGGTCGGGGTTTTCGGACAACCTGGAAAAGAAGAAAGGCATCGAGCGAGGCATCCCGGCCCCGCAAGCCGAACCGCGCGTGATCAACTGGAGCTCGTTCTCCAAGGCGCTGCTCGATCCGCAATGGCAAAAAAACGGCCGGCCCGCGGAAAAATGCCCGAAATGCAAGAAATTGGTGTTATTGCAAAACAGCAGCCGCGGTTTGTTTTTCGGCTGCAGTGGCTATCCCAAATGCGACTACACCCGACCGTGGGGCGGGGCCTCTCTCGGGCCCGTGATCCTGGGTAAGGATCCAAATACGTCTATGGAAATATTGCTGCTGAAGGGTCCTTACGGCCATTACGTTCAGATTGGACAAACGATCAAGGACGCAAAAGAGAAGCCAAAACGCGCGGCCTGGTCAAAGAACGTTCCGGTTCCGACGGAAGCTTCTGCCGACGCTCTTGCCCTTGCGCTGAAACTTCTGTCCCTGCCGCGGCAACTTGGCGCGCATCCCGAAACAGGCAAGCCGATCGAAGCCAGCATTGGTCGCTTCGGCCCGTACTTGAAACACGACGGCATGTTCAAGTCCATTCCCAAAGCCGACAACGTGCACGACATCGCCCTGGCGCGGGCAATCCAACTGCTTGCAGAAAAGAAGGCTGGCGGTGCCGGTGGTCGCGCACTCGGCGCACACCCGGAAGACGGCAGGTCGGTGGTGGTTCACAACGGCCGCTACGGGCCATATGTGAAGCATGGCAAGATCAACGCGACGATTCCGCCGTCGGCGGATCCCGCCAAGCTGACTCTGAAAGACGCAGTGGAACTTCTGGCCGCAAAGTCCGCGAAGGGTTCCAGCGGCAAGAAGAAGCTGCCCGCCAAGGCGAAGGGACCGAAACGCAAGGCCGCCTGAGGGCCGCAATCAGACGTCGAGGTTGCGTACGCCTAGTGCGTTGGTCTCGATGAACGCGCGGCGGGGCTCCACCATGTCCCCCATAAGCGTGGTAAAAATCTCGTCGGCGGTAATCGCGTCTTCGATCTGGGTCCTGAGCAGGCGGCGCGATTTCGGGTCCATGGTGGTTTCCCACAGTTGTTCGGGGTTCATCTCGCCGAGGCCCTTGTAACGCTGGATCGAGACGCCTTTCTTGACCTCCTCGAGCAACCAGTCGAGGGCTTCCTTGAACTCGCCAACGTGTCGTTCTTGCTCGCCACGCTTGACGTACGCGCCCTCCGCAAGCAGGCCATGGAGAACTTGCGCTGTCTGTTTGATCTGCGTGTAATCGCCGCTGTCGAGAAACTGGTTGTCCAGATAGCCGATTCGCAGATTGCCGTGCTGCAGCCGCTTGATTACAAGCACCTGGGTTTCGTTCTTCTGGTCGTACTGTGGCTCGATCACCAGGCCTGACGGCTTGCACAGGGCCGTGAGTCGCTCCGCGGAATGCTGTGCTGCCCGCGCGTCGGTAAGGCTGATTTCGGGATCCTTCAGCAGCGCCGCCAACACTACAGGATCGATGCGCTTGCCGAGTCTCTCGATCACCGCCTCGGCGAGGATGTACGAGCGCGCCACCGACTCCAGCGCATCCTGTGCCAGCGCGGTCCGGCCGTCGCCGGGGTAGAGCTCTGCCTCCTTCAACGCCAGCCGCAACAGATACTCCTTCAGTTCGTGATCGTCCTTGAGGTAGCGCTCTTCCTTGCCATGCTTGACCTTGTAAAGCGGCGGCTGAGCGATGTAGATGTGGCCGCGTTCGACCAGATCCGGCATCTGCCTGTAAAAGAACGTCAGCAACAACGTGCGAATGTGGGAGCCATCGACATCCGCATCGGTCATGATGATGATGCGGTGATAACGAAGCTTCTCCGGCTTGAAGTCTTCCTTGCCGATGCCGGTTCCGAGTGCGGTAATCAGTGTGGCGATTTCCTGGGAAGACACGAGCTTGTCGAAGCGCGCCCTCTCTACATTGAGAATCTTGCCCTTGAGCGGCAGGATCGCCTGGAATTTCCGGTCGCGTCCCTGCTTTGCCGAGCCGCCGGCAGAATCACCCTCCACCAGATAGAGTTCGCACAGCGCCGGGTCCTTTTCCTGGCAGTCGGCGAGCTTGCCCGGCAGGCCGAATCCGTCAAGCACGCCCTTGCGGCGGGTCATTTCCCGTGCCTTGCGCGCAGCCTCGCGGGCGCGCGCCGCTTCGATAATCTTGCTGACGATGATCTTGGCGTCGCTGGGCTTTTCCAGCAGCCAGTCGTGCAAGGCCTGCGATATCGCATCTTCGACCACCGGCCGCACTTCGGAAGAAACCAGCTTGTCCTTGGTCTGCGACGAGAATTTTGGATCCGGCAGCTTGATCGACAGGATGCAGCTGAGGCCTTCGCGCATGTCGTCGCCTGTGGTTTCGACCCTGGCCTTTTTGGCCTGCTCGTTGGCCTCGATGTATTGATTCAGCGTGCGTGTCATCGCCGCGCGCAATGCGGTCAGGTGGGTGCCGCCATCACGTTGCGGAATATTGTTGGTGAAACACAGCACCGATTCCTGGTACGAGTCGTTCCACTGCATGGCGACTTCCACGCCGATGCCGTCGCGGTCGTTGACTGAATGGAATATGTTCGGGTGAAGGACGGTCTTCGAGCGGTTGATGTACTCGACAAAGCCCTTGACGCCACCGGAGAAGGCGAAGGTTTCTTCCTTGGCATTGCGCTGGTCATTCAACTCGATCCGCACGCCGTTGTTCAGGAAGGAAAGCTCGCGCAGCCGTTTCGCCAGGATATCGTAATGGAACTCAATATTGCCGAATACTTCCGGGTTCGGGTGGAAATGCACTTCCGTGCCGCGACGCTCCGTTTGTCCGATTACTTTCAGCGGAGCAACCGGGTCACCGTTGTGAAATTCCATGAAATGCACCTGCCCCTCGCGGCGGATTGTCAGCTTCAGCGCGTCGGACAGTGCGTTCACCACCGACACACCCACGCCATGCAGGCCGCCGGAGATCTTGTAGCTGTTGCTGTCGAATTTTCCACCGGCATGAAGCACGGTCATGACGATTTCGGCGGTGGATCGTCCTTCCTCGTCCTCCGGGTGGATGCCGGTCGGGATTCCGCGGCCGTTGTCGACCACGCTGATGGAATTATCGCTGTGGATCACAACCTTGATTTCGTCGCAGTGCCCAGCCAGCGCTTCGTCGATCGAGTTATCGAGCACCTCGAACACCATGTGGTGCAGGCCGGTGCCGTCGCTGGTGTCGCCGATGTACATGCCGGGACGCTTGCGCACCGCCTCGAGGCCCTTCAGAACCTTGATGCTGTCCGAGTTGTATTCTGATTCTGCCATTGCTGGAATACCGCTGTTAACTTCAGATGCGCATGGGCATCACTACGTACTTGAACTCCTTGTTTCCCGGTACCGACATGAGCATGCTGCTGTTGGCGTCACCAACTGCGCAGTCCACGTCCTTCACGTCCAGGTTGTTGAGAACATCGAGCAGATAGGTGATGTTGAAGCCGATGTCGAGGGCATCACCGTTGTAGTCGATCTCGAGCTCTTCCTCGGCCTCTTCCTGCTCGGCGTTGGTACAGACAATCTTGAGGCTGGTGGCAGCGATTACCCAGCGCACACCGCGGAACTTCTCGTTCGAAAGTATTGCTGCCCGCTGCAACGCCTGCTGCAGTAACAGTCGGTCCAGGGTGAAGTGCTTCTTGTAGTTGGTCGGTATTACCCTCGTATAGTCGGGAAATTTTCCATCGATCACCTTGGAAACTAGATCAATTCCGGAAAAGCGGAACTGCACCTGGTTCGGCAGAATCTGGATTTCGACTTCGTCTTCGCCGTCGGTGAGCAGTTTCGCCAACTCCAGCACAGCCTTACGCGGAATGATTACCTCCGAACGAGCCGCTGGTTGCGGCAGTTTAGCGGCTGCGTAGGCCAACCTGTGGCCGTCGGTCGCTACCATGGTCAGTTGACGGTCATCTACCACCAGCAACAGGCCGTTGAGATAGTAACGGATATCCTGCTGTGCCATACCGTATTGCACGAGGAGAAGTTGCTGTCTGAGTACTTTCTGCGGCAGTCGTACCGAGACCGCGCCGTTGCCCCCGTCCGCCAATTTGGGAAAATCCTGTGCTGGCAGGGTCTGCAAGTTGAATCTGCTCCTGCCTGCTTTCACCTGCAGACGCCCTTCCTGGGCATCGAGGCTGACGACCGTCTTTTCCGGAAGAGAACGCAGGATGTCCTGCAACTTTCTGGCCGACACGGTCACCGCGTAGCGCGATGCGGCCTTCTCCAGCACCGCGGAGGTCGCAATCTGAATTTCCAAGTCGGTAGCCAGCAGGTTCAAGAGTGTGCCATCCGCTTCCAGCATGACATTGGAAAGGATCGGCAGTGTATGGCGGCGTTCTACGATTCCCGATACTGCTTGCAATGGTCGCAGCAGTACGTCGTTTTCTATTTCCAGTATTTTCATTCTTGAACCTTAATAAGGTTAATAGATTGCGAGGAACCGGTTAGCTGTGGCATTTGTGGCTTTTAAAACATGTACTTTCGATTTTGTATAACCTGTGTAGTGGCAGTGGACGAAATGTGAGTACTTGCCGGCGAACCCACACTGCGCCGCTTATCAACAATCTGTACAGCGTTTATCAACCACGCAAAGTTTGCAGCAGTGCGTCGAAGTCACGGGTAATCTCGGCATTGCTGGCGCGCAGTTCCGCTATCTTGCGGCAAGCATGCAACACCGTGGTGTGGTCGCGACCGCCGAACGCATCACCAATGTCCGGCAGACTCAGGTGCGTGAGTTCCTTGGCCAAAGCCATGGCAACCTGGCGCGGTCGCGCGACCGCGCGCGACCGCTTCTTCGAGTACATCTCGGAGACCTTGATCTTGTAGTACTCGGCAACAATTCTCTGGATATTCTCTACCGACACCTGCCTCACCTGTACGGCGAGCAGATCCTTGAGTGCTTCGCGGGCAAGGTCCACCGAGAGCCTGGCGTTAGCGAACTTGGCGTACGCAAGAACACGCTTCAGGCCCCCTTCCAGTTCGCGCACGTTGGACTGGATGTGGGTGGCCACGAAGAACGCGATATCCTCCGGCAGGCTTATGCGCTCGGCTTCGGCCTTCTTGAGCAGGATCGCCACCCGCATTTCCAGTTCCGGCGGCTCGATCGCGACAGTCAGGCCCCAGCCAAAGCGCGAGATCAGGCGATCCTCGATTCCGGCGATTTCCTTCGGGTACGTATCACAAGTAATAATGACTTGCTTATGCGCTTCAATCAGCGCGTTGAAGGCATAGAAAAATTCCTCCTGCGTGCGGTTCTTGCCGCTGAAAAACTGGATATCGTCGATCAGAAGAATGTCCAGCGAGTGGTAGTACCTCTTGAAGCCGTCAAAGGCCTTGTGTTGATAGGCCCTGACTACATCAGAAACGTACTGCTCGGCGTGAATATAGCGGACCTTGGCGGAGGGGTTGAATTCAAGCAGCAGATTGCCTATGGCTTGTATGAGGTGGGTCTTGCCCAAGCCGACACCACCGTAGACAAACAGCGGGTTGTACGCCACGCCGGGATGTTCGGCGACCTGCAACGCCGCAGCGCGCGCCAGTTGATTAGCTTTGCCGGTTACGAACGAGTCGAAAGTGAAAGACGGGTTGAGGCGGCTATCCTCACGGATCTTGGGTTTTGCAGCCGGTACTTCGGCCTCTGGCGCCGGCCGGGCTATCACTTCTGCGGCGTTCTCCGAGAGAGTAAGCACAACTTGTGTAGGTTTGTGCAGGTACTCCGAAGACAACCGCTCGATCTCAGGGACGAACTTGTCCTTTACCCACTCGAGAACGAAGCGATTCGGCGCTGAAACCACTACCGTGTGCTGATCCAGGCGCGCGTGCAGCGGCTGAATCCAGGTCCTGTACTGTTGCGCCGGAAGGGATTTTTCGAATTGGCGTAGGCAGTGATTCCAGAAGCTATCCATCGGCGCCAGGTTGTGTTTTTGATGCGGGATGCGGCCGAGAAAGGCCACCCAAGGTGAGCCCGAAGTTTATCAGCAATATTTGAAGTTATCCACAGGCCAGACGAGGCCGATTTCGCGGTTGACAATAGCCTGCAAAAACAAGTGTAATGACGGGCTTTTTCCCGTCAGTCACTGGAGTAAGCCGAATGAAGCGCACTTATCAGCCGTCGAAGACCCGCCGCAGCCGCACTCATGGTTTCCTGGTACGCATGAAGACGCGAGGCGGTCGCGCCGTTATCAATGCCCGTCGAGCCAAGGGCCGTGCGCGCCTGGCGGTGTGATACAGCCGCGTCCCAAGCTGCCTCGCTTGGCGAGGCTGCGCGGCGGGGCGCATTTCACCGGCGCGTTCTCGGCAAGACGACAGGGGCGTTTCTTTATCGTCCTCGCCAGGAATAATCCGGGCGGTAAGACCGCGCGTCTGGGTATTGTCATCGGTCGGCGAATAGCGCCCAAGGCAGTTGCCCGCTCGGCGATGAAACGTCTGGTGCGCGAAGTGTTTCGCCACCTGCGCAGCGATCTTGGGGCGACAGATTTTGTCGTGAGGGTGCGCAGGCCTGCCGTCGGGGGAGAAATGTTCGAGGCACGCGGTGAACTTCAAAGCTTGTTGTGCGGCGGTCACTGATGCGCGCCACGTTCGTAACCCTGATCAACCTCTACCAATACCTGTTGAGTCCGTGGGTCGGCAGTAGTTGCCGCTTCTACCCGACTTGTTCGGAATACGCGAAATCCGCGATCGAGACCCACGGTGTCTTGCGCGGAAGCTGGTTGGCCGGCAGGCGCCTGCTGCGTTGCCACCCATGGCATCCGGGCGGAACCGACCCGGTACCCTGAATAGAAAACGTCTTCCATGGATAGTTTGCGATTGTTTGCGGCGATGGTTTTCGCCGTTTCGGTTTTCCTGCTTTTCGACGCGTGGGTGAAGGAGCGGAATCCGCCGGCGGCGCCGCAGGATTCGGCGCAGCAGTCCATTACTGCCACGCCATCACCGACGCTTCCGCCCGGCGCGAGTGCACCGGCGAGTCCAGCGGCGCCACCCGTCAAAGCGTCCGCACCAAGTTCCCCGACCTTGCCCTTAATTACCGTGGGAACCGATGTGCTGAACGCGGAAATCGACCCGGTCGGCGGGATGTTGCGAAGGCTCGAATTTATCCAGCACAAGGACAAGGTCGACAAGAACAGGAATTTTGTTCTCTTCGAGCAATCCGCCGACCATACTTACGTGGCACAAAGCGGCCTCATTGGCGACAACCTGCCTAACCACACAACGGCCTATCGCGCCGCCGCTTCCAACTACCAGCTGGGTGACGGCAACGATGAAGTGACCGTCACCTTGACCGCACCCGAAACCAATCACATCGCTGTGACCAAGCGCATCAGTTTCCAGCGCAGCAGCTATCTCGTTAAGGAGTCCTTTGAAATCGTCAACGGTGGCAGCGAAGAACTGAAGCCGTTCGTGTACTTCCAGTTTCTTCGCGACGGGAAACCCGCCTCGGGCGATTCGAAGATGGTGCCGACATACACCGGCGCGGCCGTGTATACGGACCAGTCGAAGTTCCGGAAGATGAATTTCGGCGACATCGACAAGGGCAAGGCTGACTATCCCAAGCACGTCAACGATGGCTGGATCGCTTTCGTGCAGCATTATTTCGTGGCGGCCTGGCTCCCGCCCGGCGAAATCCCGCGCGAGTTCTATACGCGCTTGCTGGGAAACGGCTTGTACGCTGCGGGCGTCATCGTGCCGGCGGGCACCATCGCGCCGCGCGCTTCTGGGCAAGTCGATATGCGTCTGTATGCCGGACCGCAGGAACAGGAAAAGCTCGCAACGCTTGCTCCGGGTCTGGAACTGACGGTGGACTACGGGTGGCTTACGGTGATCGCGGCGCCGTTGTTCTGGGTACTGTCAGCGATCCAGAAGTGGGTGAACAACTGGGGCGTGGCGATAATCATTCTGACGATCATAATCAAGCTGATCTTCTATCCTCTGTCGGCCGCAAGTTACAAATCGATGGCGAAAATGCGCGTGCTCGGGCCGAAAATGCAGAAGCTCAAGGAGCAACACGGCGACGACCGGCAGCGCATGCAGCAGGCGATGATCGAGATGTACAAGACCGAAAAGATCAATCCGCTCGGGGGTTGTTTGCCGATTCTGGTGCAGATTCCGGTGTTCATTGCGTTGTACTGGGTACTGCTGGCGAGCGTGGAATTGCGCAATGCGCCGTTCATGCTCTGGATTACCGATCTGTCGGCACAGGACCCGTACTACATCCTGCCGGTGCTGATGGGCATCACCATGATCATCCAGACTTCGCTGAACCCCACCCCGCCGGATCCGGTGCAGGCAAAGGTGATGAAGATCATGCCGGTGGTATTCAGCGTGTTCTTTTTCTTCTTTCCGGCAGGGCTGGTGCTTTACTGGCTCGTGAACAACATTCTTTCCATCGCGCAGCAGTGGCAGATCACGCGCGTCATCGAGCGGTCAAAACCCGCTCATGCCCCGCGCTGACACAATTGCTGCGATTGCGACCGCCCCCGGGCGCGCGGGAATTGGCGTAGTCCGAATTTCCGGTCCCGCGGTCCGCGCGATCATCGCGGGAATTCTTGGGCGTCTGCCCGAGCCTCGCGCCGCCATACTTTGTAACTTCCGCGACACAACCGGCGAGACGCTCGACCGCGGCCTCGCATTGTTCTTCCCCGCGCCGCACTCCTATACCGGCGAAGATGTTCTTGAACTTCATGGGCATGGCGGACCTGCCGTGCTGCAACTGGTGCTGCGACGTTGTCTCGATCTCGGCGCGCGGCCGGCGCAGCCGGGCGAATTCACCCGTCGGGCCTTCCTCAACGACAAGCTCGACCTCGCTCAGGCGGAAAGTGTGGCCGATCTGATCGACGCAAGTTCGGAGGCCGCCGCACGTGGAGCGATGCGTTCTTTGGCGGGCGAGTTCTCCGCCCGCATCGCTCATCTCGTTGGCGAATTGATCGAACTGCGTGCACTGGTCGAGGCGACCCTGGATTTTCCCGACGAGGAGGTCGATTTTTTCGAGCTGGGCGATGCATTCAAGCGGCTGGCGCGGCTGCGCGCAGAACTCGCCGACGTTCAGCGCGCGGCGGAACAGGGCAGGATTCTGCGCGAGGGCGCGAGATGCGTGCTGATCGGTCAGCCCAACGTCGGCAAGTCGAGCCTGCTCAATCGTCTCGCCGGTGACGAGGTTGCCATCGTTACCGAGATTCCCGGCACCACGCGCGATCCGTTGCGGCACGAACTGATAATCGAAGGCGTGCCAGTGCACGTGATCGATACCGCCGGGCTGCGCGAGTCCGCGGAGCTGGTGGAAAAAATCGGCATCGAACGTGCGTGGCGTGAAATCGCTCAAGCGGACGTTGCCCTGATGGTAGTGGACGTTACCCGGGGGATGGCCGAGGCCGATCGCACGATCCTCGCAAACCTTCCGGGGAACATAAAAAAATTATTTATCTTCAACAAGATAGATCTATCCGGAGAACCACCTTCGGTGCGCGAACTGGATGATGGGGTGGAGATCCGGGTGTCGGCCAAGTCCGGCGCCGGCATGGAGCTGTTGCGCACCAACATTCTGCTGGCGGTCGGGTGGCGACCCGCAGAGGAAGCGCTATTTATGGCAAGAGAACGGCACTTGCGCGCGCTCCGGCAAGCCGACGAAGCGCTCGCGCATGCGGCCGGTCAGGCGAAAGCGATCGAGTTGTTCGCCGAAGAACTTCGAATGGCTCAACAGGCCCTGGGCGAGATTACCGGGCAGTTCAGCGCAGACGATTTGCTCGGCGAAATTTTTTCCCGTTTCTGCATTGGCAAGTAAGCCGTCGTGACCGACGTTCTGGTTCTGTGCGTGTTTGCGTTCTTTGGCGGGCTGGTGGACGCGGTCGCCGGCGGTGGTGGCTTGATCCTGGTTCCGGCACTGTTTGCGGTATATCCCACCACGTCGCCCGCGCTCCTACTCGGCACCAACAAGCTCTCTTCGATAGCTGGGACTACTTTCGCTACGCTTCGATACGCCTGGTCGGTGCCGATTCGCTGGCGGACGATCCTGCCCGCTGCACTGGTCGCGTGCGGCGGCGGGCTTGCTGGGGCGAAGGCGGTGACCCTGATGGAGTCCGATGTTCTGCGGCCGCTGATCCTGGTAATGCTGGGAGCGGTGGCAATCTACACGCTGACACGGCGGAATTTCGGCTCTGCGCCTGGCAGTCGGATGCGGCTCGAAATCGAGGGCCCGGGGGTGGTTGCTCTGGCAACGGTAGTTGGTTTTTATGACGGGTTCTTCGGTCCAGGAGCCGGCAGTTTTCTGTTGTTCGGTCTGGTGCGACTGTTCGGGTACGATTTCCTCGGCGCCGCCGCTGCAACCAAGGTCCTGAATTTGGCGACGAATTTCGGCGCGTTGATGTTGTTCGTGGCGACGGACAACGTCCTCTACACAGTCGGATTCCCGATGGCGGCCTCCAGCGTCCTGGGCGGATTACTTGGTGCCCAGTTGGCCGTTCGACAAGGCAGCCGTTTCATCCGCCGGATGTTCCTGCTGGTCGTAATGGGGCTGATCGCCAAGTTTGCTTACGATTTGCTGCTGCGACGGTAGTTGCGTTGTTTCACGTGAAACATCCGCAAGTGCCGGTCGCCGGAAGTTTCACGTGGAACATTCGAACGCACGGGCGGCGCCGGATTCCTCGGTACCAGGCGATTCGGGTATGATTCCGCCCTCTTTTCCAGCCCGACAATGCGACACTCCGATTCTTACGATGTCATCGTGGTAGGCGGCGGACACGCCGGCACCGAGGCTGCCCTGGCGGCGGCCCGGGCGGGCTGCCACACGCTCTTGCTGACCCACAACATTGAAACCCTTGGACAGATGTCCTGCAATCCATCGATAGGCGGAATCGGCAAGGGGCACTTGGTCAAAGAGGTGGATGCGCTGGGTGGGGCGATGGCGGCCGCTACTGACGAGGCCGGAATCCAGTTTCGCATCCTCAATTCCAGCAAAGGACCGGCGGTGCGTGCTACGCGCGCCCAGGCTGACCGCGTGCTGTATCGCCAAGCTATTCGCCGGCGCCTCGAGAGTCAGGAAAATCTCGTGATTTTTCAGCAAGCTGTAGATGACCTGAGCCTCGACGGCGAACGCATGACCGGGGTGGTGACGCAGCTCGGGCTGCGTTTTTCCGCGCGGACCGTGGTCTTGACGACTGGTACTTTTCTGTCGGGACTGGTACACGTCGGACTGGATCGCTACCAGGCCGGGCGTGCCGGCGATCCGCCGGCAATCAGCCTGGCGCGGCGGCTCCGGGAATTGCAGTTACCGGTGGGCCGCCTGAAGACTGGCACGCCGCCTCGGCTCGACGGCCGCAGCATCGATTACTCGGTAATGACCGAGCAGGCAGGTGACGATCCGGTACCTGTGTTTTCTTTCCTAGGGTCCGCTGAGCAGCATCCACGCCAGCTTCCCTGCTGGATCACTCACACCAATGTGCACACCCACGAGATCATCCGCGGCGGGCTCGATCGCTCGCCGATGTTCACCGGCGTGATCGAGGGGGTCGGGCCGCGTTACTGCCCATCCATCGAGGACAAGGTCACGCGCTTCGCCGAAAAGAACTCGCACCAGATCTTTCTCGAACCCGAGGGATTGACTACCAACGAGGTCTATCCGAACGGTATTTCGACCAGCCTGCCATTCGATGTTCAAGTCGAATTAATTCATTCGATCAAGGGTTTGGAGAACGCACACTTGACCCGTCCAGGCTACGCCATCGAATACGACTACTTCGATCCACGAGGGCTCAAATCGTCGCTGGAAACCAGATCTATCAAGGGACTGTTTTTCGCCGGCCAGATCAATGGCACCACCGGTTACGAGGAAGCGGCCGCGCAGGGCCTGCTTGCTGGAATTAATGCCGCGCTGCAGGTGCAAGGCAAAGAACCCTGGTGCCCGCGCCGCGATCAGGCCTACCTCGGTGTGCTGGTGGATGACCTGATTACTCGCGGCGTGACCGAGCCCTATCGAATGTTCACCAGCCGCGCAGAATACCGTTTGAGTCTGCGCGAAGACAACGCCGACATGCGGCTCACGGAAATCGGCAAGCGCCTCGGCGTGGTGGGCGTTGCGCGCTGGGAGATCTTCGAACGCAAACGCGAAGTCGTCGCGCGCGAACTGGAGCGCCTGAAGACGACCTGGGTCAATCCGAAACTGCTTGCCGCAGAATCCATGCTGCAACTCTTCGGACAGCCCCTGGAACGCGACTACACACTGGAAGAGTTGTTGCGCCGGCCGTCGGTGCGCTATCGCGATCTGATGGAGTTCGCCAATTCCGGACCCGGCGTGGCCGAGGATCAGGCTGCGGAACAAGTCGAAATTCAGACGAAGTATCACGGATACATCGAACGCCAGCGCGAAGAGGTCGAGCGCCAAGAGCACTTCGAAACCCTGCGCCTGCCGGCAGATCTCGATTACCGCAGCGTGCGGGGACTGTCGATCGAGGTGCAGCAGAAACTCAACAAGCACAAACCCGAGACCCTGGGCCAGGCTGCGCGCATTTCCGGAATCACGCCTGCGGCGGTTTCGTTGCTGTTGGTGCACTTGAAGCGCGGCATCAAGGCGAGAGTAGAGTCGGGAGGTTGCCACCGCAGCGACGTACTCACCGCAGGTAATCGCGGTTGAGCCAGGCGGCAGAGCTGTTGCAGCAAGGTATTGCCGACTTGGGATTGGCGTTACCGCAATCGACGATCGAGCGGCTGCTCGACTACCTGGCGGTGCTGGCGAAGTGGAACCGCGTCTACAACCTCACTGCAATCCGCGACGAAATCAAGTGGGTCAGCCATCACCTGCTAGACAGCCTAGTGGTTGTGCCGCACTTGCCGGCGGGACGACTGGTGGATGTGGGCAGCGGCGCAGGATTGCCCGGAATCCCGATTTCGCTCGCATGCCCGGACAGACAGGTGACGTTGCTGGATTCGAACCAGAAGAAAGGCGCGTTCTTGACTCAGTCATCCACTGAACTTGCGCTCGCGAATGTCAAGGTCGTGATCGAAAGAGCCGAGTCGTACCAACCTGCCACGACATTCGACGTCGTCATCTCGCGCGCATTTTCCAACATTGCCGACTTTATCAGGCTCGCAGGCCACCTGTGCAGGCCCGGCGGCGTAGTGGCTGCGATGAAAGGCGCGCGCCCGGACGCAGAGATCGCGCAGCTCCCGGGGTCTTGGAGGGTGGAAACAATCATCCCGCTGCATGTACCCGGGCTTGATGCAGAACGCCATCTGATCGTGCTGCGCCCGAGCGTAACTGCGGACGCCGGCTGAACAACATGCCGCGAATACTCGCAATCACCAACCAGAAGGGAGGGGTCGGCAAGACCACCACCGGCATCAATCTCGCCGCGAGTCTGGTCATGGCCGGGCGGCGCGTGCTTCTGGTGGACATCGATCCGCAGGGTAACGCGACCATGGGAAGCGGCATCGACAAGCGCAGCCTCAGGGCGACGGTCTACCAGGTCTTGCTGGGTGCTGCGCCGATGTCATCGGTCAGGGTGCGCAGCCAGAGCGGTGGCTATGACCTGATTCCGGCAAACCGCGAACTCGCCGGGGCGGAAGTGGAAATGGTGGGGTTGGCCGAACGCGAAACGCGGCTCAAGACGGCGCTCGAAGAAATCAAGGCGCAGTACGACTACGTTCTGATCGACTGCCCGCCGGCACTCAATCTATTGACGGTGAACGGCCTGTGCGCCGCCGATGCGGTAGTAATACCGATGCAGTGCGAGTACTACGCGCTCGAAGGCCTGTCCGACCTGGTGCAGACCATTAAGAAAGTGCGCATGAACCTGAATCCCGCGCTTGAAATCGAGGGTTTGCTGCGCACCATGTACGACCCGCGCAACATGCTCTCGCAACAGGTCTCGGATCAACTCCAGCAACATTTCGGTGACAAAGTCTACCGTACCGTGATTCCGCGCAATGTACGGCTTGCGGAGGCACCCAGTCACGGCGTCCCCGCGCTCAGCTTCGACCGGCAATCGAAAGGCGCGATCGCCTACCTCGCGCTGGCAGGCGAAATGCTCGGCAAGAACACTTAGAAAGAATGAAGATGGCAAAACTCAAAGGACTTGGCCGCGGGCTCGACGCGCTGCTCGGCGGCAACGATACCCGGACCGAAGACGCCCAGACCGAGCTCGCGGTGGGCATGCTCAAGCCGGGCCGCTTCCAGCCGCGCACGCGCATGGACCCGCAGTCGATTGCGGAACTGGCCGATTCGATCAAGGCTCAGGGCCTGATCCAGCCGATCCTGGTGCGCCCGGTGGACGGCGGCAAGTACGAGATCATCGCCGGTGAGCGGCGCTGGCGCGCGGCCCAGCTTGCCGGATTAGCGCAAGTGCCGGTCGTGGTGCGCGTGGTCCCGGATCAGACGGCACTGGCGATGGCGCTGATCGAGAACATCCAGCGCGAGAACCTCAATCCTCTGGAAGAAGCGGGCGGCATCCACAGGTTGATAGAAGAATTCCGCATGACCCACGATACGGCGGCGCAGGCAGTCGGGCGTTCGCGCAGCGCAGTTACCAACCTGTTGCGATTGCTCAATCTCGCCAAGCCCGTGCAGGAACTGCTGATGCAGGGCAAGCTCGACATGGGCCATGCCCGGGCGTTGCTGGCGGTGAATGGGCCGCGCCAGGTGGAACTGGCCTATAAGGTTGTCAGCCGCGGGCTGTCGGTGCGTGAAACCGAGCAGTTGGCCGGCCGGACTGAGGTAACTGCCCGCAAGACGCCGCGCAAACACAGGAAGGATCGCGACCTTCAGGCTCTTGAGGAAAGCCTCGCCGAGACGCTCGGTGCGCCGGTAGCCATCAACCCAGGCAAGGGTGGGCGGGGCAAACTGGTTATCGGCTACTCAAGTCTCGATCAACTCGACGAATTCTTGCGCAAACTGCGCCGATGAGCGGCCAGCGCGCTGCAGAAAAGCGAGATCGTCGTTGACAGTACTTCCTCAACCCCACTAAAATTTCCCGCTTTTTGCGGGTTGCTGCGGCCGCATTGGCTACAAGAATCCCGGGCCGGTGGCAGGAGGGGCGATGATCCGGGCGATTGTCAGCATCATTGCCATGCAGGTTGCCGTGGCTTTTGGCGTCGCCGCGTTGTTCGTCTTATTCGGGAGCTGGGTTTCCGCGAAATCGGCTTTGATCGGCGGCGCGATCGCTTTCATCCCGGGTGCGTTTTACGCATTGCGCGTTATCCGGTCCCGGTATAGTGCGCCGGACAGCTTGCTGAGAGCGCACTATGCCGGCGAGTTCGGCAAGCTGATCTTGACCGTGCTCCTGTTCGGCGCGACCTTCGCGTGGGTCAAGGAAATTTCGGTCTTGCCGTTGTTTGCCGCTTATGTCGCGACATTGCTGGTGTACTGGGCGGCGCTGTTGATATTTACGAAAATCTGAACAGACATGAGCACCGAGCAGGCATCGTCGACCTCCACAGAGTACATCGTTCATCACCTGACCAACCTGCACGTTGGTCACGGTTTCTGGACTCTGCATCTCGATACGCTGATCGTTTCCGGTGTCCTCGGACTGGCGATCTTCAGCCTGATGGCGCTGGCCGCGCGGCGCGCCACCAGCGGAGTCCCCGGAGGCATGCAGAATTTCTTCGAGATGGTGGTCTCGCTGATCGATTCGCAGGTGCAGGACACCTTCCACGCCAAGAGCGAGCTGGTCACGCCGCTGGCGATCACGATATTCATCTGGGTGTGGGTGATGAACGCCGTGGACTTGATCCCGGTCGATTTCCTGCCGCAGGTCGTGCATGCAACCGGCGTCGAGCATTTCAAATTCGTGGCCACCACCGATCCCAACCTGACTTTCGCCATGTCCCTCACGGTGTTCGCGCTGATGCTGGGCATGAACCTCAAGTTCAAGGGCATCGGCGGTTTCCTGCACGAAGCGCTGACCGTGCCCTTCGGCAAATACCTGTTCCCGGTCAACCTGTTTTTCCGCATCATCGAGGACATCGCCAAACCGATTTCGCTGGCACTGCGGTTGTTCGGCAACATGTATGCGGGCGAAATGGTTTTCATTTTGCTCGCGGTGTGGGCGGGCGCGGGTTTCCTGTGGACGCCCTTCAGCGCGGTGCTGAGCCTCGGATGGGCGCTGTTCCACATTCTGATCATTACACTGCAGGCTTTCGTGTTCATGATGCTGACGATCGTGTACATGAGCATGGCGGCGGAAAGCCATTAAAGGTCCCAAGCAACTGTCTTCAATCGTTTGTCCTAGGAGAACAACATGGAAATTGCATCGGTATTGGGTATGACGGCCATCGCGGTGGCGCTGCTGATCGGCATGGGCGCGTTGGGTACCGCCATCGGCTTCGGCGTTCTCGGGGGACGCTTCCTCGAGGGCGCCGCGCGTCAACCCGAAATGATTCCGACGCTGCAAGTGAAAATGTTCATCGTTGCCGGCCTGCTCGACGCGGTGACCATGATCGGCGTGGGCATCGCGCTGTATCTGTTGTTCGCCAACCCATTCATCGCCGTGGTTCAGCAGGCAGTCGGCGGTTAAATCTGTTGTATTGAGTTCGGGAGGTTAGCGTGAATCTCAACGCTACATTGATTGGCCAGGCGCTCTGGTTCCTCGCCTTCATCTGGATCACGATGAAGTTTGTCTGGCCGCCGCTGCGCAAGGCGATGCACGATCGCCAGAAACAGATCGCCGATGGCCTTGCCGCAGGGGAACGCGGCAAACAGGATCTCGAGCTCGCGGCAAAGCGCGCGGCGGAAGAATTGCAACGCGCGCGCATGCAGGCAGGCGAGATCATTTCCCAGGCCGAGAAACGCGGAGCCGGCGTGGTCGAGGAAGCCAAGGCAGCTGCCAAGGTCGAGGCGGACCGCATCGTCGTCGCTGCGAAAGCCGAGATCGAACAGGAGGTGTTCCGCGCCAAGGAGTTGCTTCGCGCACAGATCTCGGTGCTGGCGGTGACCGGCGCCGAAAAGATCCTCAGGCGCGAGGTGGACGCCAAGGCACACGCCCAGTTGCTGTCCGGCCTCGAGTCTGAACTCAGGTAACGCCCGCATGGCCGAATTCGCAACCATCGCCAGGCCTTACGCGGAAGCCGTTTTCCGCCTGGCCAAGGGCGGCAACGCACTTGGCGCCTGGTCGGAAAAGCTGGCATTCATCGCCGCGATCTACCAGGATCCCCAGATGCAGTCGGCGATTGGCAATCCCAAGGTCACTGCCAACGACGTTGAACGCTTGCTCCTCGCCATCAGCGGCGACCGCATCGACGACGCGGCCCGTAACTTCATTCAGTTGCTGGTGCGCAACCACAGGCTGGCGGTCCTCCCGCAGATACGCGAGCAGTTCGAGATACTGAAACTGGAAGACGAGGGCAAGCTGGACGCGAAAATCAGTTCTGCATATCCGCTGGACGACGCGCAACGCTATCAAGTGGTAAACCTGCTGTCTTCCCGCTTCAAGCGCAAGATCAACGCCACCGTGACCGTTGACGCCGAATTGATCGGCGGCATCAAGGTCGAGGTGGGTGACAAGGTTTGGGATGCTTCGGTACGCGGCAAGCTTCAGACCATGGCCGTAACCCTTTTGAAATAGGAGTCTTGAACCATGCAGTTGAACCCGTCCGAGATCAGCGAACTGATCAAGAACAAGATCCAGAATCTCGCCACCGCTTCCGAGGTTCGCACCCAGGGCACGGTGGTGTCCGTGACCGACGGCATCTGTCGCATCCATGGCCTTGCCGACGTTATGCAGGGTGAAATGCTGGAATTTCCGGGCAACACCTTCGGCCTCGCACTCAATCTCGAGCGCGACTCTGTCGGGTCGGTGGTTCTGGGCACATACGAACACATTTCCGAAGGCGATCCGGTGAAGAGCACCGGCCGCATTCTGGAGGTGCCGGTCGGTCCCGAACTGATCGGGCGCGTGGTCAACTCGCTGGGCCAGCCGATTGACGGCAAGGGCCCGATCACCGCCAAGGAAACGGACGTGATCGAGAAGGTCGCGCCGGGCGTGATCTGGCGCAAGTCGGTGTCCCAGCCGGTGCAGACCGGCCTGAAGGCGATCGACGCGATGGTGCCGATCGGCCGAGGCCAGCGCGAGTTGATCATCGGCGACCGCCAGACCGGCAAGACCGCGGTCGCGGTGGACACGATCATCAACCAGAAGGGCAAGGACCTGTTCTGCATTTATGTCGCCATCGGCCAGAAGGCTTCCACGGTTGCCAACGTGGTGCGCAAGCTCGAAGAGCACGGCGCAATGGCTTACACCATCGTCATCGCTGCCACGGCATCTGAGTCGGCGGCGATGCAGTACATCGCGCCCTATTCCGGCTGCACCATGGGCGAGTACTTCCGCGACCGCGGCCAGGACGCGCTGATCATTTACGACGATTTGACCAAGCAGGCCTGGGCCTATCGCCAGGTATCGCTGTTGCTGCGGCGCCCGCCGGGACGCGAAGCCTATCCTGGCGACGTGTTTTACCTGCACTCCCGGCTGCTGGAACGTGCCGCGCGCGTAAGCGAGGCCTGGGTCGAGCGTTTCACCAAGGGTAAAGTCAAGGGCAAGACCGGTTCGCTCACCGCGCTGCCGATCATCGAAACCCAGGCCGGCGATGTATCCGCGTTCGTGCCGACCAATGTGATTTCCATTACCGACGGTCAGATCTTCCTCGAAACCGACCTGTTCAACGCCGGCATTCGTCCCGCGATCAATGCCGGCGTATCGGTGTCGCGGGTCGGTGGCGCGGCGCAGACCAAAATCATGAAGCGCAAGGACACCGGCGGCGGCGTGCGGCTGGCCCTGGCGCAGTACCGCGAGTTGGCGGCGTTTGCCCAGTTTGCTTCCGATCTCGACGACGCCACCCGCAAGCAGCTCGAGCGCGGCCGCATGGTCACCGAGTTGATGAAGCAGCTGCAGTACCAGCCACTGCAGGTTTGGGAAATGGCGCTGACGCTGTTTGCGGTCAATAACGGCTACTACGACGACATTGACGTGAAGAAGGCGTTGGCCGCGGAGAAATCCATGCGCGACTACCTCAAGACCAAGTACGCCGCGCTCGTCGAACGAATGGACAAGGACCTGTCCGCCGACAATGAGAAGGCGCTGCACGAGGCAATCAAGGACTGGAAAAAGAACGGTAGTTATTAACAGATATCCTGCGGATGCGCGCAGTATCTGCGTGCGTTGGAGCGAACAAGAGAATGTCGCCCAGCGGGCGCGCCGTGGCAATCGGAAACTAGACTATGGCAGGCACAAAAGAGATACGCACCAAGATCAAGAGTGTGCAGAGCACTCGCAAGATCACCAAGGCAATGGAGATGGTCGCCGCGTCCAAGATGCGCAAGGTGCAGGAGCGCATGCGCGCGGCGCGTCCGTACGCCGAGAAAATCCGAAACGTCGCCGCGCACATTTCCCATGCCAATCCGGAGTACCGCCATCCTTTTCTGGTGGAGCGCGATACGGTCAAGCGCGTCGGCATCATCATCGTCACCACCGACAAGGGATTGTGCGGTGCGCTCAATACCAATGTACTGCGCATGATGCTCAACCATTACAAGCAGTGGCAGTCCGAGGGCGAGGAGCTCGACGTCTGCTGCATCGGCGGCAAGGGTCTCGGCTTCATGCAGCGCCTGGGCGCGAACATCGTTTCCAAGTCCGCGGGCCTGGGCGATCGTCCGAAACTCGAGAATCTGATCGGCGCGGTCAAGGTCATGCTCGACAGCTACACCGAAGACCGTTTCGACCGTTTGCTGATTTTCTACACCCGTTTCATCAACACCATGAAGCAGGAACCGGTGATGGAGCAGTTGCTGCCGCTATCCGGGGAACGGCTCGGCGCCCCCGAGGGAACCTGGGACTACATCTACGAACCGGAGGCGAAAACCGTCCTCGAACAGGTGCTGACCCGCTACATCGAGACGGTGGTCTATCAGTCCGTTTCGGAGAATATGGCGTCCGAACAATCGGCGCGCATGGTGGCGATGAAGTCGGCTTCCGACAACGCGGCGACGCTGATCGACGAACTGACCCTGATCTACAACAAGAGCCGCCAGGCGGCGATCACCAAGGAGCTCTCGGAGATCGTCGGCGGTGCGGCGGCCGTATGAAGAACTTGCATTGCGACTTTAGGAAAACACCATGAACCAAGGAACGATCGTCCAGTGCATCGGTGCGGTAACAGACATCCAGTTTCCACGCGAGGCGATGCCCAAAATCTACGACGCGCTGGCGCTCGAAGAATCGAACGACGCTTCGTTTGCCGAAAAGGGACTCACCTTCGAAGTCGAACAGCAGCTCGGTGACGGGATCGTGCGCTGCATTGCAATGGGCTCGGCGGACGGCCTGCGCCGCGGCATGAAGGTGAAGAACACCGGCGCGCCAATCTCGGTGCCGGTCGGCAAGGGTACGCTCGGGCGCATCATGGACGTGCTCGGCCGCCCGATCGACGAGGGCGGCCCGATCAAGACCGAGGAGCGCCGTTCGATCCACCAGGCCGCGCCAAAGTTCGACGAGCTTTCCCCGTCGGTCGAGCTGCTCGAGACCGGCATCAAGGTGATCGACCTCATCTGCCCATTCGCGAAGGGCGGCAAGATCGGCCTCTTCGGTGGCGCCGGCGTCGGCAAGACCGTGACCATGCTCGAGCTTATCAACAACATCGCCACCAAGCATGGCGGCCAGTCGGTGTTCGCCGGCGTGGGCGAGAGGACCCGCGAGGGCAACGATTTCTACCACGAGATGATCGAGGCGGAGGTTATCAAGCTCGACAACCTCGAGGAGTCCAAGGTCGCGATGGTTTTCGGCCAGATGAACGAGCCGCCGGGCAACCGCCTGCGCGTTGGCCTCACCGGCCTCACGATGGCGGAATCGTTCCGCGACGAAGGGCGCGACATCCTGCTCTTCATCGACAACATCTACCGCTTCACACTCGCCGGGGTCGAGGTTTCGGCGCTGCTCGGCCGCATGCCTTCGGCGGTGGGCTATCAACCCACATTGGCGGAGGAAATGGGCCGGCTGCAGGAGCGCATCACCTCGACCAAGAGCGGGTCGATCACCTCGGTGCAGGCGATTTACGTTCCGGCCGACGACCTGACCGATCCGAGCCCCGCGACCACCTTCGGCCATCTGGATGCCACGGTGGTGCTGTCTCGGGACATCGCGTCGCTCGGAATCTATCCCGCCGTGGACCCGCTCGATTCGACCTCGCGCCAGGTGGACCCGAACACCATCGGCGAGGAGCACTACAACACCACGCGCGCCGTGCAGGCGACGCTGCAGCGCTACAAGGAGCTGCGCGACATCATCGCGATTCTCGGCATGGACGAGCTCGCGCCCGAGGACAAGCTCGCCGTCTCGCGCGCGCGCAAGATCCAGAGGTTCCTGTCGCAGCCGTTCAGCGTGGCGAAGAACTTCACTGGCCAGGAGGGCAAGTACGTGCAACTCAAGGACACGATCAAGGGCTTCAAGATGATCGTCAATGGCGAATGCGACAGCCTTCCCGAGCAGGCCTTCTACATGGTCGGGGGGATCGAGGAAGCATTCGAGAAAGCCAAGACACTGAAGTAAGGCGAGAGACGCGATGGGTAAATGTAGTTGAGTGTTTCACGCCTTACGCCTCACCGGGAAAACAATATGGCAACGACGATGCACGTAGATGTTGTGAGCGCGGAGGAATCGATCTTCTCCGGCGAGGCGGAGTTCGTCGTCCTGCCGGGAGAGGCGGGCGAACTCGGCATCTATCCGCGGCATGCCCCGCTGATAACCCGCATCAAGCCGGGCGCTGTGCGCATCCAGCCGGCAGGAGGCGGCGAGGAAAACCTGATCTTCGTCGCGGGCGGAATTCTGGAAGTCCAGCCTGCGCTGGTGACCGTGCTCGCCGACACCGCGATTCGCGGCCGCGATCTCGACGAAACCAAGGCGATGGAAGCGATGAAGCGCGCCGAGGAAGCGCGTGCCAAGGCGCAGGACAAACAGGAAATCGCAGTGGTCGAAGGCGAACTCGCCATGCTCGCAGCGCAACTTGCCGCGATCCGCAGGCTGCGCAAGAAGTAAGCTGACCACCGCGGGGCATTTTCGTACTAACAGCGGGGATACCGCATCCCGTTGTACTCTGTATGGTTGCGATCGGACGCGTCAGTCGATGGTGACTTTCGGAACCCACGAGGTCGACGACGGCTCCGGTCTCATGGCTTCAGGCGACGGGTTGCCGCAAATGGCATGCCACCCACTGCCCCGGAGAGATCTCTTGTAACTGCGGTTCCTCGCGCTTGCAGCGCTCCTCGACATAGGGGCAGCGCGTGTGGAAGCGGCAACCTGACGGCGGATCGATTGGGCTCGGCACGTCGCCCGCAAGCAGGCGTCGCTGCCGGCTTATCGTTGGATTCGGTACTGGCACGGCATCCAGCAGCGCCTCAGTATACGGATGCTCAGGACGCGTAAAAATCGCCCGCTTCGGCGCGACCTCAACGATCTTACCGAGATACATTACCGCCACGCGATGGCTGATGTGCTCGACCACGGCGAGATCGTGTGCCACGAACAGATACGAGAGGCTGAACTCCGCCTGAAGGTCCATGAGCAGATTAATCACCTGCGCCTGCACCGAAACGTCGAGCGCTGACACCGGCTCGTCGCACACGATCAAGCGCGGCCGCACCGAAAGCGCACGCGCGATACCGAGCCGCTGGCGCTGGCCACCCGAGAATTCGTATGGGTACTTCACCATCTGATCGGGACGCAGACCAACACGCTCGAAGAGGTCGGCGGCGCGCGCACGCACCTCGGCCGCCGGCAACGATTCGTAATTGCGGATCGGCTCGGCGACGATGTCGACCGCGCGCATGCGCGGATTGAGCGACGAGTAGGGGTCCTGGAACACAGCCTGCAGCTCGCGCCGCACCGGTCGCATATCGGCGCGGTTGAGCTGATCAATGCGGCGCCCGCGCCACAGGACCAGACCCTCGGTCGGATCCTGTAGTCGCAGGATCAACTTCCCGGTGGTGGACTTGCCACAACCGGATTCACCGACCAATCCCAGGGTCTCGCCCTCCTTGATCCAGAAACTTACGCCGTCGACTGCGTGCACTTTTGCGCCGCGCGCAAACAAGCCCGTCTTCGCCGGGAAAAACTTGCGCAACCCTTGGACTTCGAGCAGCACGTCGCCGGGGGCTGTCATTGGGCGGGATTCCAGCAGGCCGCCCAATGGCCCGGGCCGTAGGCGGTCAGGGGCGGCACTTCCTGCGAGCAACGCGCGACCACGTTAGGGCAACGTGGCGCGAACAGGCAACCCGGACGCACCTCCTTGAGCGAAGGCACCATGCCGGGGATCTCGACCAGCCGCTTGCGCCCCTCGAAGCGCACCGAGTCGCCGAGGTGTGGCATCGATCCCAGCAGCCCGCGCGTGTAGGGATGGCGCGGGCGGGCGAAGAGCTCCTCGACCGGTGCCTCCTCCACCTTGCGCCCCGCATACATCACCACGACGCGCCGCGCCATCTCGGCAACGACGCCGAGATCGTGCGTGATCAGAATGATCGATGCGCCGCTCTCACGCGCGAGCTCGCGCATCAACTCGAGGATCTGCGCCTGGATCGTGACGTCGAGCGCCGTAGTGGGCTCGTCGGCAATCAGCAATCGCGGACCACAGGCCAGCGCCATCGCGATCATCACGCGTTGCCGCATGCCGCCCGACAGTTCGTGGGGATATTGGCGTACGCGCCGGGCGGGCTCGGGCATGCGGACCTTGCTCAGCATCTCGATGGCCTTCACCATGGCATCGTGCTGTGAGAGGCCGCGGTGCAGGACCAGACTTTCGGCGATCTGCCGGCCTACGGTCAGTGCGGGATTGAGCGACGTCATCGGTTCCTGGAAGATCATCGAGATGGCATCGCCGCGCACCGAGCGCATCTCGTCCTCGCTCAGAGCAAGCAGATCGCGGCCCTCGAAGATCACTCGCCCGGCGACGATGCGGCCTGGCGGCGAGGCGATGAGTCGCAAAATGGAAAGCGATGTGACACTCTTGCCGCAGCCCGACTCGCCTACTACCGCGAGCGTCTCCCCCGGCGCGACCGATAACGACACGCCGTCCACTGCGCGCACGATGCCGTCGCGGGTGAAGAAGTGGGTCTGGAGACCCTCGACCTCGAGCAAAGCGGCCATGCGACTACATCCGCCGCGCGAGACGCGGATCGAGCGCGTCGCGCATGCCGTCGCCGAGCAGGTTCACCGCGAGCACGGTCAGCGACAGGAAAAGGCCGGGAAACAAGATCAAGTAGCCGGCGATCTGGAAAAGACTCCTCGCCTCGGCCATGATGTTGCCCCAACTCGGAATATTCGGCGGCGTGCCCGCACCGATGAACGAGAGAATCGCCTCGAGAATCATGGCCGAGGCGCAAATGTAGGTGCCCTGCACCAGCAGCGGCGCCAAGGTGTTGGGGAGGATGTGGCGAACCAGGATGAGCGGTAGATTGGTGCCCGCGGCGATAGCGGCTTCCACATACGGCTGCTCGCGCAGGCTGAGCACCAGACCGCGCACCAGCCGCACGACGCGCGGCACTTCGGCGAGCGTGATGGCGAGGATGACGTTGCCAACACTTGCTTCCGTCAGCGCCATCAGCGCAATGGCGAGTAGCACTGAGGGGATCGACATCAAGCCATCCATCACGCGCATCACGATGGCGTCGAGCCAGCGAATGAAGCCAGTGACGAGACCGATCGCCAGTCCCACGGCGATCGAAAACGCGGCGACAGCGATCCCGACGGTGAGCGAGATGCGCGAACCGTAGATCACCCGGCTATATACGTCGCGTCCCAGCATGTCCGTGCCGAACCAATGCTCGGCGGAAGGCGACTTGAGACGTTGGATCGGCGAGAGTGCCTGCGGATCCACGGTTCCCAGCCATGGCGCCAGCAACGCGGTTAGTACCATCATGGCGAGCACCATTGCGCCGACGATAGCGGTCGGGTGGCGCTGGAACGCGTCACGAAACCACTGCCAAGTCGGCGACGTGGATTTCCGCGCGGTGAGAACTGCGGTGGTCATGTCAGTAGCGGATGCGTGGGTCGAACAAGCGGTAGGAAAGATCGACCAGCAGGTTGATCAGCACGTACACAGCGGAGAACAGCAGGATTACGCCCTGAATTATCGGGTAATCGCGCCGTAAAATCGCATCGACCGTAAGCCTTCCGATACCGGGAATTGCGAAAACCGTCTCGGTGACAATCGCGCCGCTGATCAGCAATGCAATGCCGATACCGATCACCGTAATGATGGGCACGCCGGCATTCTTGAGCGCATGGCGCGTGAGCACGGCACGCGGCGCGAGTCCCTTCGCGTTCGCGGTACGGATGTAGTCCTGCGCGAGTACGTCGAGCATGGTCGCGCGCGTGATGCGTGCGATGAATGCCATGTAGACCGTGCCGAGCGCAATGCTCGGCAGAATCAGATGTGACAGCCAGGGCCAGAGGCCCTCGCCAAGTGGTCGGTAGCCCTGCACCGGCAGCCATTCGAGGCGGATCGAGAACAGGCCGATCAGCAGATAGGCCAGCACGAACACCGGCAACGAGAACGCGAGCACCGAGAAACCCATCACGAGCCGGTCAGTCCAGGTGCCGGCCTTCGCGGCGGCTAATACTCCGACAGGTACCGCGATCAGCACCGCGACGACGAGCGTCAGCAGAGTCAACGACACGGTCGGCTGCACGCGCTGACGGATCAGCGTGGTCACCGGCAGATTGGTGAAAATCGAGGTGCCGAGGTCGCCGTGCAGCAGCCGCCCGACCCAGCCGCCGAACTGCACCAGGAACGGCTCGTTCAGGCCGAGCTTCGCGCGGATGCGCTGGATGTCGTCGGCGGTCGCAACGTCACCGGCGATGACCGCGGCCGGATCGCCCGGCGTCAGGAACAGCAGCGAGAACACGAACAGCGCGACCACCGCCATGACGATCAGCGTCGCGCCGAGCCGGCGCAGAACATAGACGATCATGAGACGCTCCGGGCGGCCGGCACCCTCACTTCTTCTCGACGTTCCAGAGGAAAGTCACGGGCGCGATGATCATACCGGACAGGTTCGACCGGTAGGCCGCGGGCAGGATGAACTGGGCCGTGGTGATGTACGGGACGAAGCGGAAGGCTTCGAGCTGCACGGCATCGGCGGCCTTTTTGCCTGCGGCTGCGTCGCTGGTGTTGAACCATGCCTGGCGCAGCTCCTCGAGTTTCGGGTCGGCGGGCCAGCCGATCCAGGACTTCTCGCCCAGGTTGGCCATCGCCATGTTGGCCGGCGAAATCAAGTCGGGCCCGACCCACCAGGTGTGGAAGATCGACCATCCGCCCTTCTCGACCGGCTCTTTCGACGTGCGGCGCGTGATCAGGGTCCCCCAGTCGCCGGCCTGCAGTTCGACGTTGAGCCCGAGCTTACGCAACAGCTCTGCGGTGATCAGCGACTGCGTGTGCACGATCGGCTGGTCGGTCGCCGAGATGATGACGATCTTCTCGCCCTTGTAGCCGGATTCCCGAATCAGCTTCTTGGCTTTGTCGAAGTCGCGCTTGGCCTTCAGCGGTTCGGCGCCGATCTCGGAAGACAACGGCGTTCCGCAGGTGAAGAACGAATAGCAAGTGTGGCCGTTCTTCTCGTCGCCCGCGATGCCCAGCACATAATCCTGCTGGTTGACCGCGTAGAGCAGCGCCTGGCGCAGCTTCTGGTTGTTGAACGGCGACTGCAGGAAATTGAAGCGGATCATGCCGATCGAGCCGAGCGGGTCGATGTTCTCGACGCGAATGTCCTTGTTCTTGCGCAGAAGCGGGATCAGATCGGGCGGCAACTGCTCCCACCAGTCGGCCTCGCCGGCGATGAGCGCTGCCGCGGCGGTGGCCGAATCCGGGATGTAGATCCACTCGACGCGATCCAACTTGACCACCTTGCCGCCGGCGGCCCAGGACGGCGCCTCTTTGCGCGGTACATAGTCGGTGTTTTTCACATACACGACCTTGTTGCCGGGCACCCACTCTTCCTTCACGAACTTGAACGGGCCCGAGCCGATCACCTCGGTGATGTTCTGAAACGGATCGGTCCTGGCAATGCGTTCCGGCATGATGAAGGGCACGTTCGACGAAAGCTTCCCGAGGGCCTGGAGCGTGAGCGCGAACGGCTTCTTGAGCTTGAGCCGAAAAGTCTTGTCGTTTACTGCAGTCCACGACTCGATTGCCTCGGCGAGTTTTTGTCCTAGCGAATCGCGCTTACCCCAGCGCTCGATCGACGCGATGCAATCGGCCGAACGCACCGGCTGGCCATCGTGGAACTTGAGCCCGTCGCGCAGCGTGAAGGTGTAGGTGCGCTTGTCGCGCGAAAGCTCCCACTTGTCCACCATCTGCGCCTGGACTTGAAATTTGGCGTCGGTCGCAAACAGTGTGTCGTATACCATGTACCCGTGGTTGCGCGTGATGTAGGCGGTCGTCGCGATCGGATCCAGGATGCGCAGATCTGACTGCGGGATGAACTTCAGGACCTTTTCCTGCGCCGCGGCAGAGCCCGCGGCAAACGCGAGGGCCAGCGCAAACGCGCGAAGCGACGCGGAAACGATCTTCATGGCGATCTCCCGTACGAGAAACCCATTTTCAAGCTGCACCGGTGCACGAAATCCACTTTATCCTTCCTGTGGACGGTAGATTATAGGCCACGGCAATGCACAAGCGGCCATGCGCTTTCGCCAGCTCGCGGGTACCATGTCCGACGGAGAGCAGGCGATGCTGTCGATTGGAAGAGGCTTGATGGCGGCGCCGAAACTGTTGATGATCGACGAACCCTCGCTGGGATTGTTGCCGCTTTACGTCAAGGCAAATTTCAACCTCATCCGCGCCATCAGCGAACAAGGTGTGACCGTGCTCCTGGGGGAGCAGAATGTGAAACAAATGCTGGCGATCGCGCACCGCGGCTACGTGTTGGCGCAAGGCAGGGTGGTCACGGCCGGCGACGCGGATCAGTTTCGCGGGAACCCCGAAGTGCGCGAAGCGTACTTCGGAAGACAACTGGCCGGAGGAGGATAGATTCGTGGCAGCGCACGTCGATGCGGTCGAACTGACGAAACAGATGGTCCGCATGAACACCATAAACCCGCCGGGCGATGAAGAACATTGCGCGCGGCACCTTGGCGTGCTGCTGGAGAACGCCGGCTTCAAGGTGACGTATCACCAGTTGTCGTCGAAACGCGCCAGCCTGGTGGCGACCATCGGCGGCTCCAGCGACAAGACGCCGCTGTGCTTCACCGGCCACATCGATACCGTGCCGCTTGGCGCAGCGAAATGGAAAATGGATCCGTTCGCTGCGGACACCGATGCAGGCAAACTTTACGGACGCGGCACCAGCGACATGAAGTCGGGTGTGGCGGCATTCGTGACGGCCTGTGTGAACCTGTCCGGCAAACTGGAACGCTCGCCGGGACTGGAACTGGTGATCACCGCCGGCGAGGAAACGGGCTGCCAGGGAGCATTTCATCTCTCGCAGAAGAGCGGTGCGCTCGGGCGCGCGGGCGCGGTGGTGGTGGGCGAGCCGTCATCGAATTATCCGTTCGTCGGCCACAAGGGCGCGTTCTGGCTCAACGCCCGCACCAGAGGGGTTACCGCGCACGGTTCGATGCCGGAGAAAGGCGTCAACGCGGTATTCAAGGCGGCGCGCGCGGTTGCGGTACTGGAGAAATTCCGTTTCTCCAATCCGCCGCACGCGCTGATGGGCCAGGCGACGCTCAATGTCGGAACCATCCGCGGCGGGCTCAACATCAATTCGGTGCCGGACGAAGCCGTGATCGGCATCGACATCCGCACTGTTCCCAACGTCAGGCACGCGCGGCTCAAGGCCGAGCTCGAGCGACAACTGGGAACGGACGTCGAGCTCGAAACGCTGCTCGATCTGGAAAGCGTTTTCACCGCGCCCGAGGATCCCTGGATTCAGGAGGTGTTCGAGGTGATGCGCCCCATCCTCGGCAGCGGCCTGAGCCGCGGGCGGCGACATACTTCACCGATGCCGCGGCACTCAATCTTGTCTACGGCACCCCGCCAACCATTATTCTCGGGCCGGGCGAAGCGCTGCTGGCGCACCAGACCGACGAGTATTGCGTAGTCGAGCGCGTTGCCGAGTCGGTTGCCGCATACGAGGAGATCGCGCGCCGCTGGTGCAATATCTAGCGGCACGTCGGCCGATCAGCGATGTCTTCGGATTCATTCTCGGCCAGTAATCCGGCGGAGCGGATTGCGACGCTGCTCGATCCCGGTTCGTTCCGGGCGACCGCGCGCGATGCGCGCTGCGCCTTGACTGCCGGCACCGGCACGGTCGGCGGTACTGGCGTAGCGATCGCGGCGACCGACCACGACATCGCCGGCGGCTCGTTCGGTGTGGTGGAGTCGCAGGCGCTGTCGGCGTTGTTTCAGCAATGCCGGAACGACGGCGTGCCGGTGATCCTGTGTCTGGATTCGGCCGGCGCGCGGCTTGACGAAGGCCTGCCTGCGCTCGGCGCGTTCCGCCAGCTCTATCGCCACTTTCTCGATCTCAGGCTTGCCGGAGTGTCGACGCTCGCGGTTCTGGGGCGCGACTGCTTTGGCGGTGCCAGCATGCTGGCGGCGACCTGTGGACGGCGCGTGTATTCGGCAGCCTCGCGCCTGGCGATGTCGGGACCGGCAGTGATCCAGGCCCTCGGCGGACGACAGGAACTCGACGCCGAAGACACGCAGGCGGTCACGGCTTTGATGGGAGGCGCGGCGCGCGTACGCCTGCAGCCGACGGATCGCCTGTGTGCGGACAGACCGGCCAATTTTCGCCAGGCGGTGCTGGACTGGATGGCGCAGCGCGATGAGGAATCCCAACTCGACTTGCGCAAACAACACAACGAACTCGGCACTCGGCTGCTCGAGCGCGGAATGGCGCCCTCGCCGCTGTCGAATGCCGAGTTGGCGCCGCCAGCCGCGTTGCTGCAAGTGGTGCAGCCGGGTTTTCAGGCACGCACCATCGACGGCGTGCTGATCGGCAGGACCACAAAGACCTCGCCCGATACGTTCTTCGGTCTGGTAAGCGGCGAGCCGGTGGGGGCGCTGGCTCTGTGGACGCTCGCGGGCGCGTGTCTCTCGGCCGCGGATTCGCGTCCCGGGGAGGCGGTCATGCTGTTGCTCGACGCCCCCGGACAGGCACCCACTCTTCGCGACGAACGTATTATGCTTTCCCAGTACGTCTCCCATCTCGCTCTAGTCCTCTCACATCTCCGGGTACGCGGGCACCGGGTTACGTTGCAGCTTCTGGGCGAGGCGGCGGGCGGGATTTATGTGGCACTGGCAGCCCCGGCAACCCGTGTAGTGGCACTGCCGGGCGCAAACGTGCAGATGTTGCCGCCGGCAGCCATGGCGCGCGTGATCGGCCGCAACAGTGTGCGGGGCGACGTGGACGACTATTTGCGCGCGGGTGTGGTCGACACGATTGTGTGATGAACGCAAATTTCTACGCCGCAATCGAGGCCGCAAACCGCGATCGGCGGCGATACGATTTTCTTGAAACGGAAACCGGCAGGACATTCACCTACGTCGATCTGGCGCGCGAATCGGCGCGCTATGCGAACCTGTTGACCGGCCTCGGCGCAATACGCGGCGACCGCGTCGCGGTGCAGATAGAGAAATCCCCCGCGTCGCTGTTCCTGTATCTGGGCTGTCTGCGCGCCGGCCTGGTCTATCTGCCGCTGAATATTGCATACCAGCGCGGCGAGTTGTCGTACTTTCTCGGTGATGCCGAACCCGTCGTGATCGTATGCCAGCCGCAGATGGCCGCGCTTGATGCAGGAACTGTGCGGCGGCCGTTCGCAGGTCTTCACCCTGGACGAGGATGGTGGCGGCACTTGGGGACGCGTCGCTACTGCGGTTGCGCCGATTTCGAAACCGACGGAAATGCAGCCCGACGATTCCGCGGTCATCGTCTACACTTCGGGAACGACCGGACGCTCCAAGGGCGCGATGGTCACGCACCGCAACCTCTGCGTCCAACGCCCGCGTACTGGTGGACTTCTGGAAGTTCGGCGAACAGCGATGTGCTGCTGCACGCGCTGCCGATGTTTCACGTGCATGGTTTGTTCGTCGCCAACCACTGCGCGCTGCTGTCCGGCGCGAAGCTGCTGTGGCATGGGCAATTCGACGTGAATCTGGTCATGCGCGACCTCGCGCGCGCCAGCGTGATGATGGGCGTGCCGACCTTCTACACGCGACTGTTGAATGAACCGGGCTTCACGCGTGCGTTGTGCAACAACGTCAGGCTGTTCGTGTCCGGTTCGGCGCCGCTACAGATGGAGACCTTCAAGGACTTCGAAGTGCGTACCGGCAAGACCATACTGGAGCGCTACGGCATGTCCGAGGCCGGCATGATCAGTTCCAATCCCCTCGCCGGTGAGCGCCGCGGCGGCACGGTCGGCTTCCCGCTGCCGGGAATATCGGTGCGAATCGCGGATGAGCGCGACCGGCCGGTGGCAACCGGAGTCATAGGCGCGATTCAGGTCAAGGGCGAGAATGTGTTTGCCGGATACTGGCGCATGCCGGAAAAGACCCGGGAGGAATTCACCGCGGACGGATACTTCCGCACCGGCGACGTTGGCGTGTTCGACCGCGACGGTTATCTTTCCATCGTCGGGCGCGCCAAGGACTTGATCATCAGCGGCGGTTACAACGTCTATCCGCGGGAAATCGAGCTGGTGCTCGACGCGCATTCCCGGCGTGGCGGAGTCGGCGGTGATCGGCGTGCCGCATGGTGATTTCGGTGAGGCGGTCACCGCAGTCGTTGTCGCGCAAAAGGACGCCAGTCTCGATTCCGCCGCCGTTATCGGCGCGGTGAAAAGTGCGCTTGCCAATTACAAGGTCCCGAAAGCGGTCCACTTCGTCGACGACCTGCCGCGCAATGCGATGGGCAAGGTGCAGAAAGCCTTGCTGCGCGAGCGCTACGGTAAATGACCTTTTCAGCACAAGACCGCAGGCCCGATAGTTTGTGTTAAGGGCAGGCGCAGTGCCAACCCCGAAGATCGACGCGGGATAGGCGTTGCCGCGACGCAGTTCGAACTTTGTCCCATCTGCGCGTCAGCCAAATGGCATAATCCGCGCATCTGACAATCTTACAGAGGCGCCCATGCTTTTGAGCAATCTCGAGATCGTGCCGGGACATCGCATCGTCAAGCATCTCGGTCTGGTACAGGGAAGCACCGTCCGGTCCAAGCACCTCGGCAAAGACATCATGGCCGGACTCAAGAACATCGTCGGCGGCGAACTCAAGGGCTATACCGAACTTGCTGCAGGAAGCACGCCAGGAGGCGACGGAGCGCATGATCAAGCAGGCGCAGGCTATCGGCGCTAACGCGGTCCTCAATATCCGTTTCTCGACATCGTCGATCACGCAAGGCGCGGCGGAGATGCTGGCCTACGGCACGGCGGTCGTCCTCGCCGAATAGCAATGACCGACCTGATCATCTTTCTGGCCCTGCTGGTGTCCGGCTATACCGTGGGCCGGATTGCCGAGCGCCGCCATTACCGCTCCATCTTGCGCGCGAGAAGGACATGGCGAATGTCATGGTATTCACCAACCGGTTTCCGCCCATGACCCAGCGGGCAAGCCAGGCGCTGGTTACAGGCAGCGTCGTCGTATCGGAAGATTATTTCAAGCGCGTCGTGTCCGGACTGCAGAGCCTGTTCGGCGGCAGGCTGCGCGCCTACGAGTCGCTGCTGGATCGCGCGCGGCGCGAGGCGGTGCTGCGCATGAAGCAGGAAGCCCGCGACAAGGGCGCCAAAATGATCATCAACGTCAAGTTCCAGACCTTCTCCATTCCGGGCCGGAATCCGAGGAGCTTTGGCGCGGTGGAGGTCATGGCCTACGGTACCGCCCTGACGCCTCGCTGAGCGGGCTCGCGCTGCTTCGAGTGGAGTACCACAATCCCCAGCCTCCCGGAAGGCATCAATGTAAGTCAGACCCACCCGCTGCTCGATTTCCTGCGCCTGCTCGGCGGATTGCTGGTGATTGCCGCAATCGTATTCGCCGCGCTGGCCCTGCTGGCAGACAAGCTGGCCAAATACATTCCCTTCGAAAGGGAACTCGAGATCTCCTCGCGGTTTGCCGCCGACTTTCCCGCGGCCGGCCCCATGAGCACCTACCTGCAAGAGCTGGCCGATCGTGTTGTTGCCGCGCAGGAACTGCCCGCGGGCATGCGCATCAGGGTGCAATACGTGGACAATTCGACGGTCAATGCTTTTGCGACGCTTGGCGGCAACGTCGTCTTCTTTCGCGGGCTGGTCGCCAAGATGCCCAGCGAAAACGCCCTGGCGATGGTTATCAGCCACGAGATCGCGCATGTGAAACTGCGCCATCCGATTTCGACCTTCGGCCGCGGACTCGCAATCGGCATCGTGGTAGCAATGGTGTCCGCGGGCTCCGGCAGCGATATCGTCGGTCGATCGCTCGGCAATGCCGGCTTGCTCACTGCACTGACCTTCAGCCGCTCCCAGGAAAGCGCGGCAGACGCCGACGCCCTGCGTACGCTAGCCAGGATGTACGGCCACGTCGCCGGTGCCGACGAGGTGTTCACGTTGCTGCAGAAGGAAAGCGCTCACGGCATCGGAAATCTCCCGGCGGTATTGCGAACCCATCCGCTCGACCGGGACCGCATCGACGCTATCGCACGGATTGCCGCCGCCAACGGCTGGCCGATGCAAGGACCGACCGAGCCCCTTGCCCGAGGCGATCCGCCGGCTTGCGGAGAAATCGAAGGAATAGCGCTGGATGGGGAACTTCGACCGGGCATCCGAAAGCATCAGCACCGAAGGGTGGCTGACACTGCCGGATTTCGTCGATCCGGAAACGATTGCGGCGTTACGCGACGAATGTCGCCAGCTCGCCGCAACCGGAATGTTTCACGAGGCGGCAGTCGGCAACAATGCAAACCACAAGATCCGGCCGGATATCCGTAGTGACGAGATTCTCTGGCTGGAAGCCGCACAGGGCAATGACGGGCGGCAACGCTGCCTGAGCCGGTTCGAACAACTACGCCTGGCGTTGAACCGCAGACTTACAACTGGGCTTGTTCGAGTTCGAATGCCACTTTCTCGCGCTATGCACCCGGCGCGTACTATCGGAAACATTTCGACCGGTTTCGCGGCGATGCGACGCCGCACTTTCCTGTGCGTTCTCTATTTGAATGAAGACTGGACACACGAGGATGGCGGCGCACTGCGGCTTCATCTGGGTGACGGGGAGAACGCGGACATTTCGGACGTGCTCCCGATCGGCGGCACACTGGTGCCGTTCCTGAGCGAGCGCTTTGCGCACGAAGTGCTGCCCGCAAAACGGGAACGGCTCAGCCTCACCGGCTGGTTCAAGTCCAGAGGATGATCTTCAGAACAGCGTCCACAGCATCTTGGTCGCCATCAGGAACAGGATCACCGCGAAGATCTTTTTCAGGCGCGCAACCGGCATGGTATGCGCCGCCTTTGCGCCCGCCGGCACGGTGACGAAAGTGCCGATCACGATCCCGACCAGCGCCGGGACGTAAACATATCCGAGCGTGAGCGGCGGCAAGTGAACCTGGCCGAGCCCGGTATAGATGTATCCCGCCGTGCCGGCGATGGCGATCGGCAATCCCAGGGCAGCGGAAGTGCCCACAGCATTGCGCATCGGCACGTTACACATCGTCATCAGCGGAATCGACAGCAGGCCTCCGCCGGCCCCCACCAGGCTGGAGACGATTCCGGTGATGATTGCGGCCGCCGACATTCCGACCCACCCCGGCACAGTGCGGGTCGGCTTGGGTTTCATGTCCACGAACATCTGTACCGCCGCGAAGTACACGAAGGCAACGAAAAAGATGGCCAGATACTTCGACGCCACGCGGTCGGCGACGACTGCGCCGAGCAGCGTGCCGGCGACCAGCCCGGGCGCGGCCATTTTCACGATGTCCCAGCGCACCGCGCCGTGGCGGTGATGCGCGCGCAGGCTGGAAATCGAAGTAAAGACAATGCTGGTGAGCGCGGTACCGAGCGCGATGTGCAGGATGCGGTCCGAAGGAAATCCCTGCAGCCTGAACAGAAACACCATCAGCGTGACGAGGATCAATCCGCCGCCGACCCCAAGCATGCCGGCAAGGAAGCCGACGAACAGGCCCATCAGCAGATAAACGATCCACCATTCCATCAACGCCACCCGGTCCCTAGGTGTGATGGTCCAATAGGTTGTTTCTGTTCATTCGGACTGGATTTGAGAAACTGGGAATTGCCAAACCCCGAGATCACTCAAGGAGTCCAGCCGAATGAACGTGCGTAAGAATGCCCGACTGACGTTTGCCCGTCGAATCGAATCGCCTCGGTCGCGCATGCGGGACTTATGCAGAGCTTCCCTAGAGGAGGTCGATGATGAAATCCCACTCGCGCGGTTCGACCGGGGTGATTGACAGGCGGTTGCCGCGCTGGAGCACTCGCATCGAAACGAGCTCGGGATGGGAATGCAGTTCCCGGAGGCCGACCAGGCGCGTCTTTTTCACCAGGGTGACGTCGACGTTGAACCAGCGCGGACTGTCGCGCGTGGCCTTGGGATCGAAGTACGCGCTCTTGCTGTCGAACTGGGTCATGTCCGGATGCGCAGGTCTGGACACCCGCACAATGCCGGCGATGCCGGGCTCTGCGCAGCTGGAGTGGTAGAAGAAGGCGCGGTCGCCGACTTTCATCTGGTCGCGCATGAAATTGCGCGCCTGATAGTTGCGCACGCCCCACCAGGCGGCGGTCCTGCTTTGGCGCGGCCGCGAGGTGATCGATGCCGAAGACGTCCGGCTCGGATTTCATCAGCCAGTAATTCATCATCGCGACAGGCAAAAAAATAGAGTTCCGCTACGCTGGAACTCTATCTGGTTGTGGTGCATCCGTGAAAACAAAAAAAGCGGCATCGCCGCTCATGTCCATTTGTTGTCGCTGATCCGAAGGGGGTGCCCCCCGCGATTGCCGTCAGGCTGGCATCCTGAACCTAGGGTTCAAGGTGGTCGCTTTCCGAGCACATCAGGCGCTTCCCGCTGGGACGCGCACAACAGCGCTGCTTTAGGCCGCAACCAAGGCAAGTAGCATTGGTTCAAAGAATGTAGAGCCCAACAACACCGCAGGGGACATTGATCGCTGCAAGAGCCTCAGAACAACTCGTCCTGGCCGTTCACGGCCTGGTCGATGGTTGCCTGCATGCTCAACATTCTACGCTTGAACTCGCCGACGTCAAATCCGCCATCCATGCGGGTGGAAAGATACTCGTGGGCGATGTTCAGTGCCGCCATGATGGCGATGCGCTCGACGCCGATGACTTTTCCGGTGTCGCGAATTTCCCGCATCTTGCTGTTCAGATAGTCGACGGCCTTGAGCAGGTCGCGCCGTTCTTCGTCCGTGCATGAAACGCGAAACTCGCGACCCATGATATTTACGTCGAGACCCCTGGCTTCCTTGCTCATTCGGCCCCATCGGGAATCTGGTTGAGCAAACCTTCGAGGCGGGTCGTGGCGGTGTTTACCTTCTCCGCCAACCGCTTGCTCTCGCTCTGTACCGTGGCCAGCTGCTGCCGCAATTGGTTGTTGTCCTTGCGGAGTTTCTGGCACAACTGGGCGAGTTGGGTGACTTTGTCGTCGAGGGCGTTAAGCTCGGCTTCCATGGGCACACTATAGAGATAAAAATCTTGTTAAGTCAACTGCTAACGGTTTTTTTTGAATGTGCTTTGACATATTCGCTCGGGCTCTACCCCCGCCCCGAAATGGGGCTCGCGAAGGCGCCACCGGGGTCATCCGGAGCCGGTTTTGCGACGCCAAGCCGTTTTCCGATGGGTTAGAATCGCCGCAGTTCTCGGGTGCCCCCGTCCGGTTCCTCCGGTGGGGTTCAACGGGAAACAGGTGCGGGTGACCACTCACTGCCCGGATTCGACGCGTCTTCCGGTTGGCGGCGCGAGCCAGAGTGGTCACCTAATTCCTGTGCTGCCCCCGCAACGGTAAGCGACTGTAGGGGCGTGCCACGATGCCACTGTAGGGGATACCGGCCGTCTAAAGCCGGAGAGCCCATGGGAAGGCGGCACGCCCGATTCGCAAGCCCGGATACCGGCCCTGGAACGCGAACGGAGTTTCCGCGCGGGGC
>CAVOIO010000008.1:0-15564 GCA_963695915.1 uncultured beta proteobacterium
CGGTGGAAAGCGCAGTGGAAATCGTGTCGAGCTTCCTCGAGAGCGAGCGCATGTTGGCAAGGACCTCCCGGGAGTCCTCGGCGACCGGTACGATCGCGCTGGTGGCCTCTTCCAGATTGCTGAGCGAATGCCGCACCCGCTCCTGATTCTCGTCACCGAGAAGTTCCTGGGCGCGCCGCGCAACGTCCGGAAGCGCCCGCAGTGCCGGTGCCAGTTGCGCGGAAGCCTGTTCAAAATTTGCGAGAGTGCGCTCGAGCCGGTCCTGGTTTTCCACGCTGGCTATGCTGTTGAGGCGGTCAAGGAGTTCGCTTGACTGTTTGAGCAGCGCCTTGCTTGATTCCGCAATGTCGTCGAACAGGTTGCTGCGCATCGCGATTTGCGCGGGATTGTCCGGCGGGCTGGGCAACGGCCGCGGATCGGAGCCGTCGTCATCGAGCAACATGTAGGCTAGTCCGGTCAACCCTTGATAGCCGATCTGGGCGAACGTACCGTGAGTGATCGGCACGCTGCGTTCGACCGCCACCCGGATCACGACGGTACGGGGATCCTTTTGGTCCAGAGAAACGTCATCGACCTTGCCGACTTCCACGCCGCGGTAACGCACCATGGCTTGAGGATACAGGCCGTTCACAGTGAACTTCGATAACACCACATAGTTGTTATATAGCCGGTTATCGCCGCGAAACCAGACGAAGGTCAGGGCCAGCGCGATCCCGAGCAGGATCGTGAACAGACCGGTGAGCAGGGCGTAGGAGCGGCTTTCCATGTCAATCGGAGTGTAGCAGCGGCTCCGCCGTGCCGAAAAAACTTGCTACGAAGGGATGGCTATTTGCCTTTACAGCGTCCAGAGGACCATCGACGGCGACGCGCCCGTCGGCCAGCACCGTCACACGGGTGGCGAGCGTGGCCAGCATGTCGAGATCGTGCGTGATCATGAACACGGTCAAGGCATGTTCGCGCGACAGCGTCTTGATCAGCTTGACGAAGGCGCGAGAGAGATCCGGATCGAGGCCTGCAGTCGGTTCGTCCAGCACCAGAAGCTCGGGGTCGAGCGCCATGGCGCGCGCAAGCGCGATGCGCTTGGCCATCCCGCCCGAAAGCTCGGCCGGCATCTTGGTCGCATGCTGCGGTTCGATCTCGACCAGGTACAGCTTGAGCATCACCAGGTCGCGGATGATGGATTCGTCGAGATATTTCAATTCCCGCAACGGCAAGGCCACGTTCTCGAAAACGCTCAATGCGGAAAACAACGCGCCATTCTGGAACAGCGTGCCGAAGCGCCGTTGCATCCGCAGCCTGTCGGCACGGGGGGCACGAAGCGGATCCACACCGAACAGGCGTACATGGCCCCGTGCCGGCGCGTCCAGCCCGATGATTACGCGCAGCAGCGTGGTCTTGCCGCTCCCGGAGCCGCCCACCATGCCGACGATTTCGCCGCGTCCAATCCGCAGGTCCAGGTCGCGATGGATCGTCAGCTCGCCGCGCCGGGTCCACAGGTGTTCGACTTCTATGAGCGTATCCGGATTCGTCACGGGAAGCCGATACTTCTGAACATTATCGCGAACACCGCGTCGAGCAGGATCACCATTGTGATTGCCGCTACCACAGCGTTCGTTATCGAGCTGGACACACTTTCGGTGTTCGGCCTGACGCGCAGCCCGTAGTGACAGGCGATCAGCGCGATCGCGGCGCCGAAACTCAACGACTTGACCGATGCAATCCAGATGTTCGCAGCCGGCACAGCTTTGGGCAGCGCTTCGAAGAAGTAAATATAGCTGATGCCCAGTTGCACGTTGGCCGCTGCCGCGCCGCCCGCGAGAGACGCCGCAGTCGACCATACGGAAACCAGCGGCATCGCCAGCGCCAGCCCGATCACTTTCGGCAGGACCAGCCTAAGCGTGGGCGAGATGCCCAGGGTCACCATCGCGTCGATCTCCTCGGTGACACGCATTACGCCGATCTGCGCGGTCATCGCTGCCCCCGAGCGGCCGGCGAGCAGGATCGCCACCACCAACGGCCCCAGTTCCCGAATGATCGACATCCCGAGCAGGTCGATGATGTAAAGGTCGGCACCGTAAGCCTTGAGGGTGTCGGCGATGAGGTAGGACAGCACCACGCCGATCAGGAAACCGACCAGCGCAGTGACCGGTAGCGCCATCGCACCAGCTTTGAAAATGGTGGCGGAGATCTCGCGCCAGGGAATGCGCAGCGGGTGCGCCAGGAGGTACAGCGCATCCATCACCAGAAGTCCGAGCAGCGCGATGAAACCGAGCAGGTGGCCGGCAAATTTGGCCTCCAGGCGACCCAGAAAGACGATCGGACCCAGCCAGTCAGGACGCCAGCGCGGCCAAGTGACCGGCGGCACGGCGGCGAGGCGCTTGAGGATTGGTTCGTGTTCAGGCCTGAGCAGCGCATCGGCGCGCCGGTGTCCGCCCCACGCGCGCCAGATCAGTAGCGCACCGGTGCTATCGAGCGCCGCCACACTGCGCAGGTCCCAGATCAGATTCGGGTCGGTGGCGACAGACTTCAGCGTCTTCCAGACCCCGGTGACGGAAGAACGCAGCGAGGCGAGCGTCCAGTCACCGGACAGCGTGACGACGCGTTCGCCGTTATTCCGGGTCTGCAATTTCACCGTTGCCGGCGTCATTGAGCGTTATGAGGTGTGGGCAAGGAACGGATATTGCGATGGATTGTAACGGGATCGCACGCATGCCGGCGTGTTGCGTCAGCTTCCTGGTTCGTCCCACAGCCACGCGGCACCGCGAACACCACTGGAATCGCCATGAACATTTCTGGCCAGGCGTGTGTCCACACGGTCGGAAAATACGTACCGCGACCACAGTTGCGGCACGTTTTCGTAGAGTCGATCGAGGTTGGACAGGCCGCCGCCGAGGACGATGACATCCGGGTCGAGCACGTTTATCACGTGCGCCGGCGCGCGCACCAGGCGGTCCTCGTAGCGTGCAAGCGTGGATTGACAGGCGGCATCCGCCGTTTGCGGCACCCGCGACGATGGCGTCCGCTGTCAGTGCCGTTCCCGTGGAAAGCCGATGGTCATTGGCAAGCCCAGGTCCGGAGACGAAAGTCTCGATACATCCGGCCTTGCCGCAGTAACACCGCGGCCCGGGCAATTCGTCGGGCTGTGGCCAGGGCAGGGGGGTTATGCCCCCATTCGCCGGCGATGCCGTTGGGGCCGTCGAGCGCGTGACCTAGCACCACGATGCCCGCGCCCACGCCAGTGCCGAGGATGACGCCGAATACCACTTCGGCTCCGGCGGCCGCACCGTCGGTTGCCTCGGAGAGCGCGAAGCAATTGGCGTCGTTGGCAATTCGCACCGGGCGGCCAAGCATCGCTTCGAGGTCCTGCACGATCATCTGTCCGTTGAGACAGACCGAGTTGGAATTGCGCAGCCTGCCGGTGGCGCGCGACAGCGATCCCGGCGTGCCGATACCGACACTGCCGCTGGCGCCGAGTTCGCGTTCGCAGTGCGCGACCAGCCCACGAATCGCTTCGAGCGTGGCTTGGTAGTCATTGCGCGGAGTGGCGATTCGCTCGCGCAAGTGTTCGTGACCTGTGGCGTCGAACGCGATGAGTTCGATCTTGCTGCCGCCAAGATCAATTCCGAGCCGCAGTCCCGTTTCGGCTTTCATGCGATGGTTTTCCGCGATGACAATCGAGTCGTCACGAGAGTGGACCCGCGTGCACGCCGAAGCGCTGCGAGAGCCATTTACCGGGGCGATTGAGTGCGATGAATCGGTCTTCGGCGGTTACCGCAAGGGCAAGCGCGGCTGGGGTGCCAGCGGCAAGGTGCTGGTGATGGGGATCGTGCAGCGCAACGGCCAGGTCAAAGCTTTCCCGAATCCGGCGCGCAAGGCCGAGGAAGTCGTCTACCCGGTCTGCGCGCACACCACCCCCGGCAGTCTTTTACAACACCGACGACTGGCAGGCCTATGCCAGCCTTCGGGTGCAAGGCGACCATATCGTGGTGCCCAAGGAAAAAGGCCGCCCCAAGGGGCGGGACCAAATCAACGGTATCGAAGGCTTTTGGAGCTACGCCAAGAACTAACTCTATCCGTATCGCGGCGTGCCGCGCAAATACATTCAACTCTATCTCGGTGAGATCTGCTACCGTTTCAAACATCGAAAACAGGATCTGAAACCCCTTTCTGCAAACGTTGCTACGCAAAACAACCGTAACCGACATCAAACTCGTTTTGGTCCGGTTAGGCTGGGAATTACCAAGTATTTCATGGAACCGCGGACAGCAGCTTGTCAGCGTCTAGAGAAGCTCTGATCAAGTTCCACATGCGCGACCGAGGCGATTCGGGTCGAGGGCAAGACGGCGAGGACGCCGTGTAGCCCGCCTACATAAGGAGGAGCCGACGCTGACATCGGCCCGAATCGCCCGGTCCCTCGAAAGAGTCGAAATGTCATTGGGTTGTGCCAGGTGCGGCGCCTGCGTTGTTACGCTCCTTGTTGGGGCTTCAGCCGCATCTGCGGAGCGACGCCTAGCAGTCATCCGCACCTGGCGCAACGCGCGTCGCGGAACTTGATCAGAGCTTCCCTAGTTAAGCGACCGAATCGTCTTCAGCCCGACCGCGGGGAAATGCCTGGCGCTGACGCTGCGGGATGTCATCAGGGAATACGATAAGGAGCGGGGCCCGCTGAACATGTGATTCGCGGGAACGCCCCGTGGCACGCTTTCCCAGGCGTGAACCGCCAAAGCATGCTTAAATTCGATTTCAATCACAGCAGATACAACCACTCGTTAGGAGAAATGAATGGCCGCAGAAAAATCCGTCCAGGCTGCCGACGTCAAGGGCATGGAAGGCACCAAGATCAAGTGGGACGACGCGAACATGAAGAGTTCGTATGCCAACGTCTGCAACGTGACCAGCACGCGCGAGGAAGTGGTGATGCTGTTCGGGCTCAACCAGGCGTGGAATCGCGGACAGAAGGAAGTGACGATCCAACTGACCGACCGCATCATCATCAGCCCCTACGCCGCCAAGCGCCTGGCGACCCTGCTCGAAGGCGTGGTCAAAGAATACGAAAAGCGGTTCGGCGCATTGAACGTGGAGGGGCCCGTCGCCCAGCAATAAGAGTTCAACGGGTGCCACGCGGGCCGCTGCCGCGGCCCGTTGTTTTTTCGGGGTTCGTGGCGCGATGCCGGCAGCACCATAGCAGGCAAGGTAGGAATGCGATGCGGTCAATTGGCGGTAGCCGCCACCGTGACTGCCATGCTTTAATCTCCTGTCAGAACAGCAAGAATAGCCAAGGCAGGTTGCGGGAGGCGCCGGCAGCCGGTAGCCGGACATCGATGTCGTGAGGGGAGGGCGTTCCCACGGGGCGCGAGGCATGAAACCGCTGCATTTCGGGCATCCTGCAAGCCAGAGGGTGCGATGAGCACGAGCCCTGATACTCGCGATCCGCGAGCCCGGTTTCATGTCGCCGAATCCGCCCGCACGGAAGTGGAGCAGGCGTGGAAGCAATTTGGCTCCGCAGCGACTCCAGAGGAGTTCTGCCAGCACTGGCTTGCGCTCCAGTGCCACATCATCGCCGAGGTCAACGACGGGGTGGTGGTGATGCAAAAGCCGGGAGCCGAGACCTTTGCGCCTCTGGCGTTCTGGCCGGAAGGGCGGCGCGACCGTTCCCACCTGGCGGAAGTGACCGAGCGCGCGTTGCGCGAGGGTCGCGGGGTGGTGCAACCGCGCGAGGCCGGCAGCAGCATGCTTCCGCACCAGCCAGACTATCAACTGGCGTATCCGATCCGCATCGACGGCAAAGTTCGCGGAGTGGTCGGCGTAGAGATCCAGTGGCGGCAGGAAGCGCAGTTGCAGGCGGCAATGCGCCAGTTGCAATGGGGGTCGGGTTGGCTGGAGGTGTTGCTGCGCCGGCATGCCGATCCGATGGAAACGGCGCGGCTGCGCCTCAAATTAATACTCCAGTTCGTCTCGGTCTTTCTCGATCGCAAGGACTTCAAGGAGGCGTCTACCGCGCTGGTGACCGAAGTGGCGACCCAGCTCGGCTGCGACCGTGTGACCCTCGGCGTCCTGCGGCCCAAGGGTGTGCGCATCGAGGCGGTGTCGCACACCGTCCAGTTCGACCGCCACGCCAACCTGCTGCGCGCCACCGAAGCCGCGATGACCGAAGTGCTGGATCAGGGCGAGCCCGTGATCTACCCGCCCGATCGCGACGGCAGGCTGGTGGTGACGTTCTCGCACGCCGAACTGGCGCAACTTTCGGGCGCAGGCGGCATCGCCACCTTGCCGCTGGTGAACAGCGGCCGCCAGGTTGGTGCGCTGACGCTTGAGCGTGCGCCCGGCTTTCGTTTCGATGCCCCCACGGTGGAACTGCTGGAAGGCCTCGCCGCGATGCTCGGCCCACTGGTGGACCTGCAGCGGGCGCGCCAGCGCAGCCTGCCCGCGCACGTGGGCGACTCGGCCAGGGGCTTGCTGGACCGTCTGGTCGGCCCACGCCACGGCAGCTTCAAAGTCATCTTTCTGCTGATCGCCGCGATCGTGGCGTTCCTGGTCTTCAGCACCGGCGACTATCGCATTTCGGCCCGTACCAGACTCGAGGGCCTGGTGCAGCGCGCGGTGACCGCGCCTTTTCCGGGTTACGTGCGTGACGCAGGGCATCGCGCCGGCGATACGGTCAAGGTGGGCGAGTTGCTGGCGCGTCTGGACGACCGCGACCTGCGCACCGAACGGGTTCGGCTGCTGGCGCAGCGTGACCAGTACCACAAGCAGCACCGCGAAGCCATGGCCAAGCGCGACCGCGCGCAGATCAGCATTATCAGTTCGCAGATCGACCAAGCCGAAGCGCAACTCGCCATGGTTGACGAGCAACTGGCGCGCACCGACATCGTTGCGCCATTCGATGGCGTGATCGTCAGCGGCGATCTCACCCAGTCGCTGGGAGCCCCGCTGGAGCGCGGCCAGGTGCTCTTCGAGGTGGCGCCGCTGGACAGTTATCGTGTAGTTCTGGAAGTGGACGAGCGCGACATCGCCGACGTATCGGTCGGGCAGGGCGGCGAACTGGTGTTGTCTTCGATGCCGGGACAGCGTTTTCCCGTCACGGTGGAAAAGATCACGCCGGTCAATGTCGCCAGGGAAGGGCGCAACTACTTTCGGGTCGAAGCGCAGCTTGCCGCCGACACGGTACAACGACTGCGCCCCGGTATGGAAGGCGTCGGCAAAATCTACGTCGCCGAGCGGCGACTGATCTGGATCTGGACCCGCGAGATGATCAACTGGATCAGACTCAAGCTGTGGGCGTGGATGCCATGAAGGACATCCACCTCACCCCGGCCCTCTCCCGCGCCTCATCCCCCGCCTTCTCCCCGCTTCGCGCGGAGAAGGGGCTTGCACGATGGTGTGTTGGTACTCTGCACTTGAACACCGTCTCCGCCCTTCACGGGGGGAGATGGGCCGGAGTGAGGTGGGCATGGCTGAAGAACTCCTGAGCCCCTCCTGGTACCGCGTTGCCGATCTGCGGCCGCGGCTGCGCTCGCACGCGCGCATCCATCGCCACGAGTACCGCGGCGAACGCTGGTACGTCCTCGAGGACCGGATATCGCGCCGCACCCACCGATTCAACCCGGTCGCCTATTACGTGATCGGGCTGATGGATGGGCGGCGCACGATGCATGAGATCTGGGACGCGGCGGTGGCGCGCTTCGGCGACGACGCGCCGAGCCAGGAGGACCTGATCAGGCTGATGGGGCAGTTGCACCTCGCCGATGTCCTGCAGTGCGAGGTGAGCCCGGATGTGGATGAACTGCTGCGCCGCTCGCGTCGGATGGCACAGCGCAAGACGCTCGCGACTTTGCTGTCGCCGCTGGCAATCCGGATTCCGCTGCTTGACCCGGACCGGATGCTGGATCGCTGGCTGCCGTTGTATCGGCCGCTGTTCGGGCCGTTCGGCCTGTTGCTGTGGCTCACCGTGGTCGGCATCGGCCTGATGCTGATGGTGCAGCACTGGAACGATCTCACCCAGGACATCAGCGACCGGATCCTGGCGCCGGAAAACCTGGTGATCATGCTGCTGGTGTTTCCGCTGCTCAAGGCGATCCATGAGTTCGGCCACGCCTGTGCGGTCAAGGCGTGGGGAGGCGAGGTGCACGAGATGGGCATCATGCTGCTGGTGCTGATGCCTGTTCCCTATGTTGACGCGTCCTCCGCCAGCGCCTTTCCGGAAAAATACCGCCGGGTCCTGGTGGGCGCAGCCGGCATGGTGGTGGAGCTTTTCGTTGCCTCGATCGCGCTTTTCTTCTGGCTGGAGCTGGAACCCGGCTGGATGCGCGCGGTATTGTTCAACGTGATGTTGATCGCCGGCATCTCCACGGTGCTGTTCAACGCCAATCCGCTCTTACGCTTCGACGGCTATTACATTTTTGCCGACCTGATCGAGATTCCCAACCTGCGCGTTCGCGGTGCGCAATACCTGCAATCGGTCTTCGAGCGCCAACTGTTCGGACTTGAGGCCCCGGCACCGGAGTCAAGCACGCGCGAACGTGTCTGGCTGGTGTTTTTCACCATCGCCTCGTTCATCTACCGCCTGTTCGTCACTTTTGCCATCGCGCTGTTCATCGCCGGCCAGTACTTCATCATCGGCGTCGTGCTGGCGATTTTCGCGGTCGTCATGGCGATCGTGCTGCCGCTCGCCAAGGCGGTCGCCTATCTCGCACTCCATCCACGGCTGCGTCGTCACCGCCTGCGCGCAGCCACTGTAAGCGGTGTGATCGTGGGCGCGCTAGTGATCCTCGTGTTCGGTGTCCCGGTCCCGGCCTGGACCAACGCCGAAGGTGTCATCTGGGTGCCGGAACAGGCGGTGGTGCGCGCCCGAGCAAACGGTTTTGTCGCCCGTGTGGTCGCGCAACCCGGAAGTCAGGTACGCCAGGGCGACGCGCTGATCGAAACCGTGGATCCGATGTTGCCGTTGAACATGCGCGCGCTGCAGGCGCAGAAGCAGGAACTCCAGACGCGCTACCAGGCCGAGCGGATCGACAATGAGGTGCGCGCGCAAATGACGCTAGAGCAGCTCAAATCGGTGGACGCGGACCTCGATCGCGCAAGGCAGAAAACCGCAGAGCTGATTGTGCGAAGTCCGGCGGACGGCGTGTTCGTGGTGCCGGCGCCGCAGGATCTGCCTGACCGCTTCTTGAAGCAGGGTGAGCAGATTGGTTACGTGCTCAGCGCCGCGACTGCGACGGCGCGGGTGCTGGTGCCGCAGCAGTCGGTGGACATGGTGCGCAAAAAAACCGAGGGCGTGCGCGTCAAGCTCGCGGAGCGGCTGGTGGATACGCTGCCGGCCACGATCCGGCGGGAGCTTCCCGGCGCGAGTGACCGGCTGCCGAGCATGGCATTGGCCCAGACCGGTGGCGGCACCGTCGCACTCGATCCGAGCCGGAGTGACGTGCCCAAGACGCTGCAGACGTACTTCGAATTCGAGCTGGAACTGCCTACGGTGCGCCCGGTAGGGATCGGCGGCCGCGTTTACGTTCGTTTCGAACATCAGGCGCAAACCGTTGCCGCACAGGCGTACCGGTCGCTTCGCCAGTTGTTCCTCGAACGCTTCGCGGTGTGATGCGTTTGGATGAAGAGAGTTCCGGCGAGGGGATCTATCCCGAGCGCGCTCAGACACGCGAATCCTTTGCTGACCGACTGATCGGCAGCGTCGGTTTTCGTCTGCACACCCTATTTGCGCGCGGACCACACGACCCGTCACTGCTTGTTGGCGAGGTGCGTCAGCATGTCGCGCGTTTTGCGTCGGGGCCGCTCGCTCCGCGCGTTCCCGACCTTCGCTACCAGTTGCGCCGCCGAGGATTGCATGCTGCGGTGGTGCCGGAAGTCCTGGCGATGTATGCCGCCGCGCGCGGCGCGCTGCCCGCTCCGGAAGTTCTTGGCGCCGCCCGCGCGATGTTACAGCGGCAGGTGGTGGACCTGGCTGACCCCGTCCTGCAGCGCCAGTCTGCCGCTTTTGCGGCAGCCGCATTTGCGCTCTCCGGCATCCCGGTGCACGTGATCGCGGCCAGCGACGCATCGGCACGGCGTTCCGCTCAGGCTATGCAGGAGCCGATGGCGGCGCTCGGCCTGAGTGTAGGCTGTGTGGCCGCCGCGATGGAACTGATGGCAAGGCGCGAGGCGTACCGGGCGGACGTGGTCTGTGTCGGCTACCGCGAAATCGGCAATGACTACTTGCGCGATCGCATGATGCTCGGTGGCCGGCGGCGGCGGATTCACTCGGCGCTGGAGCGAATCGCCGGTGATGCCCCACCCGACGATCGTTTGTGGCTTCGCGGACTGCAGTGTGCGGTAGTGGAGGATGCGGACCTGGTGCTGATCGACGATGCGCGGGTGCCGCTGATGATCTCTGCGGAGTCTGATCATTCCCAGGAGCGTCTGCTGTACGAGCAGGCAATTGAACTGGCGCGGGCGCTCGGGGAGGAAGCCGATTTCTTCAGCGACGAAGAGGGCGTGCAATTGACGGCGACGGGGTCCGGACGTCTTGCCCGGCTAATCCAGCCGCTGGGCGGATTGTGGGGTGCGCAGCACCGGCGCGAAGAGTTGATTTGCGAAGCGTTGACTGTACTTCACTATCTCACGCGCGACCGCGATTATCAGATCGTCGGCGGGAGGGTGGTATTTCCCGCTCCGGACCCGGAGCATCAAGGCGACGTTACGCCGGCAGATTCAACGCTGCAGCGGCTGATCGAGGTCAAGGAAGGACTCAAGCTCGCCGGCAAGCGCGACGTTCTGGGACGCGTTTCGGTGCCGCGCTTCTTCCAGCGTTATCTTTACCTGTGCGGTGTGTGCTCCAATGCCGGCGGTCTCGAAGGTGAATTCTGGACGATGTACCGGCTCAAGGCCGAACGCGCCGCGCCGCCGGCCTTGCCACCCAGTTTCGGCGCACGTGTTTTTGCAACCCGTGAACATATGCAGCGCGCGCTGGAGCGGGCGATTGACGAGGCCGCGGGGCAGCCGCTGGTCGTGGCCGTTCGCACGCAGTCTGCGGCAAAGGCGCTAATGGCGGCGCTCACAAACGCGGGGCTGCGGCCCGGACTGCTGCGCGGCGCGGACGATGAGCGGGAGCGCGCGGTGCTTGCGGCAGTGCATTCGCCGTGCGCGCTTACCGTGGCACTTTCTCCGGCAGAACGAAGCGTCGCCCTCGAGGGCCCGCCGGTGCTGCACCTGATCGTCGTCGAACCGCCGGATTCGCTGCGGCATCTGGCCCGCATGCAGCGCGCCTATGCGGCGCGCAACTGCGACGTCTGGTTGTCTCTTGGAGACGAGGCAGTGAGCAATCAGCTCGATCTGCCCGGGCAGGCGGTCGCCGCGATGATCGACGAGGGCAAAGGAGAACTGTCATCCGGCCGGTCTACGTGGCTGGCGCGGCGCATCCAGCAACGGGTCGAGCAGGCCCATGCCGCCCTGCGCCGCGACGTGATGATGACAGACCAGTATCTGGGCGACCTGCTGGCCTACTCCGGAACCCGCGATTGAGCAGGCGCGCGGGCGCACCGGGAATTCGAGGCGGGTCTCGTCGAGTTTCTTTTGCTTGCCCGCAGGGGGCCGTGAACGCGCTGGCGGCTCGGCCTTCACGTTCAACTACACTTGCCGGGATTCGGTCGATTTGCGGTTGTCGAAAACCACGTAATAGTCGCCGCTGCGGGAAATAGACGACACTGAAGCCAAGGCGTTTTTCCATCGAGGCCTCGAATCGCGGTTCGGACTGGTTCACTGGAAGCGTACCCGGCAGCGGGCCCCAGCAGGAATTTCGCGCCGGGGGTTGGGCAGTTCGAGCCTCACGCCGAAAGTTCCGCTGGCAGCGTCGATGACTCTGTCCACCACTTTCACCGTCGCTGAATAGCGGCCACCGATCGGTTGCTCGGGGAGCACCGTCGCGCGATGGCCTAACTTGATCTTGCCGTACAGTGCGACCGGCAGGACCACCTCTACGTGAAGGGGATCCACCTCGGCAAGCTTCACGATCGGGTCCTTAAGGTTGGTGGAGGAAAATTCCCCGGGTTTCTGCAGGACCTCTACTACGACGCCGGAGAACGGGCTCTTGATGGTGCGAAGTGCCAGCACCTCGGACGAGCGTTGCATTTCCAGTTCCGCGAGTTTCTGATTTTCCCTTGCCTGCCGCAATTGTTCGGTTGCGAACCGGTATTCGGCCTCCGCCTCATCGCGTGCGTTGACCGAAACAAAATTTTGTTTGTATAGCTCTTCGGCGCGGAGCATTTTCTTCTGCGTAAGTTCCACGCGCGCTTCGGCGGCCTTCAATTCGCCCTGCATGGTCGATCGCGAACGGGCCATTTCCAGCGCCGCCCGCTCGGGACCGGATTGCAGGGTGGCGATGACCTGGCCTTTTTTGACCAGGTCGCCGCGCTGGACCTGTACCGATTCGATCACCGCTTCCACCGGACTGCGGATATCCACCTGCTGGCGCGCCTCGATAAGGCAGTCAAATTCCGCGGCATTGGCGGCGCAGGCCATCAGGAAGGCAACCGCGCAAACCGTGGGAGCGAATCGGTTCAAGGGGCGCAGGGGTTAGATTCACTGCCTCAGGGGAAACTGGCGCTGATTGTAGCCAATTGACCTTGTCGTTACAGGAAAATCGTAAAAAAATCAGAGCCTCGGCAGGGTCTATAATGAATTTGGTGGAACCGTCTCGGCGGCCCTCGCCGGGACGTTCGCAGGTCGTGCCGGGTGGACTCCAGGGTCGCGCTTTGAAGGTCTGGACGCACGCGCGGCGGGGTGGTCTTCAAGAAGTTAAAGCGCGATGTGAAAACGTCAGGCTAAAATGCGCTAAATCAATAACAACGAATCAGAAGTTCCAGTACTATACGAACTAGGGGGCGCCGGTTTTAGGGGCTGGCGGGATGTTTTTTTCTCAGCGAACGCACAATTGGATAAGACGAAACGAACAGGGATCTCCCGCTGCGATGACTGCGGCGGCACGCTGAACGACCCCGCCGGATTTTCCGCCCGTCCCGCATCGAGCGGGATGGTGTTCATTTCGCGGCCTTGCTCAAGCCGTGCCCCTTCGGCGGCTAGCCCGGGTGCGAGGGGCTGACCCATGCGATCCGGTCCCTTCGAGCGTTCTCCGCGCGACCGTCGCAAGTCCGACGTATTGCTGGAAAGCGAAGCGCGCTTTCGGGCGCTGGTCCAGAATTCGTTCGACATCATCACCATCCACGATGAGGCCGGCGTGACCATTTACGAGTCCCCCGCGGCGTCGCGTGTTCTGGGCTATCCGCCCGGCGCGTTGATTGGCAAAACCCCGTTCGAAACCCTGCACCCAAAGGACGTGGCGCGCGCGCGTGCCGCGTTCGATGCGTTGCTGCGGGGCCAGATACCGCCTTCGCCGCTGATGCTGCGTTTCCGCCACGCCGACGGCTCCTGGATTCATCTCGAGGCGCTTGGCAACAATCTGCTCGAGCATCCCGGCATCCGTGGAATCGTGTTGACTTCGCGCGACATCTCGGAGCGCAAGCGCGCCGAAGAGCGGGTGCAATTCCTCGCCCACTACGACGTGCTTACCGGGCTTCCCAACCGCTTCCTGATGCAGGACCGCCTCACACAAGCAGTGGCGCAGGCGCATCGCAACCGCCTGCGGGTTGCCGTCATGCACATCGATCTGGATCGTTTCAAGGTGGTAAACGAGACGCTGGGCCACTACGTCGGCGACGCGCTGCTCAAGCAGGCGGCCGAACGCATCCGCAAGTCCACTCGCGAAGGCGATACCGTGGCGCGGGTGGGCGGTGACGAGTTCACCATCGTATTCCCGAACGTCACCAGCCTCCAGGTGCTGTCCACCAACGCCGAAAAGATTCTCAATGACCTGGCCAAGCCGTTTCCAAGCGACGGGCAGGAGTTGTTCGTTTCCGCGTCCATCGGCCTGAGTCTGTATCCGGACGACGCCGCCACCGTGGACGAGATCATCAAGCATGCGGACGCGGCGATGTACAGCGCCAAACACCTCGGACGCAACAATTTCCAGTTCTTCACCACCGACCTGAACCAGGAAGTGCAGGAACGCATGCTGATCGAAGGCGGCTTGCGCACCGCGATCCAGCGCGACGAGCTGAGCCTTCTGTATCAACCGAAGATCGATCTCGCCACGCGCCGGATCTACGGCGTCGAGGCGCTGTTACGCTGGGTTCATCCCAAGCTCGGAATGATCTCGCCGGCGCGCTTCGTGCCGGTGGCGGAGGAGGCGGGACTGGTCGGACAGATCGGAGAGTGGGTGCTGCGCACCGCGTGCCGGCAGATCCGCGAGTGGCAGGACGCGGGCTTTGCACTGCAGGTTGCGGTCAACGTTTCGGCCCGGCAGTTCCAGCAGTATGACCTCGCCGAACTGGTGATGGGGATCATGAGCGAGACTGGCGCGCTGCCCGAAAACCTCGAACTTGAACTGACCGAGAGCGCGGTCATGAACGACGCCGAGGCCTCGATCGTCACGCTCGAACGCCTGGCCGCCCTGGGCGCGCAGATCGCGATCGACGATTTCGGCACCGGCTACTCGAGCCTGTCGTACCTCAAGCGGCTGCCGCTCGACGTGCTCAAGATCGACCAGTCGTTCGTGCGCGACATTTCCTCGGACCCCAACGACGCAGCGATCGTGCGCGCGATCATCACGCTGGCGCGCAGTCTCGGCATCAAGGTGATCGCCGAAGGCGTCGAGAACGAGGCCCAACTCGCGTTCCTGAACGCCTACGGCTGCCAGTACGCGCAGGGTTACCTGTTCGGGGAGCCGCTCACGACCCGGCAGCTGGAACAGCTGATCACCGGGCAATTGCAGAAAAAAGCGGTTTAGCGTATTCGCTCGGTCGCTGCGATCGGGCGCACGAGTTTCTCTCCACGGTGCACCATCACTCGTCTGCTAGAATCGGCGCCGGTTCCGCCGCGCTCGGAGAGGGTTCATGTCCAACGTCAGGATCGTCGCCTTCGCAGGAAGCCTGCGCAGCGGCTCGTTCAACAAGAAGCTGATCAGGATCGCCGCTGCCGGCGCGCGTGCCGCCGGCGCGGACGTGACCGAGATCGATCTGCGAGATACCCCCATGCCGCTTTACGACGGCGACATCGAGCGCGAACACGGGCTGCCGCCGAACGCCAAGGTGTTCAAGCGTTTGCTGATCGAGCACCACGGATTCCTGATAAGTTCGCCCGAGTACAACAGCGCCATTTCGGCCGTGTTGAAAAACGCCATCGACTGGGCTTCGCGCCCGGAGCCGAACGAACCGGCACTGGTGGCGTTCAAAGGCAAGGTTGCCGGTCTGGTTTCTGTATCCCGCGGCGATCTCGGCGGTATTCGCGGTCTGGCCGCGTTGCGCTCGATCCTGTCCAACATCGGTGTCATCGTGATTCCCACCCAGATGGCGATCAGCCGCGCCAACGATGCGTTCGAGCAGGACGGTGCTCTCAAGGACGAGCGCCAGCAGGCCGCCGTCGAATCCGTCGGCGCCGAGGTTGTCGGCATTGCCGCGAAGCTGTTGGGGGTCATCGTATGATCGGAGTGAACAGCTTGCGGGCGTGGCTGATCGGCCTGGCACT
>CAVOIO010000009.1:0-95999 GCA_963695915.1 uncultured beta proteobacterium
AAGTGGAGATTTTATTCTTTTGCCGGCCATTTGCCGGGCTGCGGCAAATTGTCGCGCGGCAACGTGTCGCATTCTGCTCATCCGGCCGCCCGTTTAGCATTGCGCCTTTGCAACGGAGGTCATGGCGATGCTCGGAAGAGTTCAGTGTTTGTTGTATGCAGTTGTGGCCGGGCTGTTGCCGCTGCCGGCGTGGGCCGGGTGCGGTTCGGCGCTGTGTTCGATCAATACCAACTGGGACGCGCAGGGCGCCTGGACCGAGCCCGGCGCACGCTTTGATCTGCGTTACGAGTTCATCGACCAGGACCAGCCGATGTCGGGGGATTCGCGCGTCGGCGTGGGCGAAATTCCTCGAGAACATGACGAGGTCCGCACCATCAACCGCAACTGGGTAGCCACGCTCGATTATGCGTTCAGCCAGCGGCTCGGCGTCTCGGTCAGCCTGCCGGTGGTGGATCGCAGCCACGATCACATCCACAACGACGTGGGTGGTCCGGAACCCGAAACCTGGAACTTCACCGAAGTCGGGGATGCCCGCGCGCTTGGACGCTACCACCTCGGCGAATCCGGCGAGGCGGGCGTGGGACTGCTGTTCGGCGTGAAGCTGCCGACCGGCGATTTCAAAGTCGAGAACGACGATGGCGAACGCGCCGAACGCACGCTGCAGCCGGGCACCGGTACCACCGACGTGCTGCTCGGCGGCTACTACCGTGCGCCCGGGTCCGGACACGGCGCCTGGTTCGCGCAGGTGCTGTGGCAGGTGGCGCTCGAGGAACGGGATGACTATCGCCCGGGAGATCGCGCCAGCGTGGACCTGGGTTATCGCCACCAGCTGAACGAGCGATTTGCCGCGCTGTTGCAGTTGAATCTGCTCTATCGCGACCGCGACAGCGGCGCGCAAGCCGAGCCCGAGGACAGCGGCGGTCACTTTGCCTTCATCGGCCCGGGACTCAGCTACAACCTGGGTCGCGATACGCAGCTCTACGGTTTCGTTCAGGTGCCGGTCTACCAGTACGTGAACGGCGTGCAGTTGACCGCCGACTGGTCGGTGGTAGTGGGGCTCGCCACGCGTTTCTGAGCGTTGCCGCGTCGCAGCGGCGGCGCGGAACTTTGCGGTATACTTCGCGCGCTTTCCCCGCGGGTCGGCTGGTTCTGCGACCTTCCAGCTGGTGATATATCCCTTGGTCTGTTCCAGCGTGCGCCGCGTGCACGCGGGAATTCGGCGTGCCAGCCCGCCGCGGGTCCGATTCAGGAAAAGGCCGGCGATGAAAATCCACGAATACCAGGCGAAAGAAATCCTCCGCAAGTACGGTGTCCCTACGCCCCGTGGCACGCCCTGCTACAGCGTCGAGGAAGCGGTGAGCGCAGCGAAGAAACTCGGCGGTAAGGTATGGGTGGTGAAGGCGCAGATTCACGCCGGTGGCCGTGGCAAGGGCGGTGGCGTGAAAGTGGCGAAATCCATCGACGAGGTGCGTGAGTGGGCAGGAAAGATCCTCGGCATGCAACTGGTAACCCATCAGACTGGACCGCAGGGCCGGAAGGTGCGGCGGCTGCTGATCGAGGAAGGCGCGGACATCAGCAGGGAGCTCTACATCGGCATGGTGGTGGACCGCGGCACGCAGGCGGTGTGCGTCATGGCGTCCTCGGAAGGCGGCATGGACATCGAGGAAGTCGCGGCGCACACGCCCGAGAAGATCCACAAGGTGTTCGCCGATCCCGAGCGGGGTCTGCTCGATGCCGAGGCCGACGATCTGGCCCGAAGGATCGGCATTCCCACCGCCAGCATCGCCAAGGCGCGCGCAGTGCTGAAGAAACTGTATCGGGCATTCTGGGATACCGATGCATCACTCGCCGAAATCAACCCGATGATCCTGACCGGCGGCGGCGAGGTGGTCGCGCTCGATGCCAAGATGAACTTCGACGACAACGCCCTCTACCGGCACGAGGACATCGTTGCCATGCGCGACCTCGACGAGGAAGACCCCGCGGAGGTCGAAGCGTCCAGGCACGGGCTGTCCTATATTTCTCTGGATGGCAATATCGGCTGCCTGGTGAATGGCGCCGGTCTGGCCATGGCCACCATGGACACCATAAAGTTGTTCGGCGGCGAGCCGGCCAACTTCCTCGACGTCGGCGGCGGCGCCACCACGGAGAAAGTGACAGAAGCGTTCAAGCTGATGCTGCACAACCCCAACCTCGGCGCGATCCTGGTCAACATTTTCGGCGGCATCATGAAATGCGACGTGATCGCCACCGGCGTGGTCGAGGCCGCCCGGCAGGTAAAGCTCGGAGTGCCGCTGGTGGTGCGCATGAAGGGGACCAACGAGGACCTGGGCAGGAAGATCCTGGCCGATGCCGGATTGCCGATCATATCCGCCGACAACATGGCCGAAGCCGCACAGAAGGTCGTTGCGGCTGCCAGGGGGAAAAACTGATCGTGGCGATCCTGATTGACAAGAACACCAGAGTTCTTACCCAGGGCATCACCGGCAAGACCGGACAATTTCACACCCGCGGCTGCCGCGATTACGCCAACGGAAAGCGCTGCTTTGTGGCCGGAGTCAACCCGAACAAGGCAGGTCAGGATTTCGAAGGCATTCCGATCTTCGCCTCGGTTCGCGAGGCGAAACAACACACCGGCGCTAACGCATCGGTCATTTACGTGCCGCCGCCGGGCGCGGCGGCGGCGATCTGGGAAGCGGTCGAGGCCGATCTCGACCTGGTGATCTGCATCACCGAGGGCATCCCGGTACGCGACATGATCGAAGTGCGAGATCGCATGCGCAAGCAGAAACGCAGGACCGTCCTGGTCGGCCCGAACTGCCCGGGAGTGATCACGCCGGCGGAAATCAAGATAGGCATCATGCCCGGACACATTCATATCAAGGGACCGGTCGGCGTGGTATCGCGATCTGGCACGCTCACCTATGAAGCGGTGGGGCAGCTGACGGAACTGGACCTTGGCCAGTCTTCTGCGGTGGGAATCGGCGGCGATCCGGTCAATGGGCTCAAGCATCTCGATGTGCTCAAACTTTTCAACGAGGATCCGACGACGGAAGCGGTGGTGATGATCGGCGAGATAGGCGGAACTGACGAGGAAACCGCAGCCCTGTGGGCCAGGGACAACATGAAGAAACCGATCGTCGGCTTTATAGCCGGAGTCACTGCCCCTCCCGGCAAGCGCATGGGCCATGCCGGCGCGATCATCTCCGGCGGCAAGGGCACGGCGGCGGAGAAACTCGCGGTCATGGAAGAATGCAGGATCAAGGTGACCCGCAACCCCGCCGAGATGGGCAGGCTGCTCAAGTCGCTGTTACGCTAAGCAGCCGATTTTCCCGCCGCGAATTCACTCGAATCATTCATGGAACCTAGCAGTCCGCAGTTCTGGATCGCGGTACTGCAGATCATCCTCATCGACATCCTGCTAAGTGGCGACAATGCGGTGGTGATCGCACTGGCGTGCCGCAAACTTCCGCCACGCCAGCGCAGGCTCGGCATCTTCTGGGGCGTGGCCGGCGCCATCACGCTGCGCGTGACGCTCACTTTCTTTGCCGTGAGCCTGCTGGCCATTCCCTACCTCAAAATTGTCGGCGCGGCAATGCTGCTCTGGATCGGCGTCAAGCTGATCCAACCTCAGAATGACGGCCAGGGGCACGAAATCAGGGCTGCCGGAAACCTGCTCGGGGCAATTCGCACCATTATCATTGCCGACTTCGTGATGAGCCTGGACAACGTGATCGCGGTGGCAGCGGCGGCGCGCGACAGCCGGTTTCTGCTGATATTCGGCCTGGCGTTGAGCATCCCGCTGATGGTATGGGCGAGCCAGTTGATCCTGCGGCTGGTGGACCGCTTTCCCTCGATCATCGTGCTGGGCGGCGCGTTGCTGGGATGGGTGGGACTGTCGATGGCGGTGCATGACCCTGTGATGAAGGAATGGATGGTGGCACAGCCCGCATGGCTGAACTGGGTGGCGCCGGCTGCGGGCGCGGCGCTGGTGGCGGCGGTCGGCAATTTGCTGTCGCTGCGGGCGGGTCCCGGGCGCGCCCGGCCTGAGGGCGTGGTGGACCTCGCCGAACGGGACCGCCCGGCGCCGCGGCAGAGCTGAATGAGGGAGCAATGATGAATATTCTGCTGCCGGTGGACGGCTCGGAAAGCTCGTTACACGCCGTGCGGCACGTGATCGCGATGAACGAACAATACCGCGATCCGATCGAGGTGCACCTGCTGAATGTGCAGCTTCCAGTTGCCTCCGGCGCGGTGAAGATGTTCATCAGCCAGCAGCAACTGAAAGAATTCTACTGCGACGAAGCCCTGGTGGCGTTGAAGGATGCCCGCGCGCTGCTGGATCAGGCCGGCGTTTCCTACCAGCACCACATCGGCGTGGGCGACGTGGCCGGCACCATCGTGACTTACGCCAAGGAAAAGCAGTGCCGGCAGATCGTGATCGGCACGCGCGGGCGCGGCAGCGTCGCCGGCGCGCTGCTTGGCTCGGTGACCACCAAGGTCATCCATCTCGCCGACGTGCCGGTGCTGCTCATCAAGTAAGGGGCTTGCTCGCGGACTCCTTCCGCGCGGCAATCCGCTTTCCCAGGCATTCCCGGCAGTAACAGCCGCCCGCGGCATCGGGCAATGGCATGAGCGACGGAAACTCGGTCGCGCACCAGCACGGCGTTTCTCCACCCATCCCGCAGCGGAATTCGCTGCCGCAGCCCGCACAGCGAGTGCTCGAAACGGTCGAGTCGGTCGTCACGATGCGGGGGTGAACGCGCTCCATAGCGTGAGCAAGCCGACCACGATGAAAAGCGTGCTCGCCAGGATGCGAACCGCATTCATCGGAATTTTCTGCGCCAGCCTGTCGCCGACCCAAACCGCGGGAATATTGGCGATCATCATCCCCAGCGTCGTGCCGATCACGACCTGCGCGAGCGCCTCGTAGCGCGCGGCCAGCACCACCGTGGCAAACTGCGTCTTGTCGCCCATCTCGGCAAGGAAGAACGCGACCAGCGCAGTGACGAACACGCCGGCCTTGTGATATCCCGGCGCGTCTTCCAGCGAATCGGGATGCAACGCCCACAGCCCGAAGACGATGAAAGACAGGCCGACGATCCAGATCAGCACCGTTTGTGGCACCAGGCCCGCGAGCAGGCTTCCGGCCAAACCGGCGAGCGCGTGATTCGCCAGCGTGGCGACCAGGATTCCGGCGATGATCGGCCAGGGTTTGCGCAGTCGCGCGGCGAGGACGAAGGACAACAACTGGGTTTTATCTCCAATTTCTGCGATCGCAACCAGCGTCGTCGAAGTGATGAATGCCTGCATCAGAACGGTCGTAACAAAAAAAGCGCCATCGCAGCCTGCTGAGCACCGCTATCTCCGGCACCCTCGGGCCCCGGGCCTTGAAGGCCTCCGATCTTGAACCACGGAGATCACAGAGCACACCGAGGGATTCAATAGAACTCTAAATTACTTGTCTTCGTGCTTTTCATCACTTCGTAGTGAGTATCCCGATCTTGTCTTTCTCTGTGTTCTCCGTGATCTCCGTGGTGCAAGGTTTTGACTCTCGTTTCAGTCAAACGGTGTTCCGTACTATTTGTTAACTCCGTGCAGAAAGCCGGCTGTTCGCCCAGGTCAACCGGTCGATGAGGATGCGCAGAAACGCCTGATTGAACTGCTTCTGGCAAGAGTCCGTGGCTTTCTGCAACGCCGCGGCCTTGATCTCGATGAGGGCGACGGGCGAGGTCGAGGATATTGTGGTGATCCGTCGCGCGCGGGTGTCTTCGAAGTAGAGGATTTCACCGAAGCAATCGCCGGCGTGCAGGGTGTCGATCTGATTCCCTGACTTGGCTACCCGTGCGTCGCCGGAGGCGATGATGTAAAAACTCTCGCCGACATCGCCCTCGCGGATCACCGTCTTGCCGGGCTGAATGCGGCGAAAGGAGGCAATGCGTACCGTCTCCCAGATCTCCACGTCGCGAAAATCGCGGAAGAAAGGCAGCGCCTTGATGGCATTGAACTTTTCGGTGTCGGAAATCGACTCCGGCGGCAATTTCAGGTGACGGTAAGTCTGGGTCAGGTCGCGGCTGAAGTCCCCCCAGGTCTGGTAGCGGTTTCTTACGTCCTTGTCGAGCGCGCGCACCACCACGCGGTCGAGATCGGGCGAAATGTCAGTGCGATGCGTGGAAGGCGGCATTGGGTCGATATTGACGATCTGGTAGAGCAGGCTCGCCTTGTTGGCGGCGATGAATGGCAGCTTGCCGGTCAGCAGCTGGTACATCACCACGCCCAGCGAGTAGATGTCGGTCTGGTGCGACAACTCCTTGTCCTGCACCTGCTCTGGAGACATGTACGACGGTGAGCCGACGCCCTGGAGGTGAGTGTGCTCAGCTTCCGCCTGAAGTGCCACGCCGAAGTCGCTGATCTTGATGTCGCCCAACGCGCTGATCAGGATGTTTGCCGGCTTGATGTCGCGGTGGATCACCCCGCGGCGGTGCGCGAATTCCAGCGCCAGGCTGCATTTGAAAGCGATTTCCACCACCCGCTCCACCGGCAGCAGGCGGGTCACGTCGCAGTACTGCTCCAGGGTCGGGCCATCGACGTACTCCATGACGATGTAGCTGTAATCGTCTTCCACGTCGGCATCGTAGATGGCCATGATGTGCGGATGAATCAGCTTTCCGACCAGCGAGGCCTCGTTCATGAAGACCTTGCGGAAGCGCCGTCGCAAATCCGTTTCCGCCCCGGCCTCGTTGCTCACCAGCTTGATCGCGACATCGCGGTTGGCAAATGGATCGCGGCCCAGATAGACCCGGCTGGTCGCGCCGCGCCCGATTTCGCGGATCACCGGATACTTGCCTATCTTGGACGAAATCGCGTCGTTCATTGATTCGTTGGCGGCGGGAATGCGTCAGCGCGGTGTCGGGACCTTCATGCCACGCTGCACCGCCGGGCGCGCCCCGATCGTGTCGAACCAGCGTTTGACGTTCGGAAAATCGGTCAGCTCGACCTTGTGCCAGTCATGACGGGCGACCCACGGATAGGTCGCGATATCGGCCACGGAGTAATCCGCTGCGAGCCAATCACGGCCGGCAAGGCGCTGGTCCAGTACCGCATAGAGTCTGCGTGTTTCTTTGCCGTAGCGCGCGATCGCGTAAGGAACCGGTTCCGGCGCTGCGCGCAGGAAGTGATGGGTCTGGCCGAACATCGGGCCCACCCCGCCCATCTGGAACATCAGCCACTGAATGGCGTCAAAGCGCTCGGCCGTCCGCGTGGACAGGAAGCGGCCGGTCTTTTCGGCCAGATAAAGCAGGATGGCGCCGGACTCGAACAGCGCATAGTGCTTGCCTTCCGGTCCTTCGCTGTCCACGATCGCTGGAATCTTGCTGTTCGGACTGACCGCCATGAATTCCGGCTTGAACTGATCGCCCTTGCCAATGTCGATTGCGTATACCGCATAGGGCAATCCCAGTTCTTCGAGCATGATCGAAACCTTGCGGCCGTTTGGCGTACTCCACGTGTACAGGTCGATCAACGCGCGCTCCTGACAAGTGCCGGGGAAGTGTGCCGAATTTTAAAGGAAAGCAGGAATCGCGCCCATGCAATGTCGGACTCGGTCGCTTGTCACGAAGGTACGAATAACACGAAGAAAACCAGTTTTTGGCGCCGACAAGAGCTTCAGGCCATGCCCGGCGGATATGCCGAAAACAGGAATTTCTTCTCACTTCTTTGCGTAATTGCGTTGAGAAACCCGGTTTTGGCCTTGCCCCTCGTCGTGTATTCGTGGTGATATTTTCGTGTTTCCGGACGAACGGAGAGCAAAGTGCTGAAATGGCTGTTGACGCTGGTCATCGCGCTGTTGCTGCTGGGAGTGTTATCGCCCTGGCTGCGCAAATTCGGTTTCGGACGCCTGCCCGGCGACATCGACGTTCAGCGTAACGGCCGGCGCTACTCGTTTCCGATCGGTTCCACCGTATTGCTGTCGCTGCTTGCAAGCCTGATCTACTGGATGCTGAGATGAAAAACGGACAGGCTCGCCTGTCCGTTTTTCATGCGGCTGTCGCCGTGTTCAATTCTTCCCGCGCTCTTGGCGGTGCGCTTTCATGTAGGTGTGGATTTCCTTCTCGGTGACCGTGCCGCTCTTGTCGGCATCAATCGTATCGAAATTCTGCGCCACCTTGGGCATGGCCTTGGCTTCTTCCCTGTCGAGTGTGCCGTCGCTGTCCTTGTCGGCCGCCTTGAAGCGATCCACGCCGCGTTGGTGCGCTTTCTTGGCCATTTTTTTCATCGTGGCGTGAATTTCAGCCAGCGTGACCGTGCCGCTTTTGTCGGCGTCGATCGCATCAAAGTTCTTCGCCACTTTGGGCATGGCCTTGGCTTCCTCGCGCGTCAGACTGCCATCGTTGTCCTTGTCGGCCGCCTTGAAGCGTTCCACGCCACGATCGTGCGCCTTCTTGCCCATTTTTTTCATCGTGGCCTGAATTTCTGCCAGCGTGACCGTGCCATTCTTGTCGGCGTCGATGGCGTCGAAATTCTTCGCCACCCGCGGCAATTCCTTGGCTTCCTCGCGGGTCAGACTGCCGTCGTTGTCCTTGTCGGCTGCCTTAAACTGTGCCTGCATGCGGGAGCCGTGTTCCTCCGCGGAAAGGGCAAGAACGGGCATGGAAAGCGCGACAGCCGCCGCGAGCGCAGCTGCAAGTTTGGATATGGTCATATGAGCCTCCAGTGGGTGTGATAACTCCGCAATAACGGCTGGCGCCGGTTCAGCGTTGACGCGCGGCCGCCAGCGCTTCAGTGACGGCCTTGAGGCGGGCGACCTCGATTGCAGAGGAAATCCGGCTCGGGTCTCCAATTTCAAGGGCTATTGCCCCGGCGTCCACCGCGCGCGCGGCAGCGGCGGCGCATCGCATGATATTCGCGGGCGGATACGGGCGTTGCTCATAGCCGGTTCGGCCGTGAAAGTCGCAGGCGCAGGCGTCGAGAAACTCCTCGAATCGTTCGGGTTTGCGGAATACGTCGGTTGCGGCCAGCAGTTTCAGTATCGTTCCCGGACGCAACTCTTCCGCGCGGTGCACGTCTCCGTGGTAACGCGCCACCAGCACGGCCAGGTCGTGGCAGTCGTTCGGCGTGCGCAGCCGCTGGCACAACTTTTCGACCAGCTCGACGCTCGTTTGCTCGTGGCCATGGTGTTTCGGCCACAGCGCCTTCGGAGTCATCCCCTTGCCCAGATCGTGGGTGAGCGCGGCAAAGCGCACCGGCAGCGGGAAATTCCGGCCGGCAGCGTAATCCACCACCAACATGATGTGCACCCCGGTGTCCACTTCCGGATGATGCTCCGGCGGTTGCGGCACGCCGTACAGCGCATCGACTTCGGGAAGCACTCGCGCCAGCGCTCCGCACTCGCGCAGCGTCTGGAACATGCGCGAGGCCGAGGCTTCCATCAGTCCGCGGGAGATCTCCTGCCAGGCGCGTTCCGCAACCAGGTGATCTACCTCGCCGTTGCGGACCATCTCCCGCATCAATTCCAGCGTCTCCGGCGCAACGGTGAACCCGAAACGGGCGGTAAAACGCGCCACGCGCAGCACCCGTACCGGGTCTTCGGCGAAAGCCGGGCTGACGTGGCGCAGTATCCCGGCCTTGAGGTCGGCCACGCCGTGAAAAGGATCGATGATGTTGCCGTGCGGGTCGCGGGCGATCGCGTTGATGGTGAGATCGCGGCGCGCCAGGTCCTGCTCCAGTGTCACCTCCGGCGCAGCGTAGACCTCGAAGCCCTTGTAGCCGCGCGCGGTTTTCCTTTCGGTTCGCGCCAGCGCATATTCCTCGTGGGTCTGCGGATGCAGGAAGACCGGGAAATCCCTGCCGACCGGGCGGTAGCCCAGCCTCTCCATCTGTTCGGGGGTGGCACCGACCACGACGTAGTCCTGGTCCACCACCTCGTGCCCGAGCAGTCGGTCCCTCACCGCACCGCCGACGGCGTAGATCTTCATGGTTCGTATTCGGAGATGACCTCGGTCTCGGCATTCGCCCCGGTGATCCACGCCTGCATTGCCGCAAGCGCATATACGAACTCGGCATACTCGCGCGCACTGCCTTCCAGTTCCACTTCGTAAGTGTAAAAGCGCGACACCACCGGGGCATACATGGCGTCGGCCACGGAAAATTCGCCGTACAGAAACGGCCCGTCGGCGCCAAAGCGTGCGCGGCAGTCGTTCCACATCGCCTGGATGCGTGATATTTCGGCGACCACCTCAGGGGTTCTGCCGCGCCCCGGCATCCGGCGGCGCACATTCATCGCCATCTGGCCGCGCAGGTGGACGAAACCGGAATGCATTTCGGCACTGATCGCGCGCGCGTTGGCCCGTGACCGGGTGTCGGCCGGCCAGAGCCGCTTCTCCGGATGTTTTTCGGCGAGATATTCGCAGATCGCCAGGGAGTCCCACACGGTCAGGCTGCCGTCCACCAAAACGGGTACGCGGCCGGCGGGTGAGTAACCCAGGATCGACGATTTGCTGTCCTGGCGATAGAGCGGAATGCGAACTTCGTCGAAGGCGATCCCGGCGTGCTTCATCAGCAGCCACGGGCGCAGCGACCACGAGGAATAGGCCTTGTTGCCGATTACCAGGGTGGGATTGGACATCGAACGGCTTCTGACGGACGCGCGGATGGCAAGGCGCGGTTGGAAAATCAGCGGCGGGCGCGGAAACGGAACCACCGGTTCCGCGCCCTCGAGGCATTCCCGGCCAGGTAAAGCGGAACCGCCGCCTCGATCGGTGTCGGCTCGAAGCCGAATACGCCGGGAAACGGACAAGCACAGACGCTGTCCACTTTCATCGAGTAGTAGTTGTCCCGCGTCATCAATTTCACCGGCAGCCACTCCATCATCCAGGCCTGCAGGTAGGAAAGCGGGTCGTTGAGCGGGATGATCGGCCGCTCCAGTCCGAGCGCACGGCAGACGTACTCGACCAGTTCCCGCAAGGTGTAGATCCCGGGGCCGCAAAGGTCATAACACAGGTCGGCGGTACGCGCATCCACGAGGCTCAGCACCAGGGCACGCGCCACATCCTCTACGAACACGGGCTGGAAGCGCGCCTGCGGGCTTGCCAGCACGATCACCGGCAGACTGCGCACCAGACGCGCGAACAGATTGAGAAAACTGTCCTCGCGTCCGAAAATCACCGAGGGACGAAAGATCGTGGTGCGGATGCCGGCCGCTTGCGCCACACGGATCTGCTGTTCACCGCCGGCCTTCGAGCGCAGGTATTCACTAGGGGCGTCGTGCGCCGCTCCGAGTGCGGAAACGTGCAGCAGCCTGCGCACGCCCTGCTCGCGGCAGGCACCCACGATTTTCCGCGGCAGCTCGGTGTGGACGTGTGTGAAGTCGCCCTTGCGCCTCTCGTGCAGGATGCCGGCAAGGCTCACTACCGCGTCGGTTCCGGCGACCAGTCGCGAAAGCGTCGCGGGATCGTTGACGTCGGCGGTGATCACGTCCACCGTGGGCAGCACGATGAGTTTCTTGGAGCGTTCGCGATGGCGGGTTGGCACCCGTACCTGGATTCCCTGCGCCGCCAGCAGGTGAATGATGTGGTTGCCCAAAAATCCTGAACCGCCGATTACGCAAACCGAACTGATTTTCATGTCATCGACGCGACGGAGTTGCGCGGCGAGAGCCCGCGGGGAAGCAATTATAAGTCGGCGATTGCCGCTTACGGTCAGTTGTTCTGCAACGTCCTCGCGGGAACGGTGCCGAGACGCTCACGCAGACTGGGACCCGCCTGGCGCAGCAGCCGCGCATAGTACAGCGTATTGTTCATGACGCGCTTGACGTACTCTCGCGTTTCGGGGAACGGGATGGTCTCGATATAAACCGCGCCCTCAAGGGGGCGGCCGGCCGCCCACTCGCGCGCGCGGCGCGGGCCGGCGTTGTAACCGGCCGAGGCAAGCACCATTTGGTTGTCCAGGGCGTCCATCATCTGGCGCAGGTAGTAGGTGCCCAGCACGATGTTGGAGTCCGCCGTTGCGGTGAGCGTGGCGTGGTGGCCGCTCAAGCCCAGGCGCTTCGCCACCCAGCGCGCGGTGGACGGCATCAACTGCATCAATCCGCTGGCGCCGGCGGTGGATCGGGCGGTGTGCACGAAGCGGCTCTCCTGGCGAACCAAGCCGTAGACCCAGGCTTCGTCGAGGTCGAGCTGGGTGGCGTAATCCTGCACCAACTCGCGATACGGGGTGGGGTAGCGCAACCCGAAGTCGTGCAACAAGACGGTGCGCTCCGCGGTGTCGATGGTGCGTTCGTACCATTGGTTGCGTGAGGCCAGTTCGGCGGCGGCAAGCAACTGCTTGTCTTCATAGTCCTTGACCGCCCACTGCCATTCAAGTGCACCTTCGTAGCGTAGACCGATCCCGTACAGCGTCAGCGCGCGGGCGATGCCGGATTCCCTGCCAATCGCCTGGATTTCGTCGTCGTCGGGCTGATAGGTCTGCGGCACCGTGCTGATCGAGGTGCCGAGTTCCTCTGCGGCGAGCTGGCCGTAGAAGTTGAACTGGTTGGAAAGCGGTGCCAGCAGGGCGTTGGCTTCAGACTCGCGCCCCAGCCCCGACAACGCGCGCGCTTTCCAATAGCGCCACTGCGGCCATTTGTACTCCGTCGGCGACATTGCCTCGATGGCGGCGAGCACCTCGTTCCAGTTGCCGGCGCGCAACGCGGCGCGGGCACGCCAGGTAAGTTGGCGATCGTTCATGCCGTAGCCCGCGTTCCCGAACCAGGCAAGCGCATCCGGATGAAGGTTGCGAGCGGCGACGGAAGCGATTTGAGCCCACGCGTACTCGCGCTCGGCGTCCGGCCACTCCTTGGAAATACTCCGCAGCCGGTCCGCGGCGGTCTGCGGCCAGCCCTCGGCGGTCCTGTACAGCGCGTAGATCGCCAGTTCGCGCTGGGCGCGGGTCCTCAGCGGCAGCGTGGCGCGGTCCAAAAAATGCTGCGGCCGTCGCGATATCGAATCCAGCGACTTCGCATCCGGGCGTTGCGCCACCGGCAAATAACCTAGCAACATCTTGGCGCCGCTCACGTTGCCGATCTCCAGCGCGAGCCGGATTCGGGTCCAGCTATCCTCGGCGGTCAGCATGTCTTTCTTGAACATCAACTCGAACAAGGGCATGCAGCTTTCCGGTAGGACCTGCGCGGTGAACCACAACGGCCGCGCCTGCGTCAGAATCCCGGACTCGCCCTGCGCCAGGCGCGCCTGGTAGGCAAAGCACACCAACTCGGGGTCCTCCGTGGTGAGGAGCGGGTATTCGCGCAGGAAGCCAGTCCAGTCGCGATCCTTCGCCAGCTGCCGCAGCCAGTCCGCGCGCATCCGGTCGGCGACAAGGCTGCTGTTGTGTCGGGCCAGGAAGTTCTGGATCTCGCCGGGAGACAGGTCGGCGAGACGCGAACGCAGTTGCCAGTACTCCACATACGGGGCGAGCGGATAGTCATCGTCGATCTGCTTGGCAAGCCGGTCCAGCCGAGCGATGTCGCCGCGCTGAAATGCTTCCCGCGCTTCGAGAAAAGCGTCGTCGTTCGGCGCAGCCAATGCGGCGCAGGAGGCGAACAGCAGTAAGGCAATGATTCTTTTCACGGCGTCAATCGATGCGCAACAAGAGTGAGTCGGCCAACCCGCAATTATAAGTGGACGCCCGCAGAAATAGAGCACGATTTAGGCCAGGAACAGCGAATATGCAGGGTTCCGGGTCTCTTCCCAGTGCGCGTAGCCGAGTTGGGCGAGAAACTTGCGAAACGCCGCTTGATCGCGCGGCGGCACTTGCATTCCGACCAGCACGCGCCCGTAGTCGGCACCGTGGTTGCGGTAGTGAAACAGGCTGATGTTCCAGTCATGACTCATGCTGTCAAGGAATTTCATCAGCGCGCCAGGGCGCTCCGGGAACTCGAAGCGGTAAAGGATCTCGTTCTCGACCGCAGGGCGCGCGGCCGCCCACCAGGTGGCGCACGTGCAGCTTGGCCATTTCGTTGTTGCTGAAATCGAGCGTCGGCAGCCCTTTGCGGCGCAGCCGCGCGACCAGCTTGCGCGGTTTCTTCGCGGTCTGCGCACCTGCACGCCGACGAACACATGCGCCTTGCGCGGGGTCGGCGTAGCGATAGTTGAACTCGGTGATGTTGCGCTGCACCGAGCAGCGAGCAGAACTGCTTGAAGCTGCCGGGCCGTTCGGGAATCGTCACCGCCAGGATGGCTTCGCGTTTCTCGCCGAGTTCGGCGCGTTCGGCCACGAAGCGCAGGCGGTCGAAGTTCATGTTGGCCCCGCAGGCGACCGCGACGTAGGTCTGGCCCTTGATTTGCTTGCGGCGCTCGGCATAAGCCTTGGCGCCGGCGATCGCGAGCGCGCCTGCCGGTTCAAGGATCGAGCGGGTGTCCTCGAATACGTCCTTGATCGCGGCGCAGATGGCATCGTTGTCCACCAGGATCATCTCGTCCACCAGCTCCCGGCACAGGCGGAAGGTCTCCGGCGCCGACCTGCTTGACCGCCACACCGTCGGCAAAAAGCCCGACCTGCGCGAGCCGCACGCTGTGGCCGGCCGCAAGCGAGCGGGTCCATCGCGTCGGCATCGACCGGCTCCACGCCGATGATCCGGATCTCCGGGCGCAGGCGCTTGACGTATGCCGCCATCGCCGGCGATCAGCCCACCGCCGCCCACGGCGACGAAAATGGCGTCGATTGGGCCGCCATGCTGGCGCAGGATTTCCATGCCGATGGTGCCCTGTCCGGCGATCACGTCCGGGTCGTCGTAAGGGTGCACGAAAGTGAGATTCTCGCGCCTGGCGATCCTCAGCGAGTGGGCGTAGGCCTCGTCGTAGGAGTCGCCGAACAGCACCACCCGGGCACCGCGCGCCGTGACGGCCGCAATCTTGATTTGCGGCGTTGTGGCGGGCATGACGATGGTGGCGCGGCAGCGCAGATGATTGGCCGCCAGCGCCACGCCTTGCGCGTGATTGCCCGCCGAGGCGGCGATCACGCCGCGCCTGCGTTGGGCCACACTCAGGTTCGCCATCTTGTTGTAGGCCCCTCGCAGCTTGAAGGAGAACACCGGCTGCATGTCCTCGCGCTTGAGCAGCAGGGTACTGCCAAGCCTGCCGGACAGTGCCGGCGCCGGCTCCAGGGGAGTTTCGATCGCAACGTCGTAGACGCGCGCCGTCAGGATTCTTTCCAGGTAATCGGTCTTCATCACTTCTCCACTTCTCCCAGGTATCTTTTGAGCGTAGCAGCCGGGAATGAGTGGGCGCAACCGGGTAGCCTATTTGTGCCGATCCGGCGTTGACGCTATGCTTGCAGCCGGTTTCAGACGCAGCAGGACCATGACTCAGGACGAACTCAAGAAGGCGGTCGCGAAAGCGGCGATCGCCCACGTGCCGGAAGACTGCATCGTCGGCGTCGGCAGCGGCTCGACCGCGAATTTCTTCATCGACGAGCTGGCCGGGGTCAAGGGACGGCTGGAAGGGGCGGTGGCCAGCTCGGAGGCGACCTCCGCCCGGCTGAAGGCCGCGGGGATCCGCGTGTTCGATTTGAACTCCGTGGACGAACTGCCTGTATATGTCGACGGCGCCGACGAGGTCACGCTGCATCTGTACATGATCAAAGGCGGGGGCGGTGCACTCACCCGGGAGAAGATCGTGGCGGCGGTGGCATCCAAATTCGTCTGCATTGCCGATGAAGCGAAGTTAAAGGACGTGCTGGGCGCGTTTCCGCTGCCTGTGGAAGTGATTCCCATGGCGCGTTCCTATGTCGCCCGTGAGTTGGTCAGGCTGGGCGGGCACCCGGAATTGCGCCAGGGTTTTACCACGGACAACGGCAATATCATCCTTGACGTACGCGGGCTGGCAATCGTCAATCCGGTGGCACTGGAGGGCGAAATCAACCAGATCGTCGGGGTGGTGGCAAACGGCCTGTTTGCCCGCCGCGGCGCCGATGTGCTGCTGCTGGGCACCCGGGACGGGGTGAAGACGCTGGCCCGATGAAATTTTTTTGTAACGTAACGGACGTAAACTGCAACATTTGCCTGCGCGCGGTACGGAAGGGAGTTTGTGGTAATGGCCAATTCTGAGCACACATCCAAGCAATTCGATGCGGAACTGGAGGCAGTGCGCGCCCGCGTGCTGCACATGGGCGGGCTCGTGGAAGAGCAGATCAAGCTGGCCCTGGACGCCCTGATCACGGGCGACCTCGAGCTCTGCACCAAAGTCGAGAACAACGACCATATGGTCAACGGCCTCGAAGTCGGCATTGACGAAGACTGCAGCACCATCATCGCCCGCCGCCAGCCGGCCGCCGGCGATCTGCGCATGCTGATGACGGTGGTGAAGACCATTACCGACCTGGAACGCATCGGCGACGAAGCGGCGAAGATCGCGCGCATGGCCAAACTGATCTATTCCACCGACCGGCTGCAGCAGCCGCGCACCGCGGAAATCCGCCGCATGTCGCAGATCGCGCTGGAAATGCTGCGCAAGTCGCTGGACGCATTCGCCCGGCTGGATCTGGCCGCCTCCGCTGAAGTGGTGCGGCGCGACCAGCATGTGGATGAGGAATTCCGCGGCGTGCTGCGCCAGCTCATCACCTTCATGATGGAAGATCCCCGCACCATCTCGATTTCCATCGAAATCCTGTTCATCGCCAAGGCGATCGAGCGCATCGGCGACCACGCCAAGAACATTTCCGAGTACGTGATCTACATGGTCAAAGGCAAGGACGTGCGCCACGTCACGCTCGAGGAAATCGAACGCGAGGTCATGGGCTGACCGGCTTGCCCAGTCCGTGTTTCTTCCGTTTTCCTCTGCGATTTCTGTGGTAATCGCTTGAGAAGCCTCTAGGGTTTTGAGGCAAAATGGCCGTGATGGAAACGCCCCCGACCATTGCGGCGGTCGACCTCGGATCCAACTCGTTTCGGCTCCAGGTCGGACGCGTCGTCGATGACCAGATCTATCCCCTCGATTCATTGCGTGAGCCGGTGCGGCTCGCCGCCGGCCTGACGGCCGACAAGGACCTCGACGATGCGGCGCAGGCGCGCGCGATCGAATGCCTGGAGCGCTTCGGCGAGCGCCTGCGCGGATTGTCTCCGGGCGCGGTGCGCGCGGTCGGCACCAATACCCTGCGGGTGGCAAAGAATGTGCGCGCGTTCATGCCCCGGTTCGAAGCCGCCCTCGGTTTCCCCATCGAAGTTGTGGCGGGACGCGAAGAGGCGCGGCTGATTTACCTGGGAGTCGCCCACAGCCTCCCGGCGACGCCGGACAAGCGGCTGGTGGTGGATATCGGCGGCGGCTCCACCGAGTTCATTATTGGCGCCGGCAATCAGCCGCACAGACTCGAGAGCCTGTACATGGGCTGCGTTAGCTACAGCCTCAGGTACTTTCCCGATGGCAGGATCAGCAAGTCCAACATGAAGGAAGCGGAACTGGCCGCCCGCATCGAAGTGGAAACCATCAGAAGGCAGTTCTCGCGCAAGCATTGGCAGCAGGCGGTCGGCTCCTCCGGCACCGCACGCGCGATGGGCGACATTCTCGAAGCCAACGGCTGGAGCGCATCGGGAATCACGGGCGAGGGCATGGAGCGTCTGCGCGGCGCGTTGCTCAAGGCGGGCGACGCGGCCAAGCTGGATTTGCCGGGATTGAAGGACGACCGTATCGCGGTGCTACCGGGCGGCTTTGCGATCATGAATGCAATTTTTGCCGAACTCGACGTCGGGCATATGGCGCTTGCCAACGGCGCGATGCGGCAGGGCATCCTCTGGGACATGATCGGCCGGGCGCATCATCGCGACATGCGCGAACTGACGGTGCGCCAGTTCATGAAGCGTTACCACGTCGAGTCCAATCATGCGCATCGGGTCGAACGCCTGGCGCTGAAGTTGTTCGAACAGATGGCGGGCGGGGACAAGGCGCAGCGCGAATACCCGATGCTGATGCTGTCTTGGGCGGCGCGCCTGCACGAGATCGGGTTCACCGTCGCGCATAGCGGTTATCACAAGCACTCCGCTTACATCATCGGCCGCGCCGACATGCCCGGTTTCTCCAGGATGGAACAGGCGCAACTGTCGCTGGTGGTGCTGGCGCACCGCGGCTCGCTCGACAAACTGCGCGGCATGGTCGCGAAGGACGTCGACTGGACGCTGCTGGTCGCGCTGCGGCTGGCGGCGCTGTTTCTCCGCAGCCGCTCGGAAGTACGGTTGCCGGCGATCCATGCATCCAAAAAGAAGAGCACGTTCACCGTCGAGCTGGATGCGCGCTGGCTCGCCGCCAATCCGCTCACCGCGGCCGAACTGCGCGGCGAGATCAAGGCCTGGAACAAGCTTGGCATCGAACTGTCGGTGCCGCAACTAGCCGAAATCGAAGCGGAGGCGATCGCCGCGGAGTGAGCCTGCGGTACCCGCCGGGCATTGGCCGGCCGGTAACTTGTTAGACGAAGCTCAACTTTTTTCCACTTTCCCGCCTTTTTCCAGGCACTGCTTCTCGGTCATCTTCAGCCATCCCTGACCCTTGCAGGCGTTCTGCCCGTGGCATGCGCTGGTGGCGGTTGCGCAGTCGCTCTTGCCCTTGCAGGCGTTGACGCCTGCGCATTGCACCTTGGCTTCCTTGGTGTCCGCTGCCACGACAGCTGCGGTACCGCTCAGGAACAACCCGGCGGCCGCTACTGCAAGTGCCGCACCTGAAAACGCTTTTATTGCATTTCGCTTGCTATCGTTCATTTTCTGCTCCTATGGCCGATTGGTTGATCACACGACATTGCGGTTACGCGGTTGCCATTTAACGCAATACCCTCGGAAAGGTGAGGCGATTTCCCTGCAAATATACTCGCTCGTTTCCAAAGCGCGTACCAAGTTAAATGGATGACGGGTCCTCCTGAGCCTGGTTCCGGTCGTCGAAGAGCAAAGGCCTCAATACACCCGGCGGCGGTTGCGCCGATAGCCATCGGACAGTTGCACATCACGCGGCTTCATGGCCCGTTGTTGTCTGGGCCGGATGCGCGATGCGCAAGCCGCGCGACCGGCGCAGGAGCAGGTACAGCGCCGGAATCACGAACATCGACAGCAGTGGCGCGGTGATCATGCCTCCCACCATAGGTGCGGCGATGCGCTGCATGACCTCGGAGCCGGTTCCCGTGCCGTACATGATCGGCAGCAGGCCGGCGATAATCACCGCAACGGTCATGGCCTTGGGACGTACGCGCAGTACCGCGCCTTCACGGATGGCGTCGAGCAAATCGGCCTCGCCGACTTGATCCTTGACCAGACGCGCATCCCAGGCATGCTTCAGGTACAGCAGCATGATCACGCCGAACTCCGCCGCGACACCGGCGAGTGCGATGAAACCCACCGCGCTGGCCACGGAGACGTTGTGCCCGAGCAACCACAGCAGCCAGATGCCGCCGGCAAGGGCAAACGGCAGCGTGGCCATGATCAGCAAGGCCTCATCGAAGCGCTTGAAGGTCAGGTACAGCAGCACGAAGATGATCAGCAGCGTGGCCGGCGCCACGATTTTCAGTTTCGCCGTCGCGCGCTCCAGGAACTCGAACTGGCCGGACCAGGAAATCGAATAGCCGGCCGGCAGCCGCACCTCCTGCGTTACTGCGTAACGCATGTCGTGCACTGCGGAGCTGAGATCACGTCCGCGAATATCGATATACACCAAGCCTGACAATCGGGCGTTCTCGCTTTTCAGCATGGGCGGGCCGTCGTTGAAAGTAAGTTGAGTTCCGCGCAGGCCGATGCGGTCGACTTGTCCGTGCAGCCCTGGCTTCGGCGGGTCGCCCTTCCGATACAACGCGAACTTGATGCGCGAGGAACCGCCGTTGATTGTCAGGACGTAAGGCCTGTCTGGCTCCAAATCCAATTTTCCCGTCATTCTGTCCGGTTCCTATCGGCGTCTATCATGGGATTATCGAATGTATGCCTCGGTGGCGTAACGTCGCATCATGCGATGACTGTTGAAGTAGGAGGCGTTCTTGCCGATCGCGCCTTTCATCACGGCGATCCAGCCACGACGGTCTCCCGCGTACAGCGGCAGCACTTTGTGCTCCAGCTTATCGTAGAGAGAAGCGGCGTCGTCGTGGTTCGAGGAATCCGACGCGCTGCCGATCGCCCAGCCGGTGATTCCCTCGATGCACCCCTCCAGCCACCAGCCGTCGAGCACGCTCAATTGCGGCACGCCATTGAATGCGGCTTTCATTCCACTCGTGCCCGACGCCTCCAGCGGGCGTAGCGGCGTGTTCAGCCACACGTCCACTCCGGAAACCATATCAAGTGCGCGCTCCATCCCGTAATTTGGAAAAAACACCATGGGCACGATGTCTTTCAGCACCTTGCGATAGCCGTGCAATCTTTCGATCAACTGCCTCCCGCTTTCGTCGCGGGGATGCGCCTTGCCGGCCATGACGATCTGGAATGGATACTTGCGTGCAATCGCTTTCAAACGTTCGAGATCGGAAAACAGGACATCCGGTCTTTTGTACGCAGTCATGCGCCGCGCGAAACCGACGATGGGAAGTTCGGGACTGAACCTCGATCCCGAGAAGGCCTCGAGGTGCTGGATCAGCCGGCGCTTAGCCTCCATGTGCGCCGCCCACACCGCTTCGTCCGTAACCTGGTCAACGCGCACCAGCAGCTCGGGTTCATGGCACCAGCCGGGCAAATGGGTGTCGTACAATCGTGCGAAACTCGCGCACGTCCAGGTTTGCGGGTGCACGCCGTTGGTAACCGTATGTATGCGGTAGCCGGGGAAGGCGCGTTGCGAAACTTCCGCGTGGCGCTTGGCGACGCCGTTCACGTACTCGCTGAGGTTGAGCGCGAGGCGGGTCATGTTCAGGCGATCCTGTCCGGCCAAATTTCTCAGTTCCTCGAAGTCCACGAATCCACCCATGACGCGATTTACCAGATCGTAGGAGAACTGGTCGTGCCCGGCTTCCACCGGTGTATGCGTGGTGAAGTTGCACAGCTCCCGCACCCGCGGCACGTCGTAGCGCGACGCGGAGCCCGCTTCCTCGGCTGAACGCGTGAAGCGCTTGAGCAGTTCCAGCGCCAGGAAAGCGGAATGTCCCTCGTTCATGTGGTACTGGCGGACGCGAAATCCCAGCGCGTTGAGCATCCTCACCCCGCCGATCCCCAGAACCATTTCCTGCTTGATGCGGTAAGTCTCGTCGCCGCCATAGAGACAATGGGTTAGCCGGCGATCATCAGCTTGGTTCTCGTCCAGATCGGCGTCGAGCAGGATCACCGGCTGCCGGCCGCCGAGATGTCCTTGCACCACGAACAGCCAGCTGCGCACCCAGACTTCGCGTCCCTCAATGAGCACCGCGATCTTGGCCTCGGTCGGTTCGGCCCATTTGCGCGGCTCCCAGACATCGGGCCGTTCCACTTGCCGGCCGGCGGCATCGATTTCCTGCCGAAAGTAGCCGGCGCGGCTGATCAGCGTTACTCCAACAAGCGGCAACTCGAGATCTACTGCCGACCGGATTGTGTCGCCGGCGAGTACGCCCAATCCGCCGCTGTAGGTGGGAATATCGTCCTGCAGTGCGATCTCCATCGAGAAGTAGGCAATCCGGGGTTGGTGTACGAACTCGTCAAGCATGCCCGACAGTCCTCATGTCAATTCCGCAGTTTCCGGGCAATCCTGCACCCGGCAGCGCAAATGCTTTTGCTACTTGATCCAGTGCCGCAATGCGTCTGCTGCTACGAGCTCGCCGTGGGTGACGAAGATTTGCCTTGTTGCGCACGCGCCAGCTCAGCGGATCGGCGGACTGTCTTCTGTGCTCCCGAGAGGGGGAAAGATAGCAGGTGTGCATGCTGCATAGCGCGTCTACTCCTCACCGAAGCAGGCCCGGGCATCGCGTTCGTCTTTGAAAGAGAGGCGAGCATACACAAGCATCAGGATCGGAAACATGATCAGCGTGATGAGAAGTAAAGGAAGCGCTACCCCCTTGGTTCGAAACAAAGGGTAGCGTCTCCTTGTGTCTCACCACGATGTGTCAGCCAAGGGGGCCGCTGCTCGCCACGCTACCAGTGCAGTTGCCGCAGCATCGTCCGCTTCTTGTGCTGATGCGCCTGCATCCGGCTCAGGATGTCGTCCAGGGCTTCGATCGCTTCCAGGATGTGCGGGCCCTTGTTCAGCATCACACACTCGGCGCGCTCCCCCATCGCTGCGTCGGTGATCTCCGCGCGCGAGGGTAGCCCACGCTTGGCCAGTGTTTCGAGCACTTGGGTGGCCCAGATCACCGGCACATGCGCGGCCTCCGCCAGCCACAGGATCTCCTCCTGCACCTCGGCCAGCCGTTCCCAGCCCATCTCGACCGCGAGATCGCCGCGCGCGATCATCACGCCGAGCCGCCGGCCGCGCATGCCGGCCAGGAGCAGATCGGGCAGGTGCTCGAAGGCGGCGCGGTTCTCGATCTTGAGCACGATGCCGAGGTCGCCGGCGTCGAGCCGGGTCAGATGCTGCTGGAGTTGCTCGACGTCACCGACCCGCCGCACGAAGGACAGGCCCACCATGTCGGCATGCCGGACGACGAAGTCCAGATCGTCGAGGTCCTTCGCGGTCAGCGCGGCCAGCTCAAGCGCGCTGTCCGGCAGGTTGATGCCCTTGTCGGCGGCCAGCTTTTCGCCTTCTTCGTGCGCAACCGTGATTTGCACGTGGACTTCTTCGTGCTGGACGTGCCGGATTACGCCGCCGATGCGGCCGTCATCGAACCACACCCGCTCCCCGGGATGCACCTGCGTGAGCACCTCGGGCAGGGTGCAAGGGATGGACGCGGGGCGCACGACGCGACCCCGGGCATCCAGCTTTGCCGGTCTGCCCAGGCCCTGGCGGGTAAGGACCAGCGTGTCACCCTTGTGCAACCGCAGCGCGTTCTCGACGGCAGGAACGTCGAGCACCGGTGTCTCGCCGCGAGACGCGGTCCGCAGACCCACCTCGCAGTTGCAGGACCGTTCCGGGCTCCACGTATGCGGTCTGCCTGCATTCGGCCCAACGGTCGGCGCCCTGCGCCTCGCACACTGTCAGCGATCGGGAAGATCCTCGCGCATCGATCAGCTCGATGCCATCGCCGTCTGCCAGACCGCGGAGCCACCTCGCATCCACCTTAAGCCAGCAGCCGGCTGCCGGTGCGCTGATCGTGTCCGGGTCGCAGCAGAATGCGGGCGGGCGCGAGCACACGGCCGAACTCGTCGCGCTGCGGACGCCACTTGAGCACTGCGGGTCCGGGTTCGATCGGACCGGTGCGCACCTTGGGTCCGGCGAGGTCGAACAGGATGGGGCAGGGGCGCTGCAACTCGTCGCGCGCGCGCCGGATGTTGGCTACCATCGCGGCCCATACCGACGCATCGTCGTGCGCACAGTTGATACGGGCACAGTCCATGCCGCTGGCAAGGATGCCGCGAACGAGCCCGTAGTCCGATGCCGCCTCGCTGGCGAGCGTAACCATGATCCGCACGCTGCGTTTGGCGGGCGCCTTCCCCAGCAGCGCGCAGGTGTTGCTCTCCAGCAATTTCGCGGCAGTGCGAATGCCGGCCGGCTCCTCGCCGGACAGCGACGTCCAGGACCGGCCGGCCAGGCGGTGCAGCAGGCCGAGGACCTTGTCGATGTTCGCGAGGACGTGGGATTCGGCGCGACCGAGCGACGACACTCCGATCCAGGCGAGCCGGTCCTGCAATGCGCGCACATCGTGCCGGCGCAGTTCAACGTAGTGAACCAGATTCGCGGCACTGTCTGCGTGGTCCGGGTGCACCGCCCGCAACGAATCACTCAGACGCGCTGACAGCGCAAGGAGATCGGCCCGCAGCGCGGAGAGCTCATCGATCGTCGCAGCGATCGCCTTGGGGTCCCACGGTTGTTCGGTGATTGATACGACGGTGGCTTCCACGGCACGCCCTGACAGTGATAGTGAAACAGCGGCGTTCCTCCCGGGAACGTCGTGCGAGAAACGCAGACGATTATTGAATTTCAGTCTACCAGCGGGGTGGTTACCGATCCATGACAGTCCGAGCCGGCTTGTGCAGCCCGCGTCTTCCCGGCCGTCTTCCATCGTCGCTGCCCGGGCGCTTTGGGGGCCATTTCGCGAGAGATCGAAGTAACTTCCGTAAGTGATGGTGCCGGCGATAAGCATTGGTTCAAGTTTGCGCTGGGTACCGGGATGATTGATCTCCGAAATGCTCGCGCTGACTCGTGCATTGCTGATCCTCTTGTTGGTCTGTTCGTCGAAGAGGGTAATGATGAGAGGGTAGACGTGTTCGCCTGCCGGGTGCTCGCGCCGGTGTCCGCGCACGATCACGGCGGGAACGATGCGGAGATAAAGTGCAACGCCATCGACCATTTTATGCTTGCTGGCGGTTGCCGCTGCCGAAAGCGCCGGGACCGCTGCCAGGCTTGCGAGCAAGGTAATGACTGTCGCGAATCCTGTATGGGTGCTCGGCGGCTTGCGTTTACTCAGTAATTGCGCTCCTTGCCTGACAAGAGATCACCTCCGGCGCAGTGAGCCAGGTTGGTATTAATGAACGCCCAGAACAGTTTCTGCTTGATTTTGGTCATGGTGATGTGAGACAGGCGGATTGCCTTCACGGCACCGCCAAACGTAATCGTCTCCAGTTGGTGGGTTTGAGTCTCAATGCCGATTTCGGTGACGCGGCCCGTGACCGCAGCATCGGTTATCCGTGTCCGGGTCTTGTCGTCAAACACGGAGATCATCAGATGGTGCACTCCTCATGATTTGACGCGGTTCAGCCGCAGCGCGTTGGTTACGACCGATACCGAGCTTAACGCCATCGCCGCGCCGGCGATGATCGGTGACAGCAGCAAGCCGAACGCCGGGTAGAGCACGCCCGGCGGCAACCGGGATGCCGAGCGCGTTGTAGCCGAATGCGAAAACGAGGTTCTGGCGGATGTTGCGCATCGTGGCGCGCGACAGCACGGCGGCGCGCGCGATGCCGCGCAGGTCTCCCTTGACCAGCGTCACGCCGGCGCTTTCCATCGCCACGTCGGTGCCGGTACCCATGGCGATGCCGACGTCGGCCTGCGCCAGCGCCGGCGCATCGTTGATGCCGTCGCCCGCCATCGCGACCTTGCGCCCTTCGGCCTGCATGCGCTTCACGTGACCGGCCTTGTCCTCGGGCAGCACTTCGGCGAGCGCCTCGTCGATGCCGAGTTGCCGAGCGACGGCTTCAGCCGTGCGCGCGAATCGCCGGTCAGCATTACGATGCGCACGCCCGAGCGCTTGAGCGCCGCGATGGCTTCCGGCGTGCTGTTCCTTGATCGGATCGGCCACCGCAGCGATTCCGGCGGCAATACCGTTCACAGCGAAGAACACCACCGTCTTGGCCTCCGCACGCCAGGCTTCCGCGCGCGCTTCCCAGCGCTGCGTATCGACGCCGCGCTGGGTGAGAAAGCTACGGCTGCCTACGAGCACGCGCTTGCCATCGATATCCGCTTGCACGCCGAGACCGTTTACGGCCTCGAATGCTGCGGCCGTTCTGCGGCGTCAGGCCGCGCGCCTTTGCGCCCTCGACGATCGCGAGCCCTATCGGGTGCTCGGAAAGCTGTTCCACTCCCGCGACGAGCGCAAGCGCTTCGTTTTCCGGAATACCTTCGGCGACGAAATCGGTCAGCGCGGGATGGCCGAGCGTCAGCGTGCCGGTCTTGTCCACCACCACTGTGTCGATGTCACGCATACGCTCGATCGCCTCGGCATTGCGGAACAGGATGCCGGCGCGCGCGCCTTGCCCCATGGCGACGGTCATCGAGATGGGCGTGGCGAGACCGACGGCACAGGGGCAGGCAATGATCAACACGGCAATGGCGTTCAGAAACGCGTACGCGAATCTCGGCTCCGGACCGAAGAACCACCACGCGAGCGCCGTCACGATGGCGATGCCTACCACGATCTGGACGAAGTACGCCGCGATGATGTCGGCGAGCCGCTGGATCGGCGCGCGCGTGCGCTGCGCCTCGCCCACCATGTGAACGATACGTGCCAGCAGCGTGTCCGCGCCCACACGCTCGGCGCGGATAACCAGTGAGCCATTGCCGTTCACGGTTGCGCCGGTGACCTTGCTCGCCCGCAGCCTTGGCCACCGGCACGGGCTCGCCGGTGATCATGGATTCGTCCACACGGCTCGTGCCCTCGAGTACTGTGCCGTCCACCGGCACCTTCTCGCCCGGCTTCACGCGCAGCCGGTCGCCGACCGCCACGGTCTCCAGCGGCACCTGTTCCTCGGTGCCGTCGTCGCGCAAGCGCCAGGCGAGGTTGGGCGCAAGCTCCAGCAATTGCTGAATCGCCTGGCTGGTCTGGCCCATCGCGCGCAACTGCAGGAAGTCGCCCAGTATCACCAGCGTCACGATCACCGCCGCTGCCTCGAAATAGGTGCCGACCGCGCCGTCGTGCTCGCGGAACTCCTGCGGAAACAGGCCGGGCGACAAACACCGCGGCGAGGCTGAACAGGTAGGCGAGCCCCACCCCCAGCCCGATCAGCGTGTACATGTTGAGCGCGCGATGCACGAGCGAGAACCAGAACTTGCGCAGGATCGGCCAGCCGACCCACAGCACGACCGGCGTGCCCAGCACAAACTCGATCCAGCCGCGCGGCCGTGGCTGAAGGCCGAACAGATCATGGATGCCGATCATCGGCGACATCGCGAGCACCACCAGCGGGATCGACAGCGCGACCCCGATCCACAGGCGCCGCGCGAGATCGCGCAACTCGGAATCGTCGGCTTGGCCTGCGCCTGTGCCCGCGATCGGCACCAGCGCCATGCCGCAGATCGGGCAATCGCCCGGCGCATCGCGCACGATTTCCGGGTGCATCGGGCAGGTATAGACGGTTCCCGGCAGGCACCGCGCCCGCGACGGCAGGCTTTCCATGGATCCCACCCGAAGATTCTCGCGTTGTTCGGGCGTGAGGATGCGCGTGTTCGACCCGCTTGGTGTCACCAGGCGGCGTGCCGACGTACGCGGAAGGATTTGCCTCGAATTTCTTCTTGCAACCGATGGAGCAGAAGTAATAACTTGCTACCCTCGAACACGCTGCTGGCTGCCGCGGTTCGCTCGTCGACCTGCATGCCACATACCGGATCGGTTGCCATGGTCTTACCCCAATTCCTATATTGTTGAATCTGCGCACACAATGAGACGTTTGCGAAGAAACTCAGGATTGCGTCCCGGGATGCACAGATTTGCCGTCCTTCATGGTAGTTACTTTCGCTTGCTGACGATGACTGTACTCACCATCCCTGCCTCGTAGTGCCCCGGGATGTGGCATGCCACTTCCAGTTTGTCGGTCTTCGTGAATTGTCAAACCAGGTTCTTCGCTTCCCCGGGGCTGAGGGTGAGCGTGATCGTGTCCTCGTGCACCATGTCGGTTATCAGTTTCATCATTTCGCCGTGCTGACGTGTCTCGTCCATTTCACCGATCATGGATGCATGCCGCAGGACTAATCAGTTGTTGGAAGGCGAGATCTTCATGATTTGATAACCGCCGTCCATCTTCATGAGTTCGAAGTCCACCTGGGCTCCGGGCTTGAGATCTTTCAGCATCACCGGATCGTGCGCCTTGAAGTCCATGGTCATCTTCGGCCATTTGAGGCTCTTGATCGGATCATGAGTCAGCTTGACCGCACCCGCTTGATTGTCGACGGAAATGACTTTGCCGCGGCCGTTATGGGTTGCGGCCGCAGTTGACGTCGTTTTGTTGGCGTCGCCAGGCGCGTCCTGTTCGTTCGCCGCCAATGCGAGGAGGCAGGGCGGTCATGCTCATCACGAGTGAAGCTGCAAGAAAAGTAGTTTTCATGTGATTCTCCATGTGGTTGTCCAAGCCAAAAAATCAAATGCCATCCGTCTTGATGCGTTACGCGCCGGATGCGCCCCAGAATTTCATCCCGAGTGGTCCTTGTGTCCGACCGGCTCGTCCGGTGTCGAAGATGCCGCACCCTCCAGCTTCCAGGCCACGGTTCCGGGCGGGTGCGTGTACCAGCCCGGGTCGCTGTAGTCGCCGGGAGTCTGGTCTTCACGGATCTTCACCACCGTGAACATGCCGCCCATTTCCAGCGGGCCGAAAGGCCCCTCGCCCATCATCATCGGCAAGGTGTTCTCGGGCAGAGGCATGCCCATTTCCACCATCTCGGTCATCTCCGCCATGCCGCGCTCGCCCATTGCCATGTAGCCCGGTACCAGCTCTCCGATCTTTTCGGCGATGTCGTCGTGACTGACGTCGATCAAGTTGGGAACGTCATGTCCCATCGCATTCATGGTGTGGTGCGACTTGTGGCAGTGCAGGGCCCAATCGCCGGGCGCATCGGCGATGAACTCGCCGACGCGCACGTTGCCGACCGGCACCAGCATGCTGGTTTCGCGGTAGCGGGCAGTCTGCGGAATCCAGCCCGAGTCGGTGCCGGTCACTTCGAAGGCGGTGCCATGGATGTGGATCGGGTGCTCGTGCATCGACAGGTTGGCCACACGGATGCGTACCCGTTCGCCCAATCGCGCGACCAGCGGATCGATGCCGGGGAACACGCGGCTGTTGAAGGCCCACATGTTGAACTCGGTCATGACCGCCGCGTCCGGGCGGGCCGTGCCGGGCTTGACATCGAAGTTATGCAGGATGATTCCGTAGTCGCGGTCGATCCGCGGATTTTCCGGCTTCTTCGGATGCACGATGAACAGTCCCATCATGCCCAGCGCCAGCTGCACCATTTCATCGGCGTGCGGGTGATACATGAACGTGCCGTTCTGGCGCAGCGTGAACTCATAGACGTAGGTCTCGCCCGGCTTGATGTGCGGCTGGTTGAGGCCGCCGACGCCGTCCATGCCATTGGGCACAAAAATCCCGTGCCAGTGGATGGTGGTGTGCTCCCGCAGCCTGTTGGTCAGCAGGATGCGTACCCGGTCGCCCTCCACGCACTCGATGGTCGGGCCCGGCGTCTGGCCGTTGTAACCCCAGCAATTCACCACCATGCCCGGCGCGAATTCGCGCTTCACCGGCTCAGCGGTGAGGTGAAACACTTTGACGCCGCCGTCCATCCTCCAGGGAAGCGTGCTGCCGTTGAGCGTGACCACCGGTGTGTAATGGCTGCCCGGCGGTTTGGGCATCGGCGGTTTGGTGGTTGCGGCCGATTTCTCGGCGGCACTGGCGTTGCGGAAGGTCGCCGATACCGCTCCGCCGGCAAGCAGCGCCGCTCCGCCTCTGAGAATGTCGCGACGAGTCATCATGATTGCTGGTCTCCATGTTGATGAGAGTTGTCCGCCGGGGCGTCCGCGTCGCTTTCGATGGGCTGCCTGGACGGAGTTTCGGGTGTGCCTGCGGCTGCCGGGGGGCTGACCCGTCCGCCGAGCGCGTGCTCCAGTTCGGTCCAGGCCAGCCAGAAGTCACGGTTGGCAGCGATGTACTGACGCCCGGTCTGGATCTGGTTTTGCGAGGCGAGCAGCAGGTCATAGACGCCTAGCAACATGCCGTTGTAGAACTTGAGCGTCTCGGTCACGATGGTTTGCTGCAGCGGCAACAGCGCCTTCTCGTAATGCCTCACCGACTGATGGAGTGCGTTGAGGCGGCCGCGGGTTTCACGGGCCTCGGAGCGGATGTCCACTGCAAGTGCGGCGACGCGCTCTTCGGCGCGTTTGCGTTCGGATTCCAGCCGCGCGATTCGCGCCTGCCCCTGGTTGAAGAACGGCAACCCAAGTTCGACCTTGGGACCGTAGGATTTCTCCCCATCCGCATCCCGTTTGAATTTCACACCGATACCGAGCGGGCTCAACCACCGGTACTGGCGGGCCAGGTTGAGCGCCTGGGTGATGCCTTCTGCTTCCTTCTTCGCGGCGGCAAGATCGAGGCGGCGTTCGATAGCCTGCCGTTCCACGTCGTCGAGCGCCGGCAGCGTTGCGGGGATCTGCGGGAGCCGGTCGGGAACGCTCCAGCGCGTAGTCGCACCCCACAGTCCCATGAGCCGATTGAGCTTTTCCCGATCCGCGTCGAGTTGAGCTTCGGCTTGCGCGACTTCCAGCAGCGTCTGCGCGTAGAAACTTTGCTGCAGGCTTTGTTCGCGCTTGCTCAGGTTGCCGGCGGCGTACTGGCGCTGCGCCAGTTCCGCGGCGGCTTGGGTCGCGATGACGATCTGGCGTGCCAGCACCAATGCCTCGGCGTCGCCGACGACCCGGTAGTACTGCGCCTGGACTTCCGACGCGAGGTCGAGCACGTCTCTGGAGACTTCCAGCGTCACCTGCTCGGAGGCCGCCCGTCCGATCTTCTTGCGTGCCGAAAGCGTGAACACACCGAGGAAGTTCTGCACGATATCCAGGTCGATCTCGGTACCGGCGTCCTGGAACAGCGCGCCTGCGCTTAATACCGGGTTCTCCAGCAAACCGGCCTCAACCAGGTCGGCCTGCGCGATGCCGAGCTCCTCGAACCGTGCCTGCAGCCGGCGGTTGTTCAGCAGGGCAATTTGCAGTGCCGCTTCCGCGGAGAGTTTGTCCCGCAGCAGCGTGCGCGTGGCTTGCTGCGCCCGTTGGTCACCCCCGCCATCGCGATTCCACTCGATTTTCTGGCCCAGATTATTCGCAATCGCGCTCTGCACCTGCGGGAAACTCGCCTCGCGCTGCACCGTTGCACAGCCGCCAAGCACGGAGACGCCAAGCAGCATGGCAACGAGAATTCCGATGCCGCGCACCGGCGTGCATTCAATGATGGTCATGGCCGCCCTCCTTTGGTTGCCCTGCAGGCTGTGGGTCCGGACTTCCGCGACCATCCTTTCCTTCCCGCGTGGTTGATTGGCCGGGCGGTTCCTTGCCTGCGGCGACGGGTTGATAAGTGTCGAGCGCGCTCGAAACACTCGTCGCGGGGGCTTGGGTTGCTTCCGGGTTTGCCGGGTGCTCGCGCGAGTACTCGGGCGCGGGCACGGTGGCGCAGGCTGCCAGCAACAGGGTTGCTGCCAGCACGCCGGGCGCATTGCGTGAAATGGTCTTCATCGAAATCCTCGATCTGTTCGCGGTCCGGCGCGCCGCTCCCGAAGGAGCTACCGGCGCCCGGACACGAAGTTGCGCATGAGGGCCGTAAATGTACGGCGGGTGTTTCGCGAGTGAGGAAAGAACCGCCCCGGCAGTTGTGCCGGCCGGTCAGTGGTTCAACCCGCGCTCAGAGGAGCGCGGAGAGAGGGGGGCGCTGAACTCGTTCGGGGTAGAAGAAGTGCGGTGAATCGGTGGGGGACGGCTCGAGAACGGAGTGGCCGACCAACACCGCTATGGACGAAATCGCCGAGATCGCCGGAGCGCATGCCAGATGACAGGCGCCGCAGTTGTTGCAGGCCAGACCGCTGGCGGCATCATCGCCGGCGTGTTCAGCATGAGAATTTCCTGCCGGGACACTTGGCGAATCATGCTGGGCCATATGATCCGAATGACCGGCGCGTTGCTCATGGGATGGTCCGGTGTGCGAGGCGCCCGCCCCGGCCATGCCGTGCTGCTGGCAAAACGGCATGGCGACCGCGCCATAGCCTTGCACCGGCAGCCACAACGAAACTAACGCAACTAGTATGGTCTTCCAGCGGTCCATGATGCGCTCAAGTATACGCAACCGGCAGCGAAGCGGGCAAAAGCTGTGAGTATGCCGGTCGCGGCAAGTTCCCGGGGTATCAGCCTTTGAGCGCGGACTCGAGGCGCTCGCAAAGGGTCTTCAGCACCTTGATGCGGGCGTAGAGCTTGTCGTTGGCTTCCACCAGCGTCCATGGCGCGGGCGCGGTAGAGGTGCGGTCCACCGTGTCGCACACCGCCCGTTCGTAGGCTTCCAATTTCTTGCGGTTGCGCCAGTCCTCGGGCGTGATCTTGAAGCGCTTGAACGCGGATTGTTCGCGCTCATTGAAGCGCCGGTGTTGTTCCTCCTTGCTGATTGCCAGCCAGAACTTGATCACGATGGCGCCGCCATCGGCGAGCTGCTGTTCGAAGTCGTTGATCTCGGGATAGGCGCGCGCCCAATCGAACTCGCCAGCCAGGCCTTCGACCCGCTCCACCAGCACGCGTCCGTACCAGGAGCGGTCGAACAGGGCAAATCGGCCGTCCTGGAACAGGTCGAACTGCGCATCCAGCAACGCTACGCGCAGCTTCGGCACCTCGCGCGCGTAAGTGCGCTTGGAAATCGAATGTCCCAGTTCTGCCGATTCGAACATGCCGACTTGTTTATAGAAGATCGGGCGAGATCACCGCGCGCAGCACGACTTGCGGATGCTCGCCGCGCACGCGGTGGCTCAACCACCAGAGAGCGCCTTTCTTGATGCTCCACGGCATCGGCTCACCGGCGATCAGCAGCGCTGCCGCCATCCCGAGCGAGGGCTGATGGCCGACCACGATGACGGCACCCTTGTGATCGGGCCAGCCGGCCGCGGCGAGCAGCGCGGCCGGCGGCGCGCCGGGTGCGAGCTGGCGGTCGGTTTCGAATTCGTCGGTGAGCGCCGCGGCGGTCTGTTGCGCGCGTTCTGCAGGGCTGGCGATGATCCGGGTATGTCTGGGCAGGCGCGAACTCAGCCATTGCGCGATTGCTTTTGCCTGTTTCAGCCCCTTGGGGGTGAGCTTGCGCGCCAGATCGGGCTCGTCGTCCACGGCTTCGGCGTGACGCCAAAGTATCAGATCCATGTTCCTATCCTTACGGCATCCTCCGGGACGTCAATCCTGCACCCACCATGGCTGCGATTTCATGAACTGCTTCCAGGCTTCGGCAAGCTGGTTGCGGCAGCGTTCCGCCTCGGCGGCGCTCCAGCCGCGAATGTATCCTACCGCCTGCTGATATGCCGGCGACGAAGTCTCCGCGCCCAGAGTGTCGAGCAGGCGCCACGCGACGGCACTGTCATTGAGCCTTCCGAGCAAATCCTGCAACTCCGAGAGTGCACGAACATAGTGCCGCGCCTTTTTTGGCGCCAGCGGAAGAAAAAACTCGGCAACGTAACGCAGCCGTTTGACTGCGATGCGCAACCGGTGCAAGTCCTGGAACGCCAGCGTCTCGATACGACGGCCCCGCTTCACCACCCGTGAATGCTGGTGTGCCATTGCGGCGGCGGCGAACTGCGGCAGCGTGACTGCGGGAGGTACGCCATTGCCGTGCCAGTTCCCGGCATTCAGAGTTGCCGACAGACGCAACAGCATGCCGGTGTACGCCGGCGCAGCGACCGCGGCGCGTGCGGTCTGGCCCGCGCGGCGGCGCGCCGCCTGCGCGCGCTTTCTCAGATCGGCAATACCGGGATGATCCGTCACGCCGCGTACCGAAGGCATCAGCACCTCGTTGACGAACACGTCCCAATCCCGCGCGGCACCCAGCGTTTGCCCGAGTGCTTTGAGTTGTTCCAGCAATGCCGCAAAGGGTTCCCTGGGTACCGCAGCGCCGAACACGCGAAACACCGATCGCAGACGCCGCAGCCCCACTCTGGCCTGGTGCAGATACTCGGGGTCGCGGCCCTGCAAAAGGCCGTCTTCGTTCGCCTGCATGTGCGCGAGACACTTCGAGACGAGTGCGACGAAAGCCTGCTCCACCGTCATCTGCGCCGTCAATGCCGCCGGCGCGGCCTTGACCGGGGCCGGCTTCGAATTCGCGGCGAGCGCGTAGCCGCGTTCCGCCTTGCTGAGATTGTCGAGACGCACCGGCAGTGCGGCGGCGATTTCCAGCGCGACATCGAACAGGCATCGCGGGGTTCCGGCCTTGAGTTCCAGCTCGATTTCGCAAATCGGCTCGCGCCGGTCGCCAGCCGCGATCGCTCCCCGGTCAAGACTCACCTCGACAACCTTGCCGGCCGCGGGCCTGAGCAGCGTCGAAGTGCGGTTGAATTCGGTGGTGAAGGCGACGGTGAGCGCTTCGCGCAGGTGTCTGTCGGCGACCAGGTCGCCGAGACCGGCCTCAGCCATGGCGGGAAAGCTCGGCAGTTGCGCAGCCACTTCGACGTCATGCTCGGCGCGCTGATGCAGCCCGCCTGAGGCCTGCCCATCGCTCTTTACGGTCTGGATCCAGCGCCCGCCCTGGCGCCGAAGGCGCAATGCCGCACCTGCTGACTTCAGCGCGCGCTCCGGAGTGTCGTAGTAGGCCGAGAACAGCCGATGCGTGACCGGCTTGTCATGCGAATAGTGCGCGAGCACTTCCCAGAGCCTGCAGCGCGTGCTCCTCGGGAACCGACAGCTTGATCTCGATTTCCCGGGACATGCCTGCGAATGCGTCCTTTGCCGCGAGCACGCAATCGCCCTGGCGCCTCAGCTCGCACTGGAGGCGAGTTTCTCCAGCAGCGCCGCCTGTGCCGACACGCCCCTGCCGCGTTCCGGTTTCCTGCGTTTGAAGCGGCCGTCGCCGTCCATTTCCCAGGCCGTGGACGTTGTCGGCGAGATAGGTCTTCAGCGATTCGTCGATCACGCGTTTCTTCAGCCTGTCGTCGAGCACCGGAAAGCACACCTCGATGCGGCGGAAGAAGTTGCGGTCCATCCAGTCCGCGCTGGAAAGGAATACTTCGTTCGAACTCTGGAAGTAGAAAACGCGAGGGTGCTCGAGAAAGCGGCCGATGATCGAGCGCACCCGGATATTGTCCGAAAGTCCGGGAATGCCGGGACGCAACGCACACACACCTCGCACGATCAGGTCCACCTGCACGCCGGCCATCGAAGCCTCGTACAGCGCGGAGATGATCTCGGGCTCGAGCAGCGCGTTCATCTTGGCGATAATGCCGGCAGGTACTCCGGCGCGCGCCTGCTCGGCTTCGCGCCGGATCGCACTCAGCACCTGCGAATGCAGGGTGAACGGCGACTGCCAGAGGTGTCTGAGCTTCCCGGCCTTGCCCAGGCCGGTGAGCTGCATGAACACGTCGTTGACGTCCGCACAGATCTCTTCATGGCAGGTGAACAGGCCGAAATCGGTGTACAGCATCGCGGTGCGCGCGTGGTAGTTGCCCGTGCCCAGGTGCACGTACCGGCGCAGTTTGTCGTCTTCGCGGCGCACCACCATTGCCATTTTCGCGTGGGTCTTGAGTCCGACCACGCCGTACACCACGTGCGCTCCGACCTCCTCCAGGCGCGCGGCCCAGTTGATGTTGGCCTCCTCGTCGAAGCGCGCCATCAGTTCCACCACCACGGTGACCTCCTTGCCGCTGCGCGCCGCGTCGATAAGCGTCTGCATGAGTTCGGAGTTGGCGCCGGTGCGATACACCGTCTGCTTGATGGCCACCACATGCGGATCGGCGGCAGCCTGCTGGATGAAGCTGATGACCGGCTTGAACGACTGGAATGGATGGTGCAGCAGGATGTCGGTCATTCGGATCGCGGCGAAGATATCCGGACGCCTGGCGAGCGCGCCCGGAATGCCGGGCACGAAGGGTGGGAACTTCAGGTCCGGCCGGTCCACCCAGTCGGGCACTTGCATCAGCCGCACCAGATTCACCGGGCCGTTGACCTGGTACAGATCGTCGCGGCTGAGGTTGAACTGGGCCAGCAGAAAGTCCGAGATTTCCGGCGAGCACAGGTCCGCGACTTCGAGCCGCACCGCGTCGCCGAAATGGCGCTGCGGCAATTCGCCCTGCAGCGCCAGTCGCAGGTTCTTCACTTCTTCCTCGTCCACGAACAGATCGCTGTTCCGGGTGACGCGGAACTGGTAGCAGCCCTGCACCTCCATGCCGGTAAACAGTTCGCCGACGTGCGCGTGGATGACCGAGGACAGGAATACGAATCCGAAATCGCAGTCGGCGATCTCCTGAGGAAGGCGGATCACCCGCGGCAACACGCGCGGCGCCTGCACCAGCGCGAATCCGGAGTTACGTCCGAACGCGTCCTTGCCGGACAGCTGCACGGCGAAATTGAGGCTCTTGTTGAGGATGCGAGGGAACGGATGCGCCGGGTCCAGTCCGATCGGCGTCATCATCGGCATGATCTCCCTCAAGAAGAATGCCTTGATCCAGGTCTTCTGCGCGTCGTTCCAGTCGCGCCGGCGCAGGAAGCGGATGCCTCCGCGCGCAAGTTGCGGAAGCAGTTCCTCGTTCCATAGCTGGTACTGGCGGGCGACCAGCTCATGGGTGAGCGAGGACACCTCCTTGAAAGCCTGCGAAGGGCTGGCGCCGTCGGGCCCGGTGGTGTCGGTGCCGAGTTCGATCTGTGCCTTCAGGCCCGCCACCCGGATCTCGAAAAATTCATCGAGGTTGTTGCTGACGATGCACAGGAACCGCAGCCGCTCCAGCAGCGGCACCTCCGCATCTTCGGCTTGCGCCAGCACCCTCCTGTTGAACTCGATCTGCGCCAGTTCCCGGTTCAGGTAAAGCTGCGGATTGGAGCGCTTGGCCTTGCCCGACTTGTCGGCGGCCAGCGCGGCGCGCTTCTTCGCGGCCTTTTCCGGCGCGAGCGTGGCCGCGCGGTCGGCGGACTCGGCCTTGATGTGAGCATCCTTGCTAATTTTTCGACTCCACGGCGATCGGCGGTGAACAGAGAAGGGCTGCGCTGCGCCTGCTGGCCGGCCGGCGCAGTACCAGAGTTGCTAACCCTTCGAGGGCGGAACGTAACCCGCGGCAGCGTCGGCGCCGGCACCGAAAAAGTACTTTTCGGTCTGCTCCACAAGATACTTGCGCGCTTTCGGGTCGGCGAGGCTGAGCCGGTTCTCGTTCACCAGCATTTTCTGGTGCTCGAGCCAGCCTTTCCAGGCCTCCCTGGAAACGTTCTCGAATATGCGCTTGCCCAAGTCACCCGGAAAAGGGGGGAAATCCAGCGCCTCGCCTTCCCGGCCGAGTTTCACGCACTTCACTGTTCTTGCCATGTTATTTTGGTATCAACAGGTTATAGCTTCTTTCGGGCGATGTGGTTACGGCAATGTGACAGCCTCATCGCGGAAGCTTCCCATTGATTATATGCCCCGCCCCGGAAAGCGGCTGGTTGACGTCGGTCCACGAACGTCAGATCGACTTGACCAGGACTTTGGAACGCCGCTGGTAGTTGTATAACGCCTGCTTCTGCTTTGGCAGTTTGTCGACGCTGGTCTCGGCAAAGCCGTGTTCGATGAACCAGTGCGCGGCGCGGGTGGTGAGCACGAACACGCGTTTGATCCGCTGTTTCTTCGCTTTTTCCTCGATCCACTTCAGCAATTGCTCGCCCGCGCCGGCGTCGCGATAGTCCGGATGGACGACCAGACAGGCGAGCTCCGCCGACTTCTCGTCGGGAAAAGGGTAGAGCGCGGCGCAACCGACGATTACGTAATCGTGTTCGAGCACGCAGAAGCGGTTGATTTCCATCTCCAGCAGTTCACGCGGACGCTTGATCAGCGTGCCGTCCGCCTCGAGCGGCTCGATCAGCTTGAGAATTCCGCCCACGTCTTCGATCGTGGCATCGCTCAACTGCTCGAGTGGATCACGCGTGACCATGCTGCCAACCCCGTCGTGGGTGAACACCTCAAGCAGCAGCGCGCCGTCGATGTGGCGGCTCACAAGGTGTACGCGCTCGGTCCCGCCCTTGCACGCCTTGATCGCATGCGGCAGGTATAGCCCGGCATCGTCGGACAGCAGGCGATCCTTGCGCAGCAGTTTCTCCGCATCCGACACGGTGAGCTCGCGCAACAGCTTGCCGCTCGTGTTCTTCAGGCCGGGTTCATCCATGAGGAACACCAGCTTTTCGGCACCCAGCGCAATGGCGGTCTCGGCCGCCACGTCCTCCAGCGTTAGATTGAAGATCTCGCCGGTGGGCGAATAACCGAGCGGGGAGAGCAGCACCAGTTCGCCGTCATCCAGGCGGATGTTGATCGCATCGGCGTTCACCTTGCGCACCTCGCCGGTATAGAGCATGTCCACGCCGTCCACCACGCCGCGCGGGCGTGCTGTGACGAAGTTGCCGGAGGCCACGCGGATGTCGGCGTTGGCCATCGGCGAGTTCGGCAGGCCCATCGACAGCAGCGCCTCGATCTCCACCCGCAATTGACCGCTGGCCTGCTTCACGCTGGCCAGCGCCTTCTCCTCGGTGACGCGCATGCCGCGCACATACTGCGTCTTGAGTTTCGCTGCCTTGATCTGCGCGTCGATCTGCGGGCGCGCGCCGTGCACCAGCACCAGGCGCACGCCAAGGCTCGCCAGCAGATTCAAATCGTGTGAGAGCGCGATGAAACGGCCGTCCGCCACGACTTCGCCGCCGAAGGCTATGACGAACGTGCGTCCGCCGAACGCGTGCACGTAAGGCGCGGCGGCACGGAACCACTGCACGAACTGGGCTTGCTGCGCGGCCTGCATGGCGGCTGTGGCCTCGGAGGGGATTTATTTCGGTTGCATCCGGATCGCGCCGTCCAGGCGGATCACTTCGCCGTTGAGCATCTCGTTCTGAACGATATGCCCGACTAGCGCGGCGTACTCGCCCGGCCTTCCCAGGCGCGGCGGGAACGGCACCATCTTGCCGAGTGCGTCCTGCACTTCCTGCGGCAGGCCCACGAGCATCGGCGTTTCGAATATGCCCGGCGCGATGGTCATGACGCGGATGCCGCTGCGCGACAGGTCGCGCGCGATCGGCAGCGTCATGCCGACGATGCCGCCCTTGGAGGCGGAGTACGCTGCTTGGCCGATCTGGCCGTCGAAGGCGGCAACCGACGCGGTGTTGACGATCACGCCGCGTTCCCCGGAGGCGTTCGGCTGGCCTTTCGACATCGCATCCGCGGCAAGCCGGATCATGTTGAAAGTGCCGATCAGGTTGACGTTGATTACCTTGGTGAAGCTGGCGAGCGAATGCGGCCCATCCTTCCCGACAGTCTTTTCGCCCACTGCGATGCCGGCGCAGTTCACCAGTCCGTGCAGGCCGCCGAACTGCTCGAGGGCCGCGCTAACTGCCGCCTTGCCATGATCCTCGCGGGTGACGTCGCATTCGACGAAACGCGCGCGCTTGCCGAGTTTCACGGCCAGCGCTTCGCCCGGCGCGCGGGCTACGTCGGCGATGATCGCGTTGCCGCCGGCGGCAACGATCATGTCCACGGTGGCGCCGCCCAGTCCTGAGGCTCCGCCGGTGACGATGAAGGTGCCGTTCTTGATTTCCATTGTTAGTCCCGATGTGGGTCAAGTCGTGAGTGCCGCACAGTATAAGGGTTGGCGGGCTTTCGCCAAAAAACGCTTTCATCCGTACCAGAAAGGCATTTATGTTTGCCATGCCCGCCGCTAGACTCACCGCTCATGCGCAACCTCAGGAAGAAACACAGGACCACGGGCCAGCCGGTCGTTCGGGCGCAACCGGATGCGCCGGTGGCAACGGCACGCGCTGTTCTGCGCATGAGCGGCCTGCGCACCGAGGGCGAGCTGCACGCATTCCTGGTCGCGCAAGTGGCGTCGCTGTGCCGCGCGCAGCGCGTGCTGCTGGTCCTGGATGCCCCGGCTGGCCTGCGAATCGCCGGCTCGTTGCTGCCGGGCGATGAGCAGCCACTGCCCCTTCTGAATGCCATCACGCCCTGGCTCGAATCGGCGCGCAGCACCCGGTCGAGCAGTCTTCGCCATGGCCCCGCAGGCGCTGAGACGGCAAATCAGCGCAGTTGTCTCATCGCCCCGTTGGTCACGCAAGACGAGTTGTTGGGCTACCTGTACGCGGACATCGAAGGCTCGTCCGGCCGCTTCCATGAGCCGGACCGCGACTCGCTGACGATGCTGGCAACGCAAGCCGCCGTGGTGCTGGTCAACATCCGCTTCACCGCAGACCTGGAGCGCAACCTGGCCGAGCGCAATGCCAAGCTCGCGGTGATCAACAGCATTCAGCAGGGCATGGCCGGATCGTTGGATTTCCGCGGCATCGTCGAACTGGTCGGAGACAAATTGCGCACGGTGTTCGGCAGCGACAATCTGAGCATCGCCTGGTGGGATGAAGAATCACAGACGGCGCGCAATCTCTACGCCGTGCAGCAAGGGCAGCGCGTGGAAGTGGGTCCGCGCCGACCCAATCCGGCCGGACCGTTCATGCAAGCGCTATTCGCCAATCGCCCTGTGCTGATCAACAGCCGTGCCGAAATGGATGCCATGGGGTTGCGTCCGCCCGATGGTCTGGCGCCGAGCCTCGCCACATTGACCGTGCCGGTCTTCACCAGCGACGAACTGCGGGGCGCGATCACACTGGATAGCCACGACCCGGCGCGCAAGTTCAGCGAGGACGACCAACGCTTGCTGCAGACTGTGGTTGCCACGATGGGCATCGCGCTGGAGAACGCCCGGCTGTTCAACGAGACCAAGGAGGCGTTGGAACAACAGACCGCGACATCGGATGTGCTGCAGGTGATTAGCAAGTCGGTGGCCGACGCGCAGCCGGTCTTCGAAAAAATTACCCAAAGCTGTCAGCGCCTGCTCGATTGCTCGATGGCCGGAATCAATCTGGTGCGGCCTGATGAACTGATCGACTTGGGTGCTTATGTCGGCCCGAACGAAGCGGAATACCGGACGATGTTTCCCGTTCGGCTGGATCACGAGTCCGGCACTGCGTTGGTCATTCGAGAGCGGCGCGCGATGCACATTCCGGACGCACTCGCGGGAGACGATGTGCCGCGCGCCGTGAGGCGCAGCGCCGAACTACACGGGGGCCGCTCGTACGTCATCGCACCGCTGATTTGGGAGGACCGCGCCATCGGCGCCATTTGGGTGGCAAGGAGCACGGTTTCTCCGTTCTCGGACCATGAGATCTCGTTGCTCAAGACCTTCGCAGACCAGGCAGCCATCGCGATCCAGAACGCCCGGATGTTCAACGAGACCAAAGAGGCGCTGGAGCGGCAGACCGCGACTGCCAATGTGCTCAAGGCGATCAGTCGCTCGACCTTCGATCTGGCCGCGGTGCTCGAAACGCTGATCAGCACTGCCGCTCGGCTGTGTCGCGCGTCGTTGGGCGTGATCTTCAAGATCGAAGGAGACGTTTGCCGTCCCGCCGGGCTGTTCGGTGCCACGCCGGCCCTGATCGAACACCTGGCGGCCCACCCGCCGTTGCTGAGCGATCAGGTGTCGCTGACCTCGCGGGCCGTCACTGGCAGGCGAGCCATTCAGGTCGAGGACGCGCTGACCGACTTCGGGTACGGGCGCAAAGATGTCCAGGAGGTCGGGGGCTACCGCACGCTGCTGGCGGTCCCGATCCTGCGCGAAGGCGATCCGATCGGCGTACTGACGCTGGGCCGGACCTACGTACAGGCCTACAACGAGAAGGAAATCGATCTCGTCACATCATTTGCCGACCAGGCCGCGATCGCGATGGAAAACGTGCGCCTGTTCAACGAGACCAAGGAGGCGTTGGAACAACAGACCGCCACCGCCGAAGTGCTGGAAGTGATCAGCGCTTCGGTGGCCGACACCGCGCCGGTATTCGACAAGATTCTGCAGAGCTGCAAGAAGCTGTTCGACAGCTCCGAGCAAGGCATCGTGCTCGTCGCGCCGGAGGGGCATGTCACGCTCGCCGCCCACCACGGCTCGGCGCTGGCGACTCTGCGGGAGATCTATGATGGTGGGAAGGTTTCTGCCGAGCCGTACGTGCAAGGCATCCTGCGCGGCCAACCCTTTCACTTCGTCGATACGCTCGATCCTGACGTTCACTGGACGGTGCGTTCCGTGGCGGAGCGGTTGCAGATCGGCGCCTATTCTCAGGTTCTCGCCCCGATGATCTGGGAAGGACAAGCCGTGGGGTTTCTCTATGCCATCCGGAAACCAGCGACGGGCTTCTCGAACAAGGAAATCGCGCTGCTGGAGACTTTCGCCGACCAGGCCGTCATCGCGATCCAGAATGCGCGGCTGTTCAACGAGTTGCAAACGCGCAATAAAGATCTGACCGAGTCGTTGGAGCAGCGGACGGCGATGAGCGAGATCCTGCGCGTGATCAGCCAGTCGCAGACCGATGTGCAACCGGTATTCGAGGCCATCGCGAGGAATGCGCGGAAGCTGTGCGAAGGCACGTTTGGAGTAGTCGCTACGTTCGATGGAAACCTCATTCATATCGCGGCGCTTGAGGGCTTTACGCCGGAGGGTGTCGAGGAGCTCCGCCGGTCGTTCCCCATGCGCCCCGGAAAGGCGGGGGCCAATCAAAGAGCAATCTTGACCCGAACGGTCGCCCACGTCCCAGATGTTTCGGAAGACCCGGAATACAAGATGCAAGGCCTCGCTCAGGTAGCCGGGTATCGCAGCATTGTCGCGGTGCCGATGCTGCGCGACGGTAGGCCGATTGGATCGATCAGTATCGCTGGCGCCGAACCAGGGATGTTTTCCGAACGGCAGATCGCGATGCTGCAAACTTTCGCCGACCAGGCGGTGATCGCGATCCAGAACGCGCGGCTGTTCCACGAAGCGCAGGACGCCCGCGCTGCCGCCGAGACTGCCAACGAAGCCAAGAGTTCGTTCCTCGCGACCATGAGCCACGAGATCCGCACGCCGATGAACGCGGTGATCGGCATGAGCGGGCTGCTGCTCGACACGCCGCTCGACGACGAGCAGCGCGACTATGCGGCCACCATCCGCGACAGCGGCGACACGCTGCTGACCATCATCAACGACATCCTCGACTTCTCCAAGATCGAGGCCGGGCGCATGGACATCGAGTCGCAGCCCTTCGACTTGCGCGATTGCGTGGAATCGGCGCTGGACCTGGTGAGTGCCCGCGCGACCGAGAAGCATCTGGACACGGCGTATTTGTTCGAGGGCGACGTGCCTGCTGGTATCCGCGGCGACGTGACGCGGCTGCGGCAGATTATCCTCAACCTGCTGGCCAATGCGGTGAAGTTCACCGAGCAAGGCGAGGTGGTGCTCACGGTGACCGCATCGCCCGTGGCAACCGACGAGGTGGAGCTGAACTTTGCCGTGCGCGACACCGGCATCGGGCTGTCGACTGAGGGCATGGGACGGCTGTTCCAGTCGTTCTCGCAGGCGGATTCGTCGACCACGCGCAGGTACGGCGGCACCGGCCTGGGGCTCGCCATCAGCAAGCAGCTGGCCGAGTTGATGGGCGGGCGCATGTGGGCCACCAGCGACGGGATTGGCAAGGGAGCGACGTTCTACTTCACGATCCGCGCGCCGCTGGCCGAGTTGCCGCCGCAGAGCCGGCGCGACTTCATCGGCACCCAGCCCGAACTGCAAGGGCGGCGTGTGCTGGTGGTCGACGATAACGCCACCAATCGGCGCGTGCTCGACCTGCAGATGGGTAAGTGGGGCATGGTGCCACGCGCCACCGAGTCTCCGGCCGAGGCGTTGCGCTGGGTTGAGAACGGAGAGCGTTTCGACCTCGCGATCCTGGACATGCACATGCCCGAGATGGACGGCTTGCAGATCGCGCAGTGCATCCATGCCAGCCGGCCGAACCTGCCACTGGTGCTGTTCAGTTCGCTCGGCCGGCGCGAGACGGGCGACACCGAAGGCCTGTTCAGCGCTTACCTGGCCAAGCCAGTGCACCAGTCGCAGCTGTTCGACGCGTTGGTGGGCCTGCTCGCGCACGGCCTGGCGCCCAAGGAGATCAAGGCGGCCAAGCCCAGGACAGACCCAGAAATGGCGGCGCGCCACCCGTTGCGCATTTTGCTCGCGGAAGACAATGTCGTGAACCAGAAACTCGCGCTGCGCATCCTTACGCAGATGGGCTACCGTGCCGACCTGGCCTCCAACGGCGTCGAGGCGGTGGAGTCGCTGGTACGGCAGACCTACGATGTGGTGCTGATGGACGTGCAGATGCCCGAGATGGACGGCCTGGAAGCGTCGCGCCGCATCAATGCCCAATGGCCCGCGACCAAGCGCCCGCGCATTGTGGCGATGACGGCCAACGCAATGCAGGGCGACCGCGAGATGTGCCTTGCCGCGGGCATGGACGACTACATCACCAAACCGATCCGGGTGGACCAGCTGGTCGAAGCTTTGATGCGCGTGCCGGCACGCCAAGATTAATCAGAATCGCGAGTGAGCAGGATATGGACGAACCGGTGATCGACCAGGCCGTCTACGCGGAACTGCAGGATACCGCGGGTGCGGAGTTTGTGGCCGACCTGGTGGACACGTTCCTAGAAGAAGCGTCCGGCATGCTGGCCGAGCTTCGCCGCGCACGCGCGGAAAACCAGGCCGATCGTTTTCGGCGTGCGGCGCATTCGCTCAAGTCCAACAGCAGCACCTTCGGCGCGTCGAGGCTCGCCGCTCTGGCGCGCGAACTGGAGCTGGGGGGGCTGAGTGCCGACCCGGCGCGCGACACTGCCACACTGGCCGCGCTCGAGATTGAGTACGCGCGTGCCGCGGCCGCATTGAAGGACCTGCGCGATGGCTGAGCCCGGCGCCCGTTTGCTGATCGTCGACGACAACAAGGTCAACCGCCTGCTGCTGTCGCGCAACGTTCAGATGCAGGGCCACAGCGCCACGCTGGCCGAGAACGGCCGTATCGCTCTGGAGATGCTGCGCCGCGAGACTTTCGACCTGCTGTTACTCGATATCGAGATGCCCGAGATGGACGGCTTTGCGGTGCTCGAGCAGCTGAAGGCCGACCCGCAGTTGCGCGATTTGCCGGTGATCGTGACCTCGTCGGTCGAGGGGCTGGACAACATCGTGCGCTGCATCGGCCTGGGCGCCGAGGACTACCTTCCCAAGCCGGTGAACCCGGTGCTGCTGAAGGCGCGCATCGGCGCGAGCCTGGAGAAGAAGCGCCTGCGCGACCAGCAGAAGGAACTGGTGAGGCGCTTCGCCACCTCCGAGGTGGCGCAGGACCTGCAGCAATCAGGCTTTGCGCTTGGCGGCAAGCGCGTGCACGCGTCGGTGATGTTTTCGGACATCCGCGGCTTCACGGCGCTGGTGGAGAGCCAGCCGCCGGAAGAGACGATCGAACTGCTCAACGCTTACTACGCGCTGATGTTCGACGCCATCAGCAGCCATGGCGGCGTCGTCAATCAGATGATCGGCGACGGGCTGATGGCGCTGTTCGGCGCGCCGCTGCCGCTGAACGATTGCGCCGGCAGCGCGGTGGGCGCGGCGATGGAAATGATCGAGCTGATCGAGCAATTCAACCTGGAGCGCAGCGCGGCGCAGAAGCCAACGATCCGCATCGGCATCGGCATCGCCACCGGCGACGTCGTGGCGGGTTATACCGGCACGCAGCAGCGCGCTACGTATACGTGCATCGGCGACACGGTGAACCTGGCGGCACGATTGGAGGCGCACACCAAGAGCGTGCAACGCACGATTCTGATCGACGCGGCGACACGGCATGGTTTGGCGGCAGGTGTGCAGCTCATTGCGCTGGGTGACGTGCAGTTTCAGGGCAAGGCCGGGGCGGCGCCGGTGTATGCCGTCGCGCAGAATAGCGCCTGACACGTCGGTCTCAGAAGTCCCCCCACAAAGATTGGATCGCGGCCAGCGCGGCAAGCGCAGCAGTCTCAGTGCGCAGCACCCTCGGCCCGAGGCGCACCGGCGCGAATCCGCGCGACTGCGCCGCTTGTGCTTCACCCGGGGCAAGACCGCCTTCCGGGCCGGTGAGCAGAATTATCCGGCCGCGCGCTGGCGCGAGTTCGCGCAGCGACACAGCCGCATGCGGCGACAGCATCAGGCGCAACTCGTCACGCGGCTGGGTCAGGCGCGACAGCCACTCACCGAAGCTCAGCAAGGGCGCAACCGGCGGGACGCGGTTGCGGCCGCATTGCTCGCAGGCAGAAATCACCAGGTTTTGCCAGTGCTCGGCGCGCCGCGCCGCACGCTCGTCGCGAAGCTTCACGACGCTGCGCTCGGTGGTGACCGGCTGGATCGCCGCGACGCCCAGTTCCACCGACTTCTGCAGCGTCAGGTCCATGCGGTCCCCGCTGGAGAGGCCTTGAACGAGCAGGATGTCGAGCGGCGCTTCGCGCTCGACGGCGAGGTGTGCGCCGGTCTTGATCGTCACCTCGCCGCGGTCCATGCGGGTGATGCGCGCCTCGAATTCGCCGCCATGTCCGTCGAACAAAGTTACGGATTCGCCCACGGCGAGACGCAGCACCCGCGCAGCGTGATGCGCGGCTTCTTGAGCTAATCGCACCTCGGAGCCATTGCCGAGCTTGCCGGAAAAGTAAAACCGGGCGCCGGATTTCGTGGCAGGTTTCTTATGCAACTCCTTATTCATGTTAAGATTTTGCCATGCAACAAGGATTTGGTCACAGGCTTTCTGCGCAGCACGCAGCACTTGGGCCGGCCGGCGCCGGCAATTTCCTGGAGGCGTAGTAAATGGGCGCTCAACCACCGGTGTGCGATTTCGGCTGGAAGGCACCCGAGTTCGACTTGCCGGGCACCGACCGCAAACGATACACCGTAGCCGAAGCGCGCGGACCCAGGGGCCTGCTGGTGATGTTCATCTGCAACCACTGCCCGTACGTCAAGGCCGTGCGCGATCGCATCATCCGCGACTGTGCCGAACTCAGGGCGCTGGGCATCGGCTCGGTGGCGATCAGTTCGAACGATCCCGAGGACTATCCCGAGGACTCGTTCGAAAACATGCAGCGCGTTGCGCGCGATCTCAAATTTCCGTTTCCCTACTTATTCGACGAGACCCAGGAGGTCGCACACGCCTATGACGCTGTGTGCACGCCGGACTTTTTCGGTTTCAACAAGGACCTCGGACTCCAGTACAGGGGCCGGCTCGACGCCTCGCGCACCACGCCGGTGGCGAATGCGCGCCGCGAATTATTCGAGGCCATGAAGGCTGTGGCGGAAACCGGGCGCGGCCCGACGGATCAGATCCCCAGTATGGGATGTTCGATCAAATGGAAGCGCTGAAGAAACCGTCGCCCGGGATGCTCGAGCGCGTGATCGCCACGGTGAAAGACGTGGCGAAGGAGGAGGTCATGCCGCGTTACCTGAAGGTGGCGCATCAGCGCAAATCCGACGGCAGCCTGTTTACCGAAGCCGATATCGCCTCCCAGGAGGCGCTGTCCCGCCGGCTTCCGGAGATCTATTCGGGGCCGATCGTTGCCGAGGAGATGACCCCTGAGCAGCAGGCCGAATACTGGCTGGCCGGCGCCGAGGGACTGTGGTGCGTCGACCCAATTGACGGCACCTCGAACTTCGTCAACGGCCTGCCCTATTTCGCCGTGTCGGTGGCGCTCATGAAGGAGGGCAGGAGCGTGCTGGGTGTGGTTTACGATCCGGTCGCCGACGAGGTGTTCTACGCCGAGAAGGGGCGCGGCGCCTTTCTCAACGGCGAGCCCCTGCCGATCAAGGAACACGTGCCGCACTTGCGCAACGCCATGGCGCAAGTGGACTTCAAGCGCCTGCCCGCGTCGCTTGCGCGCGAACTGGTTGCCGCGCCGCCTTATTCTTCGCAGCGCAATTTCGGCGCCAGCACGCTGGAATGGTGCTACGTTGCCGCCGGGCGCTTCGACGTCTATCTGCACGGCGGGCAGAAGCTCTGGGATTACGCCGCCGGTTCGCTGATCCTGGAGGAAGCCGGGGGGCTGATGTCCAGTCTCACCCATGATGACTTCTGGGCCGACACGCTGTGGCAGCGTTCCGCGATCGCGGCGCGCGATCCCAGCCTGTTCGAATCCTGGAAGCGCTGGATCCGCGCCCGCCAGTAGCCTGCAACCGTATCGTCGACCCCATCGGGGCGATCCGTTTGCACCGCTATTGCGGCGCGGGAACCCTTCCTTGACCGGCCTTCACGTTGCCGGTATCTTCCAAGGTTTTCGCAGCAATTTTCTCCACTTAGGTGTTTCGATGGAATTGACCGCCGGCGTTACCACCGAATTGTCCGGTGCCGAAATCACCATTCGATGTCTTCAGGAAGAGGGCGTCGAGTTCATTTTCGGCTACCCGGGCGGTGCCGTCCTTCCCCTGTACGACGAGCTGTTCAAGCAGGAAAAGGTCAAGCACATCCTGGTACGCCACGAGCAGGCGGCGGTGCACGGCGCCGATGCTTATTCCCGTTCCACAGGAAAAGTGGGGGCGGTGCTGGTAACTTCCGGCCCCGGCGTGACCAACGCCGTGACCGGCATTGCCACCGCCCACATGGATTCCATCCCGATGGTGATCGTCACCGGCCAGGTGCCGACCCACGCCATCGGCCAGGACGCCTTTCAGGAAGTGGACACCGTCGGGATTACCCGGCCGTGCGTGAAGCACAACTTCCTGGTAAAGGACATCAAGGATCTCGCGGTCACCATGAAGAAGGCCTTTTATCTGGCCGCGACCGGTCGACCCGGCCCCGTGCTGGTCGACATCCCCAAGGACGTGCAGACCGCCAAGACCGCGTACTTCTATCCGCAGTCGGTGACGATGCGCTCCTACAACCCGGTGATCAAGGGGCACAGCGGGCAGATCAGGAAGGCGATCCAGTTGCTCGTGGAAGCCAAGCGGCCGATGATCTACACCGGCGGCGGTATCGTGCTCGGCAACGCATCCGCCGAATTGACGCAACTGGTGCGCTCGCTCGGTTTTCCCTGTACCAACACGCTCATGGGCCTTGGCGGATATCCCGCCAGCGATCCGCAGTTCGTCGGCATGCTCGGCATGCACGGCACCTACGAAGCCAACATGGCGATGCAGAACTGCGACGTGCTGCTCGCAATCGGCGCACGATTCGACGACCGCGTGATCGGCAACCCTAAGCATTTCTTCCAGGAAGACCGCAAGATCATCCACGTCGACATCGATCCCTCGTCGATCTCCAAGCGCGTGCGGGTGGACGTGCCGATCGTCGGCGACGTCAGGGAGGTGCTGCAGGAGATGAATCGCCAGCTCGCCGCCGGCAAGGAACGCCCGGACCCGGCCGCGCTCAAGGCCTGGTGGACGCAGATCGAGCAGTGGAAGAGCCGCGATTGCCTGAAGTACGACCGCACCTCGAAGATCATCAAGCCGCAGTACGTGATGGAAAAGCTCTACGAACTGACGAAGGACATGGACCTTTTCCTGACCTCGGACGTGGGCCAGCACCAGATGTGGGCGGCGCAGTTTTACAAGTTCGAGAAGCCGCGCCGCTGGATCAATTCCGGAGGCCTGGGCACGATGGGAGTAGGGCTGCCGTACGCGCTTGGCGTGCAGCTCGCATATCCGGACGCGACCGTGGCCTGCGTGACCGGCGAGGCCAGCATCCAGATGTGCATCCAGGAACTATCGACGGCCAAGCAGTACCGGTTGCCGGTGAAGATCGTCAACCTCAACAACCGGTACATGGGCATGGTGCGCCAGTGGCAGCAATTCTTCCACGGCAACCGCTACGCCGAGTCTTATATGGACGCGCTTCCGGACTTCGTCAAGCTGACCGAATCCTACGGCCACGTGGGCATGCGCATAGACAAGCCGGAGGACGTCGAGCCGGCGCTCAAAGAGGCGTTCAGCCGCAAGAACGACCTCGTTTTCATGGACTTCATCACCGACCAGACCGAGAACGTGTTTCCGATGGTGCCCGGCGGCAAGGGCCTGTCGGAGATGATCCTGGTTTGATTCAAATGCGTCACATCATCTCCCTACTCATGGAAAACGAGCCGGGCGCGCTGTCTCGCGTGGCCGGCCTGTTTTCGGCCCGCGGCTACAACATCGAGTCGCTGACTGTCGCTCCGACCGAAGATCCGTCGCTGTCGCGCATGACCGTGGTCACCAGCGGTTCCGACGATGTCATCGAGCAGATCACCAAGCAGCTCAACAAGCTGGTCGATGTGGTCAAAGTGGTGGATCTGTCCGACGGCGACCACATCGAGCGCGAGTTGATGCTGGTCAAGGTGCGCGCCTCCGGAAAGGACCGTGAGGAGATGAAGCGCATGGCGGACATTTTCCGCGGCCGCATCGTCGATGTGACCGACAAGGCTTACACCATCGAGCTCACCGGCACAGGGAGCAAGCTCGATGCCTTCCTCGAAGCGCTCGAACAGGGCGTGATTCTGGAAACGGTGCGCACCGGCGCCTCGGGTATCGGCCGCGGCGAACGCATCCTGAAAGTCTCGTGAGGAGTGAGGGGGGAGGAGTGAGGAGGAAAGCAGCGTTTTGACCCCTCGCCCCTCACTCCTCACCCCTCAGCCTTCACGAATTTCTCACCAGAGGCGAACATGAAAGTCTTCTACGACAAGGACGCGGACCTGCGTCTGATCAAGGGAAAGAAGGTCACCATCCTGGGTTACGGCTCGCAGGGCCATGCCCACGCGTTGAACCTCAAGGACTCCGGCGTGAAGGTCACCGTCGGCCTGCGCAAGGGCGGCGCTTCGTGGGACAAGGCGAAGAAGGCCGGCCTGGAAGTGAAGGACATCGCCGACGCGGTCAAGGCCGCAGATTTCGTCATGATCCTGCTGCCCGACGAGAACATTGCGGACGTATATCGCAGCGAAGTAGAACCCCACATCAAGAAAGGCGCGGCGCTGGCCTTTGCCCACGGCTTCAATATCCACTTCGGCCAGGTCGTACCCCGGGCCGATCTGGACGTGGTGATGGTCGCGCCCAAGGCACCCGGACATACCGTGCGCTCGACTTACGCGCAGGGCGGCGGCGTACCGATGCTGATCGCGATACACCAGAATCCTTCGAAAACGGCTCGCGACCTGGCGCTCTCGTACGCGGCGGCGATCGGCGGCGGCAAGGCCGGAGTCATCGAGACCAACTTCCGTGAGGAAACCGAAACCGACCTGTTCGGCGAGCAGGTCGTGCTGTGCGGCGGAACAACCGCGCTGATCCAGGCCGGCTTCGAAACGCTGGTGGAGGCCGGCTACGCGCCGGAGATGGCCTATTTCGAGTGCCTGCACGAACTGAAGCTGATCGTGGACCTGATCTACGAGGGCGGGATCGCCAACATGCGCTACTCGATCTCCAACAATGCCGAGTATGGCGACTTCACCCGCGGCCCGCGCATCATTACGGAGGAAACCCGCAACGAGATGCGCAGGATCCTCAAGGAAATCCAGACAGGCGCCTATGCCCAGGAATTCCTGCTGGAGAACAAGACCGGCGCGACCAAGCTTGGCGCGATGCGTCGCATAGGCCGCGCGCACCAGATCGAAATCGTGGGCGAGAAGCTGCGCGAAATGATGCCGTGGATCAAGGCCAACCGGCTGGTGGACAAGTCGAAGAACTAGTGAGTGAGTGAAGAGGAAAGCGCCGGAAAAACGAGCTTCCCCCTTACCCTGTCACACCTCTCACGCCTTCACCCATGAACTCAACCTATCCCCACCCCATCATCGCCAGGGAAGGCTGGCCGATCCTGGGCGCGGCCGTCGCCATTGCGCTGATCGTGGGGTACTTCTGGGGATGGTGGTCGGTTCCGTTCTGGCTGGTTGCGATTTTCATCCTGCAGTTCTTCCGCGACCCTCCTCGCAACGTTCCGAACGATGCCGACGCCGTGGTCTCGCCCGCCGACGGCCGCATTGTCGCGGTGGAGAAATCCCGCGACCCCTATCTCGATCGCGAAGCGCTGAAGATCAGCGTGTTCATGAACGTGTTCAACGTGCATTCCAACCGCAGCCCGGTGGATGGCGAGGTGAAGAAGGGCTGGTACTACGGCGGCAAGTTCCTCAATGCCGCGCTCGACAAGGCTTCACTCGAAAACGAACGCAATGCGCTGTGGATCCGTGCCGACCGCGGTGCGGACGTCACCTGCGTACAAGTAGCCGGGCTGATCGCCCGCCGTATCCTGTGCTACGTCAAACCGCATGACAAGCTCGCGCGCGGGCAGCGCTTCGGCTTCATCCGCTTCGGCTCGCGGGTGGACGTCTATCTTCCGCCCGGCGTGACTCCGCGTGCCGCGGTCGGCGACACGGTGTATGCTGGGGAAACCATTCTGGCTTGGTTTCCGGCCAACTAATCGGATATGAATGACCCGGCACTCAAACCGCGGTGGCTCAGTCGCACGGGCATTCGCCGCCGCGGCATCTACTGGCTACCAAACGCCATCACCACCTGTGGGTTGTTTGCCGGCTTTTACGCCATCGTGCAGTCGATGAACCTGCGCTTCGAACTGGCCGCGGCAGGCGTGTTCGCCGCCATGGTTTTCGATGCGCTCGACGGCCGCGTTGCCCGGCTCACCCGCACCCAAAGCGAATTCGGCGCCGAGTACGACAGTCTCTCCGACATGGTGTCCTTCGGTGCGGCGCCCGCGCTGGTGATCTACGAGTGGTCACTCAAGGGCATGGGCAGGCTCGGCTGGGTCGCGGCCTTCATCTATTGCGCCTGTGCGGCGTTGCGCCTCGCGCGTTTCAACACCAACATCGACGTGGTGGACAAGCGCTATTTCCAGGGCCTGCCGAGCCCGGCCGCCGCGGGACTGGTGGCGGGACTGGTGTGGGCGATGGAAGCCTACGACGTGGCGCGCGCCGACGTGCCCTGGCTGGCGTGGGCACTCACGCTGTTCGCCGGCTTCACCATGGTGAGCAACGTCCGTTTCTACAGCGGCAAGGACATCAATCTGCGCAAGAGTGTGTCCTTCGGGGTGGTGGTGATGATCGCGCTCGCCGTGGTCGCGCTGATGCAGGTCGCGGACAACCTGCCGGAACTGCTGTTCAGCCTGTTCGCGATCTACGCCGCATCCGGCTATGCCATGTGGGCGTGGGGGCGCCTGCGCAAGAAGCCGTACACCCCGCCGCCTCCGTCGTCCGGTTCGGACCTGTAGCCCCGGTACTTGCGGGCCCGCAAAAAACTCCTTATAGTCCCGCGCATGCTCTCCAGACAATTCGGCCAACTCGCTTCACTTCTTCCCGGCATTCTGCTGGGCGGCCTGCTGCTGCGCCCCGGGCGCTAAAAACTTACCTCCCCAACAGTTTGTCGGGTTTCTGCAAAAAGCCCGAATCAGGAAAAAAAGGCACCAATACGCCCGCGTCCGGCAATCCGACAGCGGGGCGCCTGTCCGAAACGAATTCGCAGCGGAGAACGACCATGAAAGAACAATTGATTATTTTTGATACCACCATGCGCGACGGCGAACAGAGTCCGGGAGCTTCGATGACCCGCGAAGAGAAGCTGCGCATCGGCCGCCAACTTGAGCGCATGCGCGTGAACGTCATCGAGGCCGGCTTCCCCGCCGCGAGCAACGGCGACTTCGAGTCGGTGAAGGCGGTTGCGCAGGTTGTCAAGGACAGCATCGTGTGCGGCCTGGCGCGCGCCACCGACAACGACATTCGCCGCGCTGGCGAGGCGGTCAAACCCGCCAATGCCTCGCGCATTCACACCTTCATTGCCACCTCGCCGATTCACATGCAGAAGAAGCTGCGCATGCAGCCCGAACAGGTAATCGAACAGGCGGTGAAGTCGGTCAAGCTCGCGCGATCGTTGTGCGAGGACGTTGAGTTCTCACCCGAGGACGCCGGGCGTTCCGAGATCGACTTCCTGTGCCGCATCCTGGAGAAGGTGATCGCTGCCGGCGCCCGAACCATCAACATTCCGGACACGGTGGGCTACACCATGCCGGAACAGTTCGCTGCCATCATCCAGCAGCTCCGCGAGCGCATTCCCAATGCCGACAAAGTGGTGTGGTCGGTGCACTGCCACAACGACCTCGGACTGGCGGTGGCGAACTCGCTGTCGGCAGTGATGGCGGGCGCGCGCCAGGTCGAATGCACCATCAACGGCCTTGGCGAGCGCGCCGGCAATGCGTCGCTGGAAGAAGTAGTAATGGCGGTACGTACCCGCCAGGATTTTTTCAACTGCGACACTCGCATCGATGCCACCCAGATCGTGCCGGCCAGCAAGATGGTGGCGGCGATCACCGGCTTCGCGGTGCAGCCGAACAAGGCCATCGTCGGCGCCAACGCCTTTGCGCACGAATCCGGAATTCACCAGGACGGCGTCCTCAAGAGCCGCGAGACCTACGAAATCATGCGTGCCGAGGACGTGGGCTGGAGCACCAACAAGCTTGTGCTCGGCAAGCACTCCGGACGCAACGCCTTCAAGAGCCGCCTGCAGCATCTGGGAATCGAATTGGAGTCCGAAGAGGCGCTCAATGCCGCGTTCATGCGCTTCAAGGAACTCGCCGACAAGAAGCATGAGATCTTCGATGACGACCTGCTGATGCTGGCTTCAGACGATGATGTGACGCGGGAGCATTTCAAGCTGGTGTCGCTGCTGGCGCATTCCGAGACCGGCGAAACACCGGTTGCCCGCATCGTGGTTTCCGAGGATGGCAGGGAAAGGCAGGCCGAATCCCGCGGCAGCGGGCCGGTGGACGCGACGTTCAAGGCGATCGAAAGCATCGTCGCAAGCGGCGCGGATCTGCAATTGTTCTCGGTGAACAACATCACCAGCGGCACCGACTCGCAGGGCGAGGTCAGCGTGCGACTGTCCAAGTCGGGCCGCATCGTCAACGGCCAGGGGGCGGATACCGACATCGTGGTGGCCTCGGCGAAGGCCTATCTGAATGCACTGAATAAGCTCCATTCCAAGCTTGAGCGCCTGAATCCGCAGGTGTGAAGTCCGACACTGTTGCCAAGCCCGCTCCATGAGCGGGCTTGTTCGTTTGGGTTCTTTATAAGGCAGTCCGCGGAACATCCCGCTAAACTTCCGTCTGTCGAGGGACGGGCTCACATCAACCCGCGGATAATTCCCGATGGTCGCAATGATGACCGAAAAAAAACGAAGCGAAGGCGGGTTGCATAACATCGTCATCGTCGGCGGCGGCGCGGGCGGGCTCGAGTTGGCCACGCGTCTGGGCCGGACGATGGGTAAGCGCAAACAGGCGCTCATTACGCTCGTGGACCGCTCGCGAACGCACCTGTGGAAGCCGCTTTTGCACCAGGTCGCCGCGGGCAGCATGGATCTGAACGATCACGAGCTGGATTATCTGTATCAGGCGCGCTGGCACCATTTCCAGTTCCGGCTCGGGCGCATGGACGGCCTGAACCGCGCCGAAAAACAGATCCATCTGGCGCCGACCGTGGACGAGGAGGGGCGGGAAGTCATCCCCGCCCGCACCATTGTCTACGACACGTTGGTGATGGCGGTAGGCAGCACAACCAACGACTTTGGTACCCAGGGCGCCCGCGAGCACGCGATCTCGCTGGACAACACGCAGCAGGCCGCGCTGTTTCACTCGCGGCTGCTCAACGCCTGTCTGCGCGCCAATGCGCAGCAGGAACCGCTGCTACCGGGCCAACTACACGTCGCCATTATCGGCGCCGGCGCCACCGGCGTGGAACTGGCCGCGGAATTGCACAACACCATCCGCGAGTTCGTTTCCTTCGGTCTCGAACGCATCGATCCCGGACGCGACATCAAGATCACCATAGTCGAAGCGGCACCGAAGATCCTGCAGGCGCTGCCCGAGCGCCTGTCGGTCGCGGTGCTCGGCCTGCTGAAGAAACTCAAGGTCGAGGTGCTGACCGGCGAAAAAGTCACCGAGGTTTCGGCGCAGGGCGTGAAGACCGCGAACGGCAGGGCAATACCGGCGGAGCTGGTGATATGGGCCGCCGGCATCAAGGCGCCTGATTTTCTCAAGGGTATCGATGGACTGGAGACCAGCCGCATCAACCAGCTGATGGTGACGCAGACGCTGCAGACCACGCGCGATCCGGACGTGTTCGCTTTCGGCGATTGCGCGAGTTGCCCGTGGCCGGAGAAGAATGGATGGATTCCGCCGCGTGCGCAGTCCGCTCACCAGCAAGCCTCGCATCTTTACAGGATGCTTCCGAGGCGGCTGCGCGGCGAAGCGCTTCGGCCTTTCGTTTACCGTGACTTCGGTTCGCTTGTTTCTCTGGGCAAGTTCAGCACCGTGGGCAGCCTCATGGGTGCGATCACGCGCGGCAGCATCATGGTGGAGGGCTATTTTGCCAAGATCATGTACCTGTCACTGTACAAGATGCACGAACTGGCGCTGCATGGATTCACCAAGGTGCTTCTCGACACCCTGGCGCGGATCATCACACGGCGTACCGAGCCGCACATCAAACTGCACTGATCGAGATGCCCTGCCGCCGCTGCATCGGTCTTCTGCTTCTTGCCATCGTGGCGGGATGCTCGTCGATTCCCTATTCGAAACGGACGCTGGATGTGGATGTCGCGGTGAGTGAATATGAGCGGCGCTCGGGATCCGCCGAAGGCTTGAAGAGTTTCGCGATCGCTAACGGCCATGCGCAGGATGGCTGGCCGCCGCAAGGGTGGGGGCTGCGCGAGCTGACACTGGTCGCGTTGTACTTTCATCCCGACATGCGTACCGCGCGGGCACGCGCGGCCATTGCGCGTACCCAACTCGAGTCGGCCGGATTGCGGCAAGCACCTGGCGTGCGGCTGAAACCCGAGTATCACGGCAGAGAACTGCCCGAGGACGACGGGCCCTGGACGCTGGGCCTGGAGCTGGAAATCCCCTTGACGGCCGAAGGCAAGCGCGAAGCCCGGGTGGCGCGCGGCGCTTTCCTTGCCGACGCTGCCGACATCGACATCGCCGCGGCTGCATGGAACGTTCGCGCAAGGCTGCGCGACCGTTTCGTCGAACTCGAATCCAGCCGGGAAACGCTGGCGTCGATCGAAGCCCAGGTCGCGGCGCGCCGCGAGGCCCTGGCCCTGGTCGATCGCAGGGTGCAGGCAGGCATGGTTTCCGCGCTTGAACTCGGCGCGCAGCGCTGGCAACTGGCGCAACTCGAACTGGCGCGTGACCGCGAAGCGGCGCGCTCCCAACGCGCGCTCGGCGAACTGGCGCAAGCCCTGGGCCTGCCGCTCGACGTGGTCGGCGCGATGGACCTGCGTTTCGAACCGGAACCGCCGCAAGCGGTTGAAATGAGTGCGGCCGAACTGCGCCGTTTGGCGCTGCGCAACCGGCTCGATGTGCACCGCAAACTGCTGGAGTTCGGGGCGGCGGATGCGGAGGTGAAATTGGCGGTGGCGGGCCAGAATCCGGACATCACGCTCGGTCCGGGCTACACCTGGGACCAGGGCGACAGCGTCTGGTCGCTTGCCGTCGGCTTCTCCATTCCCTCGGGCGCGCGCACGCATGCGGCGATCCGCGAGGCGGAGGCACAACGCGAGCTGGCGGCACAGCAATTCCAGTCGACGCAGATTGCAGCGCTGGCCGCGGCCGAGGGGGCCGCCGCGCAGTACCGGTCCGCGCGCGGGCGCGTTGCCGCCGCGCAGCGCCAGGCCCAACTGCAGCGGGAGCAGGAGGCGCGGATCGTCCGCCAGTTCGATGCCGGTGCCGCCGACCGGCTGCAACGCGTAACCGCCCGCATTGATCTTCTGACGGCGCAGGACATGCTGCGCGAGGCGCGGACGGAATCCACGCGGGCGCTCGCGCAGTTGGAGGATGCCGTGCAACGGCCCTTGTTCGGCGACGTATCCGTGCTGCCCGACATGCGTGCCGCGAAGCTTCCCGAGCTTTCCGAATAACAAGACAGGTCAAATTGCGCAAGCCATGAAACTTACCAGGAGTCACGCGCTGATTGCCGCGATGGCGGTCGTCATCGCCATGCTGACATGGGCGCTGATCTATTTCGCCCGCGACGAATGGGGCGCGCTGCCGGAGGAGCGCGAGGACGAAATCAAAACGCCATCGACGGCCGGCCTGGAGCAAGGCAGAGCCATCGTGCGGATTTTGCCGGAAAGCCAGAAGGCGAGTGGCATCGAGGTGCAGGCGCTGAAACCCGGAAAAAGCGAAGCCGCCGCCGAGGCGTACGGGATGGTGATGAACCTCCAGCCCCTGGCGGAAATGCGCGGCCGCTATCTCACCATCGCGGCGGAAGCGCGCGCACTGCGCGCCGCCGACGCCGCCTCGGAATCGGAGTTTCGCCGGATGGAGTCTCTGTTCCGGGATGACCGCAATGTTTCCGAACAGGCGTTGAAATCCGCCGAGGCACGCTATCGCTCGGAGCACGCGCGCCAGCTGGCCGCGGAGCAGAGTGCCGCGGCGGTGCGTGATTCGATGCGCAGCGCCTGGGGCGAGACCGTAACGGGCTGGGCGATCAATCCGGACTCGCGCGTGATGCAGGCCTTGCTGCAGCAATCGTCCTTCCTGGTGCAACTGGTGCTTCCCTACGATCTTCCGCGCGACGCGGTGCGGGGAAAGATCTCGGTGGCGCCGGCGACCGCCAGGGAAAACACGCGCCCGGCCCGATTCGTCTCCGACTCGCCGCAGATCGATGCGGCGTTGCCGGGCGAGACTTATTTCTACGTGGTGGACGGCGGCGGTTTGCGCGCCGGCATGCGCGTGCTGGCGCGGGCCGGCCTGGGCGGGGCGCCTGTTGCCGGCGTGATCGTACCGGCACAGGCGGTGGTCTGGCACGCCGGCAAAGCCTGGGCATATCTCAAGCAGGACGAACAGACCTTCGCGCGGCATGAAGTGTCCGCCGCGGAAGAGCTCGACGGCGGCTGGTTCAACGCCGGCGGCTTCCAGCCCGGTGACGAGGTTGTTGTCAGCGGTGCGCAATTGCTGCTTTCCGAGGAACTGAAGTACCAGATCAGAAATGAAAACGAGGATTAACCGTGAATCGGTTAATCCTCGTTTCAGTGGAGACTAACCTTTGCGAAGCCAAGGTTATGTCGCAACTAAAATGAAGATTGATCGCCTCACCCACCTCACCCCTGCCCTCTCCCCCCAAAGGGCGGAGAGGGTGATGAACAGCCAAGAGCTCCCTCTCCAGTTCACTGGAGAGGGCGGGGGGTGAGGTGATCTCCTTCATCGTCCGCCAGGCCATCCGTTATCCCGGCGTGATCGTCGCGCTGGCGGTGACCATCGTCGCGTACGGCCTGTTCACGCTGTCGCGGGCGCACCTCGATGTCTTTCCGGAGTTCTCGCCCGCCCAGGTGGTGATCCAGACGGAGTCGCCGGGGCTGTCGGCAGAACTCGTCGAAACCCAGGTCTCGCAGCCCATCGAGAATGCGCTCGCCGGTTTGCCGGGACTGCAAAGCCTGCGCTCGCAATCCATACCCGGACTGTCGGTCGTGCACGTCTTCTTTCCTGACGGTTCGGATGTGTATCGCAATCGCCAGGTCACCGCGGAGCGCCTTGCGGCGCTTGCCAACCTGCTGCCCCGAGGCATCGTACCGACGATCACGCCGCTGACATCCTCGGCCAGCACGGTGCTCGGCGTTGGCGTAACTTCGGACAAGCGCAGCCCGATGGAATTGCGCACCCTGGTGGACTGGACCATCCGCCCGCACCTGCTGGCCGTGAAAGGTGTCGCCGAAGTGAACGTGTTCGGCGGCGACGTGCGCCAGTGGCAGATCCAGGCCGATGCGGAAAAGCTGCGCCGCTACGGCCTCGCGCTCGAAGATGTGGTCGCGGCCGCCAGAAAGGCGACCGGCGTGGCCGGCACCGGTTTCGTGAAAACGCCCAACCAGCACATTCTGGTGCAGACCGACGCCCAGCCACAGTCGACGGCCGATGTGGCGCGCGAACTTCTCGCCTATCGCGAAGGCCGTGCCGTGCGCATCGGCGACGTCGCGCGCGTGGTCGAGGGCGCGGCGCCGTCGATCGGCGCCGCCGCGATCAACGGTGAGCCGGGCGTGTTCATGATGGTGCAGGGCCAGCTTGGGTCCAACACCCACGCGGTGACCGAAGAACTTGAACGGGCTTTGGAGGAACTGAAACCCCTTCTCGAGACAGAACAGGTGCAGCTGCATCCGAACCTGTTCCGGCCCGCCAACTTCATCGAAACCGCGGTGCGCAACGTCCAGCGTGACATCCTGATCGGCTCGGCGCTGGTGATCGTCGTGCTGTTCCTGTTTCTGTTCAACAGCCGCACCGCTTTCATCTGCGCCACCGCTATCCCTGTATCCCTGCTCACCGCAGTACTGGTGCTCGACTACTTCGGCATCGGCCTAGACATCATGGTGATGGGCGGTTTGGCAATCGCCCTGGGCGAAGTGGTGGATGACGCCATCATCGACACCGAAAACATCTTCCGGCGGCTGCGCCTGAACCGCGCGGCCTTGAAGCCGCGGCCGGTGTGGGAAGTCGTGCTGGGCGCTTCGTTGGAAGTGCGCAGTTCCGTGGTTTACGCCACTTTCATCGTCGCGCTCGTGTTCGTGCCCCTGCTGACGCTGGGCGGCGTGGCCGGCAAGCTGTTCGCCCCGCTCGGCATCGCCTACATCTTCGCCATCATGGCGTCGCTGGTCGTCGCGGTCACCGTGACCCCTGCGCTGTGTTACCTGCTGCTGGCGCGCGCGCAACTGAAGGCCGACGATCCGCCGTTCGTGCGTTGGCTCAAGCCCCGTTATCTCGGCGTCCTGCAGCGCATCGAGCGTCTCCCGGGGCGGGTCATCGCGGTAACCGGGGTGATCATCGTCGCCGGCATTGGATTGCTGCCGCTGTTCTCCGGGGAGTTCATCCCGGCGCTGCGCGAAGGCCATTACATCATGCACATGTCGGCTGTGCCCGGCACTTCCGAGGAGGAGTCCCTGCGCATCGGCAAGAAGGTGTCGGAAGCAATCGGCTCGATCGAGGGCGTGCAATCCGTTGCGCAGTGGGTGGGCCGCTCCAAGAACGGCGCCGATACTTTCGGCACCCACTACAGCGAATTCGAGATCGAGATCGGCGCGCTGCCGGGCAATGACCAGGTGCGCATCCTGCGCGAGATCCGTGAAACGCTGTCGGGCGAGCGGGGTGGCTCGTATCCGGGGGTGACGTTTGCCATCAACACTTTCCTCACCGAGCGCATCGAGGAAACCATCACCGGGTACGCTGCGCCCTTCGTCGTGAATATCTACGGCTCGTCACTCGATCTTCTGGATCGCGATGCGCTTGCTGTCGCGGCCGCGCTGGCGCAGGTCCCGGGCGCACGCGACGTGCAGATCCAGGCGCCGCCCGGCACGCCGCAGCTTTCGGTACGGCTGCGCCACGAGCGCGCGGCGGGCCTGGGCCTGCAGCCCCTGACGGTGCTCGAAGCGGTGCAGGCCGCCTACGAAGGCGTGCAGGTCGGGCAGATCTTTCGTAACAGCCAGGTAACGGATCTGGTTGTGGTGCTGGACCCGGAGCAGCGTGGGCGCGTGACGGAAGTCGGGGCGCTGCCGCTGCGCAATCCCGACGGGCGCCTGCTCAAACTTGCCGACGTTGCGGATATCGAGATCGGCGGCGGACGCTACAAGATCCTGCATTCCGAAGGCCGCCGCCTGCAGACCGTGACCGCCAATGTGGAAGGCCGCGACATCGCCGATTTCGAACGCGACGCGCGCACGCGCATCGGCGCCGCGGTGAAGTTTTCGCAAGGCAACTACGCGGCTTACACCGGCACCGCCCAGGCACAGTCGCAGGCCCGGTCCGACCTGATCGTGCATTCCGCGCTGGCGGGCGTGGGCATCTTTCTGCTGCTTTACATTTCTTTCAACAGCCTGCACAACCTGCTGCTCACTTTCGTCAATCTGCCTTTTGCGTTGATCGGTGGCGTGATCGCGGTGTTGGCCAGCGGCGGCTGGATGTCGTTGGGTTCGCTGGTGGGGTTTGTCACGCTGTTCGGAATCACGCTGCGCAACTCGATCATGCTGGTATCGCACTATCAACACCTGGTCGAGGTCGAGCGGCTGCCGTGGAACCTGGAGACCGCCCTGCGCGGCGCCGGCGAGCGCCTGCCCTCGATCCTGATGACCGCATTGGTCACCGCATTGGGACTGATGCCGCTGGCACTGGGCAGTGGGGAACCGGGACGGGAAATCGAGGGCCCGATGGCGACCATCATCGTCGGCGGGCTCGCCACGTCGACGCTCTTGAATCTGCTGGTCCTGCCCGCAATCTTGCTTCAATTCGGAAGGTTCGCACCGCGCCAAGATGCGAGTTAGCGCTGAGCGGCTCGACCCGGCTTTTGGCACGTTAACGCAGCATATGGACTGGCGGGCAAGGAGTGCCCATTCATGGCCACAACGGAATTGACCAAAGACAACTTCGAGCAGGTGGTGACCGGCAACGACACGGTGATCGTGGATTTCTGGGCGCCGTGGTGCGGCCCCTGCCGCGCGTTCGCCCCGACTTACGCGGCCACCTCCGAGAAATACCCGGGCGTCGTGTTCGCCAAGGTGAATACGGAAGACGAGCCCGAACTGGCCGGTCATTTCGACATCCGCTCGATCCCGACGCTGATGGTGTTCCGCGAGAAGGTGATGCTGTTCTCGCAGCCAGGCGCGATGCCTGCTTCCGCGCTGGAATCGATCATCAAGAAAGTGCAGGAACTCGACATGGCGGAAGTGCACCGGGAAATTGCCGCGAGCGAGGCCGCGGAAGCCGGGAACCCTGGAGCCTGAGAGCCCTGCGCGTTTACGGGCGTGGTCAGATCGAGGGGTAAGTCCCCGCTTCGCCGAGTACGTACTGCTGTACCCGTTTATCGCGAAGACGCTCGAGAAACCATTTGAGCGCCTTACCGGCCTGGCGCGGGTGCCAGGCCAGATACACGTTGGTCAATGACTTCGTTCCCTCCACCTGCTTTCTTATCAGCCGGCCGCCGGCAACGTGCGGTGCAGCCCAGGCAAGCGGAAGGTAGCCCGCACCCAGACCGGCGATGTGCGCGGCCATCTTGGCGCGCATGGTGGGGACGGTCAGTGCGTCCTGCCCGTCCAGCAATCCCGAGGTGCGCGGCGGAAGGTTGCGCGACGTATCGGCCGCGGACACCGCGCGGAACTGCATGATGTCCTGCAAGGACAGCGGTTCGGGCGCGGCCGCGAGCGGATGGTCCGGTGCGGCCACGAAGATGAACTCGAATTGCCCCATCGGTTCCACCGACAACGACCCTTCCGGCGGCGCTTCCCCTGGCGCGCCGATCACAAGGTCGGCGCGCCCGGTCATCATCGCGTCCCAGCATCCACCGAGAATTTCGGCGGTCATTTTGATGCGCGTGCCGGAACCTTCGCGGTAAAAATCTTTCAGGAGTGGAAACAGGCGCTCGGTGGGAATGATGTCGTCAACGGCGATGCGCAACTCGGTTTCCCAACCGGTGGCGACGCGCTTTACCCGGCACTCCAGGTCGGTGGCCGTGCGCAGCAGATGGCGGCCTTCGCGCAGCAGCTCCTCTCCAGCTTCTGTCAGCCGGGCGCGGTGGCCGCTGCGGTCGAAAAGCTTCACATCCAGATCCTGCTCGAGTTTTTGGATGGTGTAGGTGATCGCAGAGGGGACACGGTGCAGTTCCTCGCCTGCGGCGGCGAAACTGCCGTTGCGTGCGATCGAGTCCAGGACCAGCAGGGCGTCGAGCGAGATTCTCATGGTGGGGGCAATAAATCTCGGTTATGATGTTGCGAAATAAATGACCCGTCGGTCAGCAAAAAAGCCGCCAGCCGGCGCACCACTGAAAAATTGCCGCTTAGCAGCCGGTTGCCAGCGAGGATTTCCCGCTGGTGACATTTTTTCTCCACCAGTCGAAGCTGGCCGTTTGGCGCTATCGACCAGAGTTTAGAGGTAAGCAAGTGCATACGCCGATCATCCGTAATGTAGCCATTCTCATGGCGCTGGTCACTGCAGCGCTGACCGCCGTCGGTTGCGGTTCAAAAAACGACGCGAACGCAGTTCAAAAGCCCGATCCGGCAAAGACAGCGGCGCAACCCGCCGCACAGGCAGCAAAGCCGATGGGCTTGCCGGTAAAAGCGGTGCCGGTCGAAGTCGGCAAAGTGTCGGATGAGGTGACCGCCGTGGGGTCGCTGCTTGCCGAGGAATCCGTGATCATCCGGCCCGAGATCGACGGGCGGATCGTCGGCCTGCATTTCCAGGAAGGCCATGCGGTCACCGCCGGCACACGGCTGGTCACCATCGACAACTCCGAGTACGAAGCGCAGTCTGCGGCGGTCCGCGCCGACCTCAAGACCGAAGAGCAGCGCCTGGCGCGTACCCGCGAACTGCACCAGCAGAACTTCATCAGTAAGGACGCCCTCGACGTGCAGCTCGGCGCGGTTGACCGACTCAGGGCACGCCTTGCCGAAGCCGACTCGCGAATCGCGAAAACCGTGATCCGCGCGCCTTTCTCGGGCACCGTCGGCTTGCGCATGATCAGTCCGGGTGCCTACGTGAAAGCGGGCACAGACATCGTTCGACTCGAGAGCATCGGCACCATCAAGGCGGATTTCCGTATTCCCGAGTTGTACATGTCCAAGCTGGGCTCCAATCAGGAAATTGCCATCCGGCTCGACGCCTATCCGGGGGAGGAGTTCCACGGACGTATCTATGCGGTGGAGCCGGTGGTCGACGAACAGACGCGGACCATCCTCATGCGTGCCCGCATTCCGAACAAGGGTAACAAACTGAAACCCGGCATGTTCGTGCGCGTGGCCGTTACGCTCGCGAACAGGCCGAATGCGATTGTCGTACCTGAACAGGCGATCTGGCCGCAAGGTCAGGATAACTTTGTCTTCCGCGTCGTGGACGGCAAGGCCGCATTGACCAAGATCCAGATCGGCAATCGCCAGCCTGGACGGGTGGAGATCATCCAGGGGCTCAACGCCACTGATACCGTTGTAACCGAAGGGCAGATAAAGCTGCGCGATGGTGCCCCGGTGATGGTAATGGGCGCGCCCGCGACGCCGCCCCAGGGTGGCGCGCCGGCGCAGCCACAGGCGCCGGGTGAAAAGAAGGCCTAACTTGCCGCATACTTAACAGAGGTTTCGCCATGGTCTTATCCGATATTTCGATCAGGCGCCCCGTGCTCGCAACGGTGATGAGCCTGCTCATCGCCCTGCTGGGGGTCATTGCGTTCGACCGTCTCGCGGTGCGCGAATATCCGAAGATCGATCCGCCGATCGTTTCGGTGCGCACCGTCCTGAAAGGCGCTACCGCACAAGTGGTCGAGAGCACGATCACGACCCCGGTAGAGGACGTGCTGTCCGGCATCGAAGGCGTCAAGACCATCAAGTCGCAGAGCCGCGAAGAGGTGAGCCAGGTCACGGTCACTTTTGTCACTGACCGGGACGTGGAGGCTGCCGCCAACGATGTGCGCGATCGCGTTTCGCGTGTGCGGTCGTTGTTGCCGGATCAGGCCGACGATCCGGTAGTCAACAAGATCGAGGCGGACGCCTTTCCGGTGATGTGGGTCGCTGTTACCAGTGACCGCCACACGCCCATGCAACTGACCGACTACGCGGACCGCTACCTTACCGATCAGATGAAGGCGGTTCCCGGGGTCGCGACTGTCGTCATTGGCGGCGAGCGCAGGTACTCGATGCGCGTGTGGCTTGACCGCGAGCGGCTCGCCGCGCACGGCATGACCGCCCAGGATGTCGAGGAGGCGCTGCGCCGGCAAAACCTCGATTCGCCGGGCGGACGCATCGAAAGCACTCAGCGGGAGTTGACGGTGCTTGCCGAGACCGATCTGCAGAGTGCCGAGGCGTTCAACAACATGATCATCCGCGAGGCGGCCGGTTATCCGATCCGCCTCAAGGATGTGGGTCGCGCCGCGCCCGGGCCGTACGAGAACCGCAAAATCGTGCGCGTGAGCGGCAACGAGGCCATCGCCCTTGGCGTAGTCAAACAGTCTACCGGCAATACGCTCGCCATCGCGAAGAAGATTCGGGAGATGGTCCCGCGCCTGAAAGCCGGTCTGCCGGAAGGCATGACCATGAAAGTGGCGGTTGACACCTCGCAGTTTATCGAGGCCGCCATAAACTCGGTGTACGTGGTGATGGCCGAGGCGCTTGTGCTCGTTGTGCTGGTGATCTTCCTGTTCCTCCGCAGCTTCCGGGCGACGCTGATTCCGGCGGTTACGATTCCGGTCTCCCTGGTCGGCGCATTCTTCTTTCTTTACGTTTTTGGATTCTCGGTAAACGTTCTCACGCTTTTGGGCATCGTGCTCGCGGTCGGTCTGGTGGTGGACGATGCCATCGTGATGCTGGAGAACATTCACCGGCACATCGAGGAAGGCCTCCCGCCTTACAAGGCGGCGCTCAAGGGCGCCAAGGAGATCGGCTTTGCGGTGGTGGCGATGACCATCACGCTTGCCGCGGTGTTTACGCCGCTGGTGTTCATGACCGGCCGCGTTGGCCAGCTGTTCATCGAATTTGCGATGACGGTGGTGGCGGCTGTTCTGGTCTCGGGCTTCGTGGCGCTGACGCTCACGCCAATGATGTGTTCGAAGGTTCTCAAGGAGCACGAATCGAACTGGCTTTATGACCGCACCGAAGGTTTCTTCGAGGCGATGAATCGCGGCTATCGATCGGTGCTACACCGAACGCTGCGTGTCCGTTGGGCAGCCATTCCCGTCTATCTGGTGGTGCTTGCCGCAATGGCCTGGCTGTTCCTGCAGCTCAAGTCCGAACTTTCCCCTATCGAGGATCGTGGTTTCTTCATGGCCTTTGTGGTTGCGCCCGAAGGGTCCACCATGCAGTACACCGACAACTACATGCGCGGCGTCGGTGAGATCCTCAAATCAGTGCCGGAAATCGAGACTTTGTTCGAGGTCGTGGCACCGGGTCTGGAGCGACCCAACCCGGTGAACCTGGGCATCGGCTTCGCTGTGCTGAAACACTGGAACCAGCGCGATCGTAAACAAATGCAGATCGCCCAGGAAATCACTCCGAAACTCTACGGTGGATTGCCCGGCGTCATCAGCTTCGCAGTGAACTCGCCCTCGCTCGGGGGCAGTTTCCTGTCCAAACAAATCGAATACGTCATCTACGGCAACAGTTACGAAGAGCTGCAGGGGTTCGTAAACAAGGTCATGCCGAAGCTGCGGGATTTTCCCGGCATTACCGGACTGGATACCGACCTCAAGCTCAACAAGCCGCAATTGCGCGTCGAGATCGATCGCGACAAGGCCTCAGCCCTCGGCGTGTCGATGGCCACGATCGGTAGCACGCTGGAAACGCTGCTCGGTGGGCGCGACGTCACGCGCTACAAGCGTGAAGGCAAGCAATACGATGTCGTCGTGCAGGTGGAGGACGACAAGCGCCGTCGTCCGGATGACCTCACGTCGATCTATGTCCGTGGAGCTCGGGGCGATCTGGTGCAACTGTCCAATCTGGTACAGCTCAGGGAAACGGTCGCGCCGAAAGAACTCAACCACTTCAACAAGTTCAGGGCGGCGGTCATCAATGGCAACGTCGGTCCGGGCGGCAGCCTTGGTGAGGTGCTCGCCAAGATCGACAAGGTTGTTGCCGAAGAGTTGCCCAAGAACGTGATAACCGACCTGGACGGTCAATCCCGCGAATTTCGCGAGACTGGCCTCGAACTCTATGTGACTCTGGCTCTTGCGCTGGTCTTTATTTACCTTGTACTTTCCGCCCAGTTCGAAAGCTTTGTCGGACCGCTGGTGATCATGCTGACCGTGCCTCTCGCGGCGACCGGTGCCTTGCTGGCGATGTGGATCAACGCCAAGCTCGGTAACGGCGGTACGCTCAACGTGTATAGCCAGATCGGTCTTGTTATGTTGGTCGGTTTGATTACCAAGAACGGGATTCTGATCGTGGAATTCGCCAACCAGCAGCGCCGGCGGGGCCTGGCTTTGTTCGAAGCCGTGGTCGAGGCCTCGACATTGCGCCTGCGCCCGATCCTGATGACCACACTTGCCACCGTTTTGGGCGCGCTTCCTCTCGCCATCTCCTCCGGTGCCGGCTCTGAGGCCCGTCAGGCGATCGGTTGGGTGGTGGTGGGCGGCATGTCCCTGGGAACGCTGCTGACCTTGTTCGTGATCCCGGCCTTCTACACGCTCATCGTGCGCCAAATCCATCTGATCCCCGAAGAGCGCGAGGCTCTGGCGGCTGCCGGCGGTGCCGGCCCATTGACGGTTCCTCACGACAAGCAGCGCTGAGCGAACCTGGTACGGCTTTCGCAAGAACGAAGCGGCAAGTGTTCATGCACTTGCCGCTTTTTTGCCGTTATAGTCGACAGACACAAGGGTGAAGGGTGAAGGGTGAAGCGGTGGGCGCGAAACGTGCGGCATGCTGCCGCTTCAGGCACTGACTTCGTTTGAGGAGTGACACGAACATGAACCGCACGCTCAATATCGGCGTTGCGCAGAAAATCGGCACTTACAGTGATGCTGTCTCGGTACCCGCAGATGCGAAATGGGTGTTCGTCTCCGGCACGCCGGGAATGTTGCCGGACGGATCCTATCCGGAGGGCATAACTGCGCAGGCGGAGCAGGCGTGGAGGAACGTGCTGGCGATCCTTGCGGAAGCGGGGATGGGTGTGAGGGACCTCGTCAAGGTCACGCACTATCTGGTGCGACAGGAAGACATCAAGGACTACGTCGTGGTGCGCGCCCGCTATCTCGGCGAAGCGCGGCCGGCCTCGATGTTGCTGGTCGTCCCAGGACTTGTGAAGCCGGAAATTCTGGTCGAGATCGAGGCTTACGCGGCGAAATCAGGCTAGATCTTCTAGCGAGAGGCGAGAACACGAAATGCCCTTCCTCTTGCCTCGTATCTCTGGCCTCGAGCCTTGCCACCGCCTCTGCTGATGCAGACAAACACAAATGCCCAGGAACGCGAACATTCGATGACATCCCAATCAAGCTGGCGTACCCCTGTGCTCGTACTGGTCTGCGGCGCGATCATCCTCACCCTGGGATTGGGCATCCGTGCGAGCTTCGGACTGTTCCTGCAACCGATGAGCACCGACCTCGGCTGGGGGCGCAGCCATTTCTCCTTCGCGATGGCGCTGTCGAATCTGATCTGGGGGCTGGCGCAGCCGTTCTTCGGCGCGTGGGCAGATAAAAAGGGCGCCGGGCGCGTGGTTGCCGTTTCCGGATTGCTGTTTGCCGGCGGTCTGGCGCTGATGCCGTTTTCCACGACACCGCTGATGCTCGATGCGAGCGCCGGACTGATGGTGGGCCTGGGGCTTAGTGGGGTGAGTTTCGGCGTGATCCTCGGTGTGGTCGGCCGCGCGTTTCCGCCCGAGCGGCGCAGTCTCGCGCTCGGCATCGCGTCTTCCGGCGGGTCCTTCGGGCAGTTTCTGATGTTGCCATTTGGGCAACTCCTGATTTCCACGCTGGGCTGGCAAACGGCGTTGTTGGTATTGGCAGGGATCATCATGGCGACGATTCCGCTGGCTGCCGCGATGGTGGAGGGTCGACGCCCGGTTGCGACCGGCGCCCAGCAATCGCTGGGTCAGGCATTGCGCGAAGCCGGCGCACATTCCGGCTTCTGGTATCTGACCGCCGGTTTTTTCGTGTGCGGTTTCCAGGTCGCTTTTATCTCGGTTCACCTGCCGGCGTACCTGCTGGACGTGAAGATGACGCCGGTCGTGGGCGCGACTGCCTTGGCGCTGATCGGGTTGTTCAACATCGCCGGCTCGTTTGTAGCTGGTTATCTGGGCGGGCGCTTCAGCAAGAAGTATCTGCTCTCCGGCATCTATATTCTTCGCGCAGTGATCATCGCGCTGTTCCTGGTGTTGCCGGTGTCGCCCTTGTCCGTCTATCTGTTCGCGGCCGGAATCGGTTTCCTGTGGCTGGGCACGGTGCCGCTCACCAACGGCCTGGTGGCGCAGATCTTCGGCGTGCGCTTCGTGTCCATGCTGTTCGGTATCGTATTCCTCAGCCATCAGATCGGCAGCTTTGCCGGCGTGTGGCTGGGAGGCTACCTCTTCGATTCGACGGGTTCCTACAATCTCGTGTGGATCGGCAGCATCGCCCTGGGCGTTATCGCGGCGATTCTCAATCTGCCAATCGACGAGCGGCCGGTCGAGCGCATGGAGGCACGACCCGCGTGATCGTTCAGGGTTGGCGCGCAACAATCTGGTGGATCGCGCTCGCGCTTGTCTGCCTGGCTCTGGTCATGTTCGCGCTGCAGGGCTACCTGTCTCCGTCGGCGATGATCGACTTCGCCAACATGAAGCTTTGCGCGTTGGCTGCGCCGGTCGCCTGACGGCCGCGAATGGCCAGGTATCATTTCTTCACGCTCGACGTATTCACCGGCCGGCCGTTCGGCGGCAATCCGCTTGCCGTGGTGCTCGATGCCGAACGGCTCAACGGCGGACAGATGCAGGCGATCGCAGCCGAGTTCAATCTTTCCGAAACGGTATTCGTGCTGCCGCCGGCCAAGGCCCATAGCGCCAAGAAGCTGCGCATTTTCACCCCGCGCGCCGAATTGCCTTTTGCCGGACACCCCACGGTCGGTACCGCGTTTCTGCTGGCAAAGCTGGGGCTGGTGTTGCTCGACACTGCCGATCCGGTGATCGTGCTTGAGGAGGGGGTGGGCAATGTCGCGGTGAACGTCCAGCTCGGACCGGACGGCCCGATATCGACTCGCATGTCAGTGCCGAAAATGCCCGAACCCGGCCCCGGGCCGCCGCCGGCGCAGGAACTCGCTGCAATGTTGTCGCTCTCGGTTGACGATCTGCTGCCCGGACGTGTGCCGTGCGCCTACTCCTGCGGCGTGCCCTTCCTGTTCGTCCCGGTACGCGACCGCGAGGCGATCGCCCGCGCCAGGATTCGGTCCGACCTTTGGGAGAAAACCGTTTCCCGGTGGTGGGCGCCCAGCGTGTTCGTATTCACCTTCGATACCGAAATTCCGGAGGCCCAGGTGCACGCCCGCATGTTCGCGCCGGCGTTCGGGATCGTCGAAGATCCTGCAACCGGCGGGGCGGCTGCCGCGCTCGCCGGATTTCTCTGCGAACCGGAAGGGCGCGACGGTAGCGTTCGTTGGCAGATCGAACAGGGATTCGAAATGGGGCGCCCCTCACTGATCGAGCTGGAGGCCGACAAAAGCGGCGGCAGGATCACGGCCGTTCGTGTCGGCGGCCGCTCGGTGCTGATGTCGGAAGGCTGGATCAACGTGGATTGATCAATGTCGGACATGCGGCAGCCGACCTTTGATGCGAACATCGCGTCCGCGAGCGAGCGAGACTACGGCGACGTTATCGCACTGCTCGACGCGGCGTCCCTTCCCGACGGAGGACCTCGAGCGAAGCTCGATGGCGCATTTCCTGGTGGCCCGCGATGGGTCAGGAAAGGTGATCGGCGCGATCGGCGTCGAGCGCTATGGACGCGCCGCGCTGCTGCGCTCCCTGGTGGTCGCCACGGAACACCGAAATCGCGAGTTGGGTACGCGCCTCGTCGCGGAGATCGAAGCCCGTTGCCGCTCACTGGCGGTTGCCGACCTGTTCCTGCTGACGACCACCGCGCGGGATTTCTTCGCCAGGCAGCGCTTTCAGGCGATCGGACGCGAATCCGTCCCTATGGAGCTGCGCACCGCGGCGGAATTCACCCGGCTCTGCCCCGGCTCAGCGGTCTGCATGACCAAGTCCCTGTAGTACTGGTCTTTTTCGGCGTACGGTAGGCTCTGCCCGAGCTGCGGCTGGGCACAAAAAACTGCGGTCTGGCAAGAATTGTTCAAAAGTTTTGATGGATTGAGTCTAATTATTCCGCTAACAATTCCGGTACTTAGCCCCTATATTCGGAATTATCGACGCCTGGACCAGAAATGTTGTACAGGCAGGAAAGGAAGACACATGATCGCAATCAGGAAAAGCAGCGAACGCGGCTATGCCGATCACGGCTGGTTGAAAAGCTTTCACACGTTCTCGTTCGCCGGTTATCACGACCCGAAGCACATGGGGTTCGGCCCCCTTCGCGTGATCAATGAAGACCGGGTCGCAGCCGGGCAAGGCTTTGGCACCCATCCGCACCGTGACATGGAAATCATCAGTTATGTGCTGGGCGGGGAACTGGAACACAAGGACAGCATGGGCACGGGTTCCGTAATCCGGCCGGGCGATGTGCAGCGAATGAGTGCCGGGACCGGCGTGTTCCACAGTGAGTACAACCCGTCGCGACAGAATCCCGTGCATTTCCTGCAAATCTGGATCGAGCCGGCGGTAACGGGTATCGAACCGAGCTACGAGCAGAAATTTTTCGCTCCCGAGGAGAAGCGCGGCAAGCTGCGCCTGGTTGCTTCGCCCGACGCACGCGACGGCTCGGTCCTGGTGCACCAGGATGCTAACCTCTATGCGGCGATGCTCGATGGCAATGACCGGGTTTCGCACAAGCTTGCCGATGGCCGCAAGGCCTACGTGCATGTCGCACGAGGTGCGGCGACGGTGAACGGCCAACCGCTGGAAGCGGGCGACGCGCTCAAGGCAAGCGGCGAGTCGGAAGTCGTCATTGAAAACCGTGACAAGGCCGAAGTGCTGTTGTTCGATATGGCGTAAGCGCCGGACAGGAGATTGCAATGACCACCGCTTTAAAAATGAGTACACGGTTGGAGCCGCGAAGCGCGCTGCGCGTGATCGATAGCCACTACGCCGAGCCGGCACCGGGGTTGCGCGTGTTGCGCCCGTTTCCGGGGCCGGATCTGGACTACGCCAGCCCTTTTCTGATGCTCGATCACTTCGGGCCCGAACGCATCCGTGCGGGCGATGAGGGCGGGCTCAATCCCCATCCGCACCGTGGCTTCGAAACGGTGACTTTCCTGTTCCAGGGCGCAATGGAGCACCATGATTCGTCCGGCGGGCACGGCCACTTGCGTGCTGGTGGCGTGCAATGGATGACCGCCGGATCCGGCATCGTCCACGCGGAGTACCGCGAAAAGGAATTTGCGCGTACCGGCGGCGTGCTGGAAGGCGTGCAACTGTGGGTGAATCTGCCGCGCAAATTCAAGATGGAGGCGCCGCACTACCAGGACCTGCCTGCCGAGAAGTTCGCCGTCGCGAAATTTCCCGGCGGCGTGGCGCGCGTGGTGGCGGGCGAGCTGCTTGGCGTGCGCGGTCCGGCGGTGACTTATACGCCGATCGTTGCCGCTCATGTGAAGCTTGAGGGGGGCGCCAGCGTGGAACTGCCGATTCCGGTCAGCTTCAACGCCTATCTTTACGCCGTTCGCGGCAGCGGCCGCTCTTCGACCAGCGGATTCGCGACCAATCAACTGGTCGAGTATCGCGGCGACGGCGGCAGCGTGCAGGTGACGGCATCGGAAGCCCTCGACTTTCTGTTGCTGGCCGGCGAGCCCATCGACGAGCCGGTGGTGTCCTGGGGGCCTTTCGTGATGAACACCAGCGAGGAAATCCTCAAGGCACGCGACGATTACCTGGCCGGCCGCATGGGCCGGCTCGAAGAGCGTTCCTGACCGGTTGATACGGGCAACCGTTCCGGCGCCGCGATTTTCAAGCAGATGTAGAATCGCGGCGTCGATTGTTTTGAAGGGACGGCGATGAAGATTTTCATGACGGGTGCGACGGGCTACATCGGCGGTTCCGTCGCCGAGCGCCTGCTGCGCGAAGGCCACACGATTTCCGGGCTGGTCCGCTCGGAATCCAGCGCTGAAGAATTGCGCAAGCGCGGCATGCGCGCCGTGCTTGGCAGCCTGGACAGTTCAGACGTGATTGCGCGCGCCGTGCGCGAGGCCGATGCCGTGGTCGATACGGCCGAAGCAAACCACGGCGGGGTAGTCGAAGCCATCGCATCCGCCTTGCGCGGCTCCGGGAAGCCGTTCCTGCATACCAGTGGATCCGGCATCGTCGCCACCGTGGCGAATGGCGAACGCAGTGACTCGATCTACGACGAATACTCCAGCTTTACGCCTGCCATACCGCGCATGCAGCAGCGGGCCGCGATCGACCAGGTCGTGTTCGATGCGGCGAAACAGGGCGTGCGTTCGGTCGTGATACGTCCCACCATGATTTATGGCGAAGGCCGCGGTGCGCGCAAGGAAAGTGCCCAGGTGCCGGCGCTGATCGAGAACGCAAGCAAAGCCGGCATCGGCCTGCACATCGGCAAGGGAGAGAACATCTGGGCCAACGTGCACATCGACGACGTCGCCGAACTCTATCTTTTGGCGCTGCAGAAAGCACCTGCCGGAGCGCTGTACTACGCGGAGAACGGCGAGGAAGCGCTCAAGAACGTGGCCGCTTCCATCAGCCGCCTGCTTGGCTTTGGCGGCAAGACCCGCAACTGGTCCCCCCAGGAAGCGGAAGCAGCGCTCGGCCCGAAGGCGCATTCATCCTTCGGATCGAACAGCCGGGTAAGGGGAAAGCGCTCGCGCGCCGAACTCGGCTGGCAGCCGAAAGGGCGGCCGATTCTCGAGGAAATCGAGCGCGGCCACTACAAGCGCGTCCACGGTTCCCGCTGAATTCGATCGTTCTGCATTCCCTCGCGTAAGTGGTCGAGACGTGCGTGGATTCGGATATCACCAGACTATCTGGTCGAACAGCCGCTCCATTCGCTGCCCGTGAAGCGGCGCGATCCTCTTCACGTGGGCCAGGCGCCCCAGCAGGTGGGCGCGAAAGTCCGTAACACCGGCCCGGTCCTGACCCGTCGGTCCGTGACGCACGCAGTTGTGAAGGATGGCTTTCAGTTGGTCGCGCTCCCTGCGCGCTACGTTCATCTTCTCATTGACGACGATTCCATTGACTTTCTGACAGGAACCACGGCTCATTACCCGCGTCTTGTGGAAATTGATGGAGAACCCTTCCTCCAATGCAATTGCTCCGACCAGCGAGATGAAACGCCGGGCCCCGCGCTCGAACTGCCGGCCGCCGGAAAATACAAGATCGTCGGCATAACGCGTATAGCGAGCGTCCAAAGACTCGGCTGCCGCCTGAAGGCGAAGATCCAGGTTGAAAGCGCACAAGTTCGCAAGCGCCGGAGATGTCGGCGCGCCCTGCGGCAAGTGGGGGCTTTGAAAACGTTTGCGGGTTAGCCAATCCGGTCTCGGCTGTTCGAAATCATATTTCGCCGGATCCCTTGCTTCGAGCACCCGGAACGGTACCTGGTTGGTGCAAAAGCCGGTCAGTACCCGTGCCGCGCCTTCCGGGTAGCCGAGCGTACGGAAGAGCGCGGTAATTCGCAGCGCGCTGACGCTGACGAAAAAATCCTGGAGATCCAGCCTGACAACGACTTGCTGGCCGACGTGTTGCTCGGCACTGGTAACGCAGGAATGACGTGCGCGAAATCCGTGCGCCGATTCGTGCGGCGGCACGTATTCGAGCAATTCATGCAGGAGGCGTCGTTGCAGCGCGCGTAAACGCGATTTCGGTATCTCGAGCAAACGGAAACCGCCGGAACGCTTGGCTACCCATTTGTAAACGTAGTGCCTGAGACGCTCGTCGTCCGCTCTGAAGTTTCTGCCGCCGATATCGGCGAACCACTCAAGTTGCGGCAATTCGAGATTCAGCCACTTCGCAATGTCGCCCGTGGTGGGCAGGTCGGGCAATACGCAGTTCTGCAGCGGAAACGGAGGGCGGGCCAGCGACGGTGATGTCAGGAAATAGCGGCGGATCCGAGGTGGTTCCGGGCTTGCCCACGCACTTTGGAATGCCGGATGTTTCAGAATTGATCTGGCCAGGTCCATCCTGATTGTCGGATGCCAACGAGCGTTATGCTCCTGCAACATGGCCTTCGACAGCGGAGCCACCCATCCCGCCTTTTCTCCCAGGGCTTTTGCGCAACGCGCGCGCACGGAAGCGGGTGTAGGGGAACCAGACAGCATCGCGTCTGCCAGGCTGAGAGCGCATTGAAATCGCATGATGAAAACCTGTCGGTCGAGTTGCGGCGACACGCTCCAACCGGACTGGTAAGGCGTGAGCTGTCCTGCGCGATAGCGCAGTGGCGCTCACGTGATGAGAAGCGCGATACTGGAATTCCGTGGGGTAACCCCACAGAGGCTTGCAATGCAAATACCGCAAGGGAATTTACCTGCAGGCCAGCTTGAAGCGCGCCGCCGCCCTAACAAGATAAAGCGGAGGTTTCGCTTGCGTCAAATGAATTCCGCATGACGCGATACGCTGGTGCCGGGCGGCTGTTCGCCCGTCAGTTGAGCTTCACGTACTCGTAGTCCACCGGCAGGTTGTTGATGCCGCGGTCCGGCGGGGCGATCCAGCCCGCCATCTTGCCGGGTTCCACCACTCGTTGCATCAGGCGCATCACGAACGCGCGGTCGCCTTCGCTCGGAATCCAGTCCGGCACGTTTCGGTCGAATTCCTCGCGGCTGATGGCCTTGCCCTGCGGATCGGTTGGCGTGTTGGCCCAGACGCCGATGGCGCGGCGGAACCGCGGGCTGGGAAGGCTTAGCTGAACGCCGAATCCCGCGCGGCTGATTTGCATGTTCCAGCGCTTGACGCCGATCTCGCAGTCCTTGATGTAGGCGTTGCGCAATACCTCGTTCATCGCGTTGCGCAGGCTTACCGATTCCTTGCCCTGAGGTGTCTCCAACTCGTAGGTCGCTTCGTTGCAGATGTGGTCCTGGTACTGCGCTTCGTCCGGACGGCCCTTGATGCCGTTGGCAAACGAGCTGGCGGCGTTCGAAGAAACCTCAGAGCCGAACAGGTCCAGCGACGAGGTAAACCAGAAATTCATGTAACGCTGGATCGTCGGCAGATCGACGGCGCCGTGGCGGCGTACCGCTTCCGGATCGTCGGTGCCGAGTTCCTTCATGACTTCCAGCGTGCGCTTTACCACGCGGCCCACGCCGGTCTCGCCGACGAACATGTGGTGTGCTTCCTCGGTGAGCATGAAGCGGCAGGTGCGCGCCAGCGGATCGAGACCCGACTCGGCGAGGCTCTTGAGCTGGAACTTCCCGTCGCGGTCGGTGAAGTAGGTGAACATGAAGAACGACAGCCAGTCGCTGATCGGTTCGTTGAACGTGCCGAGGATGCGCGGCTTGTCGGCGTCCCCCGAATGCCGGGCCAGAAGTTCCTCGGCCTCCTCGCGTCCGTCGCGGCCGAAGTACGCATGCAGCAGATAGACCATCGCCCACAGGTGCCGGCCTTCCTCGACGTTGACCTGAAACAGGTTCCGCAGGTCGTAAAGGGACGGACAGGTGAGACCCAGCAAGTGCTGTTGCTCCACGGATGCCGGCTCGGTGTCGCCCTGGGTCACGATAATGCGGCGGAATTGCGACCGCAGTTCGCCCGGCACCTGCTGCCAGGCGGGCTGGCCGTAGTTGTCGCCGAAGCCGATGGTGCGTTCCGGCACCGGCTCGGCCAGAAAGATACCCCAGCGATAGTCAGGCATCTTCACCGAGCCGTACGTGGCCCAGCCCTGGGCATCCACGCCGGTGGCGGTGCGCAGGTAAACATCCGCCGAGGAAAACGCGTTCGGCCCCATCTCCCGCCACCAGTCCAGGAACCTCGGCTGCCAGTGCTCGAGCGCTCGCTGCAGCGTGCGGTCGTTGGCGAGATTGACGTTGTTCGGAATTCGTTCTGAATAGTTAATGCTCATGATCTACTCCAAATACACCCAACACAGAGGCACAGAGAGCACAGAGGACGCAGAGGAAACCTTGATAGAGATCGTATTGGCGTGCTTGCATCTGGTTGCCTCTATATCAATGGCGCACCTTAAATATCAACGAACAATATTCTTCCTGCTTTTCTCCGTGTCCTCTGTGTTCTCTGTGCCTCTGTGTTGGGTGTAGACAGACCTAAATTCTTTCCCAGTTGAACTTCGGCTTGCTGCCGGTTCCGAACACTTTCAGCGCGCCGTGTTCGCCGACGGCGTTCGGCCGATTGAAGATCCAGTTCTGCCACGCGGAGAGGCGGCCGAAGATGCGTGTCTCCATGGTTTCGGCTCCGGAAAAGCGCAGGTTCGCCTCCATTCCCGTAAGCGCATCGGGCGAGAGACTGGCGCGTTCCTCGATGGCGATGCGCACTTCGTCGTTCCAGTCGATGTCGTCCGGAGCGAATGTGACCAGGCCGAGTTCCCGGGCCGCTTCGGCATCGACCCTGTCGCCGATGCGCGCGCGCAGCGTCGAGACTGTTTCTTCGTCGCCGCAGAAGCGGGTGGCCAGCCGTGTAAGGTGATTCACCATCGGGTAGGCGCCGAAGTTCATCTCCGACAGCACCATGCGAGGCGCATTCGCCTCGCCTTCGGGGAACAGCAGCATGTAGCTGCGGTCGGCGGCGAATGCCATTTCCGCAAGCGTGCCGGCGAAACACGAGCCCTGATCGATGATCGCAAACAGCGTGCGCGAGGATACGTCGAAACGGGCAAGCGTCCGGCGCAGCATCCCGGCCACCTCGCGCACGAACCAGTCGTCCCGATGCCTCTTGAGCGTGGCGTCCACCGCAAGCACTGAGTCCGCGTCACCGCGAGTCTTCAGAATCCAGGTGCCGACTTCCAGTTCGTTGGTGCGCAGCATCAGGATCGCATCATCCAGTTCCCGCGCCATTGCCAGCGGCCACCATCCCGCGCCGGCAGCGTGTATCCCCTCGAGGTCCGGCGGTTGCGGTACCGCGGGTGCATGCACCGTGAGCGTCGCCGTGCGCGCCTTGCGATCGATCGCCACGTCCACATTGTCGTAGTGGTAACCGGCCGCATCGATGGTACGTGCCAATGCAATCAGCTCGACGCCTTTCCCGGATCCGCGACGTTTGCTCTGCGCGATGAGTGCCTGGATGCGCTCCTTTACTGCGTCCACGAACTGCTGCGGTTTGGCGATCCGGTCCACCAGCCGCCAATGTTGCGCGCGATCGGCACGCACGCCTTCCGAGGTCGAGCAGAACACATCGGCGAGATCGCGCCGCACGCGCCGCTTGTCGGTAATCCGCGTCAGTCCGCCGGTGCCGGGCAGCACGCCAAGCAGTGGTACTTCTGGCAGGCTGACGGTGGAAGAACGGTCGTCGATCATCAGGATTTCGTCACAGGCAAGCGCCAGCTCGTAACCGCCGCCGGCAACCGTGCCGTTCACCGCGGCCAGGAACTTCAGTCCGTCGTTGCGGCTGCTGTCCTCGATGCCGTTGCGTGTTTCGTTGGTGAACTTGCAGAAGTTCACTTTCCACGCATGGCTCGAAAGGCCAAGCATGTAGATATTCGCGCCGGAGCAGAACATGCGCTCCTTCGCGCTGGTGAGCACCACGCACCTGACCTCGGGGTGTTCGAAGCGGATGCGGTTGAGCGCGTCGTAGAGCTCGATGTCCACGCCCAGATCGTAGGAGTTCAGCTTCAGTTTGTAACCGGGCTTGAGGCCTTTTTCTTCGTTCACGTCCATCGACAGAGTCGCCACCGCGCCCTCAACGGACAGTCGCCAGTGGACATACCTGTCGGGGTGCGTGTCGTACAGCGTGGGCCGCTGCGGATCGGGCGGAGTTTTTTCCAGAACGGCGTTCATGATTTTTTCACCTCTTTCGGGCTGACGGCCTTTTTCAGGGCCCTGAGACTTTGTTCGACTGTCTGACCGGCTGTGTCCACGGTCGCATCGGCCTGGCCGTAGAGCATGCCGCGGCCGTCGAGTATGCGGCGCAGGTCTTCCATGGCCTGCGCGTTGCCGGCCATCGGCCGCGTGTCGCCCTGTGCCACCACTCGTGCCATGTGTTCCTCGGGATCCGCCTTGAGCCACACGGTGAAGCAGGTCGATAGCAGCAAGTCGTAGGTCGCGGGCTCGGACACGATACTGCCGCCGGTGGCGATCACGCAGCGCTCATGGCTTTCGATCACTCTCTCGAGGCAGCGGCGCTCGTAGCGCCGGTAGCCCTGCTGGCCATAGAGCAGAAAAATTTCCGAGAGGCTGATTCCGGCGTCACGCTCGATCTCCTGGTCCAGCTCGACGAAGGGCGCGTCGAGCTTCCGTGCCAACGCCGAACCCAGTGTGGATTTGCCCGCACCACGCAGGCCGATGAGCGCGATGCGTTTGCCGCGATCGGCCGAGGGGCTGCCGAAATCGCGCAGCAATTGCGCGCGGATGCGCGCAAGCCGCTGCTTGGGCAGCCGCTGCAGGAATTGCTGGATCAGCACAAGTTCCACCGGCTGATCTTCGTCGTCGCGCAACAGATCATTCAGCGGAATGCCGAGCGCGGCGCCGATCTGCCGAAGCAACAGCACCGAGACATTTCCCTGTCCTCCTTCGACCTGCGCCAGGTAGCGCTCCGAGACGCCGGAATCCTGCGCCAGGATCCTGCGGGTCATGCCGCGCCGCGCACGGGCGTCGCGCACGCGCTCACCGAGCTTCTGAAGGAACGCCGCATCGTCTGCGCTCAGGTTCGGTGCCGCCGGCTTCGGATCGCGTGCGCCCATCGGGACTCCTGGAAGGGAATGCAATATACTGCTTGTCTGTTGGTTAAGTGGCATCATAATACATATACGGGCAAGTTCAATGGAATTCATGATCCGGAGGCCCCGGCAGTGGCACTGAAGCTTACGATCCTGGTCGGCACGATGACCGGCGTTGCCCAGCTGGTGGCGCAGGAAATCGAGTTGCGGCTGGACGGCGAAGGGGTGCGCATTGCGACGCTGCTGATGGACGAACTCGATTCCGGGGTCTTCGACAAGGGCGGACTGTTCCTGATCTGCACTTCGACCTATGGCCAGGGCGATGTTCCGGACAATGCGAAACAACTCTACGAGTCCCTGCAGAGCATTCGGCCGGATCTGGCCGGCGTCCGCTATGGCGTCATCGCGCTGGGCGACATGACTTACGCGGAAACTTTCTGCAATGGCGGCAGGCGTTTCGACCGCATCCTTGCGGAGCTGGGCGCCCGGCGCATCGGCGACATCATGTTTCACGACGCGAGCGCAGGCACCCTGCCGGAAGACGAGGCGGCGGAATGGATCGAAGGCTGGATGGCCCTGTGCCGCGAGCAAGTCGGCGCGGCTGCTTCGACCTGAAAACGGAATCTGAAATTCTCAACGCAGAGGCGCAGAGGATTCATTTCAATACCCCCTTGAGGGGTACACAGAGATCGCAGAGAAATTCCAAAGAATGAGATAGAGTCGGATCAAGCTGGGTAACGAAGCGTCTGCGAGGAGCATGACCAGCCCATGAACGTGATTCCTAGTGATGAATCGGTATCTGTGTCCGTTCCGCAGAGAAATCTTTCTTGCCGAGGGTGATTTTCCTCTGCGCCCTCTGCGTTCTCTGTGCCTCTGCGTTGAGGTTTACTGAGTTTGAGATTGGTTCCACGTGAAGCGTGACGACTGCGCGGCTGGTATATTTCGCCCAAGAACAAGAGGGGCGTCTCTGCCCTGACCAGAGCAAGAAACGGGGAGTAAAGCGTGCCAGGACTAAGCCAGGCAGATCACAGCGTCAGCCCGCCGGTTGTCAGCATTCCGCGCGACTACAACGCTGCACATGATCTGATCGAGCGCAACCTTACCGCGCGGCGCGCGGACCGCATCGCCTACATCGACGACGCCGGCCGCTATTCCTACGGTGAGCTGGCGCAACGGGTGAACCGCGCCGCCAACACGCTCTTGGCACTCGGTCTGGGAATGGAGGATCGCATCCTGCTGGCGCACCTGGACACGATCGACTTCCCCGGCGTGTTCCTCGGCGCGATCAAGGCCGGCATCGTGCCGGTCGCCGCCAATACCCTGCTCACCACGGCCGACTACAGGTTCATGCTCGAAGACAGTCGCGCACGGGCGCTGATCGTGTCGGAGGCGTTGCTGCCGAATTTCGAGCCGCTGCTGAAAAGCCTGCCCTTGCTCAAGTACGTCGTCGTGTCCGGCAAGGATCCGCATGGCCACGCACATCTGCAGTCGCTGATGGCGAAGGCCGGAACCGATTTCGCGCCCGCGCCGACAACCTGCGACGACGCGTGTTTCTGGCTTTATTCTTCGGGCTCGACCGGCACGCCGAAAGGAACGGTTCACGTTCATTCCAGCCTGATCCAGACCGCGGAGCTCTATGCCAGGCCGGTCCTGGGCATTCGTGAAAGCGACATCGTGTTCTCCGCAGCGAAGCTCTTTTTCGCCTATGGGCTGGGCAATTCGCTGACCTTTCCTCTGGCAGTGGGCGCAACCGCGGTGCTGATGGCGGAGCGGCCCACGCCTGCCGCGGTATTCAAGCGCCTCAAGGAGCATCGCCCCACCATCTTCTACGGCGTCCCGACTTTGTACGCCGCGCTGCTCGCGAGCCCGGACCTGCCGCGCAAGGAAGAGGTCGCGCTGCGAATCTGCACCTCGGCGGGTGAGGCGCTTCCCGCCGATATCGGCAGACGCTGGACCGGGCATTTCGGGACCGAACTGCTCGACGGCATCGGCTCCACCGAGATGCTGCATATCTTTCTGTCGAATCGTCCGGGCGACGTGCGCTACGGCACGACCGGCAAGCCGGTGCCCGGCTACCGCATTCGCCTGGTGGACGAGGCGGGCCGCGAAGTCGGGCCCAATGTAATCGGCGAGTTGCAAATCAGCGGTCCGACGAGCGCGATCATGTACTGGAACAACCGTGCCAGGACGCTGGCGACCTTCGTCGGCCCCTGGACCTGCGCTGGCGATAAGTACACGGTCGATGACGACGGTTACTACACCTACGGCGGCCGTTCCGACGACATGCTCAAGGTGAGCGGCATGTACGTTTCGCCCTTCGAGGTGGAGGCCGCGCTGTTGACGCATCCGGATATCCTCGAAGCCGCGGTGGTCGGTGCGATGGACGAACAGCAACTGGTCAAGCCCAAGGCCTTTGTGGTCACCAAGCAGGGCGTGGCCGGCTCGACTGGGCTCGCAGATGCGCTCAAGCAGCACGTCAAGGACCGTCTGGCGCCTTACAAGTATCCGCGCTGGATCGAATTTGTCTCAGAGCTACCCAAGACCGCAACCGGTAAAATCCAGCGCTTCAAGCTGAGGAACCGGTGAGGCGAGAGGCGTGAGGGGTGAGGGGTGAGGGGTGAGGGGTGAGGGGTGAGGGGTGAGGGGTGAGGGAGCGAGAGAAAAAACTAAGACAACCAGAACATCAGGGATCGGAAAATGCAAAAACAGAAAAGACGACAATTCCTCATCGGCGCGGGTGCGCTCGCCGGGGCTTCGCTGCTGCCGGCGATCGCCCGGGCGCAGGCGGCGAAAATCCGGTTGGGCCTGATGCTGCCCTACACCGGCACCTATGCTCAACTGGGCGTGGCGATCGAGAACGGGCTGAGGCTGGCGCTCGAGGAGGGCGGCGGCAAGCTCGGTGGTCGCGACGTCGAATTCTTCAAGGTCGACGACGAATCCGAACCGTCCAAGGCCACCGACAACGCCAACCGCCTCATCACCCGCGACAAGGTCGATGTGCTCATCGGTACCGTGCACTCTGGTGTGGCCATGGGAATGATCAAGGTCGCGCGCGAAGCCGGCACGCTGCTCGTCATTCCGAATGCGGGGGCAGACGCGGCAACCGGTGCACTGTGCGCGCCCAACGTGTTCCGCACCTCGTTTTCCAACTGGCAGCCGGTGCATCCGCTTGGCAGGGTTATGGCGGAGAAGGGCCATAAACGCGCGGTATTCATCACCTGGAAGTATGCCGCGGGGGAGGAGTCGCTCGCCTCTTTCAGGGAGGCATTCACTGCGGTCGGCGGCACGGTGGTCAAGGAGTTGTTCGTGCCGTTCCCGAATGTGGAGTTTCAGGCCCTGCTTACCGAAATTGCAGCACTCAGGCCGGATGCGGTCGCGTGTTTCTTCGCCGGCGGTGGCGCGGTGAAATTCGTGAAGGATTACGCGGCAGCCGGTCTCAAGGACAAGATCCCGCTGTATGGATCGGGCTTCCTCACCGAAGGCGTGCTGGCGGCACAGGGCGACGCCGCCGAGGGTTTGCTTACCACGCTGCATTACGCCGAATCGCTGGACAACCCGAGGAACAGGGCTTTCCGCGCGTCCTACCTCAAGTCTTACAAGTCCCACGCGGATGTGTATTCAGTGCAGGGTTACGACACCGGACTGCTGCTCGCGCAGGCCCTCGACAAGGCAAAGGGCGATGTCGGCAACAAAGGCGCGGTGATCTCGGCGATGGAGGCCGCAGTCATCGACAGTCCGCGCGGCCAATGGAAGATGTCGAAGGCCCACAACCCGATCCAGGACATCTACCTGCGCCGCGCCGAGAAAGGCGATAACAAGGTGATCGGCGTCGCCTGGAAGGCGCTGGAAGATCCCGCTCGCGGCTGCAAGCTGGGGTAGGTCAAGAACGCAAACCCAACGCAGAGGCGCAGAGAACGCAGAGGTCGCAGAGAAAAGCAATGCGCGATATGTGAAGAGAGGTCTCTAGTGGCGAACAGGGATTGTTCATGGTTGCGACATACCTTCGCCAGCATGCATCCATGCAATTAGAATCCCGCCGACTACTTGAAGTTCTTTCTCTTGTGATTTCCTCTGCGCCCTCTGCGTTCTCTGCGCCTCTGCGTTGGGTGTTGATCTAGATGGATATAGCCACTTTCTGCATCCAGTTGCTCAACGCGGTCCAGTACGGGCTGCTGCTGTTCCTGGTGGCGAGCGGACTGACGCTGGTCTTCGGCATCATGGGGATCATCAATCTGGCGCACGGCAGCTTCTACATGATCGGGGCGTATCTCGCCTGGTCGCTGTCGGGCCGGCTGGGCAACTTCTGGGTGGCGATCGCACTCGGCATCGTTCTCACCGTACTGCTCGGGATGCTGCTGGAATGGCTGCTGATCAAACGCCTCTACCGGCGCGATCACCTCTATCAGGTGTTGCTCACCTACGGGCTGATCCTGATTTTCGAGGAATTGCGCAGCATCGTCTGGGGCGATGACGTCCATGGCGTGCCGATACCCGATGTCCTGTCCGCATCCATTCCCCTGACCGACACGCTGGCGTACCCGGTGTACCGCTTGTGGATGTCGGTCGTGTGCGTGGCCCTGGCGGTGCTGATGTACTGGCTGATCCAGCACACACGACTGGGCATGATGATCCGTGCGGGCACGTCCAACCGCGACATGGCGCAATCGCTCGGAATCAACATCCAGCTTCTATTCCGGCTTGTATTCGCTCTCGGTGTGGCGCTGGCCGCGTTTGCCGGAATGATCGCCGCGCCGGTGTCTTCGGTGTTTCCCGGCATGGGCGGGCAGGTGCTGATCATCTGCTTTGTGGTGGTCGTGATCGGCGGCATCGGATCGGTGAAAGGCGCGCTCGTCGCGGCCCTGCTGATCGGCCTGGTGGATACTTTCGGCAAGGTGCTGGAGATCGAAATCGCCGGCTTCAGGGTCCTGCCGGAACTGGCCGGGATGAGCGTTTACCTGCTGATGGCGATCGTGTTGGTGTGGCGGCCTGAGGGGCTCTTCGGGAAGAGGCTGTGACGGGCGGCGGACGTGTCACCGCTGCGGCGATGATCTTGTGCCTTCTGGCGCTTGCCGTGCTGCCGTTCATCGCCGACAAGTTCACCGTACAATTCGTCACCAAGATGATGATCATGGCGATCTTCGCCATGAGCCTCGATCTGTTGGTGGGATACACCGGCCTGGTGAGCCTCGGACACGCCGCCTTCTTCGGCATTGCCGGCTACATCCTCGCGCTCAGCACACCCCAGTATCAGGCAGCGAACTTCTGGGTCAGCCTGCCGCTCGCCATGGCCGGCGCGGGAATATTGGCGCTGTTGATTGGCTGCCTGGTCCTGCGTGTCACCGGCGTGTACTTCATCATGGTGACGCTCGCCTTTGCGCAGATGCTGCACTACCTTTTTCACGACACGGGCATCGCCGGCGGCTCGGATGGCATGTACATCTACCTTCGTCCCGACGCGAGCATCTTCGGCTTGCGGCCGTTCGACCTGGAGAAGTTCGGCGATTTCTATTTTGTCGTCCTCGCATTGTTCGTCGCGGTGTTTCTTTTCCTGCGGGTGGCGCTGCGCTCCCTGTTCGGACAGGTCATCTCGGGCGTTCACGTCAACGAGGCCCGCATGCGTTCCCTCGGCTTCCCCACTTTCCGCTACAAGCTTGCCAGCTTCGTGCTGGCCGGCATGCTCGCCGGCATGGCGGGTTACCTGTCGGCGGTGCAATTCGGGGTGGTCAATCCCGACATGCTCGGCTGGCATCTGTCCGGATCGGTCTTGATGATGGTGATCCTCGGCGGCATGGGCTCGCTGGTCGGCCCGATCGTGGGCGCGTTCGCGATGATGTTGCTCGAACTGGGGTTCCAGTCCCTCACCGGGCATTGGCAGTTGCCGATGGGGCTCGCGATCGTGCTGGTGGCGCTGCTGTTGCCGCGCGGACTGGTCGGCCTCGCGGGCTTGAGATCGCCCAACAAGGAAGTCGCCGATGCCTGAGGCGATCCTGGAAACGCGTGAACTGACGCGCTACTTCGGCGGACTGGCCGCGGTCCGCGACGTGTCGGTCGCCTGCAACGTCGGCGAGCTGCACGCCGTGATCGGTCCGAACGGCGCAGGGAAAAGCACGTTGATCAACCTGCTCGCCGGCGACTTGCCTTCGAGCGGTGGCAGCGTGCGCCTGCGCGGGCGCGACATTACCGGCCTGCGCGCCGACCGGATTTCGCGGCTCGGCTTGGGGCGCAGTTATCAGAAGACCAACGTGTTCCTGCCGTTCACCGCTTTCGAAAACTGCCGCCTCGCGGCGCAGTCGCGGCTGCCGAGCTCGATGCGATTCTTCAAACCGGCGGCGGCTTATCGCGCGGTGTCGTCGGCCGCCGTGCGTGCATTGACGATGGCCGGGTTGGAGGGCCGGGAAGGCGCAATCGTTGCGTCCCTCTCACATGGAGAGCAACGGCAGGTCGAGATCGCGATGACGCTTGCCACCAACCCGGTGGTGTTGCTGCTCGACGAACCGTTGGCCGGAATGGGCGCGGAGGAATCGGCGCGCATCGTGGAACTGCTGCGCAAACTGACCAAAGACCACGCCATTCTGCTGGTCGAGCACGACATGGACGCGGTATTCGCGGTGGCGGACAGGCTCACGGTGATGGTGAACGGCCAGGTGCTCGAATCCGGATCACCGGCACAGAATCCGCTCCAGCCGTGCCGTGCAGGAAGCTTATCTTGGGGTTGATAGTGCCTAAGGCCTACACCCAACGCAGAGGCGCAGAGAACGCAGAGGACACGGAGGAAGACCTGATCCATGTTCCCCATTGTGCTGATCGTGTATGGATGCCGATGGGAAGCGGGCCTCTATGAACCGATCATGAAGAACCTCACATCTGTCCGTTTGTTTTTCGTCCTATCTCTGTGTTCTCTGCGTCCTGAAAGGGTACTCCGACGTGCTAGGCACGTAGGGTATCTGCGCCTCTGCGTTGGGTTTTTCTATGCCTGAGGCATTAATACAAGCGAGAGGCATTCACGCGTACTACGGCGCGAGCCACGTGCTGCACGGCGTGGATCTGGTGGTGCATCGTGGCGAGACCATCGGCCTGATGGGACGCAACGGCATGGGCAAGACCACGCTGATCCGGAGCATTCTGGGTCTGCTGCCGCCGCGCGCGGGAGCGGTTCGCGTACGCGGCAACGACATGACAGGAACGGCGCCGCACGCAATCGCGCGTGCCGGGATTGCCTACGTCCCGGAGGGACGCGGCGTCTTTCCGAATCTTTCGGTGCGCGAGAATCTGGTCATGGCGGCTCGGCCGGGCCCGGACGGCCGGCGCGAGTGGACCTATGAACGCGTGCTCGCTACTTTCCCAAAGCTGGCCGAGCGCCTGCATCACGGCGGCCAGCAACTCTCCGGCGGCGAGCAGCAGATGCTGACCATCGGGCGCGCGCTGCTGACCAATCCGGACCTGCTGATACTCGACGAGGCGACCGAGGGACTGGCGCCGCTGGTGGCACGGGAGATCTGGGCCATCCTGCGGCAGATTCGCGACACCGGAATCGCCGCGATCATCGTCGACAAGAATTTCTCCGCAGTCTCCGCCATCGCCGACCGCAACGTGATTCTGGTCAAGGGCCGTGTGGTTTTCGAAGGGTCCAGCGACCAACTGCGTCGCAGCCCGGAAACGTTGCAGGGGTATTTGGGCATTTAGATGTTCCAGACTGCCGGCGGCCATCGTCTCGAGTACAAGCGGATCGATCCCGGGCCGCGCCATCGGTTCGGCGGCGGATACTCCGGTGCTGGTGTTCCTGCATGAAGGTCTGGGATCGGTCGCGCTGTGGAAGGATTTTCCCGGAAAGGGTGTCCAGGCCACCGGCTGCCCCGCTATCGTCTATTCGCGCTACGGGTACGGCAAGTCCGACCGCCTTGCCGAGGCGCGCGGCGTGGATTACATGCACCGCGAGGCGCTCGAAGTCCTTCCGGAATTGCTCGACGCGCTTTCCATCCGCAACCCGATCCTGATCGGTCACAGCGACGGCGCTTCGATCGCGCTCGTCCATGCCGGCACCGGAAGCCGCCCGGTCCGTGGCCTGGTGCTGCTGGCGCCGCACGTTTTCGTCGAGGACATCACGGTGGAGAGCATCGCTGCGGCGAAAGTCGCGTTCGAGAACACCGACCTGCCGGCGAAGCTGGCGCGCTACCACGACGACGCGGAATCGACGTTCCGCGCCTGGAACGATATCTGGCTGCATCCGGACTTTCGCCGCTGGAACATCGAGGAGTACCTGCCCGGTGTTACCTGCCCAGCGCTGCTGATACAGGGTGAGGACGACCAGTACGGGACTGTCGCCCAGGTCAAGGCGATCGCGCGACAGGTTTCCGGCCCGGTCGAAACGCTGATACTGCCGAACTGCGCGCACTCGCCTCACGTGGACCAGAAGGAGGCGACCCTTGAGAAGATCGCGCACTTCGTCGCCCGGCTGGTCGGCAAGGCGCCGGCCGCTGGAAACCGGTCCTGAACACCACCGTTATCTAGGGAAGCTCTGATCAAGTTCCGCGACGCGCGTTGCGCCAGGTGCGGATGACTGCTAGGCGTCGCTCCGCAGATGCGGCTGAAGCCCCAGCAAGGAGCGTAACAACGCAGGCGCCGCACCTGGCACAACCCAATGACATTTCGACTCTTTGGAGGGACCGGGCGATTCGGGCCGATGTCTGCGTCGGCTCCTCCTTATGTAGGCCGGCTACACGGCGTCCTCGCCGTCTTGTCCTCGACCCGAATCGCCTCGGTCGCGCATGTGGAACTTGATCAGAGCTTCCCTAGATTGCATCTGCTAGACTGCGCGGCAACGTTGAACGCGAGGGCGCCCGCACAGCATGTTGAAAGGCAAGTCCGCTGTCATTACCGGTTCCACCAGCGGCATCGGCCTGGGCATCGCCAGGGCATTTGCCGCCCAGGGTTGCAACGTCATGCTCAACGGCTTCGGGGACATGGCAGAAATCGAAAAACTGCGCGCCGGATTGGCCGCCGAACACAAGGTAGCCGTGCTGTACTCGTCGGCCGACATGGCCAAACCCGCCGAGGTCGTGGCGATGATGGATCAGGCAAAGCGGCGTTTCGGCGCCGTGGATGTGCTGGTCAACAACGCCGGCATCCAGCACGTGGCGCCGGTGGACGAATTCCCCGTCGAAAAGTGGGACGCGATCCTCGCGATCAACCTGTCATCGGCATTTCATGCCATCCGCACGGCGCTTCCCGAAATGAAAAAAAAGGGTTGGGGCCGCATCATCAACATGGCCTCCGCTCACGGACTGGTTGCGTCCCCGTTCAAATCGGCGTATATCGCCGCCAAGCACGGTCTGGTCGGATTGACCAGGACGGTGGCGCTCGAGACCGCGGGCAAGGGCATCACCTGCAACGCCATCTGCCCGGGTTACGTGCTGACTCCGCTGGTGGAGAAGCAGATCGGCGACCAGGCAAAGGCGCACGGCATTGCGCGCGAGGACGTCATCAGGGACGTGATCCTCGAGCGGCAACCGAGCAAGGACTTCGTCAAGGTCGAAGAAGTGGCCGCACTTGCGCTGTTTCTCGCCGGCGATTCCGCCGCCTCGATCACCGGCGCGGCGCTTCCGATCGACGGCGGATGGACCGCGCAATAGCGCCGCGACGCGGCGCTATTGCGCGAGGAAAAATAAAAGAGGAAAGGTAAGAGCTGGCCTTCGATATCCTCATTCCTCAGTCCTACATTTTTTTCCAATCGCCCGCCTGCTCGAAAGCATAGGCGGCGCGGTAGATCGTCGCCTCATCGAAGTGCTTGCCGATCAGCATGACGCCGATAGGCAGTCCATCCACCATACCGCAAGGCAGCGTCATGGCCGGATGGTGGGTGATGTCGAAGGGACAGGTGTTGCCGATCATCTCGAGGGCACGCTGGAAGTATTCCTCGCGCGAGCAGCCCGGGGCGGGCAGCGGCTGCGATTTCATCGGCATCGTCGGCATCAGCAGCAGGTCGTACTTCGCCAGCGAGGCGTCGTAGGCTTCGATCAGCCGGCGCGTAACGTTCATCGCCTTGCCATAGTAATGGCTGCCATGATATTTCTTAATGTACACGCCTAGCGTCGTCAGCACCTTGGTGGTCTCGGACAGCTCGTTTGCGCGAAGCTGCCAGCCGTGCAGCTTGTCCATCAGGCTGGTCACGTATAGATCGGGCCGGCTCAGGCCGTATCCGTCGCCGAGCATCATGGTCTGAGCGATGCCTTCCACGCCGATCGGTGTCCAGATGGCCGGACCAACCAGGTGGGCGGGAATGGAAGCCTCTTCGACTTTGGCGCCGAGCTTCTTGAACAGTTCCGCCGCCTTCTTTACCTTGGCGTCGGACGCGGATTCCGATTCCGGCCGTCCGAAACCTTCCTTGACCACGCCGATCTTCAAATCCTTGACCCCGCCGTCGAGCATCTTCGAGTACTTCAATTTCTTCGGCATACCGTACTGGCGCGGATCGTAACCATCTGGCCCAGCGATCACCTCCAGCATCAGTGCATTGTCGCTCACGGTCGCGGTCATCGGTCCGGTGTGGTCGACGTAGATCTCGATCGGCATGATGCCGGTGTAAGGTACCAGCCCGTGCGTGGCCTTCATGCCGTAAATGCCGCACCAGGAAGAAGGCATGCGGATTGAGCCACCCTGGTCGCCGCCGATTGCGAGGTCGGCTTCGCCCAGCGCGACCGCTACGCCGCTACCTGAAGACGAACCGCCGGCGGAGTACCCCATCTTGTGGGGGTTGTGGACCGGCCCTTTGGCGCCGGTGTGGCTGCCGCCGGAAATGCAATAGGACTCGCAGTGCGTCTTGCCGACGATTTCCGCGCCCGCATCGAGCAGCCGCGCGACCACGGTGGCGTCGATATTGGGCACGTAGCCCTCGAGTATCGAGTTGCCGTTCATCATGGGCACGCCTGCGACCATGACGTTATCTTTCACGGCGACTTTTTTCCCCTTCAACGGACCTGACGACGCGCCTTTGATCGAGGTTTTCACGTACCAGGCATTGCGCGGGTTCTCTGAAGGGTCCGGGAAATAACCAGGCGTGCGCGGATACTTCACCTGCGGCAGGTAATCCGGCATTGCATCGACCATGTTGTAGGCATCGATGTTGGGCTTCATCAGTCCGAGGTAAGACTTCACGTCGTCCTCGGTGAGTTCAAGGCCGACTTCTTCAGCGGCGTCCCAGATTTGTTCCGGTGTCGGATATTGCACTGCCATGATGGTCTCCTTTTATGATGTGAACGGGGTCTGTCGTGTAGCGCGGTCTGATCTGCGCATTATCTTTTTACGGGGAAAGCAGTCGAATCAGCTCGGGGTCGTCGCGAACCTTTTCTGATGGGCCTTCGAGCACAATCTGTCCTCGGTCCATGACGTAGCAGTACTGCGAGAGTTGCAGCGCCATCTTGACGTGCTGCTCGACAATGACGACGGCGATTGTTTTTGACAGTTGTTCCAGACGAGTGGCGATTTCCTCGATCACGCCATGCCATACCCCTTCTGTCGGTTCATCGAGCATCAACAGACTCGGCCTGCCGAGTAACGCCCGGCTGATGGCGAGCATCTTGCGCTCGCCTCCGGAAAGTGTACCGGCCTGCTGGGACAGGCGCGGAGCGAGCTGGGGGAACAGGATGAGCATATCTCCCATGCGCTCTTTGCCCTTGGGATCGGTCATCGCGCCGATAACAAGATTCTCCCGGACGGTTAACCTGCCGAACACCCCTTGTTCCTGGGGGACGTAACCGATGCCAAGGCGCATGCGCCGTTCGGTAGGCAGTCGGGCGACATCACGACCGTCGAATCGCACTGTGCCTCGCGCCGGAAGCAGATCGCCCGCCAGCGTCTTGAGCAGAGTGGTCTTGCCGGCGCCATTGCGTCCCAGTATCGCCACGCCGCCGCGCGACGGGACCTTGAGCGAGACATTGAACAGCGCCTGGCTGGTTCCGTAATAAGTGCAAAGCCCCCCGGCGTCGAGCAAGGGCGCATTCAAGAGCGCGGTTTCAGGCATGGCTCAGATACGCCTCCTTGACCTTCTCGCTGTTCTGCACTTCGGTAGTAGGGCCGCTTGCCACGACCTGGCCTTGGTCGAGCACCGTCAGCGAGTCACAGATGTCCTTGATGAAATCCAGGTCGTGCTCGACGATGAGCAGCGAGCAGATTTGTTTGATCGGTGCGAGCAACTCTCCGGTAGCACGGCGCTCCTGCGCACTCATCCCTGCGGTCGGCTCGTCCAGAAGCAGCAGCTTGGGATTGCCGGAAAGTGCCATCGCGATTTCCAGCCACTGTTGCTCGCCATGCGAGAGAACTCCGGCCAGGTCATTCATTCTGGATGCCAGGCGGAACTGGGCCAGCGTCTTTGTCACCTGCTTGTCCAACGCGCGCCGGGAACCCGAGAAGAGCAGTGTCGCCAGGCGATCCTGTGCCTGCAGCGCGAGCAGGATGTTGTCGTATACGCTCAGCTCCGGCAGCACGCTGGCGATCTGGAATTTGAGGCTCAGGCCCGCGCGCGATCGCTCAGCGGGTGCGGCGCGGCCGATGTCGGCGCCGAGAAAGCCGATGGTTCCCGCATTCGGTATTTCAGCCCCAGCAATGCACTTCAGCAGGGTGCTCTTGCCCGAGCCGTTGGGGCCGATCAAGCCATGAAATTCCTTCTCGCGCACGGTCAGGTTGACGCCATTGAGCGCAGTCAGGGCGCCGTAGACCTTGGTGACATTGCGTGCCTCGAGCAGATTCATGCCATCGCTCACGCCGGATTCTTGTCCGTGTCGTTCTCTGGTACCGCGTCGTCGGGCCGGCCGAAGGATCCTATTCGTTCCCGGTCCGAAACGAGGAAACCGATCAATCCCGTTGGCCGGAACATGACGATGACCAGAAGCAGCAGGCCAAGGACAATCGGCCACAGTCGCTGGTATTGCTGGGACAGCATGAAGCTGAGGTACTCGATTACGCCGGCGCCAACGACGGCGCCGATCAGGGTCCCGACGCCGCCGAAGAGTACGTAAAGGACGACTTGGGTCGACAGTACCGGGCTGAGTTGACCGGGCCCGACATAGCCTTCGTGAAAGGCATACATCCCCCCTGCCAGCCCGGCGATGAAACCTGCCAAGGCAAAGACGATGCCCTTCACATGCTGAACGCGGTATCCGAAGAAAGTGATCCGCGTCTCATGCTGGCGAATTCCGGCGAGAACCAGACCGAGCTGCGAACGCGTCAGGAATTTGAGCGCAACGTAGACGCCAAGCAGTATGCCTAGCGCCATGTAATAGAACCACAAACCTTCCGCAATTTCGTGGTTCGCCAGCGTCAACCGCGGAAGTGACGGAATGCCGTTTTGCCCGCCGACATAAGACCAGCCGCGCGCGAGCCTCTCCACTACGTAGGACCCGGTGAGCGTTCCCAGTGCTACGAATACGGTGGTCGGAACGCGCCCGCCGAGGATGACAATAAAAGCCATGATCAGCGAGACGATCAGGCCAATCAACCCGGCTGCAGGCAGCAGTACCAGCACCGAAGTGACGCCCAGCTTGGTCGCAAGCAGGGCCGTGCAGTATCCGGCCATGCCGAAGAACAGGGCCTGGCCGAAGCTGAGAATCCCGGCGTAACCCCAGACCAGGTCGAAACTCAGCGCGAGCAGGCCGAGGATGAATACCCGGGTGAAAAACAGGGTCCAGAAATCATCGACGAAAGCCGGAAGGATCAGGCTGGTGGCCAGGAGTCCAAGCTCCACCCACGGAATGACTTTCCGCAACGGGAGCGACGGGGTCGACAAATCGGTGGGCTGACTCATTCTTTTCTAGGCGATCGAATTGCACAGAATGCGGTCCCGGGTGGCGCCGCACCCGGGTCCGCGGCCCAACTCTGGTCACGTCAGGCGCACTCGCCGGGCATTACCGGACCCTTGCTCTTTTCGACGATCTCGTACCGTCCACCGTTGGACACCGCGGTGTACATGTTCATCTTCACATGGCGCGAGCCCGGAACCATCTCGCAGCCTCCGCCCGGCCCGTCGCTGATCTTGGCGTGATCGAGCGCCACAGCCACGGATTCGCGTTTCACGCTCTTGGCCTCTTTCACCGCGGATTCCCACAGCTTGATGCCGCGGTACATGCCGGTTGCGCCGCTGCCTGCGGTGAACAGAAGCTTGTCGCCGAACAGCTTGCCGTATTCCACCTGCAACTGATTGCCGAACGGATCGTTGACGGCCTTGAAATAGTCCAGGCAGCTCGCCAGCCCCTCGATCTCGTGCGCCGGCGTGATGTTGAGCGCATTCTCGTCGTAGTACACGCACGCCAGCCGCCCGCCTTTCTTCTGGAAACCGGCCTCGTTGAGTTGCTTGAAAAATGCCGCGACGCCGGGTGGAATGGTGGTGTTGAACACCACGTTGACGCCGCTCGACATGATCTTGTTCACGGTGGCGCTGTACTCGTTGTGGTCGACCGGGAAGTACTCCTCGCCGATCACCTCGCCGCCGTTGGCTTACGATCACCTTGCGCGCGTACTCGTTCAGCGTGTGCGGCCACACGTAGTCGGCGGACGGGCAGATAGAACTTCTTGCCGCCGTTCTTGATCAGCCACGGGATGAAGGTGTCGCACTGCTGCGCCGGCGTGGGCCCGGTGCAGAACAGGTACGGCGTGCACTCCTTGCCCTCGTAGAGTTGCGGATAGATGTAGAGCGTCTTGCCGCGGTTGACGATCGTGTCCTTGATGGCATTGCGCATGGAGCTGGTGATGCCGCCGAACACGACGTCCACCTTGTCCTGCGTCACCAGCTTGCGCACGCTGGTTACCGCGAGCTGTTCGTTGGTGGCGGTGTCCTCGAGGATCATCTGCAGCGGCCGACCGAGCAGGCCGCCACTCTTGTTGATGTCGATCGATCACCATCTTCGCCACCTGCGAATTGGGGATGCCGCCCCAGCTGATGGCGCCGGTAAGGTCGGTGGCGATGCCGACCTTGATGGGATCGGCCGCCCAGACACCCTTCGGGTTAAAAAGGTAGCTGCCCCCGCCGAGTGCGATCATTCCCGTGAGCAGGCTGGTGCGTTGCAGGAACAGCCGTCTGGAAGCGGACAGCGGGCGCTTGCTGCGGTCATCGTTTCTCATTATCAGTTCCTCCACTTTGATAGAAGGCCTTCCGGCCGAACCTTCACGATCGCGATTGCGATAATGAAGACAACAACGTCTGCAACCACAGGCTTGATCACCCACGGCAGCGCGGCGCTGGTGGCGCCCACCAGCGCCGCACCCGCGATAGCACCCTCGAAACTGCCCATGCCGCCGAGCATGACAGCAAGGAAAGACTTGATCAGGAAGGGTACACCCATGTCGGCGCTCATCGCGTAGATCGGCACCATTAGACCACCGGCGAGGCCGGCAAGCGCGGTCCCGAAAGCGAATGTCGCGGCATACACACTGCTGGTCGAGATCCCGGAAGCTCTCGCCAATGCAGGGTTCTCCAGAGCGGCGCGTACCTGCAAACCGAAGCGTGTGCGAGTGAGCAGGAGATAGGAGCAGACCATCACCGCAACGGTAATCAGGATCACTGCCGTGCGCCAACGGGAAATGGAGATCTCGCCAAACGAAAACGAGCCGACCAGGGGAGCGGTGACAGAATAAAACTGGCCGCTTAACAGCGACCGCACGGTCTCCCGCAAGGCCAGTCCGATGGCATAGGTACCGAGCATGGCGACGATCGGGGTCGCATAGAACCGGCGGATGGCGACGCGTTCGAGGACCAGCCCGACAATACCGACGACGAAGGGCGCCGCGACCATGCCCGCCCAGACCGGGCAGGCCGCTACTATGAAACAGGTATACCGTATAGGCCCCGAGCAGGACGAACTCGCCATGAGCAAAGTTGAAGATGCCCATCATGCTCGCGATCACGCCGAGGCCAAGCACGACCAGCACAAAGATTGCGCTGTATGCAAGAACGTCGAAAAGGAATGGAACTATTGTCACGCAGACTTACCTGCTTTATGCGTGATGCATTATGCGGGAATGCTAAATTCCCCCGTGGCCACAGACCATGCCGGGATTCGCGTGGTGTGTCAAGCAGCGTGCCACTGAACAAACTGCAGTGGAGAGCGTGTTTCCTGATGCAGGAAACGTCGTTAGATTGAATGCTGACGTCTTGTTTACGGCACGCAGCCGAGCTGCGATCGGCACCGATTCGGCCCCGGCAATTGCCCGCACATCCTGGCGCGATGGCGCCAGTTACCAGTTACGAGTCACCCGGCGCAAACGGAATTTGCATGCAGCCCGGCGAGGAGTAAACTGCCGGCCACGATGCCGAACGTCGTCCAACCGCAGGTCGATGGACCGTTGAAGGTCGAAGGCGAGATCGAGATTCTCGCGGCGGACGGTACACTCCTCAGGAAAGCGGTGCAGGTCT
>CAVOIO010000010.1:0-251341 GCA_963695915.1 uncultured beta proteobacterium
ATTATGTGACCTACTTGGTTCAGCATATGCTCGTCTAATAGAGATCGACCATTCAGATAAAGAAAGGAAATCATATAAGATTACTAAAAATGGTGGCAATTATTTACAAGATTTTATTGATAACGCTGCATCTGTAGATGAAAGGCTTAACATTGTACGCTCAATTCTATGGGTGCTCATAAGCAAAGGCAAATTAACAGAAAACGCTTTTAAAAACTTGGAACAATCGGCTTCATATTTGAAAAATGGAGTGAATACATCTCCTCCAGAAATAACTGACAAACTAAAAAAAAGTATTAAAAATATAAAAAACGATGTCGACGACGTCTACACCAAAATTACCGTGGGGTATTAAAAAGAACTGCAAAATGGTGATGTATTGTCTACTCGTAAAAATGCTCCAATTCTCATTTAATATGGCGAGAAAAAGTATCGGCCGAAGAAAGATGAGAGCGATTCTCACAATCATCGGTATCGTGATAGGTATTGCCACAATCATTTCTTTGGTTACGTTAGGCGATAGTACGCGGTACGAAGTTGAAATAAATCTTAATGATATGCTCGGTGCTGGCATCACAGTTAGCGGGGGTAACCAACTTCAAAGTGGTGTAACAATACCCGAACACGTTAAAGACTATGTTCTCCAAATACCAGGAGTGAAAGACTGCGTGCCTATTATAAGCTCCTTAACTCAAATCGGGGGTAGGCCCGTATTCATAATAGGTGCCAACCTTGAACATGCCGCCGCCCTTTATCATGTCACACTTTCACAAGGTAGATTCCCTGCACAGGGAGAAACCTACAAAGTAATCATGAGTGAATCTATGGCTACACGTTTATCGCTTTCCGTAAACGATACTATTACTTTGACCTCTCCAGTGAGCGGATTTTCAGCATCATTCGCTATTATAGGTATAGGCACTTCAAGTACCTCAAACATCATGGATGTTGGATGCTATATATCCCTTGAAGACGCGCAGAGGCTTGCTAATAAGCCTGGATATGTTTCGTCGTTACTGGTTATACTAGAGGACACGGGTCAGGCACAGAGCGTTGAAGTTGCCCTGGAGACAAGTTGTTCCCAGGTGCTACAATCACAACCCAGGAGTCTATAATGTCCAGAGTTAACACTATCCTTGATCTAATCAATGGTGTGCTTCTGGCTTTAGGTGCCATAAGTCTGGTGGTGGGTGCCGTGGTAGGTTATCCAGGTGATGATGTCGAACCCGAGCCCTTTGATATCGCGCGCGTACTGCGACGGGACGATTTCGTTGTCCTCGTTCACCGCAAGCAAGGCAAAAAGCGGCGGCGCGATGACTTTGACGCCTTTCTTCTTCAATTGCCTGAGCTCGTCGAGCGTCATCCGCGGGATCGGCGGAGCAACGGTCGGGTCGATGCTGTCCAGAAAGACGGCCTGCCTGCCGAAACGCGGCTCCTTCTGTATCCAGTACAAAACGTCGTCCCTGTTGAATGACTGGGCCCACACGTCTTCCGGATCAACCCCGGCTGCTTTCAATACGTCGATCATCTTCTGCGCGTACTTCGCCTGGCTGCCGAATACCGCGTTGACCCGAGCGGGGTCACCTGATTTGAGTTCCGGCGTGTGCTTCACACCCATTTCCTTGTTGAGTTCGATGCTCTCCTTGAGCGTGACCAGGGTACCGCGCCCGGTGTAGAGGTCGGTGCGCCAGGAGGCAGTGCCGCCCAGATATCCTTCCGGCGTCGTTGCCGCAGGATTGCTCGCATCCATCTTGCCCTTGAGCGTCCTGAAATCGGCGAGCGTTAAGTCACTGGCGCAACACTTCGGGCTCGAACCCGGTCCCGTCCATGGCACGGAGCACTTGGCATTTAACGGCGTCGCGACGATGTTGGTCGTAGTATGCAGATCGCACTCGGCATGACGGCATACCAATTCTCCGTCCTTCGTGAAGGTCACGTCGCACTCAACGATGCCGGCGCCCATGCGCGCGCCGGCCTGGTAGGACTCCTTCGTGTGCTCCGGAAACTGCAGCGCCGCGCCGCGATGGCCTATCGAAAAATCGGCGCGGTAGAAAGGGCCATCCTGGCACTTCTTCAACCGATCCTTGAGCTTGCCGTCGTCCAATCCGTTCACCAGATAAAACGGTCTCGGGCCAAGCTGCACGGTTTCATCCTGCACTTTTTGGCCATGGTCACCGTAGAAACCGCGACCGTCATAGTATTCGTTATGCCTGCCGCCGTGAAAACGACTGTCGTCCTCGGCATAGGCCGCCAACCCGACCAACGATGTCATGACGAATGCGGCGGTAACGGCGAGCCTGTCAATTATGTTGCGCATCGATTGCTCCTCTCAGCTCATGTGGAATTCGCGGGCGCGGACTCGCTCCCGATGAGCACTGTATGCGCGAGCTGTGTAGGCAAAGTGGCAGAAGCATTACCGTTTTGTTTAGACGGCATAGTTCCGCGATCCCACGTCGACACGGTTGCAAACGCGACATTGTGTGCCACCGCAGTCAAACGGAAAGTTCCATGGCCGCGGCCGTGCAGATGATTCAGAATAGCGCGGGACCTGGGCACATATCGCCCCTCAACGGTCAAAGGAACTCACATGAAGCTCACTTCAATAACCCGGTCGCTCGCCCTGTGGCTTGCAATTTTTGCACTGGCGGGCTGTACCACGACGTCGCGCGTAATTACCGGAAAACCGCGGGCACCGATCGACCCCTCGCAAGTGACGCTGTATTCTTCCCCGCCCCCGAAGTACGAGGAGATCGCCGTCATCGATGCCTCCAGCCGATCGTCCTTCGCTTTCGGGGACCAAAAGAAAATGGACGCCGTCATCGAGCGGCTCAAGAAGGAAGCCGCGTCACTGGGCGCAAACGGCGTGCTGCTGCAGAGCACGGGGTCGGACGGCGGCGGCGGAGGTGTCGGCGCCGGGGTCAGCAGGGTGTCGGCGGCGGCGGCGGCGGAGTCTCGATCGGTACCAGCATTTTCACCAGTGGAGCGAACAAGACCGGGCGCGGACTCGCAATCTACGTTTCGCCTGAAGTCCGGTGAATGCAGCGGTTGGACCTGGCTCGATCCTCGTTCGACCACGGGATTTCAGGCTCCGGCCCCGCTTCAACGGTGTCTGCGCCGCATACAGTTGTAACGGATCCGTCAAATGAGATAAGAGGTGACACCGATGATTGCGGTGATCTTTGAGGTGTGGCCGGCCGAAGGACGTGCCACGGAGTATTTCGATCTCGCGGCTGCCCTCAAGGCCGATCTGGAGAAGATCGACGGGTTCGTATCGGTCGAGCGCTTCGAGAGTCTGACCACGCGGGGCAAGATTCCTGTCACTGTCGTTCTGGCGTGACGAAGAGGCGATTCGCAGATGGCGCAATCTCACGGAGCATCGAATGGCCCAGGCAAGAGGGCGCGGCGGGGTGTTCGCCGACTACCGGCTGCGAGTGGCCTCGGTGATGCGCGACTATGGAATGAACGAACGCGCCGGCGCGCCGGAGGATAGCCGCAAGACGCACGGGAGATGAAGCGGCGCGGTGTCTCCTTCCTTCAAGCCAATCGTTCGCGCGCCAGCGCGGCTCCGGCACCCAGCGCCGCGAGCTTCGCCACCGCGATCTCGCGCTCCATCGGCGCCATGCCGCAGTTGGTGCAGGCGAAGACGTTCCTTCGGCACGTACTTGAGCGCCTCGGCGATCACGCCGGCGATCTCCTCGGCGGTCTCGACCTTGTCGGTCGCCACGTCGATCACGCCGACCAGCACGTCCTTGCCGCCCAGCAGCTTCAGCAGGCTGATCGGCACGTCGCGAGTGGATGCACTCGACGGAGACCTGGTCGAGGCGGCTTTTCGCCAGCGCCGGGAAAATTTCCTCGTACTGCCGCCACTCGGCTGCCGAGCGAGTTCTTCCAGTCGATGTTGGCCTTGATGCCGTAGCCGTAGCAGATGTGCACCGCGGTGCGGCACTTCAGACCCTCGATCGCCCGGTGCAGCGCTTCGATTCCCCAGCGCTTGACGTCGTCCATGTAGACGTTGAAGGCCGGCTCGTCGAACTGGATCACGTCCACGCCCTGCGCTTCGAGCGCGCGCGCCTCCTGGTTGAGCAGCTCGGCGAAGGCCATCGCCATCTTCACCTTGTCGCCGTAGTGCGAGTCGGCGACGGTGTCGACGATGGTCATCGGGCCGGGCATGGTGATCTTGAGCTTCCTGGTGGTGTGCGCCCGGGCAACCTGCGCCTCCGGTTCGTGGACGCGGCCGCGCAACCGCACCGCCCCGACCACCACCGGCACCATGGCGTCGTAGCGGTTGTTGCGGATGCCCATCTTGACCTTGTGCTCGAAGTCGATGACCTTCGACCGATTCGAGGAAGCCGTGCACGAAGTGCTGCCGCGACTGCTCGCCGTCGCTGACGACGTCGATGCCGGCGTCCTCCTGCGACTTGATCCAGAGCAGCGTCGCGTCGCGCTTGGCCTCGGCCAGCGCCTCGCCCGCGAGCTTCCATTGCGGCCACAGCTTGTTGGGCTCGGCGAGCCAGGACGGTTTGGGCAGGCTGCCGGCGATGGTGGTTTCGAACATGTCGGTATGTCCTGGGCAGGTGGCGGACGAACGTGCTGCGACGCTCGCGCGGCCCGAATGCAGGCCGTGCCGGAATCACCCGGCTAGCCTGCGCACCATGATAGCGCGGCGCGAGCCCAGCGTCGGTATCGAGTCGGTTTTGCACACCGTGCGCCTTATCGGCGAGAATCCTGCGCCACTCCCGCACCCAACAGGGGTATTGCGGCGTTCCCGCCGATCGACGGAGACCCATGCGACCATGAACCTGCTTTTGACGATCTCGCGCGCGATCGACGCGCTGAACGAACGGATCGGACGCGCTGGTTCTGTGGCTCGTCCTGGCGATGGTGCTGGTGAGCTCCGCCAACGCCATCTCCCGCTACCTGCTCAACCTGAGCTCGAACGCCTTCCTCGAGCTGCAGTGGTACCTGTTCGCCACGGTGTTCCTGCTCTGCTCGGGCTACACGCTGCTGCACAACGAGCACATCCGCATCGACGTCGTGTCGTCGCGGCTGTCTCGCCGCGCACGCGGATGTGGATCGACATCTTCGGCACCGTCTTCTTCCTGCTGCCGGTGTACGCTCTTCATCATGTGGCTGTCGTGGCCGATGTTCATGAACGCGTGGATCAGCGGCGAGATCTCCAGCAACGCCGGCGGCCTGATCCGCTGGCCGGCGCGGCTGCTGGTCCCGCTCGGGCTTCTTTCTGCTCTCCCTGCAGGGCGTCTCGGAGCTGATCAAGCGCATCGCGTTCCTGCGCGGACTGATCCCGGATCCGGTGGAGAAGCACGTCGAGCCGGCGCTGGTGATGGCATCGGACCGACGACGGGAGGCGGCGCAAATGACCGCCTTCGTCATCGAGAACATGGCGCCGCTGATGTTCGCGGCGCTGGTGGTGTTCCTGCTGCTGGGCTACCCGGTCGCCTTCGCGCTGGGCGCGATCGGGCTGTCCTTCGGCTTCCTCGGCGTGCAGCTCGGCCTGCTGCATCCGGCCCTGTTCCAGGCGCTGCCCGAGCGCCTGTTCGGGATCATGGCCAACGACACGCTGCTCGCGGTTCCGTTCTTCACCTTCATGGGGCTGATCCTCGAGCGCAGCGGCATGGCCGAGGATCTGCTCGACACCATCGGCCAGCTGTTCGGGCCGGTGCGCGGCGGGCTCGCCTACGCGGTCGTCTTCGTCGGCGCCCTGCTGGCCGCGACCACCGGTGTCGTCGCGGCCTCGGTGATCTCGATGGGCCTGATCTCGCTGCCGATCATGCTGCGCTACGGCTACGATCGGCGCCTGGCGAGCGGCGTGATCGCCGCCTCCGGAACGCTGGCGCAGATCATCCCGCCGTCGCTGGTGCTGATCGTGCTCGCCGACCAGCTCGGCCGCTCGGTCGGCGACATGTACGCCGGGCGCGATCTTTCCGGGGCTCGTGCTGACCGGCCTGTATGTCCTGTACGTGTTCGGCAGATCGATCGATTCACCCGCACGCCGCTCCGGCACTGCCCCCGGAAGCGCGCACGCTGCGCGGGCTCAAGCTGCTGCGGCGCGTCTTCTTCGTGCTGATTCCCCCGCTGGCCTTGATCTTCCTGGTGCTGGGCACGATCTTTCTCGGCGTCGCGACGCCGACCGAAGGCGGCGCGATGGGCGCCACCGGCGCGCTGATGCTCGCGCTGATCAACCGGCGCCTGAGCTGGTCGCTGCTCAAGCAGGCGATGAACACGACGGCGAAGCTGTCCTCGTTCGTGATCTTCATCCTGGTCGGCTCGACCGTGTTCAGCCTGACGTTCCGCGGCGGTGAACGGCGATCTGTGGGTCGAGCATCTGCTCACCGGCCTGCCCGGCGGCCCGATCGGCTTCCTGATCGTGGTCAACATCCTGGTGTTCGTGCTCGCCTTCTTCCTCGACTTCTTCGAGCTGGCGTTCATCATCGTGCCGCTGCTCGGCCCGGTCGCGGACAAGCTCGGCATCGATCTCATCTGGTTCGGGGTGCTGCTCGGCGTCAACATGCAGACCTCGTTCATGCACCCGCCGTTCGGATTCGCGTTGTTCTACCTGCGCAGCGTCGCGCCGGCCAGGGAGTACCTGGACAAGATCACGCGGCAAGCTGACCGCACCGATCACCACCGGCCAGATCTACTGGGGCGCCGTCCCCTTCGTCGTGATCCAGGTCATCATGGTCGGCGATCGTGATCGCGTTCCCGGGCCTGGTCACCGGCAAGCTGAAGAAGAGCACGGTCGATCCGTCGAAGATCGAGATCAAGATCCCGCGCCGGAGTACGAGCGCGAGCAGATCGAGCGCGACGGCGACATTCCCGATTTCGGGCACCAAACCCCGAGACGCCGAAACCGCGAAGTAGCCCTGACTACTTGCCGGCTCCGAGCTTGGAGTAGAAAACGTAGTTGTCGTAGGTGGACTCGGCGACACGGAACCACAGGAATTGCTCGTCGCGGAATTTCTTCCACTCCGGATAGATCCGCTTCCAGTGCGCGCTCTTGGCCTTGAGCTCGTCGTACAGCTCGTAGGCCGCCTTTTCGCAGGCTTCCATCACCGGCTTTGGGAAGGGACGCAACTTGGTGCCGCTCGCGACCAGCCGGCGCAGGGCCGGGGGATTCTGCGCGTCGTACTTCGCAGGCATCCAGACGCTGGCTTCGCCGCAGGCCGCTGCAACGCGGCCTGATAGGCCTTGGGCAATTCGTTCCATTTCTTCTCGTTGACCAGCACCATGAGCATGGGCCCGCCTTCCCACCATCCCGGATAGTAGTAGTACTTGGCGACCTTGTTGAAGCCCAGCTTCTCGTCGTCGTAGGGGCCGACCCACTCGGCGCCGTCGATGGTGCCTTTCTCGAGCGCGGGGTAGATGTCCGGGCCGGCGATCATCTGAGGTACCACGTCCAGCTTCGCGAGCACCAGGCCGGCCATGCCACCGATGCGAAACTTCAACCCCTTCAGATCGGCGACCGACTTGATCTCTTTTCGGAACCAGCCGCCCATCTGGCAGCCGGTGCTGCCGGCGAGCATGGCAATACAGCCGTACTCCTTGAACAGCGGCGCCATGGCCTCGGCGCCGCCGCCGAAGTGCCACCACGAAAAGCTCTGGCGCGTATTCATGCCGAACGAGAGGCAGCTGCCCAAGGTGAATGCCGGGTCCTTGCCGTAGTAGTAGTAGGAGGCGGTATGTCCCATTTCCACTGTGCCGGCCTGTACGGCATCGAGCACTTGCAGAGCCGGCACGATTTCGCCGGCGGCAAAAGTGCGGATCTGAAACTTGCCGTCGGTCATCTCGGCGACGCGCCTGGCGACCAGATCCGCGCCGCCAAAGAGGGTGTCGAGGCTCTTGGGCCAGCTCGCCGCCATCCGCCATTGGATAGTCGGCTGCGACTGGGCAATGGCCGGAGCTGCAACGGTGCCGGCGGCAACACCCACTGCCGCCTTCTTGAGAAAGGATCTGCGCTTCATTGATGTCCCCCTGACATGTTGAATCGTCGCTGCCTGCATTCGGCGCACACGTCCCGCGAATCGTCACCGAAGGCGATGCGTCCGTAGTGCGATTCTAGTGCGCAGTCGACCCGGATGCGTCACGCGATCGTGCTTTTCGTCCCACGTTGCGACACTAATATAATCCGGGTTCGATCAGCGCCTTCCAGGAGACTCGAGTCCATGACCTTCAGTTGGGATCTGCCCTACCCCTCGCAACGCAGCCCGCTGCTCGCCAGGAACGTCGTCGCGACTTCTCAGCCACTGGGTGCGCAGGCGGGACTTCGGATGCTGCTCAAGGGCGGCAATGCGGTGGACGCCGCCATCGCCACCGCCATCACGCTCACCGTGGTGGAACCGACGATGAATGGCATCGGAGCCGACGCCTTTGCGCTGGTGTGGGCCGAAGGTAAACTGCATGGGCTGAACGCCTCCGGCCGCGCCCCGGCCGCCTGGTCTCCCGCGCGGTTTGCCGGGCACGACATGATGCCGACGGAAGGGTGGGACACGGTCACCGTCCCCGGCGCGGTTTCCGGATGGGTCGCGCTGTCGCAACGCTTCGGGCGTCTGCCCTTCGCGGATCTGTTCGAGCCGGCGATCGAATACGCGGAACGGGGTTACCTCGTTTCTCCCGTAATCGCAAAGCAATGGGCCGATGCGACCGACCGGCTTGGCAGTCAGCCGACTTTTCGCGAAGCCTTCATGCCGGGCGGTCGCGCACCCAAGCCGGGCGAACTGTTCCGCTTTCCCGATCAGGGAAAAACGCTGAGCCGTATCGCGCAAAGCAAAGGCGATGCGTTTTATCGCGGGGATCTTGCCGAGAAGATCGCAGCGGCCAGCGCATCTCAAGGGGGCGCGATGACCGCTGCCGATCTTGACGCCCATCGCGCCGATTGGGTCGAACCCATCCAGGTCACGTATCAAGGCCACAATCTTCATGAAATCCCCCCCAACGGGCAAGGCATCGCGGCATTGATGGCGCTGGGTATCCTGCGCGATTGGGACCTGGCGAATCACCCGGTGGACTCGGTCGACAGCCTTCATCTGCAGATCGAGGCGATGAAGCTGGCCTTCGCCGACGTCTATCGCTACGTCTCCGATCCCGCCACCATGAAGCTGAAACCCGGCGACCTGTTGAATCCCGATTACCTTCGTCAGCGCGCCCACCTGATCGACCCCAAGCGCGCCACCGACTTTGGCCCGGGGACACTCGGCAGCTCCGACACCGTCTATCTCACTGCCGCGGACGCAGAGGGCATGATGGTCTCCTACATTCAATCCAACTACATGGGCTTCGGTTCCGGTGTAGTCGTTCCGGGAACCGGCATCAGCATGCAGAATCGCGGCGCCTGTTTCACGCTGCAGCCCGGCCATCCCAACCAGGTCGGAGGAGGAAAGCGACCCTTCCACACCATCATTCCCGCTTTCCTGTCCCGACGATGAAAAGCCCGTCATGAGCTTCGGCGTCATGGGAGGAGATATGCAGCCCCAGGGTCACATGCAGATGATCGTGCGCATGCTCGACTACGGCCAGAATCCGCAAGCCGCCGCCGACGCGCCGCGCTGGAAAGTCAGCAAGAGCGGCGAGTTGCTTCTGGAACCCTCCATTGCCCCGGCTGTCGTCGAGGGCTTGCGCGATCGCGGCCATCTCGTGCGCGTTTCCAAGAAAGGCGAAGCGGAGATCGGCAGCTACGGCAGTGCACAGCTCATCTACCGCGTCGAGGGCGGCTACGTAGCCGGATCGGAAGGGCGAAGGGACGGACAGGCGGTGGGATTCTGAATCACTTGCCATTGCGACGGCTCCGCAAGGAACCCGGCCGATACGCGTGGCAGCGGCGTGAAATTTGGTTGACAATACCCGCCGCAATTCCCGTGTCATGAGTCCAGAATTCCAGCCTCGCCAAGATGCCATGCACCCAGTGCGCAATCGCATTTCGCCATCCTTGCCGCCACACTGTCCGCGTCGTTCATTGCTACCCCGTGCGTAGCCGGTCGCGCGGCCGAAGCCGCTGATGCCTGGGCGGCCGGGCTCAAGAATCTCACACCGGCACAAGGCAAGACCCTCATGAAGTTCGCGCGCGACCTGTTATCCGGATGAGCGGCTGGAGGAATCGAAATTCACGGCCTGCCTCACGCCCTACGACGCCGAGGCGGGAGACCCGCAGAAGAGGGAGCCTCTGCTGGACTCGCTGAAGCAGATCGACGGCGCGGCCATGCGGATGGGATACAAGGACTACGTCGGCGTCACCCACGAGGACGAACGCATCCGGCTGTCGCAAATGCTGGCCGAGGGCCGCGCACTGCGGCAGTTCAAGAAGTCCGTGGGACAGTGCCTGGAAGCGAACTGAAAACGCTTTGACCTGGAGAAGCAGAAAGAATGGATCTCAAGCTGCAGGACAAATCGGCGCTGGTTTCGGGTTCGACCAAGGGTATCGGCCTCGCGGTCGCCACATTGCTTGCCGCCGAGGGTGCGAGAGTGATCGTCAATGGCCGCACGGAAGCTGCGGTGAACGAGGCGATGGCGGAGATCCGCAGCACGGCCCCAAAGGCGAAGCTGGACGGATTCGCGGGGGACCTTTCGGCACCGGCGCCGACTGCCGAGCTGGTGCGCCGCTTTCCGGCCGTAGACATTCTGGTGAACAACCTCGGTATTTTCGAGCGCAAGCCATTCGAGCAGATCGCCGACGAGGACTGGCAGCGGTTTTTCGACATCAACGTGATGAGCGGCGTGCGGCTGTCGCGAGCCTACCTTCCCGGCATGAAGGCGCGCAACTGGGGGCGCATCGTGTTCATCAGCAGCGAGAGCGGAATCCAGATTCCGCCGGACATGGTCCATTACGGCATGACCAAGGCCGCGCAACTTGCCATTTCGCGCGGCCTGGCCGAGAACTGCGCCGGAACCGCGGTGACTGTGAACGCCGTACTGCCGGGACCGACGCTCACTCACGGCAACAAGGCCGCCATCGCCCGGCGGGCGCCGGGCAAGGCACTGGCCGAGGTGGAGAAGGAATTCTTCCAGGTCCATCGCCCGACTTCCCTGCTAAAGCGCTATGCTACTCCCGAGGAAGTCGCCAGCCTGGTTGCCTACGTCTGCAGCCCGCTTTCCTCCGCCACCAACGGTGCCGCATTGCGTGTAGACGGCGGCGTGGTCAAGGCGTGTTTCTGACGGCGCTGCACCGGAAGGCTGGATTTTCAGGGGAGGCACACATGCCGCGAGTCCGTCATTTGAAACCAAACGGACATGCCCGTCCGATCAAGACCGAGCGAGACTTCAAAGGCGCGGTTTCCGTGGTAAGGACCATCGCCAAGCAGCCGGATCGGGAAAGCGCTGCGGAAAAGCGGCTGCAATCGCTGATCCGCGAGATGGAGAAGTTCGACGCTGCCGACGACGACGATACGCCTGCGGTTGCGGATGAAGATTCCAGCGGTGGGCCGCGGCGCCGGTGGTCGGACGACAATCCCGATCCGGATTAGGAAAGGTGGTTACAGCCCCATGAAGAATGACCGCTTGCAGGACCTGAAAGAGATCGGCGCCGGCACCGCCGCGTCCAAAGCGTCCGAGACCCTCGCGCCCATGCCGGCCCGGCCTTTGCTGGCGGATATATTCAGGTTACGGATGAACAAACCCAAATTCGGCATGCCGTTCGCGGCCGGATCGCATTGCGTGCAATGCGCGACGCTGGCGCTGAAAGCCGGCATGGACGAGGAAACGGTGCTGGCCTGCCTGCTGCACGACGTGGGCATGGTGGTCATGCGGCCAGACCATGGCTGGTGGGGCGCGCAGTTGGTGGAGCCCTATGTCTCCGAGAAAGTCGCCTGGGCGATCCGCTACCACCAGGCGCTGCGTTACTACGCGGACGAGTCGGTCGGTTACGAGTATCCGGCGATGTACGTCGCGATGTTCGGCGAGAACTACCAGCCGCCGGAATACATCGACGCAGCGTATCGCTACGCGCGCAAGCACCCCTGGTACATGATCGCGAGGCAGATCACGGTATTCGACGACTACAGCTTCGACCGGAATGCGCCGTGGCCGCTCGAGCCTTTTGCCGACATCATCGGCCGCCACTTTCGCCAGCCCAAAGAGGGCCTGGGCAACGATCCGAGTCCCACCGCGCACATGTGGCGCACCATCATCGATCCGAACAAGCCGCTTTGATTTTTCGAACTACGGCAGCCGGCCAAGGGCCGGCGTCAAGAGCGTTGACGGTTACTCACCTCACTCAGGTCAAGCGGTTTCTCCGCTTGCCGCTTCAAGTGGTGCCGTTAGATGTTGAATCCATCCTCCCCGATACCATTCAGGTCAGCGTGCGAGGCTCCCAGCCGCGGCGATGATCTGCGCCGCGGTCGGGAACGTGCACAGGCTTTCCGGGCCGTCGCGCGCCTCGATGTGCGACCAACGCACGATGCCGGCGGCATCGACAAGAAAGTGCCCGGCAACCTGGGTGGCATGGTTCGCGAAGATCGCTTTATCGACTTCATCCAGCTCGAAGCCGTCCTTGGCGTTGAGCACGGTGTTTGCTTCCATCGGCTGGGTCGGTCCGGGCAGCTCGCCAGTGGGGTTGATGCGTGCAGCCTGATCATGCAACCGTCTCCGTTGCTCCAATCGACTGCGTCGAACTAGACAGGATATTCACTGAATTTCTGATATCCGAGAACATGCAAAACGTCGCTGAAAACCTCGTCCAGCTGATGGATGGTTTCGGGCCGGAGCTTGTTACGGTAGTCGCCTGGAGTCACGTGCCTGACATGGGCCATCACGTCGCCGTCACGCCTCGGAAAAAACGTCGGTGATAGCTCCACCAGCTCATCCACGACTCTCTGCTTGTCCGCCAGGGGAAATGACTTGATGAACCTTTCAAGCCAGCTGCGGTAATCCGTTACCATCTCCTCATAAGCCACCAACGTCACATTCGGCCTGCCAAGCAGCCCGTTAATATAGGCGCGATATCTGTCTGACATTGTTCCTACCAAATCCTCTACATGACCTCCCGTTCCGTAGTCACCTCTGTAGGCCGAACTGTTACCGAATGCCTTGTCCAGAACAAATGCATCAATTCCCCTGGCTGCAACTTCTCTTCGATAACCAGTATTGCCGGCGATCTCACCCGGATGGATGTAACAGTACGAAAAGAACATCGACACCAGGACATCCCTTGGATCTCGCAGGTGCAGAATTATTTCGTATTGCTCCATGTTGGGCACATCGACAAAAAAGCGTATCGGAGCAAAACATCCGTGCCGGGTTCGCCATATCTCTTTATCCGTCAACAGTCGGCGCGCATCTATTCCGCTCGTTGGCACATTTGGCGAGTGATACTCAATTCCACTGAGCCTCGATAGCAGCTCACATTGCTTGTGAAGAAACATTGATGCCGATTTGTGCAACGTAAATACAATAATGTCTCTACTCACGCCCTGCTCCCCGGATGTCCGCCGCTCTCATTGTGTCACGGAGTCTTCTGCCACAGATAACCATCAATGCATTGGCCACACGCCTCTCGCCCAAATTTCGGAATTTTGAGACAAAAAAGGTTATTGCAATTCAAACATTGCGTACTGCCTAAGGCCCTTTTTCTGATTCTTGGTGGGGCTACGTACTGCTAGCTTTCAGCACACAGTCCTGAATACAACAACGTGGGGCATGAGTCATATTTCAATCAAGGAATTCGAAGATTCTATTCACATCGCTCGGCGTCGCCACGCTCGGCTTAACGAGCGTCAACGTTCTTGAGATTGATACCAACGCATTCACCACACGAGTTCGTGCAATCCACGTAGCGCCAGCGGACAAATCGGATGCAATCTCGGCTTTACGAGTACCCCGCGACGGAATCGATGTGCAGTCTAAGTGGGCGCCAGACATCGATTTTGAATACGCGTTCTCCCAAACGATCGCATTGGAACGACTACTTACGATTCCGCAGCGTCACGAAGTGATCGCCAAACAATCCGGTCTGGGTCCCAAGGTTGCCTTGGGTCCGTTCAGCATCTACCGCCAACCCTCACTCGGAAGTATTACTTCACCACCGCACAGGTTAAACCCTACGTGGGTGTCGGCGTATACATTACTTGGTTTACCAACGAAAGCCTTTCAGTCGCAGGGTCAAAACTGGATAACGAAGACCGCTTGGCGTTCTATCGCCTGCTCGATGAAGGCGTCCGCCGCTTCGGCTACCGCGTGCATGCTTTCTGCCTGATGGGCAACCACGTCCATCTGGCCCTGCAGATGGGATCCCAGCCGCTGTCCAAGGGGCTGCAGAACTTGTCGTTGCGCTATACCCGTTACCTCGATCGCCGCCAGGGGCGGGTCAGTCATCTGTTCCAGGGACGCAACAAGGCGCTCCTGGTGGAGGCCGAGAGCTACGGGCTGGAGTTGGTGCGCTTCATATCCATCTCATCCGGTGCGCGCGCGGCTGGTGTCAGAGCCGTCGGACTACGCCTACAGCGGGCACCTTAGTTACGTAGGAAAGGAGGGACTGAGCTTTCTCACCACTGACTGGGTGCTGTCTCAGTTTGATCCGCGAGTGGGCGTGGCCCGTGGGCGCTATGCGCGCTTCGTTGCCGCCGGAATGTCAGAGGGCCACCGGAGCGAATTCCATCACGGCAGCGAGGAAAGCCGGGTGGTAGGTGATGATCGGTTTGTCGAGCGCGCACTGCAGGCAAATGCAGAGCCTGCGCGTGTGCGGCGCGTGGATCTAGACCACATCGTGGCCTACGTGTGCCAGGGTCGCGGAATTACCGAATGTGCGCTCTCGCAGGCCGATAAGAATAGAGCGGTATCACAGGCATGTGCTCTGATCGGCTGGCTCGCCGCCACGGGCGGGAACGCCACGCTGAATGACGTGGCTCGGCGCCTGAAACGCGATATTTCGGCGATCAGTCGGGCCGTGACACAGCTAGAGCGTTTAGTCGCCGAAGGCGGTGCGAAGGCCAAGGCCCTGCGGATGCATCAAATCGCAATATCCTCGATTCTAACCCTGATGCATATCTTCTCGGCGACTCTGTACTAAGGTTCTTTTGCCTAAGTTCTTTGCGTTCCTTTGCGCCCTTTGCGCCTTCGCGTTGAGGTGTAGGGTTTAGAGGCCCCAACTCAGCGCGCAGACCGCGCCAGCAGTTCCTCCAGCTCCGCCTTCCACAGGCCGACGTCGTAGAAACTCGCATGGCCGCGAGTGCGCTCGCTGGCCGGCACGAGAACGTATTTTCCGCGCGCGACGCGCTTGATGGCGCGCTCCATGATGCCAAGCTCGGGCGGGTTGCGCTCGTCGTCCTCGAAATTGACCGCGGTCACCGCCGCGCGGATACGCTCCAGCCCCGGGCCGGGATCGTAGTCGCGCGACGCCTCCCAGGCGTATAGAAAATCGTTGGCGTCCGCTCCCTGAAGGCGCTGCTGCACATGCCGGTCGAGCAGGCGGTCGGTAGGCTTCCTGCGTCGGTGCTTCCAGGTAGAACTGTTTCACGCTGCCGGCGCTGATGACCACCATTCTCATCGCGGTCACCAGCCCTTGTGGCTGCTTCGTCGTAGTTGCCGCCGTTCCATTCCGGGTCGTTGCGGATGGCGTCGAGTGATCAGCCGCCGCTCCATGCGGTTGCGGCCGGCAATCTGATCGGGCAGACAGACCAGCGGCAGGACGGCGTCCATGAAATCCGGCTCACTCACCGCCCACATCCACGCGTGCATTCCGCCCATCGAGGTGCCGACAATCAGCCGCAGATGCTGGATACCCAATCCATCCATCACCAGCCGGTGCTGTGCGACGATCATGTCCGTATACCCGTAGCGCGGAAATTTCGCGCGCAATCCGTCGCTGGGCTTGGTGGATTTTCCGTGTCCCAGGTTGTCCGGCACGATGATGTAAAAGTGATCCGCATCGAGAGGCTGTCCCGCGCCGAAGAGTTCGCCGGCAAAGCCGTCGGTCAGAAAGTTCGCCCCTCGCCCGTAAGTGCCGTGCAGCAGCAGCACCGCGTTGGTCACCCGCCATTGGCATCGCGGGCGGGGGTGCCGAGGGTGAAATAGTGCAGTTTCAGTCTCGGGGAGGACTTCGCCGTCGGCAAACTCGAAGTTGCGGATGACATAGTCGCCCTGCACGGGCTGCGGATAGTTGGCGCCGAGCGCGCCACCAAAAAGCAGACATGAACCCAGCAATGCCAGTGCGACCGCCGCCGGACGATTACTCTTCCTTCTTTAGACTCTTCATCGAGATGAAACCGATGCAGGAAGCGGTGCAACGCGGGAGCGAATATGACTCCTGCAACACGCGATCAGCGCGAGTCCGCTATAGAGCGCGTACATCCCGGCGAAGATCTTTCCGCCGTCGGTCTCCAGCGGCCTCAGCGGTCCCATTCCCGACAGGATCATCGCTGCGTCGGCAAAGGCATCGATCCATGGCCTGTGTTCGAACCAATGATAGCCTGCCATTCCAACCAGCAACGACACCACTATGATCAGCGTGGCGAACAGCACGCTGCGCGCCAGCCGGTGGACGAACTGCGGCCGCGGGATCAGCGGACTCGAGCGGTGTTCGAACACGGAGGGCGGTTCTTCAGCGCACGCGCAGGTCGAACTGAAGTTTGACGTTCACGCGGTCCGCGTCCGCAGTGACCTCGGTCGCAATCAGTTCATTGATTTGCACCTCGTACGGCGCGGTGCGACCGGCCATCAGCGCCACCACCGTTTCCTTGAGGTTCACATCCAGCGCCTTTGGCACCATCGAACTGAACACGGGTTGCAGCAACGGCCGGTAAATCTCCTTGGATATCGAGTCAATGCGGATGTCCTCGACGCCGAGGCGGCCGTCCCGGAAGAACGGCTTGCCGGAGGCCGTGACGTTGAAGGCATCGGCGCCGCCGACTGCACTGGCCACCGACTGACGCGCCGACGCGCCCGCTGAAAAACACGCCGATGCGCAGCCTTCCCGCCGAAGCCGTGACTTTCGGTGACTCCAGCCAGGATTGGTTGCAGGCATCGACGTTGTTGAGCCAGTAACGGCCCTTGTCGGTGAAGAACTGCTCGCGCAGCTTCTTCTCGATGGCGGTGTTCTCGATGACCAGCGTGCTGTCGGCCGACCATGCCGCGGCCGCAACGAACAGGACAGCTCAGCAGCGCAACAGCATGCCCGGCCTTATAGCAAGTACGCAAGAACCAGTACTTGGACATGGATTTCTTCAGGCAACAGGTCGTTGCGCTTCCTTTACGGTGATGCGGAACAGTGTACGCCCGTCCTGCGGATCGGTAAGGGTCGCCGAGTGCAGTACCGAAGCGTTGTCCCACACCACCACGTCGCCCACCCCGTACTTCACCCGGTACTGGTACTTCGACTGGGTCGAGTGTGCGGCCAGCTCGCGCAGAAGGCTGAGCCCCTCGTCGTCGGGCATGCCCTCGATCGCAAACGAGGTGCCCGATACCGCGTACAGTGCCTTGCGCCCGGTGTACGGATGGCGGCGCACCAGCGGATGACGTATCAGGAAGGCACCGCGTTTCCGTTTTTGTGCCTCGGTCACCGGTGGAGCGGTAGTACGCGACTGCCTGGATCCGGATCGTCGCGATTGCCATAGACGTTCAGCGTTATCAGTCCGTCTATGCGCTTTTTCATTGCTTCCGGCAGCTCTTCGTAGGCCTGCTCCTGGTCCGCGAACAGCGTGTCGCCGCCGACCTTCGGCACCTGGACCGAATACAGCAACGTGGCGCGCGCCGGCATCTCCAGGTAGGAATAATCCGTGTGCCAGTACGTACCGCCATCGGCCAGCCCGATGGGCTTGCCGTCCTTTTTCACGTTCGACAGGACAAGTATGTCGGAGTACTCGGGATGGTGAAACTGGTCGAGCAAATGCGGTTCCGGCCTGCCGAATAGGTTGGCAAATTCGAGGAAGTTTTCCGGATTCAGCGACTGGCCGCGGAAGACCAGCACGTGGAGGCGGTGCAGCGCGTCGCGCACTTCGCCAAAAATCCGGTCGGACAACGGACGCGACAGATCGACGCCGGAAACCTCCGCCCCCATGCAGGTGCCCGACTTGCGTACCGAAATCATGCCGCCCTGCCTCCTGCAACTTCATGTTTCTACTTCACGAACTGTGGCATCAACCATCTGGGCAGCGCCAGAATTATTTACGGAAACAGGATAACAAAAACCAGCACCCCGAGCATCGGCACCAGAAGCTCCGTCACGCACTTTGCATTGCGTCACTTCAGGAACTCGGGCGAGATCAGTCGCGGGAGAAACAGCGGAATTTCCGGCCATACGATGCAGGCAGCCAGCACAACGAGCATCGGCACGAGCATGATCATCGTGTCTTTGAGCGCGAACTTGAGCGGCACCTTGGCCACGGCGCACGAAATCATCAGACACAAGCCATATGGCGGCGTAACCAGGCCAAAGGCAAGCGAGATGATGCCGATAATGGCGAACTGCACCGGATGCATGTGCACCGATTCGGCGAGCGGTTGCAGCGTGGTGCCAACGATGATGATCGCGGGGATCGCGTCGAGAAAACAACCGACGACGAGGAACGTGAAGGCGATGAAGAATCCCACTCCGGTAATGCCCAGTCCCCAGGAAGTGACGCTGTCCAGCAGCATTCTCGGGATCTGGTAGTAGGCGAGGAGCCAGCCAAAAACAGACGCTGTGCCCACGCAGAACAGCGCCACCGCCGCCAGTCTTCCGGTTTCAGCGAGCGCCTGATACAGATGCGTCATGTCCATCTCGCGGTAGACGAAGATCGACAGGATGGCCGCGTAGAGCACGGCAATGGCGGCCGACTCGGTGGCTGTAAACCATCCGAGCAGTATGCCGCCGACGATGATGACGGGCGTGAACAGCGCCGGCAACGACTGGAAAGCGGAGGTCACGAATTCCTTGAAAGTTGCGCGTGGATAGACCGGATACTTGTATAGCTTGGCGTAGACGTGCACGGTCGCCATCTGGGCGCCTGCGATCAGCAATCCAGGCAGGATGCCGGCGAGATAGAGGGCGCCGATCGAGGTGGAAATGACGCCGCCCCATACCACCATCAGGATCGAAGGCGGGATGACGACGGCGAGAACCGCCGACACGGCGGTGATCGCAATCGAGAACGACAGGCCATAACCCTCCTTGACCTGGGCGTCGATGAAGATCTTGCTCTGGCTCGCCGCATCCGCGGTGGAGGATCCCGAGATCCCCGCAAAGAAGACCGAAAGCAGGACGTTGATCTGCGCCAGCGAACCGGGCCAATTGCCCACCATTGTCCGCGACAACCGCACCAGCCGATTGGTGATGCCGCCCACGTTCATCAGGTTCGCGGTCAGCAGGAAGAACGGCACCGCCAACAGGATGAACGAGTTATAAGCCTTGAACGTTTCGTTGAACAGCGTGATCGGCGATAGCCGCGGTTCGATCAACAGGATGGGCAGGCAGGACAGCCCGAGCGCGAAGGCAACCGGGACGCGAAAAATCAGCAGCAGGAAAAATCCGCCGAACAGGATCGCGGCGGCCGATCCCGCCGACAACGCGACGCCGGTCATGGCGGCGCGCCCTCACGCAGAATGCGAACATTGGTAACGAAAGACTCACCGAGAAACAGTACCCAGGTGATCCCCGCGATGGGCCAGGCGAGGAAGATGGTCCACATCGGCAGCTCGGCGATCTCGGACAACTGATCCCAACCGAAGCGGACGAACTCGATACCCCACCAGACGAACACCAGAGCGAACACGAGCACGAAGGCGTGCGAGACAATGCGCAGCATCGCGTTTGCACGCGGCCCGAGCTGCGGCCAGACGTCAACCTCGAAATGGGTACCCTCGCGGATGCCGATCATGGCGCCGAGCATCACCATCCAGATGAACAGGAAGCGCGCTAGCTCCTCGGTCCAGATATAGGCAGGAATGAGCTGCGTAAAGCGCGCAAAGATCTGCAGCGAAACAGGCACGATAAGCACAGCCACGGTGCCCACCAGGAGCCACGTCAGCAGCCGGTGGTACCGTCTGACGAGGGTCTTCACTTGATCGCGTTGATCCTGGCGAGGATCTGGTCGGCGCCGACGTCCTTGGCGTAGGTCTCGATCACCGGCTCGACAAGTTTCTTCATCTGCGCGCGGTCGGCGAAGGGGATGCGCTTGAGCTTGCCGGCCTTCTCCATCGCCTCCAGCTTGGCGGCGTCCTCGTGTGATTCGAGATCGCGACCGTAGGCGCCAGATTCCTTCCCCGCTCTCAGAATCGCGGCCTGCAGATCCGCAGGCAGTGTCTTGAACGTCTTGCCGGAGAAGCAGAGCGGCCGTATCGTGATCGAGTGCTCCGTCATCGCAAGGTTGGGACCGACTTCGTAGAACCTCATCTGCTCCACGCCGGCCGCCTCGTTATCGCCGGCGGCGATCACTCCATTCTGGATGGCGTTGTAAATCTCGTTGTAGGCGATCACCGACGGCGACATGCCGGCCGCGGCGAAGGTGCGGGTCCAGATCGGAGCACCCATGACGCGCACCTTGAGGCCTTTCATCTCCGCCAGGTTGTGCACGGGCTTGTTGGCGAATATGTTGCGTGTGCCGCCGCCGGCATAGCCGATCAGAATGACGTCGGCCTTCTGGGCGATCTCGTCGGCGATCGGCTTGAACAGGTCGGCATCGAGCACCTTGCGCCAGTGGTCGAGGTCGCGAAACAGGAACGGCGCGTCGATGAATGGCGCAGCGCGCGAGAACGTGGACATGTGCGCGGGGGATACGATCGCATAGTCAACGCCCTTGCCTTGATTCAGGTAAACGAAGTAGTCCTTTTCGAGCCCCAGCTCGCTGTTGCGATGAAGTACGAAATTGACTGGCTTGCCATAGTATTTTTTGGTCAGCTCTTCGAACTTGAGCAGCGTCCGGTTGAACGCATGGTCGTCATTGAATTGCACCGCGCCGTGGAGCGTGATGGTTTGGGCCAACGCAGGCGAGAACACCATGGAGAGCGCGAACATCGCCGATGTAGTCACTGATCCGAAATTCTTCATTGCTGCTTCCTCCAGTTATCGTCTCCAGCCGCGCGACGGCCGTTCACTTGCCGCCGGTCGGCTTCATCGCCGCGATGCGCTCTGCGAGGGCCGACTGCATTAGATGAGCGTCCGTGCCGAAGAATATCAACCTGAAGCCGAGTTCGACATATTCTTTGGCGAAGGCTGCGTTGGGCGCGGCCGTCGCGAGGACATGTCCGTGCTTCACGGCCGCCGCGGCAATCCGTCCTACCGCGTCGAGATACCTGGGGTGCTTGAGATCGCCGGGAACGCCAAGGAAATTCGACAGGTCGGCGTATCCGATGCACAACGAATCGACGCCCGGCACGGCAGCTATCTCCTCGACGTTGGCAACACCGACCTCAGTCTCGATTTGCAGCATGACGAAGCAGCGTTCGTTCAGGGCGGCGAATTTTTCCTTCATGCTCCCGCCCGTGTAGTCATCGTGCGCCGCCCCCAACACGGCCCCACGCCTGCCTTTGGGCGGATAACGCGTCCACGAGACGATGTCGCGCGCCTGCTGCACGGTCTCGACCATGGGCACCATGATTCCGAGCGCCCCCGCGTCCAATGCCCGCGCCACAAAGTGATACTGATACGTCGGCACGCGCACGAAGGGAGCAATGTCGAGACCGCGACAATACGCGAGCTGCTGCTTGATGGTGTCGATGCCGGCGCCGGAATGCTCCATGTCGAAGAGTACGCACTCTGCGCCGGCCTCCTTTGCGATCTGCGCCAGCCCCGGCGTAAAGAACTCGAACGCGAACAGGCCGTAGGCACTGGCGCCACCGAGCAGTCTTTTTTTGAGCAAGTTGGGTCGCATAAGAAATTAGGCGTTAGGCTCTGGGCTCTGGGCTCTGGGCACGAGGCTCTAGATTCTACCGTCTAGTGCCTAGGGCCTAGTGCCTCGTGCCTATCTTTTCCCTACGTATGGAAATACGGTACCTTTCCCAGAACTTCCTGATTCACCACGTTCTTCGGCACGCGGGCGTAGGCAAGATCGCGGCAACTGCTGAAAACGCTGGCGGCGACGGTGTTGATGCACTCGTCGGTGAGGCAGATGTGGTGCGGGGTGACCACAATGTTGTCGAGTTTCAGCAGTGGATTGTCCGCCGGAGTGGGTTCCTGTTCGAACACGTCAATGCCGGCGCCGGCGATTCGGCGGTTCGAAAGCGTATCGAACAAGGCTTTCTCATCGACGATGGGCCCTCGGGCGGTATTGATGAAAAATGCAGTCGGCTTCAGCAACGAGAACTGCCGGGCGCCGACCAGCTTGCGGGTCTGCTCGTTAAGCGGGCAGTTCACCACGACGAAATCGGATTCGCGAAACACCGTGTCCATGTCCGTGAGCTTCACACCCAGCGGCGCCACCGATTCCTGGGTGACATAAGGATCGCAGGCGATATGTTTCATCGCGAACGGGGCGGCCAATCGGAACAGTTCCGCGCCGACATTGCCCACTCCGATCGAGCCGAGCACCCGACCGCTTAGGCCGGTGCCGAAATGATTCAGCCGTTCCTGCCAACGCCCTTCACGGGTGAGCTTGTCCTTGATCAAAATCTTCTGCGCCAGCATCAGGACCAGCGTGAGCTCCGAGGTCGCCAGCGGCCGGCGCACGCCGTCCGGGGTTATGCTGAGAATCACACCGTTCTCCGTGCAGGCCGGCACGTCCACGGTGTCGTAACCGACGCCGAAGCGCGCGATCAGCTTGAGCCTGCGGTTCGTCCCGGAGACGGTCTTGCGGGTGACTTTGGCCAACATGACCGCCAGAGCGTCGTACTTTGCGGCGGTCTCGGGGGTGAGTTCCGGCTCGATCTCGGAAAGGAATTCGTACTCGATCCGCGGGTCGTCCAGGATCTTGAAGGCCGATTCGTCGAAAATCGGCTTGCCGTTCGCCTTGAGGTTGTCGCGGGTAACGCCGATGCGGAATTTGGCTTGCGCCATTTTTCTCCTCCTTCTGTTACCGCCGCCCTGGTCTGCATTTCTTGACGGTCCGTTTCTTATCAGCTTATTTTTTTCCTGCATTCTTCCCCGATTCGTCGAGGGATTGCAGCACGCCGATGCCCTGCCTCAATGCCCCCTGCAGCAGCATCGAGTCTATCCCGACCGAGAACAGTCGAAAGCCTTTTTCCCAATACTCTCTGCTCCATTTTTCGTCTGCAGTCATGCAGGCGAGGATTTTGCCGTGCTTCTTTGCAGCAGCGACCATTTTCTTGATTGCGGCCACGTACTTGGGATGGTCGAACTGAGCAGGTATGCCGAGGAAATTGGTCAGGTCGAAGTGCCCGAGCCAGAGTACGTCCACGCCCGGCACCGCTGCAATCTTTTCCACGTTCTCGATGCCTTCTGCGGTCTCGATCAGGCACATCACCAGAGTACGCTCGTTGGCGATCTTGATCTTCTCGGCGACGCTTCCGCCGATGTAATCGTCGGCCGCAAAGCCGAACGCTGCGCCGCGCCGGCCCGCGGGCGGATAGCGGGTGCAGGAGACAATGTACGTCGCCTCCTCTGCGGAACCGACCATGGGCGCCATGATCCCCATGATACCGAGGTCGAGCGCACGTGAAATATAGTGGTACTGGTTGGTCGGTACCCGCGCCATCGGCACCAGGTCGATGCCGCGGCATGCCGCGGCCTGGTCCTTGATGGTTTCGTAACTGTGCCCGGCATGTTCCATGTCGAGGAGCAGGAACTCCGCTCCCGCCGCTTTGACGATCTGCGGCAGGCCCGGAACCAGGAACTCCCAGCCGAAACTGCCGAAGACGGGTTGACCTTTCAGGAGTTTCTGTTTGACGGGATTGGTACGCATAGATCTGTGTCTCTGGTTAGAGAAATGTCGTGACGACGTGACGAACGTGACGGCGTGACGACGCAAATTCATCCGTTACGCACAGCACTATCTCTTTCATTTCATGCTTCTCGTCCGCACCCATTGCGCAGCACTCGCCATTTTTATGCGTCACGATCGTCACATATATGCGGACACCGTCCGCATGGGTATGAATTGTAGTTCCGGCATAACCTGAAGGTTAGCCTGCACTTAAACACCCGGAGTGACCGGGTGTTTTCACGTTCGTCACGCGCCGAACTTCCCCACCCACGCCGGATGCTTCAAGACTTCCGTGTTGACGATCAGATGCGGCTTGCGTCCGTGCGCCAGGTCCACCGCCGCCCGGAACGCCCCCTGTCCGAGCAGGCTCATGCACTCGTCGGTATGGCAGATCGCGTGCGGGGCGAGGATGACGTTATCCAACTTCAGCAGCGGATTGTCCGGCGCCACCGGTTCCTTCTCGAACACGTCGATCGCCGCACCGGCGATCCGGTTGCTTCTGAGCGCATCTATCAGCGCCGATTCCGTAACGACCGGGCCGCGGGCGGTATTGATGAAGTATGCACTTGGCTTCATCAGTGCGAACTCGCGCGCGCCGATCAGGCCTTTGGTCTGCTCATCGAGCAGCGTGTTGACCGAAATAAAGTCTGATTCTCGCAACAACGTGTCCTTGTCCACCATGGTGACGTTGAGCGGCGCAACGGCGGATTGCGGCACATGCGGATCGCAACCCAGCAGGCGCATGTCGAAGGGCTGCGCCAGGCGGAAGATCTCCTTGCCGATATTGCCCACGCCGATCACGCCGAGCGCGCGTCCCATCAGCCCGCTGCCGAGGTAATTGCCTTTCTCACCCCAGCGGCCTTCGCGGGTCAGACGGTCTTTCAGGAACATGCGATGCGCCAGCACCAGCACGAATCCGATCACGCTTGCCGCAACCGGACGGCGCACGCCATCGGGCGTGATGGTTAGCATCACGCCTTTTTCGGTACACGCCGGCACGTCCACGGAATCGTAGCCGACGCCGAAACGGGCGATCAGCTTGACTTTGCGATTCTGGCCGGCAAGGGTCTTGCGCGTGAGCTTTGCCGACATCAAACAGATTGCATCGTAGGCATCGCCGTATTCCTTCGGCAATTCCGAGACGTTCTCCGGCAGGAATTCCCATTCCACCGCTGGATCTGCGAGCACTTTGAATGCTTCCTCGCCGAAGATCGTGCCGTTAGTGGTAATGGCATCCCGCGCTATACCAACTTTGAACTTTGCCATCTCTCTCTCCAGAGTCTCCGGGTGTCGGAAGGCTTATTGCTCGGCCCTTGATACTCGCACCTCGTACCTGCTTTTACATGGCGGCGGAAAATGCGCCATCGGTAACCAGAATATGGCCGTTGACGTAGGACGCTTCGTCGGAGGCCAGGAAAACAGCGACAGGACCGATCTCGTCGAGCTTGCCCCAGCGACCGGCCGGCGTGCGTTTGCACACCCAGTCGTTGAACTCCTTATTCTGAATCAAGGCAGTGTTCATCTCGGTGGCGAAATAGCCGGGCGCAATCGAGTTGACGGTGATGTTGTGTTGCGCCAGTTCGACCGCCAGTTCCCGGGTCAGCGCGTGAACCGCGCCCTTGCTGGCGATGTAAGCCGAAATCGTTGGCCTGGCGAGAATGGCGCTGACCGAACCGGTCATGATTATGCGCCCGCGCTTGGCAGGAATCATGACCTTCGCCGCCTCCTTTGCCAGCGCCCACACCGCGGTGAGATTGGTTGCGATCACGCGCTCGAAGTCGGCGGCGTCGAACTCGGTGATCTGCTTGCGGTGCTGGATGCCGGCGTTGGCAACCAGAATGTCGAAGCGGCCATGCTTCTTTGCCGCGGCGCCAATACATGCGGCCCCGGCGGCATGGTCAGTGACGTCGAAGGCTGCCGCTTCGCCCTTGATCCCTTTGGCGCCGAGTTCCTTCACCCGCTCATTCAGTGCCGTTCCATCACGCGCGTTCAGAATCACGTGTGCGCCGGCGGATGCCAGCGATTGCGCCATCGCCCAGCCTAGCCCCCGCGAGGCGCCGGTGACCAGCGCTACCTTGCCAGACAAATTGAACACTTGTGACTCCTCCAGTGTTTATTGTTTTTTATTTCCGCCCGCTGTTCGCTACGGTCGTGACGACGTGACGATCGTGACGAAAAGCGCTATGGCTCTAAATTCTTACACCTCGTCACGCGTCACGTTCGTCACGCCGTCACGCATGCCGTAGCGCAACGCGCTAGGGCATGTACTGCCCGCCGTTGACTTCCAGGATCTGTCCGGTCATGTACCCGGACATCTGCTCGGACGCGAGGAACAGGAAGGCGCCGGCGCATTCGTCCGGCGTGCCGAGCCGGTTCATCGGTATCGTCGCCTTGAAGCCTTCGAGCATCTGCGGCGTGGAGAAGCGTTCGTGGAACGGCGTCATGATCACGCCCGGTGCCACCGCGTTGACACGGATTTTTTCCTTGACCAGTTCCTTGGCGTGGCCGCGCGTCATCGTCGAGACGAATCCTTTGGCCGCGGCGTAGAGTACCGCCCCAGGACCACCGCCATGGCGGGCGGCGATGGAGGTGACGTTGATGATCGACCCGCCGGAGCCCTGTTTTTTCATCTGGACCGCAGCGGCGCCGGTACACATCATCGCCGAGCGCACGTTGAGGTTGATCACCTGGTCGAAAAGTTCATCGGTGATGGACTCGACCGGCATGCGTTGAACCAGCCCGCCGGCGTTGTTGATCAGCACGTCGATGCGGCCGAACTGGGCCACGGTCTTTTGCACGAGATCCCTGCACGCGGCGGAAGCGGATACGTCACCGCTTATGACGAAAGCCTTCCCGCCCGACCTCTCGATCTCGGCGGCCACTTTTTCGGCCTCGCTCTTGCTCTTGTTGTAATGCACCGCGACCCGGGCTCCGTTGGCACCGAACGCCTTGGCCGCCGCCGCTCCGATCCCCGTGCTCGACCCGGTGATCAGCACGACTTTATTCTTCAGATCTTCAATCATTTCTCCCCCTCGTCCCTCGTTCCTCTTCCCTCGTCCCTTATCTTAGGGCTGCAGCACGGTCGAGCCGGTGGTCTTGCGGGCTTCGAGATCACGATGTGCCTGCGCGGCGTCTGCGAGCTTGTAGGTCTGGTTGACCTCGATCTTGACCTTGGCGGATTTCACCATGTCGAACAGTTCTTTCGCGCCTGCCTCGAGATCCGTTCTGCGGGCGGTATAGACCATCAGCGAAGGTCGGGTCACATAAAGCGAGCCCTTCGCCGCAAGCAGATTGAGATCGAACGCCGCCACGGGGCCGGAGCCGTTGCCGAACATGGCCAGCAGGCCGCGCGGCTGAAGGCAGTCCAATGAACCCATGAAGGTGTCTTTGCCCACCGAGTCGAACACCACCGGAACCTTCCTGCCGCCGGTGATCTGCTTGACCCGCTCGACGAAATTCTCGCGGGTGTAGACGATGGTGTGGTCGCAACCGTGGGCCTTGGCAATCCTGGCCTTTTCGTCGGAACCAACGGTGCCGATCACCGTCGCGCCCAATGCCTTGAGCCACTGGCAGGCGATCAGACCTACACCGCCGGCGGCCGCATGGAACAGCACGGTCTCGCCCCTCTCCACGCGGTACACGCGGCGGATCAAATACTGCACGGTGAGGCCCTTGAGCATCATCGCCGCGACTTCCTTGTCGGAGATGCCTGCCGGCACATTCACCAGGCGGTCCGCCGGTATCAAACGGACTTCGGAATACGCGCCGGGTGGCCCGCCCGCATAGCCCACGCGATCGCCAGGCTTGACGTTGGTCACCCCGTTGCCGACGGCTTCGACCACGCCAGCCGCTTCCAGGCCGATGCCGCTCGGCAACGGCAGCGGATACAGGCCGGAACGATGATAGGTATCGATGAAATTCAGGCCTATGGCAGTGTGTTTGACGCGGGCCTGGCCGTCGCCGGGCTCGCCGACCTGGACGTCGTCGACTTGAAGTACTTCGGGCCCGCCTGTCTTGTGGAATCGTACGGCTTTCGTCATTGCTCGCTCCTAAGATTATGTATTGATGCGTCCTATTGTCCGGGAGGCCCACTTCGCACTGAAACATTGCGTTCCGGCATGGCCTTTATTCTATCAGCGGCATCGGCGATCAGACGCCAGTGGCAAACGATTTCAGTCTCTACGCCGTCACGGGCCTCGCGCGACGGCGCCACCAACGGATCACAAGCGGTGAAACCCATACCGCAATTGTTATCAATCCGAGCACCCCGGCGATCGGCCGATTGAAGAATGCGACAAAGTGCCCGTCCGCCTTGATCAATGAAGTGACGAAGTTCTCTTCAAGCATGCGACCGAGCACGGCGCCGAGGATTACCGGGGCCACCGGGAAACCGTTCTCCTCCATGACGAACGCCACGACGCCGAATGCCAGCATGACTCCTATGTCGAAGGCTGTATTGTTGATTGCAAACGCCCCGACGGTGCAGAACAGCAGGATCACGGGCATCAGCACCGCACGCGGAACCTTGAGCACTTGTTTATAGCTCTTGATCGCCAGTACGCCGAGCGGAAGCATCAATAGATTGGCGAGGAAGAACACGATGAATACCGCGTAGATGTTCTCCGGATTGTTTATGAAAATCATCGGGCCAGGATTCATGTTCTTCAGGTACAGCACGCCGATGGCGATGGCGGTAATGGAATCGCCGGGAATTCCGAATACCAGCGCGGGAATCCATGCGCCGGACAGCGCGCTGTTGTTAGCCGCCCCGCTCTCGATCACGCCTTCGACGTGGCCGGTGCCGAACTTCTCCGGCTGCTTAGAGAATTTCTTCGACATCGCATACGACATCCAGGCCGCGATGTCGGCGCCCGCGCCCGGCAGCGCGCCGATCAGCGTGCCCAGCGCGCTCCCTCGCAGGGTCTGCACGGGATACTGGCGCACCAGCGCCCACTGCCCCTTGAAGATGCTGCCGAACTTCTCCTGCGCGAGGTGCAGCGGCCGCTCGATTGATGTCACATAGCGCAGGACTTCGGATACGGCGAACAATCCCACCATCATCGGAATCAGGCTGATGCCCCCCATCAGGTTCGGTTCGTCGAAACTGAAGCGAGGAAACGCGGCCGGATTCTCCATCCCGACTGCGGCTATCAACAAGCCGATCAGCAGGGATACGAATGCCTTGAGCACGTTGTTCGACGCAATGAAGATCGCGCAGGTCAGTCCCAGCACGACCAGCCAGAAGTATTCGAAGGAACTGAAATTCAGGGCGACGTTGGCGAGTGTCGGCGCCGCGGTTACCAGTACGATGGTGCCGAAGATTCCCCCTATCACAGAGAACACCAGTCCGGCGCCGAGCACCGTCTCCGCCTGGCCTTTTTTCGTCATGGCATAGGCTTCGTCGCAATATGCCGCCGACGCCGGCGTGCCGGGTATCCGCAGCAGCGCGCCGGGAATGTCGCCCGAAAAAATCGCCATCGCGGTTGCCGTGACGATCGCCGCGACCGCAGGCACCGGCGGCATGAAGAACGTGACCGGCACCAGGAGCGCGGTCGCCATGGTGGCGGTAAGGCCGGGGATTGCGCCGACGAACAGCCCGTACAGTGCCGACGCCCCGATCACCATCAGAACATAGGGTTCGAATACCAGCCCGAAAGCCTGGACCAGATGTTCCATGTACTTACCAGGCCCATGACTGCAGCAGGCCCCATGGCAAAGGCACGCCCAGTCCCTTGTAAAAGATGAAATGGATCACCACTGAGACGCCGACTGCGATCACCGGCACCGCCCAGGCGCGCACGCGCAAAACCGCGAGCAGCGTGCCGAGCAGCAGCGGCGCGCAGACGAAGAAACCGAGTGTCTCGACCAGGAGGCAGTACGCCAAGAGGCCCAACGTGACGACCGCGAAACCCGCCACTTGCCGCGGCGCGCGAATCCATTCCGGCAGCGCGATCCACGGCGTGCCTGCCCTGCGTCGCGCCGCCTGAATGACGAAGATCGCCCCACAGATTGCCAGCCCGGCAGCGATGAGTTGCGGGAACAGCGCGGGACCGACCTGGTCGCCGGGCATCGACGGGAATCCCCGCGCATTCCAAAGGATGGCGCCTGCAAACGCGATCAGGCCGGCGCCGACCAGGGAGTCGTTGAATTTCATGACTTCAGGGATGAGGGGTGAGGGACGTGGGACGAGGGGCAAGTGCAAGCAGCAAGTCGTTCCCCGCGACTCTACTGCGTCATCCCGAATTTTTTCATGAGCACGCCGTTCTCGGCGTCGGTCTTCGTCATCAACGCCGCAAATTCCTGCGGTGGAAGATAACGCATCCCGAATCCGCGCGCGGTCATGAATTCATGGTATTCCTTGCTATCGTAGGCCTTCTTGATCGCGGCGATCAGGCGATCCTCGATCGCCTTCGGCAGGTTTTTCGGCGCGGCGATCCCACGCCAGACGCCGCTCAGCCATTTGCTGCCCGCTGCCGCCTTCAGCGTAGGCACATTGGGAAAAAGCTGTGACGGCGTTTCGTCCATGATGGCAAGGCTGCGGACCCTGCCCGCTTCGATCAATGCACGGCCTTCGGGATGGGAGCCGCTCACGATGTCCACGCCGCCCGCCGCCAGTTCCTGCAACCCGGCCGCGTTGCTGACGCTCGGTACCCAGGGCACGGAGGCCGGATCGATCTTCAGATCGGCCAGCATGCCGTAGAGGGACAGGTGCCATGACCCTCCCCGGGCGGTGCCGGAGGCCTTGAGCTTGCCCGGGTTCTTGCGTATCGCGTCGAGCAAGTCCGGCAACGTCTTGTATGGGGAATCGGCATTAACCTGGATCGCTGCCGGATCGACGTTGATCAGCCCAATCGGCGTGAAGCTCGCGCCATTGAGCTGGGTCAGTCCCTGATGATGCATCTGGGTAATCTCGAAGGTGATCAGGCCGAACGTATACCCATCTGGCGCGGCTGTGGCGATCGCCTGATGTCCGACCACGCCGCTGCCCCCGGTGCGATTGACCACGTTTACCGGCTTGCCGAAATCCTTCTCCAGCAGGGAGGCCAGCATGCGCGCCACCGCGTCGGTTCCGCCGCCCGCGCCCCATGGCACGATCAGCGTGACAGGCCGCGACGGATAGTCGGCGGCTAGAACCGCGTTTGCGGCAACTGCCAGCACCGTTGCAGCAGCGACAGCCAGGATCTTCTTCATGTTCTCCTCGCGAGGTTTGCATGGCACACAAGCTCGCGCCGGCGGCAAGCAACTGGCCGGCGGATGCTTCGCACCTGATTTTTCTGATGGAACACCCGAATCGCGCCGCAGCGCGGAGATGCACCTGCCTTGCCGGCGCGCCTCTTTCAGGATGGACGGAATTCTATTGCAAAAGAGGCGACGTGCACCAAAAAAAAGCGCCTGCGCCTCGCCGACTTATTTGACGCGCACCAGCTTAAGGTCCTCGTCCCTCTGCGCAATCAGGCGGATGAAGCTGCGTAGCTGCGGATAGACGAGCTCGCGGAATTTGCGTCCGCTGAAGATGCCGTAATGGCCCACACCCTTCGCCAGCAGGTGCTTGCGCTTGTCCGCGGGGATGCTGCGGCACAGAGTGTGCGCAGCTTCGGTCTGGCCATTGCCGGAAATGTCGTCCAGCTCGCCTTCGATCGTCAACAACGCGGTCTTTCTGATCGTCTCGGGTTTAACCGGCACGCCGCGCACCGTCATCTTGCCCTTCGGCAACTGGAATTCCTGGAACACCGCTCTGACGGTGTCGAGGTAGTACTCGGCAGGCATGTCTAGTACCGCGTTGTACTCGTCGTAGAACTGTCGATGCCCCTCAGCGCTCTCGCCGTCGCCGCGGATCAGGTGGTCGTAGAACTTCTTGTGCGCGTCCAGGTGACGGTCCGGATTCATGGCCAGGAAACTTGCGTGTTGCAGGAAGCCGGGGTACACCTTGCGCATAAAGCCCGGATAGTTCGGCGGCACGCGCATGATTACCTTGTCGGCAAACCATGAATGCGGGCGCCCCGAGGCAAAATCGTTCACCGCGGTCGGATTGCGGCGGGTGTCGATCGGCCCGCCCATCATGATCATCGCCTTCGGCGCCGCCGGGTCGTTCTCCGCCGCCATCAGCGACACTGCGGCCAGCACCGGCACGGTCGGCTGGCACACCGACATCACGTTGAGCTCCGGCGACAGGTGCCGGATGAACTCCCTGATGTAGTCCACGTAATCGTCGAGGTGGAACGGGCCCTTCGACAGCGGCACCATCCTGGCGTCAACCCAGTCGGTGACCCACACGTCGTGGTCCGGCAGCGCGGTGCGCACCGTATCACGCAGCAGCGTGGCAAAGTGCCCGGAAAGTGGAGCGACGATCAACAGCTTCGGCTGCTCGACGGCGATGTCTTTCCTGAAATGCAGCAGTTGGCAAAACGGCTTGTCCACAGCCACCTCGCGGGTAACCGCGACGCGCTCGCCGTCGATCATCGTGTCGTCTATCCGCCAATTCGGTTTCGGATAGCGCCGCATCAGCCGCACGAATACTTCGCTGTTGGCAGCGATGGTGCGGGAAACCGCGGTATACGCGAGCGGACTGAATGGACTGGTGAAGAGATGTTTGACGGTGTCCGCGAGGAGGACCATTGGCGCCATCACCGTCTTCTGGAACTCGTGCAGCTGATAGATCATTCTGCCTCGCTGAGAGATTTGCCGCCGGGCCTGGATTTCTCCATGTGAAATCCCGTGCGGGCAGCCTGCCGCGGAATGTAAGGATTATGTCACGAAGCGGCAAGAAGCCCGTCACATTTGGACTGCGGGTCTATAACGGCCCGAGCGGCGGATCCTGCATCGCCGCCACCTGCTCCCGTAGCTGCAAGATCTGGTCCTGCCAGTATTTCGTGGTATGGAACCATGGGAAGGCCGCCGGGAATGCCGGATCGTCCCAGCGCCTCGCCAGCCATGCCGAGTAATGGATCATTCGCAGCGTGCGCAGCGCTTCGAGCAGATGCAGTTCGCGGCGGTCGAAATCGAAGAAGTCCTCGTAGCCGGCAAGGACATCGGAAAACTGGCGGGTCATCGCCGCGCGGTCTCCGGAAAGCAGCATCCACAGGTCCTGCACAGCCGGCCCCATGCGCGCATCGTCGAAATCCACGAAATGTGGTCCGTCGTCGGTCCACAAGATATTTCCCGGATGACAGTCGCCGTGCAGTCGAATCGATCGCACCGCGCCGGCGCGCTCGAAGCAGTCGCACACACCGGCGAGCGCCTGATCGATGACGCTCAGGTACGCCGCGCTCAGGTCTGCGGGAACAAATTCGTTGCCCAGCAGGTATTCGCGCGGTTCTTCGCCGAAAGTGGCGATATCCAGTGCGGGACGATGCACGAACGGCGACAGCGCCCCCACCGCATGGATCCGGCCGATGAAGCGGCCCAGCCACTCGAGCGTGTCGGGATCGTCCAGTTCCGGAGCGCGCCCGCCGCGGCGCGGATACAGCGCGAAACGAAATCCCTGAAACGCATGCAAGGTGCGCGTGTCCACCACAATCGGCGGCACGGCGGGAATCTCGCGTTCCGTCAGTTCCGCGGTGAACGCGTGCTCCTCGAGAATCTGCGCATCGCTCCAGCGTGCCGGCCGGTAGAACTTCACGACCAGGGGTTTGTCGTCTTCGATGCCGACCTGGTAAACCCGGTTCTCATAGCTGTTCAGCGCCAGCAGCCTGCCGTCGCAGAGAAAGCCCACGGACTCGACCGCGTTCAGCATCAAGTCGGGCGTCAACCCGGCGTACGGTGGTGTGGTTTCGCTCATGCCCCGACGATACGCGAAGTCACAGACCTGCAAAACCGAAAAGCTCACCACGAAGGCACGAAGAACACGAAGAAATGCAAAATCAGACGAGAACGCGGCAACGAGCACAGAATACATTCCAAATATTCTCTCCAGGTTTAACCGGGAAAGCCCAACCCGGGATGTTGATGTTTCCATTGGCCTGCGGTTTGCCAAAAGCTCCCCTCGTGTCCCTTCGTGTTCTTCGTTTCTTCGTGTCTTCCTGGTAAGAATTGTGGTTTGTCATGCCCCAAAGGTGACGCGCGCAGCCGCTTTCGCTACAGTGGCAGCCAGCGCCGAGAGAGCGCATTCAAGGAGGCCAAGTTGAAGTCTGTTACCTGGAAATTCCTGCTGACAGCAGCGCTGGCATGCCTGTGTGCCGCAGCCGCGATCGCGGACGACGAAAGAATCAGGGCGAAAGTGCCGGCTCTCGTCACCGAGCACATCACCATCCCTTCCGATACGCCGGGAATCCAGCTATATATCCGCAACAAGCGGCCGAGGGATCTGACTGTATCCGCGGACCGCATCCTCCTGTACGTGCACGGGGCCACCTACCCTTCCGAAACCGCGTTCGATCTGAAGCTCGACGGAATGTCGTGGATGGATTACATCGCCGCGCACGGCTGGGACGTCTACCTGGTGGATCTGCGCGGCTACGGCAACTCGACCCGCCCGCCGGAGATGGACCAGCCGGCGCAGGAGAATCCGCCGCTCGTTACCACCAACGTGGCGGTGCGCGACGTGGCAACCGCTGCGGAGTACATCCGCAAGCGCCTCGGGGTAGCGAAAATCAATGTGCTCGGCTGGTCGTGGGGCACGTCGATCATGGGCGCGTACGCGGCGGCCAACAACGACAAGGTCAACAAGCTGGTGCTGTATGCGCCGCTGTGGCTGCGCAATACACCGAGCCAGCTCGGAGGAGACGGCCCGCTTGGCGCCTACCGCACCGTGCTGAAGGAGAACGCTAAAAAGCGCTGGCTTGCCGGCGTACCGGAAGACAAAGCCGCGGATCTGATCCCGTCAGGCTGGTTCGAAGCCTGGGCCGATGCCACCTGGGCTACGGATCCGAAGGCGAAGGAATCCGGGCAATTGCGCGCGCCCAACGGCGTAATCCAGGATTTGCGCGAGTACTGGGTCGTGGGCAAGCCCTATTACGACCCCGCCAACATCCGCGTGCCGACGCTTATCGTGCACGCCGAGTGGGACCAGGACACGCCGACTTACATGGCGACAGCGCTGTTTGGTCTGCTCAAGAACGCGCCGGTGAAGCGCATGGTGGAGATCGGCGAGGGCACGCACACGGTGATCATGGAAAAGAACCGCATGCAGCTCTTTCGCGAAGTGCAGTTGTTCCTGGATGAATCTACGCGCTGACGCGCGGATACCCGCGTTCAACGCAAAGGACGCAAAGGTACGCGCAGGAAAGCAGAACAATGGCGAAGGGAAGACAACAGACAGGTTTGGTATTGCGATCATTTGAACTCGCGGGGCACGTAACAGTGCGATTGGCCCCCACGTGACTGCATCTCGCACTTGAACTTTCTCTCCTGTTTTTCCTTTGCGTACCTTTGCGTCCTTTGCGTTGAAAGCCTTTCGCCTTAGTGCGAAGCAGCCGGGGCGAGCCAGACGGTTTCGGCGACCTGGACAGTTTCCAGCCTGCATTCGGCCAGCAAACCAAAGATGCTGTTCCCCACCACGCCGAGATCGTCCTCCGGGTATAGCGGCCAGCGGTACTCGCAGGCCAGTGATGCATCGAAAGGCGAGCCGAGGTTGATACGGACAATGCCGTCCGAGTAGGCGGCGACGGTCGCATCCGGGTCGCCGACGCGCGCGCGAAATCGGCGCAGTGCATTGCTGAGAAACAGCTGAAATTCCAATTCCCGCACCGCGAAGCGGCCGGTTTCCAGCGCGCGCAGCAGGTTCGTCGGCGGGCGCGGGACAGGCAGCAGCGACAGACCTTCCTGACCAAGCTGTACGGCCAACGCCTGGGTGAACGGCAGCCCCCAAGCGCCGATGTTGCCAGCCGTTTCGGTAAAGCCCGGTCCATTCGCCAACGTGACTGCCGCCCCGACCAGAAAGCGCAGGTGCACGCGCTCTTCGCCGGAGTCCACGTCGATGTCCTGCGGGGCAAGGTCCGGTGGCCGGAATCCTTCTTGTCCCAATCCGCGCGTGAGCCGGTAGAGCGTGCTGGGTTTCAACGCGGCCAGTCTCTCGACCGTCGTCAGGGCATTGCTGAGTCCGAAATTCTTCGACTGACCGAGAGCACCGTGCTTTTCGAACAGTTTCTGCAACTCGCCAATGTCCGGCACGACCCCGGGCACCACCGCAAGACCGCGCCCGCCAGTAACGATCAACAGCGGAATGGCGAATACCCGCATCACCAAGGCGGCCTCGTCCGCCGGTTCCAGTGCCGTTACGAGAGCACGTGTCAGCGTCGCTCGCACCGACGGGGAGGTCGTTTCCGCGAAGGCCTCCTCGATCTGGGCGTCGTTGCCTGCTTTCAGCGCTTCCCGAAGCCGGCTCACAAGCATTTCGCCGACATTGTCTTGTTGCAACGCAGAACCCGCTTTTGCCGCATTTTCGGCAAGAACGACCAGCAGATTCGACGAAAACGGCGCGTAAGCCCGTGGATCAGGAAGGGTTTTCATCAGCAGTAACTTCAGCGGCGGTCATTGTAACAACCGGCGCGCAGGCAACCTTGCGGTGGCGCAGCGACGACCGTACTTGACTCCGTTGAATTTAAGACTAGAAAGAGAGGGGTGGCCGAAGGTGTAATAAGTGGAAACACGCCGATGGCTGCCATCCTGAACGTTCAGAACAATCCAGCCTTCAGAAGGGGGAGTCCCGTATGTGGTTAAGTGACGAAGAACGTAAACGCACCTCGACAGCCGACGATGCCGCGTTTGCATCGCCGGTGCCGACGCAGATTGTTTCCAACGGCGAATACAACCCGATGCCGCAGACGGAGAAGCAGCGTCAGGTGGAAGCCCGCATCAAAGAACTCGCCGATAAGTACGCAGCGAAGCTCAATATGGACCGGCGCCGCTTCCTCAAGACGGCTTCGGGCATGGCGACCGCATTCCTGGCGATGAACCAGGTCTTCGGTCCGATCTGGGACGTGTCCGAGGCGGAAGCCGCCGATATCGATATGGCGGATGCACGTGCCAAGGCGCTAAGTGGGCAGTTCATCTTTGACGATCAGACGCACTTCGTGCGCGACGATTTCGACAAGGAGGGCTTGCTGGGTCTGGGTAAATATGCATCGGAACATTGGAACCCGGACATGCTGAAGGACATTCCGCTGGTCCTGCAGCGCTACAAGTTCCAGAACTACCTGAAAGAAATCTACCTGGACAGCGACACCAAGGTGGCGTTGCTCTCCGGTGCTCCATTCGACGATCCGGATTGGTGGCTGCTGAGCAACGACCAGATCATGCACGCGCGCGCGGCGATCAACAAAGTCGCGGGCTCGCGCCGTTTGTTCGGCCACACGGTCATCACCCCCGGACAAGCAGGCTGGATGGATGAAGTCGACCGCGGCATCGCCGAATTGAAGCCAGATTCATGGAAGTGCTATACGATCGGCGATCCCTTGTCACCGTCCACCAAGGGCACCGCCTGGCGCCTGGATGATGAGGGCTTGGTCTATCCGTGGTACGAGAAGGCGATGAAGTCCGGCATCAAGACCATCTGTATCCATAAGGGACTGCTGCCGCTCGACTACGAAACTTCATGGCCGGGTGTGTGGAAGAACGCCACGGTGGACGACGTGCTCAAGGCCGCGAAAGACTGGCCGCAGCTCAATTTCATCATCTACCACGGGGCGATGCGCAATTTCCTCGAGGATCCGGCACATTCTCTCGACAAGTTCGAAAAGACCGGCCGCATCGACTGGACCACCGACGTGTGCGAACTTGCCTCCAAGCACGGCTGTAAGAACGTTTACGCTGAGCTGGGCACGACCTTCGCCACCGTTGCCGTGGCCAGCCCGCGTCTGGCGGCGGCGATGATCGGGCAGATGGTCAATCACATGGGCGCGGACCACGTGGTCTGGGGTTCGGACTCAGTGTGGTACGGCAGCCCGCAGTGGCAGATCGAGGCCTTCCGTCGTCTGGAAGTGCCGGACGACATCATGAAGAAACATGGCTGGAAGACGAAGCTTGGCGGTCCGGAGAGCAAGGTTAAGCGCATGATATTCGGCGAGAACTCGGCGGGCCTGTACAAGTACAAAATCCAGGCCGAGTACCCGGCTCTCAACCACGACCAACTGGCCCTCATGAAGCAGCAATACGAAGCCGAGGGCATCGAGCGCAACAACGTAGCCTATGGGTTTGTAGGGAAGAAGACGGCTTAAAACGTCACGGCCCGACACCTGGCGGGGAGCGCAAGCTCCCCGCTTTTTTTGCCCCTTTGGCCCGCGCACGCGTTCTTCCTTGGGGCTTCCCGGGGCGGCAGGATAGGGCATGATTGCAGATGTCCACACGCTTCAGACATGACGAAACTATGAGCAACCCCGCGGCACAGTGCGCGCAGGATCCCGGAGTCTTCCGGCCGGTGATCGACCGCAACCGCTGCGAAGGCAAGGAAGACTGCGTCGCCGTGTGCCCGTATCAGGTTTTCAGCATGGGAACTGTTTCGACGGAACAACGGCGCGGTCTCACGTTGACCGGGAAGCTCAAGGGCTACGTGCACAAATGGCATCAATCGTTTGCCTTGAACACGGACGCCTGCCATGCATGCGGTTTATGTGTGGCCGCCTGTCCGGAGAAAGCGATCAGTCTTAGCCGCGAACCTGTGAGTCGGACAAGGCCATAGTGTCCAGGAACGCCGGCATCTGGTTTCTCGCCGTGCTGACCTTGGCGGTGACGGTTGCCGCCCTGGCCCTGCCTCCCCTGCCGCAACCGCCCGAATACCACCAGTTCGCGGACCAGCGTACGCTGCTGGGCATCCCCAACTTTTTCAACGTTTCCTCCAACGTCGCGTTTCTGCTGGTCGGAAGTGCCGGCGTCGTCTTGCTACTCCGAAACCGTTCGGCGGATGCATCGCGATCGCTGCTGGACCCTTCCATTCGCTGGTCGTACCTGGTTGTGTTCGCCGCGGTGGCGCTGACTTGCCTTGGCTCCGCTTATTACCATCTGGCACCCGACAACGCGCGGCTGGCGTGGGACCGGCTACCCATGAGTGTCGGTTTCATGGCGCTGGTCGCCGCGATGATCTCGGAGAGAATTCATCCCAGGGCAGGTAAGGCGCTGCTCGGCCCGCTTGTACTCGCAGGTATCGCCAGCGTGGTGTACTGGCAGTGGAGTGAGGCAGCCGGAACGGGAAATCTGCGGCCTTACGTTTCCGTACAGTTTCTTGCTATCGTGGCCGTCCTATTGATCATTTTTCTTTTCCCGTCGCGCTACAGCCGCGGGACGGACATTCTGGTCGCCGTTGCGTGGTATGCGCTCGCAAAAGCTGCAGAGTTCTACGACCGGGAGATTTTCTCTGCCGTCCAGGTTGTCGGCGGGCACGCAGTCAAGCACCTGTTCGCCGCACTGGCGATCTTCTGGATCCTGCGCATGATCTGGAAACGCGGCCCCGTCACTGAAAATGCAGCCGCAACAAAATCGATGAAGGGTGAAGGGTGAAGGGTGAAGGGTGAAGGGTGAAGGGTGAAGGGTGAAGGGTGAAGGGTGAAGGCAAGATTTTGTCGACTTATTTGTATTCTTCGCGTTCTAATCTTGCTTTTCTTTGCGTCCTTTGCGTCAACGCTTAATATGCCGGCCTCCGGCCGGCCTGGATTCCGTGCCAGGTGATATCCTCACGAAATTGAGAGGCCACAAGATAGAGGCAGACGTGAAGCACATCAAATGGGATGAGATCCCCGCCGAAAGGCTCAACGACAAGTTCGTACGCAAGCTGGCGTGGGACGGCAAGATCATGATTGGACTTACGCTGGTGGAGCAAGGGTACGTAGTGCCGCTGCATTCCCACGACAACGAGCAGATTACTTTCGTCACCAGCGGCAAATGGCGCTTCACCATAGACGGCAAAGTAACCGAGGTCGGCCCGAACGAAATGATCAGCATTCCGGCCAACGTGCCGCATACCGCCGAAGCCGTGGAGACGCTGGTGGCTTACGACATCTTCACTCCACCGCGACAAGACTGGATCAAAGGAGAAGACGCTTACCTTCGCCGCCAGATCGAGTAAACGGGGCTGGGATCCTTACCGACTAACCCGGTTCCTGCCAGCTGTCTTGGCTCGATAAAGCGCCTCGTCTGCTGCCTTGATGACTGCGTCAGGGGTGGCAAGTCGCCTGGTTTTTTCGGCGACGCCGATACTGACCCTTACCGTAACCCAGGTCGGCGCAGCATACACAGTGCCGCCGACCGCACCGGCCTCCGTACTCTGCGGGTAGTTCGCTGTGCGAATCCGCATCCTGTACGTTTCTATGTCCTTGCGCAGTAGTTCGACGCGCGGCAGGACATCCAGCTTGCGTTTCCCTGGGAACACGATGGTAAATTCCTCTCCCCCATATCTGAACGCCTTTCCTCCACCACCGACGCGCCGAAGCCGTGACGCAACCAGCTTGAGCACCTGGTCCCCGACATCGTGGCCCCAGGTGTCGTTGAACGCCTTGAAGTGGTCCACGTCCACCATGGCAATGCTGTAGTTCCCTTCGAGGCCCATAAGACGCTCGTTGAGTACGCGACGGCCCGGCAGTCCGGTAAGTTCGTCGCGGAACGCCAGACGGTACGAGTCCTGCAACACTGCGGCCGTCACGATCACGCCGGCGGCGGTCAACCACGCGAATACGTCCGACGTGCCCACTCCATTGCATGCGGCGGCAAACGCGGCAACTGCGACGGCGAACGCCGCTTCGATAACGGAGGCTCTGGCTACGGCACATGCGACCGCGATTACCAACGCGACCGCCATCGTCGCCAGGCCAAGCTGTGGAATCGGAGAACCTGCTGTGGCGGCATCATCGAAGACCGGCCGATAGAGCCCATCGGTTACGGCCTGGTAGTCGCCGAAGACTATCGCGGCCGTCACCCCGATTTCGGCAACAAGCAAGCCGAGCCTTCGCGCCCCGTAGAGGTTCAGCGCACCGCGCTCCCGCACGAAAGACAGCAGCGCCAAATTGAATGGTACGAAGATACAGAGCGCAACGTACACAGTCCTTGCCGAAAAGCCGGCCGCTTCGCCGCCCAGGAACAGCCTGAAACCGGCATACGCAAGCATCAACGACAGAATCGCGACCAGAGCCCGACCACGTTTGAATGCCAGGCTGATCAGCAGCCCGACGCCCAACGTGAAATAGGGTCCGTACGTCCTCAGCACGGAGAAGAAATCAGGCAGCTCGGGCATGTAACCGACCAGCAAATAGGATGCGCCGAGCACGGCGATCGGCAATGCAAAATTGCCGATGGCCGTGCCGACGGCATCCGAATACGTGGCCTGTTCCACAGCGAGCCCGGTGCGTTCAGTCATATTCAGTGGATTCCAAACAACTTGAATTCTGCACGCCGACACTGGGCTTCCAAATCATTGCGGCAACAAGACCCGACAACTGACTTACCTTTCCACCACTGAATTTACGCATTGGACTTCCGTCGCATTCCCGCTCGAACGCATCGCGGCAGTTGAATGCGCTCATACTGGACTTGCAGTGTTGTGGTGCCCGACTCTGCGTATTCCCGTGTTTGCTGTTGCAAAAAGAATCGGCTGCAAGAGCCATACCACTGATTGGATTGTTCCCACGTGGGGAGATGGATGCGCGAATCCAACGACTTGAAGCATACCCTCTGCGGCGCGCAGGAACGACGGTGTTGTTGGATGGCGACAACATTGCCTGAAATGCCGCACAGCGCCGGCGATTGTCGTCGACTGGCGTTGGCATAAGTTAACGACGGCCCGGCGTGCGACAGATGCGCGCATAACAATAAAAGGGCCGGAGTGACCCGGCCTCCTGTGCGGGCAATCGAAACGAAGCGTCAGTTCTGCGGATTCCAGGTCTTCGCCGTTTCCTTTGCCTTGGCGATCTGCTCCGGCGTCATTTTCTTCTCGAGTTTTTCGATCGCTTCCCTGGTGTAGAGCGAGTCGCGATGGGAGGTCTGCGGACTCGCCGCCGAAAGCGAAAGCCACATGTGCGCGGCCACCGGGTCCTTCTCCACACCCTGGCCTTTCTCGGCCATGATCCCGACGTAATATTGCGAGCGCGCATCGCCTTGCCTGGCCGCCTTCATGAACCATTTCACCGACTCATTCTGGTCGCGCGGCACTCCGAAGCCGTTGTGGTAGAACAATCCCATGAAATACTGCGCTTCCGGCTTGCCCTGATCGGCGAGCACTTTGAACTCCGCAAGCGCCCCGGCGTAATCGCCGGTCCCGTAAGCCTGCACCCCTTCGTCGAAACCAGCGTGCGCCACCAGCGGAACGACCAGGGCGAGCGAAAAAAATAGATGCTTCATCGGTAATCCTCGATTGAATTGTTTGAAAGTCACGCTGGAATTGTAGCGCGTCGGCGGGGCCGGACGCGCCATGGATGCGAATCTGCAGGAACTATGGAGAACCGGCCCGTGCTCCGGTGGGGCGGAAAAGGTGAGGCGCCAGGACTGCCATCCAATTTGTTGCCGCGCGATAAGGGCGGCTGAGCTCAGAACGGAGCACTCAAGGTGGGATGACTGTGCAGACGGGGCCCCTGTTTTCTTCATGGGTCCGTACTCAACAAGGCGGTCAGAATCGCCTTCTCGCATACACCAAGCGATTGAAACGCAGCCCTGGCTACCGGTAGAAATATTCTTCCTGTCGGAGCAGACTGTAAAGTGAAATTTTTGAGGACTCGGCGATAAGGCACAGTCAATGTGGGACCGTGTCTTGGTGCACAGGTTCCGCGTCCGACAATTATCAAGTTTCGATATTCCACTGGAGGAACGCCATGCTGCAGCTTCGACCGAATTGCGAGTGCTGCGACAGGGACCTGCCACCGGACTCCGCCGAGGCCATGATCTGCTCTTTCGAGTGCACGTTCTGCCGCGGCTGCGCGACCGGCGTGCTGCTGGGTGTGTGCCCCAACTGCGGCGGCGAACTGGTCAGACGCCCGACCCGCCCGCAGGGCAAGCTCGCCAGGAATCCGGCGTCCACCGAACGGGTACTGAGACCGGACGGCTGCGGGCACATAGCCTAGAACCGCTACAAGAACCCGGCGCCACTATCCGCCCGGCCCGCCGCCGTTCACGAAGATCACCTGTCCGGTGACATAGCTGGCGTCGGTGGCGAGGAAGGCCGCCATGGCCGCAATTTCGTGGGGCTCGCCGGCGCGGCGCAACGGAATCGAATTGAGAAACGCCTGCGTGCGTTCCGGTCCCATTTTGGTGAAATACTCCTCCAGCATCTCGGTGCGGATTGGCCCGGGCGCGATCGCGTTCACGCGGATTCCGTTCGGCCCCTCTTCCTTGGCGAGGACGCGGGTGAGCGCCTCCAGTCCCGCTTTCGACACCGTGTACGCGCCAAGACCGGCAGGCAGGCGCTGGGTCGCGTTGGAGGAAATATTAATGATGTGGCCACGGCGCTTCTCGCGCATGTGCGGCAACACCGCGCGAATGAGATGAAACGGGGCCGACAGATTTACCGCCAGAATTTGCTCCCACTGCTGCGCTTCCGTGTCGGCGATACTCACATTCGGCAAGGCGATGCCGGCGTTGTTCACCAGAACGTCGATACCCCCAAATGCATCCAGTGCCGCCTTGACCAGCGCACTTGCATCCTCGGTGCGGGTCACGTCGGTGCGCACCGCGATGGCCTCGCCGCCCGCCGCGTGAATGCGTGTTGCCAATGCGTCCGCCTCCGCGCGGCGTTCCCGGTATCCGATGGCCACCCGAAAGCCCGCTTTCGCGAGCGCTTCGGCGATGGCGCGACCGATGCCGCGCGAGCCGCCTGTCACAATTGCCGTGCGTAATTCTGTCGTCATCGCGGTTCCTCTTTAAAATATCATGCTGCATCGGGCACGCCTGAGTGCCTTTGCATTTTGCACCCCTCAAACGGGGTATTGAGTATCCTTCGCGGGCGGCCGCTCAGACCTTTTCGCGCCAGATCTGATCTTCGCCTTCGAACAGGCGGTTGGCCTCCTCCGGCCCCCACCCGCCTGCCGCGTAGGTGTGAATGAAATCGCGCTCCTGCTCCCAGATCCTGAGAATCGGATCGACGACCCGCCATGCCCACTCTACTTCGTCGAAGCGGATGAAGTTGGTGGCATCGCCGCGAATGATGTCCGCCAGCAGCGACTCATAAGCATCAGGCTGCGGTTCGTGATCCTGCCGGTAGCCGGCGTTCATCTGGATCACCCTCGTGTGCATTCCCTGTCCCGGTTGCTTGGCGTGGATCTCCAGATGCATGCTCTCGCCGGGCTGAAGGCTCAGGAGTATCCAGTTCGGCGTCATGTTTTCCAGCGGTGTTTCGCGGAACAACTGCTGCGGCGGATGCCGCAGCCGGATCGCGATCAGCGACGACTGCATCGCCAGCCGCTTTCCGGTGCGCAAATAAAACGGCACGCCGCGCCAACGCCAGTTGTCGATGAAAAACTTCGCGGCGATGTAAGTCTCCGTGATGGAATCCTCCGCTACACCGGATTCATTCTGGTACCCGGGCACCTGTTTGCCCACTATCGTGCCGGCACCGTATTGGGCGCGGAAAGCATGGGCATGGACCGCGCGCCTCGGGATCGGCCGGATCGAGCGCAGGATTTTCACTTTTTCGTCGCGCAACGTGTCGGCTTCCAGCGCCGCCGGCGGTTCCATCGCCACCAGGGTAAGCAACTGCATGAGGTGGTTCTGCAGCATGTCGCGCAGCGCGCCGGCCTTGTCGTAATAGTCGGCGCGGTTTTCGATGCCGGCCTGCTCGGCTACGGTGATCTGGACGTGGTCCACGAAGTTGCGGTTCCACAACGGCTCGATCATCAGGTTGGCAAAGCGGAAAACCAGCAGGTTCTGAACCGTTTCCTTGGCCAGGTAGTGATCGATTCGATAGATCTGCTGCTCGTCGAAGTGGCGGTGCAGCAGCTGATTCAGCGCCTGCGCACTTTCCAGGTCCACGCCGAAGGGTTTCTCAACCACAATGCGGTGCAAACCGCGTGGGCGGTTCAGGCCGGCCGCGGCGAGATTGCCAGTTACGGCGCCGAAGTCCTCGGGCTTGATGGCCAAGTAAAACACCATGTTCGAGCACACGCCGGTCTTGGGCTTGCCAAGCTCCTCGAGCAGGCGCTTGAAGGACCCGGCATCCTGAAGGTCGCCGCGCACGTAGCTGAAACGTGCGGCAAATCTTGCGAAACATTCCGGTGTGAACTTTTGCCCCAGCTTCGGGCGCAGCGTCTGCTCCATGTGCGCTTTCCAGTCCGCATCAGCCCACTCGCGGCGCGCAAACGCGATGAAGTTGGTCACCTCCGGAAGCCGCCCGTCCGACTCCAGGCGATACAGCGCCGGCAGCAGCTTGGTGGCGGCGAGATGACCGGTGGCCCCGAAGATCACGAAACTGCAGGGATAGAGGTCACTCTCGGGATTCATTGGTTTGTTGGCGCCACTATGAACTTGGGAATCGGCGCTCCGGACTCGGTGCTCGGTTGCCCGGTGCTCGGTGCGCAGTACGGAGTGCTGAGGACTGAGGGCCGAGGACTGAGGACACTTTCACTCGCCTCACGCCTTTCGCCTCTCGCCTCTCGCCACATCTGAATTTCCTCAATAACGCCGCGGCGAACCGTAACTCTCATCGAACAAAGGGAACGGTGGCGTGCGGCTCACCAGGCTTTCGATCAGCATCAGTTCGAGGTCGTCATGGTTCTTGAAAGGCGCGGGCACAATGCGCCTGCCCTTTTCGGGCTTCGCCAGCACGTATCGCGGCGCGTCGTGGTAGACGGAAACAATCCTCTCGGTAACCGCTGGATCATCTGCCGCGGCGATGTCGGTTTCCCCGTAACAGGTGCACACGTAAGTAAGGTCGGGCTCGGCCTCGACATACAGGCCGGTGCCGCGGATGCCAATGGTCGAGGTCGGGGCGTTGACGTAGCGTGGCCCCTTGCCGAACACGGAGAGTAGCGCGCCGGTAATCAAACGCAACTGATTGACGAAAGCATCGTTGCCCTTCATTTCCAGCCTGCTGTCGGCGCGCAGCAGGAAGGCATCCGATCCCACAACAAAGATCGCGCGCGCACCCTTGCCGGTCGCCACTGTGTCGTTGGGCCCGATGCTGGCGTCACGGGTAACGAGCTTGCCGTTGACCATTACCGGACCGGTCACATCGTAGATCGACTGGCCCTTCGCAAGCGGCTTGGGCACACGTCCGAGCACTTGCGCAGAGGCGAAGCGATTGCCCGACGACAGGCCTCCCGCGGCGAACAGCCCGGCGGCCAGCGCCCGGACCAGGAACGCGCGACGCTTGGCCACGAGTTTTTCAGTTCTTGAAATTGGCATTGCGGCGCCCTTTTGGCATGCCCTTTGAGTAAACTCTAGCACGCTCCCTCGCGAACAGGTTCAGACCATGCGTGTCCCGAATCCGCCGCCCCTGCAACAACGCCTGGCCGCAGTTGCGGCCTTGCTGATGCTCGCCCCCTTGGCAACGCACGCCGCGGACACGCGCTTCGGAGTGGACGCGGAGCTAACACACGACACCAACGTAAACCGCGCCGCCTGGGCCAACGAGGAGCAAACCGATGAAATCCTCGCCGTCGAAGGCTATGCGGCGCGCAGCTTCAGGCTTTCGCCTCGCAGCGGGGCCGTGGTGCGCGGCGGGCTGCGGCTGCGCGAGCATCGCGAGTTCGGCGACCTAAGTAACGTCACCGCACTCGGGCGTGTGGCTTACCGGTTCCAGCCTTCTCCGGGTTACACCGGCGCGTGGATCGAGTTGGCCGGCACGGCCGAAGCACTGCATTACCGCGACAGCGATCTGCGCGACGGCACTATCCTGTCCGGATCCGTTTCCGTCGGAAAATATTTCACCGACCGCATCCGCCTCGGCGCGGGACTGGGGCTGGATGAACGCGAGGGAAAGGACGGCGCCCTGTACGACCTCTCGACCACCAGGGCCTGGTTGACGTTCGACTATCGCGTCACTCCGGGAATCACCGTGTACGGCAGTACAACCTGGATCCAGGGTGACCAGGTTTTTACCGCCATCGACCCGGCCACGCAGGCCAAACTCAAACCTTTCGCCGACATGTGGGTGGCGGATCCGGCCTTCGCCGACGCGTTCGGCGGTGTGCCGGTCACCGCTTACCGCATGGAGGCCACCACGCTGCTGTTCGAAGCCGGCATCAACATCCCGATCAAGAGTAACCAGGCGCTCGATTTCGGCGCGAGCTGGTTCGATTCGGAGGCCGATGGGGGTGGCGGCAAGTACGATGGCGCCATTTTCCGCATCGGTTATCTCTACCGCTTCCGCTGAGGCGCAACACGCGTCTTTCCGATCCCGATCGACTGCGGGATTGCGATTGATGGCCATGGACCCGAAACCACCTCCCAACAAACCTGTCATCGACGACGACGTCCAGAGAACCGTCGAGCGGACTGCATTGCGAAAAGTACGCGGCGTTCTCGACGCGCTGGAACGCGACGAGCACGACGACCGGCGTTTTCGCCTGGGTGTCTACGCGGTGTGCGGCGTCCTGGCCTTGCTGCTCATCTGGATCGTCGCGGATATGGTCCTGCGCTGAGAATTGCCGGGCTGATCCGGCCGGGCGACTTGAATCGTCCGGCCCCGACCTCCATACTCCGGCGCCATGAACGCACGGCCGCTCAAATCCGAACTGCTCAAACAATTTCCGGTTTCCGCCGGGATGCCTGCCGCGAAGGCGGGGCGCATGCTCGCCGCACCTTCAGTGCATACGCTTAAGGCCGGCACGGCGCTGTTCTCCTCCGGCACTCCGCGCAACGGGTCTCCGATGCTGGTGAGCAGTACGGTACGTGAAATGGTCGGTCAGGTGCTTCGTAACTTCGAAAACCGCGGACTGGTGGCGCCGGGCCGCGAGCAAGTCCGCATTTTCGATCCGAAGCGGTTGCGAGCGATTCCGGATGGCCCGATGGCATCGCGGCGTGCACAATGAGCCGGCGAGCGTTCTCCTCGTCAGAGGGGGTGTTAGCCCGCTGGCTGCCAATTTCTCACTGGCTGCGCCGCTACACGCGGGAAGACTTCGGCGGCGACCTGGTCGCCGGCATCGTTACAGCCATCCTGCTGGTGCCTCAGGGAATGGCATTCGCGCTTCTCGCCGGGCTGCCACCCCAGGTCGGACTCTACGCCAGCATTCTGCCGCCGATCATCTATTCCGTACTAGGCACCAGCCGCGCGCTCGCCGTCGGGCCGGTATCGGTCGCGGCGATCATGGTCGCGTACGCGCTGCAAGACCTTCCGCCGGGCTCGGATCCAGCCGCAGCGGCTCTGATGCTCGCCGCGCTTGCCGCCGGCATTCTGTTGCTGATGGGTCTGCTGCAGCTCGGCGTGCTGGCGACGCTACTCAGCCATCCGGTGCTATCCGGGTTTACCAGCGCCGCCGCTGTGATCATTATCGCGTCGCAGTTGCCCAGCCTTACCGGCGTCCCGCTGCCGGGTACCGCATCGTTCGCCGACTTTCCCGCCACAGTCCTCGATACGGTTGCCCGGACATCACCGGCCACGGCCGCGATCGGGATTGGCGGCATCGTGTTGCTGTTCGCCGCGGGCGCGCCGCTCGAGCGATTTCTGGTCAAACTGGGGATGCAAAGCCCGCGGGTAGTGCTTGTCTCTCGCGCGTCGCCGCTCGCGGTCGTACTGCTTTCGACGCTGGCAGTATCGGCGTGGTCGCTACACCATCGATCTGGTGTGGCGGTGGTGGGCGCGATTCCGGCAGGTCTGCCAGAACTTGGTTTCGACCGCCTGTCCTGGGACATCGCCCCCGCGCTGTTTCCGGCCGCGCTGCTCATCAGCTTGGTGAGCTACGTGGAAAGCCTCTCCATCGCCAAGTCGCTCGCCAACCGCAACCGACAGCGCATCGATGCCAATCAAGAGCTGATCGCGCTTGGGGGCGCCAACTTTGCGGCCGCCGTCTCCGGCGGCATGCCGGTGGCGGGTGGATTCTCGCGCACCATGGTGAACTACAACGCCGGCGCCCGCACCCAGCTTGCTTCCCTTGTCACCGCGGCACTGGTAGGTTTGGTTGCCGCATTCTTCGCGCATCTGCTCTCGACAGTGCCAAAGGCGGCGCTCGCGGCAATCATCGTCGTTGCGGTGGTGAAGCTCATAGACCTTCGCGGTGCACTCGCCGTGTGGCGCTACGATCGCCTCGATGGCGGCGTGCTTGCGATTACCGCAGCAGCGGTGCTGATCATCGGAATCGAGATCGGACTTGCGATCGGCATTGCCGCCTCGCTCGGCAGCCTGGTGCTGCGGATGTCCCGACCGCATATCGCCGTGCTCGGCCGCATTGCGGGAAGCGAGCACTTCCGCAACGTCAGACGCCACCAGGTCGAGACTTGGTCGCGGCTGCTTTTCATGCGTGTCGACGAGAATATGACTTTCACCAACTCCGGGCGCATCGAATCGGCGATCGTTTCCGAAATTGCCGCACACCCGTCGGTCTTACATGTGATTCTGGTGATGAGCAGCGTCAGTGCGATCGACTCGACCGCTGTCGAATCCATGGAGCGGCTGGCGCAATCGCTGCACCCAAGCGGCTTGACCTTGCATCTTTCCGACGTCAAAGGTCCCGTCATGGACCGCCTGCGACACAGCAATCTGCTGGCAGCGATTGCGCCCGGCCAGGTATTCCTGAGCGCCAACGTCGCGGCCGAGGAACTTTCCCGGCGGCAGGATTGACTCGCGGAAGCTGCGGCACCAAACTCGACGGCAATAACTCCGCTCGAAAGGAGCCCTTCGTGCCCTTGCCTCCGCGCGCAACGTACCACGCTGTTGCATTGTCTGTTCTGCTCGTCCCTGGCGCCTTTGCCGCCGACCTTCGCATCGATATCGATCGGATGGCCGATCAACTCGAGCCCAGGGTGATCGAGTGGCGGCGCGATATCCACCAGAACCCGGAACTGGGCAATCGCGAGTTCCGCACCGCCGGCAATGGTGGCCGAGCACCTCAAGGCGCTTGGGCTGGAGGTGCGGACCGGCGTCGCGCATACCGGCGTGGTTGCGGTGCTGCGCGGCGGCAAGCCCGGCCCGGTCGTTGCGCTGCGCGCCGACATGGACGCGCTTCCGGTGACCGAGGAAGTGGACGTGCCGTTCGCGTCGAAGGTCAGGACCACGTGGGCCGGCAAGGAAGTCGGCGTCATGCACGCCTGCGGCCACGACACGCACGTCGCGATCCTCATGGGTGTGGCCGAAATCCTGGTCGAAAGTGCGCGATCAGCCTGCCCGGCACCGTCAAGTTCATCTTCCAGCCGGCGGAGGAAAGTCCGCCCCCCGGCGAGGAAGGCGGCGCCGCGCTGATGGTCAAGCAAGGCGTGATGGAAAACCCGCGGCCCGATGTCGTTTTCGGGCTGCACGTCGGCTCCGATGCACGAGGTCGGCACGATCGCCTACCGTCCGGGCCCGTTGATGGCCGCGGCCGACATCCTGCGCATCACGGTGCACGGCCGGCAGACCCACGGCTCTGCGCCGTGGACCGGCGTCGACCCGATCGTGGTCGCGGCGCAGATCGTGCTGGGACTGCAGACCATCGTCAGCCGCCAGATCGACGTCACGCAGGAACCGGCGGTGGTGACCATCGGCGGCATCGATGGCGGCAACCGCTTCAACATCATTCCCGATAAGGTAGAGATGGTGGGCACCATCCGCACCTTCGACGAGGCGATGCGCGACGACATCCACCGGCGGGTGAAAACGACCGCGGAACACATCGCCGCAGCGGGGGGCGCGCAGGCTACAGTCGTCATTGAGAAACCCTACGCCGTGACCGTGAACGATCCGGACCTGACCGAACGCATGCTGCCGACGCTCAGGCGCGTGGCCGGGGAGAACAACGTGAAACTGCGCGGCAAGACCACGGGCGCGGAAGATTTCTCCTTCTTTGCGCAGAAGGCACCGGGGCTGTTCATCTTTCTCGGCGGCTCGCCCAAAGGAACGGACCTGACCAAAGTGGCCTATAACCACTCTCCCCGCTTCTACGTCGATGAATCGGCGCTCAAGCTCGGCATGCGTTCGCTGGTTCACCTTACGGTGGACTATATGGAGTCATCGCAAGCGCGATGACTCTAGGTGCGAGGGACGAGCAAAGTTTAGGTCATCGGTTCCAGCAGTTACCCTTCACTCATTCACCCTTCACGCCTTCACCGCTTTTCCTCACCCTTCACTCCTTCACGCCTTCACCGCTTTTCTCGCCCCTCGCCCCTCGCCCCTCGCCCCTCACCCCTCTCGCCTCACCATATGAACTACCTCGCCCACCTTTATCTTTCCGAACCGTACGAGGAAGCGTGGCTGGGCAGCCTGATGGGCGACTTCGTGAAGGGGCCGCTCGATGGCCGCTACGGAGCCGAGATTACCCGCGCCATCGCCATACACCGCAAGATAGACGTTTTCACCGACGCCCATCCGGTGGTGCTGCAGAGCAAGTTGCGGATGAGCGCCGGGCGCAGGCGTTTCGCGGGGATCATGGTGGACGTGTTCTACGACCACTTCCTGGCCAGGCACTGGCAGGATTTTCATGATGAGCCGCTCACTGAATTCACCAGCCGGGTTTACCGGGTGCTGGCGCGCTATCACACGGTTCTTCCGGAACGGCTGCAACGCATGACGCCGATGATGATGCAATGGGACTGGCTCGGTTCGTATGCCGACGTCGGCTCGATATACACGGCGCTGAACCGGATAGGGCAGCGGCTCAAACGCGAGAATCCCCTGATGAACTCGGCGGATGAACTGGTCGGTAACTACGCGCGACTGGAAGCGGATTTCCGCGCATTTCTTCCCGATGTGCTGCGTTATGCACGCGATTTCGACGCCCAGACCGCTTTCGTGCAGCCGGACCTGCGGCGTTGATCCCGGCACGGTCGAGGCGCGCATGCCAATGCAAACGATTCTTCGAATTGTCCTCATTGCGACAGCCTGGCTTTGCTGGGACGTGCCGCTCGCACCTGCCCAGCAGGGCCTGAAATATTCTTTCGAATCGGTCGCGCGTGTCGATGCCGCCGCGAACGGCAAGGCGTTGTGGATGAAGGGCCAGGTTTCCGAGGGAGACCTGGACCGATTGCTGCGATTTCTCCGGGAACATGCCTGGGAATTCGTCGAACACGGCGGGCGCGTTGTCTTTGTCGTGGATGGAGGCGACGTCGTCGAAGCGACCCGCATCGGACATTTTCTCAGGGACGCGCTGATCGAGGCATGGCTTCCCGACGCCTCGCGTACTCGCTGCGTCAGCGCGTGCTTTTTCATGTTCGCCAACACGGTTTCGCGGATTGCCGTCGCCGATTCGGTCGGTGTTCACAGACCGTATTTCGATGCCGGGCGAATGGGTGGCGCGGACCCCGACGCGGTTCGGCGGCGTTACGAATCGCTGCTGCAGGAGGTGCGCGATTCCCTGGACGAATTGCTGGTGCCGCGCGACCTGACGGAGAAGATGCTGGCAACCCCGTGGAACGACACTTACTGGTTTTCCCGGGAGGACCTGGACCGCTTGGGGGAAACGCAGGCCTGGTTCGAGGATTTCTCCGCAGCCAAGTGCGGCATTGAGCCGCGACTGAAGCAACGCCTGGAGAGCGCCATCGCGGAGGGATTTGAAGCGGAGGCTCAGGCGCTGCGAATCGAATTCGAAGGCGCCACCAAATGCGTTGCGGAGTTGCGCAAGCGGCAACGGCAGCAACTCATCGAGAAACTGACGATCGACTCGAGGAACTGATAACGACCAACAAAGCGGCGGTACTATTTGAACATCATCACCAGCAGAAAGTGTGTCGGCAGGTAGAGGAGCACAGGAAACCCGATCATCAACAGACCCAGGTAGAGGGTCGGGCGCACGCGCTTCTGCAGTCCGTTGTTGAAACCACGCACCCAGTTCACGTTCTCCTCCGGCTTGGTGAGCCAGTAGCTCAGCGGCAACACCACCCACGCAAGAATCGTCTGCGCGACCAGGGCGCGCCTTTCATACCCGAGCCGGCTGATCATCCAGACTAGCAGGACCGGCAGAAATACGTGAAACAGCGACACCGCGCGCAGATAAAGCGGCTTGCTCTGGTCGAACATGTAATCGGTCAAGCCGCTGACACGCCTGCGGGTTGCCAGTTGCACGAAGAAGCTCAGGTTCCAGAAGATCTCCGGTAGGAGGATCGCGATCGTCATCATGCCCGCCAGCAGGCTGCTTTCCAGCCACAGGGCGGGCACGGTTCCTATCAGAGCGATATCCGAGAACCAAAGGAAATTGCCGGGGCCCCACTTCACCGCGTAGACGGCCACTGTAACGGCGACAAACAGGGTGTACGCGAGTTTTATCCAGAGCGGAATCACGTGCCTTCTGCCCTTCGCCGTTCACTGTTCATTGTTCGCCGTTCACCGTTTACCCTTCGCTATTCGTTGCCCATTCACCGGCGGCCGATGCTGCGCCCACGGGCGAGCCTGCTCGAACGCGCGTGACGCCTGAAGCACGCGCATGTCCCGGTTTCGTCCGGCCACGATCTGCAGCCCGACCGGCAGTCCGCCCGGCGTGAAACCGCAGGGACAGGTGGCGGCCGGCAGCCACGTCAGGTTGAACGGATAGCTGAAGCCGGCCCAGCGCAACCAGTCCCAATCGTGTTGTTCCCAGTGGGCGGGAATCAGACGCTCCGCCGGAAATGCGGCAACCGACAGCGTGGGCGTGAGCAGCAGATCGTAGCGCTCGAAGAAATCACGCACCTTGTCGTAATACGCGAGCCTCTGGCCGTACGCCTTGCAGTAATCCACTGCGCTGTAGGTCATGCCGTGGCGGATGATCGCCACCAGCCCGGGATCCATCTTATCTGCCCAGCGCTCGAGAAAACCGCCGTACATGCCGGCGATGTGCGCAGCGAACAGACAGTGTTCCGTTTCGATCGGATCGCCCCATCCCGGATTCACCTCTTCGACCTGGCAGCCGAGATCTTCGAAGGCGCGCACCGCCGCTTTTACTGGGCCGGCGACTTCAGGATCGACCTTGAGATAACCGAGATTCGGACTGTACGCGACCCTCAGACCACCGATGCCCTGGTCGAGATTCGCGAGGAAATCCTCGGGCGGGGCGGCGATGCTGGTCATGTCGCGATCGTCAGGGCCCGCCATCGCCTGCAACATCAGTGCAGCGTCGGCGACGGTGCGCGTGATGGGCCCGACGTGGGAGATCAGTCCGTTGGCCGGCAACGGATGGTAAGGAACGCGTCCATGCGAGGGCTTGAGTCCGTACACACCGCAGAACGACGCAGGCATGCGGATCGAACCGGCGCCATCCGAGCCCTGATGGATGGGGCCAATGCCCGCTGCCGCACACACCCCCGCTCCGGCACTCGACGCGCCCGCGTTCATGCCGTGCTTCCAGGGATTGTGGGTAATCCCGGTGAGCGGACTGCGGCTCACGCCGGTCCAGCCGAACTCCGATGTCGTGGTCTTGCCGATCGAGATCGCGCCGGCTGCTCGCAACCGCGCGACGTGAACATGATCGAAGTCCGGAACGCGCTCGCTGAAGATGTGCGATCCCGCCATCGTCCGCACGCCCTTGGTGAAGGCGAGATCCTTGATGCTGGTCGGAATGCCATGCAGAGGGCCCAGCACGGCGCCTCTCATCACCGCGGTTTCCGCGTCGCGTGCCGCCGCCATCGCCAGATCGAAAGTCGGCGTGCAGATGGCGTTGAGCCCGGTGTTCAGTCTCCCGGCACGCTCCACCGTGGCTTTCATCAATTCGACGGGCGAGACCAGCCTGTCGCGGATCATGCGTGCCAGTTCGGTCGCGGGGGTAAAAGACAGGTCTTCGTCAGTCATTTTTGCAGTTATCGTGCCGTATGAGCGCGGCTCGTTGGTTCGGGTAGAGACATCCTCATGCGAGCAGGTCCCGGTACTCGCGATGCTTGCCGATGAAGCTCTTCGCGAACGGGCAGATCGGCAGTACTTTCAGGTTCTGCTCACGCGCGTATCCGAGCGCAGTGCTGACGAGCCGCCCTGCCAGGCCGCGGCCCTCGAGCGCCTCCGGAACTTCGGTATGCTCGATGATGATCTTGTCTCCGGCAAGCAGGTACTTCGAGTACGCCATCTTGCTGTCCAGGGTGATTTCGAAGCGCTTGGCTGTGGTGTTGTGCACGACAGGAACTGCGGCGGGATCGGTCGTCATGGAAATATGATACATGCGGCTCAGGTTTGGGTAACGATGCTGCTCTCCGGAATGCAGTTTCACCAACCAACCGATTTCGAAACTAGGGAAGCTCTGATCAAGTTCCGCGACGCGCGTTGCGCCAGGTGCGGATGACTGCTAGGCGTCGCTTCACAGTTGCGGCTGAAGCCCCAGCAAGGAGCGTAACAACGCAGGCACCGGACCTGGCACAACCCAATGACATTTCGACTCTTTCGAGGGACCGGGTGATTCGGGCCGATGTCTGCGTCGGCTCCTCCTTATGTGCGCTCCGGACTCGGCGAGCGTAGCTTCGGGGCGGGTAGGAGCGCATGGAGGCTGTGTCAAACATTGTAAACGGAGCGCTTATACGGCTGCTCCCGCAAACGGGCGTACCGCTAACGAGTCACAGCCGTCCGGCTACACGGCGTCCTCGCCGTCTTGCCCTCGACCCGAATCGCCTCGGTCGCGCATGTGGAACTTGGTCAGAGCTTCCCTAGATGACTCCGGCGGCACGCAGCCGCGCGATTTCCTCCGGCGACATTCCCAACAGATCTGCGAGTACCTCCTGATTGTGTTCCCCCAGCAGCGGCGGCGGCAGCCGATACTCAACCGGCGATTCGGAGAAGCGCAGCGGGCTGGCGACGAATGCGGCCTTGCCGGCCGCCGGGTGAGGTATTTCGACCTTCAATCTACGGTGCTGCACCTGGGAATCTTCGAACACCTGCGCGATGTCGTTGATCGGTGCGCAGGGAACGCCAGCCGCGGCAAGTTTCTCGTTCCACCAGGACACCGGATGCTGCAGGAACATCGCATCAAGCAACGGCCTCAGTGCGTCACGGTTCTTGACCCGCGCCGAATTGACGGTAAAGCGCGGATCACGGACCAGATCCGGCTTGCTGCCCACTTCGCACAACTTGGCAAACTGGCCGTCGTTGCCCGCGGCGACGATTACGTAACCGTCCTTGCACAGGAACACCTGCGAGGGCACTACGCTCGGATGCACGCCGCCATTGCGCTTGGCGATTACGCCAGCACCGAGGTAGGCCGACGCAATGTTCGCCATCGAGGCCACTCCGACGTCCAGCAATGACATGTCTATGTACTGTCCCTGACCCGTCGCCTGCCGGTGGTACAGCGCCGAGACGACCGCGATTACGGCGTAGTGCGCTGTCATCAGATCGATCACCGCGACACCGACTCGCTGCGGCACGGTACCCGGCATGTCCTCGTGCTCGCCGGTTACACTCATCAGCCCGCTCAACGCCTGCGCGATCGGGTCGTAGCCGGGGCGCGCGGCGTAGGGGCCGGTCTGGCCGAAACCGGTGATCGAGCAATACACGATGTCCTGGCGCGCCTGCCTGAGCTGCTTGTAGGCAAGCCTGTATCGGAACAGCGTGCCGGTCTTGAAATTCTCGATGAACACATCGCAGTTCGCGGCCAGCTTGTGCACCAGTTGCTGTCCTTCGCTGCGAGTAATGTCCACGGTGACCGACTTCTTGCCGCGATTGGCGCCGGCAAAATATGTGGTCTCGATGGTGTCCTTGCCCTGCGCATCCTTGACGTAAGGCGGACCCCAGCCGCGCGTATCGTCGCCCGCACCTGGGCGCTCGACCTTGATCACCTCCGCGCCGAGATCGGCTAGTGTCTGGGTCGCCACCGGCCCGGCCAGCACGCGGGTCAGATCCAGTACGCGGATTCCTTTCAACGGACCTGCCATGGTTCTTTCCTCATTCACTTCGTGTATTCGGTCGAACAGGGACGAGGGGCGAGGGACGAGTAAGGTCAAAACCCTGAGGTGCACATATTGCGAACGCCCTTAACGATGCCTTTCGCCGAACACGGCGCTTTTCACTCGCCCCTCACCCCTCGTCCCTCGCCCCTTTCTCTTATCAATCCGGCGTGGCGCCAGACATCTTCACCACCGGCCGCCACTTTTCAATTTCTTCCCGAACCAGTTTCGCGAAAGCTTCCTGGGTGCTGCTCTTCGGTTCGAATCCAGCCTCAATCAGGCGCGCCTGCGCCGCTGGGTCGTCGATTGCGGCGACGAGATCGTCCTGCAGACGCTCGACGACGGATTGCGGCGTTCCCGCCGGTACGAAGATGCCGAGCCAGGAATGTGCGCTGTAGCCGGGAAGCCCCGATTCCGCCACGGTCGGTACGTTCGGCAGAAGAGACCAACGCGTGTTCGATGCCACGGCGATCGCGCGAAGCTTGCCGGCGCGGACGTGCGGAAGCGCGGAAGCGATACTGTCGAACATCACCTGCACCCGGCCGCCGATCAGGTCGAGGATCGCAGGCGCGCTGCCACGGTACGGCACGTGCAGCATGTCGATTCCCGCCATATGCTTGAGCAGTTCGGCCTCAAGGTGCGAAACAGTGCCGCTGCCCTGTGAAGCGATATTGAGCTGCCCCGGCTGTCTCTTCGCAAGTTGAATCAGTTCGGGCAGCGACTTCACCGGCAGATCCTTGTTGACGAGCAGCACGTGCGGCACGTTGGCAACCAGCGAAACCGGTGTGAGATCCTTGACGAGGTCGTATCCGAGCCTGGGGTAGAGCGTGGCTGAAATCGCGTACACCGAAGCCGGGCCCATCAACAGCGTGTAGCCGTCGGGCGCCGCGCGCGCGGCGATCTCCGCGCCGACATTGCCGCCGGCGCCAGCGCGGTTGTCGATCACTACCTGCTGTCCGAGCTTCGCGCCCAGCCGTTGACCCACCAGCCGAGCCAGCAGGTCGGTCGCGCCCGCGGGGGTAAACGGCACGATCATTCGTACCGGGTGGTCGGGATACTCCGCCGCAACTGCCGGGAGCATGACGCAGCACATTGCCGCAAGAATCCACTCCGCCGCCCATCGCATCTTTTCTCTCCTCGTCGGCACTGCGTTTGAACTGCACGTATTGGCCACAGAGAACACCCCCCTCACCCCATCCCTCGCCTCCCACAGTCGGGAGGAGAGAGTGATGCAATCGCGCTGATTCAGGATCATTCGGTTTTTCGGCACCCTCTCCAGCTCGCTGGAGAGGGCGGGGGGTGAGGTGATTTCCTCCGTATCCTCCGTGTCCCCCGTGGTTAGCGTTTGTTTTTCGCAAGGATACAGCGAAGCCGATATCATGTCGCAACAGGGGGAGAAATGACCGTCAGAACGGAAGAAGCGGCGGCCGCGCTGGTGCGCGACCACGCCGGCAAGCGCAAGATCGTGCCGTTTGCGCGCGACTACGGCGCGACCGATCTGGAAGGTGCGTACGCGATCCAGGCGGCGTACGTAAAGCGGCTCGATGCCACCCACGGCCGTCGGGTCGGCTACAAGATTGGACTCACTTCGAAGCGCATGCAGGAAATGTGCGGTGTCGATCACCCGAACTCCGGCGTCGTATTTGAAAGCCGGCTGCACAGAAGCGGCGTCACGCTGTCGTTGTCGAAACTGGTTCACCTCGGCATCGAATTCGAATGCTGCGCCCGGCTCGGGATCTCGTTGCGGCCGCGCGCCAAGCCTTACGACTTGGACGAAGTCGCCGCGGCGGTGGACGCGGTCTGCCCGGCCTTCGAAGTCATCGACGACCGCAACTCGGATTACCCGCTCGACCTGCTATCGCTGGTCGCAGACAATTCCTGGAACGAAGGCAACGTGCTCGGGGATATCAAGAGCACGTGGCCCGATCTCGGCAAAGCGAAGAGCGTGCTGGAGTGCAACGGCAAGGTCATCGACGAGGGCAAAGGCTCCGACGTGCTCGGGCACCCGCTCGAACCGCTGCGCTGGCTGGCGAATAACCTGAGCGCAAAGGGCGAAACGCTGAAGAAGGGCGAGATCGTGCTGACCGGAAGTTGGGTGACGACGCGCTTTCCGAAAGCCGGCGAGCACTACCGCTACACGATTGAGGACGTTGGAGCCGTCGAAATCGCGATCACCCAGTAATTTCGCTGCACAGTCCCTTGGTGCTTGACAAGGAAAAAGCGCGGTGCGATAAGAATTGGCCAGAACAAGAAGGCGAAATGCCCGAAAGACCATACTTTGGAGGAGGACAATCATGTCACTGCGCATCAACGACGAAGCCCCGAACTTCACTGCCGAAACGACGCAAGGCACTATCAATTTCCACCAGTGGATCGGTGACGGCTGGGCGATCTTGTTCTCGCATCCGAAAGACTTCACCCCGGTCTGCACCACCGAGCTGGGCTACATGGCCGGATTGCAACCCGCATTCGCGAAACGCAACTGCAAGATCATCGGTCTGAGCGTCGATCCGGCGAGCAGCCACAACAAATGGGCCGCCGACATCGAGGAAACTCAGGGCCACAAAGTGACCTATCCGATGATCGGCGATCCGGAACTGAAGGTGGCCAAGCTCTACGACATGCTTCCCGCCGACGCCGGCACCACGTCAGATGGCCGGACCGCCGCCAACAACGCGACGGTGCGCACCGTGTTCGTGGTCGGTCCGGACAAGAAGATCAAACTGATGCTGATATACCCAATGAGCACCGGCCGCAATTTCGACGAAGTGCTTCGCGTGCTCGATTCGATCCAGCTCACCGCCAAGCACCAGGTCGCCACGCCGGTGAACTGGAAACCGGGCCAGGACGTGATCATCGTGCCCTCGGTGTCGGACGAAGACGCGAAGAAGAAATACCCCAATGGCTGGAAGGCGCCCAAGCCTTACCTGCGCATTGTGCCGCAGCCAAAATAGCTTTCGGGACGTACGGGTTGCTTGTCAGAAACTCTGGCCGCAGGAGGAAACACGATGAGCAAGGTACTTGAAGAGGTTTTGGCGGCGAATGCCCGATATGTCGCAAGCTTTGGTGACAAGGGCAAGCTAGCCTTGCCGCCGGCCCGCAAGTTCGCGATTCTCACCTGCATGGACGCGCGACTGCAGCCGTCCAAATATGCGGGGCTTGCGGAAGGAGACGCTCACGTCATCCGAAACGCAGGCGGCCGGGCCAGTGATGACGCAATACGGTCATTGGTCATCTCGTATAAGTTGCTGGGCACGCGCGAGTGGTTCGTTATTCATCACACGAACTGCGGGATGGAGCTGTTCACCGACGAGATTATGCGTGATCTGCTCGCAGGCAGCCTGAAGACCGCGACTTTCGATGGAAAAGTCTGGCGCGATACCGGCGCAGGGCCCGGGTCCACAGAGGGTCAATTCGTGGATTGGTTGACGATCAAGGAGCAATCGAAAAGCGTAGCCGCGGATGTCAAGCGCATTCGAAACCATCCTTTGGTTCCTCGCGACATCCCTATCTACGGATATGTCTACGATGTCACAACGGGAAGACTGGTAGAGGTTCCCGAGGCCACTGTAGCGGGCAAGGCTGGAGCTGCCGCGTTGGGTGCAAATGCCCTATGACGCTTTAATCCAGGTTTCGGAAAAGGCAAGAAACGCGGTCGTGCTCTTGCGTCCCGCCCAGTCACGAGGGAACGGTTTGCCGGCGACACCCTTGCCGTTGATGGTCGCTCTGACCGTGGAGGATTCCAGAAAAAGCGAGAACATCTCGTGCGCGCCGGTGGCGGACTGTTCCTTCATGAACTCCACCATGAAAGGCGCGGAGAGCTGCTCCCAGGTCAGGCTCACCTGCCCTATGGCGCTCCTGAACCACTCGGTATGCGAAGTGCGGCCGTTGCCACCCGTCATGAAATCCCAGGCCGGTTTCATCTGCACGCCGGCAAGACCCTTCACCCCCTTGAATGCGCCGAAGTGGGATACGAAACCCCGCTTCACGTAATCGGCGAGCGGCTCGTTGTCGGACAGGCAAACGTTAGGCTTCTCCGGATTCCTCCCGTCCCCGTGCGGATCCAACAGCATGAACGCGGCGTGGCCCTTGCCGTGGGGCGAGGTGACGACACGGAAGAAACTGATCAGTGTGACAAAAGGACCGTCAGCGGTTTCCTTGAGATACATCCCGGGGTTTTCCCCGGACCAGTCGACTTTGTTCGGATTGAACGGCGGACGTGCCATGTTTTTCTCCTCTTGTGTTGTCTTGCAAACCGAATCTTGAATTGCCGTTATCCTGCGCTCCAGATACTGAGTTCCTTGTACCCGGTGGTGGCATCGGGCATGCGCGCGAAACGCATGCCGGCCAGGTCGGCCACGACCACCTCGACGGTGGTGTGAACGATACAGCCATGCACCAGATGCCCGCCGACTGCATGGCCGTCTGCACCGGCGATGGATAGATGCAGATGCACGCCGCTGGGTGAAAGAGTCCCCGACAGGGAGACGATTTCAAATGGCCCGGTAAATTTCGCGAACGTTTCCGCGCCGGCAAGTCGCAGGGCCGCTGTCCCGAGGCTGCCCACCGCACTCATTACACAACCGGCTTCGACATGATGCTCGTGGGCAAGGCGCTCGATTGCATCGCGCAGGTCCTCACCGGGCGTAAGCCGCGCGGCAATGGTGCGGAGCGAGAGCGATTCGGCGGATTGCAACGCCTTATCCCCGAACGGCCTCGAGGTACTTGGCCGCCGTGCGCGCGAGCATGATGTAGTCGGTGCAAAGACCGATGACCCGGTAGCCCTGTTCCAGATACGCAGTCGCGTGCTTCGGCGTGTGGGCGTAGATGCAGCGCGCTATGTCGCGCTTCTCGCAGGCCTTGATGACCCTCCTGATTGCCTCCTGCACCTGCGGGTGGTTGATCTGGCCCGGCAGGTCCATGCTGCCGGACATGTCGAAGGGACCCACGAACACGCCGTCGATCCCGGGGACGTCGAGTATCGCGTCGATGTTCTTCACCGCCTCGACATGCTCGATCTGCACGATCACCGCAATCTCGTCGTTCGCGCGCTTCATGTACGAATCGAAGTCGAGGTCGAAGCGCTGGCCACGGGTGATGCCCACGCTCCTGAATCCGGCCGGCGGGTACTTGCAGCGGCCGACCGCGAGACTCGCGTCCCGAGCGCTATTCACTAGCGGCACAATGATGCCGGTGGCGCCGATGTCGAGCGCCTTCTTGATGTTGGCCTCGTCGTTCCACGGAACTCGAACCACGCAGGGTATTTGGCTGTCCACGGCGGTGAGAATGTCCAGCGCATTGCGCGCATCCATCGGTGAGTGCTCGAGGTCCACGAACAGCCAGTCGTAACCGGCCTGCACGAACATTTCGGCGATCTCGGGAAGCGGCATCTGCACCAGGGCGCCAATCAGGACATCGCCTTTTTGAAGGCGCTTGCGGAAGGAAATGGTCATGGGAGCTTCGCGGGTGAAGGAGTGAAGGGTGACAATCAGGACGGGAATCAGCCCATTCACTCATTCATTCACTCATTCACTCATTCACTGATTGTTGCAAAATCCGCCGGCATCACAATTTCCAGCAATTCCAAATCGAAGCTGTGCGCGCCGGACTCGTTAGCGACGGAGTCGCCCGTTTGCGGGCAGGCGCGCCACAGTGACGACCATTGAAGCATCCTAGTCATTCACTGTCCGAAAATCTGCGGGCATCACAATTTCCAGCAATTCCAAATCGTCACTGTGCCCCAATTCGGTGTGCTTGATCCCCGGCGGCTGGTGCACGCAGGAGCCGGCTTTGAGCGTGACCTCCCCGATGCCTTCGTAGTGGAACCTCACCCAGCCCTTGAGCACGTACACCAATTGAAACTGGACTTCGTGGTGATGCCGTTCCGGTTCCGCATGCGTCCCCGGCTTGGCACGGATGACGTGGGCAAGCACCAGACCATTGGTTGCATCACCAATGCCGAGATCGCGGTACTGGAAGAACGGCCGCAGGCCGTCGTCCTCGAATCTGCTGCTCCCGGCATGGCTTACCGAAAATTTGAATGCGTGTTCCATGGCCCCTGCTCCCCTTGTGCGCCGGGTAGAAGTCGGCATTATAGTAGCTGACGTGTTCTACTAGTCTTGTTCACTCACGCATGGTCGGTTATTCCGCAACCCCCTTGGCAAAGAAACTCGGCCTGAAGGCAGACGGCATCATTGCGCTGATAAACGCCCCTACCGGATTCGAGACCGCCCTTGCGCCGCTTCCCGCTGGTGCCGGCACCACGCGCACACCGCCCGTGAAGCCGCATCTGGTACTGTTGTTCGCTGCAAATCTTGCGGAGCTGACGAAGCGATTCGTGCCGTTGGCAAAGAAACTCGACTCCGCAGGGGCGCTCTGGGTGGCCTGGCCAAAGAAAGCGTCGAAGCTTCCGACCGATCTCATGGAGGACGTAGTGCGAAAAATCGGACTCGACGCCGGATTGGTGGATGTGAAAGTTTGCGCTGTGGACGAGACCTGGTCGGGATTGAAGTTCGTCTATCGATTGAAAGACAGGAAGAGCGTGTGACTGGTGGCTGGTGGCTGGTGGCTGGCGAAGTCTTGCCTGCCTGACTTTCGTCTTCTGTCTTTACCTTTGCGTACCTTGGCGCACCCCTCAAGGGGGTATTAAAAGGAAACCTTTGCGTTGAACGCCTTTCGATCTTGACCACTGTTCTTACTACGCGGCCATTGCGTTTCGGCCGGCAGCGCTAGCGCGCGAACTTCAGGATGGTCATTCCGTTCGCGCTTTCGAGCACGAGCTGCTGACCGTCGGCATGATAGTGAACAGTGCGGCGCAGCGAATCGAGAAACGCCCGCTCCTGCGCCATGAGCTCCGGTGGCCCCGCCATCCTGGTCAAAGTGAACCCGGCGCGCGGCCATTGCAAACGACCTTCGGCGTCGAAACGGAAATTTCCGGAGAAGGCGTTGATCGAGGCATTGCCGCTCAGCTTACCCGACGGATCGAAGGCGATCGTGACATTCGAATCGGCTACGAGCTGACGCGGTGCGCCGTTAACGGTCCAGTCGATAAGCCGCCATTCGGTGCCCCGCCGGATGGGCGCCGGAGAATCCGCAGGTGCGGGTGGAGGCGTTTCGGAGGGCTGCATGGCCGCGGGCTGTTCCGCGGTCACAGGCGCCAACTCGGTCACAATGGCTTCCTCGTTTCCGGTCTCGCCCTTTAACGCGGCCGTAATCACAGGCGGTGCGTCCACGCCGCTGGCAAACGCGTTCAGTTCCTGCTCACGCGCGATGGTCGCGCGGACCTGGCAGTCCTTCACGTACTCCGTAGGGTTGCTGCCCGGCGCAGCGTGGATCGCCTGCCATGCACACTGGGCGTCGCGGTAAGCATTGAATTTGCGCTGGCTGTCCACGAAAGTGCCCATCACGGACCGCCGGCCCTCCTGTTGCAGTTGCTCGATACGGGCCTGTGCCGACTTCAGCGTCGCATTCAGACGCAGATTGGCCTCCTTGAGCTTCGCATCCAGGCATGCGACCGGCACATCGGAAGTCGAGCATTCCTCGAGCGGCGTTGCATTAGCGCCGGCGGAAAACATAGCCGTGATGGCGGCAAGCGCTACGATCGTCCTATTCACTGCGACAATTCCTTTCCTTTTTTTCGGGTGCGCATCTCGGCATCGACGGCGCGGCGTCAAGCGGCGAGCACCCGCTCGCACCAGCGCGCCGTGCTCAACACGTTGGCGTCGGCGCCGGGGCGGCCGACGATCTGGATGTTCACCGGCAGGCCGCTCTTCGATTGACCGCACGGCATGGACAACGCCGGAAAGCCGCAGAAATTGATCGGCGACGTAAAGCGCGTGAGAGTCGGCGCCACATGCTGGTTCTTGCCCCCGAGGTTGATGGTCGCGGTACCGCTCTTCGGTGGCAGCACCGGCATCGCCGGAATGATCATGACATCGGCGTCGCCGAACGATGCGATCATGGCCCGCCGCACCTGCGCGCGCAACCGCTGGGCCTTGACGTAGTCTACCGCGAGATAGAACTGGCCGATCTCGAGGCGCACGCGCACGTCATCGCCCAGCTTGTCGCCGCTATTCTCCAGCAGATGCCAGTTGGCCTGGCTCGCCTCACTGTTGATGGTGATGAGCTGGATGCCCGGCGCCAGCTCGATTCCCGGCACATCAACTTCACCAACGGGCGCACCGGCGTTGCGGAAGGCGGACAGCGCATTTTCGACCGCCGCACGGACTTCGTCGTGGAGCGTGTCGTAGAAGAATTTACACGGCTTCATGATCCGCGGCGGCATCGCCGGTTCGAGCGGCAGCGTCGAGTGCGTCGGAAGTCCAGCCATGACCTCGAAGGCAACCGCAGCGTCCTCGACGTTGCGGGTGAGTGGACCGATGTGATCCAACGACCATGCAAGCGGCACCACGCCATCGCGCGGCACGGCGTCGTAGGTCGGCTTGAAGCCGACGATGCCGCAGCATGCCGCCGGCATCCGGATCGATCCGCCGGTGCAGGTACCCACTGTCAGCACCGCGAGTCCCGCCGCAACCGCCGCCGCCGAACCGCCACTGGAACCGCCCGGGATATATCCGGGATAGCGCGGATTCTGCACGTGGCCGAAATGCGGATTGGCGCTGTTGATGCCGAATGCCAGTTCGTGCAGATTGGTGGTGCCGATGATGAGCGCGCCCGCCGCGCGCAGCCGCGCCACCACCGGCGCGTCGCGTTCCTGGATCCTAGCCTCGATCGCCCTGGTTCCGGCCGTCAGCGGATATCCGCGCACCGACATGAGGTCCTTCACGGCGACCGGCACGCCGGCAAGCGGACCGGGGTCCTCGCCACGTTGCACCCTCTGCGACAGCGATTCCGCCTCCCGGAGGACCAGGTCGCGATTCACTGTAATGAAGGCATTCAGATGCCGGTTCGCATCGATGCGGTCGAGAAACAGGGTGGCGATCTCGAGCGGTGACAACGCCCGCTGCCTGACCTGATGGGCGATCTGCACCGCACCGGCAAAGAACACGTCCGACGAAATCGACACCGGCTGGTAGGCACCGGGCTCGAAGCCGAGGTACTGGTGAGGACGCGGCGGAGAAAGCAACGGGTCGCAGGCGACCTGCGCCTCGAATACCTGCTCGATGTCCGCCAGCCCGAAAGCGAAGCGCTCTTCCCAGGCTTGGGTGCGTTCAGGATGGGCGTACCGGCGAAATGCCGCCACGGCACGCAAAAACTCGGAAGTGGGGCGTTTGGACATGAAGATTCCGTGACGATCGTGACGACGTGACGGTCGTGACGCGCGAATAGGTCTTATAGAACGTTTCGCGTACCGAAACCGCTTTTCTTCTAGCCTACACCGAAACTTGGCATTCCCGCATTTGCGATCGTCACTCCGTCACGCCGTCACGCCGTCACGTCGTCACAGCATCTACAGAAACAGCGTCAGCACTCCCGTATATCCATACAGGCGATTATGGGATATCTCACCATTGCAGAAGAATCCAACCAGCGGAAAATCGCCGAGCGCCTGCCGGATCATGCCGACTTCCTCGGAGTCGTCTCCGAAAAGATTCGGGCCGCGTGCGACGCAGGAGTAATACAGGCCACCGCGTGGGCGTCCGAACAGCCCGCTCCTGATGCTGTCGAGCATGCGCGCCATGTCCTCGGTTGCGCTGGTCTCGTCGCGGCGGCAGAACATGATCTCGGTTCCGGCCTGCGGCACGTCGCCGATGGCCAGCAGTTTGTGCACCGGATCGATGCCGACGAGATTGCGCACCAGGTAGTCGCCAGCGTCGGAGCCGCCGACGTGCAGGCCCGCAAAAATGGTGCCGCCGAGCTGCGCCAGGTTGCGCGACAGCGGTTCGCCCACATCCTCCTTGAAGACGTCGAGTGCCGCGCGCCCGTCGAGCGAGACCAGGATGTTCTGGCGGCTGCCGGTAATGGTGTGACGGGGGCCGATCGGCGAACAACCCTGGGTAAGCCGCGTGGACACTACCACCTCATCGGAGAACAGCACGCCGGAAAGCCCCCCTTTGGCGATGCCGTCGGCAACCTGCACCATTTCGCGGCGCGAGCTGGTCAGCCCCCCGGCAATGAATCCGCTTTCCATGATGCCGGCGAAGTCGCCGATCAGCCGCGCCAACTGGGCATTGCGCGGGTCGCCGTGGACAATGGCGAAATTGGCCGGGAGGCCGCCGAAGTGCAGCGGCTGGCGCTCCAGGTCCTGGGGTGTGCGCACTCCTGAGAAGACCCGGTAACTCGCGTCGTCGAAGGCGCACAGCATGATCGCCAGTGCCGGCTCGTCGTAGTACTCGCGCCCGGTGCCGACCACGCCCATGCCCACGGTACCGGTCCAGTGCAGGATGCCGGTGTTGGTGCGGAAGTAGGCAAGGATGTCTGCGACTTCGCCGGCAAAATTGTCGGTGACGTAGAGGAAGCCGAGATTCGCCCCCGCCGGTCCCTTGCCGGATTGCCGCAGACACTGCGCCGCCGCGTCGCGCCAGTTGGGCGACGAAGCGTGGCCGCAGGAAAAGGTTTGAGTCATCAGCGGGGGATATCTGAAGTGTTTCTAGTTTACCGCGGAGCGCTCACCCGGGGGTATTCGGCCCGTGCAGAGTGCGGCAGTATCCTTATAGCCAGCGTCGCTATCGAGGAAGAATCGTTGCCATCAAATTGAGGTTCCCGGCAAGGCAAGGTCGCGGTACACTCTGCTCCGTGACTGTCACCCGATCGCCGTGACGCCGCCGGCCCGCGCTGCCAATCAGCGCCCGCAAGAGCGGGAACGCCTGCTGCTCTACCTGATCCCGGGGCTCGCCGCCCTGCTGGTCGCCATCCTCTTCACCCTCGCTGCTTTCAATCTCGCGAATTCACGCCAAGCCGATCTGCGAGAGGCCGGGCGCGCCACCCAAAACCTGGCACAGGTACTGGAAGAACAAACCGCGCGCGCCCTGCAGGCGATGGATATGGTGCTGCTCAACCTCGCTGACACGTGGGCGCAGGTACCGGCGCTGCGCGACAGCGGCAACCCGCAGATGCAAGCCCTGCTGAAGCAGAAGCTCGCGACGCTTCCTTATGCCCGTGCCCTGTTCATTGTCGATTCGGGCGGCGTGATCACACACCATTCCGACCCGCTGCCTGCCGCGACTCGGCACTTTTCCGATCGCGAGTACTTCAGCTGGCACCGTGCCCGGCCGTACGGTCTTTATGTAGGCAAACCAATTGTCAACCGCACCACGGGGGCGTGGTTCGTTGCGGCAAGCCGCCGGATGCCCACGGCCGACGGCAGATTCGGCGGCGTGATCGTCGTGGCGCTTGAGCCGCACGCGTTCCAGACCTTTTACCGCAATGTCGACGTCGGCCACGACGGCGCCATCGAGTTGCTGCACCAGGACGGCGAGTTGGTTGCCCGCACGCCGGCCGCTCCCACTTGGGTGGGAATGGCTACCGGCAGCAATCTGACGCTCAAGGACCTCGCCCGCTCCGGCGTCCGCACTTTCCGCGCCGTCAGTCCGGTGGACGGCGAGGCACGCATCTACAGCGCGCGCGCGGTGGCGGGCGTGCCGCTGATGGTGCAGGTGGGCCTGTCGGAGGCAGAGGTGCTGGCCGGCTGGCGTGAGCAGAAAACGGTGACCATCGTGGTGCTCACCGGCTTTGCCCTGGCCATCCTGGTTCTCGCCTGGCTCCTAATGCAGGAACTGCGTCGCAGAAGCGAGTTGACGCAGTCGGTTGCGCAAAGTGAAAGTCTGCTGCACCAGATACTCGACAGCCTGCCGGTCGGCGTGTGGGTCGCCGACGGCGACGGCAACTTGGTTCTGAGCAATGCCGCAAGCGAGAAGATCTGGGGACAGGCGCCGCCGGCAGGCACGCACCAGAAAGGCGGGTTGAAGGGCTGGCGCAATGAAACGGGAAAACGCCTGGAGTGGTCGGAATGGGGCCTGGCACGAGCGCTCGCCAAGGGGGAAGCCATCGGAAATCAAATCATCGACATCGAGTCGTGCGATGGCAGCCGCAGGACCATCCTCGATTCTGCCGCGCCGATTCTGTCCACCGACGGCGAAGTCCTCGGGGCCATATCGCTGAACGAAGACATTACCGCACAGCGCGCGCTGGCGGAAACGTTGCGCGAAAGCGAAGCCCGCTATGGCGCACTGTTCGAGCACAGCATCGACGCAATTCTGCTGACCCGGCCCGCGGGCGCCATCCTCGCAGCCAACGATGCAGCCTGCAAGCTGCTGGACTATGTCGAGGATGAGCTGCGTGCGCTTTGCTGCGACGACATCGTGGACCGGAGCGATCCGCGGGCGCAGGCGCTGCTGAACGCGGGCGAACGCGCCGGCGTCGCCCACGGTGAACTGAGGCTGCGCCGCAAGGATGGCGGCCTGGTGCCGGTGGAATTCGCCTGTGCCAACTTCCGCGACCGCAACGGCGAGATGTGCGCCAGCCTGATCATCCGCGACATCACCGACCGCAAGCGCGCCGAAGAGCACATCGAGTATCTTGCCTATCACGACGAACTCACCGGCATTCCCAACCGCGCCCACTTCCACCGGGCCTTCGAGCATGCACTCGCCACCACCCAGCGCTACGGATTGCGCTGCGCGCTGATGGTAGTGGACCTGGACCGCTTCAAGAACATCAACGACACCATCGGCCACGAGGCCGGCGACCAATTGCTCAAGCAGGTGGCGGCACGGCTGCGCGCGTGCCTGCGCGACAGCGACATCATCGCAAGGCTCGGCGGCGACGAGTTCGTGATCCTGATGCTGGACGCTTCCAGCGTCGAGGCCGTGAGCGCGGTGGCGCTCAAGATCCTGGAAGCCACCTCCCGGCCCCTGCTGATAGACGACCAGGAGTTTTTGATCACCGCCAGCATCGGCATCAGCACCTATCCGCACGACGGCAGCGACATGCAGACGCTGCTCAAGAACAGCGACGTGGCGATGTACCGCGCCAAGGAATCCGGGAAGAACGGGTTCCAGTACTTCTCGCCGGAAATGAACGTGCATACTCGCGAGCGACTGTCGATCGAGTCGGCGTTGCGGCGGGGGCTGGAGCGCAAGGAGTTCACGGTGCACTTCCAGCCCAAGGTGCGCGTTTCCTCGCGCACGGTGGCGGGCATGGAGGCGCTGGTGCGCTGGCGTAACCCGGAAAAAGGCCTGATGCAACCGAGCGAATTCATCCCGATCGCCGAGGAGACCGGCATCATCGTGCAGATCGGTGACTGGGTACTGGAGGAGGCCTGCCGCCAAGGGCAGATGCTGCGCGATTTGGGCCACATCAGCCTGCGCGTGTCGGTGAATCTGTCGGTGCGGCAGTTGTTCGACGAGGGCTTTGCCCAGCGCGTCGCCGCCACTCTCAAGCGGACCGGCTTCCCGGCGGAGAGTCTGGAACTGGAGATAACCGAGAGCATGGTGATGCGCGACGCCGAGCGCGCGGTGAAACTGTTGCAGGCCTTGCGCGACACGGGGGTGCGCCTGGCGATCGACGACTTCGGCACCGGCTACTCGTCGCTTGCCTATCTGAAGCGTTTCCCGATCGACTGTGTCAAGATTGACCGCTCGTTCATTCGCGACCTGCCGGAAGACCGCGACGACGCCTCGATCACCCGCAGCATTATCGCCATGGCGCATAACATGAAACTCGACGTGGTCGCGGAAGGCGTGGAAACGACGGAGCAACTCGAATTCCTGCACGCCTACGGCTGCGACGAGATCCAGGGTTTCCTGTTCAGCGAGCCGCTCGCCGCGGACGCGTTCGAGCGCTTCCTCGGCGCTCCAGCGCAGAACGCGCCTGCCATCTACAGATACCTTCGGGCTTAGGGAAGCTCTGGTCAGAGCTTCCCTTGGAAAATCACGCGGTGGGCGCCTATAATTCCTGCTCCCTTAGAAGCACAGCGGAGAACTCCCATGTCTGCCGTACTGCAAGCGAGCAACGAACCGGTCCTGCTGCGCCATGACGCCGGCGGCATCGCCACCGTCACGCTCAACCGCCCGAAACAATACAACGCGCTTTCCGAGGAACTGCTGACCGAACTGCAGTCCGCGCTCGATTCGATCGAGAAGGACACCTCGGTGCGAGTGGTCGTCGTTGCCGGCAACGGCACCGCCTTCTGCGCCGGTCACGACCTCAAGCAGATGCGCGCCAACCCGAAGAAGGCGTATTACGAGAAGCTTTTTGCCCAGTGCAGCAGGATGATGATGACCCTCACCCGGCTGCCGCAGCCGGTGATCGCGCGGGTGCACGGCATCGCTACCGCTGCCGGCTGCCAGATGGTGGCGCAATGCGATCTGGCGGTGGCCTCGGAAAATTCGCGGTTCGCCGTATCCGGAATCAACGTCGCCCTGTTCTGCTCGACGCCCAGCGTGCCGCTGGCCCGCAACCTTTCGCGCAAGCAGGCGATGGAAATGCTGCTCACCGGCGATTTCATCGACGCCGCAACCGCAAAGGCTCGCGGCCTGGTGAACCGCGTGGTCCCCGTCGAAAAACTGGATGCGGAAGTGAAGGCGCTGGCGGATGCGATCATTGCCAAATCCCCGGTCGCGGTGACAACCGGCAAGAAGATGTTCTACAAGCAGATCGAGATGGGAATGGAGGCGGCTTACGGGTATGCCTCGGAGGTCATGGCCTGCAACATGATGGCCGCGGACGCCGGCGAGGGCATCGATGCCTTCATGCAGAAACGCCCGCCGAACTGGAAGGGCAAGTAAAAAGCACCCCCCCTCTCCCCAGCCCTCTACCCCTTGTATCTTCGATGTTGATTTATTTGTATGAGAACGATTGGTACGCTATGAGAGCTGAGGACGAAGCGGCACGCGCAGCGTTTTGCAGGGCAAGTGCCTGGTTCTCGGCTCAAGGGGCAGAGGGTCAGGGAGAGGGGGTGGGGTGGCTCAAGTTGAGCATCAAGTCATTCAGCCGCTTCACGAATCCTGCCGGATCGTCGAGCTGCCCTCCTTCGGCAAGCAGCGCCTGATCGAACAGGATGTGGCTCCAGTCGCCGAAGCGCGCTTCGTCGGATTCGTATTTCAGGCGTTGCACCAGAGGATGGTGCGGGTTGATCTCCAGAACCGGCTTGTTTCCGGGCACCTTCTGGCCGGCGGCCTTGAGCATGCGCTCGAGGTTGGCGCTCATGTCGTGCTGGTCCGAAACCAGGCAGGCCGGCGAGGATGTCAGCCGGAACGTCAGCCGCACATCCCTCACCTGGGCATCCAACGTTTTCTTGATTTTCTCGACCAGGTCCTTGTAATCGCCGGTTTCCTTTTCACGTTCCGTCTTGTCCTCGTCGGCGAGCTTGCCCAGATCGAGGTCGCCCTTGGCCACCGATTGAAGCGCTTTGCCTTCGAATTCGGTGAGATTTGACGCCACCCATTCGTCCACCCGGTCGGAAAGCAGCAGCACCTCGATACCTTTCTTGCGGAAGATTTCCAGGTGCGGGCTGTTCTTCGCCGCAGCCATGCTGTCGGCGGTGATGTAGTAGATCTTGTCCTGGCCTTCCTTCATCCGCGACAGGTAGTCGGCGAGCGAGGCGGTTTGCTCGCCGGTGTCGCCGTGAGTCGAGGCGAAGCGCAGCAGCCTTGCGATGCGCTCCTTGTTCGCCCAGTCTTCGCCCGCCCCCTCCTTGAACACGCGGCCGAATTCCTTCCAGAAACGCCCGTATTTTTCCTTCTGGTTCTCCGCGAGATCTTCGAGCAGACCGAGCACCTTGTTGACGCAGCCCTTGCGGATCACCTCGACGTCTTTCGATTCCTGCAGAATTTCGCGCGAGACGTTGAGCGGCAGGTCGTTGGAATCGACCACTCCGCGCACGAACCGCAGGTACGCCGGGATCAGTTGCTCCGCATCGTCCATGATGAATACGCGCCGCACGTAGAGCTTGATGCCGTGGCGATGCTCGCGGTCCCACAGATCGAAGGGTGCGCGCTCCGGCAGGTATAGCAACTGGGTGTACTCGGACTTGCCCTCGACCTTCGCGTGCACCCAGGCCAGCGGCGGCTCGAAGTCATGGGCAACATGCTTGTAGAACTCCTGGTACTGCTCTTCGCTTATCTCGGACTTGGGACGCGCCCACAGCGCGGAAGCCTGGTTGACTTTCTCGTCCTCGTCTTTGACGACGTTCTCGCCTTTATCCGGATTCCATTCCTCTTTTCTCATCAGGATGGGCAACGTAATGTGGTCGGAATATCTGCGAAGGATGGAACGCAAACGCAAGCCGTTCAGTAATTCGTCCTCGCCCGCCCGCAGATGCAGCGTCACGTCGGTGCCGCGGCCCTGCTGTTCCACGGTCTCGATGGTGTAGTCGCCCTCGCCCGACGATTCCCAGCGCACGCCATGCTCCTTGCCCAGGCCGGCGCGGCGGGTCGCCAGCGTGACCTTTTCCGAAACGATGAACGAGGAATAGAACCCCACGCCGAACTGCCCGATCAGGTGGGCGTCCCTGGTCTGGTCGCCGGTCAGGCGATCAAAGAACTCGCGGGTGCCGGACTTGGCGATAGTGCCGATGTTGTCGATGACCTCCTGGCGGGACATGCCGATACCGTTGTCGGAAATGGTGAGGGTGCGCGCCGACTTGTCGTACCAGACTCGTATGCGCAGATCGGGATCGGCCTCGAACAGCCCCGAGTCGGTCAGCGACTCGAAGCGCAGCTTGTCACAGGCATCCGAGGCGTTTGAAATCAGTTCACGCAGGAAAATTTCCTTGTTGCCGTACAAGGAGTGGATCATCAAATTGAGCAGTTGCTTGACTTCGGTCTGGAAGCCCAGCGTTTCTTTGGCGGCTGCTTCGGCCATGGCGGAAATTCCCCTTTCGGGATCGGTGACAACGGTAAGAACTAAGGGCTGCGGCTTGGGGTTTCAAGGGGCGCCGCCCGGGGGATTGAGGGGCCCGCGGGAGCGGTGGCCGGACCGTAACTTCGCGCGACCGGCGTAAGCGGACGGGCGGGTCGCAGCCCGTGACCAGCGGAGCTGCTGCCAATTCACGACGCTACTTCTGCACCGGGGACATTTCCAGGTCCTGCGGACTCATCAATGCGGCGGCGGCAAGCAGCCGCTTGACCGCATCGCCCTCGATCAGGCTCTTGAGCCCGACATAGTCCACCTTGCCGGATGCGAGCAGCGGGATCTCCTTCAGGTGCACGATGCGGCGCGCCACCGAAAGATCGTGCGTCCCCAGCTCCTTTGCCGCCTCCAGCAGCGCGGCGCGGGTAAGTTGCACGTCGGTGGTGAACAGCACCGTGGACTCGCCGCCGAAATCCTGTAACGTCAGCACGGCGGCATGATGGTGCTCGGGCGAAGCTTCGCGCGCCACGTGCTCGATCATGTCCAGCGACACCATTTCGCCGGCGATCTTGGCGAAGCGTTTCACCCGCCCGGAGATGCTGAGCATGCCGTCGTGATCCACGTCCACCACGTCGCCGGTGTCGTACCAGCCTTCGCCCACGCTCGACTTGGGCGCCTCGATCACACCGGGATTGGTGTAACGGTAGTAGCCCAACATCACGTTCGGCCCTCGAATGTGCAGCACGCCGCCCTTGTCGATGCCGTCCACTGGCTCGATCTGGTAGTCGATGCCAGGCAGGAAGCGACCTACTGCATTGCGGCGGTACGCCGACGGCGTTGCCAGAGAAATCACTGGCGCGCATTCGGTCGATCCATAGCCTTCGAGGATGCGTAGCCCGAACTTCTCCATCCACACCCGTGCGACCTCGGGCGACAGCTTCTCGCCGCCGGAGATCACATAGCGCAGACGGCAGAAGTCCATGGGATTGGCATAACGCGCGTAGAACGAAAGAAAAGTGCTGGTTCCGAACAGGATGGTGCAATCGCGGCGGTACGTAATCTCGGGAATGGCGCGATAGCGCAGCGGCGAGATGAAGAGGTAAAGCCGCGTGCCGGTTATCAACGGCAGCATGACACCGGCGGTAAAGCTGTAGGCGTGGTACAGCGGCAGCGGGTTCAGTATCTTGTCTTCGGCCGAGAAGTCGAATACGGCGCGCATCTGCGCCACGTTGGCAACGATAGCATGGTGCGACAAAACCACACCTTTGGGCCGGTCTTCCGAACCTGAAGTGAACAACACCACCGCGGGATCGAGCGTGGACTGCCTGGCGATCACCAGCCGCGGAAAGCGCAGTGCAAAACCGATTAGCCACAACTTGTCGCGCCAGCCAAACTGGCTGCGCAGGTCCTCGAGATAGACGATTTTGCAGCCGTCAAGCGCATCGAGCAGAGAATGCAGATGCGCCTGTTCGATGAACTTCCGCGAAGTGATCACGGTGCATACACCGGCCGCAACGCGAGCGCTTTCCACGCCCAACGGACCAGCCGTGTAGTTGAAAATGGCCGGCACTCGCCCGATGGCCGACAGGCCCATCACCACACCCACCGCCGGTACCACGTTCGGAAGCAGCAGGCCGACATTCTCGCGAGCACTGGTAAAACGCTTGAGCAGCCGCGACATCGCCAGACTCAAGCGCAACATCTGGCCATAGGTCTGCGGCTCCTCGTTCTGATCTTCCAACAGCACCGCCGCGCGCCCATGCGCCGCGACCGCGTCGAGAAAGCATTCGAACAGGGGCTTGCAGGCGTGCGATTGCAGTGCCATGGTCTGCATGATGGCGGTGAGCCTGCGGGTGGCAAAGGCGCGCCGCCGGCGCGCGCTACCGGCGGCGCCCCCGTCTATGCGTGTGGGAGTGAACACTCGCACGGTCACCGACGGCAGGAGCCGCCGCACGACCGACGTCGAACCGGAGCGACTGAACCATTGGCCGGCGCCTTCCACGTGCACCGGCAGCACCGCGGCGCCGCTCTTGAGCGCGATTAACGCCGGCACCGGGTAAATCTTCATCACAGCGGCGTTGCGCGCGATGCGTCCCTCCGGGAACAATACCACCGGGCGCCCGCCACGGAGCAATCGGAGCAGCGGCTTCATGCTCAGGGGATTGTTCAGGTCGTGCACTTCGTGGTCGACGTGCCCCAGCAACCAGCGCATCATCCGGCTACGGGTTTCCTCTGGCGGAACGACGATGACCGGCGCACGCGGCAGGAACAGGGCCAGCAGCACCGCATCGAGCCGCGAATGGTGGTTGGCGACCACAAGCAACCGGTCCGCATGCCCGAACGGCGCCAGGTCGCCGACGACGCTGACGCGGAACAGCAGCCGCGCGATGGAACGGAGGAAGAAGCGCATTGGGGACCGGGCGTGCAGCTATCGTTCTTATGGGTTTCCTTTCTAGCGCGTCTTGGCTGGAACGTCAACAAAATCTGAAGCTTGTACGGCGTTCTTGAAGCTTGCCCACACTTGGGCCATTGGCCCGCCAAAGATAAAACATTAAATTTTCTTGTGGTCTTAGGGTGACAAGCTCATCCAAATTGTTGACAATAAAGCAGAAAAATTAAATCTATCAAAGTGTTAGATTTGCCTTTTGCCCCTGTATTCGTCTACAGTCAAGCCGGAAGCCGCTCTGGGGGGGTCCTGTGGCGGTTTACTACCTAAATTCACTCTCACAGGGAGAATTAAAAATGGACATGAATATCCCACAGGAACTGCTAAGAGTCCCAGCAAAGACTGGTGCCGAGCCTGCCGGGGAAGCGACCGAGTACTTTTTCTCGGAACAGTTGTCCGCGTTTTTCGACAGAGAACAACACGCAATGTGGTTGCGTTGGAATCCGGCGCCGAGACCCAATTTCAATCCCGACCTCCTGCGCGACCTGGACCGCTACTGCCGTTTCATCACCCATACCGGCGGCGAAGTGGATTGTGGCGGCGAGAGCGCAGCCGTCGATTACGCGATCCTGGCGTCCAAGGTGCCCGGCGTGTTCAATCTCGGCGGCGACCTCAGTCTGTTTACCAGACTGATCGGCAACCAGGACCGGGACGGCCTGCTCGGCTACGGCAAGGCCTGCGTGGATGTCCTGTATCGCAATTATATTGGCCATGAGTTGCCGATCACCACGATCTCGTTGATCCAGGGCGAATGCCTGGGCGGCGGTTTCGAGGCGGCGCTGTCGTCCGACGTGCTGGTCGCGGAGCGCCAGGCACGCTTCGGCTTTCCGGAGATCCTGTTCAATCTGTTCCCGGGGATGGGGGCATTTTCCTTCCTGGAGCGGAAGGTGGGCAAACGTGCGACCGAGAACCTGATTACGAGTGGCAAGATGTACACCGCCGATGATATGCTGGCAATGGGGATAGTGGATCTGGTCGTGGAGCAGGGCCGGGGTGAGGCGGAAATCGCCGATTTTATCCGGTCCCGCAGCCGCAGCCGTAATGCCATGACCGGCCTCGCCGCCGCGCGCAGACGCGTGCACAAGCTCGACTACGAGGAACTGATTGGCGTGGTCGAGGTTTGGGTGGACACGGCGCTGAACCTGAGCCATCGCGATCTCAAACTGATGCAGCGGCTGGCTTCGCGGCAGTCGGACCGTACCACGGGCGTGCGCCACGACGAACAGGGCGTCGCCAAGCTCTTGCACTGATGCGCCGGCGCGCTGGGTTAGCCGGCCCGACCAACCGGCATCAATGGAGTACGAGGCGCGAAGTGGCGCACGAACTTCCCGAGTATTCGATTCAGGAAGCCGCGGGAAAGCTCGGCATCCCGGTGCAGAAACTCAGGCGCTGGGACGTCCAGGGTGTGCTGGTGGCACGCCGCACCGACGGCGGACACCGTCGTTATGCGCGTGAGATCATCGACGGCCTGGCCGGTTCTGCCCTGGTAGCCGGCAGCGACAAGCACGAAGCCGAAAAATACGAAGACGAACTGGCGGCCGTACGCCGGACGCTCAAGGAAAAACGCCGCATCATCCAGTTGCTGCTGGAGAGCGAGTCACGCTATCGCGACCTGGTGGAGACTTCCCACGATCTGATCTGGACCACCGATGCGCTGGGCCGTTTCACCTACCTCAACAACGGCTGCGTGGACATATTCGGGTTGCAGCAAAAGGACCTGATCGGCCGCTGCTTCTTCGATTTCGAAGCCGGTCTGTCCCACGTTTCCAACCGCCGCTTCCTGTCCATGCTGCGCAAGAACGGCGAGGTAAAGAACTACCTCACCCACCTCATATCCGCCGACGGCAACGACCGCTGGGTGGGAATCAATGCACGCGTTTCCCATGACGACAACGACGCGATCATCGGCCTGCGCGGCACCGCGCGCAACGTCACCGAGCAACACAGGGCGGCGCTCGAGATCGAACGTTTCGCCACCCACGATTCGCTCACCGGTTTGCCCAACCGGGTTTCGCTTCAGAAAGTGCTCGAAGCCGCGCTCACGGACGGCGAAAAGGGGTCGGTATTGCTCCTGGACGTCGATCACTTCAAATACATCAATGATAACTTCGGTCATCGTGCCGGTGACCAGTTGATCATCGGCATCGGCGGACTGCTCAAGGACGTGGTGAAAGACGAGAACGCGCAGGTTTTCCGACTGGGCGGCGACGAATTCGCGCTGCATCTGCCGGATGCGCTGCGCGCCGAGGCTGCGCAGGTCGCCGAACGCGCGCTCACCGCGCTGCGCCACTACAAGTTCCAGTCGGGCGTGCAGGGCTGTCTTTCGACATTGACCGCCTCGGTCGGCGTGGTGGCTTATCCGTTCCACGGGAGCGACGTCGCGTCGCTTCTCGCCAACGTGGACATCGCCATGTACCAGGCGAAGGACAACGGCCGCAACCGTTTCGTACTCCACGACAACAATCCTGACGACTTGCGCGGTACCCACAGGCGCGTGCACTGGGCGCGGGAACTGCGCGAGGTGCTGGACGAGGACCGCATATTGCTCTACTCGCAGCCGGTGGTCAGGCTCGCGGACCAGAAACTGGTTCACCACGAAGTGCTTGTGCGCATCCTCGACCGCAACGGCAACATCGTTCTGCCGGGACAGTACATCGAGGTAGGCGAGTCGCTCGGCATGGTCCAGGAAATCGACCTGCGCGTTGTGGCCAAGGTCCTGGAAATCTTGAAGCAGCCGCAGATGCGCGGCCAGAAGATTCGCTACTTCGTGAACCTGTCACGCGTGAGCCTCTCCGACCAGCAATGGGTACGGCGCTTCGAGGCCATGCTCGCCGTCGCACCGGTGGATCACGACCAACTGGTGTTCGAGATCACGGAAACCGCGGCGATGGCGGAAGTCGACGTCACGCAGGAGTTCATTTCGCAGATGAAGAAACTGGGTTGCCGCTTTGCGCTCGACGACTTCGGGGCGGGGTTCAGCTCGTTCTATTTCCTCAAGCGCTTCGACGTGGACTATTTGAAGATCGACGGCAATTTCATACGCGGTCTGGCAACCGACGAAGCCAATCGCCTGTTCGTGCGCGCGTTGTGCGACGTGGCGCGGGGACTCAACAAGCAGGTGATCGCCGAGTGGGTCGAGGACCAGGAAGTGCTGAAAATCCTGATCGAGATGGGCGTTTTGTACGGCCAGGGCTTCGTGTTCGGGCACCCCCAGCCCTTTCTGGCCTCAAGCGACGAGGAGCGGCAGGCCGCCAAGCTCGCCTGATCCCGCCGCGGTTCACTACCAGGCTTCCCTAAGAATCTTGTCGGCCCAGAACAGGCCGAGAATGGTTTTCGTGTCGCTGATACGCCCCCGCCGAACCCAGTCGAGCCCCTCGGCAAGCGGCAACCGCAACGTCTCCAGAAATTCCCCTTCGTCGAGTTGGGCACCCCTGAATTCGAGCTTGCGCGCCAGGAATAAGTCTATGGTCTCGTTGGAGTACCCGACGCAGGGATGAATGCGGCCGAGCTCGCGCCATTCCGCCGCAACATAACCCGTCTCCTCCTGAAGCTCGCGTCTGGCGGTTTCAAGCGGCGGCTCGCCTGGCTCAAGCTTGCCGGCCGGCAGTTCGTAGAAATGGCTTCCGACCGGATAGCGGAACTGGCGCTCGAGCAGCACCGCGCCATCGTCGAAGATCGGCAGGATCAAGGCCGCTCCAGGGTGCACGACGTATTCGCGCCGGGCATGGCTGCCATCCGGCAACCTGACCTCATCCTCGTTCACCTGCAACAGACGGCCGCCGTAGGCCTTGTGCGAGGAAATCTTCTTCTCTGTGAAGTCCAAACTCACAGGGAAAGCTGAATTGCGCGTTCGCAGATGGCCAGGAGCGAGCCCGGTACCAGCCCGAACACCAGCACCGCAAGGCCGTTGGCCGATATCAATACCCGGATGTCCGCGCGCGGGTCAATTGGCGCCGGGTCGGTCGGCGCATCGAAGTACATCAGCTTGACGATGCGCAAGATAGTAGAACGCGCCGATGAGCGAGAACAGCACGGCCACCACGGCAAGCCAGATGTAACCCACTGACAGCACCGCCTGGAGCACGAACAGCTTGGCCCAGAATCCCATGGTGGGCGGGATGCCGGCCATCGAGAACATCAGCAGCATCATGATGAACGCGTACCAGGGGTTGCGTTGGTTGAGCCCCTTGAAGTCCTCCAGGTTCTCCGCCTCGAAGCCCTCGCGCGACAGCAGCAGGATCATGCCGAAGGTGCCCAGCGACATCAGCACGTAGATGACGGTATAGAACATCGCCGCGCCATAGCCCTCGATACGTGCCGCTCAGGATGCCGAGCAGCAGGAAACCCATGTGGGAGATGGTCGAGTAGGCCAGCATGCGCTTCAGGTTGGTCTGCGCGATCGCGGTGATGTTGCCGATGGCCAGCGAGGCCACTGCAAGAATGACCAGCATCTGCTGCCATTCGACAGCAATTGCTGCAGCCCAGCGCCTCCACCAGCATGCGCATGATGAACGCAAACGCCGCCAGCTTGGGCGCGGTGCCGATCAGCAGAGTCACCGCCGTCGGCGCGCCATGATAGACGTCCGGCACCCACATGTGGAACGGCACGGCGCCGAGCTTGAAGCCGATGCCGGCCACCACGAACACCAGCCCGAATATCAGGATGGTCGGAATGGCGTCGCCGTCGACAGATGCGCTGCGCCACTTCGGTCACCTCCAGCGACCCGGTCGCGCCATAGATCATCGACATGCCGTAGAGCAGCATGCCGGAGGCCAGCGCGCCGAGCACGAAGTACTTCATCGCCGCCTCGGTGCTGTTTGCCGGAATCGCGCGGCAGCGCGACCATGGCATACAGGGACAGCGACAGTAGCTCGAGCCCCAGGTAAAGCATCAGGAAGTGATTCGCCGAGATCATCACCATCATGCCGAGCGTGGCGAACAGCGAAAGCACGAAGAACTCGCCGCGATACATGTCGCGCGCCGCAACGTACGCACGCGAGTAGGCCAGCATGACTGTCACGGTCAGGCAAACCGCGATTTTGAGAACGTCCGCCATCGGGTCGTCCACGAACATGCCGTTGAAAGTGTAGGCGACTTCTTCCCCTCCCATGGCGAACACCAGCACCGCGGTGCCGATCAGCGACAGTTGGCTCAGCGCGTAGGTCCAGACCCGATGGGCGTCGGGCAGAAACAGGTCCACGACCAGGATGACGCAGACCATCGTCAGCAGGATGATCTCGGGGGCCGCCAGCAGGAAATCGGGAATCTCGTATTCCATAGATTCAGAGGCGAGGGGCGAGGGACGAGGGGCGTGAAACAAGGGGCGAGCGGCGAGGGACGAGGGGCGAGGGACAAACACGAAGTGCAACGGCGCTATTTTGCGTTTCCCTCATCCCTCGTCCCTCGTCCCTGTTTTCATAATTTGCTCTGGTTTGCCAGCGTCAGCAATTCGCTGACCGAAGTATGCAGCACCGCGGCCAAAGGCTGGGGATACAGCCCCATGGCCAGCACGGCGATCGCTAACAGGCCCAGCACCAGCGCTTCGCGCGGGGTGATGTCCGTTAAGGTCGCAACCTGGCCGTTGGCCACCGCGCCAAAAACGACGCGCTTGACCATCCACAGCGTATAGGCGGCACCGAACAGCAGCGTGCTCGCCGCGGCGAACGCGTACCAGAAGTTCTCCTCCATTGTCCCCAGTATTACCAGGAATTCGCCGACAAAGCCGCTTGTACCCGGCAAGCCGGAATTTGCCATCGCGAAAAGCACAAAGAAAGCGGCAAATACCGGCATCCGGTTCACCACCCCGCCGTAGTCGGCGATCAAACGCGAGTGCATGCGGTCATAGAGGACGCCGACGCACAGGAACAGCGCACTCGAAACGAAGCCGTGCGAGACCATCTGGATCACCGCACCTTCCATGCCGTGGTCGTTGAACAGGAAAATGCCCAGCGTCACGAATCCCATGTGCGAAATGGATGAATAGGCAATCAGCTTCTTCATGTCGGTCTGTACCAGAGCCACCAGTCCGATATACACCACCGCGATCAGGGACAAGCCGATGACGACCGGGGCAGCCACGTGGCTGGCGTCCGGGAGAACCGGCAGAGACAGCCGGATAAAACCATAGGCGCCGAGCTTCAGCATCACGGCCGCCAGCACCACGGAGCCGCCGGTGGGAGCCTCGACATGCGCATCGGGCAGCCAGGTATGTACCGGGAACATCGGCACCTTGACCGCAAACGCGGCAAAGAAGGCAATGAACAGCAGGATCTGTGTGCCCAGAGGGATCGGCAGACGGTAGTAGTCGGCCAGCGCGAAACTGCCCTCGGAGGCAACATACAAATAGATGAACGCGACCAGCGTCAGCAGCGAGCCGACCAGCGTGTAGAGGAAAAATTTGAGCGCCGCATAAACCCGGTTCGGGCCTCCCCACATGCCGATGACGATGAACATCGGAATCAGCGTCGCCTCGAAGAACACGTAGAACAGCGCCGCATCCTGCGCGCAGAACACGCCGTTCATGATGCCGGAAAGGATCAGGAAAGCCGACATGTACTGGGCCACCCGGCTTTCCACCACTTGCCATCCCGCCAGCACCACCAACACGGTGGTGAAACAATTGAGAAGGATCATCAACAGCGAGATGCCGTCGATACCGAGGTGATAGTTGACGTTGTAAGACTTGATCCAGGGTATCAATTCCACGAATTGCATGCCCGCGATGCCAGGGTCGAATCCGTCGTAGACAGGCAGCGCAACCGCCAGGCCGCCGACGGCACCGGCGAGCGCGAGCCAGCGTGCGACATTGGAGTTGCGGTCCGAACCGGTGAACAACACCGCGACGCCGCCAAGGATCGGCAGCCAGATGACTGTGCTTAAATAGGGCAGACCGAGCATGTTGTCTACTTGTGTCAGCTTCTGGCGAACCAGAGGGTAAGCAGGGTCACCATGCCGATGATCATGGCAAAGGCGTATGTATAGACATGCCCGGACTGAAGTTTGCGAACCACAGTCGCCAACCACCCGACCATTCGTGCGGCGCCGTTGACGAAGCCATCGATCACCGCGATATCGCCCCCCTTCCACAATCCGCGTCCGACCAGGCGCGCACCGCCGGCAAAGAACCAGTCGTTGAAGCGGTCGAAATAGTATTTCTGTTCGAGCACGGCATAAAGCGGCGAGATCCGCTGCCGCAACTTGTCCGGTAGATCGGTGCGCTTCAGATACAGGTAGGCCGCACTGGCGATACCGCCTAAGGCAAGCCAGAACGGCCAGGTGGTGGGGGCGTGCGCCATCATCTCGGGTACGCCATGGAAGTTCCGGCCGAGCGCGGCAAGCACGTCGTGGGATTTGGCAACAATAATAGATTTACCAAAGAAGTCGCCGAACAGCACGGGTCCGATGACCCAGCCGGCGCAAATCGTCGGCACGGCAAGCATCACCAGCGGCACGGTCACCACCCACGGGGATTCGCGCGGCGCATGCCCTTGCCCGTGTCCGTGTTCGTCACCGTGCGCGTGGAAACGCTCCTTGCCGTGGAATGTCATGAAGAACAGCCGGAAGGTATAGAACGCGGTGACGAACACGCACGAAAGCACGCAGAAGTGGGCAAAACCACTGCCCGGCAACTGCGAAAGATGCACCGCCTCGATGATCGCATCCTTGGAGAAGAAACCGGAAAAGCCGGGAATGCCCGCGCTTGCCAGCGCGCCGATGAGCATGGTGGCGTAGGTAATCGGCATGTACTTCCTCAGCCCCCCCATTCTGCGCATGTCCTGTTCGTGGTGAAGGGCGATGATCACCGAGCCGGCGCAGAGGAACAGCAGCGCCTTGAAAAAGGCATGGGTCACCAGGTGAAATATGGCCCCGGCGTAGGCCGAGGCGCCGAGCGCCACGGTCATGTAACCGAGTTGTGACAGCGTCGAGTAGGCCACCACACGTTTAATGTCGTTCTGCACCACCGCCACCAGCGCCATGAACAATGCGGTGATCGCGCCGATTATCATCACGAAGGACAGCGCCGTTTCCGAAAGCTCGAACAACGGCGACATGCGCGCCACCATGAAAATCCCCGCGGTCACCATGGTGGCGGCATGGATCAACGCCGAAATCGGTGTCGGGCCCTCCATCGAATCCGGCAGCCAGACGTGCAATGGAAATTGCGCCGATTTGCCCATCGCGCCAATGAACAGCAGGATGCATACCGCGGTGAGCAGCGGCCAGCCGACGTATGCCATTTCCACCGTCTCGCCGGTCAGTTCGGGTGCGCGGGAGAAAACCTGCGCGTAGTCAAGTGAACCGCAATAGACGAATATCAGCGCAATGCCCAGCAGAAAACCGAAATCGCCGACGCGATTGACCAGGAAAGCCTTGAGGCTGGCATAGATGGCGCTCGGGCGTGTGTACCAGAAGCCGATCAGCAGATAGGAAACCAGGCCCACCGCTTCCCAGCCGAAGAACAACTGCAGGAAGTTGTTGCTCATCACCAGCATCAGCATCGAGAAGGTGAAAAGGGAAATATAGGAAAAGAAGCGCTGGTAACCGGGATCGTCCGCCATGTAGCCGATGGTGTAGATGTGCACCATAAGCGAGACAAAGGTCACCACCAGCATCATGGTGGCCGACAAGCTGTCGATCAGGAATCCGATTCCCAGCGAGATTTCGCCGGTGGTGATCCAGGTATAGACCGGTTCGTTGTACACGTTGCCCGCGAGCACGTCGCGAAACACCAGAAAGGCCGCAATCGTAGACACCGTCATACCGATGATCGCCACCCAGTGCGTGGCGCGCCGGCCGATCAGCCAGCCCATCAGACCGCCGATCAGTGCGCCGGCAAGGGGGGCGAGGGGCACGATGAGATAAAGAGCTCTCATTGATGTCAGTGAGGCGTGAGGCGTAAGGCGTAAGGCGCAACGTCACAAGCCGGCATCACTTTTCCTCTTCTTGTTTCAACGCCTCTCGCATCTCCCCTCACGCCTCACCCCTTGAGCTTGTCCAGATCATCGACGTTGATGGTGCGCACGTTACGGAACAGCACCACCAGGATCGCCAAGCCGATTGCCGACTCGGCCGCTGCCACGGTAAGGATGAAAAACACGAAAACCTGCCCGGCGGGGTCCTCCAGGAAATGCGAAAAGGCGACGAAATTGATGTTCACGGCCAGCAGCATCAGCTCGATCGCCATCAACAGGATGATCACGTTCTTTCGGTTGAGAAAGATGCCCACCACGCTGATCGCGAACAGTACGGCGCCGAGAATGAGGTAGTGGGAGAGGGAGATCATTCGGACGCTCCGCGCGAAATGCGTAAGGGGTGAGGAGCGACGGATGAGGGAAAACCTCCCGCCACCCGAGACCAAAGATTGAATTTCATCACTCCTGACCCCTCACTCCTCACCTGCCTTCTCCGATGGCATGGACACCATGCGCACGCGGTCCTTGCGGCGCACGTTGACCTGCTTTGCCGGGTCGATGTACTTGGTGTCCTTGCGGTGGCGCAGCGTCAACGCGATGGCAGCGACGATGGCCACCAGCAGGATCACCGCAGCAATCTCGAAGGGATAGACGTAGTCGGTATAGATCAGCAGCCCAAGCTCGCGCGTGTTGCTGTAGTCCGCGCCCCTTTGCTCGGGCGCCGGCATGCCTTCGAGGTCGAAGTAGCGGGCGCCAAGAATGATTGCCATCTCCGCCACCATCACACCTGCGACGATCAGCGCCGGCACCAAGTAATCCCAGTAGCCCTCGCGCAGGCGGTCGAGGTTAATGTCGAGCATCATCACCACGAACAGGAACAGCACCATCACCGCACCGACGTAGACCAGCACCAGCGCAATGGCGAGGAATTCGGCCTCGAGCAGCATCCACAACGCCGCGGCGGTAAAGAATGCCAGCACCAGGAAAAGAGCCGAGTGCACCGGATTGCGCGCGGTAATGACGCGCAGCGCGGCGAACACCAGCATTGCCGCGAAGAAATAAAAGACGCCGGTCTTGAAATCCATGTTCTTGTTGGTAAGGATTGAGGGGTAAGGGGCCTTCCCCTCACCCCTCACGCCTCACGCTTCTCGCATCACCGGTACGCCGCGTCGTCGCCGCGGTCCCTGGCGATCTGTTCCTCGTAACGATCGCCGATCGCCAGCAGCATCTCCTTGGTGTACAGGAGATCTCCGCGCTTTTCCCCGTGATATTCGAGGATGCGGGTCTCGACGATCGAGTCCACCGGACACGATTCCTCGCAGAACCCGCAGAAGATGCACTTGGTGAGGTCGATGTCGTAGCGTGTGGTGCGGCGGGTGCCGTCGGCACGCTGTTCGGATTCGATGGTGATCGCCAGCGCCGGACACACCGCTTCACACAGCTTGCAGGCGATGCAGCGTTCCTCGCCGTTGGGATAACGACGCAGCGCGTGCAGGCCGCGGAAGCGTCCCGACTGAGGGGTCTTTTCCTCCGGGAACTGCACCGTGATCTTGCGCGCGAAGAAATAACGGCCGGTGAGCATCAGGCCCTTCACCAGTTCGAAGAGCAGGAAGGTGCGGAAGAAATCCCGGATGCGCTCGATCATTTTTCCGTCCTCACCACGGCCAGTAGGGCGTCTGCATCAGTCCGCCGACCAGAACCAGCCAGACTATCGTCAACGGGATGAAAACCTTCCAGCCCAGCCGCATGATCTGGTCGTAGCGGTAGCGCGGGAAGGTTGCGCGGAACCACAGGAAACAGAACAGCAGGAACGCCACTTTCAATGCCACCCAGGGAAAGCCGTTTGCAGCAAGCCAGGGGGCCCTCATCCAGTCCGCGAATATGCTCGGCACGGGCGAAAGCCAGCCGCCAAGGAACATGACCGTCGCCAGCGCCGAGACCAGGATCATGTTCGCATACTCGGCCAGGAAGAACACCGCGAACGCGGTTCCCGAGTACTCGACGTGGAAACCGGCCACGATCTCCGACTCGCCTTCCGCCACGTCGAAAGGCGCGCGGTTGGTTTCCGCCACGCCGGAAATAAAATACACCATGAACATCGGCAACAGCGGAATCAAGTTCCAGCCCAGCAGTCCCCACCCGGATTTCTGCTCGTTGACGATGGTGGACAGATTCAGGCTGCCCGACATCATTAGCACGCACACCAGGGCGAAGCCCATCGCGATCTCGTAGGAGACGATCTGCGCCGCAGAGCGCATCGCGCCGAGGAAGGCATACTTGGAGTTCGACGCCCAGCCGGCAATGATCACACCGTACACGCCCATCGAGGTAATCGCCATCACGTAAAGCAATCCGGCATTGACGTCCGCCAGCACCAGCTCGGAAGAAAACGGCACCACGGCCCAAGCCGCCAGTGCCGGCATGATTGCGAGCACCGGGGCCAGCATGAACAGGAATTTGTTCGCTCCCGAGGGCACGATGACTTCCTTGACCAGCAGCTTGAGCACATCGGCGAACGGCTGAAGCAGGCCTTTGTAGCCAACGCGATTCGGGCCGATGCGGATCTGCATGTAGCCGATGACCTTGCGCTCCGCCAGCGTAAGGTAGGCGACGCTCAATATGACCGGGATAACGATGGCGAGAATTTTCGCCAGGATCCATAGCGCAGTAACCCCGTCTGGCCCGATGAGATCCTCGAGGAAGTCGAAACTCATGCCATCACTTTCTGCTGCGCGGCTACGCGTTCCAGCTTCACCAGGCCGAACATCGCGCCCAGGCCGGCGGTTTCGCGGCTGCCCATTGGCAAGCGCACGCAGTCCGCCGGCAGGCGATCATCGCCACCAAAGGGCAGCGTGGCTTCGCCGCCCTCCTGGATGATCCTGAGGCGGTCGCCCTGGCGCAGCCCAAGCCTTTCGATCAGGCTCGCGGGCAGCCATGCCGTTCCCACCTGCGCATCCCGGGTCTGCTGCAGCGATTCCGCACGCCGCACGATCGCGTCAGCATGGTAGATGGGCACTTCGCCGATCCTTTCGATTTCGCCTCGCCCGATGCCAGCGGACCGCGCGGAAACGATTGCTGCGGGGGCGCCGCCGATTTCGTTCGAAAGCCTTGATGCGACGTCCCCGACCGAATTTTTCCACTCGCCACGCACCTGCTCGATGCTGTCGAACTCGAAACCCGGAACGTCGAGAAGCGTACCGAGCACACGCATCACCTTCCACGCCGGCCGTGTTTCACCCAGCGGCCGGACGGCTCCCTGAAAACTCTGCACCAAGCCTTCGGTGTTGACATAAGTGCCGGCGGTCTCGGTGAACGGCGATACCGGCAGCAGAACCTGTGCGTAATCGGCGGCCCGCTGCTTGAATGGGGACATGACCACCACAAGTTCGGCTGCGTGCATTGCCGCGCGCGCGCTGCGCGGATCGAAGGTATCCAGTTCGACTTCCGCATTCAGCAGGAGGTAAGCCCGGCGCGGCTGGATTAGCATCTGCGCGGCGTTCATGCCTGCGGGTTCGCGACCGAACGGCAGCGCGCCTGCAAGGTAACCGCCGACGCTGTTTGCCGCCTCGCCGAGAAAACCGAAGCCCGCGCTTGCGATTGTCGACAGTTCCTGCGCCAGACGATGTAACTGGCAGGCCTGCGGGTGATGCTGCGCGATGTTGCCGAGAAATATCGCGCGATTCGCGCCGGAAACCAGACTTTCCGCGATCGCGCGCGCGCAATCGCTCACTTCGAGGCCGGCCACCGCGCCCGGTACAGCCGCTGACTTCGCCTCGGCGGCGGCCTTCAACACCTGGCCGAGCGCTTCGGGCATTGCACTCGGGGCGACGATCGCCTTGTTGGCCACGCGCATGAGCAGATCGTCGTCCACCGGATTAATCAGGTTGAACTGTGCCCCTTTCTTTGTCGCCTGGCGGAAACGCTGAACCAGCAGCGGGTGGTCCTTGCGCAAGGTCGAGCCCACCACCAGCACCCGATCGAGGCCATTCATCGCGGCGACCTTCATTCCCAGCCAGGGCGCGCCGCGCAGGCTCCCGTCCCCGGAAACGTCCGATTGGCGCAATCGAAAATCGACATTACCGCTGCCAATGCCGCGCGCAAATTTGCCGAGCATATAAAGCTCTTCCACGGTCGCCTGCGGCGACGCGAGCGAGCCGATCGCGTTGCCTCCATGCGCATCGCGGATGCGCCTGAGTCCGGCGGCCACGAACTCGAGCGCCGTGGTCCAATCCGTCTCCTCCCAATTGCCGTCGCGTTTGATCATCGGCGCGGTCAGCCGCTCTTGCGAATTGAGAGCCTCGTAGGAGAACCGGTCCCGGTCCGAAAGCCAGCACTCGTTGACGTTTTCGTTCTCGAACGGCAGCACCCGCAGGACGCGGTTGTCCTTCACCTGCACCAGCAGATTGGAGCCAAGTCCATCGTGCGGACTGATGGATTTGCGCCGCGCCAGCTCCCATGTGCGCGCCTTGTAGCGGAACGGTTTGGAGGTAAGCGCGCCCACTGGACAGACGTCGATCATATTCCCGGACAGTTCGGAATCGACGGTGCGCGCCACGAACGGCATGATCTCGGCGTGCTCGCCGCGGCCGACCAAGCCGAGTTCCATGATGCCGGCGATCTCCTGACCGAAGCGCACACAGCGGGTACAGTGAATGCAGCGGGACATTTCGTCGGCGCATACCAGCGGCCCGAGTTCCTTGTTCGCGACCACCCGCTTGCTTTCCGTGTAACGGGAGCTCGATGCGCCGTAGCCGACCGCAAGGTCCTGCAACTGGCACTCGCCGCCCTGGTCACAGATCGGGCAGTCGAGCGGATGGTTGATCAGCAGGAATTCCATCACGCCCTTCTGCGCCTTGATCGCGCCTTCCGAATGGGTATAGACCTTCATACCCTCGGTGGCCGGAGTGGCGCAGGCAGGCAGCGGCTTCGGCGCTTTCTCCACCTGCACCAGGCACATGCGGCAGTTGGCGGCGATCGACAGTTTCCTGTGATAACAGAAATGCGGAACGTAGATGCCGAGCTTGTTAGCGGCGTCCATGATGGTGCTGTTGTCCGGTACTTCGACCGGCCGGCCGTCTACTTCGAGGTGCGCCATCAGTCTGGCCTCATACCAGGCACTTATTGTGATCGATGTGGTACTGAAACTCTTCGCGGAAGTACTTGGTGAAGCTCTTCACCGGCAGCGCCGCCGCGTCACCTAGCGCACAAATGGTTCGGCCGGCAATGTTGTCGGCCACCGAGTTCAACGTTTCCAGATCCTCGGTCCGGCCCTGTCCATGCTCGATTCGATGGACCATCCGGTACAGCCAGCCGGTGCCTTCGCGGCAGGGCGTGCACTGGCCGCAGGATTCCTCGAAGTAAAAATACGACAGGCGCTGCAACGCGCGCACCATGCAGGTGGTCTCGTCCATGACGATCACCGCCCCGGAGCCCAGCATCGAACCGGCCTTGGCGATCGAATCGTAATCCATGTCGGTCTGCATCATGACTTCTGCGGGCAATACCGGCATTGAGGATCCGCCAGGAATGACCGCTTTCAGCTTGCGTCCGCCGCGCATCCCGCCGGCCATCGCCAGCAATTTCGGAAAAGGGGTACCGAGCCTGACTTCGTAGTTGCCGGGACGCTCGACGTGACCGGTGACCGAAAAGATCTTGGTGCCGCCGTTGTTGGGCCGGCCGAGATTCAGGAAGGCGTCGGCGCCATTGACGATGATCCAGGGCGCCGCAGCAAACGTCTCGGTGTTGTTGATCGTGGTCGGCTTACCGTAAAGGCCGTAGCTCGCCGGGAACGGCGGCTTGAAGCGCGGCTGGCCCTTCTTGCCTTCGAGCGACTCCAGCAGCGCGGTCTCCTCGCCGCAGATGTACGCGCCCCAGCCGTGGTGCGCGTACAGATCGAAGCTGAATGCCGAGCCCTGGATGCTCTTGCCCAGATAGCCGGCGTCGCAGGCCTCGGCGAGCGCCTCCTCGAAGCGCTCGTACACATCCCAGATCTCGCCGTGGATGTAGTTGTAACCGACGGTGATTCCCATCGCGTAGGCCGCGATCGCCATGCCTTCGATGACGGCGTGCGGGTTGTAGCGCAGAATATCGCGGTCTTTGAAAGTGCCGGGCTCGCCCTCGTCGGAGTTGCAAACCAGGTACTTCTGGCCAGAAAAGCCGCGCGGCATGAAGCTCCACTTCAATCCGGTCGGAAAGCCTGCGCCGCCGCGGCCGCGCAAAGTCGATTTCTTCACTTCCGCGATCACCTGCTCCGGAGCGATGTTCTCGCGCAGGACCTTCTTCAGTGCCTCATAGCCGCCACGCGCCTCGTAGTCCTTCAGCCGCCAGTTGAGCCCGGTGAGCCCTCTGAGCAGGATCGCCTCGGGGCCGTAGATATCCGGCGGAAAAGGCGGTTGAGGGGCGTTCATTTCCTCAGCTCCTCGATCAGCGCATCGAGTCTTTCCGGCGTCATGTACGACAACATTTTCTTGTCGTTGTGCAGGCACACTGGCGCATCGCCACAGGCCCCCAGGCATTCACCCTCCTTTAGGGTGAAACCACCGTCCGGGGTGGTTTCGTTGAAACCGATTCCGAGTTTTTTCTTCAGATGTTCGGCCGCATCTGCGGCGCCCGACAGCGCGCACGGCAGGTTGGTGCAGATGGTGATCTTGTTGCGCCCGACCTGCTGCAGGTTGTACATGCCGTAGAAAGCCGCCGCTTCGTACACCGCTATCGGTGGCATGCCCAGGTACTGCGCGACGAAATCCATCGTCTCGGTGGATAGCCAGCCCTTCTCGTCCTGCGCGACAGTGAGCGCGGCCATCACCGCCGACTGCCGCTGGTTCGGTGGATACTTGGCAATCGCCTTGTCGATCTTTGTCAGCGATTCCGGCGACAGCATCATCGGCGCGTTCATCTGTCCACTTCCCCGAAAACGATGTCCTGGGTGCCGATGATGGCCACCACGTCGGCGATCATGTGGCCGCGCACCATCTCATCCAGCGCCGCCAGATGGGCAAAACCCGGTGCGCGGATTTTCACCCGGTAAGGTTTGTTGGCGCCGTCGGAAATGAGGTAGATGCCGAACTCGCCCTTTGGCGCCTCGACCGCTGCGTAAGTCTCGCCCGCCGGCACGTGCATGCCTTCGGTGAAGAGCTTGAAGTGGTGGATCAACTCCTCCATGTTCATCTTCATGTCCACTCGCGAAGGCGGCGCCACCTTGTGGTCATCGGTGATGACCGGTCCGGCGTTCTGGCGCAGCCAGTCGATGCATTGCCTGATGATGCGGTTCGACTCGCGCATTTCCTCGATGCGCACCAGATAGCGGTCGTAGCAGTCGCCGTTGACGCCGACCGGGATTTCGAAAGCCATGCGATCGTAGACTTCATACGGCCGCTTCTTGCGAAGGTCCCACTCCACCCCCGAACCGCGCAGCATCGGTCCGCTGAACCCGAGCGCCAGCGCACGTTCGGGCGTGACCACGCCGATACCCACCGTGCGCTGCTTCCAGATGCGGTTGTCGGTAAGCAGCGTCTCGTATTCGTCTACATATCGGGGAAATCGAACGGTGAAGTCCTCGATGAAATCAAGCAGCGAACCCTGCCGGTTCTTGTTGAGTTCGCGCACGGCCTTCTCGTCGTGGATTTTTGAGGCCTGGTATCGCGGCATGGAGTCGGGCAGATCGCGAAAGACGCCGCCCGGGCGATAGTAGGCGGCGTGCAAGCGCGCGCCCGAGACCGCTTCGTAGCAGTCCATCAGGTCTTCGCGCTCGCGGAAACAATACAGGAACACGGTCATGGCGCCGACGTCGAGCGCGTGCGCGCCGAGCCAGAGCAGGTGATTCAGCACTCGCGTGATCTCGTCGAACATCACCCGGATGTATTGCGCGCGTTGTGGAACCTCAATCCCCAGCAACTTCTCGATCGCCATTACGTAGGCGTGCTCGTTGCACATCATCGACACGTAGTCCAGGCGGTCCATGTACGGCACCGACTGCAGAAAAGTCTTGTGCTCGGCAAGTTTCTCGGTCGCGCGATGCAGCAGTCCGATGTGCGGGTCGGCGCGCTGGATCACCTCGCCATCCAGTTCCAGCACCAGCCGCAACACCCCGTGCGCGGCAGGATGCTGCGGCCCAAAATTCATGGTGTAGTTCCTGATCTCCGCCATTTCCGCGTTCGCCCGAGTTACACCGCAAGTAATACAAGCACGACTACACCATGCATTTCAGTGCAGGCTAACTTGCCTTGGCAAGTTAAGTCCGCAGGACGGCCGGAGCTAAAGTTCATCGTGTAATTTCGGATTTCAGGCATGAGCGGTCGCGCCACGGTGATTCAGGAAAAGATCAAGAACGTTTGACGCAAAGTGCGAAAAAAAAGGCGAGACAAAAACGGATGCGAAAAAACGCCCATTGTGGTGTTTCTCCTTCGTGTTCTTTCTTTTCACTTTGCACCCTTTGCGTCAAAAGCTTTTCGGCTCACTTTTTTGCCCTAATCGACATCGCCGTAATTCGCTTCACGCACCACCCGCGGCACGGTCTCGCGCGGCTCGATGCTGACCGGCTGGTAGATCACGCGGCTCTGGTCCGGGTCGTAACGCATCTCCACGTACCCTGAAAGCGGAAAGTCCTTGCGGAATGGATGGCCTATGAAGCCGTAGTCGGTGAGGATGCGACGCAGGTCCGGGTGGCCGGGAAATACGATCCCGAACAGGTCGAAAGCTTCGCGCTCGTACCAGTTGGCCGACGGCCAGATTTCGCTGACCGAATCCATGGAGGGAAAATCGTTGTCGGTGGCAAATACCCGCAGCCGCAGGCGCTGGTTGCGTGAAACCGAAAGCAGGTGGTACACGACTGCGTAACGAAGGCCTTCGCGCGGGCGATTGCCGAAGTCGAGGTAATCAACGCCGCACAAGTCAATGAGCTGCTCGAACCTGAGCTGCGGATACTCGCGCAATTGTGCGGCGGCCCATGGAAGATCCGACGACTTGACCACCAGCGTCAGCTCTCCACGGGATTCGTCGAGGCCGGCAATCCTGTCGCCAAGTGCCGTCTTCAGGTTTTCGGCAAGCGCCGCGAGCTTGGTATTCATGGCCGGAGCGGTCAACGCGCGATGGTGTTGGTGCGGCGGATCTTGTTCTGGAGCTGGATGATCCCGTAAAGCAGCGCTTCCGCGGTGGGAGGGCAACCGGGAACGTAAACATCCACTGGAACGATGCGGTCGCAGCCGCGCACCACCGAGTAGGAATAATGGTAATAGCCGCCGCCGTTGGCACAGGAGCCCATCGAAATGACCCAGCGGGGCTCGGCCATCTGGTCGTAAACCTTGCGCAGCGCAGGCGCCATTTTATTGCACAGCGTGCCCGCTACGATCATGACGTCGGATTGACGTGGACTGGGACGGAACACCACGCCAAACCGGTCGAGGTCGTACCGCGCCGCGCCTGCATGCATCATCTCGACAGCGCAGCAGGCCAGGCCGAATGTCATCGGCCACATCGAGCCGGTGCGCGTCCAGTTGATGACGTTGTCGATCGTGGTGGTGACGAAGCCTCTTTCGGTAACGCCCGCAATGCTCATTTCGCCGCCTCCGAACCGCATGGGCAAATCGCACCATTTCCGCGCCGGCGGCCGAGACCGCTCGCTTTGTTGTCGATCCCCATGAAGATGGGGCGCGACGGAGGGCGGAAGAGGGGCCCCTCTGGGGATCTGACCGCGGAGACGCACACAGGGACTGCGTGTATTGCGCGCCCATGACCGGCGGCACGGTCGCATCCCCACAAGTAGGGCCCCTGCTCCGCGTTTCGCCGGCCCCTCGCCAGGTACCTCACGATCTCAATCCCACTCCAACGCTCCCTTTTTCCACTCGTAAACAAAACCGATGACGAGGATGGCAACGAATATGACCATGGAAACGAAGCCAAAGGTCCCGATTTCTTCGAGCACAACCGCCCAGGGGAAGAGAAAGGCGATCTCCAGGTCGAACAGGATGAACAGGATGGCTACCAGGTAATAGCGGACGTCGAACTTCATCCTGGCGTCCTCGAAGGCCTCGAAACCACACTCGTAAGGGGAGAGCTTTTCGGGATCGGGACGGTGAACGCCAAGCAATCTGCTCAGCCCGCCGCCCAACAGGGGAAGCGCCACTCCGACGGCAAGGCCGACGAAGATGAACAGCAGAATCGGAATGTACTGCTCAAGCATTGACCACTTTCGACCTGTCAACAGACAGGATCAGAATCGATTGCGCGCCAGGCCATGTCCATGATCTGGCTGCGTCTGCGCGCTTGTGCCTGCCGCGTTCTTATATGCTTTGGTGCCGACGGGGAGACTCGAACTCCCACGGGTTACCCCACCACCCCCTCAAGATGGCGTGTCTACCAATTTCACCACGTCGGCGATCTTTGAGACACGGGGCATCGGGCGTGAGGCGGATCCTGAAAACTGGAGAGTCCTGCGCCTCACTCCTCACGCCTCTCGCCTATTTTGGCACTTCGTTTGCCTTGGACTCGCCGTCAGGCGCCGGCACCGTGCCCGTAGGCGCTGGAATCGCTTTCGCCGGCTCCACGGGTGCCTCCTGATGCGTTGACATCACCCCCTCGGGCCTGCTCTTGTGGCTGGCCACGTAGGTCAGACCAAGGCTGGTAACGAAGAACACCGCCGCCAAAACTGCGGTTGTCCGGCTCAGAAAATTGGCCGAGCCGCTGGAGCCGAACAGGCTGCCGGCAGAACCACTGCCAAATGCCGCTCCCATATCCGCGCCCTTGCCGTGCTGGAGAAGCACCAGCCCCATTACGCACAAAGCCGCAGCCACATGAAGAACTAGAATCAAGGTTTCCATAAGTGTCCTGTCGTTTCCGCGATCAGATTTTTCAGCGGTCTTGCCCGGTCGGCGCTTCCGCCGCCTTGCAGACCGCAATGAATTCCTGAGCTACCAGCGAAGCGCCGCCAATCAACCCGCCATCGACGTCCGGCATCGCGAACAGTTCCCCGGCGTTCGCGGCCTTGACGCTGCCGCCGTAAAGTATCGGAGCCGCATCGCCAAGGCTGCTGTCGCATTTGGCCAGCAAGCCCCGAATGTAGGCGTGTACCGCCTGCGCCTGTTCCGGAGTTGCAGTCCTGCCGGTGCCGATCGCCCAGACCGGCTCGTACGCCAGGACCGCGCCTTTCAGTCCTTCGCCACCAAGTTCGTCCAGAACTACGCCAATCTGCCGTCCCACCACTTCTTCGGTTACGCCACTCTCGCGTTCAGCCAGCGTTTCGCCGACGCATATGATCGGTACCATTCCCGCCGCCAGCACCGCTTTCGACTTGAACGCCACGGTGCGGTCATCCTCGCCGAACCACTGCCTGCGCTCGGAATGCCCGACGATAACGTATCGGCAGCCAAACTCGCGCAGCATTCCGGCGGAGACTTCGCCGGTAAACGCTCCTTTGGGATGCTGGCTGACATTCTGGGCGCCCCATGCGACTTTCGTTCCGGCCAACGCTGCCTGAGTCTGGGCGAGGTAGGGGAAAGGGGCGCACACCGCGCAGATCGCCCTGCGCAGCCCAACCACGGCCGCCGCGACCGTGTCGAGGAGGGCTTGGTTTTCTGGAAGGCTGCCGTGCATCTTCCAGTTGCCCACCGCAAGCCGCTGCCGCATGCGCAATCCCAACGGAAAAACTGACGAATTTTACCCGTCCCGGGGAAGAGGGGTCAACGTTGTGCGCCGCGAAATGACGGCTGGCGCGAGTCCGGGGAATGGCTCCAAGGAGAATCAGGGCGTTACGGGCGCAACCGCCCGACCACTCTACAGTGATGGGATTGGCCCTGTTCGCTAAAGAACTGTCCGCTTCACTTACCCGAAGCGTCCGGTTATGTAATCCTCGGTTGCCTTGATTTTGGGCTTGATGAAGATGGTGTCGGTGGCGTCGAACTCGATCATCTCGCCCAGATACATGTAAGCGGTAAAGTCCGACACGCGCGCCGCCTGTTGCATATTGTGGGTGACGATCAGGATCGTCACCTTGTGCTTGAGGTCGGCGATCAGTTCCTCGATGCTTGCCGTCGCGATCGGGTCGAGCGCAGAGGTGGGTTCGTCGAAAAGCAGGATTTCCGGCTCGGTGGCGAGCGCCCGCGCGATACAAAGGCGCTGCTGCTGCCCCCCGGAGAGATTGAATGCCAGATCATTGAGCCGGTCCTTCGCTTCGTCCCACAGTGCGGCACCGCGCAGCGCCTGCTCCACTTTCTCGTCGAGTGTGGCAACGCGTCTCACGCCGCGCACGCGCAGTCCGTAGGCCACGTTCTCGTAGATTGATTTCGGGAAAGGATTGGGCTTTTGAAACACCATGCTGATGCGCATGCGCACTTCAATGGGGTCCACCTGCTGGTTGAGCAGGTTGGTATTGTCGGGTTGCAGCCGAATTTCGCCTTCATAGCGGTTCCCCGGGTAAAGGTCGTGCATGCGGTTGAAACAGCGCAGGTACGTTGACTTGCCGCACCCCGAGGGTCCGATCAGCGCCGTGACCATTTTCTCGTAAATCGGCATGTTTATGCGCTTTAACGCGTTGAACGCGCCGTAGTAGAAACTCAGGTTCAGCGCCTCGGCCTTTACGACGAGATTCGCCTTCGCGGCGGTTCCTTCAGTGATCTTCGACATTCCTAGTGTCCTGTCCCGCTGATTCCCGGCTGAAAACCCGACGAGAATCGGTGCCATGCGGTGTTACGAGTCCTCGCCGTGGTGCCCGCCACTGTCAAGGACTCGCGTCTTGCCTGACGCCGATTTCGCAGGTTTTCCGACCGAAGATGGATTGCTGTCAAATTCATCATAAAACTGGCTTTCAAGGTTTGAGAGTTACCCCACGAATCAGCGGGACAGGACACTAGTCCTTACCACTTGATCTTCTTTCTGAGCCGATAGCGAATGTAAATCGCCAGGGCATTCATGGACAACGTCATCACCACCAGCACCAGGCCGGCAGCGGCCGCGTTCTGGTGGAACGCCGCCTCCGGACGCGAGGTCCAGTTGAACATCTGGATCGGCATCACCGTAAACGGAGCGAACAGCCACTCGAACAGGCCCGCCGGCGGATCACCACTGAACGGCGCCGGCGGCAGGAAGGCGATGAATGTGAGTGCGCCGATGGTAATGATCGGCGCCGTCTCGCCGATTGCCCGTGCCATTCCGATGATCACGCCTGTCAGGATCCCCGGAAGCGAATAGGGAATAATGTGGTCCGCGGTGGTCTGCCACTTGGTAGCGCCCAATGCATAAGCCCCCTCGCGGATGACTGCCGGTATCGAGCGTATCGCTTCGCGCGTGGCGACTATAACAATCGGCAGGATCAACAGCGCCAGGGTCAGTCCGGCGGATAGAATACTCTGTCCGAAACCGAACTGGTAAACGAACAGCCCCAATGCGAGCAGCCCGTAGACGATCGAGGGCACGCCCGCCAGATTGGTGACGTTGATTTCGATGATGTCGGTGACCCAGTTCTTGGGCGCGTACTCTTCGAGGTAAACGGCACCCCCCACGCCGAGCGGCACCGCGGTAACGGCGGTGACGATCATTACCAGCGTGGTACCGACCCACGCCGAAAGAATACCCGCCTGTTCAGGATGGCGTGACGGGAACTTGGTGAAGAAATCAGGCGAAAGGCGGTGTGCACCATCGATCGCCATGCCGGCGAAAAGGGAAGCGAACGTGAGCACACCCACCATCAGCGCCAGGACGCCGATGGTCGCAAAGATGAGGTCCCAGCGCTTGTGCTTGACAATCAGCGCCCGGATCTCGGCTACCGTCATGTCGGCCATATCAATACGCCTGCCGGTATCTGCGCTTCAGCATGTGCCCGAGGATGTTGAAGAACAGCGTTAATAACATCAGGGTAAGGCCGGCGGCAAAAATGGTCTGATAGCCGATACTTCCGTGCGGCAAGTCGCCGAGCGCCACCTGCACGATATACGCGGTGATGGTGGCCGCCGGTTCCGTCGGATCCCAGGTCAGATTCGGCTGCATGCCGGCTGCGACCGCGAGGATCATGGTTTCTCCAACCGCGCGCGAAATTCCCAGAATGTAAGCGGCGGCAATCCCTGAAAATGCCGCGGGCGTCACCACCCGGATCGCGGTTTGGAATCGTGTGGCGCCCATCGCATACGAACCTTCGCGCATCGACATCGGCACCGCGCGCATCGCGTCTTCGGAAACGGAGCTCACGTAAGGAATGATCATGATGCCCATCACCAGGCCGGCCGACAGCAGGTTGAAGCCCGGCAAGCCGGGGAAGAAAAACTGCAGCGCCGGGGTTACGTATAGCAGCGCGAAATACCCGTAGACGATGGTCGGCACGCCGCCCAGCAGTTCGAGGAAGGGCTTTGCCACCTCCCGTATCGAAAACGGCGCGAACTCCGACAGGTAGATCGCGATGATGGTGCCCAGCGGGATTGCCACCGCGAGCGCGACGAAGGAGCTGACCAGCGTGCCCGAAAGCAGCACCATGATGCCGTAGTGCGCATCATCAAACAGCGGCGTCCATTGCGTATCGGTGAGGAAATCCCAGAGCGAGATATTCTGGAAAAACTGGTACGACTCGGTCAGCAGGACGACGACGATGCCGACTGTAACCGCAACCGACACCGATGCCGCGAGGAAAAGAAGGACCTCGATGAGGCGTTCGCGAACATGGCGGGATTTCCTCTTCGCGAGCCGCTCGCTGACTATGTTATCCGCCAAGGTATTCAGGCCGTGGGTGGGGGCGACGGAACTCATCGGATCGGAGCCGGGGCTATTATTGCAGAAATCTCGGACCACCCGGAAACCGGGCAAAAAACAGGAGGGGCAGCGCCCCTCCGGTGTGTCGGAAACGCGCCTGGTTACAGCTTGGCTTCCATCTTCATGAGTTGCTGGATGGTCAGCCCGACCTTGTTTTCGCCGCCGAACTTGGTGCCCAGTACTTTTTTCTGAATGTGATCGCTGTTATAAGCGTAGGCATCCGCGGGAAGCGGAACGTACTTGACTTCGCGCACGAGCGCATCCGCGTTCTTCATGTAGAACTCGAGAAACTCCCTGACTTCGGGCCGCTCGAGCGACTTGGCGTTGACATAGATGAAAATCGGCCGCGCCAGCGGCTGGTAGGACCCGTCCATAACGGTTTCCAGTGAAGGCAACACGCCCTTGGCGCCCGATTTCTCTGCGATCGCGACTGCTTTCAGCTTGTCCTGATTCTCTATGTAGTAGGCCAGCCCGAAGAAACCTAGCGCGTTGACGTCGCGCGACACGCCCTGCACCAGGACGTTGTCGTCTTCCGATGCAGTGAAGTCGCCTCGGCTGGATTTGGCTTTGCCGTTGATCGCCTCGGTGAAATAGTCGAACGTGCCGGAATCGGCGCCGGCGCCGAACAGCTTCAACGGCGCGTCAGCGAAGCCCGGATTGACCTGCTTCCAGTTGGTGACTTTGCCCTGGGCGGCCGGCTCCCACATTTTCTTCAGGTCGGCGACGGTCAGGGTCTGCGCCCATTTGTTCTCGGGGTGGATCACCACCGTGAGCGCGTCATAGGCGACCGGCAATTCGATGTACTGGATGCCGTTCTTTTTGCATTCATCCATTTCCTTTTTCAGAATCGGACGGGATGCATCGGAAATATCGGTTTCCCCGCGACAGAACTTCTTGAAGCCGCCTCCGGTGCCAGAAATGCCGACCGTTACCCTGATCTTGCCTTTCTTGGCCTTTTGGAAGTCTTCGGCAATGGCTTCGGTGATCGGGAATACGGTCGAGGAACCATCTATCTTGACTGTTTGGGCATGCGCCGTAACGGCGTTCGCGCCGAGTGCGCCCGCGAACACGGCGGCAACCGCGATGAGCGTGAATCGGTAAGTCTTGAACATGACTTCAATCTCCTGTCATTGTGGAAATCCTGCGAACCACGTTTGGGATTGTATGGACGCATTGTGACAGTTTGATTGCATGGCCCTTTTTCCTGCGTGACCGGGGAGTTAGCGAAATTCAGGCGCTCGCGTGGGCCTGCGCCCGGATGGTTTCGGCAAGTGCATCGGCTAGCTGCGTGATGTGCCTGCGCCCCTCCCCTTCGACCATGACCCGGATCACCGGCTCGGTTCCAGAGGCGCGCAACAGCACACGGCCCGTGCCTTTCAGGCGGGTTTCCGTGGCCTTGAGCGCCGCCTGGACCTCACCGTTTGCATGCAGGTCGAAGCCCTTGCGCACTTTCACGTTCACCAGGACCTGCGGGTACATGCGCATGTCGCCGCACAGGTTGGCCAGCGGCCTGCCCTCAGCGCGCAGCGCGTGCAGCACCTGCAGGGCGGAGACAATGCCGTCGCCGGTGGTGTGCTTGTCGAGGCAGATGATGTGGCCGGAGTTCTCGCCGCCGAGTTGCCAGTCGTTCTCGACCAGCTTTTCCAGCACGTAGCGGTCGCCGACCGCGGCACGCGTGAAGGGCACTCCAAGGCCGGCGAGCGCCTGTTCCATTCCCAGGTTGGTCATCAGCGTTCCGACAACTCCGCCCTTGAGCGTCCCCCGCTCGTGGCGGAAGCGCGCGATTACGTAAAGCAACTGGTCGCCGTCGTAAAGTCTGCCCGCGTGATCCACCATAACCAGCCGGTCGCCGTCGCCGTCGAACGCGATTCCCAGATGCGCGAGGTGCTCCCTGACCGCCGCTACAAGAGCCTCCGGGTGTGTGGCACCGTACCCACGATTGATGTTCAATCCGTCCGGGTGGTTGCCGATCGAGATCACTTCCGCGCCGAGTTCGTGAAAAACGTGTCCCGCGATGTGATAGGTCGCGCCATGTGCGCAGTCGACAACCAGCCTGACACCGCGCAGATCGAGGTCACTCGGAAATGTGCTCTTGCAGAACTCGATGTAACGGCCGGCCGCGTCATCAATACGCCGTGCCTTTCCCAATTGAGCCGACGGCATGGTCTCCAGCGGCTCGTCCAGGCGCGCTTCGATCGCATGTTCAACCTCGTCGGGAAGCTTGTTGCCATCGGCGGAGAAGAACTTGATGCCGTTGTCTTCAAAGGGGTTGTGCGACGCGGAGATGACAATGCCCGCCTGCAGTCTCAGGGCGCGGGTGAGATAGGCGATCGCCGGAGTCGGCATCGGCCCGGAGAGGTATATGTCCACTCCTGCGGCCGAGAGCCCGGCCTGCAAGGCCGATTCGAGCATGTAACCGGAGATGCGCGTGTCCTTGCCGATCAGCACCGCCGCATGCTCGCCTGACGGCAACTCGCGTTCCGCCGCGAGCACCTTGCCCGCGGCATAGCCGAGCCGCATCACCAGTTCCGGCGTAATCGGCAGTTCTCCTACGCGCCCGCGCACGCCGTCGGTTCCGAAGTACTTTCTAGTCTTTGACAAGGGGGTGTCTTTCGATTGCGTTGAGCACCAGCAGCGCGTCGCGTGTCGCCGCCACGTCGTGCACGCGAACCAGTGCGGCGCCGCGCTCGGCCGCAAGAAGCGCGGCAGCCACACTCGCGCAAACCCGGTCCGCCACCGGTTTGCCGGTTATTTTACCGAATAGCGATTTGCGCGACAGCCCGACCATAACCGGTTGTCCAAGACCGGCGATACTAGGCAGGCCGCGCAGCAGTTCGAGGTTGTGCCCGGTATTCTTGCCGAAGCCGAAACCGGGATCGATGACAATGCGATCGCGCGTAATACCTGCCCGCTGCGCCGCCTCGACTCGTTGCATGAGAAACTCGTTTACCTCCGACACCACGTCTACGTAATGCGGGTCCTGCTGCATGGTTCGCGGGCCACCCTGCATGTGCATCAGGCACACCGCGGCCTGGCCTTCCGCCAACGCCTCGAGCGCACCCTGCTCGCGCAACGCGTTGATGTCGTTCACCATCGCCGCTCCGGCCGCAACCGCACGGCGCATCACCTCCGGTTTACAGGTGTCGACCGATACCGGCACCGGCAGCTGCGCGAGCTGTTCCAGCACCGGCATCACCCTGCGCAATTCTTCGTCGAGGCCCACCGGCTCTGCACCCGGTCGCGAAGATTCCCCGCCGATGTCGAGAATGTCGGCACCTTCCTCGATCAGAATCCGCGCGTGTTCCACGGCCTGCCGCGCGCCAAAGAAACGCCCGCCGTCGGAAAACGAATCCGGGGTGACATTTACCACGCCCATGATCAGCGGGCATTCCAGCGCAAGCGTGAAACGGCCAAGCTTCAGAACGGCGTGAGGAGTAAGGGGTGAAGGGTGAGGAGGTGCCATCACGTTCCCGCTGACCATGGTGCGAAGATTGTCGACGCTCAAGGGCGATTTCAAGAAACAAAAAGGGTGAGGTTTTTACCCCTCACCCCTCTCTCCTGACCCCTCACGGGGTTACTACGCTTCCCGTGCCGGCGTGGTGGTCGCGGCGGGCGATGGTGCATTGCCCTGCGAAGAAGGGGGCGCGCTCGGCGTGCCGGTGGGTTTCGGAGGACGCGGCGGGCGGCCTTCCATGATGTCGTTAATCTGGTCCGCGTCGAGTGTCTCCCACTCCAACAGCGCTCCGGCCATCGTCTCGACCTTGTCGCGATTGTCCTCGATGAGCTTGCGTGCGAGCGTGTACTGGTCGTCGATGATGCGGCGGATTTCCGCGTCCACCTTCTGCATGGTGGTCTCGGACACGTTCTTGTGGGTGGTAATCGAACGGCCGAGGAAGACTTCTCCCTCGTTTTCGCCGTACACCATCGGCCCGAGCTGGTCGCTCATGCCCCACTGTGTCACCATGCGGCGCGCCATCTCGGTGGCGCGCTCGAAGTCGTTCGAAGCGCCAGTGGTCATCTGTCCCATGAAAATCTCTTCCGCGATGCGGCCGCCGAACAGCACCGAGATGTTCTGCAGGATCTGCTCGCGATCCATGCTGTAACGGTCTTCCTGCGGAAGCTGCATGGTCACCCCCAATGCGCGGCCGCGCGGGATGATGGTCACTTTGTGCACCGGGTCGGTCCTGGGCAGAAGTTTCGCCACCACCGCATGTCCGGATTCGTGGTACGCGGTGTTGCGACGCTCGTGCTCCGGCATCACCATGGACTTGCGCTCCGCGCCCATCATGATCTTGTCCTTGGCGCGCTCGAAATCCTCCATGTCCACCAGCCGCTTGTTCGATCGTGCCGCGAACAGCGCCGCTTCGTTCACAAGGTTGGCGAGATCGGCGCCGGAGAATCCTGGCGTGCCGCGGGCAAGGATGTCGGGGCGCACGTCGGGCGCGACCGGAACTTTGCGCATGTGCACCATGAGAATCTGTTCGCGCCCGCGGATGTCGGGCAGCGGTACGACCACCTGGCGGTCGAAACGTCCGGGCCTGAGCAGGGCCGGATCGAGCACATCCGGCCGGTTGGTCGCGGCTATGACGATCACTCCGGAGCCGGTTTCGAAACCGTCCATTTCCACCAGCAACTGGTTGAGCGTCTGTTCGCGCTCGTCGTTGCCGCCGCCGAGGCCGGCGCCGCGTTGGCGGCCGACCGCGTCGATTTCATCGATGAACACGATGCAGGGCGCGTGTTTCTTGGCCTGCTCGAACATATCACGCACGCGCGCCGCGCCGACACCGACGAACATCTCGACGAAGTCGGAGCCGGAAATGGAAAAGAACGGAACTTTGGCTTCGCCGGCGATGGCCCGGGCAAGCAACGTCTTGCCGGTACCCGGAGAGCCGACCATCAACACGCCGCGCGGAATGCGGCCGCCGAGTTTCTGGAACTTGCCCGGGTCGCGCAGGAAGTCCACCAGCTCGGACACTTCCTCCTTCGCTTCCTCGCAGCCGGCAACATCGGCAAACGTCACGGTGTTGGTGGACTCGTCGAGCATTCGTGCCCGGCTCTTGCCGAACGAGAACGCCCCGCCGCGCCCGCCGCCCTGCATCTGGCGCATGAAAAATATCCATACGCCGATCAGCAACAGCATCGGGAACCAGGACACGAAGATGTTCATCAGCAGCGACGGCTCTTCCTCGGGCTTCGCCTCGATGATGACGCCGGCCTTGAGCAGATCGGACACCAGCCAGGGGTCGGAGGGCGAATACGTAGTGAATTTGCGGCCGTCGTTCCTGACGCCTTTGAGCACGCGACCTTCTATCGTCACCTTGGCGACATTACCCTGCTTAACCTCGTCGATGAACTGGGAATACTCCATCGACGTTGTTTGATGCTGCCGGGCGCTGAACTGGTTGAACACCGTCATCAACACCAGCGCTATGACCAGCCAGATCGCTACATTCTTGATGAGATTATTCAAAATTGCTCCTTGTGCCGCGGCAACCAACCGCGAACTTCGTGACTCATTCTAAACCCATTTGAGTGATGATCGCCGCCGGACGCTGGCGACGCCGCAGTTCACACGATGGATCGTCTTCCCTTGGCCAGAAGGTAAAGCTCGCTGGAGCGGTCGCGTGACGCCTTGGGCTTGCGCACGGCCACCGTCGAAAATGCTTCGGCGAGCTGTTTTCTGAACTCATCGACCCCCGAACCCTGGAACATTTTGACCAGAAAACCGCCACCCGGTTTCAGCCTTTCGCGGGCAAATTCCAATGCCAGTTCGGCCAATCCAATCGAACGTGCCTGATCCACGAGGCCTACGCCGCTAATATTGGGCGCCATGTCCGAAATCACAAGGTCGATGCGACGGCCGCCCAGCTCCTTTTCCAGCCGTTCCAGGGTTTCAGTCTCGGAGAAATCGCCACGAATGAAAGTGACCCGGTGAATCGGTTCCATTTCCAGCACGTCGAGCGCAATCACGCGTCCTGCGCTACCCACCAGCGGGGCCAGCACCTGCGACCAGCCGCCGGGCGCCGCTCCGAGGTCCACTACCGTCATTGCGGGGCGCACCAGCTTGTCCTTCTCCAGCACCTCGATCAGTTTATACGCCGCGCGCGAGCGGAACCCCTCCTGCTTCGCGCGCCGCACGTAGGAGTCGGTGACATGCTCGTGCATCCAGGCCTTGCTGGTCTTGGTTCGTGCCATTGCCTACAATTTGCTTTTTTGGAGGAAATTTTGGCAAAGCCATTGACCCCGGGCGAGCACCGCGCGCTCAAGGCCCGCGCCCACGCCCTCGACCCCGTGGTTCTGATCGGCGATGGCGGGCTCACGGCGGCGGTGCTCAAGGAAATCGACCGCAGCCTCAACGCGCATGAACTGATCAAGGTCCGCGTCACCAGCGAAGGCCGCAACGCCAGGTCGGATACCCTGCGCCGGGTATGTGAAGCCCTCGGTGCGACTGCTGTCCAGCATATTGGCAGGATCCTGGTAATTTACCGACTGCGCCCGGAGCCGGACGCGAAGCCCCGGACCAGGCCGGGAAGAAAACCGCGCCGCCCGCTCAAGCGCAGTTTTCAGAACCGTCCCTGATTGACACAGCCAGTTAGAGGTACTTGACGTCCAGGATCTCGTACTCCTTGATGCCGCCGGGCGCTTTGACTTCCGCGACGTCGCCGGAATACTTGCCGATCAGCGCGCGCGCGATCGGAGAGCTGATGGATATCTTTCCGCTCTTTATGTCGGCTTCGTCGTCGCCGACGATCTGGTAGGTCACGGGTTCGCCGCTGCCGACCTCTTCCAGTTCCACGGTGGACCCAAACACGCAGCGGCCGTCGGCATCGACATGCGCCGGATCGATGATCTGCGCATTGGCAAGCTTACCCTCAAGTTCGACAATGCGGCCTTCGATGAAACTCTGCCTTTCCTTCGCGGCGTCGTACTCGGCGTTCTCCGACAGGTCCCCGTGGGTTCGCGCCTCCTGGATTGATACAATCACTTTCGGCCGCTCCACGGCCTTGAGCTGGTGCAACTCGGCACGCAGCAATTCGGCGCCTTTGACTGTCAGCGGGATCTTGTTCATCTTTCAATACCTCTTTGTGGCTGAGCGGCGTGGGTGCCGTCCATGATTGTTTTGCCCACTGCGTTTGTGCCGGATCGCCGGCTCAGCGCAGCCTGGCGTGAAGGTCCTGCAACGAATTCGCGGTGAGCTCACGCATATGCTGCATGCCCGTACATGCGGCACGCGCACCCGCTATGGTGGTGTAGTAGGTCACCCGCGCCTGAAGCGCCGAACGCCGTATCGAATAAGAGTCCTGGATGGCGCTGCGGCGGTCCTCCACCGTGTTGATGATCAGCGCGATCTCGCCGTTCTTGATCATGTCTACCACATGTGGCCGGCCTTCCGCCACTTTGTTCACGGCGGTGACCTGCAGCCCCGCACCTGCAAGCGCGGCCGCCGTGCCACGGGTGGCGAGCAGCGTGCATCCCAATGCCGCAAGCGTGCGCGCGATCTCGATCACCCTGGGCTTGTCGGAGTTGCGTACGCTGATGAACACCTTGCCGCCAGAGGGCAGGCGCACGCCCGCGGCGAGCTGCGATTTCACGAAGGCTTCGGCAAAGGTATCGGCCACGCCCATCACCTCGCCGGTGGACTTCATCTCCGGACCGAGGATGGTATCCACGCCCGGGAACTTGATGAAGGGGAATACCGCCTCCTTGACCGCGTAATACGGCGGTACGACCTCGCCCCTGATGCCCTGGTTCTCGAGGGTCTGGCCCACCATGCAACGCGCCGCAATCTTCGCCAGCGCCAGGCCGGTTGCCTTGGAGACGTAAGGCACGGTGCGCGAGGCGCGCGGATTGACTTCCAGAACGAACACAACATCGTTTTGGATGGCGAACTGCACGTTCATCAGGCCCACCACTTCCAGCGCTTTGGCCATCGCCACGGTCTGCCGGCGCAGTTCGTCCTGCAGTTTTCTCCGACAGGCTGTATGGCGGCAGCGAGCATGCCGAATCGCCGGAATGCACGCCGGCTTGCTCGATGTGCTCCATGATGCCGCCGATCAGGACCTGTTCGCCATCACAGATGGCATCCACGTCGACTTCGATCGCGTCGTTGAGGAAGCGGTCCAGCAGCACCGGCGAGTCATTTGAAACCTTCACCGCCTCGCGCATGTAGCGCTCCAGGTCGCGCTGCTCGTGCACGATTTCCATCGCCCGCCCGCCCAGCACGTAGGAGGGACGCACCACCAGCGGATAGCCGATTTCCTGCGCCAGCACGCAACGCCGCCTCGGGATTGCGCGCAGTGCGGTTGGGCGGCTGCCTGAGCTTGAGCCGGATCAGCATCTTCTGGAAACGCTCGCGGTCTTCCGCACAGTCGATCATGTCCGGATTGGTGCCGATGATCGGCACACCGTTCGCGTCCAGGTCCTGCGCAAGTTTCAGCGGCGTCTGCCCGCCGTACTGCACGATCACGCCGATCGGCTTTTCCACCGCCACAATTTCGAGCACGTCTTCCAGCGTCAGCGGTTCGAAGTACAGACGGTCGGAAGTGTCGTAATCGGTGGACACCGTTTCCGGGTTGCAATTGACCATGATGGTCTCGTAGCCGTCTTCGCGCAGCGCCAGCGCCGCGTGCACGCAGCAGTAGTCGAACTCGATGCCCTGGCCGATCCGGTTCGGCCCGCCGCCCAGCACCATGATCTTCTTGCGGTCGGTCGGCCGCGCCTCGCATTCTTCCTCGTAGGTGGAATACATGTAAGCGGTATGGGTGTCGAACTCGGCGGCACAGGTGTCCACGCGTTTGTACACCGGCCGCAGGTTCAGCTCCCAGCGTTTGGCACGCACCGCGTCCTGGGTGGCGTTCAGCAACTTCGCCAGCCTGCGGTCGGAAAAGCCGGCGCGCTTCAGAGTCCACAGAGCGCCGCGATCGAGATCCCCGATACGCTTGCCTGCCAGCGCCTTTTCCTGGCGGATGATGTCCTCGATCTGCGCCAGGAACCACGGATCGATCCGGGTCAGCTGGTGCACTTCCTCCAGGCTCAATGCCGATGCGCAACGCGTCGGCAAGGAACAGGATGCGCTCCGGGCCGGCATCGGCCAGTTCGGTTTCGATGGTCTCGCGGTCCGTAGTCCTTTCGTCGAAACCGTCGATGCCGGTTTCCAGGCCACGCAGGGCTTTCTGCAGCGATTCCTGGAAAGTACGGCCGATCGCCATCACCTCGCCCACCGATTTCATCTGCGTGGTCAGCCGTGAATCGGCCTGCGGGAATTTCTCGAAAGCGAATCGCGGAATCTTGGTGACCACGTAGTCGATGGTCGGCTCGAACGATGCCGGCGTCGCCCCGCCGGTAATGTCATTGCGCAGTTCGTCCAGCGTGTAGCCGACCGCGAGCTTGGCCGCGACCTTGGCGATCGGAAAGCCGGTCGCCTTGGAAGCCAGGGCCGACGAGCGCGATACCCGCGGATTCATCTCGATGATTACCATGCGCCCGTCCTTCGGATTGATGCCGAACTGCACGTTGGAGCCGCCGGTATCGACACCGATCTCGCGCAGGCACGCGATCGAGGCATTGCGCATGATCTGGTATTCCTTGTCGGTCAGCGTCTGCGCCGGCGCCACGGTGATCGAATCGCCGGTATGGATGCCCATCGGATCGAGGTTCTCGATCGAACAGATGATGATGCAATTGTCCTGCCGGTCGCGCACCACTTCCATCTCGAACTCTTTCCAGCCGATCACCGACTCCTCGATCAGCAGTTCGTGGGTGGGCGATGCGTCCAGCCCGCGTTCGCAGATGGCGACGAACTCTTCCTTGTTGTAGGCGATGCCGCCGCCGGTGCCGCCGAGCGTGAACGAAGGCCGGATGATGGTCGGAAAGCCGACCATCGCCTGCACCTGCATCGCCTCCTCCAGGCTGTGCGCAATGGAAGAGCGCGGGCTCTCGAGGCCGATCTTCGTCATCGCCTTCTTGAATTTCTCGCGATCCTCGGCCTTGTCGATCGCCTCCTTGGAGGCACCGATCATTTCCACCCCGTATTTCTCCAGCACGCCCTCCCGGGCGAGGTCGAGCGCGCAGTTCAGCGCAGTCTGGCCGCCCATGGTCGGCAACAATGCATCGGGGCGCTCGACAGCAATTATCTTCTCCACCATCTGCCAGGTGATCGGCTCGATGTAGGTAACGTCCGCCATTTCCGGATCGGTCATGATTGTCGCCGGATTGGAATTCACCAGGATGACGCGATAACCCTCCTCGCGCAGCGCCTTGCAGGCCTGGGCGCCGGAGTAGTCGAACTCGCACGCCTGGCCGATGACGATGGGGCCGGCGCCGACGATCAGGATGCTTTCGATGTCTGTACGCTTCGGCATGGGGTTCTAGCGGCGCGCCCTGTGCTGCTCGATCATCTTCACGAAGCGGTCGAACAGGTAGTCGACGTCGTGCGGTCCGGGGCTCGCTTCGGGATGACCCTGGAAGCAGAACGCCGGCTTGTCGGTGCGTTCGAATCCCTGCAGGCTGCCGTCGAACAGCGACACGTGCGTGACCCGGACATTCACCGGCAGCGTCCTGGCGTCCACCGCGAAGCCGTGGTTTTGGCTGGTGATCATCACCCGCCTGCTGTCGAGATCCTGAACCGGATGGTTGGCGCCGTGATGACCGAATTTCATCTTGACCGTCTTTGCGCCGCTGGCCAGTCCCAGCAACTGATGGCCGAGGCAGATGCCAAAAATGGGCACGCCGGCGTCGAGGAACTTGCGGATGGCCTTGATCGCGTAATCGCAGGGCTCCGGGTCGCCCGGACCGTTGGACAGAAAAATTCCCTCTGGCTTGAGCGCCAGCGCCTGTTCGGCGGATGCCTGCGCCGGCAGGACGGTCAGGCGGCAACCGCGGCTGGCAAGCTTGCGCAGGATGTTGTACTTGATGCCGTAGTCGTACGCCACCACGTGATACTTCCGGGAAGTCTGGCTGCCGTATCCCACCCCCAGCGTCCATTCGGTCTGGTTCCATTCGTAGGATTTCGTGCAGCTCACCTCCTTCGCCAGGTCCATGCCCGCCAACCCGGGAAATGCGCGCGCTTCCTTCAGCGCAAACGCCTCGTCAATCTGGCCTCCCATCAGGCAACCGTTCTGCGCACCCTTTTCGCGCAGTATCCGCGTAAGCCTGCGCGTATCGATGCCCGCGATCGCCGCCACACCCTGCGCCTCGAGATACTCGGACAGGTCCTGGCTGCGGCGGAAGTTGCTTGCAAGCACCGGCAGATCGCGGATCACCAGCCCCGCGGCAAAGACCTTGAGGGATTCAATGTCTTCCGGATTGACGCCGACGTTGCCGATGTGCGGATACGTCAGGGTGACGATCTGCCGGCAATACGAGGGATCGGTGAGGATTTCCTGGTAGCCGGTGATCGCGGTGTTGAACACGACTTCGCCGGCGGTGTGGGTCGGCGCGCCGATGGAAATGCCCCGGAATACCGTGCCGTCGGCGAGCACGAGGACGGCAGGCTGGCGGTCGAGCGCAGGCACGTAAGACTCCCGGGAAGCGCGGTTTGGAGGGGGAACTCTACATATGGAAAGCGGGAGAGGCGCACGCCCCTCCCGCTTTCATTGTGAGCGTGCATTATAGAGGAAGGGGGGGCGCGATTCAACGCGCCGTCCGTGTTCCTACCTCAGGCCGAGCACATCCTGCATGTCGAACAGGCCGGATTTCTTTCCTGCCAAGAACCGCGCCGCGCGCAGCGCACCGAGCGCAAACGTAGCGCGGCTTGCGGCCCTGTGGGTGATCTCGACGCGTTCGCCGGTGCCGGCGAACAACGCCGTATGGTCGCCGACGATGTCGCCGCCGCGCACGGTGGCGAAGCCTATGGTGGCGGGCTTGCGCTCGCCGGTTACACCTTCACGGCCATAAACGGCGCATTCGGCGAGGTCGCGCCCGAGCGCCTGGGCAATGACTTCTCCCATGCGCAGTGCCGTGCCCGAGGGCGCGTCCACCTTGTGGCGGTGATGCGCCTCGATGATTTCGACGTCGTAACCTTCGTTCAGGACTTGCGCCGCCAACTCGAGCAGCCTGAACGTCAGATTCACCCCGACGCTCATGTTGGGGGCCATCACCATCGCGACGTCCCTGGAAGCGGTGCCGATCTCTTTCCTCTGTTCCGGCGTGAATCCAGTGGTCCCGATCACCATGCGGATGCCGAGGCCGCGGCAGATTTCGAGGTGTTTGAGCGTTGCCTCGGGGCGGGTGAAATCCACCAGTACGTCGCAGCCTGCTAGCGAGCGCTCGAGATCGGCCGAAATCTGTACGCCGCACGGCGCGCCCACCAGTTCGCCGGCGTCCTTACCGAGAAACCGGTTGTCGGTGCGCTCCAGGGCGGCCTTGAGCTGGAAGTCGCCGGCTTGCGCCAACGCCTCGATGAGCGCGCGGCCCATGCGGCCGGTACTGCCCGCGATTGCGATTCTCTGAGCTGTCATCGGCGGTCGGTGGTTCGAATTCGGCTCCCTCGGATCAGGGGTTGGCGGTTTCGGTCGGCGCGCGCGTGAGATTTTCGCTGGCGACGACGTCGCCGTCGATGAACTTAAGCCTGTCGCCATCGAAGACAACGGTGATCTTTCGCTTCCTGCGCACGTCGCCCGCCTTGCCGGTCAGATACACATAGTCCCAGCGGTTGGGATGAAACACGTCGGCGACCAGCGGGGTGCCAAGAATAAAGCGCACCTGCGAGCGCGTCATGTCGGGCTTGAGTTTCGCCACCATTTCCTGGTCTACGTAGTTTCCCTGCTGGATGTCGATCTTGTGGGGCGCCAGCATGCAACCGGCGAGTACGGCGGACAGGAGGAGCCAAAGTAAGCGCATGAAATGAGCGGCCTCATCCGGCGGCAACAGTGTCCGGACGCGGTATCCAATAGGGTTGAAAGTCGCTATGATAATTCACCAACCCTTCCCTGTCAGTCCTGACATGACCACACCTAGTGACCTCAAGAACATTGGACTGAAGGCGACGCTGCCGCGCCTGAAGATTCTCGACCTGTTCGAGAACAGCGATGTGCGCCACCTCACCGCCGAGGACGTCTACAAGATGCTGATGAAGGAAGGCATGGAGATCGGTCTGGCAACCATCTACAGGGTGCTCACTCAGTTCGAGCAGGCGGGCATCCTGATCCGCCACCATTTCGAATCCGGCAAGGCGGTGTTCGAGCTCAACCAGGGCGGCCACCACGATCACCTGGTTTGCATCCAGTGCGGACAGGTGGAGGAATTCTACGATGCGGAAATCGAGCGACGCCAGGTCAAGATCGCCAAGGACCGCGGTTTCACCATCCACGAACATTCGCTGCAGTTGTATGCCGACTGCATCAAGCCCGACTGCCCGAACCGAAAGAAATCTTGAAACCGCGCAGCCGGCAATTGCCGGCCGCATTCCGGGACCGCCAGCCGCCATGACGGCGAAGGTATCCGCGGACTTTCGTTGACGCTGACCGATTTCATCGCAACGACACTTAGGGGGCAGACATGGTGGCACTCGCGAGCGAACCTCAGACCATAGGCAGGGTACTGGACAGTGGTTTCAAGTTGTTCGTTAATGCATTTTCCGGCGTTTTTCCTCTGTCACTGGCGGCGGCGGCGGTGATCGCGGCCCCGAACATCGCCAATGTCCTGATGAACGGGCCCGAACAAGCCGAAAGCCCGGTACCCGCCGCGAACGTCCTGGTCCTCTTCCTGGTGGCGTTGCCGACCTACATGATCCTGATCGCCGCGGTGGTGTACCGGCTCGGCGCAGCGGCCGAAATGCACGAGGCGAGCGCCGGACAGTCGCTGGCACGCGGAGTCCGGTGTGTGCTCTCGCTCATCGGCGCAGCCATCCTCTACTTCCTGGCGATGGCCGGCGGCCTCATATTGTTGATCATTCCTGGCATCGTCCTTTCGCTAAGCCTTTCGTTCGGGTTTTTCGCCATCGTCCTTGAAGGTGAGTCGGCGCTGGGCGGGCTCAAGCGCAGCCACCGGCTGGTCTGGGGTAACTGGTGGCGCACGCTGACAGTAGTTTCCGTGCCGGTGGTCATCGTGATGATTCTTTACCTCGGCCTCGGAATTGCTTTCGGCGCCACCTTGGTCATGTCGGATGGCAAGCCCTCGAGTGACGTGTTGATCACGGCAAACCTGATCGAAGCCGCGATCGGCGGCATCACCGCACCCCTGATCTACTCGATCATGATCGCGCAGTACCACGATCTGAAGTTGAGGAAGGAAGGGCACGATCTTGCGGCGCGGCTTGCTTAAGGCGTTACCCCGCTACATCCTCCGGCTCGGCCTCTTGTACTGTACCCTCGCGGCGCCGATCGCGTGGGCTGCCGTCGACGCCGACGCCGCTACGGCCAAAATCGGCCGGCGCCTGGATCGATGCCTAAGCGCGCTCAACGCCGGGGCCGAGCCGGCTCCGCCTTACCGGCGCCTGATCCTTGAAGAAGTCTGCCCGGGGCTTGCGCAGGCGGTTGCAGAATTGCCGGCAGCGGGGTCGTTGAGCCAGCCCCTGGGTTTGCAAACCACCCCCAACCAGCTCCGCGACCTGCGCGCGCTGCTGAGTCCTTATCGAAGCGCGTCCGCCGATGTCGAGCTTTTCGATTTTGCGGCGCTTCCCGAACTGCTGGCGCGCACGCTGCAAGTCGAACCCACGCCTCCGGTGTCCTGGTGGCAACGATTCAAGGACTGGCTGGCGCAAAAGCTGCGCAGCAGCGGCGAATCAGACTACCGCTGGCTGATCGAATTCCTGAAGTCGCTGGATCCCCCGTATTGGCTTGCAGACCTCATCCTGCGCGCCTGCGTCGCAGTGATTCTGCTGCTGGCGCTGGCGGTCGTGGTCAACGAGTTACGCGCGGCCAATCTTTCGTCGTGGCTGCAGCGGCGAAGCCGCACGCAACGCCCCAGCCGCGTTCCGGCCGCCACCGGGGCAGCCAGATTGGCCTGGAAAGATGTGATGAATCTTCCCCCTGGCCAGCAACCGACGGCACTCCTGAGACTGGTGCTGCAGGAACTGATCGATCGCGGCCTGCTGCCTAACGACCATAGTCTCACCAACAGGGAAATGCTGGCGCGGCTCGGCGTAGCAGCACGTGTACACGCCGCACCGTTTGCCGAGCTGGCGGCGGCGGCCGATTCGGTGTTGTTCGGCAACCGCGCAGTGGTCGCAGCGCGGCTTGCGCCGCTGCACCGGGCGGCACAAACCATCGTCGGCACCCCCGTTGCCGGCACCAGGTCCCGATGAGAGAACGCCTGGTCACCCTGCTCGGCGCGCTGGCTGCCGTGTATCTGGTGTTCGTGCTGCTGGTCGGCCCGCGCGAACCCGACGCCGCGCCAGAATCCATACCGACTACCGCGGATCGCGGCAACCGTGGGCTGCAGGGCCTGCAGTCCTGGATCGAATCGAGCGGCATCCGCGTCAGGAGCCTGCGCAGCCGCTATGACCGGCTGCGGGCCGATGCTGACCTGCCGGAACGCGGCAATCTCATGATCGTGGCGTTGCCGCAAAGCGTGCCTGCCCGGCAATTGGAAATCGACGAGTTGAAAAACTGGATCGAGCGCGGCAATTCGGTGCTGGTACTCGACGGGAGCATCGAGGTTTTCGCACAGCTGCCGCCGGGCCGCTGGCAACCGTCAGGCCTGCTGGCCGCACTCGGATTCAGTGTGGAGTTCGCAGACCCGGAGCGCGATCAGTCGGACAAGTCCGGGGACGCCGCGTCGGCACAGGTGGAACTCGACAAGGACGGCCGGCCCCGGCCACGCGGATTGATACCTCGCGGCCGGCACCCGGTCCTGCAAAGTGTACGGGAAGTGCAGGTACGCACCCATTCGCTATATCCGCTGGTGCTCTCGTCGAAGGAAAAATTCCGCACCTCCCTGGTGTTGCTCGAAGATCCTTTGACGGGATCGCCGGCGTTCTGGCAGGTGCGCATCGGCCAGGGCACCGGCTGGATCGGCGGCTACGCCGACCTGTTCGGCAACGCCGCGCTTGGCGCTGGCGACAATGCGCGCCTTCTGGCCAACATCGTGGCCAGTTCGCTGGGCACTGACGGCCGGGTAATTTTTGACGACATGCACCAGGGCCTTACGGAAGTCTACGACCCGAACGCGTTCTTCGGCGACGCGCGCCTGCACGCCACACTGTGGTTCATCGTCGGCTTCTGGCTCATTTATGTGGCGGGGCGCAGCAACCGCATCGCGCCGCTGACTCAGCGAAGCGAGCTTCCGCGTGCAGTGGACTTCGTGCGCGCGGTGGGCGGGCTGTTCGCACGGCGTTTGTCCGGCCACGAGGTTGCGCGTGGGTTGCTGCGTCATTTCTTCGCCGAGTTGCGCGGCATTCGTGCGGGCGCAGACGGCATCGACTGGGAACTGCTGTCCCGCTATCCACGCTTGCCTCGCAGCCAGATCGACGAATTGCGGACAGTGCATTCCGGCCTGGCGCAGGGTCGCACACCCGACCTGATACGCCTGAACAACCTCATCAACGACATAAGGAAACACCTGCAATGAGCAATCCTGCTTCCAGCATGGAACGGCAACTGCGCGCGCAACTGGAAACCGTGGTGTTCGGCATGGATTACGTGATCCACGGGTTGTGCATCGGGCTGATCGCCGGCGGTCACGTGCTGCTGCAGGGCGTACCGGGCATCGGCAAGACGCTGTTGGCGAAATCGGTCGCGGCGGCGCTCGGGGGCACATTCAACCGGGTGCAGTGCACAGCCGACCTGATGCCCTCGGACATCACCGGAATCCACATCTTCAGCCGCGAGGAGAGGAAATTCGAGTTCGTTCCTGGACCGCTGTTCGCCAACATCGTGCTGGTTGACGAAATCAACCGCTCTGGGCCGAAGACCCAGTCCGCGCTGCTGCAGGCGATGGAGGAATTCCAGGTCACCATCGACCGCAAGACCTACAGCCTGCCACAGGACTTCCTGGTCATTGCCACCCAGAACCCGCGCGATTTCGAGGGCACTTTTCCGCTCCCCGAGTCGCAACTCGACCGCTTCCTGATGCGGCTGGACGTGGACTATCCGGCGGCGGAGATGGAGCACAAGGTGCTGCGCACCTACGATCTGCGCGGCGGGCACTTCAACGCGACGGCACCGATTGCGCCGCTCGCCAGCGACGCACTGGCGCTGGCGCGCACGCAGGTCGCGAAAGTGCATGTGTCCGAAGCGGTCTACCGCTACGTCACGGACATCGCCGCCGCCAGCCGCAACCACCCTCAGGTCAACCTGGGCCTGTCCACCCGCGGCGCGCTGGCATTGATGCGTTGCGCCCGCATTGAGGCGGCGTTGCGCGACGTCGAGTTTGTGGCGCCCGACGACGTCAAGGCGATGGCCCTTTTCGTTCTGCCGCACCGACTGATGCTCACCCCGGACGCGGCGCTAGAAGGGATCAGCGACCAGAAGGTCGCACAAAGCATCCTCGAAAACGTCCAGGTACCGCGACAGTGACAGGCCGCGCCCTGTTGTCCCGGCACGGTTTTTTGCGATGAACCTGACCGCATTGACTTACGTGGTCGCTGCGGCGGTGACGCTGCTCGGAATTGTCGGGCAGTGGCAGGACGATCCCTGGCCGGACCTGTGGCGAGTGCCAGCGGCGAGCCTGCTGATCGGACTTTTGCTGGAAGGCGTTGCCGCGCGCCGACGCGGACTCACGATCTCGCCACGCATCCCGGAGCGAGTCATGCTCGGCGAGCCGACCGCCGCAGAACTGGTTCTCGGCAACGATGGCGAACGGTCACTCCGAGTCGAACTGCAGCAGATTTTCCCGAACGGCCTGAGCGGCAGCGACGCGATCGCGGCCTGCATCGTCCCGGCGCACGGCAGCGTGATGCACGCGTTTTCCTTAACGGCGCAGAAACTGGGCGCGCTGGAGTGGCAGCCGGTCTACACCCGCACGCCCGGCGTTTTCGGGCTGGCCTGGTGGTCCCGCAAGTTCGACATCCCGCACCGGTTAAAAGTAGTGCCGGCGCGGCTGCGCGGTGCCGAGCGCGGGCCCGGCACACGTCCCCTGGGTGAGCGCGCGCTACGCAGTGCGGGCGCCGGCTTCGAACTGCTCGGGTTTCGCGACTATCGGCCCGGCGATCCGATGCGGGCGATCGACTGGAAAGCCACGGCGCGCAGCCAGCGCTATACCGTGCGGCTGCACAGCGAAGAGCGCAATCTGGAACTGCTGGTGCTGCTGGACGCGGGCAGGACTTCGAACCTGCAGGCCGGGACGCTGAGCCGGTTGCACCACTACGTGAACGTCGCCGCGAGGTTGACGGAAAGGGCGATCCTGAACGGCGATCACGTCGGACTGATCGTGTTTGCCGACCGTCCGCTGGCAGCGTTGCCGCCGGCACACGGGGCCGCGGCGCTGCTCGGTGTGCGCCGCATTCTCGAGCAGGCGCACTCGGTTGGCTCCGAATCCAATCCGCTTGCGGCGGCGCTGCTGGCGCGCCGCCTGCTGCACCAGCGCAGCCTGGTGGTGCTGCTCACCGACGTGGACGAGAGTCAGGATCCCGCCCAGTTGCTGCGCGCCGTACAGTTGCTGGCGCCCAAACATCTGCCCTTGATTGCAGGCACGCTGGATGAGGAGACGCTGGCGCTGCGCCATCAGCAATCCAGCCATTGGGTCCATCCCTACCAGACATTTGCTGCCGCGGAAATGCTGCAGTCGGTGCGCGGCATGACATTGCGGCTGCACCGCAGCGGCGCGCAAGCGGTCACGACGGTACCGGCCCAACTCGATCGCGCGGTGCTGTGTTCCTACGAGGCCTTGCGTCTACAGCGTCAGGTCTGAGCGGCCGTGCGGCCGCGGCCTTCGCCGAAGTCTTCCGCTGAGCACTAGCATCAGGAGCAGCCAATAGGCCACGCCGATGACAACGCGCTGCGCCATGGTGAAATGCGGATCGGGCGAAACGTACCCTTCGATAAGTCCGGCGCCAACCAGGAACAGCACACACACCGGGAGCAATTTTCCCGCGCCATGCACCGCCTCGCGAAACGCCGCGGTGCGGCTGCGGTTTCCCGGCCGCGCCAAAGCCTCTCCGAGTTCGACTCCGGCCGCCGCAGCGAGCAGGATCACCGATATCTCCACGATGCCGTGCGCGACCACGAATTCGGCAAGGCGCCCAGCCAGTCCGTGCTGCCCCGTCAGCGCAAACACCCCGCCCAGCATCAGCCCGTTCATGCCGACGATGTACAGCGTGCCCAATCCGTACAGGGCGCCAAGCGTAAATGCGAACAGCGAAACCACGATGTTGTTTGTCATGATGCCCAGCGACAGCAACGCCGACGGAACGATGTTGATCAACCCATCGGTCCAGAGTTCGCCGCGCTGCACGCCGTTGATCATCTGCTCGGAAGCGAATAGCGCTGCCAGTTCCGGGTAACTGTGCACCAGCCACCATCCGGCTGCGGTACTGGCGAGAAAGAGGGCCGTGACCGCGGCCATGTGGCCGCGCAACTCGAACGCCACCCGCGCAGCGCCGTCGCGAAACAAACTGGCCAGGGCGTCGCGCACATTGCCCGGCCTGCGGTGGATCACCTCGCGCGCCTGCGTGAGCAGCGCCTCCAACCGCGCCACCAGCTTGGCGTCGGGCGCCGCTGCCCGCGCCAGCGACACGTCGCGCGCCAGCGCGCGGTAGCCGCTCACCAATTCCTTCAATTGCGGCAGCTCCGCCTGACGGCGCGCGCTGACCTCGGCGAGAATCCGGCTCAGGCGCTGCCATTGCGCGGCGCGCCCCTGGAGCCAGGCCGTCAGCGCGGTCTCAGACCGGCTTGCCACGAGACTCGTCCCTGAGCTTGCGCAGCCGCTTGCGCAGCTCGGTCTCGCTGCCGCTACTCGCCACCGGTTCGCCGATGCGGGCCAGGAATTTTTCCGCGAGGCCCCGGCGCAACGGCGCATCGAGCCCGCGCCAGCGTTCGAGCAGATCGTCCAGCAACTCTCTGTCACCGGGCGACAGCCGCCAAGAGGATGAGCCGATAACGCCATCGAAATCGAGACTGCGTTTGCCGGTGTCGTAGACCAGCAGCGTGCCGGCGGCAAGATCGCCGATGCGAACCTGGCGCGCGGTGAACATCGCCACCACGAGCCCGAGCACGTAGAACACCGGCAGGGAATCCACCAGCCTGAAGACGTTGCGGATGATTAACGCGCCAGCATCGGGGGTGAGCGCGTGATCGGTGACGATGCGTATTCCCGCCATGCGCTTGCCCGGAGTGCGTCCCTGCATCACGATTTCGAGCAACGGGTGGTAGAGAAAATAAATCGCGGCCGCCGGCAGCAATCCCGCGTACAACGCCACGTTGCCGGCCTTCAGCAAAGGCGAGAAGAAATCCTCCGCCGGCGACAGCAGGCCGAGCATCACGGCGATCAGCACCAGCCAGGCCAGCGCCAGCAGAAAGCGGATGTGCCAGTCGATCAGGAAGGCGTAACTGCGGCTGCCGATGCCGGCGACCGGCAACTCGACTTCGACTGCGTCGGCGGCCTGTACCACGAGTTTGTCTTCCACAATGGCCTTTCCCAATCGCGCTAGCGCGCGCCGAATCCGAGCAGTTCCGCGGCGTGCTTGCGCGTGGTCTCGGTAATCTTTACGCCGCCGAGCATGCGTGCAATTTCCTCGACCCGGGAGGCACGGTCCAGCACCGCTACCTGGCTCGCGACCTTGCCGTTGGCCGCCGACTTGCTCACCTGCCACTGCTGGTTGGCGGCCGCCGCCACCTGCGGCAGGTGGGTCACGCACATCACCTGATGACGGCTGCCGAGTTCCTTGAGCATCCTGCCGACAATTTCCGCGACGCGCCCGCCGATGCCGGCATCCACTTCGTCGAAGATCAGTGTCGGGACGGCGGCCACCTGGCTGGTCACAGTCTGGATTGCCAAGCTTATGCGCGACAGTTCGCCGCCAGATACCACTTTCGCCAGCGCCAGCGGAGTGGCACCGGCGTGGCCGGCAACCAGGAACTCGATCTGCTCCAGTCCATGGGCGTTGCCTTCGCTCAAGGGATGCAGAGCAATCTCGAATGCACCGCCGCCCATCGCCAGGCTTTGCATGGACGCGGTGACTCTCTTGGCGAAATCCGCCGCTGTCTTCTTGCGCGCCCCGGAGAGTTTCCTGGCGCATTCCTGCCAGTGCGCCGCCGCCTGGCTTTCGCGCTGGCGCAGCGCTTCCGGGTCGAATCCGGTCTCCAGCTCGGCGAGCCGCGCCTTCATTTTTGCCAGGCGTTCCGGCATCTCCGGTGGATTCACCCTGAACTTGCGCGACGCCGTGTGCACCGCATCGAGCCGGGCTTCCACCTCGCGCAGCCGCTGCGGATCCAGATCCAGTCGGCTCTGATAGTGGCGAAGGCTGTAAACCGCCTCCTGCAATTGGATTTGCGCCGGCTCAAGCACAGCGAGAATTTCCTTCAACTGCGGGTCGAAATCCGTCATGCCCTCGAGTCGCGAATTCACCGAAGCGACCGCGGCCAGCGTGGATAATTCGCCTTCGGACAGCGTCTCGAGGCTGTATTGCACCGCTTCGATCAGGTTGGCGGCATGCGCCAGCCGCTTGTGCTCCGCCTGCAGTTCCTCCCATTCCTCGGCACGGAAACCGAGCGCATCCAGTTCCTTCACCTGCCACTGCAGTTGCTCGCGCTCGGCGTCCAGGGCCTGTGCATCGGTCTCCAGCGCCAGTCGCTGCTGACGGATGTCCTGCCAGGCGCGGAATGCCGCCGCTACTTCGTGCGCCAGATCGGCGGCGCCGGCGTAGCCGTCCAGCAGGTCGCGCTGCGCGGCCGCACGCAATAGCGATTGATGGGCATGCTGGCCATGAATATCCACCAGGAGTTCGCCGATATCCTTGAGCTGCTGAACCGTGGCCGGGCTACCGTTGACATACGCTCGCGAGCGGCCCGAAGATTCGATTACCCGACGCAGCAGGCACACGCCGTCATCACCGCTGAAATCATTTTCCGACAGATAGCCCGTAACGGCGGGGGTATCGTCGGTCGAGAACTCGGCGCTCACTTCAGCCTTGTCTTTTCCTTCACGCACCTGCCCGGATTCGGCACGGGTGCCCAGCACCGTGGCGAGCGCGTCGATCAGGATCGACTTGCCGGCACCGGTTTCCCCGGTCAGCACGGTGAAGCCGGGATGGAATTCGAGATCGAGCTTGTCAACGATGACGAAGTCGCGGATGCTGAGGCTGCGCAACATGGGTGCGGAAAAAACCGGCGGCGATGACGGATCGTTGTTACAGGGTTTCGCTCCAATGGAGCTTTTCCCGGAGCATGTGATAGTAGTTGTGGCCCAGCGGATGGAGCAGTCGGATCGCGTGCGGACAACGACGCACGATGATCTTGTCGCGCTCCTGCAGTTCGTAGTGCGAATGGCTGTCGAAGTGCGCGCGCGCATCCGCCGCCTTGTGAATCAGGATTTCGATCACCGACTCGCTGCTCACCACGATCGGGCGGTTCGACAGCGTGTGCGGACAGACCGGGACCAGGCCGATGACGTTCAGGCTGGGGTGCAGAATTGGCCCGCCCGAAGAAAGCGCGTAGGCGGTCGAGCCGGTTGGAGAGGCCACGATCAGCCCGTCCGAGCGCAGGTTGTAGACGAATTGTCCGTCGATGTGCACCTCGATCTCGATCAGGCTGCCTACCGCGCCCTTGTTCACCGACACGTCATTGAATGCCAGCACGTCCAGCACCTGGCGTTCGGCGCTCAATACCTCAGCCTGCAGCAGCATGCGCGACTCGGTGATGTAGCTGCCGTCGAGGATGGAACCGATGGCCTCGATCATGGTCTCCATCGACAGGTCGGTGAGAAAACCCAGCCGCCCCTGGTTGATCCCGACCAGCGCAACGTTGTAAGGCGCTAAGGTGCGCGCGATGTTGAGCATGGTGCCGTCCCCGCCGATGACGATGGCAAGTTCGGCAGTACGGCCGACGTCTTCGAGCGGGAGCACGGTGTGACTGTTCTTGCCGATGTGCGCGGCCGTCAGCGGATCGAGCACAACCCTGATGTCCCTCCCGTTCAGAAAATCCGCCAGCCGCAGAAGCGGTTCGGCGATCTCGGGGCTCTTGTACTTTCCGATCAGGGCGATGGTCTTGAATGCGCTCGACATGCCACGAATTAAAGCACATTTCCCTCCGAACCGCCGGTTCCGGAGGCACTTGCAATGACGGCTACTTCGATCCTGAAAAGCTTTGTAGAATGAACGCATGGCGACGAATGATTCCATGCCGACCGAACGCGCGCAGGTCCTGCTGAAAATGCTGGTCGAGCGCTACATTGCCGATGGGCAGCCGGTCGGATCGCGCGCGCTTGCCAGGTATTCCGGACTCGAGCTGAGTCCTGCGAGCATCCGCAACATCATGGCGGATCTCGAAGAACTGGGTTTCATCGCCAGCCCTCACACTTCCGCCGGCCGCATACCGACGCCGCGCGGTTACCGCTTCTTCGTGGACACGCTGCTCAAGGTCAGGCCGCTCGACCAGATGGAAATCAACCAGCTGGAGGGCCAGTTGCAGCCCGACAACACCCAGAAACTGGTGTTGCAGGCGTCGCACCTGCTTTCCGATCTCACCCGTTTCGCCGGCGTGGTAATGACGCCCAAGCGCAGGAGCGCCGCGTTCCGCCACATAGAGTTCCTGCGCCTGTCGGAAAAACGCATCCTGCTGATCATCGTCGCCCCCGACGGCGACGTGCAGAACCGCATCCTCCTCACCGATCGGGCTTACAAACCCTCGGAACTTACCGAAGGCGCCAATTTCCTCAACCAGAACTTCGCCGGCCTGACATTCGACGAGATCAAGGTACGCATCCAGGATGAACTGCGTAAGCTGCGCGAGGACATGACCCGGCTCATGACCCAGGCGCTCGAAGCCAGTACCGAGGTCATGAACCAGAACCCGGAGGATTACGTGCTTTCCGGGGAGCACAACCTTCTGCACGTGCAGGATCTGTCGTCGAACATGGCGAGCCTGAGGCGGCTGTTCGACATGTTCGAGCAGAAAACCAGCCTGTTGCAGTTGCTGGACATCAGCAGCCGCGCGCACGGCGTGCAAATTTTTATCGGCGGCGAATCCGGCTTGGTGCCGCTGGACGAGTGCAGCGTGGTCACCGCACCCTACGAAGTCGACGGCCAGGTGGTCGGCACGGTGGGCGTGGTCGGCCCCACCCGCATGGCCTACGAGCGCGTGATCCCGATCGTGGACATCACCGCCAAGCTGCTCTCGAGCGCGCTCTCACAACATTGAATATTTGCGAGAAGCGCGAGGCCCGGATCAAAATCTCCGGGCGTTACGCGCTCCCCTCAAGCGTGACGCACGCCGGTCGCCTCACGACTCACGCCTGACGCCTCACCCCTATGTCCTTTCTTCCCGAACCCAAGTTCCAGCACGGTACGATCTCCAGGACTGGCATTCTGCTTATCAACCTCGGGACGCCCGTCGCACCGACCGCCACGGCAGTGAAGCCCTACCTGAAGCAGTTTCTGTCCGATCCGCGCGTGGTTGAGATACCGCGGCTGGTCTGGTGGCCGATTCTCAATGGCATCATCCTAAATACCCGGCCGAAACAGTCCGCCGCGAAGTACGCAAAGATCTGGACGAGGGACGGTTCACCCTTGAAGGTCCACACCGAAAAACAGGCGATGCTGTTGAGGGGTTATCTGGGCGAGCGCGTAAAGACCCCGCACAGCGTTGCCTGGTCGATGCGCTACGGCGAACCGTCGGTCGCGACGGCACTGGCGGAACTGCGCAGCCAGGGATGCGACCGCGTACTGGTGCTGCCGCTGTACCCGCAGTATGCGGCGAGCACCACCGCGAGCGCCTACGACGCGGTATTCGATGCAGTCAAGAAAATGCGCAATGCACCGGCGTTGCGGCTGGTCAAGCACTACCATGACCACCCCGGCTATATCGCCGCGCTGGCAAAGAACGTCAACGATTACTGGATGGTGAACGGCCGGCCGGACAAGTTGGTGATGAGCTTTCACGGAGTGCCGCGCTTTTCGCTGGACCGTGGCGACCCTTACCACTGCGAGTGCCACGTGACCGGCGCGGTTGCTGGCCCAGGAACTGGGACTCAAGCCGGAGCAACACGTAGTGACTTTCCAGTCGCGCTTCGGTCGCGCCGAGTGGCTCAAGCCATACACCATCGACACCATCCGAACGCTGGGCAAGCACAAGACTTCTCGGGTGGACGTGGTGTGCCCGGGATTCGTTTCCGACTGCCTGGAAACACTGGAGGAGATCGGCATCGAGAACAAGGCCGCCTTCCTCAAGGCGGGGGCGGGGATTTCCACTACATCCCCTGTCTGAACCAGCGTCACGAATGGATCCAGGCGCTGTCCCGCATCGCCGCGGAAAACCTGCACGGCTGGGCATCCACCGACTGGGATCAGGCCCCGGCACAGCGTGCCGCCGCGGAGAGCCGCACTCGCGCGATTGCGATGGGCGCCAAGAGTTAGGGAAGCGACGCCCCCTGACTGCGGCCGTGGTCGGTATGGCGGTCGTAGTCCTCGTCGAGTTTTTGGTACTTCTTCACTATAGCCTCGGCTGCGAAATTCGCTGCAACGGCGAGATCCTCGCAGTTACTGGCCGGCTTCGCGGCGAGCAACGCGGCTTCGATTTCGTTGCCGGCAGCGAGTCCGTGAACCTTGTGCCCGTCCTCGTGGCGCTTGAGGGCGTCGTCGAACTGCTGCCAGCGGGTCTTCAATGCAGCTGCGCCGTTGGGCTCGCCGCGCCACTTGGGCAGGGTCTGGGCAATGCCCACCGCTACGGCCACTTCCTTCATCACGCAGGTGAAACCGTGCTGCTCGTGCCTGAACTTCCACTGCACGTCCCATTTGGTCTTTCCGGCATAGCGTTTGCCGTCCGCGGCGGGCGGACCGCTTTGATCGATCTGTGCCGCCAGAACGGTCGCCGACGGGCCGTCGAAGTAGTAGTAGCTAGTGTGTATCCGCACCAGCGGTTCCGCAGAAACCGGCGGCGCCGCAGTCGAGTACACGACCCCACACGCTATCGCGACAATCTTGTGCATTCAGAATTCCTTGCTGGTATTCCACGGCTGGCCACGGCCGCCGGCATGAGCGGGCGGTAGTATAGCCGTTGCGCTTTTCTGGGTTTGCGCCTGATACAAAAAAGTAAGCCCTTCCTAACGCGATGAACGCCTGAATTCAGGCGGCGGGCCGGCCAGGCGCAAACTCGGCCCAGGGTTGAATTAGCGGTGGCGGGACCCAATATGCTTATGGGTTTGGATCCAGGAGGAGTTGATGCGGGACCAGGAAAAAATGGCGGCGACGCCGCAGAACGACGAGGGTGGGGGCAAGCCGACCGCGGAGGACGCGGATGATTACGCCCGTGCAGTCGAGACCATGCCGGGCATGGAGGAGTTGCTCAGGAAGGCCGAACTTGCGGCCGAGGAACACCACGACGCCTGGCTGCGCGCCAAGGCCGAGGCCGACAACGTGCGCAAGCGCGCGCAGTCGGACATTGCCAACGCCCACAAGTACGCCCTCGAGGGTTTCGCCGGCGAACTGCTGGCGGTACGCGACAGCCTGGAGGCGGCGCTCGCTCCCGGCAACGCCGCAAAGGATGCGTTTAGGAGCGGCGTGGAGTTGACGCTGAAACAGCTGACCAGCGCGTTCGAGAAATTTTCCATCAAGGAAATCAACCCATTAGGAGAAAAGTTCGATCCCCACAAACATCAGGGCATCGGCGTGGCGGAAACCGATGGCGACCCCAATACTGTGGTCAGCGTGCTGCAGAAGGGCTACAGCCTCAACGACCGGGTAATCCGCCCGGCGTTGGTCACCATCGCAAAATCACGGAACTCAGCTTGATTTTCAAGACGGAAGACCAAATCTTCGCATCAAAGGTATTTTCACTTTCGACCAAAGGTAAAGACCATGGGAAAGATTATCGGTATTGACCTCGGCACCACGAATTCATGCGTGGCCGTGATGGAGAGCGGCCAGCCCAAGGTGATCGAGAATTCGGAAGGCGCGCGCACCACGCCCTCGATCGTCGCCTACATGGAAGACGGCGAGGTGCTGGTGGGTGCCCCGGCCAAGCGCCAGGCGGTCACCAACCCCAAGAACACGCTGTTTGCAGTCAAGCGTCTGATCGGCCGCCGCTTCACCGAAAAGGAAGTGCAGAAGGATATCGACCTGATGCCCTACAAGATCATCCAGAACAGCAACGGCGATGCCTGGATCGAGGTGCGCGGCAAGAAGATCGCTCCGCCCGAAATTTCCGCGCAGGTCCTGGTGAAAATGAAGAAAACCGCCGAGGACTATCTCGGCGAGCCGGTCACCGAGGCCGTCATCACCGTGCCCGCCTACTTCAACGATTCGCAACGCCAGGCCACCAAGGACGCCGGCCGCATCGCCGGGTTGGAGGTCAAGCGCATCATCAACGAACCGACCGCGGCAGCGCTCGCCTTCGGCATGGACAAGAAGGAAGGCGACCGCAAGATTGCGGTATATGACCTCGGCGGCGGCACGTTCGACATCTCCATCATCGAAATCGCGGTGGTGGACAAGGAACACCAGTTCGAGGTGCTCTCGACCAATGGCGACACATTCCTCGGCGGCGAGGACTTCGACCAGCGGCTGATGGACTATCTCGCCGACGAGTTCAAGAAGGAGCAGGGAATTGACCTGCGCAAGGACGTGCTTGCGCTGCAGCGTCTCAAGGAAGCGGCCGAGAAGGCCAAGATCGAGCTTTCGTCGAGCCAGCAGACCGAGATCAACCTGCCCTACATCACCGCCGATGCCTCGGGGCCCAAGCACCTGGCGATCAAGATCACCCGCTCCAAGTTCGAAAGCCTGGTCGATGAACTGATCCAGAAGACAGTGGAGCCGTGCCGCATCGCCATCAAGGATGCCGGCGTGAAAATCTCCGATATCTCCGACGTGATCCTGGTGGGCGGCATGACCCGCATGCCGAAGGTCCAGGAGAAGGTGAAGGAAATTTTCGGCAAGGAACCGCGCAAGGATGTGAATCCTGATGAAGCAGTCGCAATCGGTGCGGCGATTCAGGCCGGCGTGTTGCAGGGCGACGTCAAGGATGTGCTCCTGCTCGACGTAACGCCGCTCAGCCTGGGCATCGAAACCCTGGGCGGGGTGATGACCAAGCTGATCCAGAAGAACACCACAATTCCCACCAAGGCGCAGCAGGTGTTCTCGACCGCCGACGACAACCAGACGGCAGTGACGATCCATGTGCTGCAGGGCGAGCGCGAAATGGCCTCCGGGAACAAGAGTCTCGGCCAGTTCAACCTGGCCGACATCCCGCCGGCGCAGCGTGGAATGCCACAGATCGAAGTCACGTTCGACATCGACGCCAACGGCATCCTGCACGTCTCGGCAAAAGACAAGGCCACAGGCAAGGAAAACAAGATCAAGATCCAGGCCAATTCGGGTCTCAAGGAAGACGAGATCCAGCGCATGGTCAAGGACGCCGAAGTGCACGCCGACGAGGATCGCAAAGCCCGCGAGCTGGTGGACGCGCGCAACCAGTGCGACGCGCTCATCCACGCGGTGAAGAAATCTCTCACCGAGCATGGCGATAAGGTCTCCGGGGACGAAAAGGCCGGCATCGAAGCGGCGATAAAGGCGGCGGAAGAAGCCATAAAGGACGGCGACAAGGACGCGATCGAGGCCAAGTCCAAGGCCTTGGCGGAAGCATCACACAAGCTGGCGGAAAAAATGTACTCCCAGCAGCAGGCGCCAGGCGGCGGCCCCCAGCCGCAGCCCGAATCCGGCGGCGCCAAGCCCGAGGACGGCAACGTGGTGGATGCGGAATACGAGGAAGTGAAGGACCAGAAGAAATCCGCGTGATAAGGTAAGGCGTAAGGCGTGAGGGGTGAGGCGGTTTTCCGGCTCACCCCTTGCGTCGTCTGAAAAAAATAAAGCGACGACCCTGCCAAGAAGGCCCTGAATGTCGAAACGCGACTATTACGAGGTGCTCGGCGTCAATCGCGACGCTTCCGAAGAGGAAATCAAGAAGGCCTACCGGAAGCTGGCGATGAAGCACCATCCGGACCGCAATCCGGACAACCCGAAATCCGAGGGGTTGTTCAAGGAGGCGAAGGAAGCCTACGAAGTGCTTTCCGACGCCGGCAAGCGCGGGGCCTACGATCAGTACGGCCACGCCGGGGTAAATCCGCATGCAGGAATGGGGGCAGGAGCGGCCGGTGCAGGCTTCGGCACTTTCGCCGACGCTTTCGGCGATATCTTCGGCGACATCTTCGGTGCGGGGCGCCAGCGCTCCAATGTCTACCGCGGCGCCGACCTGCGTTACAACCTGGAAATCTCGCTGGAAGAAGCAGCACGCGGCACCGAGACCCGGGTACGCATCCCGACCATGGAAGAGTGCGAGACCTGCAGCGGTTCGGGCGCGAAACCCGGCACCCAGCCGATGACCTGTCCAACCTGCGGCGGCCAGGGTCAGGTGCGCATGACGCAGGGGTTCTTTTCCATCCAGCAGACTTGTCCGAAGTGCCATGGCAGCGGAAAAGCCGTGCAAAATCCCTGCACCAATTGCAACGGCGCGGGCCGGGTCAAGCGCCAGAAAACGCTATCGGTCAAGATCCCGGCCGGCGTGGACGAGGGCGACCGCATCCGTCTTTCCGGGGAAGGCGAAGCCGGGGTCAACGGCGGTCCGGCAGGCGATCTGTACGTGGTGATCCACATCCGTGCGCACGAGGTGTTCAGCCGCGAGGGCAACGACCTGCACTGCGAGATGCCGATCAGCATCACCAAGGCGGCGCTGGGCGGGGAGATCGAGATTCCGACACTGGACGGTTACGCCAAGATCAGAATTCCGCCGGAGACGCAGACGGGGAAGGTATTCCGCTTGCGCAGCAAGGGCATCAAGGGCGTGCGCAGCAACGCTTACGGCGACCTGCTTTGCCATGTAGTGCTGGAAACGCCGGTTAACCTCACTCCGCGGCAGAAGGAATTGCTGCAGGAACTGGAAGCGATCAACGAGCGCGACAGCGGCCGCCACAATCCTCGTGCCAAAAGCTGGATGGACCGCGTGAAGGAATTCTTCGCCGAATAGACGTCGCGACTTCAAAAAAAAGGCCGCTGGTGCGGCCCTTTTTCATGCTGACGGCGCGTTACTTGCGGCGCCAAGTCGTGCCTGCGGGACCGTCCTCGAGCACGATCCCGGCAGTGAGCAATTCGTCGCGGATGCGGTCCGACTCGGAAAAGTTCTTCGCCTTGCGCGCGGCGTTTCGCTCGCCTATTAGGTGGCTTATTTTCTCCGGCGAGTAGCCATCCTGGACAGCGGGAGCGTGGCCGGCAATACCAACATGGCCTGTTCCTGGTTGAATCAACCCTTGCAAAAAGTCTGACGGATTACGTTGCAGCAGGCCGAGCACGCCACCTAGCGACTTGAGCAATGCGGCCGCAGTCGCAGACTGGCTGCGATTGACTTCATTGACAAGATCGAACAACACCGCAACCGCTTCCGGCGTGTTGAAGTCGTCGTCCATCGCCTCGCGAAAGCGCGCCGCCTCTGGCTCGTTCCAGTCCACATTGCCGGCCTGCGCAGGCACCGCTTTCAGCGCGATATAGAGGCGGGTCAGCGCCTGCCTGGCGTCATCCAGGTGCTGGTCGGAGTAGTTCAGCGGGCTGCGATATTGCGCGCGCACGATGAAGAACCGCACCACTTCTGCGTCGTACTTGGTCAGGATTTCGCGCACGGTAAAAAAATTGCCGAGCGACTTCGACATCTTCTCGTTGTCCACGCGCACGAACCCGTTGTGCATCCAGTAGTTCACGAACACGTGACCGTGCGCGCCCTCCGACTGCGCTATCTCGTTCTCGTGGTGCGGAAACTGCAGGTCCTGACCGCCGCCGTGGATGTCGAAATGGCGGCCGAGGTAGCGTTCGCTCATGGCGGAACATTCGATGTGCCATCCGGGCCGCCCCTTGCCCCAGGGCGAATCCCAGGCCGGTTCGCCCGACTTCGCCGATTTCCACAGTACGAAGTCGAGCGGATCGCGCTTGTTGGCATCGACTTCCACGCGCTCGCCGGCGCGCAATTCATCCAGCGGCTTGCCGGACAGCTTGCCGTAGCCGGGAAATCCGCGCACCGAGTAAAACACGTCGCCGTTCTGTGCCTGATAGGCCAGGCCCTTACCGATCAGCGCGGCAATAAGCGTGACCATCTGCGGGACGTTGGCCGTGGCGCGAGGTTCGATATCGGGCTTGTGCACGCCCAGCGCAGTCTCGTCCTGGTGCATCGCCTCGATGAAACGCGCGGTCAATTTCGCGATGGGTTCGTCGTTCTCGGCCGCACGCTTGATGATCCTGTCGTCGATGTCAGTGATGTTGCGCACATAAGTCATGTCGAAGCCGCTGGCGACCAGCCAGCGCTTGACCAGGTCGAACACCACCATCACCCGTGCGTGGCCAAGATGGCAATAGTCGTACACGGTCATCCCGCACACGTACATTCCCACCTTTCCGGCGAAAATCGGGGTAAAAGTCTCCTTGGCACGAGTGAGCGAGTTATAAATCTTCAGCATCGGGAATCATTCTGGGTAGGGTGCACGGCGCCGCCAAACGGGGCCGGTAAGCTTGGGCGCTCTCGGATTGTCGAACAGGGCGTCCTGCTGTTAGAATCTACTATTATTTACAATAACCTACCGTTCGTTATTGAGTTAAAGTTTAGCACATGAGCCGATTGCAAACCGCAGCGCTGGGCGCCGCACTGCTCGCACTTGCGTTGCAGTGTGGATGGGCGGCCGCAGACAACTTTGGCGACGCCAGCCGCTTGTTAAAACAGGGCAATCATGCGGCCGCGCTGGAAAAGATCGAGGCCGCGATCGCCGCCAATCCGCGCGACGCGCGCGCACGCTTCCTTAAGGGACTGATCCTTACCGAGCAGAACAAACCGAACGACGCGATCAAGGTGTTCACCGCCCTGACCGACGATTTCCCGGAGTTGCCCGAACCCTACAACAATCTTGCCGTCCTGTATGCCTCACAGGGGCAGTACGACAAGGCGCGCAAATCGCTCGAGATGGCGATCCGTACGCATCCGAGTTACGCCATCGCGCACGAGAACCTTGGCGACGTGTACGCCAAGATGGCGAGCGAAGCCTACGACAAGGCGTTGCAACTGGACCGCGGCAATGCCGCCGCGCAAACCAAGCTGGCGATGATCAAGGACCTGTTCTCCAGTAGCGTGGTTCCTGGCAAGGGAACTTCGCCGGCGGGGGTAGCGGAAGTCACGATTGCCGCCGCGGCCACGTCTGACGCAAAGGACAAGAAGCCGCCGTCACCGCAGCCGCCTGCACCGGCCAAGGCAGAAACCGAGGCGGTGCTGGCTGCGGTGATGGGCTGGGCCAAGGCCTGGTCAGAGAAGGATGCGGATGCATACCTCGGCCACTACGCGCCCGGCTTCCAGGTTCCCGGCGGCGAGCCGCGCGCGACGTGGGAAGCCGCGCGGCGCGATCGCATCACCAAGCCAAAGTCGATCGAAGTCACGGTGGGCTCGCCCAAAGTCTCCTTCGACACAAATGGCCTGGCCGTCGTGAGCTTTCGCCAAGGTTACAAGTCCGACACGCTGAACACATCAGGCGCCAAGACGCTGACGCTCACGAAGATCAACGACCGCTGGCAGATCGTCCAGGAAAGAATGAACTGATGTCCACGTCACGCCGACATCAGGCAGGTTCTAAGCAGACGCTGGCACAGGCACTGGTGGCAATCGCCGTGGCGGGTGCATCGTATGCCTGGGCAATAGGACTGGGCCCTCCGGTGGTGGCACGCCAGCTCGCCGCGCCCGAAGCCATGCTCGTGCGGGCACTTCTTGACATAGGTGAGAGCAGATTCACTTCAGCGCTCGAAGGAATTGACAATCTGCTGGCATCGAATCCCAATTTCCGCCTGGCGCAACTGGTGAAAGGAGATTTGCTGCTCGCGCGTTCCCGCCCGATCAACAGCATCGGCAATGCCTCCGGGGCACCCTCCGAACAGGTCGACGGTTTGCGCGAGGAGGCGCGCGCGCGGCTGGCGCGCTATCAAATCGAAGCTCCGCGCGAGCTCGCGCCGCGATACCTGCTGAAAATGACGCGGGAACAGAAGTACGCGCTGGTTCTCGACTCGGCAAAATCGACGCTTTTCGTATTCGAGAACACCGGTGGTGCGGCGCGTTACGTCGCCGACTACTACGTGACCATCGGCAAGAACGGTCTGGAAAAGATACGCGAAGGCGACAAGCGCACGCCGATCGGCGTTTACCACGTGGTCAGCCAGTTGCCCAAGGAAACACTCTCCGATTTCTACGGCAGCGGCGCATTCCCAATCAACTATCCGAACGAGTGGGACCGCGAGCGCGGCCGTGACGGCTCCGGAATCTGGCTGCACGGAACCCCGCGCGACACCTATAGCCGGCCGCCGCGCGCCAGCGACGGCTGCATCGTGCTTTCCAACGCGGACCTGGAGGCGCTTGCCCGCAAACTGCAAATCGGGTCAACGCCGGTGGTGATCGCCGATACGCTCGCCTGGGCCAGGCCCGGTGAAGTCGAAGCCTTGCGAACCGATCTGCTGACCGCCATTGAGCGCTGGCGGCGCGACTGGGAAAGCCGCAACACAGAAACCTACCTGCGGCATTACGCCGGGAAATTCTCCTCCAATGGCGTGACTCTGTCACAGTGGTCGGAGCAGAAGCGCCAGGTCAACGCCTCCAAGACCTGGATCAAGGTGCAGCTGTCCGACGTGTCGCTGTTACTCTATCCGGGCAAGGAAGAAATTGCGGTGGCCACCTTCGAGCAGGATTACGCCAGCAGCAATCTCTCCAACCGGATGAAGAAACGCCAGTACTGGATCAAGGAAGGCGGCAAGTGGCGGATCGTATACGAAGGGGCGGCATAAGAGCAGGTCCGAGGGCCGAGTAAATTCAAACCCGCATCGAAGGATACGCAATGATGAAATTATCGGGCGCAATCTGCGCTCTTTTGTTGAGCAGCACGGTCGCCATCGCCGCCAATCCGCAGGTGGAACTGAAGACCAATCTCGGCACGGTCACCGTCGAGCTCTATCCCGACAAGGCACCCCAGACCGTGAAGAATTTCCTCGAGTACGTGCAGAACGGATTCTACAAGGGCACGGTATTCCATCGCGTCATCCCCGGATTCATGATCCAGGGCGGCGGCTTCTCGCAGGATTTCACCCAGAAGTCCACCCGCGATCCGGTCCAGAACGAAGCGGCCAACGGGCTGAAAAACGAGACCGGGACCATCGCAATGGCGCGCACACAGAACCCACACTCCGCGACCGCGCAGTTCTTCATCAACGTCGCCGACAACGTGTTCTTGAACCATACCGCTCCGACAGCGCGTGGGTACGGCTATACAGTATTTGGAAAAGTGGTGAAGGGAATGGACGTGGTCAACAAGATCGCCCGGCTTGCGACCGGACCGGGCGGCCCGTTTCCGCAGGATGTGCCACAGCAGGAAGTGGTGATTCAGGACGTCAGACTGGTAGAGGCGAAGTGAGCCGCGTAAAACTGCAAACCTCGCTGGGTGACATCGTCCTCGAGCTCGATGGCGCAAAGGCGCCCGGCAGCGTGGATAACTTCCTGCAATACGTCAACGACGGTTTTTACGACAATACGGTTTTTCATCGCGTGATCAATGGCTTCATGGTTCAGGGCGGCGGATTCGAACCGGGCATGAAGGAGAAGACCACAAGGGCTCCGATCAGGAACGAGGCCGAAAACGGACTCAAGAACGATGCCTACACCGTTGCCATGGCACGCACACCCAATCCGCACTCGGCCACCGCGCAGTTCTTCATCAACATCGCTGACAACAATTTCCTCAATTTCCGCGCAGCCACCACGGAGGGCTACGGATACTGTGTGTTCGGGCGCGTGTTCGAGGGCCGCGAAGTGGTCAACAAGATAAAGGGTGTGACCACCGGAAGTCACGGAATGCACCAGGACGTCCCGAAAGAAGATGTCGTCATCAAGAAAGTTGAAGTGGTCTAAAAACAGGGACGAGGTGCGAAGGACGAGGGACGAGTAACTGCATTCAACCCCGCCCTGCGTTAGACGCCTCCCGTTCCCCTTTCGATGCCGCATACGCTCTTCATTTCAGATCTGCATCTGGCGCCGGACACGCCGGCGGCAAATGAAGCCCTGCTGAATTTCCTGGAACAGACCGCGCCGTCGGCCGAAGCTTTGTACGTCCTCGGCGACTTGTTCGAGTACTGGATCGGCGACGACGGACTCGATCAGCCTTTCAACCAGGAGATCGCGGACGCATTCCGCGCCTTGGCCGGCCGTGGCGTGCGCCTGAGCTTCATGCACGGCAACCGCGACTTCCTGCTCGGCAGCCGATTCGCACGCAAAAGCGGCATGCAACTGCTGTCCGACCCGACCTTGATCAACCTGTACGGGCTACCAACCCTGCTGATGCACGGGGACACTCTGTGCAGCGATGACGTGGAATACCAGAAATTTCGCGCCATGGTGCGCAACCCCGCCTGGCAGCAGATCTTCCTCGACAAGCCGCTGGCAGTCCGCGTGCGCATGGCGCAGGACGTTCGTGGCCAGAGTACGCAAGCCAAGCAGGCGAAGGACATGGCGATCATGGACGTGACGCGGGCTACGGTCGAAGAAGTGTTGAGGAGCCACGCCTACCCGCGGCTGATCCACGGCCACACCCACAGGCCGGCACGGCACGAGCATATTGTCGATGGCCGCTTGTGCGAACGCTGGGTGCTGGCAGACTGGTACGGACAGGGATCGTACCTGCTTTGCGATGCGGCCGGTTGCCGCGCCGTGCCGATCAAATAGACCGCTACACCTTCGACAGGCCGCGCGCCAAGTCGGCCTTGATGTCAGAAACGGCCTCCAGGCCCACCGCGATGCGCAACAAGCCCTCGCCAATTCCCGCCGCCTTGCGCGCCTCCGGCGCAACGCGCCCATGCGTGGTGCTGGCTGGATGGGTGATCGTGGTCTTGGTATCGCCGAGGTTCGCGGTGATGGAAATCAACTGGGTCGAATCCACCACCTTCCACGCCGCTTCACGTCCGCCCGTCACATCGAACGAGACGATCCCGCCGCCGCTCGTCTGCTGGCGCATCGCCAATGCATGCTGCGGATGCGAAGGCAGCCCCGGATAATAGACGCGTTCCACTTTCGGGTGCTGCTCCAGCCACAGCGCCAGTTCCAGCGCCCCCTTGGAATGCGCCTGCATGCGCAGGCCCAGCGTCTCCAGGCCTTTCAGGATCACCCAGGCGTTGAATGGCGACAGCGTCGGCCCGCAACTGCGCAGGAAAGCGGTCATGCCGTCGAGAATCAGCTCGCGCCTGCCCAGCACCGCGCCGCCAAGTACCCGGCCCTGGCCGTCCAGAAACTTGGTCGCCGAATGCATGACTATGTCGGCGCCGAGCTCGAGCGGCCGCTGCAGCGCCGGGCTGCAGAAGCAGTTGTCCACCACCAGCAGCGCGCCGTGCCGGTGTGCCACATCGGCCACCGCCGCCACGTCGGAAATCTCGGTCAGCGGATTGGAGGGCGTTTCCAGGAACAGCAAGCGCGTGTTCGGCCGTATCGCCTGTTCCCATGCGGCCAAATCGGTCGCCGGGACGAACGTGGTTTCGACGCCGAAGCGCTGCATGATGTTTCCGAACAGCTGCACAGTCGCGCCGAAAATGCTGCGCGAGGAGACGATATGCGTGCCGGCTTTCATCAGCGCCATCACGCAGCCGAGGATCGCCGACATGCCAGATGCGGTGGCAATGCAGCATTCCGCGCCCTCCAGCGCGGCGAGACGTTCCTGCAACGCGCTCACCGTGGGATTGGTATAACGCGAGTACACCATTCCCGGGTCCTCGCCGGAAAAACGCGCCGCCGCCTCGGCTGCGTCCTTGAAGACGAAGCTCGAAGTCAGATACAGTGCTTCCGAATGTTCGTTGAACTGACTGCGGTGAATGCCCGCACGCACCGCCAGCGTTTCCAGTTCCAGTTCGTCCCACCTCATTGCATTGTCCCGTCCATGTTGCACGCCGCATTCGCGGCGGCCGGAAAAAGAAAACCCGCTTGAGCTTTCGCTAAGCGGGTCCGGAATCCGACACACGCTTTAGCAGTATTTGTTACGCGCCCGCAAGCTGTTCGTCAAATCGGCGCGAAATCACACGCTACTCCGGGCGCCCGTGACTGTCAATCGCCGGCGCCGGGCAGGGACTAGGGAAGCTCTGATCAAGTTCCGCGACGCGCGTTGCGCCAGGTGCGGATGACTGCCAGGCGTCGCTGCGCAGGTGCGGCTGAAGCCCCAGCAAGGAGCGTAACAACGCAGGCGCCGCACCTGGCACAACCCAACAATACTTCGACTCTTTCGAGGGACCGGGCGATTCGGGCCGATGACTGTGTCGGCTCCTCCTTATGTGCGGCTGCGGACTCGGCGAGCGTAGCTTCGGGGCGGGTAGGAGCGCATGGAGGCTGTGTCAAACACTGTAAACAGAGCGCTTATACGGCTGCTCCCGCAAGCACGGCTGCGACTCGTTAGCGCTACGCCCGTTTGCGGGAGCAGCCGTATGCCCCGCCAATCAATGTTGACCGCAGCCTCATGTGCCCCTGCCCGCAGACTGCCGACTACGTCGGTAACGTGTCCGGGGCACGTACCGCTAACGAGTCACAGCCGTCCGGCTACACGGCGTCCTCGCCGTCTTGCCCTCGACCCGAATCGCCTCGGTCGCGCATGTGGAACTTGGTCAGAGCTTCCCTACGGGTCTATTCAGCAGTCGCCAGGTTCAGGTCCAGTTGGGTAACATTGGCCTCGTGGCGCGACAACTCGCCGTCGTTGCGCTGCGCCTCGACGTCGGCAAGGTACTCCGGGGTGATGTCGCCGGTCACATAGACGCCGTTGAAGCATGAGGTCTCGAAATGCTCGATCTTCGGATTGACCGAGCGCACGTCGTCGATCAACGCATCCAGATCCTGGTATATCAGGCGGTCGGCGCCGATTTCGCGGGCGATCTCGTCGTCAGTGCGGCCGGTGGCGATGAGCTCGCGCGAAGTCGGCATGTCGATCCCGTACACGTTGGGATAGCGCACCGGCGGAGCGGCGGACGCGAAATAGACCTTGCGCGCACCGGCGTCGCGCGCCATCTGCACGATCTCCCGACTGGTGGTGCCGCGCACGATCGAATCGTCCACCAGCATCACTTTCCTGCCTTTGAATTCCATGCCGATGGCGTTCAGTTTCTGGCGCACCGATTTCTTGCGCACTTCCTGGCCCGGCATGATGAAGGTGCGGCCGATGTAGCGATTCTTGATGAAGCCCTCCCGGTAGGGCAACCCGAGATTCTCGGCAAGTTCCATCGCCGAGGGGCGGCTGGAATCCGGTATCGGAATCACAATGTCAATGTCCAGATCGCGATACTCGCGTTTGATCTTCTCGGCCAGGCTCGCGCCCATGCGCATGCGCGTCTCGTAGACCGAAATGCCGTCGATCACCGAGTCGGGGCGGGCCAGATATACGAACTCGAAAATGCAGGGATTGTTCTGAGGATTTGCTGCGCACTGGCGACTGTAGAAGTTGCCGTCGTAATCGATGAATATCGCCTCTCCGGGGGCCACGTCGCGCACACGCTCGAAACCCAGGGTATCGAGGGCCACGCTCTCCGAGGCCACAAGGTATTCCGCGCCCTTTTCCGTTCTTGCCACCCCAACCACGAGCGGACGGATGCCGTAAGGATCGCGGAACGCCAGCAACCCATAACCGGCGATCATCGCCACCACGGCGTAAGCGCCGCGACAGCGGCGGTGTACGCCGGACACCGCCTGGAAGATGGTCGGCGGGTCCAGCTGGTAGCCGTTGGCGGCCTCCTGCAGCTCGTGCGCGAGCACGTTAAGCAGTACTTCCGAATCGGAATTGGTGTTGACGTGGCGCAGGTCGGCACGGAAAAGATCGCGCTTGAGTTGCTCGGCGTTGGTGAGATTGCCGTTGTGGCCGAGCACGATGCCGAACGGTGAATTCACGTACAGCGGCTGGGCTTCGGCGAAGGAGGAGGCGGATCCGGCGGTGGGGTATCGGCAATGGGCGATGCCGATGTTGCCGACCAGGTGGCGCATGTCGCGGGTGCGGAACACGTCCCGGACCAACCCGCCGCCCTTGTGCATCTGGAATTTGCTGCCTTCGGCGGTGACGATTCCGGCGGCGTCCTGACCCCTGTGCTGCAGAACCTGCAGCCCGTCATAGAGCAGCTGGTTCACCGGCGATTTGGCTACAACGCCCAGAATTCCACACATGGTTCAGGCCTCCACGCCTACCGGCACCGGCGCAGAAGCCGGCGCAGTGCAGGCGCAAGTATAGTCCAATACGCTCATCCGAAGCTGACCCTGCGGGCAACGTCGCGCGGCAGCCAGGGCACTACCCACAGTGCCGCGGCCTCCAGCGGCGCCGACAACAACGCATCGCGCCAGTAAGGTTCGCGCGGCGCCGAAGTCATTCCGCCGAGCAGCACGACGGTCACCGCGATCACCAGGCCGCGCAATAGTCCGAATGCCGCGCCCAGCATCCGGTCCGACGCGGTAAGTCCCGCGACTTTCACCAGGTGCACAATCAGCATGCCGGTGAGGCTGAACACCAGCAGGCTGGCAAGCATGACCGCAATGAAACCGAACATGAGCCTCAACCCGGGATTGGTCACCGAATCCGGCAACCAGGTCGCGGTAAACCCCGCCAATTCCTTGGCGATCCAGAATGCCCCGATCCACGAGGCCAGCGACAGCACTTCACGCACCATTCCGCGCCAGACGCTTATCCCCACCGATACCGCCATGATTGCGATGACGATGAGGTCGAAACCCGTCATCGCGAGCGGTTTGCTCCCCGGTGAGCCGGGTAAATGGTCATTGCGGGACGGGGATTCAAGGTCGGCTTTTGCATAATTCCCGGTCTGCGAGCTCAGTCACCCTGCCGTACCACGGTGGCGTCGCCGATCACCAGTTTCAGTGAACGCATGCGCTGGCGCGCCTTTTCGGCCGCCTCGCGCGAGTCGTAGGGGCCCACGCGCACGCGCATCCTTTCGCCGCCGGGACTTTTGATGACGTCGGTGTAGGCCTTGAACTTGTTTTCCTGCAGCTTGCGCTGCAGCGCCCGCGCGTTGGCTGGATTGGAGAATGCGCCGAGTTGCACTACGAAGTCCTCGCTGGCTTTGACTGGCTGCACCGGGGCCGGTTTGGGTTCGGGCTTGGGCGTCTCGGCCTTCGGCGCCGTCGCAGGCTCAGACCGGATCGGCGGCACAGTTTCGATCCTGGCGGAGGGAATGACGGGGCTCGAAGGGACAACGCCGGCCGGCGCATTGTTTGCGGGCTGGGAGGATGAATCGGGGCGGGGCAGCGGCGGAATAGTGATGGCGATATCCTGATTCAGCGGCTTCGGTTCGCTGTCGAGGAACATCGGCAGGAAGACGACGACCAGGAGCACCAGTGCTATGGCCCCCACCAGCCGCCGCCGCGCACGTTTCTTCAGTTGCAGTTCTTCGTCGCTAATCGCTTTCGCCATATCGTTGTGAATCGGCGCCGGATTCAAGCGCGCGCAGCCAGCACCGCACCCACCGTGTAGAAGGAGCCAAACACCAAAATTTTATCATTTTGGCCGGCCGACCTGATCGCATGTTTATACGCGCCGACCGGGGTGTCGAACTTTGCCACCGGCACGCCGACCCGCGCCGTTGCCAGCGCCTGCCGGATTCGTTCGGCGTCGGCGCCGCGGGGGCCTGCAAGACCGGCGACAAGCCACTCGTCCACTTGGTCCCGCATTGCTGCCGCCACGCCTTCGATGTCCTTGTCCCTTAGCATCGCGAACACCGCGTAGGTCCTGCCACCGCCGGACAGCCGCCGCAGACTGGATGCCAATGCACGGGCAGCGTGCGGGTTATGGCCCACATCGAGGATCACCATGGGCCGGCCGGGCATGACCTGGAAGCGCCCCGGCAACTGCACGTCCAGCAATCCGCGCCGGATTGCGCCCATGTCCACTGGCAACTTGCCTTTGAGTTGCTCCAATGCGGACAAAGCGGTGGCGGCGTTGCCGAGCTGATAATCGCCGCGCAGCGCAGGATACGGCAGCGCCGAACGCTTTCCCAGCGCACTCCAGAATTGCCATTGATTCGGGTCGGCGTTGAAACCATAGTCGCGCCCGATCAGATGCAGCTCCGTGCCAATTTCCGCCGCGTGCCCGAGCAGCCCCGCAGGCGCATCCGCCTCGCCGCAGATCGCCGGCCGGCCGGCACGGAAAATTCCGGCCTTCTCGGCACCGATGCTGTCCCGGTCGTTGCCGAGGAATTCCATGTGGTCGAAATCCACGCTGGTCACTATCGCGCAATCGGAATCGAATGCGTTCACCGCGTCCAGTCTGCCACCCAAACCGACCTCGAGGACGGCAAGATCCACCCGCTCACGGATGAAGACGTCCATCGCCGCCAGCGTGCCGAACTCGAAGTACGTCAGCGAAACCTCGCCCCGCGCCTGCTCGATGCGCGTAAAGGCACGTACCAGTGACTCATCCGCCGCTTCCCGCCCCTGCACCTGCACCCGCTCGTTGTAACGCAGCAGGTGCGGCGAGGTGTAGACGCCGACCTTGTACCCGGCGCTGGAAAGAATGCTCCCCAGCATCGCGCACACCGAGCCTTTGCCGTTGGTACCGGCCACTGCAATGATCGGGAAAGGGGGGATCAGCCCGAGACGATCGCGCACGCGGGCAACGCGATCCAGCCCCATGTCGATTGCGTACGGATGGATGCGCTCGAGGTACGAAAGCCAGTCTGAAAGCGACTGCGGCGCTATGGCGCGATCGATGGACACGTCGAGTGCCGGCCCGCGGGAGCCGGTCAGGGATGCCGGTACTAGGCCGCCGGAGCGCGCATCAGCAGCGTGATCAGGCTGGCGAGCTTATCGCGCATCTGCCGGCGATCGACAATCATGTCTATGGCGCCATGTTCGAGCAGGAACTCGGCGCGCTGAAAACCCTCGGGCAAAGTCTGGCGCACGGTTTGTTCGATCACCCGCGGGCCGGCGAAACCGATCAAGGCTCCGGGCTCGGCGATCACCACGTCGCCGATCATGGCGAAGCTTGCCGACACACCACCCATGGTCGGATCGGTCAGCACCGAGATGAACGGCAATCTCGCCCTGGAAAGCTGGGTGAGCGCGGCGGTGGTCTTGGCCATCTGCATCAGCGACATCAGGCCTTCCTGCATGCGTGCACCACCGCTCGCGGAAAAGCAGACGAAGGGCAGATTTTGTTCGCAACAGCTCTGCACGCCGCGCACGAAGCGCTCGCCCACCACTGAACCCATCGAGCCGCCCAAGAAGCGGAATTCGAAGGCCGCGGCCACCAGCGGCACGTTCTTGATAGACCCCTGCACTACTACCAGCGCGTCATCCTCTTCGGTTTCGGCCGCGGCCAGTTCGAGGCGTTCGGAATAGCGTTTGCTATCCACGAACTTGAGGAAGTCGATCGGCCCGACCTCCGCGCCGATTTCGAACTGGCCTTCCGGGTCGAGCGTGAGGTCGATACGCTCGCGGGCGGTGAGCCGGTTGTGGTGGCCGCACTTGGGACAAACGTTTAGGTTTTTGTCCAGATCGGCGCGATAGAGCACCGTCTCGCAGACCTCGCACTTGCTCCACAGCCCTTCCGGCACGGCCTTCTTGATGGCGCCGGCGCTGCGCTTGATCTTTGGCGGAAGCAGCTTCTGCAACCAGCTCATCCACGTTCCCCCGTAACTTGACGAACCCGCGAGTGCGGGCGCAATTCAATTGCGCATTCCGAAAACAGACTCACGCACCGTCCATGGCGCGACGGATACCGCCAAGCAGCGTCGAAAGATTGCCGAGCACCTGGTCAGGGTCCGAGGATTCGATTTCCTGCACCAGGCGGCTGCCGATCACCACCGCGTCGGAAATCGCGGCAATCGCCTTGGCGGTTTGCGCGTCGCGGATACCGAAGCCCACGCCGATGGGAAGCTGGATGTGCGAGCGGATCTGCGGAAGCTTGGCCCTCACCTGCTGCAGATCGAGGTGCGCGGCACCGGTCACGCCCTTGAGCGACACATAGTATATGTATCCCGTCGCCATGCGCCCGACCTGCTCCATTCGGTTGTCTTCCGATGTCGGCGCCAGCAGGAAAATGGAATTTATTCCGTGCGCCTTGAGCAGATCGACCAGTTGCCTGCTTTCCTCGGGCGGATAATCGACCACCAGCACCCCGTCCACGCCAGCCGCCTGCGCCGCTTCTGCGAACGCAGCATAACCCATCGCCTCGATCGGGTTGGCATAGCCCATCAACACGACCGGTGTTGTCCGATCGGTGGTGCGGAAATCGCGGACCATTGCGAGCACGTTATTCAGTCCCACGCCGTGCTTGAGCGCGCGCTCGCTGGAGCGCTGGATGGTCGGCCCGTCCGCCATCGGATCGGAAAAGGGCACGCCAAGTTCGATGATGTCCGCGCCGGCGCCAACCAGCGCGTGCATGATCGGCACGCTCATCGCCGGATTGGGATCCCCGGCGGTGACGAAGGGAATTAGCGCCTTCTTTCCCCGCGCCTGGAGTTTCTTGAACGTGTCTGGAATACGCGACATGTGCTTGCTTAGGCGAGAGGCGTCAGGCGAGAGGCGTGAGAAAGCGAAAGCCTGGAAAGCAGGTTTCGATGAACACCTCACTCCTCACCCCTCACGCTTCTCAGAGTTTAAGGCCCGATCGCTCGGCGACCGTATTCATGTCCTTGTCGCCGCGGCCGGAAAGATTCACCAGCAGCACCTGTTCCTTGGGCAGCGTGGGCGCCAGCTTCATCGCGTACGCCACCGCGTGCGCGGATTCGAGCGCCGGCATGATGCCCTCCATCCGGGTCAGCATGTGGAAAGCGTTAAGCGCCTCGTCATCGGTTATCGAGACGTACTCGGCGCGGCCGCTGTCCTTGAGCCACGCGTGTTCCGGGCCCACGCCCGGATAGTCGAGACCGGCGGAAATCGAATGGGTTTCGATGATCTGGCCGTTCTCGTCCTGGATCAGATAGGTGCGATTGCCGTGTAGCACGCCGGGTTTGCCGGCGCACAGCGTCGCCGCGTGCTTGCCGGATGCGAGGCCGAGTCCGCCGGCTTCTACGCCGATCAGCCGCACCGCTTTGTCCTCGATGTAGGAATAGAACGCGCCCATGGCGTTCGAGCCGCCCCCCACGCAGGCGAGGATGGCGTCCGGCTGGCGTCCGATTTCTTCCGGCATCTGGGTACGCAATTCGCGCCCGACGACGGAATTGAAATCGCGCACCATCATCGGGTAGGGATGCGGGCCGGCGACCGTGCCGATGATGTAGAAAGTGCTCTCGACATTGGTGACCCAGTCGCGCATTGCCTCGTTGAGCGCGTCCTTCAGTGTCTTTGAGCCGCTTTCCACCGGCACCACCGTGGCGCCCAGCAGCTTCATGCGGAACACGTTCATCGACTGGCGCTTGATGTCTTCGGATCCCATGTACACCACGCACTCCATGCCGTAGCGGGCGGCGACCGTGGCGGCGGCCACGCCGTGCTGGCCGGCGCCGGTTTCCGCGATCACCCGCTTCTTGCCCATGTGCTTGGCCAGCAGCGCCTGGCCGATGGTGTTATTAATCTTGTGCGCGCCGGTGTGATTCAGGTCTTCGCGCTTGAGCCAGATCTGCGCGCCCCCGGCATGCTGCGACAGGCGCGTGGCGTGGTACACCGGGCTGGGGCGGCCTACATAGTGCTTGAGTTCGTACTCGAATTCGGCGACGAACCCGGCGTCGTTACGCATGCGCTCATACTGCGTGCGCAACTCGTCCAAGGCGTGCATTAGCGTCTCGGCGACGAACACGCCGCCGTACGGTCCGAAGTGGCCCTTCGCGTCGGGAAGGTTGTAAGCCTCTAGGGCCTCATACATCTGCATCTCTCACTCCTCGGATGAAAGCGGCGATCCTGGCCGCGTCCTTTATTCCTTTTGCAGTCTCGACGCCGCTGCTCACATCGACCGCCCATGGGCGCACGCGGCGAACGGCGTCGCCCACGTTGTCGGGATCGAGCCCGCCGGCAAGGATCAGCGGCAGGGGAAGCTTGGCCGGGATCAGCGACCAGTCGAATGTGGAACCGGTGCCGCCACGGCTGCCCTCCACGAACGCGTCGAGCAGAAGGCCTTTGGCGGCGCGATAACGGCCGGCGTATTGTAGCAAATCCACTCCCGGCCCGACCCTCGCGACCTTGATGTAGGGTACGCCGAATCGCACGCAAAAATCGGGCGCCTCGTCGCCGTGAAACTGCAGCAGTTGCGGCCCGACTTCGCCGATGACGCGCTCGACTTCCGCCGTCTGCGGATCGAGGAACAACGCCACCGGCGTAACAAATGGCGGCAGCGCCTCGACCACCTTGCGCGCAACCGCGATCGACACCCTGCGCGGACTCTCGGTGGTGAAGATCAGCCCGATCGCGTGCGCGCCGGCGTGCGCGGCGGCAAGCGCATCCTCGACACGGGTAATGCCGCAGATCTTGACCGCTGTGGCCATCCCGATTCAAAACTCCAGAAAATTATTCCGCCGCGAACAATATTTCTTCGAGACTGTCGATGTTCGCATGCGAGGGCAGCGCCCAGGACGCATCGTACTCTACCGCCGCAAGGTAGAGTCCCTCGGCTGCAAACGTGGGTGCGGCAAGTTTGCGATCGCGGCTTTCCAGCACTTCGCTGACCCAGGCGGCGGGCTGTCGGCCATTGCCAACATCGACCAGCGAGCCGACGATGTTTCGCACCATGTGCTGCAGGAAGGCGTCGGCGGCAATCTCGAAGCGAATCAAGTCGCCGCGGCGACAGATTTCGAGTTGGCGCAGCGTCTTGACCGGCGTTTTCGCCTGGCATTCGGCAGCGCGGAAGGCGCTGAAATCATGTTCGCCGATCAGGCATTGCGCGGCCTGCTGCATCGCGCATTCATCCAGACGCCGGTAGTACCAGCCTACGCGACCCCGAAGGAGCCCCGGGCGCTGCGCCCGGTTGAGCAGCCAGTAAACGTAGCGTCTGCCGGTGGCGCAAAAGCGCGCGTGAAATTCCGCGCTCACCACGCGTGCCCAGTTCACGGCGACCGCATCGGGCAGGAGCGCGTTGCCGCCTCGGATCCATGCGCTCGGCGGGCGCTCCACATCGACGTCGAAGTGCACCACCTGTGCAAGGGCGTGCACGCCGGCGTCGGTGCGACCGGCGCACACGGTTTCTATACTCCGGCCCGCCACCGCCGACAGCGCACGCTCGAGCGCATCCTGCACCGCACAGCCGTCCGGCTGGGTCTGCCAACCGCAGAACGCTGCGCCGTCGTATTCGAGTCCGAGAGCTATTCTCAAAGCGCGGGTTCCGAAGCGGTTTCCGGGCGCAACAAGAAACGTTGCGAATCAATTGACGGTGGAATTGTGCGGCAAGGCGCCGCCGCGGGAAACGGCCGCGGCGGAACGGACGGCTTCAGGAACCGAGATTTGCGAGCACGGTCTGCGCGGCGGCTTTCTGTTCGGCGTCGCCTTCCTGAAGCACTTCCTTGAGGATTTCGCGAGCACCTTCCTTGTCGCCCATTTCCTGGTACGCCTTGGCAAGGTCGAACTTGGTCTGCACGTCATACCAATGATCATCCTTGCCCGTGGTTGAAACCTGGGGAGAGGTTCCAGTGCCCAGATCCAGGTTGATGCCGGACAAATCGATATCCTGCACAGCGCTGGAACCGGCCTTGGGCTCGCCCGGTGTTTCGAGCGACGTGCCGCTCATGTCGAAGTCCAGTCCGCTGGCGGCGGGTCTGGGTTCCTCGGCTGCGGGCACCGAGGAATCCGCAGCGGCATGGGCATTGAGGTCGAAATCGAAATCGATGGCGTTGCCTTCCTGCATTTTCGGCCGCTCGGTTTCCTCGGCCGCGTCGCCTGCCGGCGGCAGCTCGACGCTGAAATTCACCGTCGGCGCCGGACCGGATTCCAGAATGGTGGTGTCCGCATGAGAATCGTACGCCGAGGGGTCGATGATCTGAGTCTTTTCAAGCTGTCTGTCGTCGTCGCCGAGATCGATGTCGGTCGCCGTGGTAGCGTTAGGGTCATCGAAGCCGATATTGAAATCGACATTGTCGGCGGCGCCGGCAGCGGCCACCGCTGCCACGGCAGCAGCCTCGCCACCGCTGGACCGGCCAGCCGAGTATCGCGGGTTGTCCGGATCGATCTGGTATCCCAGCCTGGCGGCCTGGGCCCACAGATCACCGCTGCCGCCCGTTCCCTGCTGCAGTTCGCGCGCCAGTTGCTCGAACGCCTTGGTGTCCTTGCGATTGGCATGAATCTGCAGCAGCTTCAGGTGGATCTCGTAGCGCGTGGGATAGGCCGCGATCGCCTCTTTCAGCAGATCTTCGGCCTGGGCATCGCGACCGTAGGCAAGGAAAATCTCCGCCTCCGCAACCGGATCGACTTCCTCCGCGATGTCGTTGGCGGCGCGCGCATTGGCCGCGCTCAAGTCGGTGTCGGTGCTGTTGAAAGCCTGCGACGACGAGGGCGCAACGCCGACTACCGAAGCAGGGCCAGCTTCTTCGGCATCGGCTTTCGATTCGCGGCGGCGTTTGACTGCACGCACGGCGAGCGCGCCAATCAGCACCAGCACCCCCAGTCCGGCACCTAGATAAGCAGGTTGCTCCAACACCCGATCCATGAGGCTGGGCTCGGGTGCCCGCGGAGGCGCCGCCTTGGGTACAGGCTTGGGTGGCGGTGGGGGTTGGGACGGCGGTGCCGTCTCGGTTTTGGGCTCTGGCGCTACTGGAGCGGCCGGCGTCTGTGCCGGGGCCGGTTTGGCCTCCGGGGCCGGTGCAGTCGGAACGTGCGCGGCCTCTGGCGTTTGCGGTTTTTCGCCCGGCTTCGGCGCAGGTTGGGCCTGGGCCGGCTGTTTCGGGGCGGCCGCCACCGGAGGTGGGGCCGCCGGTTTTTGCAGGTCGGCCATGCCCTTGTTCTTGATCTCCAGTAACGCCTGCAGGTCCTTGATTGTCTTTTCGAGCTTGCCTACGCGTTCGTTGGCATCCTTGACTGCCTTGTCGCGCGCCACCAGTTCCTCTTCCAGCGCGCGCACGCGGGCCTGACCCTGGCCCGCCTTCGCGTCTCCGGAGGGAGCACCGGGCATAGCCGAGGCGGGCTCGCCTTGGGAAAGCTTCAGGACTTCCTTCGGTTGTTGCTTCTGCGCAGCGGACTGATCCTCTACCTTCGCTGTAATTTTTCCGGCAGCCGCTTGCTGTGCCGGCTCTGCAGCCGGTGTCGCTTCGCCCGCCTTGATCGCCAGTTGCTCGCGGTACGCATTCCAGTCGCGCGCCTGCACAACTACTTCCTTGCGCGCCTCGGCCGGCGCGATGCTGCCGTACTGATCCGGAGACGGCAGTTTGATAATCTTTCCGGTTTTCAGCCGGTTCATGTTCTTGCCGGCGAAAGCATGCGGATTGCCCCGGAACAGCAGCACCAGCATTTGCTCCAGGCTCACGTCTGCAGGTTTCGTGGCGATCGCGATTTTGGCCAGCGTATCTCCGCGCTTCACCGGACCATAACTATCGCCTGACAGTGCGCTTGTTGCAGCACTGCCGCGGGACGTGCTGTTTATATTCGATTCGGTAAGGAAGGTCGCCATCGGCCCACCGATGGTTTCCACCGGCGCTGACGGCGTGGGTTCGGCGGTTGCGGGCGCCTCGGCAACTGCCGGCGCTTCCGACACGGCAGGAGCTTCCGCGGCGGGGACCTCTTGGGCAGGGGCCTGCGCGGAGGGGGCCTGCGCGGAGGGGGCCTGTGCTGGAGGTTCGGCAATCGGTTCGGGCTGCGGTTCCGGTTTGGGCGGCGACGCGCGTACCTCCGCTTCGGTGGCCTTCTGACTGGCGCGTTCGGCGATCAGCGACGGCGGATCGAGCAACGCCGTGAACTCGCGGCTGATCTTCCCGGAAGACCAGGACAATTCCACCAGCAAATCGAGGAAAGGCTCATTGACGGGCTGAGTGGTCGTCAGCCGTACGTAGGGCTCGCCGTTCTTACGCTTTTCGACGCTGACTTTGGCGTTGTCGAGCGCGTTCGAGTAAACCAGTCCGGCACGACCGAACGCCTCCGGACTGGAGAGACGCGCAGCGAGCGAACCGATTTCTTTCTTCTCGGCGAACAACTCGATCTCCGCGTTAAGCGGTTCATCGAGCGCCGATATGACGTTGAGCTTGCCTAGACCTGCCCCGTTCGCTACTGCAGAGACAGCGAGCAACGACGCGGCGAGGATCCATGCGCGAAGAGACGTGATGCCCAAGGCGCCCACCCTGATCGTTATTGTATAAAGGGTAATTAAAATAACATCATGTATTTAGAGATGCAAGCTCAACTTTCTTCTTACATTCTCCGGTAACCCGAGACTTTTTCGATCAATTTTGAGGTGCTCCCAATGGACATAGCGAGGCACACCCTTACTGTTCGAGCAGAATTCGCAGCATGCGACGCAACGGTTCCGCCGCGCCCCACAGCAACTGATCGCCCACGGTAAACGCAGCAAGGTACTCGCCGCCCATCGGCAATTTGCGCAATCGCCCGATTGGCACCGTGAGCGTGCCGGTGACCGCCGCCGGCGTCAACTCCCGGATCGAGGCCTCACGCTGATTCGGCACCACCTTCACCCACTGATTGGCTGATGCCAGCAAGCCCTCGATTTCGTCGAGCGGAAGGTTCTTCGTCAGCTTGATGGTGAACGCCTGGCTGTGGCAGCGCATGGCGCCAATGCGCACGCACACACCGTCGATCGGAACCGGATTCGATTCGCGTCCCAGGATCTTGTTGCCTTCCGCCTGGGCTTTCCATTCCTCGCGGCTCTGACCGTTGCCGGGATCCCTGTCGATCCACGGTATCAGGCTGCCTGCCAACGGCAGCCCGAAGTGCTCGCTCGGCAATGCGCGGTTGCGCAGCGCGTCGCTCACCGTGCGGTCGATTTCCAGAATCGAGGAGGCCGGATCTTCGAGCAACGATTTTGCGGCGCCATGGATGTAGCCCATCTGCGACACCAGCTCGCGCATATTCTGGGCGCCGGCGCCGGAAGCGGCCTGATAGGTCATCGCCGTCATCCACTCCACCACCCCCGCCTTGAACAGGCCGTGCATTCCCATCAACATCAGGCTTACCGTGCAGTTACCGCCGATGTAATTCCGCACACCCCGCGCAAGCGCCTTTCTGATCACGTCGAAATTTACCGGATCGAGAATGATCACGGAATCCTCGCGCATGCGCAGCGCCGATGCAGCATCGATCCAGAAACCGCTCCAGCCGCCGGCACGCAGTTTCGGATACATGTCGTTGGTGTATTCGCCGCCCTGGCAGGAAACGATCACTTGCATTGCCCTGAGTTCCTCCAGGTCGGCGGCGTTCCTGAGCGGCGGCACGTCCTTGCCGATATCCGGACCCCTGGCTCCGGGTTGCGAGGTCGTGAAGAAAACCGGATCGATGTGATCGAAATCGCGTTCCTCGCGCATGCGCTGCATCAGCACCGAACCAACCATGCCACGCCAGCCAACCAGCCCGACCCGCCTGATCGCGGCATTTTTTCCAGTACGGCGCACGGAAACCACCGCCGCTTCACTTGCATTCATTGCCCATCCCTCCTGCTATGCCTGCAACGCCGCCACCACGGCATCGCCCATCTCTTCGGTCCCAACCATCCTGGTCCCGGCTTCGTGAATGTCGGCAGTCCGATAGCCCTGTTTGAGCACGCGCCTGACTGCGGCCTCGATGCGCGCTGCAAGCGCCTCCTGGTTGAAGGTATAGCGCATCATCATCGCGCACGAAAGTACCGTCGCGAGCGGGTTGGCCACGTTCCTGCCGGCGAGGTCCGGGGCGGAGCCGTGGATCGGCTCGTACAAACCCTTGTTACCCGCATCCAGGGAAGCCGAGGGTAGCATGCCGATCGAGCCGGTGAGCATCGACGCTTCGTCCGAGAGAATATCGCCGAACATGTTGCCGGTGAGCATCACGTCGAACTGCCTGGGTGCGCGCACCAGCTGCATGGCCGCATTATCCACGTACATGTGCGACAGTTCGACGTCCGCATATTCCCTCGCCACTTCGTTGACGACCTCGCGCCACAGGATGCTGGTGTCGAGCACGTTGGCCTTGTCCACCGAGCACAAACGCTTCGCCCGCTTTCGCGCGATGCCGAAACCGACATGGGCGATGCGGCGGATCTCCGACTCGCTGTATTTCATGGTGTCGTAACCCTCGCGCTCGCCGTTGCCGGTCTCCCGCCGCCCGCGCGGCTGGCCGAAATAGATATCGCCGGTCAGTTCCCTCAGGATCATGACATCGAGCCCTGCCACCACTTCGGATTTGAGCGTCGAGGCATTGGCAAGCTCCTCGTAGAGCAGCGCCGGTCGCAGATTGGCGAACAGGCCCAGTTCCTTGCGTATGCGCAACAACCCCTGCTCCGGGCGCATCGGCCGGGGCAATGTGTCGTACTCGGGGCCGCCAACCGCGCCCAGCAACACCGCGTCCGCGGACCTGGCCAGCGTCAGCGTCGATGCCGGCAAGGGATCTCCGCCGGCATCGTAACCGGCACCGCCGATCGGCGCTTCCTGCAGTTCGAGTTTCTGATATTGGTGCGACAGTGCCTTGAGTACCTTGAGCGCCTGCTTCACGATCTCTGGGCCGATGCCGTCTCCGGGGAGTACTGCGATTTTCATGATTGATTCCGTGAACGCGTGAAAAAGTGAATGCGTGAGGGGCAAGTAGCCGCAACGCGAAGGTCATACCCTTCAACCTCACATGCACCCGGAGGGGTGTCACCCTTCACTTTTCGCCCTAGGGAAGCTCTGATCAAGTTCCGCGACGCGCGTTGCGCCAGGTGTGGATGACTGCCAGGCGTCGCTTCGCAGTTGCGGCTGAAGCCCCAGCAAGGAGCGTAACAACGCAGGCGCCGCACTTGGCACAACCCAATGACATTTCGACTCTTTCGAGGGACCGGGTGATTCGGGCCGATGTCTGCGTCCGCTCTTCCTTATGTAGGCCGGCTACACGGCGTCCTCGCCGTCTTGCCCTCGACCCGAATCGCCTCGGTCGCGCATGTGGAACCTGGTCAGAGCTTCCCTAGCTGAATAGCCAGGGTTGCTCGAGACGGCGTTTGGCCTCGAAGGCCTTGATCTCGTCGACATGCTGCAGTGTCAGCCCGATGTCATCCAGCCCGTTGAGCAGGCAATGCCTACGGAAGGAATCGACTTCGAAAGCGAACACCTGGCTGCCGTCGGGATAGGCGACCGTCTGCGTGCCGAGATCGATTACCAGCCTGAATCCGGGGAACGCGGCGACGTCGTGAAAAAGGCGATCGACCTGGGATTCGGGCAGCACGATCGGCAGCAGGCCGGTCTTGAAGCAGTTGTTGTAGAAGATGTCGGCGTAACTCGGCGCGATCAGCGCACGGAAACCGAAATCGCCCAGCGCCCAGGGTGCGTGCTCGCGCGAGGAGCCGCAACCGAAATTCTTGCGCGCAAGAAGAACGCTCGCCCCCTTGTAGCGCGGTTGATTGAGTACGAAATCGGGATTGGGCTTGCGCCTGGACGGATCCATACCGGACTCGCCATGATCCAGGTAACGCCACGCGTCGAACAGATTGACGCCGAAACCCGAGCGCCTGATGGACTTCAGGAACTGCTTCGGGATGATTACATCGGTATCGACGTTGGCGCGATCCAACGGCGCAACCACGCCTTCCATCTTGGTGAATTTTTGCATCGTTACTTCTTCTCTTCGGCCTTCTTTTCGATATTGCCGCCCAGAGACTTGATATCCTTCCCCAGACCCTCCATGGTGTTGCAGCCGGCCAGCGCCAGCAAGACCGCGACTGCCAGCACGACAAAAATGCGGTTCATCATGATTGTTCCCGAATCGCGGTTTCTACAGTCCCGAGCGCACGTCGACGAAGTGGCCGGCGATCGCCGCGCCCGCCGCCATCGCCGGGCTCACCAAGTGCGTGCGCCCGCCCGCACCCTGACGTCCTTCGAAGTTGCGGTTCGAGGTCGAGGCGCAGCGCTCGCCCGGCTCCAGCCGGTCGTCGTTCATCGCCAGGCACATCGAGCAACCCGGCTGGCGCCACTCGAATCCCGCATCGCGAAACACCCGGTCAAGACCTTCTTTCTCCGCCTGTTCCTTGACCAGGCCCGAGCCAGGCACGACCATCGCCAGGCGCACATTGGCGGCAACGCGCCTACCGCGCACGATTTGCGCCGCGGCACGCAGGTCCTCGATGCGTGAGTTGGTACACGAGCCAATGAATACCTTGTCGACGCGAATATCGGTGATCTGGGTGTTGGGCTTCAGGTCCATGTAAGTCAGTGCCCGCTCCATTCCCTCGCGCTTGACCTCGTCTTTTTCCCTGTCCGGATCGGGCACGCGGCCGTCCACCGCCACCACCATTTCCGGCGAAGTTCCCCAGGTCACCTGAGGCTTGATTTCGCCGGCATCGAGCCGCACCACGAAATCGAATTTGGCGTTGCCGTCGCTTTTCAAGGTGCGCCAATGGGCGACTGCGCGGTCCCAGACCTCGCCTTTGGGAGCGAACGGACGGCCGCGCAGATACTCGATGGTGGTCTCGTCCACTGACACCATTCCGGCGCGGGCGCCGGCTTCGATCGCCATGTTGCACAAGGTCATGCGTGCTTCCATCGACAGCGAACGCACCGCGCTGCCGCCGAACTCGACGGCATAACCGGTGCCGCCCGCCGTGCCGATCTTGCCGATCACTGCCAGCGCCACGTCCTTGGCGGTAACGCCTCGGCCGAGCGTGCCGTTCACCTCGATCAGCATGCTCTTCATCCTTTTTTGCATCAGGCACTGGGTGGCGAGAACGTGTTCCACTTCGGAGGAACCGATGCCATGGGCGAGACAGCCGAACGCCCCATGGGTGCTGGTATGCGAATCGCCGCACACCACCGTCATCCCGGGAAGCGTGGCCCCCTGCTCCGGGCCGATGACGTGCACGATCCCCTGGCGGCGATCGAGAAAGGGGAAGTAGGCCTTGGCGCCGAACTCGCGCATGTTGGCGTCCAGCGTCTCGACCTGCAGCCGCGAAATCGGATCCTTGATTCCCTTGTCCCAGTCCTTGGTCGGCGTGTTGTGGTCGGCGGTGGCGACCACCGAATCGATGCGCCAGGGCTTGCGACCGGCGAGCTTGAGCCCTTCGAATGCCTGCGGGCTGGTGACTTCGTGAACCAGGTGGCGGTCGATGTAGATCAGCGCGGTGCCGTCCGGTTCCTGCCGGACCAGGTGGCTCGCCCAGAGTTTGTCGTAAAGAGTCTGCGAATTCATGGTGTGTTCAGAGCAAGCGGAAATTATGACATATCCCGCTGCTCGGACGGCATTTTCGCGCGACTTAAAGTGTCCTGCTCCGTTAATTCGTGGCTGAAAACCCGACGAGAATCGGTGCCATGCGGTGTTACGAGTCCTCGCCGTGCGTGTCTCCGCGGTCAGATCCCCGGAGGGGCCCCTCTTCCTCTCTACGGCGATCCCTGCTCAACGTTCCACCGGCCCCCGCCACTGTCGAGGACTCGCGCCTTGCCTGACGCCGATTTCGCGGATTTTCCGATCAATGATGGATTGTTGCCAAATGAATATGAGGTATGCCTTCCAAGGTTCGCAAGTCATCCCACGAATTATCGGAGCAGGACACTAGATCCCGGGTTTTGCGCCGAAGGACATCGGCTTCCATGACACCACCACGAACGCCAGCAACGCTGCGACAGCGGAAAAGGTAAAGGTCCACTGCGCACCCCAATCGTCCCAGGCATAGCCGGCGCCGAGCGCGCCCAGTGTGCCTCCCAGGCCGTAGCCGAGGCTGGTGTACAGCGCCTGGCCGCGCGCCTGGTTGCGGCCGCGAAAAATCTGGTGCATCGCCGCCACCCCGGCGGCGTGATAGGCGCCGAAAGTAATGGCGTGCATGAGTTGCGCCACTGCCATGACCGGGATCGAACCGACCCCCCAGCCGATCAGCAGAAAACGCGCGAACGCGCAGCCGAAACTGAACAGCAGGATCTGGTTGAGGCTGTACGCACGCATCAGACGCGGAAGCCACATGAAAAGTCCGATCTCGGCCATCACGCCCAGCGCCCACAACCAGCCCACCGCCTTTTTCGAATACCCGGCGTCGACCAGGTGTATCGAGTAGAAGGTGTTATACGGCCCGTTCGCCACCTGCATCAGGAAGAAGCCGGCAAACAGCGCAATGACCGCGGGTTGCGCCACGATACGCAGAATCGGCGCGTGCTCGCCGTGGTGCGCGGGTTCGCGGTCGCGCGGCAGGGGAAAGGTGCTCGCCGCCATCAATACCAGCAGGGTGAGCACCATCGGCGCAAGCGCGTCGATTCCGAAGAAATCGAGCAGATACCCGCCCACCACAACCACAGCCAAAAACCCGACCGAACCCCACAGCCGTATTCGCCCGTAAGTGCCAACCCGCGAGCCCATCAGGTTGAGCGTGGCCGATTCCGCCAGCGGCAGCACCGCGCACCAGAATACGTTCAATACCAGCAGCGCCGTGAACATCCAGCCGATTCCGCGGTTGAAGAACACCGCGACGAACGTCACCGCAGTTCCCACCGCGGTCAGACGAATCAGCTGGCCACGTGCACCGTAATGGTCTGATAGCCAACCCCATATATTCGGTCCGACGATTCGCGCCACCGGATTGACGGCAAGCAGCACGCCGATCTGGGAAGCCGAGAATCCCAGCGACTTCAGATACAGCGCGAAATACGGCGCAAACGCGCCGATGAATGCGAAGTACCAGAAATAGAAGTTGGAAAGCCGGAAGTAGAAGGATCCGCGCACCATGGACTGACCCGATCCTCAGTGCGGTCCCAGTTCGCGGTCGAGCCGCCAGCGCCGCGCAAGCCAGCCCCAGGCGATAAGCACCCCGAGCCATCCCAGGAGGGTGACGAAACCGGCGATGCCGGTATCTCGGCCCAGGACGCCCCAGCGGGAGAAGATCTCGGTCCAATCGTGCTCGCCGCTGCCGACCAGCGGCAGCATCTGTGCGCGTGCATCTGCCATGTAACGGGCGATGTTCCAGAAATTCTCGAACAGCCACACCGCGCACAGCGCGAACGACAGCGCCTCGCGGCGCCGCCAGAATGTCGCGGCTGCGGCAATTGGAAACAGCAGTTGCGCTAGCGTGCCGCCATAAACGGTCATGCGATCGCCCAGCAATAGACCGAAGATCGGGTGGCCGGCTTCGTGCAAGGCGAGATTGGCGTTGTCGAGCAGCAAGACCCAGCGTTGACCGGTGTTGGCGAGGAAAGCAACGAGCGCAATACCGAGTGTGGAGGCAACAAACGCCGCGGTCCCAATCGGGTGCCAGTCCTGTTCGTTGACCTCGGCGAAGCGTTGCAGCCAGCTCACTGGGGTGATCGGCCTTACGCTTCGTCGGGGTCGGGATCGGTTGCCTGGCTGGGATTGCCGGCGTTTGCTGCCGCAGTCGGAGCACGCGCGGCAATCCTGGGTGTGGGACAGCGCACGTCGCCATTTTGCGCGCGATGGCGCAACGCGTGATCCATCAGCACCAGCGCCAGCATCGCTTCGGCGATAGGCGTGGCGCGAATGCCTACGCAGGGGTCATGGCGCCCGGTGGTTTCGACCACGGTCGGCTCACCGTGCTTGTCGATCGAACGCCTCGGCAGGCGGATGCTCGAGGTCGGCTTCACCGCGATGTTGACCACAATGTCCTGGCCGCTGGAGATGCCGCCGAGGATGCCGCCGGCATTGTTGCTCAGATAACCTTCCGGCGTCATTTCGTCGCCGTGCTCGGTGCCCTTCTGCTCGACCGCGGCGAAGCCGGCGCCGATTTCCACGCCTTTCACCGCATTGATCCCCATCATGGCGTAGGCGATTTCGGCGTCGAGCTTGTCGTAAACAGGCTCGCCCCAGCCCACCGGCACGTTCTCGGCCACGACGGTGATTCTCGCCCCGCAGGAATCACCGGACTTGCGCAGCCTGTCCATGAACTCCTCGAGTTTCGGCACGATATCCGCATCGGGCGCAAAGAACGGGTTGGCGTTCACCGCGTCCCAGGTCCTGAATGCAATGCGCATCGGTCCGAGCTGAGACATGTAGCCGCGTATCACCACGCCGTGGCGCTCCCAAAGCCACTTCTTCGCAATGGCCGCCGCGGCCACCCGCACCGCCGTCTCGCGCGCCGACTGCCGTCCGCCACCGCGGTAGTCGCGGATGCCGTATTTTTGCCAATAGGTGTAATCCGCGTGCCCCGGTCGGAAAGTCTCGACGATGTTGCCGTAGTCCTTGCTGCGTTGGTCCTGGTTGCGGATCAGCAGCGCGATCGGGGTGCCGGTGGTCCGACTCTCGAACACGCCGGAAAGAATCTCCACCGTATCGGGTTCGCGCCGCTGGGTGACGTGCCGCGACGTACCGGGCTTGCGCCGATCGAGTTCCTGCTGGATGTCCGCTTCGACAAGTTCCATTCCCGGCGGACAACCGTCGACCACGCAGCCGATCGCCGGGCCATGGCTCTCGCCGAAGGACGTGACGCAGAAAAGTTTGCCGAGCGTGTTTCCGGACATTGCGCACCCGAAGAGAATCGTCGAATTTTATCACGCACCCCGCAGAAACCCGGCAGCAACGCGGTTTGCGCCACGTGCGGAAACATCGAGCCGATGCGTCACCAGACGGCCTGATTTAGAATGTCTGCCCATATCATCCCCATGCCGGGCAGCACAGGGCCATGCGCCAGTACCTTGACCTGATGCGACATATCCTCGAACACGGTACCCGCAAAGGGGACCGCACCGGGACGGGGACGCTCAGTATCTTCGGGCCGCAGCTTCGCTTCGATCTGCAGGCAGGTTTTCCGTTGCTGACCACGAAGAAGGTGCACCTGAAGTCGATCATCCACGAATTGCTGTGGTTCCTGAAAGGCGAAACCAATATCCGCTATCTGAAGGAAAATGGCGTGACGCATCTGGGACGAGTGGGCGGACGAAAACGGCGAGCTCGGTCCGGTGTACGGCTACCAGTGGCGTTCCTGGCCCGCGCCGGACGGCCGCCATATCGACCAGATGGCCAAGGTGATCGAGGATATCCGGCGTAATCCGGACTCGCGGCGCCTCATCGTGTCGGCCTGGAACGTCGCCGATCTCGAAAGCATGGCGCTCATGCCCTGTCACGCTTTTTTCCAGTTCTATGTTGCCGACGGCAAGCTCTCCTGCCAGCTCTACCAGCGCAGCGCCGACCTGTTCCTCGGCGTGCCGTTCAACATTGCCTCTTACGCGGCTCTGACGCTGATGGTCGCGCAGGTATGCGACCTGAGGCCCGGTGAATTCGTGCACACCTTCGGCGATACCCACCTGTACCTGAACCATCTTGAACAGACCCGGGAGCAGCTTTCGCGGCAGCCGCGCGCGTTGCCGCGCATGATCCTCAACCCCGAAGTCAGGAATCTGTTCGATTTCACTTACGAGGATTTCAATCTGGTCGGCTACGAACCCCATCCCCCCATCAAAGCACCGGTGGCGGTGTGAGGACAGGATCGGGGATTGAGGATTGAGGATTGGGGAGAAACCGGAGACAGTTATCCTGGACGACGTTTGTTGGAGGTCCTGAAAGAAGCACAGCGACCTCCGAGTATGGCAAGAAGCCATGGATCTGGTAAGCGGGATCTATCGGTTATCGAAATCATTTCCCTCTGAAGAAAAATATGGCTTGGCAAGCCAGTTGCAAAGAGCGGCTGTTTCAATCCCCTCGAATATCGCTGAGGGCCATGGAAGAAAATCAACAAGCGCTTACACCAACCATCTATCTATCGCCTTTGGATCCTTGATGGAACTGGAAACACAAATCCAGATTGCCTTGAGACTCGATTACGCTACGGAAGTTGACGTGACACGCCTGCTCGCCAAGACAGATCGAATCGGCAAAATGCTCAGCGCTCTCAAGAACTCACTAAAAAAGTAATCGGACTTATCAGCAATTGCTGTAATGGCTCAATCCTCAATCCTCGATCCCCAATCCCCCCGAATCTCGATCATCGTTGCTTACGCAGCGAATCGCGTCATCGGTAAGGATGGAAGCATGCCCTGGCATCTTTCCGAAGATCTGAAGCGCTTCCGCCAGATCACGATGGGCCATCACATCGTGATGGGTCGCAAGACCTGGGAGTCGATAGGCAGAATATTGCCGGGACGAAAACACATCATTATCAGTCGCAATCCCGGATACGACGTGCCGGGCGCGACAGTGGTCGACTCCATCGACGCGGCCATCGCGGCCGCGCGAGGTGATAGCGACATCTTCGTTATCGGCGGCGGCGAAATTTACGCAATGGTTCTTCCAATCGCGGACCGCATCCTCGCCACAGAGATCGACCGGAAATACGAAGGCGACACTTACTTCCCTGAACTCGAAGACGGGATCTGGCGCGAAACCGCGCGGGAGCCCCGGCATGACGAAGCGGGCGGTTTCCGTTACAGCTTCGTAACCTACCAACGCGCGCGCGCCGGTCGGTGAGAGCCCGTTGTTCGGGTCTCGCCGTGCCGATCGAATAGACGCCGCCGCGGGTCACGCAACACCGCATGCGCGGCGACGCAAGAGGAAAGCAATTGCGCGGTATCGAAGAAGCGGGAGTGGATCAGGGCTGGCGGACGCAGTCGACGAAAAAGCGCACGCCCACTTCCCCGGGTTCTTCTACCAAGCCATGGATGTCGGTCTCGAATCCGGGAAACGTGCGGTTGAATTCCCGGGCGAACTGGAGATAGCGCACGATCGTGGAATTGAATCGCTCGCCGGGAACGAGCAGCGGAATGCCGGGCGGATAAGGCGTCAATAGCACGCTGGTCACGCGTCCTTCCAGATTGTCGATCTCGACGCGGTCGATTTCGCGGTGCGCCATTGCCGCGAACGCGTCCGAAGGCTTCATTGCCGGTTGCATGTCGGAGAGATACATCTCGGTGGTAAGCCGCGCCACGTCGTTCGCCTTGTACATGCCATGGATCTGCTCGCACAAATCGCGCATGCCCAGGCGCTCATAGCGCGGATGCGCCTGGCAAAACTCCGGCAGGTTACGCCACAGCGGCTGATTCTTGTCGTAGTCGTCCTTGAACTGCTGCAACGCGGTAACCAGCGTGTTCCATCGGCCTTTGGTGATCCCAATGGTGAACATGATGAAGAACGAGTAGAGGCCGGTCTTTTCGACGATTACGCCATGCTCGGCCATATACCGGGTCACGATTGCCGCGGGAATGCCGGTCTTGGCGAACTTGCCCGATACGTCCAGGCCGGGGGTAATGACGGTCGCCTTGATCGGGTCGAGCATGTTAAAGCCCGGCGCAAGATTGCCGAAGCCGTGCCACTTCTCGCTGGACTTGAGGAGCCACTCCTCGCGCGAGCCGATCCCCTCCTGGGCCAGTTTCTCCGGCCCCCACACCTTGAACCACCAGTCCTTGCCGAATTCTTCGTCGACTTTGCGCATGGCGCGGCGGAAATCGAGCGCCTCGATGATGGATTCCTCCACCAATGCCGTGCCTCCCGGGGGCTCCATCATCGCCGCCGCCACGTCGCAGGAGGCGATGATCGCGTATTGCGGCGAGGTCGACGTATGCATCAGGTAGGCCTCGTTGAATGCATGGCGGTCGAGTTTCCTGGTCTGGGACTCCTGCACCAGAATCTGTGACGCCTGCGAGATGCCCGCCAGCAGTTTGTGCGTGGAGTGCGTGGCATAGATGATCGAATCCTTGGTGCGTGGCCGATCCTTGCCGATCGCGTGCATGTTCTTGTAGAAATCATGGAAGGTCGCGTGCGGAAGCCAGGCCTCGTCGAAATGCAATGTGTCGATCGAGGAGTTAAGCGTGTCCTTGAGCATTTCGACGTTGTATAACACGCCATCGTAGGTGCTCTGGGTGATGGTCAGAATGCGCGGCTTCTTGCGCGTTACCGCGCGCGCAAACGGATTGGCCTCGATTTTCTTTTGGATGTTCTCGGGCTTGAACTCGTCGAGCGGGATCGGACCGATGATGCCAAGGTGGTTGCGTGTCGGCGTCAGGAACACCGGAATTGCGCCCGTCATGGTGATCGCGTGGAGGATGGATACGTGGCAGTTGCGGTCCACGACGACAATGTCGTCTGGCGCCACGTTGGCATGCCAGACCATCTTGTTCGACGTCGAAGTGCCATTGGTGACGAAGAAGCAGTGATCCGCGTTGAAGATCCGGGCCGCATTGCGCTCGGAGGCCGCGACCGGCCCACTATGGTCGAGCAACTGGCCGAGTTCGTCGACCGCATTGCAAACGTCGGCGCGCAACATATTCTCACCGAAGAACTGGTGGAACATCTGCCCGACCGGACTCTTGAGAAAAGCAACCCCTCCGGAGTGCCCCGGGCAGTGCCATGAATACGAGCCGTCCTGGGCGTAATGCACCAGTGCACGGAAGAACGGGGGCGACAACCCATCCAGGTAGGAACGCGCCTCACGGATGATGTGCCGCGCGACGAACTCCGGCGTGTCCTCGAACATGTGAATGAAGCCATGCAGCTCCCGCAGTATGTCGTTCGGGATGTGTCGCGACGTACGCGTCTCGCCGTACAGGTAAATCGGGATGTCGGCGTTACGGAAGCGCAGTTCCTTCACGAAGGCGCGCAAGGTTTTTAGCGCCTTCGTCGTCTCTTCCTCTGAGCCGCCGCCGAACTCTTCGTCGTCGATCGAGAGAATGAAGGCCGAGGCGCGGCTTTGCTGCTGCGCGAAGGAGGAGAGGTCGCCGTAGCTGGTGACGCCCAGCACCTCCATGCTCTCCTCTTCCAGCGCCTTGGCAAGTGCGCGAACGCCGAGACCGCTTGCATTCTCCGAGCGGAAGTCTTCATCGATGATGACGACAGGGAAACGGAATTTCATGGTGTTCTCCGTGCGGGAACCGTCGGTGCCGGGTCTCGGCGGGAGCGGTTGCGTGGATGGCTTGGCGTCGCCACTAAAGGGAGGGAACTCGCGTCATATTTTTGGAAGTGTCACGCCCTGCTGGCCCTGGTATTTCCCGCCGCGGTCGCGGTAGGAGGTCTCGCAGACGTCGTCGGCATCGGACTCGAAGAAAATCACCTGCGCGACGCCCTCGTTGGCGTAGATTTTGGCAGGCAGCGGCGTGGTGTTGGAAAACTCCAGAGTCACATAACCTTCCCACTCCGGCTCGAAAGGTGTGACGTTGACAATGATGCCGCAACGCGCGTAGGTCGACTTGCCCAAGCAAATCGTGAGCACGTTGCGGGGAATGCGGAAGTACTCGACGGTGCGGGCAAGCGCGAATGAATTCGGCGGAATGATGCAAACGTCGCCCCTGAAATCGACGAACGACTTCTCGTCGAAGTTCTTCGGATCCACGATCGTGGAATTGATGTTGGTGAAAATCTTGAAATCGTTCGAGCACCGGATATCGTAACCGTAACTCGACGTCCCGTAGGACACGATCTTGCGGCCGTTGACCGCACGGACCTGGTTGGGCTCGAACGGAACGATCATGGCCTGCTCGCGCGCCATGCGGCGAATCCACTTGTCGGACTTTATGCTCATGGCTTCGCGTGAGGGGTGAGGGGTGAAGAGTGAGGAGTAACGCGAGAGCATAACGGGAGCGCCGAGCCCGCCCTGGCACCTTGATTTTCACCCCTAACCCCTACCACCTCACTCCTCACGCTTTTCGCCTCACGTGTTCTGGATAACGATCTTGGGAAACGCCGCGCTGTGGTCTTTCGACAGCTCCGAGATCCTGGCCGCCACCTTGCGGGCGATTTCCTTGTAGATCTGCGCTGACCGGCTTTCCGGTTCGGCGACCACCGTCGGCTTGCCCGAGTCCGCCTGTTCGCGGATCTTGATGTCGAGCGGCAGCGAGCCCAGTACCTCCACGCCGTAGTCCTTGCTCATGGCCGCCGCGCCACCCTCGCCGAAAATGTGCTCCTCGTGTCCGCACTTGGAGCAAACGTGGACGCTCATGTTCTCCACCAGTCCCAGGATCGGCACGCCCACCTTTTCGAACATCTTGAGGCCCTTGCGGGCATCGATCAGCGCAATGTCCTGCGGCGTGGTCACGATCACCGCGCCGGTCACCGGCACCTTCTGCGACAGCGTGAGTTGGATGTCGCCGGTCCCGGGAGGCAGGTCCACCACCATATAGTCCAGGTCCTTCCACTGGGTGTCGCGGAGGAGTTGCTCCAGCGCCTGGGTCACCATCGGGCCACGCCACACCATCGGCGTGTCCACGTCGATCAGCAGACCGATCGACATCGCCTGAACGCCGTATTTCACCATCGGCTCGATGGACTTGCCATCGGCGGACTCCGGCCGGCCGGACAGTCCCATCATCATCTGCTGGGAGGGGCCGTAGATATCGGCGTCCAGCAACCCGACCTGGGCGCCTTCGGCGGCGAGCGCCAGCGCCAGGTTCACCGCAGTGGTGGATTTGCCCACTCCACCTTTGCCGGACGCCACGGCGATCACGTTCTTGACGCCGGGCATCAGCTTGACGCCGGGCCGCACGGCGTGGGCGATGATCTTGACCTGGACGTTTGCGCTGATTTTCCCCACGCCGGGGATGGCCTTGAGTTTGGCGATGACATCTCGCCGGACGACGTCGATTACGCTTTTGGCGGGGTAGCCGAGCAGGATTTCGAGGGAGACGTCATTGCCCTCGATCTTGATGTTGCGGGCTTCCTTGCCGGAGACGTAGTCCTTCCCGGTCACCGGATCCGTAAGTTCCTGCAATGCTGATCTGACTTGCTCTTCGGTGATCGCCACGCCCGCTGCCTTGGATTTTAAGGGGCGAATTTTAAGCTTAATTCCCGGCGCGTAAAGGGCTTTCTCGGGGTCCATTTGATAGAATCCGGGCTTTTCCACGTCTTCCCGAAATGTCGCGCAGGATCCTCGTCACCTCGGCGCTGCCATACGCCAACGGCAGCATCCACCTCGGCCACCTCGTGGAATACATCCAGACCGACATCTGGGTGCGCTTCCAGAAGATGCAGGGAAACGAGGTGCATTACGTCTGCGCCGACGACACCCACGGCACGCCGATCATGCTGCGCGCCGACAAGGAAGGCATCACCCCGGAACAATTGATCGCCCGCGTGCACGGCGAGCACACCCGCGACTTCGCCGGATTCCATGTGGCATTCGACAACTACTACACCACGAATTCCCCGGAGAACCAGGCTTTCTGCGAAGACATCTACAATCATCTCAAGGCGAAAGACCTGATCGCCAGGCGTTCGGTCGAGCAGTTCTACGATCCGGTGAAGGCGATGTTCCTGCCGGATCGCTATATCAAGGGTGAATGCCCGAATTGCCACTCGAAGGACCAGTACGGCGACTCCTGCGAAGTCTGTGGCACCACGTATTCACCCACCGATCTGGTCAATCCGTACTCGGCGGTTTCAGGCGCCAAGCCGGAGCGCAAGGCTTCCGAACACCATTTCTTCAGGCTTTCCGACAAGCGCTGCGAGGATTTCCTGCGCCGCTTCACCCAGACCGGCGACCGCCTTCAGCCGGAAGCCGCGAACAAGATGAAAGAGTGGCTGGGCGAGCCCGGCGACGACAAACTGGCCGACTGGGACATTTCCCGCGACGCCCCCTACTTCGGCTTTCCGATTCCCGGCACCAACAACCAGAAGTTCTTTTATGTCTGGCTGGATGCGCCGGTGGGATACTTCGGCAGCTTCGGCAACTACATCGCCAAACAAAAGACGGCGGGCAAACCTATCGACAAGGACGCCTTCCTGCGGCCGGGCGGCAATACCGAGATGGTCCACTTCATCGGCAAGGACATCCTTTATTTCCATGCCCTGTTCTGGCCGGCGATGCTGGAGTTCGCCGGTTACCGCGTGCCGACGAAAGTCTTCGCCCATGGGTTCCTCACGGTGGACGGACAGAAAATGTCCAAGTCCCGCGGTACCTTCATCACCGCCGAGAGCTACCTCAAACAGGGACTGAATCCCGAGTGGCTGCGCTACTACTACGCTGCCAAACTGAACGGCACGATGGAAGACATCGACCTTAGTCTCGACGACTTTGTCGCGCGGGTGAACAGCGATCTGATCGGCAAGTACGTCAACATCGCCAGCCGGGCCGCAGGATTTATTATGAGAGATTTCGATGGCTCGCTGCGGGCCGACCGCGATTTCTCTCCAAACGAGACGTCTATGAGCTCGGACGCTGCGCTTCTAATGAAGCTGTGGGGATCCGAGGAAGAACTCAGACGGGCCTATGAGGAGAGGGAGTTTGGTCAAGCCGTTAGGGAAATTATGCGGCTGACTGATTTGGTGAATCAGTATGTCGACCACAATAAACCTTGGGAACTAGCCAAGTCTCCTGCCAAAAAGGATCGCCTACATATTGTTTGTAGCACGGCGTTGGAGGCCTTCCGAGTACTCACGGTCTATCTGAAACCAATTCTTCCAAACGTTGCATGCAAGGCAGAGAATTTCTTGAATATTGCGCCCCTCGATTGGGCCGCGCATAAGAGACCTTTGGCGCACCAGCATAGAATCGGCAGGTACGATCACATTTTGACCCGCGTCGACCCGAAACAGATCGCCGCACTGGTCGAAGCCAACAAGGAAAGCCTGCAACCGGCGCCGCAGAGCCACTCGCCGCAGCGTCACGCCCAGCACCAGGAGAAAGCCGTGGAAAAGAACACAACCCCCGCCTCACCCCAACCCTCCACCCCACAAGGGGGTACTGAAAAGAGTCCCCCCAAAGGCGGAGAGGGAGTGAAAATCGGGGAAGCTCAAATGATTGGGATCGACGACTTCAACAAGATCGAACTCCGCGTCGCCCGCATCGTCAGCGCCGAGCACGTCGAAGGCGCCGATAAGCTGCTCAAACTTCAGCTCGATCTCGGCAACGAAACCCGACAGGTGTTCGCCGGCATCAAGTCAGCTTACGACCCGGCAAAACTGGTCGGGCGGCTTACCGTGGTCGTCGCCAACCTTCAGCCGCGCAAGATGCGCTTCGGGGAATCCCGGGGCATGGTACTGGCCGCCAGCGGCGACGGACCGGGCATTTACCTGCTCTCGCCCGACGATGGCGCGCAGCCGGGCATGCGCGTAAAGTGAATAGGTCCCATGAAAATCACCCGACGACTTCGCATCCGTGGCCAGGTCCAGGGCGTGAACCTGCGTGAAGCCATGCGCCAGCGCGCAGACCAGCTCAAGGTAACCGGTTGGGTACGCAATCGTCTCGACGGAACTGTCGAGGCGGTCGTGCAGGGCGAGGCCTTCGCCATCGACTCCCTCGTCGAGTGGGCCCGCGAAGGGCCGCCGACGGCGCGCGTGGACAGCGTGGACGTCGAATCGGCAGACGGTGAGGGGGACTTCCAGATCTTCGACAAACGGCCAACAGGCTAGCGAACCGCAAGGCCCTTCGACCGGCGGTCAGTCGGCCAGCTGAAAGTCGAACAAATCCCGCAGTTTCTCCAGATAGGCCAGCGCCACCAGGTCGCCTTCGGCCGGTGCCCACGTTGCAAACTCGGCCATAGAGATCGGCACGTAAGGCCCGGCCTTCGCCTCGAAGAACACCGAGGCCGAATCCAGCGCCACAAGGGTGTGGTAAATGCCGTGGGGAATATTCACACCCATCGTCTCGCCGCCGGCACGAATAATCAGGGATTTGGTCACCGCGCCGCGTTCGTCGAAGAACACCACCCCGAAGCTGCCGCGCACGACAATGATGGTTTCGTCCTTCGCCGGGTCCATGTGCCGATGCGGTCGAACATAGGATTCGGGCTCCATTGCATTGAGAAGCCGGTTCGACGGATCTGTCTCACGCAGGTGAAAGTTGAAGTTCTTGCGCTTGCGCGGGCTTTCGCGGGCCTGCTTCCAGATCTGGTCGAGCAGCGCCGGGCCGATGATGGTAGGTTCGTTCATGGGTAAACGATCTGGACGTTCTTCGGTTCGATCCAGTCGCCGAGCGAATTGATCAGTCCGTCATCAAGTTTCACCCGCCATGCGTCGCCCAGTTCGATTTCGGCGATCGCATCGTTATTGTTGTACACGACCGAAACCGGGCAGCCGTCGTCTCCGCCGTTGCGATAGGGCGCCAGCAGTTCCTTGAGCTTGCTGCCGCTCGACTGCCCGTTGCAATGCAGCCGTACCTTGCGCGCAAAGCGGCTGCGCGCGGCAGCGAGGTCATAGAGCCGGTCCGCGGTGAGTCGCAGTCCCTGGGTGAAATTGTCGAAGCTTGCCTTGCCCTCGACGATCAGCAACTGATCTTCCTTGAGCCAGTTGCGGTGGCTCTCGAACAGCTCGTTGAATACCGTGAGTTCCACGCGCGCCGTTCCGTCGTCGAGCACGACCACCGCCATGCGCCCGCGTCGGGTCTGCTGTTGCCTGATGCTGCAGATGATGCCCCCGACGATCACGGGCTGCCCTTGTGGCTGGATATTGGCGAGCCGCGTCCTGACAAAGGCCTCCACTTCCGCGGCGTAACTCTGAAAAGGGTGGCCGCTGAAGTAATATCCCAGCGCGAGTTTCTCGTTTTGCAGTTGCTCTTTCGCCACCCAGCGCGCCGCTTCGATCAGCTTCGGCCCTTCAACGGTTGCCGACGCCTCGCCGAACAGGCTGTTCTGCGAGGCGGCCCGGTTCTCCTGCTCGGCCACCTCCATGGCGATGCCGACAGAAGCCATCAGGCTGGCGCGATGATCGTTGATGGAGTCGAATGCGCCGGCACGCACCAGCGATTCGATCACCCGGCGATTCACGATGCGCTTGTCCACCCGACGGCAGAAATCGAATAAGTCCTTGTAAGGTCCGCTCTGGCTGCGCGCCTCTATGATGTGGGCGATGGCCGATTCCCCGGTCCCTTTTACCGCCCCGAGCCCGTAGCGGATGCGCTTCGCATCCACCGGCACGAAGCGGTACTCGCCTGCGTGAATATCCGGTGGCTGCACCTCCAGGCCATTGGCGATCGTATCTTCGCAGAACTGCTGCACCTTGTCGGTATCGTCCATCACTGCCGACATGTTGGCGGCCATGAACGCGGCCGCATGATGCGCCTTGAAATACGCGGTCTGGTAGGCGACCAGCGCGTAGGCCGCGGCGTGCGACTTGTTGAAACCGTAGCCGGCGAACTTCTCCATCAGGTCGAACAACTGCTCGGCGCGGTGCCCCGACACGCCGTTCTTCATCGCGCCGGCCTTGAAGATGTCGCGGTGCTGCGCCATCTCCTCGGCCTTTTTTTTGCCCATCGCTCGGCGCAGCAGGTCGGCGGCACCGAGGCTGTAACCGCCGATTACCTGGGCGATTTGCATCACCTGTTCCTGGTACACCATGATCCCGTAGGTCGGCGCCAGGATTGTCTCCAGGCGCTTGTCGAGATACTCGAAGCGCTCCTGGCCCTGCTTGCGCTTGATGAAATCGGGGATGAGTTCCATCGGGCCGGGACGGAACAGGGCGACCAGAGCGATGATGTCTTCGAAGCGGTCGGGCCTCGCCTGTTTCAGCAACTCACGCATGCCGCGTGATTCAAACTGAAACACCGCCGTGGTATTGGCGCTGGCAAACACCTTGAACGCGGCCGGATCGTCGAGCGGAAGTTGCTCGAGCCTGATCTGCGAATCGGGATCGAGGCGTTTGATGAAGCGCAGCGTCCAATCGAGGATTGTGAGCGTGGTCAAGCCGAGGAAATCGAACTTCACCAGGCCGATCGCTTCCACATCGTCCTTGTCGAGCTGCGACACGGCGCTGTTCGATCCGGAAGCCGTGTACAACGGGCAGAAGTCGGTGAGCTTGCCCGGCGCGATCAGCACGCCGCCGGCATGCATGCCTACGTTGCGGGTCAGGCCTTCGAGCTGTTCCGCGAGCGCCAGCAGCTCGCGGGTTTCGTCGTCGGATTCCTCACGCTCCTTCAGCCGCGGCTCCATCTCGCGTGCGTCCTTGAGCGTGATTAGCTTGCCCGGCTGGAACGGGATCAGCTTGGCGAGCTCGTCGGTGCGGCTGTAGTTCCATTCCATGACGCGGCCCACGTCGCGTACCACCGCCTTCGCCGCCATGGTGCCGAAGGTCACGATCTGGGATACCGACTCCTCGCCGTACTTTTTACGGACGTACTCGATCACCCGGTCGCGGCCGTCCTGGCAGAAATCCACGTCGAAGTCCGGCATGGAAACCCGCTCGGGGTTGAGGAAGCGCTCGAACAGCAGGTCGTAGCGCAGCGGATCGAGGTCGGTGATACCCAGCGAATACGCGACCAGCGAGCCCGCGCCGGAACCCCGTCCCGGCCCCACCGGCACGCCGTTTTCCTTGGCCCAGTTGATGAAATCGGCAACGATAAGAAAGTAACCCGGGAAGCCCATCTGCACTATTGTCTTGATCTCGAACTCGAGACGATCGCGGTAACGCGGCATGTGCCCGGCGCGCGCGGCGGGCTCGGGGTAGAGGGCCTGCATTCGCAGTTCCAGCCCGGCGACCGAGCGCTCATGCAGATACTGCTCGAGACTGGCCCCCTCGGGAGTGGGAAACAGCGGCAGCCTGGATTTGCCGAGGTCGAGCGGGAAATTGCAGCGGCGGGCAATCTCCACCGAATTATCCAGCGCCTGCGGCAGGTCGGCGAAGAGTTCCGACATCTCGGCCTGCGTCTTGAAGTACTGCTCTTCGGTGAAGTGGCGCGGGCGACGCTGGTCGGAAAGGACATAACCCTCGGCAATGCACACCCGCGCATCGTGGGCGACGAAATCCTCGCGCTTGAGGAACTGCACCGGATGCGTCGCCACCACTGGCAGTTTCAGGCCGGAAGCAAGGCGAACCGCGCGCTTGACGTAGTGCTCGGCGTGGGGATAGCCGGCGCGCTGCAACTCGATATAAAAGCGCTGCGGGAAAAGCTGCGCCCATTGTGTTGCCAGCTTCTGCGCCTGCCGCGGGTTATCGGCAAGCAGCGCATGGCCGATATCGCCGAGATGCGCGCCCGACAACGCAATCAATCCGTCGGTGCCGGTCTCGCTGAGCCACTTCTTGTGGATTTCCGCGCGGCCGCGGTGCTGATTGTTGCGGTACGCGCGCGTAAGCCAGTCGCACAGCAGAAGGTAGCCCGCGGCGGAGGCGCACAGCAGCAACGCCCTGAATGGCTTGTCGCGATCGGCTTCGTTGCTGAGCCAGATGTCGCAGCCGATGATCGGCTTGAGTCCCTGGCTGCGCGCGGTCTGGTAGAACTTCACCATGCCGAAGACGTTGGAAAGGTCGGTCAAAGCCAGCGCGGGCATCGCGTCCGCCTGCGCTGCCGCCACTGCGCCGTCGAGCCGGGCTATGCCATCAACGATCGAATATTCGCTGTGCAGGCGCAGGTGGATGAACTTCGGTTGCATGGGCCGCATTTTACGCCCTCATCTCCGGCCGAGAAATTCGATTTGCTTTCCTGGTGTGTAATTAGATTGTTGCAGCGCCACTTGATAAAATGCGCGCCTTCACACCGCCATCCCCTCCCATGCGCTTCATCAATCTCGCCGGCTACAAGTTCGTGCCGCTTGATCGTCTGCCCGAACTCAAGGCCGGCCTCAAGGAATGCTGCGGGGAACTCGGCCTCAAGGGCACGATCCTGGTAAGCCCCGAAGGCATCAACATTTCTGTCTCCGGCGCCGGGCCAGCGGTGACCCGCTTCAAGGCTTTCGTGCATGCAGATTCCCGCCTCGCCGGGCTGCGCTTCAGGCAAAGCGTTTCCTCCCACCCGCCGTTCAACCGCATGCTGGTCAAGATCAAGAAGGAAATCATCACGCTGCGCGTTCCCGGCCTCGACCCCGCAGCGCAGCGCACGCCGGCCGTAACGCCAGCCGAGCTCAAACGCTGGCTGGACGAGGGGCGCGAAGTGGTCCTGCTCGACACCCGCAATGCCTTCGAAGTGGAAACCGGCACGTTCCGCGATGCCGTTCACCTAAACCTGAAGTCGTTCGGCGAGTTCCCGCGGGCGGCGGACAAGCTCGATAAATCGCTCAAGGGCAAGACCGTCGTGGCCTTCTGCACGGGCGGCATCCGCTGCGAGAAGGCCGCGCCGGTGCTCATTCAAAAAGGATTTCGCAGCGTCTTCCAGCTTGAAGGCGGCATCCTGCAGTACTTCGAGGACTGCGGCGACGCGCACTTCACGGGCCGCTGCTTTGTCTTCGATCAGCGTACCGCGCTGGACGGAAATCTGAATCCGGAACTCGCGGGCGCGGAATGACCGGCGGACGCGAAACCCGCAGGGCGGTGATCGCCATGGTCCTGCTGGTTATCCTGTGGGGATACGCCTGGATCACCTCGAAGATCGGCTTGATTTACGCAAGCCCGATGGACGTCGTCGCCCTTCGCCTCGAACTCGGCATCCTGACGCTGTTCATCGGCTTGTTATGGACGGGCAGGCCGCTCAGGCCGCAACATTGGCAGGCTTTGCTGATGATCGGCCTGATACAGACCGGTGCGTTTCTGCTCCTCAATACTTGGGCTCTTTCAGAAGGCGGTCCCGGCAAGACCTCGGTACTGGTGTTCACTATGCCGTTCTGGGTTCTGGTATTTGCCTGGCCCTTGCTGCATGAACGCATCCGCGGACTGCAGTGGGTGTCGGTCGTACTGGCAATACTCGGCCTGTTGTTTGTGCTCGAGCCGTGGCAGATGCATACGTCGCTGTTCAGCAAGACGCTGGCCGTGGTGGCGGGCATGTGCTGGGCGATCGGCGTGGTGTATGCGAAGCGCCTGCATAATCGGACGAAAGTCGAGCCCTTGGCATTCACCTTCTGGCAGATGATCGTCGGCCTGATCCCGGTACTGGTTTGCCAGGCGCTGTTCGACCGCCAGTCGATCGTCTGGTCGAACACGTTCGTCGTCGTCACGCTGTTCAACGGCGTGATGGCCACCGGCATCGGCTGGCTGACGTGGCTGTACGTACTGCACCGGCTGCCCGCGGGCACCACCAGCCTGTCGTCGCTGGGGATTCCGCTGATCGCAATCGTCGCCTCGTGGCTACAACTCGGCGAAGAGCCGGGCAAGTCGGAACTCGTCGGCATGTTGCTGATCGGCACCGCGCTGGCGCTGCTTTCCTACCTGAGCATCCGCCGCCACGAAGAACCCGAACCCATGACCGGCCAGGAATGAGAGAAGCCGTGACGATCATGACGACGTGACGAACGTAAAAATCTTGAGTGCCGTGAATGCGTGAATATCGTGAATGTCGTGACGGCTCGACTATCGTGACAGCTGTGGGTCTGAAACCCTTGGGACAGGGGACTTCGTCGTTGCGGCCTTTACGGTCGTCACGACCGTCACGTCCTTACGCTCGTCACGGCCGTTCATGAAAACCAGCGCCTCCACCTTCCTATCCATCCGCGGGCTGCGCTACCACGTGCGCACCTGGGGCAACCCGGATGCAACCAGACTTTTCTTTCTGCACGGCTGGATGGATGTGTCGGCGTCGTTTCAGTTTGCAGTGGATGCGCTCGAGCACGATTGGTTCGTAATCGCGCCGGACTGGCGCGGGTTCGGACTGTCGGAGTGGACCAACAACAGTTACTGGTTCCCGGATTACATCGCCGACCTCGACACGTTGCTCCGCCATTTCCAGCCGGACACGCCGGCAATTTTGGTGGGACACAGCATGGGCGGGAACGTCGCCAACCTTTACGCCGGCATCCGGCCCGAGCGTGTCGGAAAGCTGGTGCTGGCGGAAGGCTTCGGCCTGCCGCCGACCAAGCCGGAAAAGGCGCCGGAACGTTACGCACGGTGGCTCGAAGAGAACGACAATCCGCCCGGACTGCGCCCCTACGCCAGCTTCGATGACGTGGTCGAGCGCCTGAAGAAAAACAATCGGCGCATCACCGACGAACGTGCCGCATTCCTCGCGCCGCACTGGGCCGAAAAGAAACCGGATGGAAGCATCCACCTGCGTGCCGATCCGTGCCACAAAATGGTGAACCCCGTCCTGTACCGTATCGAGGAGGCGATGGCGTGCTGGAAGCGCATCAGCGCGCCGGTACTCTGGCTATGGGGCGATGGCGAATGGATGATGAAGTGGATGAAGGGCGACAAGTCGTTGCTGGACAGCTACCGCTCTTGTTATCGCTCGCTGCGTGAGGAAACCATCGCCGACGCCGGCCACATGATGCACCACGACCAACCAGCACGATTCGCGCATGCGGTTGAATCCTTTCTGCTCGCCTGAATTTTCTGCCACGGCAGTGTCCTTGAGGGTCTAGAATTCCCGCGGAGCCCGGTCGTCGGGCCGATTACGACTTCAATCGGGAGGAATCGGATATGAAACAAGTGACGTGGTACAGGTTGTTCTCTGGACTCTTGTTCGCCGGATCTGGTCTGCTCGCGGGGCCGGCGCTCGCCGGTCCGGTGGAGGAGATCCATGAAGTCGAGGATCGTCGCTATGATGCGATGATCCGCAGTGACGCCGATGCATTGGCGAACACGCTGGCCGAGGAGTTTTTCTACCATCAACCCAACGGCAAGACCAATGACAAACCGGGCTACGTCAAACAGATGCAGACCGGCACCGTGAAAATCTTCAGCGCCGAGCGCTACGACGTGAAGGTCAACGTCTATGGCGATATCGCCACCGCAATGGGCGGCACCCGACTCGACATCGAGATCGGCGGCGAACGCCGCAATGCCGATCTGCGATACCTGAACGTCTGGGTCAAACGCGACGGGCGCTGGCAGCTTGCGAAACGCCAGTCTGCCTTCAAGCCGTAGGGTTCAGGAACAGCAGGCCCCGCGACAGCGTCAGTGAACCGACGGCGACGAATGCAGCCGCATAACTGTCCGTAAGCGTAACGATAAGCCAGAACAGCATCGGTAGAACCACGACGCCGGCGTAAGTCATCGCCAGCGAAGCCCCGGTCGCGGCGCCGGCCTTTCCTGGCGGCGCAATGCGGGCGACTTCCGAGAGATACACACCGTTCCATCCGATCGCGGTCGCGCCGTAAACGACACTCACTGAAAGTACGGCCGCGAGCGGCCACGTCCCGGTGAACGTTGCCGTGAGAAAAGCTCCGACCGACATCGTCACCCCTAGAATGCCGAGCAGGTCGCGCGGTTTGACCCCGATGTCCGCCACGACTCCCCACAAAATGCGACCGATGATCCCGGCCGTCATCGCGGTCGCCAGCGCCGCTCCGGCCACCGGCACGGAAAATCCGATTCGCTGTGCCAGATAGACGACGAGGAAGGTGCTGAGGCAGGCCTGCATGCCGGAATAGGTCCACGACGCCAAAGCCATTTCACGAAGGCGCCGATGCGCGAGCACCAGGCGCAGCGGTTCGAGCAGGCTTGCCGGTTTCTTTGGGCGATCGAAATGCTGCGCGAAATCAACCACGGCCCGGTACGGCTGGATCGCTGCGGCCAGCGCGACACATGCCAGACCCACCGACAAGGCGGATGTCCGCCAGCCATAAGCGATGATCAGGGCGGGCACGACTGCCCCGGCAAGCGCGCCACCGATCGGCACGCCCGTCTGCTTCAACGAAAAGATGAAGCTGCGGATGCGTTCGGGTGTGCGCTCCGCAAGGATCGCCGAACTGGACGGCGTGACCGGTCCGTACCCCAGGCCCATCACGAGGGCCCCGAGTGCGACCAGCCAGGCGTTGGAACTCGCCATCAGCGCGATGCCGCTGCCGCACAAAACCAGCGAGTACTGGCTCATGCGCAGCGCGCCAACCCGGGCGATGATCCCCCCGGAAAAGAGCGCCCCGCAAGTGGCGGCGGCGAAGGTCAGGGCCGTGACGATCCCGACCCAGCTCGCAGGGAATCCGATGTCATCGTGTGCGGCCGGCGCGAATACCGCCGGCGCGAATGCCGCCATCGACACCAGCGCCTGGATGGCCATGGTTACGATCAGCGGCCAGATGACGCCCTTCATTTGGAAGAATCCTTCACCACGAAGGCACGAAGAACACGAAGAGACACAAGAGAAGAAAGACAATGCGGGAAGTGTATTTGCTCCGATCCAGTCGGCCGGTCATGCCGAAGGCCACAAAGAAGCATCGCCAGCGATATACCAGCAACACAATTATTCACAAGGACCGCTAGACCTGAATTCGATCTCTTCTTGTATTTCTTCGTGTTCTTCGTGCCTTCGTGGTGAGTCCTTCGGTTTACGGACTGTCAGGCCGTGGACTGAGCGAGAGCCTGATCGATGTCCCAGAGAATGTCGTCGAGATCCTCGATGCCGATCGACAGCCGGATCATGTCTGGCCCGACCCCTGCCTTGACCTGTTCTTCCTCCGACAGTTGACGATGAGTGGTGGAAGCGGGATGGATCACCAGCGTCTTGGCGTCGCCGACGTTGGCAAGGTGCGAGCAGAACTGCAGCGCCTCGATGAACTTCACGCCCGCTTCCATGCCGCCCTTTATGCCGAAGGTCATGATAGATCCGGTTCCCTTGGGCAGGTACTTCAGCGCCAGTGCGTGATACTTGCTGCTGGGAAGACCGGGGTAATTCACCCACGAAACCCGCGCGTGGTTCTCGAGGAACTTCGCCACCGCCATGGCGTTGGCGACATGGCGCTCCATGCGCACGTGCAATGTCTCCAGCCCCTGCAGCAGCATCCAGGCGTTGAACGGCGACAATGCCGGGCCGAGCGTGCGCATGGTCTCCATCCGGCACTTCATGGTGTAACCGAAGTCACCGAAGGTCTCGTGAAAGATCACACCGTGATAGCCGCGCGACGGCTCGGTCATCATGGGAAACTTGCCGTTGCCCCACGGGAACTTGCCGGACTCGACCACCACGCCGCCCATGGTGGTGCCATGACCGCCGATGAACTTGGTCGCCGAATGGATGACAATATCGGCGCCGAACCTGATTGGCTGGCACAGGTACGGCGAGGCAAAGGTATTGTCGACGACCAGGGGTACGCCGGCTTCTTTTGCGATCTTCGCGCAGGCCTCGATGTCGAGGACGTTGATCTGCGGATTACCCATGGTTTCCGCATAGAGGACGCGCGTCCTCGGAGAAAGCGCCTTGCGGAAATTCTCAGGATCGTCCGGGTTCACGAATACGGTGTTGATGCCGAACTGGCGGAAGGTCACATCGAACTGCGAATAGGTGCCGCCGTAGAGCGTGCTCGCCGAGACGATTTCGTCGCCTTCACGCAGGATGGTGAGCAGAGCGCACATCTGCGCCGCCTGGCCGGACGAGGCGGCCAGCGCGGCACGGCCGCCTTCCAGTGCCGCCATGCGCTCCTCGAACACCGCCACCGTCGGATTGGAGATCCGCGAATACACGTTGCCGAAGGTCTGCAGGTTGAACAGGCTTGCCGCGTGATCAGCGGAGTCGAACACGAACGAAGTGGTCTGGTAGATCGGCACCGCCCGTGAACCGGTGGCTGCGTCCGGAATCTGTCCCGCGTGCAGGCACAAAGTGCCGAATCCGAATTCTCTATCTGCCATGTGAATGCCGTGAAGGGTGAATGAGTGAATGGTGGAAAGGCGCTAGGGGTGAGGAGTGAGGGGTAAGGAGGGAACGAAAAAGCGGATCAAAGCACTAAAGCTCCTCACCCCTCACCCCTGACTCCTCACGCATTTCCCTAATACGGCAGCCACCGCGGCCGCTTGGCGGAGATGATCCTGGTGTTGACGCCCACCCAGTTCAGCCCACCGAACAAACGCCCATGCTCGATCTTGACGCAGCGGTCCTGCACCACTTCCAGCCCCGCCTTGCGCGCCTTCGCCGCCGCCTTCTCGTTCATCACGCCGATCTGCATCCACAATACTTTGGCGCCGATGGCGATGGCCTCGTCCGCGATGGGTTCGATGTCTTCGCTCTTGCGGAAGCAATCCACGATATCGACTTTCCCGGGAATGTCCTTGAGCGTGGCATAGCACTTTTCTCCCAGGACCTCCTTGTACATGGGGTTCACCGGAATGACGCGGTAGCCGTGCTCCTGCATGTATTTGGCGGCGAAGGAACTCGGCCGGTACCAGTTGGCTGAAAGGCCGACCACGGCAATGGTCTTGTACTGCTTGAGGATGCGCCGCAGCGTGTTGATGTCGGAAGAGTCGCTCATTTCCAGTCCCCGGGAAAAAAGGACGGGGCCGGAACGGCCCCGCCTGTCGAATTCTAGCACCGGCCTATCCGGGCAGGCCGTTCACCTGCGCTGCAAGCTTTCTACGGTCGTTTTTAGGAATTCTTCGGACATTCTTCCCATGTGCTGCAGCGCGACCTTGCCGTGCTTATCGACGAAGTAGGTCGTCGGCGTGCTGCGGACTGTAGGAAAGTCGTCGTCCTCCTGCTTGTCGAAGCGCCACGCAACCGGGAAGCGATACTGCTCTTTCGCCATGAATGCCTGCACTTCCTCCACACCGTCATCGACGCTCAGCGCGATCATCTCGAAGCCCTTGGCCCGGTTGGCCTCGTAGAATTTCTGCCAGCCCGGCATTTCGGTCTGGCAGACTGCGCACCAGATGGCCCAGAAGTTCACCATGACTACTTTTCCCTTCCACTGCTCGAGGTTTACCTTCTCGCCGTTGAGCAGCACGGCCTCGACCTTTGCCGGTTTGCCTTCCACTGCAAGGCCCGCCGGCAGCAGCGTGGCCAGGAGCAACATGGCCCAAAACAATTTCACCGGATAGCGGATCACTTTTTTCCTCCGTTTGCTGTTCTGGCGGGGTGTGGGACGGGATCGCTCAACGCAAGAATGGTTCCACGCTACAGCTTGACGGGCAGCGACCGGATTCTTTTGCCCGTTGCCCGGAACAGCCCGTTGCATACCGCTGGTGCGAGCGGCGGCACACCCGGCTCGCCGACGCCGGTCGGGTCTTCGGTGCTGTTGACGATATGCACCTCGATCCGGGGCGCTTCATGCATGCGGACGACCGGATAGTCGTGAAAATTGGACTGTTGCACGCGGCCGTCCTGAAGCGTGATTTCGCCGTGCAGCAGCGCCGACAAACCGAATATCACGCCCCCGCTGATCTGTTGCTCGACGATGTTCGGATTGACGACGCGCCCGCAGTCCACCGCGCAGACGACTCTATGCACCTTCGGGACGCCACTCTCGACCGAAACTTCCGCCACTTCGGCGACGTAGGTCAGGAACGACCGCGACAACGCGATGCCGTGAAACCGGCCTTCGGGAAGCGGCCTGCCCCACCCGGCTTTCAGGGCCGCCAGTTCGAGCACCGCCAGATGCCTGGGCGCCTTGGACAGCAACCTGCGGCGGTACTCGAACGGATCATGTCGAGCGGCGGCGGCAAGTTCGTCGATGAAGCTCTCGACCACGAACACCGTGTACGAGTGGCCGACGGAGCGCCAATAGCCGATCGGAACCGGCGTCTCCGCGTGCACCCAGTCCACCCTTAGATTGGCGATCGCGTAGGGCATGTCGAACGCGCCTTCCACCGCACTGTCGTCCACCCCGTCGCGCGTGGCGCCAAGCAGATTAGTGGCAAACGTCGGCATCCAGGAAGGAAGGTCGCGCAAAATGATCGACGGGGCCACGATACGGTGGTGCAGCGCGACCGGCAGCCCGTCTGGACCGAGCGCGCCTTTGAGCTCGTGGTAGCTCATCGGCCGATAAAAATCGTGCGCGGTGTCGTCCTCGCGCGACCAGACTACCTGGACCGGCGCGCCGACCGACTTGGAAACCTTAACCGCCTCGGCGACGAAGTCCGACTGCAACCTGCGGCCGAAACCGCCGCCAAGCAGGGTGGTGTTGACCTCGATCGCTTCGACCGGCAGGCCGGTGATTTTCTTCGCCACGCTGCGGGCGCCGCCGTTCAGGAACATCGGAAAGCCGGTCTGGAATTGCGTGGGCGCCCAGACGCGGCAGCGATCCTTTTCCACGTGCGCCGTGCAGTTCATGGGCTCCATCGTTGCGTGCGCGAGGAAGGGCAGCTCGTAGGCTGCTTGCGTCACGCTCGCCGCACCGCCCAGTGCCTTGCCCGCATCTCCGTCGTTGCGTGCCGGTTTTGCCTTGCCTCGAGCCGCAAGCGTCCTGAACCGCGTCTTCAATTCCTCCGTGCTCAGCTTCGCATGCGCGCCTTCGTCCCAGGCGACCTGCAGCGCCTCGCGGCCCTTGGTGGCGGACCAGTAGTTGTCCGCCACGACCGCCACGCCCGACTCGATCGCAACCACGTGGCGCACGCCCGGCACTGCTTTCGTTTGCGCGTCGTCGACACTCTTCACCTTGCCGCCGAAGACCGGGCACCGCGCCACGACCGCGGTTAACATGCCGGGCACCCGGACGTCCATGCCGAACCGGGCTTCGCCCGTCAACTTCTCCGGCGTGTCCATCCGCGAGATCGCCTTGCCGATAAGCCGGAATTTGGTCGGGTCCTTCAATACGACGTTTTTGGGAATTGGCAGCGTCGCCGCTTTGATCGCGAGTTCTCCATAGCCGATCGAGCGCGCCGACCCGTCGTGAAATACGCGGCCGTTCTCCGTGCGACAGGAATCCGGCTCGACGCCCCATTGCTGCGCGGCCGCCGCGACCAGCATCGCTCTCGCCCTGGCGCCGGCCTCCCGCAACGGAATCCACGCCGCGCGCACCGTGGCGCTGCCGCCGGTGACCTGCACCGGCACAGGAAACACGGGGTTCGAATAGATCTCGTTGGCGGGCGCCTGCTCGTAGCGCAGTTTGTCCCTGTCAGCGTCAATCTCCTCCGCCACGATCATGGTCAGTGCGGTAATGACGCCCTGACCCATTTCAGAGCGATCCACCATCACAGTTACGGTCCCGTCGGTTTGCACACGCACCCAGGCGTTCGGTGCAAACGGCGCATCGGCTTTCGGCGGCGATTCACTGGAGCAGCCCGGCAAGTACGCCGCAACCGTCAGACCCGCGGCCGCGGCGGCGCCGGCCTTGAGAAACCGGCGCCTGGAAACGAGAACGTTTTCACTCATGGTCTCTTCCTTAAATTCCGGCGAGCCGCGCATGTCGCCGATCGTTCGGCAATTTGCCTATGATCTTCACTTCCGCATAGAAGCGCTTGAAGTCGCCGCCGTTCTCGGCGAGCAGGCGCTGGAACGCGGGCACAAGCTCTGAATAAGTCGCCACCGGCACAAGATTGGCGTTGTTCAGCTCCCCCGCAAAGAACTGGTCGTAGCCCGCGAATCCGTTCCAGCTTTGCTTCAGTTGCAGATACTCGGCCTTGAGTTCGGAGAAGGTCTCGGCCTTCTTCCTGCGCTTCTCTTCCTCGACTAGCGAAGAGGCGTACAACTCCCCCAGCCTGCCGCGGAACTTCATCACCAGTTCGACGAACCCGCGCTTGTATACCTGCCTGGCGTCAAATGCAGCGCGCTGCTCCCGCGTGCCCGCCCGCCCAAGCCAGCGATCCACGCCCTCCAGTTCGACCGCCGCGGCGAAGGATTCGTTGAACACAGTATCGTCAGCAATGTACACGACCTGATGCGCAAGCTCATGGAACGTCAACCGCGCGATTTCGGCGTCCGGGTAGAAGATGTAGGTGTTCAGCACCGGGTCATCGAACCATCCCAGTGTCGAATACGCGGGAATGCCGGCAACGAATACGTCGTGCCCTTGCGAGCGCAGTCCGGCGGCGAACTTCCCGGCACCCTGCTCACCGAAATAACCGCGGTAAGCCACGCAACCGGTAAACGGAAAACACCACTCGACCGGCGCAATCGAGAACTCCGTGGTTGCGAACACATTCCAGACTGCGAACGGCCGCTGCAGATCCGCATACTTTCTATAACTCTGGTTGTCGGGAAGGGCCAGTTCGCGGCTGGCAAACTCCCGTACCTTCAATGCCAGCGACAGCCGCTCGCGCAGCCTGGCATCGGTGCGTTCGTCGCTCACGAGCTTTTCGATAGGCCGGCTGCGGTTCCAGATTTCCATCTGGCCGCCCACCGCCTGGAAGTAGTAGCCGATGTTCGCGCAACCGCAAATACTTGCGGCCACCATCGTCATCAGAAACACGCTACGCACGCCCGAAACTCCCGTTGCGCAGGAAGGCACAGGCGGCACGCCCCACGGCTGGCGAAACCAGCATCCCGGTGTGGTTTACGCGCAGCACGACCGCCTCCTTTGCGCCGGGAACGTGCGTTTCCTCCACAGGCACCACACCATCGTTCGGCTTTGGCAGATCGGCCACCAGGCGTCCCAGTCCGAATGGTATATCCCCCGCAATTACGCCCAACTCCACTCCTTTCGGAATCGATGGTCTGCGCATGCGCATCCAATCGTTCAATGTCCGGCCCAGCATTTTTTCGCCGGTGACGGATCGCGCCAGGCCGGCCGCCGCCGTAATCCCCGCGTAAGGACTGCCGATCAACACGACCCGCTGCACCTTCAAGTCCCTGTTTCTATCCAGCGCCGCAAGAATCAGCAACCCCCCCAGGCTGTGACCCACGAGGTGCAGTGGCGCCGCCCTTTGCTCCCGGCACAATCTCGCCAGTCGGTCGGCATTGTGCTCGAGGCTTTCCCCGACGGACGCATAGGAAAAGCGCACCACGACGAATCCGCAGCGCGACAGTTGCCAACCGAGGGGTACCATTGCTGCGCCTTTCAGCCATAGACCATGCACCAGGACAACGCGAGCGGAAGCGTGGACATTCACGCTAGTTGCTTTCGTCCGGCGCCCATGATTCCACCGCCGACGATCACGACGCGTTGCTGTCCCTGCATGACTGCATCCTCTGTTCTTGAAATGGAAGGAGCATTATAGGGTAGCGCGTCTGATAGACTCCGAGCATTCCATAGGGAAGCTCTGCACAAGTCCTACGACGCGCGCTGCGCCAGGTGCGGATGACTGCCAGGGACGCCGGAGCGCGGAAGAGGGGCCCCTCTGGGGATCTGACCGCGTAGGCGTCCCAACGAGCGCACATGATCGGCGTGCAATGCGAGCGACTCCGGGTCGCATCCCCCGACCTGCTCCGCCTGCGCGCTCGCGGTCCGCAGTTGCGGCTGAAGCCCCAGCAAGGAACGTAACAACGCAGTCGCGGCACCTGGCACAACCCAATGACACGTCGATTCCGTAGGGGGACCGGGCGATTCGAGACCGATGCTTGTCGGCTCTTTTTTACGTAGACCCACTTCACGTTTTTCTCACCATCTCAGCTTTGATTCGAATCGCCTCGGTCGCGCATGCGGGACTTGCGCAGAGTTTCCCTAAATCAACGAGCCATGCCTTTTCCGGTCGAAACCCTGATTGCCACGCCGCTCATCGGACTGCTGGCTTACATCATTCTCGGCATTTCCGGCTTCGGTTCGGCACTGGTGACCATTCCGCTGCTGGTCCACTTTCTGCCGCTGCAGACGGTGGTGCCACTGGCCGTGCTGGTGGATTTTCTGGCGACCGCGACCACCGGAATCAGGTTTCGCGAGGACGTGGAAACGGCGGAGCTGAAATTTCTCGTGCCGCCGATGATCGCCGGCATCCTGGCCGGCGTGACGCTGTTGGCCACGCTGCCGAAGCAGGCGACAGTGATCCTGCTCGGCGCATTCGTGACCGGCTACGGAGTGTACCGGCTGATCGCGAAGGCCTCGACCAAGAGCGTGTCGCGCTGGTGGGGAATTCCCACCGGACTGTTCGGCGGATTGGTCGGCGGCTTGTTCGGTGTCGGCGGGCCGATTTACGCGGCTTACCTGACCGCGCGAATACCCGACCACGCGCGCATGCGCGCCACGCTGTCCGCCGTATTTTCGTGCAGCACCGGCTTCCGGCTTCTGGTGTTCCTGTTATCCGGACTGATGCTGCAGAAGGAAGTGTGGTGGGGCGTGCTGCTGCTCGTCCCTTCGATGCTGATCGGACTGACCATCGGCCACCGCCTGCACGCGAAACTTTCCCGCGAGCAGGTCGGCGGCTTCATCAGCGTGCTGCTGGTGATTAGCGGCCTATCGCTGCTATGGAGGGCTTTCTAGATCACTAATCAACGAACCAGTACTCGCCTTTGCTGTTGCCGCGGTTGTACCCACTCGCAAGATCGGTGTTGAACTCGACTGCATCAGTCATCGTTCCGCGGATTCCTCTGTATTTTCCGGTACCCCCGGTCAGTCGCGCAGTACCGTGATAGGTCCCCTCGACGGCACCGGACCCGGCCGGCTGTGTGTTTGCACTCCCCGAGTACTCTAAAAAGACCTTGCCGCCGTCCTCGAGTGTCCAGACCGCGTAACCCCAAGCCTTTCCGATGCCTTGGATGTAGTCCGAGTAGCCCCATATCCAGTTATCCTTGACCTTCACACTCGAAACCGCAAAGCGGCTCTTCTCGTTGTAAGTCCGGTGAAGCTCAAGGATGCGGATCTGATGTCCCGGGATATCGCCGGCATCGATAATGTGCTGCTTTGTGTACTTGCCTTCCGCTTGCCATTCGGATTTGCTTTCGATCGGATATCGTTGCTGCGCCAACGCAACGTCTGCTATAAACAGCGCTGTCACAAACGTTACGGCAGTTAACGGAACCGCTTTCAAAATGTCTTTCGCACTCATAGGTCTCTCCTCCTTTTTTCTCGTTTAGCTATGCATCCTTCACTCTTCACGTCTCACCGTTTCACTACTTACGCTCAACCAGGATCACTTCCACCGGTTCGTCGAGCAGGTTCTCCGGCGCGTGCTCGCCGGCCGGCACGCTGATTGCGTCTCCCCTTTTCCGCACGGAGATAAACGTCTTGCCACCGGGCTGGTCGACCAGCGTCTTGGCACTGGTGAGAAAAACCACGACATGCGCGGCGTGTCCGTGCATCACGCCCTTCGCTCGCGGATCGCCGCGATAGCGCAGAGCCCGAACCGCGTCGTTGTCGATCTCCGCTTTCCAGTGGTCCGGATCCACAACGAGAGCATCGGCGCCCACCTGCTTTGATGCTCCGTTGTCGCCTCTTGGAATCACGATCACGAATTCGAGGCGCTGATCGAGCAGGTTTTCCGGGCGTATCTTTCCTGGAGGCGCCCAGAATGCCGCGCCTGCCGGTGCCGGGGGCGGGTCCACAAATTTGCCGTCTGGCAGATGGAGTCTCATGCGCATCGGCGTCAGAGCAACGATCACCACGCCTTCAGCGTCGAAGAAATCCGCCGCGATTTCGCCCGGCCCGAAAAATCCTCGATCGACCCGGAAATGCGGGTTCTCGAACTCGAGCTTGTGATGGGCAGGATCCGCCTGCAGCGGGTCAGCGGCGCGGACCATTCCACCCGATGCCAGCAGACCAAATACGATGACTAGAAGTGCCTTGATACGTGAATCTGCTTTCATATACGCCTCCCCGGTTATTCTCGCAGTGATGGTGCCTGTCGCCTCACCGGGCCGGCAGAACTTGCCGGCCCTTTCCACGCCCTGCTTATGGCAGCCGGTAATCCAGCCGCTGAGCACACTGCAGTTCTCCATTGGCGCCGGCGGATTTGCACTTCCACGGACCGCTGCCCTGAATGCCGGCGTACTTGCCGGTACCCCCGGCAATTTCATTGGTACCGCTGTCGCCGTCCGGCGAGAGGTTGCCCGTGAAGTCCGTGAAGATACGATCGCCATCTGCGTCGCCAAAGGCGCAGGAACCCTTGTTCTTCCCACGACCGTCAATCACGAGAAATGAATAGAAACAGTCCGCCGGACCGAGATGCAAAGGTCCTGACCCTTTATCGTTGAAGGTCGTCCCTACCGCGCTCCCGTGACCCAGCATGTGCTTGTCCGCTGGCGTAATTGCCTCTCCCACAAGTTTCCAGCCGGTGTGGAAGTTGATGCTCCCGGACTTGGGCAACTGCTGCGCACCGGCGGCAGTGCACAATGCCGCGAAGGAAAGGCCAGTCACGAAAATTACAACCGCTTTGCTCATGATTTCTCCTTTTTTGTTTGCCTACAGCGCCAGGTTTTGCGGTTGGCGCAAGCCGGCGCCTAGTTGCAATTACCCCCCCAGATACCGGTTTCGGTCTTTCCGTCTGCCGCAAGGGACTGCCACCATCCAGAATTGGTCTTGCCCGCCAAGGCTCCTGTGCCTCCGGATTGCTTCCAGACTCCTCGTTGAGCGCCGGGCTCCATTGACCATTCGTCGCTGTAGCTGTCGCCGTCCTTGTTTTTGCGTGCGCAGACGCCAACCACGCGGACCTTGCCATCGGGCATAACGAGGGCGTAGCCTCCGCATGCTCCCACTGCGTTGAATGCGGAGTAGTTGTCGCTTGTCGCGCTCCCGCGTGCGTGAAAGTACGTAACGCTGTGCCCCTTCGCCACCTCCATTGTCTCGGAGGAGACAGTGACGTTGGACCAGCGCCCCGAACAGTTGTCTGCCGCTGCGATCTCGTTTAGAAATAGGCCCGAACCGAGTGCCGCTACGCATAGCGATATCGCTTTCGTTTTCATCTGACCCTCCTCTCTAATCAATCTGAGGCCGAATTTTGTTCTGCGCTTCCAGGACCGCGACCTCATCGGATCCCGGACAGCAAATCGCGTATTGATTGCGCGAGCGCTATTGACAGTTACCCACCCAGCGCACCGCTGTCATCCCGCATTGGCTTTGCTCGCACATACACCCGTGCCGAGGAAGGGGAGCGTTCCACCGAAAAACTGCGCGACAGCAAGACTCCCCCGATCCTTGGTGCCCACGCCCCCTAATCACTCAACTTTTCACTTCGTCACCGCGCTCATGATCGCAAACGAGACTACGGTGAAATATGCCAGCTAGAACTCCACAGCTTCTTTCGCGTCCTCTCGGAAGTCACCCGCGGAGGAGGCTTTGCCTTTATAAGTACCACTACCCTTCACGTTCTTGAACTTGCCGGTTCCGCCGATGTATTTGTAGGTGCCTTCCCATGTGGCTGTCCAGGAACCGTCAGAGTTGGCGACTGTCTTCTGGGCGCCCTCATACTTTCCAAATGTCTGCGACCCATCCTCGTGCACATCGACAAACAATCCCCAATGAGGTCCACTTCCGCCGACAAAGTTGAACTGGTTGTAGACCCATTCCTCCTTGACCTTGAATGCCGGGTGAGAGAACTTGATCTCACTCAACTGCACTTCCTGACCCACTTCATGGTTTGGGACATCGGCGAGCGCGATCGCATTTCTGGATACTATCCGCGGGTTGCTTTTTGACGAGGTTTGTTCAATCTTTTCCGCTGCGTTCGCGATAGGTGCGATGGTCCAGAAAGTCGCAAAGCAGAGACCCGATACGATAGTTACCAATGTGTTGCGCATGACTCCTCCTGTTGTTGTTAGAAGAAGCGCCAAATTCTGCGGTTGGCGCAGACCGTTTGTGCTCAGTCGGATTTATCTGTTTGAATTCGGGCTAGAAGGCGCCCGGGAGATCCGCCACAGAAAAATCGCGGCGGCTAAACTTTTTTTAGAGTGCGTGCTGAACGCGCGCTCTATGTGGGTAACGGAAGCTGGATTGCCGGGAATCTGCTACGCGCCCGGCCAACTTCTTCTTGTAAGTCAGTATGAAATTGTCATACCGGTAAGTCTAGCACTCCTAAAAAGCAGCCGGGGTCCCGGAACCCCGGCTTCCCCACCAAGGAGGTAAGAACTGCTCGGGAGGAACACATATCTACCTTTGTCGCTTGCTCTGCTTGCCCCTTACACCGCTTCTTCGGGACGGCTGGCGGTCCGTCAGGAACGCCCAAAGCTCCTCGCTGTTGCCGAAAGCCTGGCGCTTGCCATTGCCGATTCGCTCGACCAGCCCGGCCAATTCCCGGCCGCGCTCCAAACCGCGCCGATATATCCGAATGACGTAGCTGTCCAAGGTCTGACCTTTCCCGGCAGCCGGCGCGTTCGAGCCCAAGGTACCCCCTCGCCGGTTACGGATCGCATACAGATTCGGTGAACGGCGCGGGTGCGAGGCACTAGGCGCGAGGCGCGAAACTCTTCAAGAACTAGAGCCTCGTGCCTAGAAGCTGTAGTGCCGGGTACATCGTCTGCATATTGATCCGGGCACATGGTTAACACTTTTCATAGTGCCCAGAATTTGTGGTCGCGCTCATTGATACGCCCAATCAAGACGGATCCGAAGTGGACGGACCAGATTCCATCATCGACGGGTTCGAGCCCCAGTAATTCGGTAGTCAGTACGGTAGTTACGAAGATGAAATGCTTATGCCATTTGAGGCAGCCATTGGCACAGACTTTGAGGACCGTGAAGTGGCCCGGGTAGTCGATCTCGGCCTCAAGCGCAGTTGGCTGAACTACCCAGGCCGGGGCAGAGCAGGCCTTGTCGCCCCCTGCGTCTTTTACACAGCAGGGGTGAGAGAACGGACGCGACGCGACCTTTACCCCTCGCGCCTCACGCCTCGCGCCTCACCCCTTACGGCCTTTCCATCTTGCAGATCGTCGGCAGGATGTTGTCCTTCGCTTCGATGCGCACATCGGACTTCCAGCCGTAACCGGTGTCGTCGGCGTCGTGTTTCACCTCGGCCGTGCCGGCCTTGACGAAAGTCGAAACGAAAAGCGGCATGATTATCTGGTGGTCATCGGCGCGCATCCACACTTCTCCAACGCCGCCGTCGTAGCGCATGTCTTCCAGCGCCTTTGCGATCTTCACCGGATCCGCCGAGCCGGCCTTGTCGATTGCGCGCGCGAGCATCTCGACAAAATATTTGTAGGCCATGAACCCCCAGTCTTCCTTGTAGCGTTTCTTGTAATCCAGGTAGTAGCGTTCGAGGGGATGGCCTTCGATGTTGGCGTTCCAGCCCGCCACCGTCTTGACGCGGTTGGCGCCGGCAGCGCCAAAGGCGCGCGGCGTACCGACCAGAAAGCCGTAGTTGGTATAGAACGTCGCCTTCAGTCCGGACTCTTCGGCCGACTTGATCAGCAACGCAAGGTCGCTGCCCCAGTTGCCGGTCAGCACCGTATCCGCCCCGCTCGACTTTATCTTGGCGACATAAGGGGCGAAGTCCTTCACTTTTCCCAGCGGAATCAGTTCGTCACCTACGATCTCGACGTCGGGACGCCTCTTGCCTAGCATGTCCCTCGCGACGCGCCTGAATGAATGCCCGTAAGCGTAGTCCTGGTTGATCAGGTAAAGCTTTTTCACGGACTTCTGCGTCGTCAGGACACCTGTCAGCGCATCGATTTTCATGTCCAGGTTGGCATCGAAGCGGAAGTGCCAGAAATTGCATTTTTCCTCGGTGAGCGGCGTGTCGGTCGCACCGTTGTTCAGGTAGAGAATCTCGTGGCCGGGATTGCGCTGGTTGTACTTGACCACGGCGTCGGTCAGCGCGTGCGCGACGTGCGAACCGACGCCCTGCGTAATCAGCCGGATGTTCTGGTCGATCGCCTGCTTGAGCACCACGAGGCTTTCCTGCGGACTGGACTTGTTGTCGAACAACACCAGTTCCAACCTGCCGCCGCTCAGCACGCCGCCGCGCGCGTTAACATCATCCACCGCCATCTGGGTATGGCGGCTTCCCATCTCTCCCTGCAGCGCAGCCGGGCCGCTGAACGGATCGATCACCGCGATCCTGATGGTCTCGGCGGCGGCCATCGATACGCCGATCGACCCCCATGCCAGCACGACGGCCGCACGAAAAAAATTTCCGATCATTTTGAGCCCCCCCGATCTTGTTCAACTGCCGGTTGGCTGCACCAGCACTGCGTCAAGCGTTAGTTTCTGGCGCGTCCAGGTATCACTACGAATTGGAGCATCACACCTGCCGTTAGCGCAACGTCCGAAAGAATTCCCGGATTTCCTGTGCCAGCAGTTCTGGCTGTTCGAGAGCGGCAAAGTGTCCGCCCTTCGGCATCCTGGTCCAACGCCGGATATCGGCGTACATCTTTTCCGCCAGCGAGCGCGGCGGACGCAGGATCTCCTTCGGGAACTCGGCGTAACCCATCGGCACCTGAATGCGTGCGCCGTCGGGGATCGGCCAGGAGCCATGCATGCGCGCGTAATAGGGCCAGAACGACGAACCGATCGCGCCGGTCACCCAGTACAGCATGATGTTGGTGAGCAGCTCGTCGCGGCCGATGTAGCCGTCGAGGTCACCCCTGTGGTCGCTCCAGGTGTGGAACTTTTCCACGATCCACGCCGCCAGCCCGACCGGTGAATCCGTGAGGGCGTAGGCGAGCGTCTGAGGCTTGGTGCCCTGTATCCAGGTGTAACCCGTTTCTTCCTTCATCCAGTGCGCGCGCTGTTCGAAGTAACGTCGTTCGTCGTCGTCAGGGTTTTCCGGCATCGCCGTGTCGCGCCTCAGGCTCAGCAGGTTGATGTGAATGCCGGCAAGCCGTTCGCTGTAGGCGTAGCCGAGGCGCGAGGTGACGAACGCGCCCCAGTCGCCGCCCTGCGCGGCAAAGCGCTTGTACCCGAGCACGCCGGTCATCAACTCAGCAAATACGTCGGCAATCTGTTCGACCGAGAAGCGCGGCTGATTCGGTGCAAAGGAAAAGGTGTAGCCAGGGAGCGATGGCGCAACCACTGTGAACGCGTCCGCCGCGTCGCCGCCGAAGCGTGCAGGATCCGTGAGCATCGGTATCAGCCTGTGGAATTCGTGCACCGATCCCGGCCAGCCATGCGAGATCAGCAGCGGCATCGGCCTCGGGCCTTTGCCTTCCTCGCGGATGTAGTGCAGGTCGATTCCGGCGAGCCTGGCCTTGTACTGGTTGAATCGGTTGAATTCGGCTTCGTGCTTGCGCCAGTCGTAGCGGTCGCGCCAGTATGCCACCAGCGATTTCAGGTAAGGCAGATCCGTTCCGTACTTCCAGTGGTTGTCCGGCACTTCGTCCGGCCAGCGCACGCGTGCCAGCCGCGACTTGAGATCGTCGAGCACGTCGTCGCCGACATGCATCCGGAACGGGGTCGGGGCAGCGGTCATGAATTCTCCAGGGCAGGCATCAGGAAGGATTGTTGGCCTTGGGGGCGCAGTCGTCCAATACATTGCCGCAATCCGATTGATACGCGCTGCGAATGACGGCGGCAATACAAAGGGCCGCCTGCGGATTACAGGTTGCCCGGCGGCAGACGGGTTTTACTGGTGATAAGACTTCGAGGTCTGCTGATCGTCCAGCGCATCGCAAGTCGCTTTGTTGGCGTGGAAACCCACGCGAGACGGGCTGCCGACCAGCATCAGGAAGCTCTTCTGTATCGCGTATGCCTCGACCTCACGGTGGTACCAGCGCTCGCAGGGCTTGGAGTCTCCGCGTTCGTGACTGAGTTCCTGCACGTAGTGCACCAGTTCGTGCAGCAGCACGGAACGATCGAACAAGTTGGTTTCCGGTTTGAGGCGCTCGTCCAGGAAAATCCCTTCGCCTGGCTGATACGTGGCCAGCACGCGGCACTCGGAGGTACAGGCTAACTCCTGCAGCCTCTCCTGCGGAACGCGAAAGATCTCAGGAACGACGGCCGGCCGCGGGTATTTGGACAACTGATCGATGGCGGACAGCAAGGCCGGTACCAATTCGCCTTCGGTGAGTGGGCGGGTATCGCCCAGATACTTATCAAACTCCGAGTACCCTTTATCCACATAATTGCTGTACATGCCCTCGGACTCGACGCCGTTCTGCTTCGCCTTCGTGTGCTTCTCGGCAGCGAGCGTCGGCCACGCGAGAATGAACGAAAGCAGGAGTCCCAACAAGACGGTCGGGGTCAGACGATGGGAAGCAATCGATCGCATGCGAATCCTTTCCTCGACCGCGATATCACCGTTGGTGATGCGCAACACGGAAGAAACTTGAAACGCGTTGAACACGAAGGATTCTTTTCAATACCCCCTTGAGGGGTACACGAAGGGAAAACAAATTCACACGAAGGAAAAACTGACAACCGGTCTGGCGCGTAAGGCGACATTAATTTCCCCAGAAGGGAGCGCGTATCATTTCACCCGCTTATTGTATTCGTTACTGCATCTCCTTCGTGATTCTTTCTTGCCTTTTTGCTATGAAATTACCTGAAGGTTAGTCGCCGCCGCAACAGGTCATTTCGTGCCGCATTGTCTTCGTGTTCCTTCGTACTAGAAATCATGATATCAGGTGGCCTTCTCACCGGGGCCGAGAGGTTTCGGTGGTTCGCTCGACACGGGACGGGTCAACGTATCGATGGTGGCTGCCCTTTCCTTCGCACGCGCAAGCTGATCCGGATCGAGCCGCGCGCCAAGTTCGTCGCGATCGCGCCGGTTCCGCTTCGCTTCGTCGGCATCCTCCGGGGGAAAACGCAAGTCGGCAACGCTGTACCACGCATGCGCCTCCACCGGATCCGCACCCACGCCGCGCCCTTCCGCATACATCGCTCCGATACTGTGCATCGCTGAACCATCGCCCTTGTCCGCGGCCTTGCGGAACCAGGTCAATGCCGCAGCGTAGTCGCGATCGACGCCCTTGCCTGCTTCGTAGAGCAGGCCGAGGTTGTACATAGCCATGCGGTCGCCTTGCTCGGCGCCACTCTGGTACCAGGTCATCGCCATCATCAGGTTTTTCTCGACGCCCAGACCGTTTTCATAGAGATCGCCGACGTTGTTCATTGCCCAGGCGTTGCCGAGAAACGCCGCCTGGTGCCACCACTCGAACGCCTGCTTGTAGTCCTGTTCCACGCCGTTGCCTTTGGCGTACAGCAACCCGATATTGTTCATTGCCACAGTAAAGCCGCGCTTGGCCGCTTCCTTCCACCAGTTCAGCGCCTCAACGTAGCTTTGCTTACCGTTGTAGCCCTTGGCCCAGAGCAGGCCGACATTGTTCATCGCGCGAACGTCACCCTGGCGCAGAAGCTGTGCCAGGTTGGCAGGGTCGAGCATGTCCTGCCCCGGCGTGAGGTTGGTGAAGGTCTCTTCCTGTTCGACGGCCCACGCGGCAGCGGATAGGGAGAGAAGAACAGCAAGGACCAGGGAACGAGGTTTCAAGTTCACCTCCTGCAAACAGGACCGGCCGATTGTCCGATCCAATGCATAGACCGCCGCATCCGCGACCGGTTCAACACGAGCTCAAGTCCTTTCCACAAGGAACGGAATCAGGTCTCTCAACAACTCGTCCGGGGCTTCTTCGGGAATGAAATGGCCGCACTTTACGGGGTGGCCACGTACGTTGGCGGCTTTCTCCTTCCAGGCGCCGAGCACGTCGAACAGCGTGTGCATCTTGCCGTATTCACCCCAGATCGCCAGAACCGGACAGGCGAGCTTTTTCGCAAGTTCGCGTTCGTCGTCGGCAATATCCACGGTCGCCGCCGCGCGATAGTCCTCGAGTCCTGCGCGGATCGTCCCGGGCAGCCTGAACGCGCGCAGGTACTCCTGGAACATCGGCTCCTCGATGGTGTCCTGGCGAAAGCACAACGCCCGGAACATGTGCCGCAGAAAGGGCTCTGCGCTATTGGCTATCATGATCTCCGGCAGATCCGGCACCTGAAAGAAGAACCAGTGCCAGTACGCGGCGGCGAGTTCCTTGCCGGTGTCGCGAAACACGGTGTGCGTGGGCACGATATCGAGCACAGTGAGGTTTCTCACTTCGCCCGGATGATCCATCGCCAAGCGGTGCGCCACCCGCGCGCCGCGGTCGTGACCGACGACACTGTAGCTTTTGAATCCCAGCGCGGACATCACTTCGCTGATGTCCTTCGCCATGCCGCGCTTGTCGTAACCGTCGCGCGGCTTGTCGGAGTCGCCGTACCCGCGCAAGTCCGGGCACACTACGGTGAATTTATCGAGCAGGCCGGGCACGACTTTTCGCCACATCTGTCCGGTTTGCGGATAGCCGTGGAGCAGCACCACCGGATCACCCTTGCCACCGACCCATGCGTTGATCCGCACGCCGTTGGCGCGAATGGTCTGCTGCTGCATGCGGGGCATGAAAGTCATATGCGTTACGGGTGAGGAGTGAGGGGTGAGGGGGTCTAAATCGTTGCTGGTTTTTGACTAATGCGGCAACACGTTAGCGCAGACGAGTTCGATGGTCCTATTCCTTTTGCGCCTAACTCGTCACGCCGTCACCCGTTACGCTTTGTCTACTTTCCAAGATACTTGCGCAGCCGCTCCACGCCTTCCGCAAGCACGGGGATGGATTTCGGATACGAGAAGCGCACGTGCTGCTTCGCCCGATGTTCGCCGAAATCGATTCCCGGCGCGATCGCGACACCGGCTTTCTCCAGCACGTCCCAGCAAAACTGATAGCTGTCGGAGGTGAGCCGTTCGCAGTTCGCATAGATGTAGAACGCGCCCTCAGGTATTACCGCGATGTCGAAGCCCAGGCTGCGCAGCTCCGGCACCAGGAAATCGCGCTGCGCACGGAACGCATCGCGGCGTTGCTCCAGCAATGCGGTGGTATCGGGATGAAATGCGGCGAGCGCGGCCTTCTGCGCCAATTCCGAGGACGAGATGAACAGGTTCTGCGCCAGCTTGTCCACCGCCGGCATGAATGCCTCCGGTACCACCATCCACCCCAGGCGCCAGCCGGTCATGCCGAAATACTTGGAGAAGCTGTTGATGATGAAGATGTCGTCGCCGAACTCGAGCGCACTGCGGTCGCGCTGTCCGTACGTCAGGCCATGATAGATCTCGTCCACGATCAGCACTCCGCCGCGTGCGCGCACCACGGCGTGAATGCGCTCGAGCTCGTCGTGCGCGATCAGCGTCCCGGTCGGGTTCGAGGGCGAAGCGATAAGTACCGCCGCCGTTTCCGCCGTCCAGTGCTTCTCCACCAATCTGGCGGTGAGCTGGTAGGCGGTCGAAGCATCCACCGCGATGCCGACCGGATCACCCTCCATCGTGCGCACGAAGTGCCTGTTGCACGGATAGCCGGGATCGGTCATCAGCACCCGGTCGCCGGGTGAAAGAAGCGCACCCATCGTCAGCAGCAGCGCGCCCGAAGAGCCGGTGGTCACGGCAATCCGCGAGTGCGGCACATTTACTTCGTAGCGCGTGCGGTACCAGCCCGATATCGCGTCCCTCAACTCGGTTATGCCCAGCGACTGGGTATAGCCGACCCGGCCGGCCTGGATCGCGCGGATGCCGGCCTCCGCGATCAAGGGCGGGGTCGGTGCGTCGGGCTCGCCCACTACCATGTTCGAGACGCTCCGCCCCTGCGCCTCCAGCTCCCTTGCCCGCGCGATGAGTGCCATCACGTGGAACGGTTCGATGCCCGCCATGCGCGAGGCGATGTGCGGGCTGGCATTGCGGGGAAGCTTTTCGGGGCGATTCATCAGGTCCTTGGCTTGTTGCGGTGTCCGCGCCACGCTCGATTGCCTGTCCGGCGGACCAAGATTCGAATTTTATGCCCCCATAGCCGTTTGCCGCAATGAAGCCGGTTCAAAAAACACCGCCAAGCGTCTACCATGGCGATCCCTTGAACCTTTCGACCTGAACGGGAAACTGGCAATGAAGATTGCGATCATCGGCAGCGGCGGCGTCGGCGGTTACTTCGGGGCCCGGCTGGCTGCCAGCGGACAGGACGTCACCTTCGTAGCGCGCGGCGCGCACCTCGAAGCCATGCAGAAACAAGGGCTCAAGGTGTTGAGTGCACTCGGCGACCTGCATTTACCCGAAGTCAAGGCCACCAGAGACACGGCGATCATCGGTCCGGTCGATGTGGTCATGATCGCGGTAAAGCTCTGGAGCACCGAAGAAGCGGCACAGTCCGCCAAGCCGTTGATCGGTCCGAACACCGTCGCGGTGTCTTTCCAGAACGGCGTGGTCGCCGTGGATACGCTGCTGCCGATCCTCGGCAAGGAACATGTCATGGGTGGTGTAGCGAACATTGCCGCGCTCATCGAAGCGCCTGGCGTGATCCGCCACAACGGCAGCATGGCCAACCTGTTCTTCGGTGAACTCGACGGCAAACCCTCTCCACGATCGCAAGCGTTTCTCGTCGCCTGCAAGATAGCCAACGTCCAGGCCGAGCTGGTCACGGACATCAACAGTGCGATTTGGGAAAAGTTCGTGCGCCTGGTTACGCTGTCGGCGCTGACTTCGCTGACCCGGATGCCAATCGGACCCATCCGCTCCGACCCCGATACCCGCGCCCTGATGCAACAGGTGATGGAAGAAGTGGTGGCGATCGGCAAAGCCAGAGGGGTGAAATTCGATGCCGGGCTCATTGCCGACCAGATGACCAGGGTCGATGGCTATCCGGCCACGATGGTGGCGTCGATGTGCGGCGACCTGCGCCGCGGCAACCGGCTGGAATTGCCGTGGCTGTCCGGCGCCGTGGCCAGGCTTGGTGACGAACTCGGCATCCCGACACCGGCCAATCACTTTGTGTACGCGGCACTCAAGCTCTTCGCCAACGGCCGCCCTGCCGACGCGCAAGTCTAGGGCTACACCCAACACAGAGGCACAGAGAACACAGAGGTCACAGAGGAAAACAAAGCCGCGATTGTTTGGATGCGGCACCGAACACTTCTGCAATTGGTCGCGATATTTGGATTGGCCCCACGATCATCAATTATTCATCTATTGCTCTTCTCTGTGCTCTCTGTGCCTCTGTGTTGGGTTTTGACTTTCGGAGGTAACAATGAAACTGACAATAAGGAACATCCACGCCAGAGCAGTGTTGGTGCCGCTGAAGCGTCCCCCGATATCGGCGTCGGGTGCGCTGCCGGAAGCGGCGCTGGTGCTTGTGGACGTGGAAGCCGGCGATGGCATCACCGGGCATTCATATCTGGCCGCGTACGGCAAGGCAATGCTGAAGCCGCTGGTCAGCACCACCGAAGCTGTAGCCGATATGATCAAGGGCGATGCGCTGGTGCCATATGAGATCGACGCCAAGCTGCGCAAGCGCTTCACGCTGTTCGACACGCCCGGACTGGTCGGGCTTGCGCTCGCCGGTATCGACATGGCGGCATGGGACGCCTATGCCAAGGGTCTCGGCGTACCGCTGGTCTGTGCGTTGGGCGGACAAATCAGGCCGGTACGCGCCTACAACAGTTGTGGTTTGTGGATCAAGGACCCGGCGTTGCTCGCGGACGAAGCGACGGAACTGCTTGCGGAGGGCGGCTACAGCGCGGTCAAGCTGCGCATCGGGCGGCCGAATTTCAAGGACGACCTGGCCGCGGTGCGCACCGTGAAGAAGCGCATCGGCGGCGACATCTCGCTCATGACGGACTTCAACCAGAGCCAGACGGTCAACGAGGCCATCCTGCGCGGACGCGCGCTCGACGATGAAGGCCTGTACTGGATCGAGGAACCGGTTCGCCACGACAACTACGCCGGCTGCGCGAAAATCGCGCTGGAAGTGAAAACGCCGATCCAGATCGGCGAGAACCTGCTCAACACCTTCGAAATGCAGAAAGCGATCGAATCCAAGGCCGCCGAGTACTACATGCCCGACGTACAGCGCATCGGCGGGGTCACCGGATGGATGCGTGCCGCCGCGCTGGCGCACGCCCACCACCTGGACATGTCCAGCCACCTGTTCCCGGAAATCAGCGCCCATCTGCTGGCGGTGACACCGACCTGCCACTGGCTTGAGTACATGGACTGGGCCAATCCGATCCTGCAGGAACCTTTCGAAGTGAAGAATGGCAACGTGATCGTCCCCGACCGGCCGGGCGCCGGCATAGCCTGGAACGAGACCGCCGTAAAGCGGTTCGCCGCTGCGTAAAGGCGGCTGGCATTCGGGGAATGGGGCGAGGGAACGGGGACATGCGCAATTCAAAATTCGTTGCGCCTTAGACAGTTATATCTTCCCTAGATGTACCCCCTCCGCTGCCCCGTAAAGTCAGGGAAGAGGAAGCGCGCGAGCAAGTTGGCAGTAACTCGGTCCGCCTGCCGCCCCCCTGAGCGCTGTTCCCACCAACCGAAGACCTCCGAAATTTCCATCCGTACCGTTCCATAAAATGGACCCGCACCGGCAGCGTGAATTTTCGTTGACGGTGCATTTTTGGTAAGCGTAGAGTTCAAGGCGGAGGGTGGCCTGATCGCTGGAATTTCGTTGCCAGCTTCAAATGAGCGCTGACGCGCCGCAGCAGACCGCGCTAACGGACGCGAGGTCGAGTGAACGCGCTCCTGCATTGAACGCGGCAGACCGATTACGCAAGCCTCCTCCGCATTTCCGACGGATCGGACCCAACTTTTCACGATCTGCGTATTTTTCAACTTGGGAGGAGTAAATATGATGCGACTCGGCTTTTTACTTGCCCTGCCTCTGGTACTTGCCTCACTGACTGTTGCCGCCGACGATTCGAAGAAAACGCGCGTCGGCACATGCAACGACGCCAAGAGCCAGATGGAATACTTCTGCAATCCCGCCAATGCTGCGAGCGACAGCATGGTGGCCATCGGCACCGCCTGCACGAACGCCAAGAGCAATGTCAAAGAAGCGTGTGAAGGCATTGTTGAGCCGGACAAGACGTATGAGTTCGACGACAAGAAGAAGTAAGCGCCCCAGTCAAAGCGCAACTTGAATTGCACTGCTGAGGGTTCTGCCGCGAAAAGGAGGTACCTTTGAAAGCACATTCCTTGATTGGTGCATTAGTCCTGGGACTTGCCGCTACCTTCGGCATTGCGGAGGAGAAAGACACGCGAGGCGGCACCTGCGAGGACGCGAAGAAACAGCACGAGTACTACTGTGAAGGCAAGAACGATCCCAACGACATTTTCACCCAGGCGAATATCGCGTGTAACAACGCCAAGAGGAATATGGCCGCGGCCTGCGAAGGCAAAGTCGCGCCGGATGCCGAGTACAAGTTCGAACAGAAGTGACGCGGAAGGTTTTGGCCGGGCGCCAACTTCCGGATTGAGTTTGCTTCAAGCAGTCGTGTCGAAAGTTTAGCGCGACTTTATTCCAACGTAACGCCCAGCAAGGAGGAGTCATGACAATACAAAGACATATAGGCGTGCACATGAGCGACGACGAGATGAAAACTGTCGCGCCGGCAGACGAAGTCGCGTTTCGTTCGCCGGTGCCCACGCAGGTTGTTTCTAACGGCGAATACAATCCGTTGCCGCAGACCGAAGACCAGAAAAAGGTCGAAGGCCTGATCAAGGAACTCGCCGACGTTCAGGCCAAGCGCCACAACCTCAGCCGCCGCCAGTTTCTGGCAACGAGCGCCGGCATGGCCACCGCGTTTCTCGCGATGAACAAGGTTTTCGGTCCGGTCTGGAGTGTTTCCGAGGCTGAGGCTGCCGACATGGAAATGTCGAGCTATCGGGCCGGCCAGCTTTCCGGCCAGTTCATTTTCGACGACCAGACGCACTTCATCCGCGACGACTTCAAACAGGAAGGTCTGCTGGGGCTGACCAAGTGGGCGGTGGGCGCCAAGGTCAACCCGGACATCATGTCAGTGCCACTGACCCTGTCGCGCTACAAGATGGACAATTACCTGAAGGAGATTTTCCTCGACAGCGATACCAAAATGTCGCTGCTGTCGGGCGCGCCGTTCGACGATCCGAGCTGGTGGCTGTTGTCCAACGACGCGATCCAGACCGCCTGTCGCGCGGTGAACAAGATGGCCGGCAACACCCGCATGCTCGGCCACACGATCATTACGCCCAAGTATCCGAACTGGATGGACGAAGTGGATCGCGGCATCGAGACCCTGCATCCGGTCTCCTGGAAGTCCTACACCATCGGCGATCCGTTCGGGCCGTCCAAGTACGCATGGCGCCTGGATGACGAAAAACTGATGTACCCGTTCTACGAGAAGGCGATCAAGTCCGGCATCAACACCATCTGTATCCACAAGGGCCTGATGCCGCGCGACTACGAGAAGGCCTTCGCTGGTACCTGGGAAAGTGCCACGGTGAAGGACCTGGGCAAGGCCGCCAAGGATTGGCCGGGAATGAATTTCGTCATTTACCACTCGGCGCTGCGCCCCTGGCTGGCCGATCAGCCCGACAAGGATCTGCAGGCCTTCCTGGACACCGGTTATGTGGAGTGGTCCACCGACCTTGCCCGCATTCCGGAGAAGTTCGGCGTGAACAACGTGTATGCCGAAATAGGGAGCACGTTTGCAAGCACTGCCGTCACCAACCCTCGCTTCTGCGCCGCGTTCATCGGCCAGTTGGTGAACCTGATGGGGCCGGAACGGGTGGTCTGGGGCTCCGACTCGGTGTGGTACGGAAGCCCGCAGTGGCAGATCGAAGCCATGCGCAGGCTGGAAATTCCGGACGACATCATGAAGAAGTTCAAGTGGAAAACGCAGCTTGGCGGGCCGAACAGCGAGGTCAAGCAGAAGATCTTTGGCCTGAATGCCGCGCATCTCTATGGTCTGGACATGAAGGTGGGCGACGCCAAACCCTTCACACATGACCAGATCGCCCTGATCAAAGCCGACTACATTGCCATGGGCGGCGAGCGTAGCAACGCCGCTTACGGTTATGTCGCCAAGAGCAACTACACGGGCATCCCTTCGGTTTGAGGGTTCGTACGACAAATCAAGCCGGGGCCTAGTCCCCGGCTTTTTTTTGGACGGCCTTCTCACTCCTCGCCACAGCCCTGCTCCGGAAGCCCGCGCACGCGGGTTACTTTGTCTTGGAAATTTTGCGGGGCCGATTGGCGGTATCAATTCCCGCGATTCCAATGCAGGAATAGCAGACCGGGTCAGGATCGTCGGTCAGCACTTCTGAATAATTTCATTCCTTCAACAGCCAGTCGTACTCCTTTCCCAATTCCGGTTTGTTGTCCATCTCACCTCGTTGCAGGCTTAGCAGCCAGGCGAGCAGGTTGCCTTTCTCGACCGCTGTACAGGTACGTTTGAGCACGTAGTTGCAGTTCAACCGGAACCATTTCTCCACTATTTCCGGATCGGTGAAACTGCGCGGATTGGCTACGGGGGCAAACGCGTTGATTTCCCGTTTCTTGGCGTTCACCGGGTCGACGTGCTCGGCATCGTCGATGACATGGCACGCACGGCAGGGAATTTTCGTGCGGTGGCGCATGACCGACCGGCGAGGGTCCTGCAAATGGCAGGATACGCAGCCGACTTCGCCGATGACCGGCACGGGATGTTTCCCGAGATAGAACGCCCGCCCCTCCTCTGCGGAAAAGCCGTGAAATGCCGGCGCTTCGGCGCGCGCTTCCCTTTCGTAGCGAGCGAGCAGTTCCTCAGGTGTGGCGGCCGCCGCTTCAAACGGCAGGCAGGCGAGGACTCCGAACCCAAGGATCGCCAACCAAGCCCGGCCGCCTGGCGTGCGCCAGCAACACGTGATCGGACGCATATCACTCCGACAGCCATTCAAATCGAGGAGAGAAATTTGAGGAGCGCCTCCCGATCCGCTTTCGGCATGTTTCGAAATGCCTCGCGAGCGCTCTGCGCTTCGCCGCCGTGCCAGAGGATGGCTTCCGTGACATTGCGTGCGCGGCCGTCGTGCAGCATTGCGGTGCTCCCGCTCACCGACTGCGACAATCCCGATCCCCACAACGGCGCGGTGCGCCAGTCGCGCGGACCGGCCTTGAACTCGGGCCGGCCGTCAGCAAGCTCCTCGCCCATGTCGTGCAGCAGCAGATCGGTGTAGGCATGAAAAACCTGGTCCTGAATCTGCGGCAATCCCGGAAGCGCTCCGGTCTTCATCTCCGGTAAATGGCAGACCGCGCATTTCGCCTCGGCGAACAGGCGCTCGCCGCGGCTGAAACCTGCATCGCCCACATTGCGACGGGCAGGCACGGCGAGCGCCTGGGTCCAGAACTCCAGTTCGTCCCAGTTGACCTCAACGAGTTCCGGCTGGTTGCCAGGCGGCTGATATGCGCAATCCGTTTGCACCGGTGGGCAGTTTTCCTTGTCGAACAGCGGCGAAGTCACGCCGATGTCGCCGTGAAATGCTGCGGCGATCTGCTGCCTGATCGACGGCTGATTCGACTTCCAGCCGAATCGTCCCAGCGCCACGCGTTTGCCGATTGCATCCCAGACGTAATTCGGGCGCCCCTTTACGCCTTGCGCTTTCTGCGTCTCGGCAATGGCGAGAATGTCGGCCTCGCTCACCGCTTCGAGCAGACCCAAACCGAAAGTCGGCACCGCGATTCGCAGTGAGTACATCACCTCGGCGCCGAGCGCCCCGAATTTGAGCTTCTCAACGCGCAGGCGCGGCTTGCGCAGCATGACCTTTTCGCCGTCCGCGAAAGTGGAGGGCACTTCCTCCCAGTCGAGATACAGGTTGGCTTCCTGCGGCACGCGTTCGCCCAGGTAGGTCGCGTCTTTGTCCTGCCCCATCAGCCCCTGGTTCTGGATCTGGTCGCCGTAGTTCGGGTGCGGCTTCGGCCCCCCATGCTCATCTTCGCCCGGGATCGAGATACGCACCAGAACCGAGAGCAGTTGCTGGTCGGCGGACTTCGGGGTGTCGCCGCGCCCGCCACCGACGTGGCAACCCGAGCATCGGTCAGTGATGAACGTCGGACCCAGGCCCCAGTCGCCGCCGAGGGACGGGAAAACCACCCATTTCTGATTGAAGTGATGCCGGCCACGGAGAAATTTCTCACGCTGGCGGTAGTCCAGCACCGGCGCCGGTTCGGAATACGCGTACCTGTCGACGCGATCTATGGTGAACGTACCGGCCGAAAGCGCCGCCGCCGGAATCTCATCCAGTTGCGCCGTCACCGCCAAGCCGGACATCAGCGCGATTGCCGCCGCGCCGACTGACGCAGTTCGCATTGCCAGTCCCTTCGCGATCTCCATGGGTCTCAAAGTAGCTGATGATCGGGTTACCCGCAACCTGCACCGCACGCACAGGCGGACAAGGCGCCCATGCGGTAAGATTTCACTTTCCCAGTAACACCTAACCTGTCTTCCCGAGGAAATCCGAATGAGCCTGCCCGCACTAGAGCTCCAGTCAGCCATCGACGAGCTGAAGGCCATCTTCGGTGAGCGACTTTCCACCAGCACCGGGGTGCGCGACCACCACGGCAAGGACGAATCCTGGCACCACCCGCACCGGCCGGACGCGGTGGTGTTCCCGAACACGACCGAGGAAGTCGCCGAAATCGTCCGCATCTGCGCCCGCCACGTCACCCCGGTCGTCGCCTACGGCACCGGCACCTCGCTCGAAGGCAACGTCATTCCCGCACCAGCGGCGGCGTGGTGGTGGACCTGATCGAACATGAACCAGGTCCTGCGCGTCAACGCCGGACGACCTCGATGTGACGGTGCAGGCGCGCGTGACCCGCAAGCAGTTGAACGCGTACATCCGCGACCAGGGCCTGTTCTTCCCGATCGATCCCGGCGCCGACGCCTCGCTCGGCGGCATGGCGGCGACCCGCGCTTCGGGCACCAATGCGGTGCGCTACGGCACGATGCGCGAGAACGTGCTGGCGCTGACCGTGGTGACTCGCCGACGGGCGCATCATCCGCACCTCGCGGCGCGCGCGCAAGTCGGCCGCCGGTTACGACCTCACGCGGCTGTTCGTCGGCTCCGAAGGCACGCTCGGCATCATCACCGAAGTGACGCTGCGGCTGTACGGCATCCCCGAGGCGATGGCCGCGGCGGTCTGCTCCTTCGACACGCATCGAAGGCGCGGTCAACACCGTGATCCAGACCATCCAGCTCGGCATCCCGGTGGCGCGCATCGAGCTGCTCGACGACGTGCAGATGGACGCGGTCAACCAGTTCTCGAAGCTCAACTATCCGGTCAAGGACACGCTGTTCTTCGAGTTCCACGGCACCGAAGCAGGCGTCAAGGAGCAGGCCGAACTGGTGCAGTCGATCGCGCGCGGAGCACGGCGGCGGCGAGTTCAAGTGGGCGACCAAGAACGGAAGAGCGCAACCACCTGTGGACAGGCGCGCCACGACGTGACCTACGCGGCAACAAGGCGCTGCGCCCGGGCTGCGAAATCTGGGCGACCGATGTGTGCGTGCCGATCTCGCGCCTCGCCGAATGCATCCTCGAGACCAAGAAGGATCTCGAGAGAGAGCTTCCTGATCGCGCCGCTCGTGGGCCACGTCGGCGACGGCAATTTCCACCTCGGCTTCCTGATCAATCGCGACGACCCGAAGGAACTCGCCGAAGCCGAACGGCTGAACGATCGCCTGGTGATGCGCGCGCTGGCGATGGACGGCACCTGCACCGGCGAACACGGCATCGGGCTGGGCAAGATGAAGTTCCTCGACCGCCGAACACGGCGAAGCGCGTCGCGGTGATGCGCCAGATCAAGAAGGCGCTCGACCCGCAGAACATCATGAATCCCGGGCAAGATCTTTACTCTGTAAAGATCTTGCCGGGTGAGGGGTGAGGGGTGAGGAGTGAGGCGGAAATGACTCAAAAGCGTGGCTTCGAAACACTTTTACTCTTCACACGTTCACTCCTACACGATTCACACCCTTCACACATTCACCCTTCATTCATTCACCCCTAACCCCTCACGCCTCTCGCCTCACGCCTCACCGAATGCCAACGATTTTCGGAATCAAAAACTGCAACACCATGAAGAAGGCGTTCGCCTGGCTGGATGATCACGGCGTTCGTTACGACTTCCACGACTACAAGACGGCAGGGATCGATGTAGCCAAACTCAAGGATTGGTCGAAGCAGGTCGGCTGGGAAACGCTGCTCAACACCCGCGGCACTACGTGGCGCAAGTTGTCGCCGTCGCAGCAGGCGAATCTCGACGAAGCCAAGGCGATGCGGTTGATGAGCGAGAATCCGAGCCTGATCAAGCGCCCTGTGCTGGAGAACGGCGAGCGCGTTGATGGTGGGTTTCATACCTGAGCGCTACGCGGAAACATTCAGGAAATAGGGGATTGATCATGCGTCATCACGTGTTAGCGCTTGGTTTCCTGGCTCTGGGTTGTTCGCTCAATGCCAATGGCGAGACAGGGATCATTGACGACAACCGGCTGCTCGAAGCTCAGGCGGACTCGGGCAACTGGCTGAGTCACGGCCGGGATTACGGCAATCAGCGTTTTTCCCCGCTGCAGCAAATCAACAAGGGCAACGTCAAGAATCTGGCCCCACGCTGGACATTCAAAAGCGGCGTGTCGTCCACCTTCCAAACCACGCCTATCGTGGCGGACGGTGTGATGTACCTGTCTCTGCCGTTCAACCACGTTGTGGCGCTCGACGCGAAGACGGGCAAGGAACGGTGGCGCTATGAGCACAAGCGGCGTACGGAGAAGATGTGTTGCGGTCCCGCCAATCGTGGTGTGGCGGTGGGATACGGAAAGGTATTCATAGGCACCGTGGATGCGCGTTTGATCGCCCTGGATCAGAAAAACGGCAGGCCGGTTTGGGATATTCCATTGGTGGAGGGCCTCGACGGCGAGACGGAGAGAACCGATCAGCTTGGTGCCGATGATCCGCTGCGTAACAGTCGCGTAAGTGGGTCAACCGGCGTGGGCGCGAATATGGCCCCCCTGGTATACAGGGGCAAGGTCATCATCGGCATCACGGGTGTGGGATACGGCCTGCATCTGGATTCCGAGCGTGCGGGCGCGCCGCTCGGGGCAGTAGTCGGTATCGCGGGACAGAGCCAGCGAGCGGGCTTCTACGCAGCATTCGACGCCAACACGGGAAAGAAGATCTGGCAGTTCGACTCCACGCCGACTTCCGGGTGGGAAGGTGAGTTTCGTGAGACGACTGCCGACGGTGCGCTGCTGGAACGAGACATCGAAAGAGAGCGCGCCACTCTTGCGCAATATTCAGACGCGGCAAAGCGCGGTGGCGGTTCGGCTTGGACCACTCCCGCCATCGACCCGAAGGAGAACCTGATCTATGTCGGTGTCGGCAACCCTTCGCCGCAAATGGATGATTTGACGCGACCGGGTGACAACCTCTACACGGTGTCTCTCGTGGCACTGGACGCCGACTCGGGCGCGATCAAGTGGTACTACCAGGAAGTCCCGCACGACATGTGGGGCTACGACGTGGCAAGTCCCCCCGTACTGTTCGATGTGACCAAGGGCTACGACACGATTCCGGCCATAGGCCAGGCGGGTAAAACGGGATGGTTCTATGTGATGGATCGCCGCGACGGCCGATTGCTCTTCAAATCCGAGGCCTTCGTGCCGCAGCAGAATTTGTTCAAGCGGCCTACCGCGGAAGGCATCGAGATCGCGCCGGGCGGTGCCGGCGGTGCAAGTTGGTCGCCGGTTTCCTTCGACACGCGCACGGGAATCGCGTTTGTCGCCGCGATTCACTGGCCCATGCGTTACACGGTGAAGGAAATTCCAGCGACCGCGGAAAAGGCAGCACTGCGATACACGTCTCTGGAGCCCGGCAGTGGGCCGCGCTGGGGCGTTCTGAGCGCCATCGCCACCCGACTCTCCGGCAAGATTAAGTGGCAAGTGAAAACAACGGAACCGCTGATCGGCGGCGTGCTCGCCACCGCGGGGGATCTGCTTTTCGTGGGTGAGGGCAACGGCAATTTCAACGCCTTCGATTCCGAAACCGGCGAGTTGCTCTGGCAGATCAACGGTAGTGCCGGGGTGAACGCACCGCCTATTACTTACCAGGTCGACGGCAAGCAATACGTCGCAGTCGCCGCGGGTGGCAACGCGCTGTTCGGTTTCAAGCAAGGCGACGCAGTGATGGTGTTCGCCTTGCCGGAGTAGGAATTCCCGAATCGCGCCGACACCACGGACCGATCACAGGAGGGGAGCACAAACATGACGTCTGAAAGATTGCACCGCGGCATCGCGGTAGCCGGAATCGCAGTGTTGTTCGCCGCCTGGGCGGCTGGAACCGGGTCATCGGAGGCCAGCACGACGATCCGCATCGGCGAAAACGATCTCGGCGGGGTGGTGAAGAGCGCGAACGGACCGGAAGCCGGCGTTTGGGTGATCGCGGAGACGTCGGACCTGCCAACCAAATTCGCCAAGATCGTCGTCACCGACGATCAAGGGCGCTACCTCATGCCCGATCTGCCAAAGGCCAGCTTCAGCGTATGGGTCCGCGGTTACGGGCTGGTCGATTCGCCCAAAGTCCAGGCCACACCGGGGAAACGCCTCGACCTGATCGCGGTGGCGGCGCCGAGCGCTGCGGCGGCGGCGCAATACTATCCGGCGATCTACTGGTACTCGTTGCTGAAGATTCCGGCGAAAAACGAATTTCCCGGCACCGGAATCGACGGCAACGGCATCGACCCGGGCATGAAGACGCAGACACACTGGCTCAACACCGTGAAGACCAACGGCTGCATGTCGTGCCACGCGCTCGGCACTGTGGGCACGCGCACCATTCCGAAGGATTTCGCGCACATGGATTCTACCGAGGCGTGGGGACGACGCATCGCCTCGGGACAGGCGATGAACAACATGGTCACCGCGGCTGGCAGGCTCGGCACCGGGCGGGCACTGGCGCAGTGGGCCGACTGGACAGACCGGATCGCCGCCGGCGAACTGCCGTTCGCAAAGCCTGAGCGGCCGGAGGGAATCGAACGCAACCTGGTGCTGACGTTGTGGGACTGGAGCCGTCCCCACGCCTACATGCACGATTTGATCGGGACCGATCGGCGCAAGCCCACGGTCAATACCAGCGGAAAGTTCTACGGCGCGCCCGAGAACAGCACCGATTACTGGCCGATTCTCGATCCGCTCACCCACACTGCGACGGAGGTCAAGAATCCCGTGCGCGATCCGAATACGCCCACGCACCGGACCGATCCGATGGCGCCCTCCCCGTATTGGGGCGCGGAACCGATCTGGGACAGCCAGACCAGCACGCACAACCAGATGATGGACGAGAAAGGACGGGTCTGGGCTGCAGCGCGCATCCGCCATCCGAACAACCCGGACGATTGCAGGAAGGGCTCGAACCATCCGTCCGCGCAAGTGTTTCCGGTGGAGAGTGCAAGCCGGCATCTGTCTATGTACGACCCGGCCACGAACAAGTGGACGCTGGTCTCGACCTGCTTCCCGACGCATCACCTGATCTTCGCCGAGGATGCCAACAATACGCTGTGGGCCTCGGCCGGGGTTGGTGGCCCGGGCGTACTCGGCTGGCTGAACCGGAAAATGTTCGAGGAAACCGGCGACGAGATGAAATCGCAGGGCTGGACGCCCTTTATCCTCGACACCAATGGCAACGGCAGGCGCGATGAATGGGTCGAACCCGACCAGCCGGTGGACCCCGCGAAAGACAAGCGTGTCGCAGTCAATCTCTACAGCGTCGTCGTGAATCCGGGCGATGGTTCGGTGTGGGGAACTTCGCTGGCGCCGTTCCCCAGCTACGTCGTGCGCGTCGCCCCGGGGTCCGATCCGACGCACACCGCGATCACCGAAATTTACGAGCCGCCGTTGCCCGCCTACGGCGCGCGCGGCGGCGACATCGACCGCACCGGCGTGTTCTGGGCGTCGTTCGCGAGCGGCCATCTCGCCAGCTTCGACCGTCGCAAGTGCAAGGCGCCATTGAACGGCCCGAGCGCGACTGGCAAGCACTGCCCCGAAGGTTGGACGCTGTACCGGTTTCCCGGCCCGCAATTCAGGGACGTGCAGGATGACGGCAGTGCGGAGGCGAGTTACTACGTCTGGGTGGACTGGTTCAACACGCTGGGACTCGGCGCCAACGTGCCGATCGCAACCGGGAACACCAGCGATTCGTACCTCGCGCTGGTCGAGGGCAAGTTCGTGACGCTGCGCGTGCCCTACCCGATGGGCTTCTTCGCGAAGTGGGGGGAAGGTCGCATCGACAATCCCAACGCCGGGTGGAAGGGCCGCGCGATATGGGCAACGGATTCAACCCGGACGCCGTTTCATTCGGAAGGCGGAACACAACGCCGTCCCAAGGTTTACAAATTCCAGATGCGACCCGACCCGCTCGCACGATAACGCAGGGGCTTCGTGGCACGGCGCGGCGTAATGGGGCGCGCTATCTCGCCGGTTCGCGGTACGCTTGGTTGGCGGCTCCCGTTCGCGCGCCATGCGCGATCCATCCCCCGGCGCTTACCTGACGGCAGGTGCAAATGAACCGTGACAAGCTGAAGGTCCGGGCGTGCGTATTCGATGCCTACGGAACGCTTTTCGATTTTGCAGCGGCGGCAGCGGGTTGTCGCGACGCGCTCGGCGACAAGACCGGCGGGCTCACTTCGCTCTGGCGCGACAAGCAACTCCAGTACACCTGGTTGCGCGGCTTGCAAGGCCGCCATGCGGATTTCTGGCAGGTCACCTCGGATGCGCTCGATTTCACCATGGAGACCCTGGGCATCGAGGATGTCCGGTTGCGCGCCAGATTGCTGGATCTATATCGCACGCTGCGGTGTTTTCCGGAAGTGCCGCAAGTACTCAAGGAATTGAAGCAAACGGGATTCGTCACGGCCATCCTGTCGAATGGCACGCCGGGCATGCTCGCGGACGCCGTCCAGGGCGCGGGACTGGCCGGACTCTTGGATCACGTACTGTCCGTGGAACAGGTCGGCGTCTTCAAACCCCATCCCGACGTCTACCGGCTGGCCGTCGACACCCTCGGCATGCCGGCCGCAGAAATTGCCTTCCAGTCGTCGAACGCCTGGGATGCCCACGCGGCCTCGGCTTTCGGCATGCGCGTGGTCTGGTGCAATCGCTATGCACAGAAGCGCGAGCGCCTGCCGGGCTCGCCCGACCATGAGATTCGCAACCTCTCGGAGTTGCCGGCCCTGCTGACCAAAACCGGTTAATCAGATTTCCAATCCGCAATCATCGCCATGACAGAGACCATTATTCACTATTAAACCGCCTTCACCCGTTAACGCCGTGCCAAGGTTTACGAGTTCCAGATTCGACCCCATCCGCTCGCCGGGTGAGCGGCGATGCGTGACAGCGCGGCGTTATGGAGTGTGCTATCTCGCCGCAGCCCAGGAGATTCCGCCGAGGAGATGTTCGACGAACAGCGGTTCCCTGTATGACTCCGCGGTATGCCCGAGCGCCGTGTACCAGGCCCGGCCGCCATCGTAGGTGTGATACCAGGAAATCGGATGGTCTGCCCCCATCCGTCCGCCCCTGTATGTTGTTTCGTCGATCCGGATCAATACCGTGATGTCGCGGTCGAGGTCATGGCGGAAGTCATACCATTCGTCGATTCGTGGCCAGTTGATCGGCAGGTGCCGGGTCGAACGGTGAGACGGGTCCACCACTTTCAAGGTCGCGGACTGAATGACGGGATGTCTGCGGAAGTACGTGCCGACAAGTCCGCCGTACCAGGGCCAATCGTATTCGGTGTCCGAGGCCGCATGAATGCCGACAAATCCCCCACCGCGCTGAACAAACCTCTCGAATGCCGCCTGTTCGCCAGGGTTGAAGATATCCCCGCTGGTGCTGAGAAAAACCACCACCCGGTACCGCGCCAGCCTTTCATCGTTGAAAATCGCGGCGTCTTCGCTGGCGTCAACGCGGAAATTGTTTTGCTCGCCAAGCGCCTGAATGGCGGCAATGCCGGCGGGAATGGAATCGTGCCGGTACGCCGCGGTCTTTGAAAAAACCAGGACGGAAAACGCCGGATCAGTCGATTCCGCGCGGGCGACGCCTGACGTAAGAATCGAAAGCACGACAGCGAAACCCAGAATTACTGGCCCGCAAATGTCCGCTCCCCAAGTCCAGTCCTTCAACGTTCGCTCCAGGAGAAATTGATCCGTCTCAACCGCGGCAGATCGCCGCGGGCGCGCCACTCACTTGTTCAGTTTCCGCAGCGTCTCGACGAACCTTCTTGCAACGGTGTTGAAACCGTCGCGCGTCGGGTGCAACTCGTTTCCCCACCACTGCCGGTAGTCCTTCGGTTTCGTGGAGAGCGTGCCGCGCAGGTTGATATAGATCACATGCCTGAAGGAAGCGGTCGAAACAATCGAGTGAAGCATGCCGTTGAAGCGATCGATCAGCGTCGCGGCAATAGCTATCCGCTCCGGCAGATCGGCGTAGTCCTTCTGGCGGAAGCCGGGCTCCAGCCACGGGCCGGGCAGCGGCCCCCATCCCCCGAGGAACCCGCGCCCGTCAGGAACTGGATAGTCATAACCGTGCACCAGGATCGGAATGGTCGGCTGCTTCGGCCACAACTGTTTACAGACATTGGTGATCAGGCTCAGGACTTGCACATAAGCCGTGCGTATTCTCTGGTCGATGACCCCGTCGAGAACGGTCGCATTCAGTCCGGGGAATGGCGAGCGCTTATGGTCGAGCAGCATCGCGAACTCGGGCCCTGCGATATCATTGCCGCCGCCCGATAACAAGACTGCGGTCGGCACCTTGCCCTCACGCCCGACCCGCTCGAGACGGCGGACAAAGTCTTTGATCTGCCCGCCGCCGTAGGCCATGCTTTCGACGGCGTCGCCGCGATGCGAGACCGATTCGACCCGGTACCCGTACTCGTCGTCCAGTATCTTGAGCACGTCGTAGAAGGGGTAGTCGAACCAGGAATCTCCTTCGGCGACAAGAATCCCCACGTCGGCAGGAATGGCCGATACAGTGACGGCCTTGGCTTTCCGTCCCTTCGGAACTGCAGCCTTGCGCTGCGACCGGTAGTGGGCCTGGACGGCACTCTCGCGTTGCTTGAGGACCCCGACGCGCGATGCGACGGCGGCGGCCGCCTCCTTATGCCCGGCAGCGATCGCGGCGCGTTCGGCAGTTGACTTGCGGAAGGCCGCTGCGGGCATTCGCTTCGGCCGTTGTCTCGTTGCCATGTTTGCCCCCCTCTTCCTGCCGCCCGGACAGAACCGTCAAGCCTCGTCGTCCACGCTGATGCGGTCCGCGAGCAATGAGTAGCCGACGATGAACCCGTTGCAGGTGACGCGCTTGCCGACGTAACGATCGAGCGCGGCATCACCGAAAGTCGGGCCGTCCGTGCGCCGGAGCACGAACCGGCCTTGCGGCGTATCGACCCAGACCGCGTCGCGCGCGCTCTTGCTGCCGGCGCCGAATGGTCCGCGCTCGACAGTTCCCTTAATGCCTGCCACTCTGCGTGGCTCGACGTCATCCGTGCTCATTTCACCGCTGAGTATATATGCGGTAACCCACGATGCGCCCCCTCACTTCTTTGGCCAAAGCCGCCACGGCGAAATTCAACGTATCGCTGCTGCGCCCCTTCGGCGTACTCAACGCGAGGTAGTAACGTGTCGCGGCGGGCGCCGCCTTGGTGTCACGCACTCTGGCAGCGGCTGGCCTGTTGACGCTGTACGCGACAAACTCTCTCTTACGCCCGATACCCGCGAGCCTGGCGATGTTGGTGAGTGCCGTGCGCACGCTGGCTGACTTGCGTACACCCTTTTCCCTGCGTGAGGCCGTCGGCTTGGTTTCCTGCAGGTACCTGCCCTGGACCCGCAGCTTCGCACGGCGTTCGCGGCGTTGGAGGCGCTGCATGTCCTCCCAGTCGGCATTCTTCGGCGTGTCGGTTGCCGTACTCGCGCGCGCCGGATGAACCGACGGATCGCCGAGAAGATTGAACTGGGCAAGCGTCTTCAGGTCGACCGGGTCGAGTTCGCCCACTTCCTCGACGAAGCGTTGCCGCGCCAGAAGCGCCGCACGTCCGAGCGACGCACCTCCGAGCACGGCGAGCAGAAAGTATTGGGTGATCAGGTCGGCGGCGCCATTGCTGTCCGCGGGACCGTACGCAATCGTGCTGCTGCCGAAGTAGCCGTATGCGCCCTGCTCCAGATAGCGCTGGCAGATCGGCATCGGCAACGACAGCGTGATCGAGTCGTACAATTCCGCGCCATAGCAGCATTCGATCGACGCCACGGTGCCCGGCTTTAATTTCTTCTTGAGGGAATCGCTGGTCATCGCAACCGGCTGGCTCTTCAGGCTCTTGGTCTCCCCGACAAATTCTGGATCCGAGGAACCGCCGTGGCAGTTGATGAAATGCGACAGGGCCGCAAGCTTTTTTGCCGAAAGCGGCGGCGCAGCCGGCGGTGCCAGCAACAACGCATCGGGGTTACCGAAGATGTTGAACAGGCTCATGGCAGTCGATCCTTGCCACGACTGCGTGGACACGGCGAAATAGCGGGCGTAGTCCTTCACGTCGCGCGTCCGATACTGGCTTGCAATCTTGAGCAGCTTGAGCAGGTACGAGGGCTCGCGCGCACCTCTCAGGTCGGGCAGCCGGCCCACCACGCGAGTGGGGCCCTTGAACTTCGTCGTATCCTGGGAATATTCCCCGTCGCAGGCGTACGGCAGGTCGCCATAGGCAAAGCGATCCATGTCGTCGTCTTCTTGAAACACCAGATTCCTGAGGTCCTGATGCGGAACCACATCCGGCGCGCCCAGGATCATAAGGTACTCGGGATCGGTCGCTTTGGAAACGGCGTCGATGGCCTGCTTGTTCTGCCGCGGGTTGGTTGCAATCGCCACGGCCCTGCCCTTCATTTTCTTGATGGCCGCGGCATTGTCGAGATAGACGAGGCGGCTCCTGATGCCTCGTCCCTTGTCCGCCGCGATCATCGCGGATACAGCGGCCTCGACTTTTGCAAGCCCGGCCTTGCCGTATTTGGCGATTAGCGCGCTTCGGTTGCTGACAATGATCTTGTCATCCATGGCGACCTCCCCCGTAATGAAAACCTGTGCGGCCGTCCGATGCGGTTGTCATGGCCACACTACGCCTTCCAAAACCGGAATGTCCAGTTCGACCTTATTCTCCTTAAGCAATTGCCGGGATTAACAGGGGACGACTTGATCCTGACCACGATTAGTGGACACCCTGAAAGGGAGATACTGACTCCTGATAGGAATGTTCCATGAAGCGCAAGCCATACCAGCAATACAGTCGCGAGTTCAAAGTTGGGCGATCCGCCTGGTCGAAGCGGGCGACAAGACGGCCACCCAGGTGGCCCGCGGGTTGGACATACGCGTGAACCACCTTGGCAAGTGGAAGTTGCAACGTGAGCGTGAAGCCCTGACCAGGGTACCCGCCCACTCTCCTGTTGACCGATGCGATGGCTCCGGTACCATCGACCCCGACACCTTCCTGACATGACGGCATCAATGGCATCGACTCCTTCCGTAAACACCGTCAAGAGCGCTTGGTGGGAGCCGCGCGTCGACCGCGCCGTGCTCAAAGAGCTGATGAGGCGCTCGGACTGGCCGGGCCTTTGCTTCCTGGCCGTGTGGGTGGGGCTGCTGCTCGTCACCGGTCTGGCAATCCATTTAAGCCGCGGCATCTGGTGGGTGGTGCCGGCCATTATTGTCTACGGCGTGGTGCTGGGCTTCGCCTACGCCCCGTCGCACGAGTGTGCACACGGCACGGCATTCCGCACGCGATGGCTCAACGAAGCGGTGCTGTGGATCAGCTCTTTCGTCTGGGGCGAGTCTCCGACCCATCGCCGCTTTGCGCACTCGCACCACCACACCTATACCTGGCACTGGAAGGTCGACGCGCAGATGGGTTACAGCAACCCGGTGTCACTACGCACCTACCTGGGCGATGTGATCGGGCTGGTCGAGTTCCTGCCGCGGCTGAAACTCACGCTGCGGCACGCGCGCGGACGAATCCTCGAGCGCGAGCGCGCTTACCTGCCCGACACGCAGGTGCCCACGCTGGTGAGGGAGGCCCGCCTCCTGCTGGCCGGCTATCTTGCGCTGCTGGCGTGGGCGGCGATCGGCCAGACCTGGGTACCGCTGCTGTACTTCTTCATCCCGCGCTTTGCCGGAGCGTTCGGGGTGTTCCTGTTCATCACGTCGCAGCACATGGCGATGAACCAGAACGTGTACGACCATCGACTGAACTCGCGGTCGATGACCAACTCCCGGCTGAGCCGGGTGCTCTACTGGAACATGAACTACCACGTCGAGCACCATCTTTATCCGTCGGTGCCGTTCCACGCGCTGCCGGCGCTGAACGCGGCAATCCGCGATCAGTTGCCCGAGCCGAGCCCGAACCTGCTGGCAGCGCACCTGGAGATCCTGCGCACCATCGCCGCACAGCGCCGCGACCCGACCGCGTTCGCCTACCACCCGCTGCCGGGCGCACCTTCGGCGCCGCCGTCGGGCACGGGTAGTTGAACCGACCGGGGCCGCCGAAACGATGTGGGTAAAGCTGTGTCCGGTAATCCACGTGCCCGACGACGATGTCGTCGAGGTCTCGTGCGACGGCAAGCTCTACTGCGCCTACCGGATCGCCGGGCAGCACTACGTGACAGACGGCCTGTGCACCCACCAGGTGGCGCGGCTCGCCGAGGGCTACGTGCTCGACGACATCATCGAGTGCCCGATGCACAACGGCCGCTTCCATATCCCGACCGGGCGTGTCGAGGGTCCACCGGCGTGCGAGCCGCTGCGCACCTACCGGGTTCGGGAGGAGCAGGGCGAATTGGAGATCTGGATCGATGCGGCCTGAGTCGCGCCGGCGTCTGTCACTGCAGTCGCGAAACGCCAACTGCAAAAATGGGTCCCACTACATTTCTTTTCTCGACCGTGCGTTTCTTCCGGGGGATATGCAATGATGCAGGCCTGAACTGTCCAGAGAATCCTGATTCCCTCAGCGCCAATGATGCCGGGGGTTTTTGCAAAGGAGGATTAAGGCCATGGCGCTCAAACTGACTTCAACTGCCTTCGCCCACGAAGGCGCAATTCCCAAAATCCATACCTGCGAGGGCGAAGATGTTTCGCCGGCGCTCGCATGGAGTGGCGTTCCGGCGGGCGCGAAGACCCTGGTGCTGATCGTTGACGATCCCGACGCCCCTGACCCTGCCGCACCGAAGATGACCTGGGTCCACTGGGTGCTCTACAACATTCCGCCTTCGGCGACCGGCCTGCCGCAGGGCATCTCGCCGAACGAATTACCGGCAGGCACGCTGCAAGGCAACAGCGATTTCCAGCGCACCGGTTACGGCGGCCCCTGCCCGCCTGTCGGCCGCCATCGCTACTTTCACAAGCTCTACGCTCTCGATGTCGTGCTTCCCGATCTGAAGACGCCGCGCAAGCACGAGGTGGAGAAAGCGATGAAGGGGCACGTCATCGAACAGGCGGTGTTGATCGGGACTTATCAGAAAAACCAGTGAGGGCGTTCACTGCGGTTTCGATCAGCGGATTCATGCTCGCTGACGCGAGGCAAAAGGCAAGAATAGAACCCGCGCGCGCTCGGCCGCTCCGGACAAACCTCGGCAATAAGCGACTCCGCCGGACCAATGCAACTGAGTTGAAAACATCCGCGCCCCGTTTCTCCATCGCGCAAGTCGCGAAAAGAGCGCAAACCTCACAAAATGATAGATTATGACGCGGTGTCAACTGCACGCGCATCGCGAAAACTTGATTCGGTCACAGGAAAGTTTATAAACTCGGCAACACACAGCACCTGCTGCTTTGGCAGGTGCGGGGATGGTGTGGCACGAGCCGGGCGACTTGATTCAATTTCTCGGAGATACGCAAGAAATGGAAGAATCTGAAGGGCCGTCGGTCCGCGGAAAACAGCCCCATGCAACGGCACTGCGCTCGCTGGACGAGTTGCCCGGGCCGCGCGGTCTTCCCTTTCTGGGTAACGCACTCGACCTGAAACCCAAAGAGCTGCATCGCCTTGTTGCCGGCTGGGCCGACCAGTTCGGCCCACTGTTTGTATTCAGGGTCGCCACCACGCGCATCCTCACGGTCGCCGACGCCGAGACCATCCAGCAGTTGCTGCGCGACCGGCCCGATCGCTTTCGTCGATGGCACAAGATCGAGGAGATTCTCGTCGATATCAAAGCCGACGGGCTGTTCGCGGCGGAGGGCACGAACTGGAGGCGCCAGCGCAAGTACGTGATGCACATGCTGAACGCGAGCCACGTGCGGGAATTCATCCCCCGCCTCGAGCAGGTGGCAGGGAGGCTGCGTCGGCGCTGGTGGCGGGCTGCGCTGGCCGGCACTCCATTCGACGCCCTTGCCGACCTGATGCGGCTCACGGTGGACGTAACCAGCGGGCTCGCATTCGGCCGGGACATCAACACGCTGGAGGAAAAGAAGGACCCGATCCAGATTCATCTGGACAAGATGTTCCCGGCCATCGCGCGGCGGCAGACCGCCCTTTTCCCGTATTGGCACTACATCCAGCTACCGGAGGACCGCGAGGTGGCGACTGCCGTGAAGGAAGTCGGCAAGTTCATCGACGGCTTGATCGCGGAGACGCGGGCGCGCCTGGCCGCCAACCCGGGGTTGCGCGCCCAGCCCCGAAATCTTCTGGAGGCGCTGGTCGCCGCCCAGGAAAGAGACGAGGAAGGGCCTTCGGACAAGGAAATCGCAACCAATGTCATGACTCTGCTGCTTGCCGGAGAGGATACAACCGCCAATACCCTCGCCTACATGATCCACTTCCTGATGGAATTCCCGCATGTCCAGTCCGCGGTCCAGGAGGAGGTGGATCGGGTTTTCGGGATGGTTGAGCAACCGTGGCAGGACCCGGCAACTGTGGACCGGCTGCAGTACATCGAGGCGTTCGCCAACGAGGCGATGCGCTGCAAGCCGGTCGGAGGGCATCTGTTTCTCGAGCCTAACGAGGACGTGCAGATCCGGGACGTATTCGTGCCCAGGGGAACACCCATCCTGGCGCTCAATGGTTACGTCGGCACGCAGGAGGCGAACTTCGCGCAGGCGCATGAATTCCGGCCCGAACGCTGGCTGCACGCTGCGAATGACAACGTGGGCGCGCACAACACCAGAGCATTCATGCCGTTTGGCGCTGGGCCGCGCTTCTGTCCCGGCAGCAAGCTTGCCATGCTTCAGATCAAGATGGTGACGGCGATGCTGTGCCGTGATTTCGAGGTCGCCCGCCCGACGGGCGCGCAACCCCTCGAGGATATCTACAACTTCACTGTTGGACCGACCAATGTCTACGCGACCTTGCGTCCACGCCGGCAGATCCGCGGCGGGATCGACATCGAGTTGCGCGACGGCAACCGCCGCATGTTCGTGCTCCCGATCCTGTTCCCCGAACGCCGGGTTGCGGACCGGCGCAAGCAACCTGCCGCTTCAGTTAACTGAATTAACTGAGTAATAGTGCGGTCTGTTACCTTTCGATCAGGATCGAGGGCAGACTACACCGCTTCGTGAAGAGGAACGGGGTTAAGCGTAGCGTCTTGCATTATTGACGCAACATACCAAGCTCGACCCCCTTTTTCTTTTTCTGCTTTTTCTGTTTTTTCTTCTTTCCTTACGCTCTGGACGTGGCGGCGTTTACCGGCACAGCCGAGCCCTCATGGCACTTTGGTTATCGCGCTTCTTGAATTGCACCGAATTTCTCCCAGGCCGTATCATCCGGAACGGGACAGTGGAACGAGGGGCGAAGTATGTTCGCATGGCTGAAAGAGCTGGACGGGCGGGAGCGCAAGACGCTGATCGCCGCCGCCGGGGGTTGGGCGACCGACTCGGTCGATGTCATGGTCTTCACTTATGTCGTGCCCACCCTGATTGCGGTGTGGGGCATGTCGAAGATCGAAGCCGGCTGGATCACCACCGCGACGGTCATCAGTTCGGCGATCGGCGGTTGGCTGGCCGGCGTGCTGGCGGACCGATTCGGCCGCGTGCGCATTCTTCAATTGACTATCGGCTGGTTCGCGTTTTTCACCTTTCTTTGCGGATTCACCAATTCCTTCGAACAGTTGCTGGTCACGCGTTCGCTGCAAGGCCTGGGCTTCGGCGGCGAGTGGGCGGTCGGTTCGGTGCTGATCGGGGAAATGATCCGCCCGCAGCACCGCGGCAAGGCGGTGGGCACGATGCAAAGCGGATGGGCAGTGGGCTGGGGGGTGGCGAACCTGCTTTATCTGTTGCTGTATTCCGTGCTGCCGGAACATCTGGCGTGGCGGGCATTGTTCTGGGCCGGCATTCTTCCGGCACTGCTGGTGCTCTACATCCGGCGCAACGTGCAGGAACCGGAGGTCTATAGCGCGACCAGGACCAAGGCGACGGAACGCGGCAGCCACTTCCTGGAAATCTTTTCGCCCGGACCTGCTGAAGACCACGGTGCTCACCAGCCTGATGATCACCGGCATGATGGCCGGTTATTTCGCGGTGTTTTTCTGGTTGCCGACTTTCCTGAAAACCGAGCGCGGATTGTCGGTATTGAACACTGGTTTGTATACCTTTGTGGTGATCCTCGGCTCTTTCGTCGGTTACCTGGCGGCGGCCTATGCGTCCGATCATCTAGGACGCAAGAATACTTTCTTCCTGTTTGCCGCGGGCTCGGCGCTCATCGCCATCCTGTACACGCAGATTCCGATCAACGATACGCTGATGCTGTTCCTCGGATTCCCGCTCGGCTTCTTTGTTTCGGGCAATTTCAGCGGATGCGGCCCTTTCCTGACCGAGCTGTACCCGAGCCGGGTGCGCGGTTCGGGCCAGGGTTTCGTCTACAACTTCGGGCGCGGAATGAGCGCGTTTGCGACGCCACTGGTCGGTTACCTCAGCAGCACCATCACGCTGGGCAAGGCTATCGGAATGGTGGCGATCGTCGGCTTTGCCGTGGTCATTCTGGTGGTCGCGCTTCTGCCGGAAACCCGCGGCAAGACACTGGTGGTCTACGACTGAAAGGCCGTTCAGCGTGCCCATGATCGAGACCGGTTCCGGCGCGCTTTACTACGATGTGTGCGACATCGTGCCGGCGTGGGTCGAAAAGCCGCAGACGATTGTTTTTCATCACGGCATTGCGGCCAACACGCATATCTGGGCGGAATGGCTGCCGGTGCTGGCCGCCCGTTACCGGCTGTTGCGCTTCGACATGCGCGGATTCGGCAAGTCAGCGCAACCACAACGTGATTATCGCTGGTCCTTCGACGGGTTGGTTGGTGACCTGCTGAAAGTGGCCGATGCGACGGGCGCGGAGCGCTTCCACCTGGTGGGCGAGTCGATCGGCGGTACGGTGGCGCTCGCCTGCGCGCTTGCCGCACCGCGCCGACTGCTGAGCCTCACGCTTTCCAACGCCGCCGCGCGCGGCGGGTTGGTCGCGAACGTCAAAGGCTGGCGCGACGTACTCGCGCAGGAAGGTCAATCAGGCTGGGCGAGGCAACTGATGGAATCGCGTTTTCATCCCGACGCGCTCGATCCCAGGTTGCACGCCTGGTATCTGCGCGTGCACGAGACCTGTTCGATCGACGCAACGCTCGGACTCGCGGATTTGCTGATCGGCGCCGACCTGACGCCACGATTGGGCGAAATTAACTTACCGACCCTTTTGCTCAGTCCGCAATCCAGCCCCTTCATCCCGCTGGAAGTGATGGCGGCAATGCGCGCTGCGATTCCCGGCGCCGAGTTGCAGGTCTTTGCCCATTCCAAACACGGGCTGCCGCTGTCTCACGGCCGCGCTTGCGCCGAAATGCTGGCCGCGTTTTTGGCGCGCCGCTGCGGCTGAATTTCCTGCAGCGGAATTTACAGACAGCGTTTCGGGTTAGGTTGGGTAACGCCAGGAGCGCGCAAACCCCGCGCCGGATTCAAGCGATTTTCCCTCATCCCCGCCCCGGGCAGATTTGCGGATCCACCTCGAAGCCCGGCGCCGGACCATAGACGCAGGCCGCTCCGTTCTGGTCCACGTGTGTCAATTTCAGCGACCAGTCGGCACCACCATTGCACTGCGGATAATGCATGACGGAAAAGCGGTCGTAGTCGGTGAGCGGCCGCCAGTTGTTGTCCTCGAAGCAGGTCCCGGATTCCGGGCGAGTGTGCTCGTGCCGCCAACCGAGTGTGTGGCCAAGCTCGTGGCGCAGGACCCCGACCAGTTGCAAGGCCCCGTCGGGATCCAGATTGAAGGAGGATTCGTCGATCAGCACGTTGCGTTCGACGCGTTGTTCGTTCGGGAAGAACGCCCGGGCCAGATATTGCCCGTCCACGTTGACTGGCCGGATATCAAACACAACGTTGGCATTGTCTGGCGTGCAGTCGGCATCCTCGGCCGCAACGTGGATGAAATTCACATCCGCGACCACTTCCCAGGCGCCGGAGGCAGCCTCCATATCCTTGATCACCTGTCGTTGCCGGTGCCTGAAAGCGCTGCTCACGCAGTAGGTCAGATGCTTCTTCCGGGTTGAATCCCAGATCGCATTCCGGCCGCCGACCTTGTGCACGATAAGCGCCCCCGGCACCGTCTCGGGCGGTTCCCGTTTTATGCGTATATCAAAAAATTCCCGGAGGCGCGCGCGATCGGAGATCGCGATGTCGCCGCTGACGATGTACTTTCCGCCCGGGAACGGCTCCTTGTAGGTGGACCGCTCGAACTCCTCGAAGGCCTTGTCCGCCCATAGCCGGCACTCCTCCCTTGCCTTGCGCTCCAGTTGCCCCATCGCCTCCGCGATCGTCTCGGGCGTGGCTTCCACCCGCTCCGTTGCGGCACGGATCTGCGTTCCGGCATGACTCTCGCCCGCCGGTGGCTGCAATTCGTCATTGGAGGTTGGCGCCGGGCTCTCGCATCCGGTGGAGTCGCCCGCGCCGGTGGCGGGCGCAGAGCCGGTGAAGAGAAGGAATCCGCAGGCAAGAACGCATGCGCCTGTGAGCACCGCGAAAGAGTTCTTCATGACACACCTTTCAAACGCCGGGTTTTCCACCGCGCAAAATCAACGATTCCTTACTTCTTCAGACAAGGTTCGACTACGACGTTGAACAACTCGACATTTTCCGCAATCGTGCGCAGCTCCCGCAGGAGCGCGCGCGCTGCCGCAACGTCCTTCGCCTCGACGCAAAGGCGCGTCTCTCCTTCCAGGCCGATGCGTGCCTCCTTGAGCTTGATCACTTCGCCACGCTGCTTCGCGCCCTCGAGCAGCGTACGTGCTCTCTGAAGCGCACCGCGTGTCCGCTCCGGCACGCCCTTGCCCCGCGACAGCGCATAGACTGCAAACTCGGCGGTCGATTTCTCCGCCGCCCGCATATCGTTTTTCACCCCGGAAGCCTCACCAGACGAGGACACTGCCCCCAGCGCGAGAATGCACAGAGGCAGAACGATGAGTAAGGGACGCAGACCACCCCTCGCAGCGTTCCTGCCTCGCGCCACGAGACGCAGAGTCCTCGCAATCACTTCCCGCATCGTCCACTCCCGGCCCGGCGGACCAACGGGCACCGTCAGGTTCTGTCCCTCTTTGTCATGATAGCGGTTAACGCTCTGCGACCCCAACCGCAGACGCATAGCGCGCTTGCAGGTTTTCCGCCTGCGCGACGCTCATGCCGAGGTCACGGATCAATCCGTCCTGGATGCCATAGATCCAGCCGTGCACGGTGAGCGTCTGGCCGCGGGCCCAAGCATCCTGCACCACCGTGGTCTGGACAACGTTGACCACCTGCTCTACCACGTTCAACTCGCACAGGCGGGCAATGCGTTCTTCCCTCGCCTTTTTGCCGGCGAGCACATCTCGGTGCTTCTGGCCGACGTCCTGCACGTGGCGCAGCCAATTGTCCACCAGCCCCAGCCTGAGATGGTCGTGCGCGGCGATTACACCTCCGCAGCCGTAATGGCCGCAAACGATGATGTGCTTGACCTTCAGTACATCCACCGCGTACTGCAGCACCGACAGGCAATTCAGGTCGGCGTGCACCACCACGTTGGCGACGTTGCGATGGACGAACACCTCGCCGGGCGCAAGGCCGGTGATCTGGTTGGCCGGAACGCGGCTGTCGGAGCAGCCGATCCACAGGTACTCCGGCGTTTGCAGGAGAGCGAGCTGATCGAAGAAATCCGGTTCGCGCCGACGCACGCCTTCGGCCCAGGCGCGATTGTTCTTGAGAAGGTGGCTCAGGTCGTTCATGCGTGGGACCCGGTTAGATTTGGCACGAACCCGTTTGGTATCAGGCTTGGTGACGTGGGACTATAGGCGGTAGTGTCCCGCCGGACCGTCTGCTGCACGGGGAAGTTTACAATGAAGCCGCCACTGTGGCAGCGGTGCAGCAAATTGAAGTGACGCGTTGTCTGCCTTGCCAAATCGCTGCGTTCCTGGCGTCCGGACATCTGTATTGTGTCGGCGAGTTATTTGGGATGGCGCTGATCGCAATACAAAGTTGTCGGGACTGTGCCGGCACTAATGCAATATGCCAAGCCTGCCCTCGTTTGCACTGGAGAAGGTCCAATGAAAAGCTTCGAGTTCTGGTTCGACTTTGGTAGTTCGGCTTCCTACCTCGCTTGGACACAGCTTCCTGCTCTGGAAACGGCGACCGGCGCCACCGCCATTCTCAAGCCGATGCTGCTGGGCGGCGTGTTCCAGGCCACGGGCAATCAGTCGCCGGTCTCCGTTCCCGCGAAGGGAAAATACATCTTTGTGGATTTCGAGCGCTTTGCCAAACGCTACGGCGTGCCGTTCAAAATGAATCCGTACTTCCCCATCAACACACTGCTGTTGATGCGCGGCGCCCTCGCCTTGCAGAGGAAAGGCGAGCCGCGCCTCAAGGATTACTGCGACGCCATGTTCAAGGCCATCTGGGTCGATTCTCTGAACATGAACGACCAGGCCACGGCGGCAGAGGCTTTGGGCCGCGCGGGTTTCGATGCGCAAGCGCTGGTGGCGCTAGCCACCGAACAGACCACCAAGGATGCGCTCAAGGCGGCGACTCAAGAAGCCGTGGAGCGCGGCGTATTCGGCGCCCCGACCTTCTTCGTCGGCAATCAGATGTTCTGGGGGCAGGACCGCATGGATTTCGTGAGGGAAGCGCTTAAAGCGGCGAAGTAGCGAACCGGCTGGACGAAATGCATGTAGGCGAAATACCAGGACTGACCCGGCATCCCACTTTTTTTTTCTTTCCTTCGCGCGCGCCGGAAAAAAACCCCGCTGGTTTCGCCAGCGGGGATCTGATCGAACTACAGTAGAAAGTGCAGACTGCGAGCGCAATACTCGGTTGCGTAACCCTTCATTCAGTCATCGTCACGATCATGATCGTCATCGTCGTGGTCGTGGTTGCGGTCACCCTTCCTGCACTTCGGGCACGGTGCGGAAATCATGATGGTACGATCGACACCGCTGTCGGGGTGCTGCACGTTGACGTAAGCAACGTTCGGTTTGAATTTATCGAAGTACAACCCGGTGCTTTCAGCACCTTTGGTCGACAGGCTGGCCCACTTGCCGATGGCTTCGGCCACGCCGTCATTGTTCTCGTCCTTGGCGAACCAGATGTCTTCGACGCCGCCCGGCTGGTCTTCCACGATATAGATGTTGCCATCTGCGTCGATCGCCAGGTTGTCGGGGTTCGCGAAGATGTTGCCGACGGGCAGGCCGGTGGCCATGTCGAGAGTGCTGCGGCTGGCGAACAGCTTGACCGTGTTGGTGCTCAGGTCGATGGAGAACACCTTGTGGTTGGTAGTGGTCGTCCAATACAGAAACTGTTTGCCATTCTTCAGGGTCTTGATCTCCATGTCTTCCGGGCGGTCGAAATCGGTGCCCCGGAAGGCCGCCAGGTTCGGCGTGGCACGGCCGTCGATGGCGGTCTTGCCATTGGGGTCGGTAACCATGACCGCGCCGGGAAGCGGCACGCCGTTGACGTCAGTCAGCGGGATCCAGGTAGCCACACCGGTAGCTTCTTCAACCGTGCCATCACCCACGCGCAGCACGGATGTCTGGCCGGTTCGAAAGAAGTAATCGCCATTGTGGGCCTTCGGGTCCGTGGAGGTGAACCGGAAGAGGTGGCTGTTGTCGCGTTCGTCGATGAAGTAAAAGTTGTTCTTCCTGTCGAACGCCAGGCCTTCGTGCGACACGCGCGGCAGAATGTCGCGATGGACGAAGTTGATGTCAGCGGGATCGGCCAGAGGATTGGTAACTTCGAACAGGCGGCCGTAAATGCTGGTCGGGATGGCGCCCGGATCGCTCCACGATTCTTCGGCGGTGAGGAAGCCGCCCCAGGGAGCCCAGCGCGATGCGTCGAAGGCCACGTGGCTGTTCAGCGCGGGAGCCGGGGCTGGGCTGGACCAGATGGTGGTGGTGATCATGGTGCGCAGGTCGGTGCGCTGGATGCCGGCCTGGCCGGTTTCCATCACGGTAAACAAATAGCGGCCGGCGTCGGGACCGGTTTCGTTCGCGGTGTGCATGTCGTAGCTGCCGGTATCGAAGCGGGTGGCCTGCGCGGGATCGCGGGCAACGATGGTCATCTGGCTGAAGTGCGGCGCGGAGAGCCGGTAGGGTGCGGCTTCGGGCAGGGTGCCGGCACCGACATCGCCAGTCATGGGTGTGAAGTCTTTGAAGGACGTGCCGGCGGCAAAGGCCGAGGCACCAACGAGCACCAGGCCGATCGCAAGTGAGAGTTTCTTGAGCATCATGGAGAATTCCTCTTGATAGTAAGTAAAGGTTGTACCGATACAGGTCGGATCGGGAGCAATCGCAATCCAACGAAGAGAAAGTCGAATCCGAAAACCGCGCATCCCCAAACAAGAAAAGACCGGCGCCGGCCATCAAACCATTCGGTACATGGGGGATGCTACTGGTCGGGCATGACAGGCTTGTTTCATTTCGATCGAAGAATTTTGACACTTGTGTTTAACGCGGCTTCGACCCTCAGGAGCACTCCCATGAACCGTAGCGATTGCCTTGAGAAAGGCGCGTCCGGCACATGGAAGTTGAATCCGCCAAGCTCCACACTTTCAGCGCGCCTCTGGCGATAACGAGCGACACCTTTTTGCGCTACGATACCTGTGCAAGAAAAATACGCTCGTTCTGGTAATCCGAATTGGATCTGGACTGATTGGAGAAATGCATGAATAGAATTTACATATCGTTGCTAGTCGTGTTCCTGGCATCCGCCGGCCTCTCTGAACACGCATTGAGTCAGGATTCGACGACGCTTGCGAACGCTGTCGTCACGGCGGCAGATCGCAGCCCTGAGGATCGTGCGCTCGACGCGGGTCGCAAGCCAGCCGAGTTGCTCGCCTTCCTGGGTATACAGCCGGGTTGGCGTATCGCCGACCTGGGTGCCGGCGGCGGTTATACCACCGAGTTACTCCAGCGGGCGGTAGGCAGCGAAGGCGCCGTCTACGGGCAGAACTCCAAGAAGTTGCTGGAGATGTTTCTGGAAAAGCCCTGGAGCGCGCGACTCGCCAAGCCGGTAATGAAGGGCGTCGTGCGTATGGATCGCGATTTCGACGATCCCTTTCCAGACGACTTGCGTCCGCTCGACGCGGTCACGATGGTGCTGTTTTATCACGACACCGTCTGGCTCGGGGTGAATCGCGAGGCCATGAACAAGGCCGTGTTCGCCGCACTCAAGCCGGGAGGTGTATTCGTGATTGTCGATCACAGCGCGCGACCGGGGGACGGCGTCACAGTGACCAATACCTATCATCGCATTGAGGAGGATGTCGTCAAGTCTGAAGTACTGGCAGCAGGGTTCGTGCTGGATGGGCAAGCCGATTTCCTCCGCAACAAGGACGACACCCGGCTTTGGAACGATTCACCGCGCGCCGCCGGGGAACGCCGTGGCACCAGCGATCGGTTCGTGCTGCGCTTCCGAAAGCCCTGACCGTTGGCTTCTTCAAAAGGTATTTGAGGGGGCGGGCCTGGCATATTGCGTTATTTATGCGACATGCCGGGCCGACCCTCTTCGTTTTTTGGGGCGTTACTTGCGGGTGATCACGACTTCGAGGTACTCGGCGGGCACGACGAGCGAGCCTGACCCGGCTACGTTCAGACCTTCGAGCAGCGCCGTAATGTCTGCGGTCAAGCTCTTCTGGCGAACGGGATCCAGCGCGGCATATGCCTTGTGCGTTGGTCCGTAGAAGTTGCGGAACACCTCGATCCAGTGCGCGGCTGACTGGTAGCGGAAGTTGAAGTCCCGTCGCACACAGCGAATGTCGATCGCCTCCGGGCCGAACAGCTCGACAATCCTCGGCTCGGAGCCCCATAGCGCAGGGGATTTTGTGCCTGCCGGCGGCGGTACATAGGCACCGATCACGCGAAAGAGCTGGCCGATAAAGCCTTCCGGCGTCCAGTTTGCCATACCGATGCGGCCACCACTGCGAACCACGCGCATCAACTCGTGCGCAGCCTTGTGGTGTTCAGGCGTAAACATCGCACCGAACGTGGACAGCACCACGTCGAAGGATGCATCGTCGAACGGCAGCGCCTCGGCATCCGCCACCTGAAACTGGACGTCCAGACCCTCGGCTTTTGCCCGCGCCTCGCCCTTCTCGAGCAGATGCGGCACGTAATCGGTCGAAGTCACGCTCGCGAAGCGGCGAGCGGCAGCCAGTGTCGCATTGCCATTGCCCGCGGCCACGTCCAATACCGCTTCACCGGCACGCACGTCGACCGCCTCCGCCAGCGACTCGCCGACAATCTGAAGCGTAGTACCGATGATTGCAAAGTCGCCGCTGGCCCAGGTGGCCTGCTGACGTTGCTTGATCGCGTTGAAATCAACATTGGCAGGGGCAGCAGCAGGCGCCATTGTCGAGGTGTTTGGAGTGCGGACTTTCAGTTCAAGATTCATGTGGATTCTCCTGATGATCGATGGAAAAAAATTGATGTCGGACTGGGTGGGGCGTTAGCGTGACCTGCCCGGCCACGGCAGGAGCATCCCGACCTGTTCCCGATAACGGCGATAGCGGTCCCCGAACTGCGCGATCAGATCACGCTCTTCGAAATAGATGCCGATCAGAATGTAGCCGGTGGTCGCCACGGCAAAAAGAAGATGGCCCGCCGTCATGTGCGGCGTCGCCCAGAAGCCGAGCAGGAATCCGAGATAGATCGGATGGCGCACGTGACGATAGAAGCCGGGCGTCCTGAATTCCGCCTCCGGCGCGGTGCGGCCAAGCAGCCGCGCGAACACCTGCCGCAACCCGAACAACTCGAAGTGGTTGATCAGAAAGGTGCTGGTCAGCAGCACCGCCCAACCGAGCCAGAATACGGCATGCAGCGCCAGGACCGCAGTGCGGTTTTCCACAGTCCAGATCACCGGGTCGGCGATCGGTCGCCACTGCCAGAGCAGGAGGGCCAGCGCCAGGGTCGCGGCCAGCACAAAGGTACTGCGCTCGATCGGCTCCGGCACAACACGGGTCCACCAGCGTTTGAACGCGGGCCGGGCCATCACGCTGTGCTGCACGGCGAACAGGCCGAGTAGCAGCAGGTTCACGATCAAGGCCTCGGCCAGCGGCACCGACGCCCCGCTGTCGATCGACTTCGGCACCGCCACGTTGCCCACGAAACCGATCGCGTACAGGAATGTCACGAGAAAAAAAGCATACGTTACGACGCCGTACAGGACTGTCAGGAATGCATTCATGCAAGACTCCTTGAAGATGAAGAGAGAAAGGCGTCGATCGTTGCATCGACGCGTTCGGAATGTGTGATCGGGCCCAGGTGACCCACACCGTCAAACTCGACCACCGTTGCAGCCGGCAGCGTGTCGCGAAGCAGGCTGGTTGCTCGACGCGCCGCCGCGGTAGTGTGCGTACCGCTGATGAGCAGGCACGGCGTGTCAAGTGAGCGCAGCGAAGCGGCCGACCAGCGCTCGACGAACGTCGCCGTCCAGGCGGCACGCAGGGAGCGTACCGAGGCGATGAGCCTGGGCCGGCGTTCCTCGGGCACCGCAGCCCAACTGCCCGAACCGGCCCAGTAGTCGACGAAGCGCTCGGTCGCGGCTTCGAGCCGGCCGCTGTCGATCAACTGGATCGTCTCGTCTCGCACCGCTTCGATCTCTAGCGTTGCCGGATCGTTCGGACACAGGTGTGACAGGGTGCCCCACATCGTCGGCTCGTACAGGATCATCGAGCCCACGCGCGCGCGGTTGGCGCCGGCAATCCTGAGCGCCACGGCCGCGCCGTAGGAGTGGCCGACCAGGTGCACGGGAGTATCGTCCGGCAGCAGTGCTTCGAGCGGCGCCGCTTCGTCGGCAAGCGTGAATCGACGCTCCCCCAGCCACGACGGGGTCCTGCCATGGCCATAGAGGTCGGCGGCCACGACACGAAAGCGCGGCGCCAGGCGCTGCATGAGCCCCTGGTATTGGGCCGAACTGCTGGAGAACGAATGAATGCAGAGCACGAACGGACCGGTTCCGGCTTCGCGGTAATGCGGCAAGCGGTTCATCGTTGCGCTCACCGGCGGTTGCTGAGTGCCAGTGCGCTGTGCAGCGGGCTCTGTTTCGATCGGCACAGGACGCGCCGGCTCGCGCATCGTCGCGCGCGCTATCTCTGCCAGGGCCTCGAGTGTGAACGTACGGCCGTCGTTCGCCGGCCGGCGAAATGTCACGTCGAGAGCCGCCGCCCCGGTCTCTCGGGAGTCCGCGCCGGCGGGCAGCCGCGCAGAACCGTTACGTTCAGGCTGCGCTGCACTGGCCGTTGTTCTATTCATGGCCGGCCCAACGATTCATGCGATGGTTCAACATGCAGGCGTGGTCCGCCCATGCGGGTCCCTGGTGCATGCTCAGGGCGGAGAAATCGCTCGGTGCAATCATTGGGGAGATGCTCCTTGTAAGCTGGAAACCGCGGGACCACGCGGCCGCGTATGAATTGTTGAAGAGCGATTGCAAAATAAAAGATTCCAGCATGCGTGGCCGCCAAGTTGTCGTTGCGAATACCGTTGATGATTCACTGAGGCGCCATTGTTCCGCGAGAGCATGATTGATTCTTTACCAGGCGTCCGGCACACTTGATCGTGCGTCCGCGATTGATCGATAGACTTGATCGCGCGTCCGCGCTACTTGAACAATCCTTCACCGAACGGTCCATGTCATGAGCCGCGATACGCTTTCGGACCTGTTGCGCAGCGTGCGCCTCCGAGGCGCGGTGTTTTTCTACATCAGCTTTCGCGACCAGTGGTCGGCCGAGGGTCTGCCGGCGAAGCAGATCGCCGGCGGGGTGATGCCCGGCTGCGAACATGTCATGGAATACCACTTACTCGCGAAGGGCAGCGGCTGGGCCGCGGTTTCCGGTCTGCCTCCGGTGAGACTCGCCGCGGGCGATGTCGTGATGTTTCCGCAGGGGGATCGTCACGTCATCTCGAGCGCCCCGGGCCTGGAACCGATTCCCGCAAACGCCGAATGGGTGTCCGCCCGTCGCGATGATCCCAAGCCGGTGCCAATTGCTTTTCACCATGGAGTCCGGGAACCGGGTGTATTGATGCCCATAGCGGATGCCGATGCGATCCTCGTGTGTGGGTTCCTTGGCTGCGATCTTCGCCCGTTCAATCCGCTCGTGGCGGCGCTGCCCCGCATCCTGCATCTGCCCGCATCACGCGCCGGCGATTGGGTTGGCCGCGTGATCGACCAGGCGGTGGTCGAATCCAACAACAGGCGGCCCGGCGGAGATGCCGTGCTCGAAAGACTCTCGGAGATGATGTTCGTCGATGCGGCCCGACGCTATCTCGACAGCCTGCCCGAGGGCGCGACCGGGTGGCTCGCCGGACTTCGCGACCGTTTCGTCGGCAAGGCGCTCGCGCTCATGCACGATCGTCCCGATCACGCCTGGAGCGTCGACGAGCTCGCCCGCGAGGTCGGCCTGTCGCGCTCCGCGCTGCATGAGCGGTTCGTGCAATACCTCGGACAGCCGCCGATGCAGTACCTTGCCAGTTGGCGCATCCAGCTCGGCGCGCGACTGTTGCGCGAATCGAATCGCAATGTCGCGACCATTGCGCTCGACGTCGGCTACGACTCCGAAGCCGCGTTCTCGCGCGCGTTCAAGCGGATGGTAAACATGCCGCCGGCCGCCTGGCGCAAGGCTCAGGCCGGTTCGTAGTGGATGCTCGGCGCTCGGTCTGCCTTCAAGAGTGATCGGATAATCCAGGTTAGCTCAGCCTGCTTCTGCTCGAATTACGGCTGACTTCCCCGGTTCTGCTGCGGCGGTATCCAGAAAATGATTTCAAACGCGTCTGCGGCCATTGCGGCGGAGGAGGCTTGCGCGGTGCCCGCCACTCGTATCTGCATCTCGCGTTGCTCGTCCTTGCCCGGATCGAGATTGAATCCGACTGGCAGCTTCGGTGCTGCGCGGATTCCGGGTGCGTGCCCAAAGAACTCGCGCAATTCAGCGGCCCCGTCCCGGTCCCCGGCTTTCTCGTGCATCACCGCCAGATACTCGATTGCGCGCCTATTCCCGATCGCCGCGGCCTGCGAGTAAAACTGGAGGGCGGCTTGCTGGTTCTGCGCGACGCCCTCGCCTTTTTCGTATTTCTGTCCCAGAAGGAAGCACAGGTTCGCAAGCTCGGGGCGGCTTTCGCATATCCCTGCTCCACAGCCGCCGACAGCCATTTCGCCGCTTCGAGCTCGTCGCGCGCAACGCCCTGTCCATTCGCGTAAAGAGTCCCAAGCTTGTATTGCGCGGACGCAACATCGGCCTCGGCGCCCGCGCGGTACCAGGCTGCCGCACTCGAGGGCGCGCTGGGCGCTCCGCGGCCTTCTTCGAAAAAGTCCTCCAGGTTTGCCTTCGCCTGCGGCACGCCGCGGCTCTGCGCAAGGAGGTACCAGTCGAGCGCCTTTCGGAAATCGCGCGGTACGGCAATGCCGCGGTCGTACATGAAGCCGAGATTGTTCTGCGCCTTGCCGTTTCCGCCATCGGCCGACTTCTGCCACCACTGCAGTGCCTTCGCTTCGTTCTTCGGTACGCCCTGTCCCTGCGAATACATGATGCCTAGTTTGAACTGCGCCCACCGGCTGCGGTCCGCCGCCTGCTCGTAGAGCTGGACCGCCTGTGCCGCGTCCTTTTTCACGCCGCGGCCCTGTTCGAGCATTTCCCCGAGATCGACCATCGCCCGATAGTCGTCCTGCTTGACGCCGCGACGGTAGAGCTTGAGCGCTTCCGGATAATCCTGGGTCTTGTCGCTCAGCGAAGCGAGCCGGTACAGCGATTCGCCGCCGCCGCTTTCCATTGATTTGCGATACCACTTCTTCGCCTCGCCGAAATCCTGTTTGACTCCCGTCCCCTTCTCGTACATCTGGGCGAGGTTCATTTGCGAGATGCCGTATCCCTGCTCCGCGGCGCGCGTGTACCACTTGATCGCCTCGTCGTATTGCTTCTGCTGCTCGAATTGGAATGCGAGGTTCGTGCTGGGCCTCGCGTCGCCTTTTTCGGCCTGCGATGCCAGGGTGTCCACCGGGGCAGCCGTTGAGGCGACGTTTTTCCACATGCGATCGCTCATCGCTTTGGAGAGCGCTTTCGCTTCGGCGCTGTCTTTTGCCACGCCGACACCGCTCATCGCCTTCATTGCAACGAGCTTGATCGCCCGGTCGTCGTCGAGATCGGCCGCCTTGCGATACCAAGCCAGGGCTTCGACCTCGTTCTTCGGCGCGCCGTAGCCGTATTCGCTCATCGCCCCCAGCAGCGTCATGGCGAGCGTCGAGCCTTTCGCTTCGGCAATGCCCGCTTCGCGGCGCGCCTCGTCGAACTTGCCGGCGTGGGCAAGGGCACGCGCGAGTTGCGCGCGGTAACGCACGGTGGACGGGTACTCCGCTACCGCCTTCCGGCAGGCGGGGATGGCCTGTTCCGCGTAGCGGCTCATGCAGTAGGCGCTAAGGCCCGGTACCACCTTGCCCGGGTCGTAGGCGTCCGCGGCGAACCGGTCGCACGCGTTCGCGCCCGGCTCCGCCTGCGCCGCGCGATCGCACGACTGATGCAAACCCATCATCGCCCAGCGCCGCGATTCCGTCCGATCGCGTTCGACGCCCAGTCCGTTCGAATAGAGCATGGCCATGCTCATCTGCGCCGGCCCGAAGCCCGCTTCGGCGGCCCTGCGATACCAGGTCTGTGCCGTCGCGTAATCCTGCGGCACCCACTGCCCGGCCTCGTACAGATGGCCCACATAGTTCTGCGCCCACAACTCTCCGGCGCGGGCCAGCCGCTCGTACCATGCGACCAGCGCGGCCGTATCGGGCTCGACACGCCCGAGCTGCGCGATGCGCATGGGATTGCGGCGTCCTTCGGGCAGGGCTTGCGGTCGTTCACCTGCTTTTTTCCACCAGCGTTCGACCGCAGCCGGATCGGCGACAACACCACGCCCCTTGGCATACGCGTCGCCGAGGATCTGCATCGCCAGCGGGTCGTAGCCCGCTGCCGCGCGGTGGAATTGCGCGATGGCGTCGGCGTCGTCGGCCGCAGTCCCCCAGCCGTTGGCGAGCATGACGCCCAGATTGAAAGACGCGAGCGGGTGATCCTTCTTCGCGGCGTCGCGAAAGAGCTTGAGCGCGGCGCCGTAGTCGCGCGCAACGCCGTTGCCGTCGGCGTGCATCACGCCGAGCAGGACCATCGCCATCGGCGAACCGAGCTCGGTTCCGAGGCGGGCTTCCTTCAACGCACCTGCCGTATCGCCGGCGACGGCCAGCACCCGCGCATAGCGCGCATGCAGTCGAGCAGACTTGGGCTCGGTCTCCACCGCCTTGCGGCAGGCCTCGAGCATCTTCGGCAGTTCCCTCGCCAGTTCATCGACCGAGCGGCCGTTTTGTTTTTCGCCCGAGCTGAGAAAATCCGCGCCGCCGAAATCGCACACCTGGACGGGAGAAGGCGCGTCCGCCCGGAGCGGCGCGCAAACCGCCGCCAGGGCCGCGAGCAGACAGCCTTTTGCAATGATTGTTCTCACGAAAGATTTGGCCATCTCGGTCAGGAGCGGGAAGGTTTGCGACAGCATAACCCTTCCGAAATGACATGGGAGTGCCCCGGTCCTGGCGCGCGTTCAAGCGGATGGTAAACATGCCGCCGGCCGCCTGGCGCAAGGCTCAGGCCGGTTGGTAGTGGATGCTCGGCGCTCGGTCTGCATTCAAAAGTGTCCGTACCTTCCGGGTCAGCTCAGCGTGACCGTAATGTTGCGATCGTGACGTCGCGAGGTCGCGAGGTCGAGTCCCCCCTCTTCAGAACTCAGTCGTTCGCCACCAAGCTATTGCGCCGTCAGGTTCGTTACAAAACCGGCCGCAGATCGAACAGGGGAAAAGCTGACACCAGGTCGACGAACCCGCAACCCATGCACAAGCGGCGTATCTGCAAAGAACGCCGGATTTTGCGTCAAGTCTGCAATCTGGCTCGCGCGCAAAATTCACCACCATGAAAGCGACCTCTCTTGCCCTCGATCACCTCCTGCGCGCCGTCGGCGATCCCGTTACCGCGCTTTTCCATATCGGTCCCGGCCATCCGGAATTCGATCGAGCGCAGACCATCCGGGCCGCAGCCGGCGTCCTCGCAAAAACTCCGGATACCTTTCCCGCGATCGCGCAGGCTATCCGAACAGCCGATGGGGTTGCGGCATCGCCACGAACACGCGCCCACCAAGCCGCGGCCAAAGCGTGGCTGTCCGGGAACCCGGTCCTCTCCGCTGAAAGTTATGCCTTCATCCTGGGCAGGTGGCCCTGGGATTTGCTGGCGCTGCGGCTCGCGCTGTCGTGCTACTTCTTTCTGGGTTGGCATGAGCAGCTTTGCGCGCTTGTCGATGCGGTGATGCCGGCATGGACGCGCGATCAGCACGGTTTCGGATTCGTGCTTGCCATGGCGTCGTTCGCGCACGCTGAAACCGGCGACGGAGCGCGCGCCGAGGCACTGGGGCGGGAAGCGCTGGCGCGCGACCCTGCCTGCCCGATGGGTGTGCACGCGGTGGCGCACGCGATTGCCGAGTCCGGGCGGCACCGCGACGGCGCGCAATGGATGCGCGATCAGCGTGCCCACTGGGCCACGCATAGCCGCATGTGCACTCACAACGCATGGCATCTCGCCATGTTCGACGCCGAGGAGGGAAACGTCGCGTCGGCGCTGGGCATACTCGACACATGGTTGCTTCCCGCCAGTGCGCAATCACCACTTGATGCGTGCGACGCCGCTGCTCTGTTATGGCGCCTCGCGACCGACGGGGTGGACGTCGAAGGCCGCTGGCGCAAGGTTTCCGACGCCTTCGAACGGACCATGACCCCAGGATTCTGGCCCTATATCGACCTTCATGCGGCTCTCGCACACTTTAGTGCCGACCACAAGGCGCGGGCGCAACGTCTCGTGCATGAAATCGAGCGATGTGCCGAAGGCAGCAACTACTCGGCCCTGCGCGCGCGGCACGTCACCCGGCCGGGTCTGCGGGCGCTTGGCGCCTGGGCCGAAGGCCGCTATGGCGAGGCAGTGGAGTTTTTTGCAGGCCTGCAACCGGTTCTCGGCGACGTCGGCGGAAGCCGCGTCCAGCTGGAAGTCTTCAAGTCCATCGAGCGCGAGGCCGTCCGTCGGCAACACGCCGGGCAATACCAGCAACCTCAACCACCAACAGCAATCGAGCAAGCCATACCACGGATCAAAGGTGTTTTCTCCGAACCGCAAAAGAAGCGGATAGCCTCAAATTCCGCGGTCACCGCCTAGTGTCCAGCCCCAACGACTTCCTTGGTCGTGGGGAGTTAGTTATTCATCTTCATCCAGTTGAGCCGCCTGTGCTCGAGGGCAACTAAGACTTTCGAACTTGCGAAAGGCGAAGCATCGCCGTAATGTTGCACGCATGGCTGCTGCTCCGTGCGCTGTGTCATTAGCCGCTTTCTTGAACCATGGGTCCGGCATCGCGAGACTTCACGAACATCGCCCAGCTAAACGCCCAGGGGGAGGCGAATGAACAAGTTCACCCCGGTGTCCATTGTTGCAGCGTTGGCGTTGGTAGCCACGTCCGGCGGTTGTCTGGCAAATGACTCGACGACGCAGAAGGATGAGACCGCACAGAACGGGGCGACGAAGCCGGACGGCCTACCGGATTGGCCCCGTACCCGATTTTTTGCAAGCGAACTCCAGGGATTGCAACTGGGAGACTTGGAAGTGGAAGCCCATTTCTGCGGTTGCAACGACAAGCCCAACAAACACTTTCCGTATTCCATCGTCCTGCTGAAAACTTCGAAGGGAGACCTGGTTGCAAGACCCGAGCGTCTGGACGGGCCGGTGACCTACACGCCATTGGCGGTCAGGCTCGGAGATCAATACTGTGAGCTCGAGTCAGAGACGCAATGTTACGGTTCGTTCTCGGACCCGTGCGATTTCACCGACTACAGATACGGGCCGCATCTGGAACCGTTCTTCCCTACGTGTAAAGCCGAGTAACGCTGAGTTGTCCCGGGTTTCCCGTTTCCCCGCAAGCCGACGGCCCGCCGCAGATCGTCACGCCGGGAAGTTTCTAATCAGTACACCGGGATTGCCGCAGTTGGTGAGCGGACCCGCCTCATCGACAACGCGTTGCCCGTTTACCCAGACCCCTTTCAGACCGAGCGGCGGCATATCCACCCGGCTCGCACCCGCGGGCAAATCCGAAACATGGCGTTTCTCGCCGCGGCCGACGGTTTGCGGGTCGAACAGGATGACGTCCGCGTGTGCGCCCGGCACGAGGCGACCTCGATCCGGAATGCGATAGGCATCGGCAAGACGGCTGGTCAGCATCTGTACTGCCTGCTCCAGGGTCAGATCGCCTCGCTCGCGGACCCAATGGCCGAATAAGTGCAATCCGAAGCCTGCGTCGCACAGGAAGGATAGATGGGCGCCTGCATCGCCGAGACCAAGGGCCGCACAAGGGTGGAGCAGCAAATCGCGGACTTTCTCCTCGTCGACATTGAACAGCTTGCAGTCGAACATGGTCTGCATTCCGCCTTCGAGCGCGTGATCGAACACCCAGTCGAAGGGATCCTTGCCCGCGGCGCTTGCAAGGTCCGTGACCAGGCTGCCGACGAGCGATCTGAACTTCGGATTCGGCGTGTCGTGCACATGCATCTGCTCGAAGGAGTGATAGGAAAAGCGCACGGGCACTCCCTTTGTGCGCGCTTCCGCCTTGACGGCCTTTCGGAACGATTGATCCTTGAACAACTTGAGATAACGATCGGTACCCAGGGCTTCCATGGCCGGGCGCCAGGCGAGCATCGCATGCAGCGGGTAGGGCAATGACATGGTGAATTCCATGCCGAGGGGATAACACCCCACCTGGCCCCACAGTTCCCGTCCGCGCCCGCGGGCGGTTTGCATTTCGCCGAACTCGCGCACGACGCGTTCGGGGTCGTTGGGATCGCTGAACATTGCGGCGATCATCACGGGACGGCCGTTGCGCGCCGCGACGTCTTCGAGCCAGGGTACCGTGGTGGTCATTCCTTTCGTGAGCATGAACACACCCTTGCCAGCCTCGCCGAGCGCGCCGGTGAGTTCCAGCAATTCGTGTTCGCCGGCGAAGCGCGAAGGCATCGGGACGCCGCCTTCCCCATTGTGTTGCTCGAGCGTGGAGGTCGAAAACCCGATCGCGCCTGCGTCCATCGCCTCGCGAACAATTCGTTTCATCTGCACGACCTCGGCATCGGTGGCCTTGCGCTTCATGGCGTCCTCGCCCATCACATTCACGCGGACCGAGGAGTGTCCGCAGAACGAGGCCACATTGGGCACTGAACCCTTGCGCTCCAGCAGATCGAGGTACTGCGGGTAGGTTTCAAAGTCCCAGTCGATGCCTGCGCGCATCGCTTCGAGCGGCATGCCTTCCACCTGCCCGAGATTGCGCAACGTCAGGTCGCGATGCTCCGGCTTGCAGGGCGCGATGGTGAAGCCGCAGTTGCCGATGACAACCGTGGTCACGCCGTTGCTCGGCGATGGCGTGGCGAAGCTGTCCCAGGTGAGCTGCGCGTCGAAGTGCGTATGCAGATCGATGATGCCCGGTGCCAGCACGTGTCCGTCCGCGTCTACGCGCGTTTGGGCCGAGCCGAGATTCTTTCCGACAGCCGCGATGCGGCCGCCCTTGATGGCGACACCGCCTTCCAACGCGCGGCCACCGAGGCCATCGATGACCCGGGCGTTTTCAATCACGAGATCGTGCATAGTTCACCCCCAGGGGCGCTTTTGTGCGTGGCACATTCTAGCCCGCTTTTTTCACAGAACCGGCCCTATGATCAACCGCGCCTGCTTGATGCCCTTGACACTTTGAGCACCTGAAGCATTTCTTCTCCTTCACTCCTTCACTCCTTCACTCCTTCACCGATAATAGTAGATCAACTCGTTGCGTTGGTCCGACCCGATAAGCAAATCATGGTTCAACGGCAGAAATCAACGGCCTGCCAACAGCGCCGCTGCGCTGTGCGTAAGGTAAACTCGTCGCTCCCGCACTCCGGAGGCGATTCATGGCGACCCAAGCGGCGGCCGACGAAGTCCTGTTCTTCATTCCGGATCTCGGCGGCTTTACGAAATTCATAGCCGAGACCGAGATCCAGCACAGCCAGCACATCATCAAGGAACTGCTGGAAATCCTGGTCGACGCCAATACGCTCGGCATGAAGGTATCCGAGTTCGAGGGCGACGCCGTGCTGTTCTACCGCAACGGTGCCCCGCCGTCGCTCGAGCAACTGGTGCAGCAGGCCAGGAAGATGTACCTGGACTTCCATACGCACCTGAAGAAATTCGAATACGGCCGAATTTGCAACTGCGGTGCCTGCGCCGGCGCCAGCCGCCTTGCGCTGAAGATGGTCGCGCATTTCGGCTCCGCGGGCGCCATGCAGGTGAAGAATCATGTGAAATTCATCGGCAAGGACATCATCATCGCGCACCGCCTGCTCAAGAACTCGGTGACCGTGCCCGAGTACCTGCTGGTCACCCAACCGACGCTGTCCGGGATCGCGGACGCGGACGGCCAGCTCGTCTCCTTTGCCAATGGCTCCGACGCATATGACAACCTCGGCACGATCGAGTACCGCTTCAAATCCCTGGACAGTTACAGAGACGAGGTCAAGGTCGAACCGCCGTTGCCGGCAGGGATCAAGAATCCGCGCAAGATGACGCAGCTGACCCGGCGTATCGATGCGCCCATCGAGCGGGTCTATCAGCGGCTGATCGACCTGCCGGGGCGCCTGGATTGGATTGCAGGCGCCACCCGGATAGAAATGTCCAACGACGAACACAACCAGATCGGCAAGACGCATCGATGCGTCCACGGCGATGGAGGCATCGAGCTGATGACCACCGAGGTCAAGTTCAGCGACTCGACCATGGAACTCTGGGAAACCGATGTCAAGAAAATCAGCGCCTGCCGGTATCTGCTGACCCGACTGCCCGGCAACAAGACCGATGTCGTGGTCGAGTTGTACGTGCGCGACAACCCGATCGTCCGGATGATCTTCAGGTTCCTGATGGAGAAGAAGTTGAAAGTTTTCTTTGGAAAATCGATCGCCAACCTCGGCGAGTTATGCGAGAAGGCCGATCGATGAAGTCCTTATCGATGCGGATTGCTGTCATTGGTTAGGGCGAGTCAGGCGGCAATTTCGCCACCAGGCACGCGGCGAGAATGGCGTTGGATCACCCTGGCACCTCCTCATCACGCAGTACGCCCAGATGATTCAGCTCCACGCCCGTCTCCTTTGTGACGCCCAATGCTTATGCTAACGCGCCGCCGGAGCGCGCAGCGCGAAGGGTACTGAACAGCAAATTTGTATGGCGGTCGAGTGCAGCACGGGGTTAGGCTTAAATTGACACCCCGTTACACGCAAACACAAAATTCAGGCTTGACATGCGAACTCCCTGCACTGTCCAGGTCTTGGCGGGCCCGGTATACATAGCCCTTATGAATGGCCGAGCACTTCTGCTCGCAGCGTTCTCTCCCAGACGCCCCAGGCTGTACGGCTCGCAACTGTTTCGTCGCCGTCGCGCGATCCTCTCGCGCTTGACTCCATTTCCTGGCTTGAAGGATACCGGCAACCACCAGCAAGAGCAGCACGACTGCAGCGAGTATCAGGAGATGTGATGACCTCAATCGCATCGTTAGAAGCCCAACATTTATTCACCAAACCGGCCGGTCAGGACTATCGGAATTCGAAGACCGTTCCGATCCGACGCCGTCCGGAAGATCTCAGCCCTGTCGACCGGAAACATGAATACGCACTACTGCCCGGGTTCACAAGCCCAGCGATAACCGCTCGCAACGGTGTAGCTATTGGCGGCTTTGTCTCGTGCGTGGCCGCAGACCACTTCCAGAGTCGCGACGAATCGATCTGCATCCTGGAATACGTCCATGAAATAGCGGGGGCTACATTTGCCTCCACATTTCTGGTAAAGCACTGCTCCCTCTTGGCCTTCTCCTTGCGATACATCGGATAGCCAGGCGGCCAGTTCATCCGCAGATCGGGCGCGATGCGGTCCGAATCTCAGTGGCTGACTCGACGTTTGCCTCAGACGCTCGTCACACTTGTCAAAATCGGCGTAGCTCCTCAGGAATTTAACGGGAGCGACCCTAAATAGAATGTGGGTAGGCCCGGCAATGCGACAGATGGGCGAACACGCGTTGCTAGGGGGCTTGACCTCCGTGATCTGCTCCCGAGCGTTCCTCAGGAGTCTCGATAACTCGGCTCGAAGCGACCCTGACGATCTGGCAAGATTTGGCCAGAAGCTCGCACTAGCCGTGGTCTTCTCCTTTGGTAGATCGACGTGATCCGGGGTGCAAGGCTGTTGGGACCAAGCTGGGATCCCCACACACAAGGCCAACGCCACAGCCGGTCTGAAAGGAGTGTTAGGCATGAATGCGACCGAGGCTCGGGCGGTTATTGCGTTGATGCCAGCTGCCTAAATGCCAACGTCCTTGAACAAGCTCACGTCAATCACGAAAACAGTATCAGATATGCTCTAGGGAAGCTTGTTCTGTATTGTATCAAGTAACGCGCGACCCGAGTCTCTGCGGATTAGTACTGCGGTGACCCCTAACCATGGCTCTGAACCAAGTGCCCGACATTACGGGTTGCTGGACTGTCCGCTTCGGGTCGGGGCTGTCTGAAAACTGGTATCGAATTCTTTGCGGTGGGTCCGCACATCTCGGAGCGAATACAGACTGCGGTAGAAGTGGGAATCCGCTTGTCATTGATTCGGAAGTAACCAGACCCGGGCGGGAAAAAGCCTTTGTGCGAGTCGTAGATTTTGAGTCTTGACACGACCTAGGCCGTTTTCAGCCACTCACATTCGACTTGGGGTCGACTTGATCAGACACCGTCTGTCAGTTCAGGTCTTAGCTCCTCCATTTAACGTCCCCGTTTTTGCCTTCCTTTGCTTCCCTTTGCGTTCTTTGCGCACCCCTCAAGGGGGTACTGCAAAGAGCCTTTGCGTTGAGATGCAGCGAACTCGACGCGCCGCTCTGTGGGCGAGCGCTATGCGAACTTCGAATGCCGGCTCTACGACGGCAGCCAGATCTCAAAGGACAGTCTGTTCATTTGGGAAGTCGTTAAAGCGCATGTCGCAACGTTGCCGACGTATCAGGAGCCAGTTCACTACCCGGGGCGAGGGGGTGTTCATGATCTTCGGGCCGGAAGTCAGCAGGCGCGGCCTCTTCAAGGCACAGAATCTTTGATGCAGTTAAGAGAATTCCTTGAGACCCGGAGGGCAAAAGGCAAGGCCTGACCCTTTCCACCTGACCCTTTCCACCCAAACTATCCACCTCGGCGAGGAGCACACGCAGTAAGCGGATTTTACCCACTCACTTGAGCTCGACCTCGACGAATACGAACTCGTGCGGGTTCGGATTCACCACGTTGTGCTCGACCCCGACATTCCGTGCGTACGACTGCCCGGCCGCAAGCTCGGTCACGATCTCCCCGCTCGCAGTTTCCTGCATCAGCTTGCCCGCAGTCAGCACCACCACCACGTAGTCGTGAGCATGCCTGTGCCACCCCGTCTCCGCGCCGGGCGCGAAGCGCCATTCCGTCACGATCATGCGGTCGGTTTCGGTGAGTAATTTGGATGTGGCCTGGGGGCGTGAATTCATTATGCGGCAACCAGTTTCGGTCTCGCTCCATATTATTCCCGAATTCAAAGCTTACCGGACGGGGGATGTAAATTGTCTGGAAGGTACGGTGTGCGCGAGCCGATCGGTGAGTTTAGTGCGGAAGGCGAAAGGCAAGACCTGAACCCGTGCGCGATGGTCGTAGCCGAGGACCCGGTTGCGCGGGACACGGCTTCTTGCCCATACTTGAGGTCACGCAGGTAGTAAGTAGCACGGTACGACCTGACTCTTTGTGTTGTTGCGGCGGAACTCCGGTCATGTTTCGCGAGGGGGAACCGAATGATCGTCCGCAGCCCGTATCCCGATGTAACCATTCCCGAGATGGCCTTCGATCGCTTCGTCCTGCACAGGGCCGCGGCGCTCGGCGACAAGCCGGCCCTCGTCGATGTCGGCACCGGGTACACGCTGAGCTATGCCCAGCTGGCACGACGCGTTCTGCAATTCGCCTCTGGCCTTGCCAGACGCGGGTTCCGCAAGGGCGACGTGATGGCGATTTTCAGTCCCAACCATCCAGACTATGCGGTGGCCATCCTCGGCGTTGCGGCCGCAGGCGGCGCGAGCGCGACCATCAATCCCCTCTACACGGCGGATGAAGTCACCGCCCAGTTGCAGGACGCAGGGGCAAAATTCCTGCTGACCATACCGCCGCTGCTGGACCGGGCGAGGGAGGCCGCGGCCCGGTCGGGCGTCAAGGAAGTTTTCGTTATCGGCGCAGCGCCGGGCGTCGTGTCCCTCGACGACCTGCTCGACCCCGAACCTTCGGAACCGGGGCATCGGTGCGATCCGCGCAACGACCTCGCGGCAATTCCGTTTTCCTCGGGAACGACCGGCCGTTCCAAGGGCGTGATGCTCACGCACTTCAACCTGACGGCGAACATCAGCCAATGCCTGACTGCGGACATGATCGCGGAGTCCGACCGGGTGCTGGCCACGCTGCCCTTTTTCCACATCTACGGCATGGTACTGATCCTGGGGTTGGGGTTGTACCGGGGCGTGACGCTGTACACGATGCCGCGTTTCGACCTGGAGGTTTTCCTGCGCGCCATTCAGGACCGGAAGATCACCTACGCGCCCTGCGTCCCGCCCATCGTCCTGGCACTCGCCAAGCATCCACTGGTAGACCAGTTCGACTTGAGTTCCCTCAGGCTGATCGCCTCCGGTGCCGCGCCGATCGCGGCGAGCACACTGCGCGCCTGCGCCGACCGGCTGAAGTGCAACATGATGCAGGGCTATGGCATGACCGAGGCGAGCGGGGCAACGCACCTCAACACGCGCACCCTCGATCCGGAGAAGGCAACATCCATCGGCCCGCCGGTGCCGAACTGCGAGGCCAAGGTCGTCGATATCGTCAGCGGCGCCACCCTCGGCCCGAAAGAGCAGGGCGAAATCTGCGTGCGCGGCCCGAACATCATGCGCGGCTACCTCAACCTCCCCGACGCCACGGCGCAGAGCATCGACACCGAGGGCTGGTACCACACCGGCGACATCGGCTACGCGGACGACGAGGGCTATTTCTTCGTCGTGGACCGGTTGAAGGAACTGATCAAGTACAGCGGCTACCAGGTGGCGCCGGCCGAACTGGAGGCGGTGCTGGTATCGCATCCGGCGGTCGCCGATGCGGCGGTGATTCCCAGCCCGGACGAGGAGCATGGCGAAATCCCCAAGGCCTTCGTCGTGCGCAAGGGCGAGTTGAGTGAGCAGGAGGTGATGGATTACGTCGCGGCGCGCGTGGCGCCCTTCAAGAAGGTGCGCCTCGTCGAGTTCATCGACCAGATCCCCAAATCGCCCACGGGCAAAATCCTTCGCCGCGAGCTGCGGGAGCGGGAGCGGCGCCGCATCGGCGCGGCCTAGTGGGCAGATTCAGGACTATCGCAATTCGAAGAACGTGCCGAGCCGGCGCTCCGAGGATGTCTGTCCGCATAGGTAATGATATTGCGGATCGGGTGGCTGCTATAGTGGAAATGCTCGACGGTCTTCATTTGGGCCGTTTTCAGCCACTCATATTCAATTTGGGGTCGACTTAATCAGACACCGTCTGGCAGTTCCGACTGCGAAGACACTCTGGCAAAATAATGCTCATTGCATTGCTTTGGTCCGATTTGGAATCATCGGCGAAAAATCGATTTCCGGCCGACACTAATCGACCTTGGTCGCTTAGCCTCGATCAAAATACAGCCCTGCGCACAGGGCAGCTCCAGCAACGTACAGCAACCAAGTCTGCGAGATAGCATAGGGGTAGAGCATCAGCGCGACGCCGAGCCACTTGGTCGTCTGACGCTGAGCTTTCTTGCCGTACCGATAGGCGGCGAAGCCGATTATTCCGAAAATGATGGCGCCAAAAATATAAGCCGGGCTGGGCAAGGTGAAACCGAGAGACTGCAAATCCTGCAAATTGTCCATAGGGTTGTATCAGCAAGCCTCTGCGTGTTGAGACTGATCAAGCTGATCCAAGTCGGACCCGGTCAGTGGATTGAAGAGTGCCTGAAGCATTTTCGCTCCTTTATGGCCAACGGCCGGTTATGGTCGAAGGCCGGTATCCCCTTGTGGGAATCCCCTTGCGGGGCACTCCTTCACTCCTTCACTCCTTTATGGTCGAAGGCCGGTTATGGTCGAAGGCCGGTATCCCCTTGTGGGTATCCCCTTGTGGGAATCCCCTTGTGGGAATCCCCTTGCGGGGCACCGATTCGTTTCTCACTTGATGTGTTTGACCAATTGCCTCGGTCCGACTTCCCCGCCATACACATTGCCCTTCGCATCCACCGCCAAACCCTCCGCCGCGCTGGTTCCCTCCATCTCCAGCGGATCGGGGATACGATACAGGACACGGCCGTCCTTCAGGCTTCCGATTCGAATTCCCCTCTTCCAGCCGGGGTGGGCTGCGAAGGGAAGTCCGTTCGATTCGGAGTCCGCGACATGGATCATGTCGTCACGTATGTAGATGCCGCTTGGACGGCTGAACTGCGTCCATTCGGCAAAGAACGCGCCGTCCTGATCGAGAATCTGGATACGCATGTTCCCCCGATCGGCGACGAATAGCCGTCCCTGAGAATCCAGGGCGATATCGTGAGGCGTCTTGAATTCGCCCGGCGCCGATCCCCAGCGGCCGAAGGACTTGACGAACTTGCCGTCCTTCGTGAATTTCGAGATGCGCCCGACACTATCCGGACCTTGCCCGGGGTATTGCCCCGCATGGCCTTCGGCGATGAAGATGTCACCGTTGCGTGCGGTCACGACGCTGCACGGTTCGGTCAGGGCAAGCGGCGGATTTCCCGCTACACCTGCAGTGCCGATGGTCAATAGCACCTTGCCAGCCGGGCTGAATTTGACCACGACATGGCCCTTCGGCTTTTCATCGGGGTATTTCTTGCGCTCCCTGGCGTTGGCGCTTCTGCCATCGACGACCCAGATATTGCCGTCCGCATCCACATAAATCTTGTGGGGGAAAATGAACAAGCCGGCGCCAAAACTCTTCAGAAGTTTTCCGGATGAATCGAACTTCATGACCGGTGCGACGGTGGAACCGGCGCAGCTGTCGTACGCAAACGGGGATTCCCCAGGGGGGATGTCCGGATTCGCGCCGCACCGGTTTGCGACCCAGACGGATTCTCCGTCGTTGTCGATCGCGACCGCGTTCAACGCTCCCCATGTCCTCCCATCGGGAAGATTTCCCCACGGTGCAATAGTCTGGTATGGGTTGGGAAGATCATTCGTCGGCTGGGGATTGCCCTCCCCGTATGCGCTGTCGCCGCAAAGCGTCACTATCGCAACTATCACGATCAGTGACATCGATTGGTCCTTGGCCGGCATGAGACTGCTCCTCGAAAAGATCGCGTTTTTGAGACGTTCGCTTGTTGGTTTGGCAGCGCGCAATGGCGATTATGCGCACTGCAGGCCGCCATTTCCCACTGACCCTATTTACTCGCTGCCGTATGTGGGCCCTACCGTCGCTTGGTAGTGACAACCCTGGATGTCCGATACGGGCTAAGTACCTGTTTTGAGATTAAGTACCTGTTTCGAGATACAGGTAAGGCGAATGGCATGATACGTGCAAGTTGACACACAGCCGCGAGGTATTTCCCCCGTGCCGCGCCTGGGTAATTCGAGTGAAAATCGAGCGCCGATCATGCGAATGAACACTACCCTCGTAATCAATCCAAAGGGGGGGTCGGGCAAGACTACCGTTACGACCAGTCTCGCCAGCTATTTTGCCGCCAGGTCGGTGCCCGTAACGGTCATGGATTACGACCCTCAGGGATCGAGCCTCAACTGGCTCCGTCTACGCGATTCGTTCCAGAACCGGATTTACGCCGCCAATGCCGCGCCCCAAAGAGGCAACAAATTGCGCGGGATTGAGATGCATGTGCCGCCAAACACGCGGCAACTCATTATCGACGCGCCGGCAGGCGCATCCGGCCTTTTACTGCAGGAAATGCTTGCCCGGGCGGATTGCATCGTGGTCCCGGTCGCGCCCTCGGCAATCGATATTCATGCCACCGCCAACTTCATTCGGGAATTGCTGCTTGTGGGCCGCATCCGGATGCGCAATATCCGCTTGGGGGTGGTCGCCAACAAGGTTCGCAGTTCCATGTCGACCTACGAACCGTTCGAGCGATTTCTCAAATCTCTCAGTTTGCCGCTGCTGAGCCGCCTTTGCGATTCCGACGTCTATCTTGCGGCCGTGGAATCCGGAGAGGGGCTCTTCGAAATGGACGAGGCGTCATCGGTATCCGAGCGCGAGCAATTCCGGCCCGTTGCCGAATGGGTGGAAGGTCCGCAATCGCAGCAGATCGGGGCCGACCGAAAAATCATCCAACTGCCCAGCCACCCACGCCTGCTTGCCAGCGTGGGATCGAATTGAAAAATCGACTGACCCCGTTCAGCACGATAATCACGACATTATGGGCGAAGCCCGGTATCCAGCGAAGTCGGGCACGCCTTTCACGACAGTTATGGGCGAAGCCCGGTTATGGTCGAAGACCGGTATCCCGCAGTTTCGCCTTGTGGGAATCCAGCGAAGTCGGACACGTAGTCACGTAGTCACGACACATAATTGCGTCGTCACGGCCCTTCAAACGGCTCTATCGCGCGAATCGCCGCGAGCAAAGCAGCGTCGAACGCATCGGGCCCTGCGCGCTCCGCCCCGCACATTGCGTCCAGCCCGGAGCGTATGTCTTTTTCCAGAATTCCGATCGTATTGTCGGCTTCGTAACCTTCGCGCGACCAGTCGATGTCGTGGAAGTGGTCACCGAACCAGGTCGATCCGGAACTGGCCTTCATGACTGATCGCAGCGCTTCCAGGTCCGCGCCCAGTTCGCGGGCGCGGGCGTAGGCACGGCGCACGGTTACGACGGAGGCGCTGGCCACGTAATTGTTCAGGACCTTTGCCGTCATGCCGGCGCCAAGGGGCCCGAGTCTGAACACATGCTGACCCATGGCCTGGAATAGGGGCGTCAACCGGTCCAGAGCGTCATCGGGCCCGCCCAGCATGAAGCTGAGCTTGCGCAGACGTGCCGCATGCGGGGCACCAGACATGGGCGCATCGATGAGGGTGACGTCAACCGGAAGCCGGCTGCGCAACTCCGGCATGAAGCGCGGCGACAAGGTGGAGCTCACGATCAACGTGCCCGGATACTGCGCGCGCGTGAACAAGGCCTGACGATCGAAACACAGCTCGCGGCTCTGCGTCACATCACGAACTACCGAGATGACAACCTGCACGCGACTGGCGAATTCCGTGGGGTCCTCGAGCATACGTAACTGGAAGGAACCGAACTCACTGGCGGGACGGACATCGAGCCCCCAGACTTCATAGCCGGCGTACTGCAACGCCTGTGCCATCGGCAATCCCATCGAGCCGCAACCGGCGACCCCCACTACCGGGCTCTTGCTCATGTCGAACTTTCGCTCCCCATCTCAAGGTCAGCCGGGGGTAGCCCGGCGGCTAGTTCCTTTTCTTGCGCGGCCAAGAAAAGTAACCAAAAGAAGGCCGCCCCTGGTGTCGCGCCCCTTGTCAGGGGTGCCCCTGTGCTGCCTGCCTCGACGAGGCGACTGCGGAACTCGACCTGGCAGGGCACACAAAACGTGCCCTGCCATGGGACTCGAACAGTCCTCGTCGACTTCCCCTCATCGAGTCGAGCTGCTCGGCGGGCCACAAGGGGTGCAAAAGCAAGCGTCGCAGGAATGGCGGGCTTCGACGCATGAATGTGCGACGGAATTTCTTTCTTATGTTTACGGCCAAGAAGATCGAAGATTTCAGTGGAGGTTATGTCGAACTAAAAGCAACCAAAAGGCCGCCCCAGTTGTCCCGATCGCCAAGTGCTTTGGCGGGCGAATCGCTTCGCATTCGAGTTATTTAGTGAACTGCTTGCGCGTCACATCCCCGGCATCGGAAGACATTCCATGACCTCGACCGAGTGTCCCGGAAATATCTTGAAGTGCGGGTGATTCTCGAACATTTTTGCAGCGGCTTCGTGTGATTCAGCCTGGACGATCGTGTACGCGGCGATCTCGTTCTTGGTGTCTGAAATGCCCTGCGCAGATATACGCTTGGTCTTACCAAGGGGAGATCCATTCTCAACTATGGATTTCTCATTTGCCTTCACCCATTTCCCCCACGCCTCTTTGCCGGCCTTTTCCTTTTGCATGCGCTTCTCTTGATCCATCTTCTTCCACTCTTCGATTGCCGATGCGGAACCCATGTATACAGCCAGGAATTTCTTCATGAATCGCTCCTTTTCGGACTTAGAATATTTGACAGTTGGCACGTTGCAAGCCGGTCGGACGACGCGTGTTTCCCTGAGGTCCTGGCAATTAGTCTCCAACCAACGGCCTAACGTTCCCGCGAGTTACGTTTCCGCCGCTGATGGCACGCGCTTCGGACCTGGCTTCGGATCTTGCATTATTCGCTCGACGGGAGATGCCGCATGAATCCGTTCCCCTTTTTGGTTCCTGGGCCGAAGCTTGGAGGTAGATGTCATTGACGGCAGCCGGAGCCGCATGTTATCGAGACGAAAGTCATCCAAAGAGTTGAAGGATGAACCGGTTCCTTGTCACCTGGGGGATGGTGTAAGAGCATGAAAATTACCCGTGCAGAGAGCTTTATTTTGCAGGTCCCGATCCGGCGTGAAATTGCCGACGGTATGCAAGCCACCAACGTTCTGGAATTCGTCGGAATAAACGTATCCACCGATGACGGGATCACCGGAACTGGATACACCGTTACCGTTGGAGCGGGTGGCAGCGTCATCAAAGAGGTGCTTGACAGCCTCTTTGTCGACCAGCTCAAGGGAAAGGACCCGTTCAACGTAAAAGAGGTCTGGTATCAACTCTATTATGGAAAATCACACTGGATTGGACGCGCCGGCGCCACGACTATGGCCCAGTCGGCAGTCGATATTGCACTGTGGGACATCATTGCAAAGAGTTCGGGACGGCCGTTGTGGCAGGTTCTGGGAGGGTGCCGGACGATGGACATCCCGATATACAACACGAATGCCGGGTGGCTGAACCGGACGCAGGATGAACTGAAAGACGAAATGCTGGAGCAGCTGGCCCAGGGTTACACCGCCTTGAAGATGAAGGTGGGCAAGCCGGACCCGCGCGAGGATTACCGTCGTGTGAAGGCAGTCAGGGAGGCTATTGGGGACGACGCCATCCTGATGGTTGATGCAAACCAGAGTTGGGATTTGATGACGGCCAGTACTTGGGGAAGGAAGCTGGAAGAATTCGACCTGACCTGGCTGGAAGAACCTTTGCATCCGGACGACATCAAGGCGCATCGGTTGCTCAAGCAGGCGGTGTCGATTCCGATTGCTCTCGGTGAACATCTATACACGACCCAGAGCTTCCGCGACTATATAGACAATGCGGCAGTGGACATCATTCAGGTGGATGTTTGCCGTATCGGCGGGATTACACCCTGGATGGACGTGGCCGCCATGGCCAATGTGCACAATATCCGGGTGTGCCCTCATGCAGGAGACTTGATGCAGGTGCACCAGCACCTGGTCAAGGCCATCCCCAATAGCTGGTACCTGGAGGTGATCCCGTCCCTGGTAGAAGGCCTTTTTGAAAACTCCGTTCAACTCAAGCAGGGAGTGTGCATTTCCCCCTTGGCGCCGGGCGCTTCAACTGAATTCGTCAGGAAAGCGTTCCGCAAATACAGGGTTGCCTAACTTTAATTCTCACGACGAAGACACGCCCCCTGTCCCCGACCCTCAAAAAGGGTACTCCGGGCTTCGCCAGGGTATCCCCCAAGGGCGAGGGAGATTTAGAAGCAGATAAGATGATTTGAAACCCTCTCTCCCCTGGCGGGAGAGAGATGGAGAGAGGGGGACAGGCTTGCTCATGGCAACAAAATCCCGCTTATACTTCCTACAGTCTGAGATACGGCAAACTGTCTAGCTCCCGGAGACTGGCAAACGCCGTCGGCTCACGGCGCATTTGTGTCACGAAAACAGCGGGCCTGAGGATGGGGGCATGAAACGTCGCACGTTCATCACGTTACTGGCAGTGGGCTCTGTAGCAGCATGCGCTCGGCCGGTTCACGCCACGATTCGCGGTCTTACCATGGGCACGAGCTACACCGTGGAGTTGGCGGCGCCGATCGACGATGCTGCGCGGACGGGGCTCGCGAAGCTTATCGAGGCCGAGCTGGCCGCGATCAATCGGGCGATGTCCACCTTCGACCCTCGGTCGGAGCTGTCGGAATTCAACAGGCGACAAGATCTCGGTTGGACGCCTGCGTCACGGGGCTTGCTCGAAGTGCTCGATAGGGCATCGCGGATCAGCACTGCGACTCAGGGTGCGTTCGATGTAACGGTCGGACCGTTGGTCGATCTCTGGGGATTTGGTCCGGAGTACCGTACCCAACGCGTTCCGAATGACGCCCTCATCGAGCGGGTTCGGGAAAGCGTCGGCTACCAGCACGTGCAAACCGACCCATCCACCGGTGCGATTCGAAAGAGACACAGTCGTACCCAGGTTGATTTGAACGCAATTGCCCCGGGGTACGGTGTCGATCGCGTGGCCATGATCCTGGATCGCCAGGGTGTCAACGACTACCTGGTGGAAATCGGTGGAGAGTTCCGGGCCCGGGGTACCACTGCGGCGGGAAGACCCTGGCGGGTCGGCATCGAGCGTCCAGTGGATGGTCGACGCGTCCTTGGAGAGATCGTCGTCCTCGAGAACCGGGCGATTGCCACCTCCGGCACCACCAAAGACTTCTTCGAGCAGGATGGACGGCGCTATTCGCACTGTATCGATCCCGCGACGGCGCGGCCGGTCGAACATCAGCGCATGGCGGTGAGCGTGGTCGCTGATACGACCATGGAAGCCGACGGATGGGCGACGGCGCTGCTGGTCCTCGGGCCGGAGCGAGGGTACTCGTTGGCGCAGGCGCGCGGTCTCGCGGCGTTGCTCGTGACGGCCTCCGGGCCCACGTTTGATGCCCGTATCACCGACGCGCTCCGTCCCCACCTCCTTGGCTAACACGCAGTTGTATTCAGACCGGGACAAATCGTGCGTATGAGCTCAAGCAACGAGCCGAGGCACCCAGCCGTGCGCCCTGCGAGTCTCACCATCGCGGCGCTCTTCTTCCTGGTTCTCGCGCTCCTCGGTATCCCCGGGTCCGTGTGTGCGGGGGAGCAGCCTCAATGGTTGAAGAAAGACACCGTTGATCGCCTGTTCCCACAGGCGGCCGCCTACACCGGGCCAATGTCTGGAAAGCCGCCAGCCATGCCTGTTTACAGCGCTGGGCGCCCCATCGGCTTTCTATTCTCCACCGATGAATTGACAGATGTCGTCGGCTTCTCGGGTACGCCGTTCAACTTCGTGGTCGGCCTGGATCTGCAGGGGAAGATCGTTGGCGTCGTCCTCGTGGAGCACCATGAGCCGATCATCGACTACAACTCCATGGGTCCGCAGCTCGCGCGTTTCATCGAGCAGTACACCGGTCTTGACCTGCGCGGCTCGGTTTCGTTCTCCGGCAAGGGCACGCCGGGCGGTATCGACGGCATCAGCGGGGCGACCGTGAGTGCACGGGCGTTTCATCATGCCATTGTCCAGAGCGCCCGCCTGGTGGCCCGCTCTCGTGGACTTACGGCTGGCGCCGCGTCGGCCGCCATGATCGATACGGTGAATTTCGCACCCCTGACCTGGTCGGAGCTCATCGCGGCGGGTGCAGTAGAGCGAATCCGGATTCCCCTGGGCGGCAAGGCGGGGACAGGTAGCGAGGATGTCGCACTCGAACTCCATGCCGCCGTGGTCACTCCCACCTCGATCGGCCGCAATCTTCTCGGCCCCATGCGCTACGGCGAGCAGGTGGTGCCGTATAGCCCGCAGGACCTGATCGTGATGCTCATGGGCAAGGGACCCTACTCCTTCGTCGGCACCAAGGTGTTCCATACGGGCACGTTCGATCGGATCCGGATCGAGCAAGGTGCACGCACATTCGTGCTGGAGCGAAAGCCAGGGCACTATCAGTATCTGCCGTTCGTCTCAGCCAAAGGAGCACCGAAATTCGACGAGATCGGCCTTTTCCGGATACCGGCTGAGAAGGGGATCGATGTTCTCGCGCCGTGGCAGGCCGTAATAGTAGTGGGCGACGGCTCCGGTTCTGGCGCGCAATCGCGAGAGTTCAAGCTCAGCTACAGCTTGCCCTCGCGATTCGTGCTGCCACCGGCCGACCTGTCCGCCCAGGAGCCGCTCGATGCGCCCTGGCGAGAGAGTTGGCGCGCACAGGCGCGCAACATTGTCGTGCTTGGCTTTGGTCTACTGGTGCTCACCGTGCTGCTCATCGCGATGGACAGGCTGACGCGCCACGCGCGTCTCTATCAGGCGGTGCGCATCGGCTTTCTGCTCTTCACGCTGGTGTGGATAGGCTGGATCGCGGGGGCCCAGCTAAGCATCATCAACGTTTTTGCGTGGTTGGGCGGGTTCATCAATGGCAACGGCCTGCCCGTGCTCCTCGCCGACCCGTTGCTGTGCGTGTTGCTGGCGTTCACGGTCATAAGCTTCGTCATTTGGGGCCGTGGCGTGTTCTGCGGCTGGCTGTGCCCGTTCGGCGCCTTGCAGGAACTCCTGGCCAAGCTCGCTCGCGTCGTCAAGTTGCCCCAGTGGTCGCCGTCGTTCCGGGCTCATCGCATGTTGTGGCCCTTGAAGTACGTATCGCTCGCGGTGCTGGCCGTCGCCACCCTGCACGGACTGGAGACCATGGCGGTCGCCGCTGAGGTCGAGCCGTTCAAGACCGTCATCTCGCTGAGAATGGACCGAACCTGGCCATTTGTGGTGTACGCGTTGGTGATTCTCGCCGCCGGCTTGTTCGTCGAACGGGCGTTTTGTCGGTTTCTCTGTCCGCTTGGTGCGGCGATGGCAATTGGCGGCCGGCTGCGCCTGCGCCGGTTCACGGTGTTAAAGCGCCGCAAGGAATGCGGTAGCCCCTGCCAGCTGTGCGCAAATCGCTGCCCGATACAGGCCATCGAGCCGAGCGGGAAAATCAACATGGACGAATGCTTCTATTGCCTCGACTGCCAGGTCGTCCACAACGATGCGACCGTGCGTCCGCCGCTGGTGTACGAGGCACGGCGCAACCGCAAGCTCGCCGTTGCATCGCTGACGCACCCGCGGCCGAGTGAGATCAGCCGCCGCGCCGAATCATTCGGATTGGCAAGCACTGTTGCTGCGCCGGTTGTGGTGGCAGAGCTGCTGACCGTGGCCAGCTTCGCATCGGTTTCGTATACCTGGTGGTGGAAGGCCAAC
>CAVOIO010000011.1:0-55562 GCA_963695915.1 uncultured beta proteobacterium
CCCACATCTCGTCGAACTTCAGGTTCCGCACGATGATGTTGCCGGAGCTCTTGATGTTAAAGGTCGCATGGCGGATGGTGGCACCGTTGGCCGAGAAGATCGGTCAGCCCGTACTTCTTCTGGATGTCAATCAGGCTGACGCCGCTGGTCAGCAGGACCGGGTGCAGCAGCGGAGTGGCGTGCTCGCGGAAGGGTTCGCTGTTGGTCTTTGCGTCCGCGGGGATCTCGCTATAGCCCAGGTCGAGGTCGTTCATGATCTCGAGCACTTTCACGGTGCCGCTCTTGTCGTTGAGCGCCGCTGGCGAGATCCACGGCGTTATAGATCTTGCGGTAGCCGGGGTCCGTGTCGGCCAGCACGCCCCCGCCGGTGGTGCCTTGGGCGAAGCCGGCCAGGTTATAGGCGCTCAGCGGAACGCCAGTCGAAACCGTGAGGTTGGCGACGGCGCTGGTCGCGGAGCCGAGGGAATTGGTCACAATGACCAGGTAGGCGCCCGCGTCGATGGATTGGGCATTCGTGATCAGGAGCACGTTGTTGGTGCGGCCAGCCAGCAACGTGTTGGTGTTGTAATACCACTGGTAGGCGAGCGGCGCGGTGCCGCTGGCGCCCACGGTGAAGGTGGCGTCCTGCCCGATCATGATGGTCTGATCCGTCGGTTGCGTCACAATCATCGGCGCGGCGGGATGACGGTCAGCCGTGGCGACGGCGCTGGTCACCGACCCATACGAGTTGCTTACGACAACGGAATAGCCGCCCGCGTCGCTGGTTTGCGCATTGACGATTTCCAAGCGGCAGCTGCTGGCCGCGCCGCCCACAACGCGCTCAGGCGTCACTCGGGGGTATTGTTCCAGCGCGGCGCTCTGTTTTCCGCGCTGACCGTCGCTGAAAACGTTGCTTTTCCATTGCGGGAGCTGCGCACGTTCGATGAGGAGCTCATCCGTGAGACGACGCTGAAGCGGCTGGAGATGGTGGGCCTGAGCCGAGCCGACGGCAGCAAAATGCCAGCCGAGCTCTCTGGCGGCATGGTCAAACGAGCGGCGCTGGCCCGTGCGCTCGCGCTCGAGCCCCGGGTTGTCTTTCTGGACGAGCCTACGGCAGGGCTGGACCCGGAAAGCAGCGAAGCCTTCGTCGAGCTCATTCGCGAGCTTCATCGAGAGCTGCATCTCACGGTAGTCATGGTCACTCACGATCTGGATACGCTGATTGCGCTGTCCGATCGCATCGCCGTGCTGGCCGACCAGCGGGTTATCGTCGCGGCTCCAATACAGGAAGTCGTGAACGTCGCCCATCCGTTCATCCAAACCTACTTCCTGGCGGGGCGCGGGCGCCGCGCGCTAAGCGCGTTGAGCACGCCGGCGGCTGCAATCGAAAATTTCTGAGAGGCCAGACATGGAACGCCAATCGCACTCCTTCATCGCCGGATTGTTCGTAATTCTTCTCGGGTTAGGCGGCATCGCCGGAGCGCTCTGGCTCGGGCCCGACAAGGGGCCGGAGCGGTTGCCCATCGATCTGCTCTCGACCAACAGTGTCACCGGCTTGAAAGTCGGCGCGCCCGTGCGCTTCCGCGGTGTCGACGTGGGGCGCGTCGATTCGATCAGCTTCGATCCGCGCCGTTTCGGCCAGATCCGTATACGCATCTCGGTAGATCCCGCGGCCTCGATCTCCCGCTCCATGTTCGCCAAGTTGAGCTATCAGGGCATCACGGGCGTGGCGTTCGTTCACCTAGACGATGAGGAGGACAACAGCGGCGAGCGCCTGCCGCTGTCCAGCGTGAAGGTCGTGCAGATGGAACTGCAAGCATCCATGTTCGAGCGCGCAGAGACCGACGTACGCGATGTGGTACTGAAAGCGGCGCGCGTGGCTGACCGTCTCGACGAGTTGCTCAACGAGCAGAACCAGAAGCGGGTAATGATGCTGGTCGACTCCTTCGAGAGGACCTCCGAGCGCTACGGCGAGCTTGCGCGCAGCCTGGAACCGAGCGCCAAGGCTCTGCCGGGCCTGCTCCAGCAGACGAAGCGAACCATGGAGAGCGCGCAAAGCGCTGTGGATAACGTGGCAAAACTCGCGGCGGACACCAACCGCAAGCTCATCGTGCTGGACACGGTAGGCGAGGCTGCCAAGCAGATCGGCCAAGCGGCTTATGACCTTCGCAATGACACCCTGCCGCGCGTGAACGCTTTGATAGGCCAGGTTTCCAGCGATGAGCGCGAACTCAAGCGAACGCTGCGCCAGGTTAACGCGCAGCCGCAGAGCTTGATTTTCGGCTTGCAGCCGCCGCTACCCGGGCCGGGGAGCATCGGTTAGTCGCAACGAAGAGGGGCAGTCAAATGAGACTACTTGCCCGCTGTATTTGTGCTGTTTGCAATTTCTGGTTGCAGCCTCATGAGATCGAAGGATCCACCCAAGGCCAACTTCGATTTCGGGCCGCTGCCAGCCGCGTCCGTCGCGCGCTATACGTCGAACTACGGCGGAGTGAGCATCGTGGTGCACGAAGTCGCTGCCCCGGCCTGGCTCGATAGCTCCTCGAGCTACTACCGGCTCGCTTATAGAATACGCCGCCAGTCCCATGCCGTACGCACAAAGCGAATGGGTAATGCCGCCCGCGGCGCTGTTGACCAGCGCCTGCAGCACAGCTTGGCTTGTCGAGCTTCGGCGAGATGCGAAGAGTCGCCTCGGACGAGTCGGCCCTCTATGCGTTGCGCTCGGAGCTCTTTCAGTTCGAGCAGGTCTTCGACCATCCCGGTCGCAGTCGCGGCGTGCTCCGGTTGCGGGCTACCCTGGAAGGCCAGGGCATGTGGGCGCAGCGGACTTTTGTGATTGAAAAGCCAGCCCCCACACCGGACGCGGCAGGCGGCGTGGGCACGCTGAGTCAATGCGCCGACGAACTGGCCGTGTTGATCAATCAATGGGCTCTCGCCAGCCCGCCGAGCTTCCCACCGAGCTTAAGGGACGGAGCCGACTCAGTCCTTAGGTTAAGAGTACGACGATGACTATTGCCACTCAATTGCGCGCGTCCCCTTTGCGCACTTTCACTCTTTTGCCGCCAGAACGCGAACGCTCCGGACAGGGCCGCTCTCCACTGCTCTCCAGCTTGTCCGAGCGCGTCTTGGCTTCGACGCGCTGCATGCAGTTCGCTGCGTGAGCTGTAGTAGCTCTCTCTCGCTGCCGAGGCATGGGGTGTGAGCAACGCAATTGCGACTCACGCACGCGCATGCCGAGCTCAAGGCACGTCCTGCGAATTTTCGTCCACCCTTGCGACGCCATGCGTCGAGGTGCGCGCCGCGCATACCTCCCAGGCTAAGACCTCCCCCTCGGGGGCGAATGGTCCAGGAAGATTCGCGAGCAAGTCATCGCTTTCATCAAGATCCGAAAGCCCCAATGCCGAAGCACTACCCGTCGCCGCTGACCGAGAGCGACGTTGCGTCTGTCGCCAAGTTCGTGGAGGCCCTCAAATCGCGTTTGCCCTGACCACTACCCGCCCAGAAAGGAGCCACTCGTGTTTTCCATTACGTCACCCGGCGTTCTGAAAGCTGCCTGCGCACGCTCGATACCGCAGTTCGGCTTGCTGATGGTGCTGTCATGCGCCGTACTCACCTGCCCGGCGCAAGAGACGCCCTCGCATGACGGCGCGTTGACGGTCACGATCACGTTGGAGAACGACGTATTCACCGGCTCCGACAACAACTACACGAACGGCCTCGGCATCTCGTGGGTGTCAAACGCCATCGACACCTACAACGAGCGGAGCTTCGTGCGCCGGTGGGGCCAGTTCTGGTCGTTTCTGCCTTTCGTCGGGAAGGATGGGTATCGCACGTACGCAACGTGGTCGCTTGCGCAGGATATGCACACGCCGGACGACATCGAGGACCCGGATCCGCCTCTGGACGATCAACCGTATGCGGGCGTGCTGTATCTCGACAACAACATCCATGCCAAAGGGAAACGTTGGACCCATGTGTGGCAACTCAGAGTCGGCGTAGTCGGCCCGGCATCGCAAGCCGACGACGTACAGATATGGTTCCACGATATGATCGGCAAGGTCGAGCCGCAGGGCTGGAATACGCAACTTCCGAACGAGCCCGTCTTCAATGTGGGTTACACGGGTACGTACCTGCTGGCTCAGGGGGACCTGAGCAGATCGGCCTCGTGGCGGATCATTCCCGTGGCCAACGCGGGTCTCGGCACCTACTTCACCGGTGTCGGGCTCGGAGTATACGGAGAGATCGGCTGGAACCTGGTGGATGCGCTGGGTGGAACGGCGCTGCGTCAAGGGTTCAACACATCATCCACAGTCGGTGTCGGGCCTGTAAATGGCTGGTCCGTGTCGCTATCGGGCGGACTCGCAGGTTACGGGGTCGGCCACTATCTTCCGCTGGACGGTACAGTGTTCAGGGACAGCCGGTCCGTCGACACGGAGCCTTTCATCGGCATGGCGACGGTCGGCATCTCCGTGCGACATCGCCGCTTCGTGGGCTTCCTCGGTAGAACGTACTTCACCAAGACCTTTGAAACCGAACGGGACCGCGCCGAGTTCGGGACTTTGAGCTTGTCCTGGTACTTCTGAACGGTTCATCAGCGACTGCAGGCGCCCGATAGCACGACGGCTCGCAGGCCATCTCAAACGCTTCTGGGAACCCCGCATGCGGACGGCGATCATCAAGCACGTCGAGGCGGGCGGGGAAGGCCTTGGAGACCTCGCCAAGAGTGCCGTCATGAAACTGGCCGCAATCGAGCCAGGCTCACCACAACAGCTAAGTCGCGCACCGAACCGCGTTTCAAGGCAGCCCGGCGGATTTCAGATACACAGGAACGAATCGGCGTTATTGACTGTTTTATCGTAACGCGTTACGATAAATACATGCCTAAGCCTGCCCAGACTGAACGCGGCCGCGGACGGCCGCCCACCGGCAACGCGCAAACGGCCGCCGAGCGCATGCGCCGCTATCGCGCGCGGCAGCACGCGGCGGGCCTGCGCGTGGTCACGCGGCTGGAAGCGCCTGTCCGCGTCCTGTCGGGCGGTGCGCTCAAGCATCGCATCATCGAAGCACGCAGCCTCGCCATGCACTGTCTCGTCGCGCAGAAAATCGAGCTCAAACCTGCGCTTCTGAAGCAGGTGAAGAAGACCCTGGAGAACTGGCGTTCGAGATACGAGGACGACATGCCGCGCGCACTGGACGAATGGCACGCCATCCTCCAACGGCCTTGGCCGGAAATCGCTCACTTCATTACGGACTCCGGAGAACGTGCTACGCGGCTGCGGCAGTCCACGCCATTTGCGGGCGTGCTCACCACCAGCGAGCGTGAGCGGGTGTATGCGGCGTTCCGATCTTGAACACCTGATCCGCGCCGCAGGGCGCATCGCAGACGAGCACGAGCTCGTGATCATAGGCAGCCAGGCCATTCTCGGCCAGTTTCCGGATGCGCCGGCCGCATTGGTGCGGTCCATGGAGGCGGATCTCTACCCCTTGTCGCGACCTGAATTGGCCGACAAGGTCGACGGCGCCATCGGCGAGGGCTCGAAATTTCACCAGACCCACGGGTACTTTGCTCAGGGCGTAGGCCCGGACACAGCCACATTGCCAAAGGGCTGGCGGCAACGCCTGGTACGCATCGAGAACCAGAATACCGGCGGCTACGTGGGATTGTGCCTGGACGTGCACGACCTTGCGATTTCAAAGTACATCGCGGGCCGCGAGAAGGACCGTGAATTTACCCGTGAACTCGCCCGTCACGGCATGACCGACAGGAAGACGCTTCTCGAGCGCCTGGCCGTCACGAAGCTCGATGCTGCGGTCTCGAAGATCGCGAAAGGCAGGATCGAAAGGGATTTCCCCGGTCCGTGCGGAAGAGTTGATTGATATGTGGCCCGTATAATGGCCGCTCTCGAGGATCTGGAATCCCGATTCGCCAAGGTCCAAAGACAATGAATCAAGCGCAGCACACGCCGATGATGCAGCAGTACCTGCGCATCAAGGCGCAGCATCCCGGACAAGCTGGTGTTGTACCGCATGGGCGATTTTTACGAGCTGTTCTTCGAGGACGCCGAGCGCGCCGCCAAGACTGCTGGATATCACGCTCACGCAGCCGCGGACAATCGGCCGGCGAGCCGATTCGCATGGCCGGCGTACCTTATCATGCGGTCGAGCAATACCTCGCCAAGCTGATCAGGCTGGGCGAATCGGTGGCGATTTGCGAACAGATCGGCGATCCCAGCACTTCCAAGGGCCCGGTCGAGCGGCAGGTTACCAGGGTCGTCACACCCGGGACGCTTACCGACGCGGCGTTGCTGGACGAGAAGCGCGACAACCTGCTGCTCGCGCTCAACCCACAGGGAAATTTGCTGGGGCTGGCCTGGCTGTCCCTGGCAAGCGGCCGCTTCATCGTCGAGGAAACGGCGCGCGAAAATCTCTCGTCCGAACTGCAGCGACTGCAGCCCGCGGAAATCCTCGCTCCCGACGACTTCAGCGATCCGGCGCTCCAGGGCACGAGCATCGCGGTAAAGCGGCTTGCTGCCTGGCAATTCGACAGCGAGGCGGCCGTGCGGACCCTGACCCGGCATTTCGAGACGCGTGATCTCTCCGGCTTCGGCGCAGACGAACTCGGCCCCGCCCTTGGCGCGGCCGGCGCTCTGTTCGAATATGCGCGCGCCACCCAGGGAACCTCGATAGCGCACGTGCGGGCGCTGTCGGTGGAACGCGACTCCGAGTATGTGCGTATGGATGCGGCCACCCGTCGCAATCTCGAACTTTCGGAAACGCTGCGCGGCGAACCCGCGCCCACACTGCTGTCGCTGCTGGATACCTGCGCCACCGGAATGGGGTCGCGCTGGCTGCGTCACGCGCTGCATCACCCGCTGCGCGACCGGCAGATCGTCAGGGCGCGGTTGGACGCAGTAGCTACGCTACGCGGGCAGAGCACGGATAGTCCTTATACGAAGATCAGGGAAGCATTGCGCCCGGTGGTGGACGTGGAGCGCATCACCGCACGCGTCGCGCTCCGGAACGCGCGGCCACGCGATCTCTCGGGATTGCGCGAGACCCTGAAGTTGCTTCCGGATCTGAACGGCCTCCTCGCGTCTCTCGCAAGCCCGCGACTTGCGGCGCTCGCGACCGACCTTGCACCGCTGCCCGAGCTTGCAGGACCTGCTCGCCCGCGCGATTCTGCCCGAGCCCGCATCCGTTCTGCGTGAAGGGGGCGTGATCAACGACGGATTCGATGCCGAGCTCGACGAACTGCGGGGGATTCAGAACAACTGCGGCGAGTACCTGATCGCGCTGGAAAGCCGCGAACGCGATCGCACCGGCATCGCCAATCTCAAGGTCGAATACAACCGCGTGCACGGGTTTTACATCGAAGTCACGAACGCGAATGCCGCGAAGGTGCCGGACGACTACCGCCGCAGGCAGACGCTGAAGAATGCCGAGCGTTACATCACACCGGAGCTGAAGACCTTCGAGGACAAGGCGCTGTCGGCACAGGACCGCGCCCTCGCCCGGGAAAAATATCTGTACGAAAAGCTGCTCGACGACTTGTCGCCACACCTGCCGCGCTTGCAGCGACTGGCGGCCGCGTTGGCGGAACTGGATGCGCTGGCAGCACTGGCGGAACGGGCGGCGACGCTTGACTACTCGGAGCCCGAGTTCACTGACGATGAAAGAATCGAGATCGAGGCCGGCCGCCATCCGGTGGTGGAACGGCAGATCGACGAGTTCATCGCCAACGACACCCGGATCGACCCCGGCCGCAGGTTGCTGCTGATCACCGGCCCGAACATGGGCGGCAAGTCCACTTACATGCGCCAGGTCGCGCTGATCGTGTTGCTGGCGCACGTCGGCTCGTTCGTGCCGGCGAAGCGCGCGCTGATCGGTCCGGTGGACCGGATTTTCACCCGCATCGGCGCTTCCGACGACCTGGCCGGGCGGCCGCTCGACGTTCATGGTGGAAATGACCGAGGCGGCCAACATCCTGCACAACGCCACCGGCAACAGCCTGGTATTGATGGACGAAGTCGGCCGCGGCACGTCGACTTTCGACGGCATGGCGCTGGCGGTCGCCATCGCCCGCCATCTGGTGGAAACCAGCCGGAGCTACACGCTGTTCGCCACCCACTATTTCGAGCTCACCCGACTTGCGGAAGAATACCGCCAGGTCGCCAACGTGCACCTCGATGCGGTCGAGCACAAGGACAAGATCGTTTTCCTGCACGCGCTGGAAGAAGGTCCGGCTTCGCAGAGCTACGGAATACAAGTAGCGCAACTCGCGGGCGTGCCCGCGGCCGTGGTGCGCGCCGCGAAGAAGCACCTGGCGAAACTGGAGGAAGAAGCAGCGAGCCGCAGTCCGCAGGGCGATCTGTTTTCCGACCGACACGAAGAAACCGGAACCGCCGCCCCACCCTGCCCTCGAAGCGCTGCGGGAAGCCGATCCCGATGCGCTTACGCCAAAAGAAGCATTGGAACTGCTCTATCGCCTGAAGAAGCTTTCCGACTGAACCAATCCGTTGCGTTACTGCGGAGCGGATTCTGCCAGTAGCGCCCGCATGTCGATCAATGCCTGTTTCTCGTTGAAGAAGGCCAGACTGTAGATCTCACGAATGTTGGCCTTCTGGTCGATGAGATACACCCGTGCCGGATGATCGAGTTCGCCCTTGGGAACCAGTCTGGTCCATTCGTCGTAGGCTTTGAGCACCGGCTTGGTTTTGGCCGGCGTCTCGCGCAGGAAACGCCAGCCGGCGGGATCGGCGTCGAATTTCTGCGCGTATTCCGCCAGCACCTTTGCCGTATCGGTCTCGGGGTCCACCGTCACCGACAAGAGGTTCGCCTGCTTGCCAAACAAGCCCGCCTCCTTGAGCCCGGCCTGCAAGGCGGACATCTGCCGGCTGATGAGCGGACAGACTCCCGGGCAGGAGGTGAAGACGAATGCCAACAGCACGACACGCCCGCGATAGTCGGACAGGCGCACGGTACTTCCTTGTCGTATCGCGCAACGCAAAATCCGGCGCACGCGCAATGACCGAAAGAGTTGGATTGGCGGAAACGACCGGCTCCGGCAGCGCCTCCGCGGAAAACAGTGGAGGCGCCGCGCCCAGGAACAGGCACAGGACGACTGATGCGAACTGCCTCATCGTTGCAGCCTTCCGATCAGTTGAGCAGCATGTCGTGCGGGCGCGCCGGGCCATCCGGCGCTTTGGCAAAATCGATCTTGAAGTTCGGATCGAGTTTCATGCGCCCGTCGTGCCCGATCTGGACCAGTTGCATCGAGTAGCGCGGCGAATAGTCGATGCTGCTGATCGCGGAGTTGGTGAAGTACAGCCGCCGGCCGTCGAAAGTCACGTGCATCATGTTCGGCTGCACCACACCCTGGATGGTGTCGTGCAACTTGATGTTCTCCGGATCGGAAACATCCCACGCCTGGATCTCGCTGCCGACGAAGCAACTGACGTACAGGAACTTGTCGTCCGGAGATTGGCGCAGGTCCGCGGGGCTGCAGTTGGGGCCGGTGTCGCCCGCTTTCCTGTAGCTGAAGTTGCCGTCGTCCTCCATCTTGAACATCCAGATGGAATTTCCCGCGCTGCTGATGTTGTAGCCGTATTTCGCGCCGGGCTTGAGCATCCAGCGCGCGGCCAGCATCACCGCGTCCGGCGCCACCAGCGTCTGCACGATCTTGCGCTCCTTCAGGTCCCATACCAGCAGCGTGTTGGGGTTGGCCCAGGTGCTGGGGTCCCACTTGTCCATCGGCAGCATCCAGGTCTTCTGCGGAAACCAGGCCGAAGTGATCATGCGGTTGAACTCAGGCTTGATGACGGTTTCGTAGGGGTGATTCGTTGCCGCGTGGCTGGCGATGAAGCGCCCGTCGTTGGTGAATTCCGCCAGCCCGCCCGGACCGGTACCGTCGGGGCCCGAGGCCATGCTCACCAGGATGCGCCCCGGTATTGCGTAAGGCGTGTGCGGTCCGCTCAGTCCCGTGAGCTTGGGCACGTTGTCGATGACCTTGATCAGCTTCGGGTTCATCGGATCGGTGGCCACATCGAATATGAAGAAGCGATCGGAGTTGAGCGACGCCGCCCACAGCTTGGTGCGGTCGTCGGTGTAGCCTATGTGGTGCGCCTCGTTGCCCTTCGAACCCACCGGGATCTTCTTCAGGATCTTGCCGTAGGTCGCGGAAGCAAGATTCACGTCGATCACCGCCAGGAAGTCCTCACCCTGTCCGGGGGTGGCTGGAAGCGCCCACAGATACATGACCGTCTCCGGCTTGGAAAGCGCCTTGATGTAAGGCGAGATGCAGGTTTCGGCCGTCAACTGGCTGGCCGGAAATGCCGCCGCCAACGCGCAGACCAGCATCATCCTGGTCGGAAGTTGCCTGAATTTCGGCTTCATGGATTAATCCCCCCTCAGAGATTGTTCGGAAAGACCCTGCTAAATCGGAGTTTCACACTACCCGGACCCGTTTGAAAAGGTCTAGTGAAAATTCACGATACACCTGGTTGCCGGCGGCGGGGAGGCCTCCGGGATTCAGTGCGGGGTGTCCTTGAACCGGAGGACGTTAAACGTGGTTACCGGCTTGAGAAACCCCTTGAGAGTGAGTTCTCCAATCGACTCGACATCGATCAGGTCTTCCACCGTCGCAACCACCCGCCGCGAAACCAGGACCTGCCCCGGCTTGGCCTCACCGCACAACCTCGCGGCCAGGTTGGTGACCGTACCGATGGCGCCGTAGTCCCACCGTCCTTCAAAGCCGATTGCCCCGATCGTGGCGTAGCCCTGCGCCAACCCCACGCCGAAACCCAGGTCGTAACCCGACTTGTGCCACTTGTCGGTCAATGCGCTTACGCTTTCGCGCATCGCCAGCGCCATTCGCAGCGCACGCTCGGCCGGATTCGGCACCGGCAACGGGTCGTTGAAAAAAATCATGATGCCGTCGCCGGTGAAGCGCTCGAGCGTGCCCTCGTGGGCGAGGATCAGCGTGCCCATCGCGGCGTGGTACTCGCGCAGCACGCTCATCACCTCCTCGGGATCCGCGGTCTCGGCAAACTGCGTGAAACCGCGCAGGTCCAGAAACACAACCGCGACCTCCCGGCGATGGGTCTTGAGCGGATCCTCGGCCCCGCCCGCGACGATCAGGTCCGCCAGGTGCGGCGAGAAGAAGCGCTTGAGCCGGCCCAAGCGCTCGAGCTGACCTACCTGATCGTTCACGCGTTGCTCGAGGTTCCGGTTCCATTCCGTCAACTTGGCGGACTGGTGCCTGGACGGTGTCGTAGAGTTCCTTGATCCGAAGCAGTGAGCGCACCCGCGCGAGAAGTTCCGCCTGATTGATGGGCTTGGTGAGGAAATCATCGGCTCCGGCATCAAGGCCTTTGATGCGCTCCTCGGTGGGATCCAGTGCCGTCACCATCACAACGGGAAGTATTGCCGTACCTGCATTGGCGCGAATCTGCCGGCACACTTCGTACCCGCTCATGTCGGGCATGACGACATCCAGCAGAACCAGGTCCGGGCTCTCGGCTGCCACCTGCTTGAGCGCCTCGGCGCCCGATGTTGCCGTCACCACCGAATAACCCTTGACGCCAAGAAGATCCACCAGGAATTTGACATTCCTGGGCGTGTCGTCCACGACAAGGATCTTTGCCGGGTTCACGGCGATTTGGCCGCCTTGCGCGGGCGCTTGACTATTTCCTGAACCGCCGCCACGAATTCCTTCACGTTGATGGGCTTGGACTGGTAGCCGTCAAAACCCGCGCTGGTCACCATCTGGCGGTCCTGAGGCATCACCGAGGCGGTCACGGCCATGACCGGAATGTCTCGCGTCGCCGGATCGGCCCGCAGCGCACCGAGCGCCTCGATTCCGTTCATTCCCGGCAGATGAATGTCCATGAGAATGAGGGCCGGCGCCAGGGTCGCGGCCAGGCGCAGACCCTCCTCGGCGTTTTCGCTCTCGGCCGTCCGATAACCCTGGAACTGCAGAACATCCCGCATCAGCTTCCGGTTCTTGTCGTTGTCTTCGATCATGAGGATCAGCTCTTCGGCCATGCTTGCTCCGTCAATGTGAATGTAAACGTCGATCCCTTTCCCAACTCGCTGGTCACCCGGATCCGGCCACCGTGCAACTCGACGAATTTCCTCGCCAGCGTGAGTCCGAGGCCTGTCCCTTCCTGCTTGCGCGTCCGGTCCGAGCCAACCTGACGAAACTCCTCGAAGATCGCTTCCTGATCTGCCGGCGCAATCCCGATTCCGGTATCGCTCACTGCAATCTCGACCCCGCCATCTACGGGCATCGCGCGTATCCCGATGCGCCCCCCTTCCGGTGTGAACTTCACCGCGTTCGACAAAAGGTTCAGCAGGATCTGCCGAACCTTGCGCTCGTCTCCCGCGAACTCCCCGAGGCGCTCATCGAGATCGAGTTCCAGCGTGACGCCCTGCCGGCCAGCCCGCTCCCTTATCAGGGTGAGCGCGTTCTCGATCGTCAACGGCAGGTCGAAGCGCGTGACCTCCAGCTCCATCCGCCCCGCTTCCACCTTCGACAGGTCCAGTACGTCGTTGATGAGCGAGTGCAGATGGCGGCCCGAGGCGTGGATGTCCTCCACGTACTCCGCCTGCTTGTCATTCAGCTCTCCGAACATCCGCTCCTTCAGGACTTCAGAGAAACCTATGATCGCATTAAGCGGCGTTCTCAGCTCGTGCGACATACTGGCGAGAAACTCGGATTTGTGCCGGTTCGCGGCCTCCAACTCGCTGTAAAGTCGTCCCAGTTCCTCGCTCATACTGTTCAGATGTGTGGCGAGGGTCCCGAGTTCGTCCTTGTTCGGGACTTCGATTCTCTGGGTGAAATCGCCCGCGCCGATCTGACCTAGCAACTCCTCCATGCGCTTGACCGGGTCGATCAGCGACCGGGAGATCGCGTAACCGAGGCCGAGCGCGAGGAGGATGCTGCCCACCTGGAAGCCGAAAACGATGTTTTGCGACGTCAGGTACGCCTCGTGACTGGTCTCGACGCTGGCGACCATTTCCGACTCCGCCTTGTTCACGAGTTCATTGGTGAGCCGCTCGAGCCGGTCGGCGAGCGGGCCGGCCTCCTTGTGCTGATGCGCTGGCCCTCGGCAACTCTTGCCTGAACGGATCAACTCGATGACATGGGTGACGACCCGGATGAACTGCTCGTAATCTTCACGCACGCGCGCAAGAAGCTCCGCCTCGTCCTTGGCCACGAACTGAAGGCGGTCCAGGTCGTAGCCGAACTGGTTGAGCTGGCGCAGCGTCGCATCGAGAGCGCGCTCATCCGATGCCGACAGAGAGGACGCGACACTGTAGAGCTGGCCGGTTGTGTCGTGCTGCAGCTGGCGATACGCCGCAATCTTGCGATGCAGGGTCACCAGATTTTCGGCACGCTGGTTTACGCCCCTCAGCGACTGCAGGCCCACGGCCCCGACCGCGATCAGGAGGACGACGATTACAAGGAAAGCTGCAAGGAGTTTCGCGTGGATTCTCAGCGGCATGCGGGCGACCAGCCGCGGAAGCTGGTCGAACAACGGCAGACGGGCGACCAGCCGGGAAAGCCAATCGATCATCGCCCCCTGCCCTCCCGAAGCAGGGAGCGGATGTCCTGGAGCATTTCCTCGGGATCGAAACCGTACCCCCATGTACTGAACGCGCAGCGTCCCGCCCTGATCGATGATCGAAGTGAGGAAGGTGTGGTCGATATCGTCGCCAGCCTGCCTCTTGTAGATACACACCGTAGCGATGAGCCACATCGGTGATTTGCGCCGGATCGCCTGTGAGGAACGCCCAACTGCCGAGGTCGGCTCCTTGTGCATTCGCGTAGCGTTTCAGCACCTCCGGCGTATCCGCAAGGGGGTCCACGGAAATCGCAGCGAAGTAGACTCGGGTTCCTGAATCGGCGCCCAGACGCCGCTGGATGGAAATCAACTTGGCGGTAAGCAGCGGGCAGGTGCTTCCGCAACCCGTAAAGATGAAGGTCGTGACAACCACTTTGCCACGCAGTTGCTTGAGAGCAAAAGGTTTGCCTTCCTGATTGGTGAGCGTGAAGCCGGGAGCGGGGCCGATCTTCGACAGCGGCGCATGGTTGTCGTCCTGGCGACCCAGTGCCCGCGGCGGCCCATCCGGCCAAAGCCAGTGTAAGTATGGCCGTTGCGACCAACCGCGAGGCATTCAGACTGGCCGCACTCAAGCTTTCAGTTCCTTTCTTCAGCTCGTTCAGAAACCGCCAATCGGTGCCTTGTGCGATGAGCTTCTGCGGGGTGGACTTGATCATGCCGACTTCGTGCAGCCGCAAGCGCGTGGAAGCGTAGTGTGTCCTCCGGGTTCGCGTCGCGCCAGCGGGTGTACTGGGCGCTTTTCATCACCTCCAGCCCGATCGGATAGCGAGGTTCGTACAGCTTGTCGGCGAGAAAGCGGGCAACGCGCGCGGGCTCGGCGGCGCAGACGTCGGCCGCCTTGAGAGATCGCGCGCAGCACGCGCTTTGTCGCGATCGGGTTGCGCTGTGCGAACGTCCCGGTTCGCGGCGAGCATGCAGCAGAAGTACTGGGACCAGGGGCGATCCTGTCGCGGTGTCGACGATCACATGCCCGACCTTCTTCGCTCGCAGCTCGACTGGCTGCTGGGCGAAGCCAACGAAGGCGTCGGCCTTGCCTTCGACGAACAGGTCCATCGCGTTGAGCAGCGATCCTGGCCGGCGATCCAGTTGACCTCCTGTCGCGGGTTGATGCCCACGTACGCCAGCATGGTCGAGAGCAGAATGTGGTCTCCGCCGCCGAAGTAGTGGATGGCGACCGTCTTCCCCTTGAGGTCGCGAATCGCACGCACGCGCTCGTTGCCGAACAGTTCGAAGCAACCACCGTGAACGCCGGCGAGCACCACGATCGGCTTGCCGGCATCCAGTGTGGAATACTAGTTCCGGCGCGTTCCACATCGACGATGTCCGCCTCGGCCTCGGCGAGTGCGTCGGGAATGTACCGCGTTCCCAACGGGAGAATATTCCACTTCGGTGAACCCCTCCAGGCGGAGAAGCTCCTCGGCGAGGTACTGCGGTGCGATGCAGATGGCCGGCACGTGGACGAAGCGAATCTTCGTTGTCTCCGGCGGCGGATCAGCGGCGACCGCACGGCTGATGACGCCCAAGGAAGCCTGCAGCCCCCATGGCGCCGACACGCGCGAGCAGAAACTTCTCGCGGTCCGGATCGAGCAAGTGCTGATGCATTCATGTCGTTAACTCCTCCTGCTCCAGCGCCTGGCAGTCACTGCTTATCTTGGGCGCACTCAGTTCCGACAGGAACTCTCTTATCGCTTCGCCCATGACTCGTGTCGCCTTCGGATCGGCGTTGCAGCAGATCAGGTGACCGGCGACCGAATCGATCCAAACCGCGCGCGCATTCGGAATCGCCTTCACCAACGGCTTCGATGTCGCTCGGGCGGAATGAACTGATCCTGTGGGCTGACGATGAACAGGGTCTTCGCCTTGATCGAGCGCAGCACCGCATTCAAGTCGCCGTTGAAGCCCGGTGTGTCGCCGACCCAACCGCGCCCGAATGCCATCAGTCCGATAGTAGAGATCCCGTGCATCCTGGATGTCGAGGTAGTAGTCGCCCCAGGTGATTGCGCCACTTCGTGTAGGCCTCGGGCGTGTCGATGTACTGCTCCCACCATTCGCGCGTGTAGAAGTACGGAATGAGCACCGAGAGCGCGTTGCGACGCGCATGCCTTGGGATTCTCGTCGTAGTTGCCGCCGTTCCACCCGTGGACAGGACTCGATGATGGATACCATCCAGGATCCGAAAAAGAAGCCCTGAGTTGTCAAGAGCGCGCCGCCCACGATCGGAAAGATGCCGTCCATGAAGTCCGGGATAGCTCACCGCGAACTGCACGCTGTGCATACCCCCCGACGAGATCCCGGTCACGGCGAGCAGATGCGGGATTCCCAACGCTTCCGTGACCAGCCTGTACTCGGCCTTCACCCGGTCCCTCAGGTTGTAGCCCGGGAAGTTCATCTTCAGACCGCTGTTGCGTGGGGCTGGTCGAATGCTCGAAGGTGGTCTGCGTGTTGCCCAGCTGCGTCCGTGCAGATGATGAAGTACTTGTCGGTGTCGAGCGGCTCGGCCGGGTCCGATCAGGTGATCCACCTGATGATGGTTCAGCGCCGAAGCCATGCATGAACAGGATGGCGTTGTCCTTGGCGGCGTTGAGCTTGCCGTGGGTGACGTAGGACATCTTGAGGTTCTTGATGACCCCGCCGCCCTCCAGCTTGAACTCGCCGAGGTTGGCAATCTGGTGGGGCGCCTGATCGGGCCAGTGGGCCCAGGCGAAAGGGCCATACGCCAACATCAGGACTGACAAGGCAAAGGTAAATCCCAGGATTCTTTTCATTGCGGTCCTCCCTGGTGCGTAACCATGGGTCATATCGCGTACTTCCTTCGAGGCAAGCATGAACCGCGCGTTACCACCGCATCAATTTTTCAGCCGCCATCATGCGTGTTCACGCCTTCAACTCCTTCTTCAATTCGTTGAGAAACCGCCAGTCGGTGCCTTGGGCGATGAGCTTGTTAGGGTCCGATTTGATCATGCCCACTTCATGCAGTCGCAGGGCGTGGAAGCGCAGAGTGTCCTCCGGGTTGTAGGTGCGCCAGGCGTTGTAGGACACTTCTTTGACCACTTCCAACGCAATGTCATAGCTGGCCTCATAGCCCTTCTTCACAATGTATCGAGCAGCCCGCTCGGGTTCCAGGGCACAGATGTCGGCAGCTTTAAGAATTGCGCGAACAGCCCGTTTCGTGGCCACAGGGTTCTTGCGTACGAATTCCCGGTGCCCTATAACCATGCAGCAGAAATGCTGCGACCAGGGCCGATCCTGCGCTGTGTTTACGATCACGTGACCGATTTTTTTCGCGCGAACCTTCTGCGGCTGAGGAGGAAACCCGAGGAACGCGTCGACCTTGCGATCGAGAAAGAACTCCATCGGTCCATCGAATGTTCCTGTTGCGACCCAGTTGACGTCTTTTCGAGGATCAATCCCGACGTAGGCCATCATGCTGGCAATATAGACGTGGTCATGGGATCCAAGCCCCCAGACGGCAATGCTTTTCCCCTTGAGATCCCGAATCGCGCGGACTTGCCCGTGCGCAACAAGCTCGTAGCAGCCGCCGTGAACGCCGGCGAGCACGACAATGGGCCGTCCGCGATCCAGCACCGGAACCAAAGGTGTCGAACCTTCCATTGTTAGGTCTACTCGCCCGTCAGCCACCAAGACGTTAGGGTCAGAGTCCTCATCACGCATGGGTACGTACTCGATTTGAGAGAACCCCTCGAGTCGCAAAAGCTCTTCGGCCATATACTGTGGCGCCAGGCAGATCGCCCCATTCACGACCATCCGGATTTTGGTCGTTTCGGGCGGCGCTTCTGCTGAAGCAGACCTTAAGTTGTAGCCAAACAATCCCGTGGACCCGGCCAGTGCGGCCACACCCTTCACGAATTCCCGCCGGCCCCAATTGCTGCTGCGTTGGACTTCCAGATCAGTGACGTGATCGACCGCAAGCTTGTCGTTCGCCATATCGACCTCCTATGCCTTCAGTTCCTTCTTCAGATCGTTCAGGAAACGCCAGTCCGACCCTCTGGCAACAATCTGCTGCGGCGTAGACTTGATCAGTCCCGCCTCGTACAGGCGCAAAGCATGAAAACGCAGGGAATCCTCGGCACTTGCTTCGCGCCAGCGGTCGTACGGCAGACTCTTGAGCACTTCCAAGGCGATCTCGTAGCGCGGCTCGTAGCCCTTCGCAACCAAAATGCGCGCTGCCCGCTCGGGCTCGGTCGCGCAGATGTCCGCCGCCTTCATCAGCGCGCGCAGAGCACGCTTGGTGGCGATGGGATGCTTTTTGACGAACTCGACAGGCATCGAAGCCATACAGCAGAAGTACTGCGACCACGGCCGGTCCTGCGTAATGTTGAGGATGACGTGCCCGGTTTTTTTCGCGCGCAGTTCCTGGGGCTGTGGAGGAAACCCCAGGAACGCGTCTGCCTTGCCTTCGACGAACAGCCGCATCGTCTCGCTGAGTTTCTGCGCCGGAATCCAGTTAACGTCCTTCGACGGATCCATGCCAACGTAGCTCAGGATGCTGGCAAGCCAAAGCTGGTCCACCGCGCCCATGCCGATCACCGCGATATTCTTGCCCTTCAAATCCGCGACGCCGCGCACACGCTCGTTTGCGAACAACTCCCAGCAGCCAACGTGAAGGCCCGCGAGCATAATGACGGGGTTGCCTGCATCGATGGCCATGACGGCGGTCGGCGGTCCGAAAACAGCCAGGTCCACGCCGCCATTCGCGACCATTGTCGCGTAGGTGTCATTTGCCGATACCTTGATGTACTGGACATCGGTGAACCCTTCCATGCGTAACAGCTCCTCGGCCACCATTTGCGGGGCATAGCAGATGAATGGCCCTTGGGCGATCCTGAACCGGGTGGTCTCCGGCGGCGGCTCGGCTCGCTGCCTCAGGTGCGTAAGCCCGAGCAACGTTGCGGAAGCAGTAGCGCGGTACCCGCTCAGGAACTCTCGGCGGTCCCACGTCCCGCCGCGCAGAACTTCCCCATCCGTGACCTGATCGATTGCAAGGCGGGCGTTCGCCGTACGAGACGTCTTATGCTTTCAGCTCTTTCTTCAGTTCGTTGAGAAACCGCCAGTCGGTGCCCTGGGCGATGAGCTTCTGCGGGCTGGACTTGATCATCCCGACTTCGTGCAGCCGCAGGGCATGAAAGCGCAGCGTGTCCTCCGGATTGGCGTCACGCCAGCGGTCGTAGGGCAGGCTCTTGAGAACCTCCAGCGCGATCTCGTAGCGGGGCTCGTAGCCTTTGGTCACCAGGAATCGCGCAGCGCGCTCGGGCTCTCGGCGCAGATATCGGTGGCTTTGAGAAGCGCACGCATGGCGCGCTTGGTAGCAACTGGGATTGCTCGCGAACGAACTCACGGCGGGCGGCGAGCATGCAGCAGAAGTACTGCGACCAGGGACGGTCCAGAGCTGGTGTTGACGATGACGCGTCCGATCTTCTTCGCGCGCAGCTCCTGCGGTTGCGGCGGGAACGCCAGGAACGCGTCGGCCTTGCCGTCGACGAAGCTGCTGCATCGCATTGCTCGCAGGTCCCGGCGCAGTCGATCCAGCTCGATGTCCTTGCGCGGGTCGATGCCCACGTACGGCCATGATGCGGCGAGAACAAGAGTGATCGACTGCCCCCGATCGTGCTGAACGGCGACTGCGCTTGCCCTTCAGGTCGCGGATCGCGCGGACGCGCTCGTTGGCGAACAGCTCGTAACAGCCCGCATGGACCCCGGCGAGCACCACCATCGGGCTCGCCCGCATCGAGACGCGGACAGCACGGCCAGGCGGCGAATGCATGCTCAGGTCTGCCGGCGCTCTGCGAGCAGCACTTCGGGACGTGCAGTCTTGTCGACGGTCAACGTATTCGACGTCGGAGAACCCTTCCAGGCGCAGCAGCTCTTCGGCGAGGTACTGCGGGGCAGGCAGATCGAAGGACGTGTGACCAAGGCGGATGCTGCGTGGTTTCAGGCGGCGGCTCGGCTGCGGCCATAGCGGGAGAAGCCGAGCAGCGCCGCAGCGCCCAGAACTGCCGATGCGCCGGCCAAGAAACGTCGCGACGCTTGACGCTCACGTCTCCGTCGAGACCGTCATGTCGTCTGCCTCCTTCGATGCGCTCAGTCCGTCGGTCTCGGGCGCGCTTCACGCCTTCAGCTCCTTCTTCAGCTCGTTCAAGAACCGCCAGTCGGTGCCCTGCGCGATGAGCTTCTGCGGAGTGGACTTGATCATCCCGACTTCATGCAGGCGCAGGGCGTGGAAAGCGCAGCGTATCGTCCGGATCGAAGGTACGCCAACGCGTTGTAGGACACCTCTTTGACGACTTCGAACGCGATGTCATAGTTGGCCTCGTAGCCCTTCTTCACCATGTATCGGGCAGCCCGCTCGGGGTCCCGGGCACAGATGTCGGCGGCCTTGAGAATGGCGCGAACGGCGCGTTTCGTGGCGACGGGATGCTTGCGCACAAACTCCCGATGCCCGACGATCATGCAGCAGAAATGCTGTGACCAGGGCTTGTCCTGCGCCGTGTTGACGATGACGTGCCCGACTTTTTTCGCGCGAACCTGCTGCGGCTGAGGCGGGAATCCGAGGAACGCGTCGACCTTGCCGTCAACAAAGAGCTGCATCGGTCCGTCGAACGATCCCGTCGCGACCCATTTGACGTCCTTCCTGCGGATCCATACCGACGTAGGCCATCATGCTGGCGATGTAGACATGATCTTCGGCTCCGAGCGCGTCAGACGGCGACGCTTTTGCCCTTGAGGTCCCGAATCGCTCGGACTCGCTCGTTGCCGAAGAGCTCGTAGCAGCCCCCGTGAACCCCGGTGAGCACGACGATGGGCTCTCCGCCATCGAGCGCCGGGACCAAGCCTGTCGCTGCGTCCAGTGCGTGAGGTCTGCTCGGCCTGCGGCCACCACGACATGGGTGTCAGGGTCACCAAGCCTGTGCTACATACTCGATCTGGGCGAATCCCTCCAGGCGCAAGAGCTCTTCGGCCAGATACTGTGGCGCCAGGCAGATCGCTGGCCACTCTGGACCAGGCGGATTTTGGATACTCTCAGGTGGTGGCTCGGCCGCATGCGTGCGCGCGGCAACCCGAGCAAAGCCAGCGCGCCGATCGCCGCAGCGCCAGCCAGGAAATCGCGGCGGCTGAATTCTGTTGATCCGTGACTTCGGTCATCGTCTCCTCCCCGTCCGAATTACGACCCCGCATTCCCTCCCCCTGCAGCACAACTCGCGTCACAGCCGCGCCAGGCTCAACGTGCGCATTTCTCCCATCCACGCCTTGTCCAGCAACTGCTTGGCGGCCTGCGCACTCGGCTCATCGCCGCGCTGCTTGTAGACTTCCATCAAGGCGAACAACGCCCAGCCATTGTTGGGGGTGCGCACCAGGCTCGCACGCAGCACCTCCTCGGCACGGTCCAGATCACCGGCGACCAACAGCGCCGCGCCGAGGGACTGGCGAGTCGGGTAGTACCAATAGGGCGGCTCGGAGTAGGCAAGCGTGTCCTCCAGCGCGACCGCCACTTCGAAGTGCTTGATGGCGCCTGCCGAGTCCTTGTTCGCTTGTGCGATGCGCGCGCGCGCCACATGCTGGGCGAGTCGCAGGATTTCCTTCGCCGGCACGCCGCCGGCGACCAGATCGGCGAAGTCATTCGCCTGCTCGAGCTGCGCGATGGCATCGACCTCGGCCTGCGCTGCGGTCACATCGCCGGCGTTCGCCAATCCCACCGCACGCGCGTAGCGCCACATCGCCTGCACGTAGGGGAAGTCCGCACCAGGATCGGCCAAGCCGAGAATGGTCTTCGCGTCGCTGAACTGCGCATGGGCAAAGTACGGCGCCGCCTTGATCGGTTGCACCCAGGCGATGTTCTTCGCCGCCGCATCGGACACGATCTGCCCCAGCTTGTCGGCGGACTCGATGACTGTCGCGCCGTCGCCGGCCATTTGCGCGGATACCATGAGCGAGTGGACGTTGTGGGGGTAGTAGCCCTGCGGGTAGATGCCTACCGGCGTCGAACGTGCGATGTAGGCTTCGTCCACTGCCACGGCCTGCCTGTTCGCCTCTACCGCCTCTTTGTACATGCCGACACGGAAGAAGGTGTGAAACGGCATGTGCACCACATGCCCGGCGCCCGGCATCAGGCGCCCCAGGCGCTGAGCGTAGGGCACCGCCCGCTTCGGATCGCTGGATGCCTCGGTCAGATGAATGTAGTAGTGAATCGCGCCCGGATGATCCGGCGCTCTCTCCAGCACTTTCTCCAGCAAGCCGACGATCTCCTCCGTGCGCCCTTTGGGTTGAGTGCCCGCGCGCCCAATAGTCCCAGGGCTGCAGATCCATGAGGGACTCGGCGTACAGCACCGCGATCTGGTCGTCATCGGGATAGCTCGCCGCGACCTTTTGCATCGCGTCCGCATAGGCTTGGTCCAAGGCCGCGCGATCGGCTGGCGCATCCTGTGCATAGCGCGCCGCTCAGCGCTTCGATCAGCGCGCGCTCCTTCGCACTCGCCTTGCCGGAGACCGCTTTCGCCTTGTTCACCGCGTCGAAGGCGGGCGCGACAGAGGCGGCATCCATGGGCGCGTTGATGTTGGGCCCGAGCACCAGCGCTTCACCCCAGTAGCACATGGCGCAGTCGGGATCGAGCGTGCGCGCTTTGCGATAGGCGCGCAGCGCCTCGCCGTGGTTGAACGCGTACGTCAGGCGCAATCCCTGATCGAAGAACTGCTGCGCCAGGGGCACGGAGGTCGTGATCGGGTAGTGCAACGTGCCCAGGTCGTCCACGAGCACCGGGTTGGCATCGGCGTTGGCGATCGACTCGGCATCCGGGATCGCCTTGCTGAACGGGCCGACTTCGGTTTTCGCCGGCTTGCTGCCGCTTTCCGCTTGCGCCATGGCGAGCCGAAAGAACGTCTTGTACTGCGGCCCGCTGCGTTGCGGCGCGCAGAATGGCACGCCGATCGTGGTCAGCAGCCAGGACGTGTTGTCGAGACGCGACGCTTGGTGTTCGTCGAACGCCAGCGCACCGACAAGGCCAGCGCCCATCAGGGCGCTGATGAGCAGCTTACGTTTCCACATGACTTGGTTCCTCCGCCAAGGAAAACTCTCCGATAACCAAGCGTTGCTCGATCTTGCTGCGCTCTAGGAGTCCGGCTGCGCACACCGCTCAAGCGCATAACGCTCGGACCTCACGCCTTCAGCTCCTTCTTCAACTCATTCAGGAACCGCCAGTCGGTGCCCTGCGCGATGAGCTTCTGCGGGGTGGACTTGATCATCCCGACCTCGTGCAGGCGCAGGGCATGGAAGCGCAGGCGTGTCCTCCGGGTTGGCGTCGCGCCAGCGGCGTAGGGCAGCTCCTTCACGACGTCTCGAGCGCGATCGTCGTAGCGTGTCTCGTAGCCCTTGTCGACGACGTACCGGGCGCGCGCTCGGGCTCGTTGGCGCAGATGTCCGCGGCCTTGAGGATCGCGCGAATGAGCACGCTTGGTCGCGACCGGGTTTGCGCGGACGAAGTCGCGGTTGGCCGACGACCATGCAGCAGAAGTACTGCGACCAGGGCTGGTCCTCCAGCGGTGTTGACGATGACGTGGCCGATCTTCTGCCTGCGCAGATCCTGCGGTTCAGGCGCGAATGCCATGAACGCGTCGGCCTTGCCCGTCGGCGAACAGCTGCATTCGTGCTCCGGAGGTCGGAGTCCGGTGACCCAGGTTGACCTCCTTCTTCGGGTCGATCCCGACGTAGGCCAGGATGCTCGAGATGAAGATGTGGTCACCGTGACCCATGCGCGGTCACGGCGATGCGTTTACCCTTCAGGTCTCGCACCGCGCGGACCCGCTCGCTGGCGAACAGCTCCTGGCAGCCGGGGTGAACGCCCGGCTAGGATCAGGGTCGGAGCTCCAGCGTCCAGCATCGGGATCATCGCGGATACATCCCACTGCGTGAAGTCCGCGCGGCCGGCAGCGACCAGGTTAGGGCCGAGCTCCGCTAAGGAGTCGACGTACTGCACCTCGGTGAATCCCTCCAGACGCAGCAGCTCCTCGGCGAGGACGCATCGGGCGCGATGACAGATCGCAGGCGCTGCGGCCAGACGGACTCTTGGTTGTCTCGGGCGGCGGCTCAGCCGCGGCCGTGACGCGGAAGCCCGAGCAAGCGAAGCGGCGCCAAGCGTCGATGTGCCCGCGAGAAACTCTCGGCGGCTGAACCCGTGTAGCGTCGACTTGTTCATCTTGATACCTCCTTCGGTCAGTCGCGCTAATCGCTCAACTGCGGCGAGGCTTCGAGGTTTGAGGTGCGAGGCTCTAGCTAGGCAATTTACGCTTCACCCTCACTCATTCGACCCGCGTTCACGCCTTCAGCTCCTTCTTCAACTCGTTCAGAAACCGCCAGTCGGTGCCTCTGGGCGATGAGCTGCTGCGGCGTGGACTTGATCAGTCCCGCCTCGTGCAGGCGCAGGGCATGAAAGCGCAGGGTATCCTCCGCACTGGCTTCGCGCCAGCGGTCGTACGGCAGGCTCTTGAGCACTTCCAAGGCGATCTCGTAGCGCGGTTCGTAGCCCTTCGCAACCAGATAACGCGCGGCCCGCTCGGGCTCGGTCGCGCAGATGTCAGCGGCCTTCAGCAGCGCGCGCAGCGCGCGCTTGGTGGCGATGGGGTACTTTTTGACGAACTCGACAGGCATCGAAGCCATGCAGCAGAAGTACTGCGCCCACGGCCGGTCCTGCGTGATGTTGACGATGACGTGCCCGATTTTTTTTGCGCGCAGCTCCTGGGGCTGGGGAGGAAACCCCAGGAACGCGTCCGCCTTGCCTTCGACGAACAGCCGCATCGTCTCGCTGAGCTTCTGCGCCGGAATCCAGTTGACGTCCTTCGACGGATCCATGCCGACGTAGCTCAGGATGCTGGCGAGCCAGAGCTGGTCCACCGCGCCCATGCCAATCACCGCGATATTCTTGCCCTTCAAATCAGGGACCCCGCGCACACGCTCGTTTGCGAACAACTCCCAGCAGCCAACGTGAAGGCCCGCGAGCATGACGACGGGGTTGCCTGCATCGACCGCCATGACGGCGGTCGGCGGTCCGAAAACAGCCAGGTCCACACCGCCATTCGCGACCATTGTCGCGTAGGTGTCATTGGCCGGTACCTTGATGTACTGGACATCCGTGAACCCCTCCATGCGCAACAGGTCCTCCGCCACCATTTGCGGGGCATAACAGATGAATGGTCCTTGAGCGATCCTGAACCGGGTGGTTTCCGGCGGTGGCTCCGCGGCCGCGGGTCTCATGTCGAAGCCCAAGCAGCGCTGCGGCCCCCATCAGTGATGTACCCGTCAGGAATTCTCTGCGGCTGAATCCGTGAAGCGTTGACCTGTTCATGGTGATGCCTCCTCAGTAAGGATTACCCCCCCAAAAGCCCTGCTCCGCTTCATACGCCTCACGGGTACAGATGAGTGTTCCCTTGTCCCCCGCAAGGAAGCGGAGGGAAATTTATTGCGCGTCACAATCGCTCAAGGTCCAAGGTGCGCATATTTCCCATCCACGCCTTGTCCAGCAATTGCTTCGCGGCTCGCGCACTCGCCCTGTCGCCGCGTTGCTCGTAGATCTTCATCAAACCATACAACGCCCATCCATTGTTGGGTGATCCCACCAGGCTCTCATGCAACACTCTTTCGGCATTGTCCAAATCACCGGCCAGCAACAACGCCGCGCCGAGGGATTGGCGAATCGGGTAGTACCAGTAGGGCGGTTCGGAGTAGGCAAACCCATCCGCCAATGCGACCGCTGTTTGAAAGTGGCTGATGGCACCCGCCGAGTCCTTGTTCGCTTGTGCGATGCGCGCGCGCACCACATTCTGGGCGACTTGCAGCACTTGCCTCGCCGGCACGCCGCCGCCGACCAGATTGCCAAAGTCATTCGCCTGCTCAAGCCTGACGATAGCATCGGCCTCGGCCTGCGCCGCGGTCACATCGCCGGCGTTCGCCATTCCCACACCACGCGCGTAGTGCCACATCGCCTGCACGTAGGGGAAGTCCGACCCGGGATCGGCCAAGCCAAGAATGGTCTTTGCATCGCTGAACTGCGCGTGGGCAAAATACGGCGCGGCCTTGATCGGTTGCACCCAGGCAAAGTTCTTCGCCGCCGCATCGGACACGATCTGCCCGAGTTTGTCGGCGGACTCAATGACTGTCGCGCCGTCGCCCGCCATTTGCGCGGACACCATCAGCGAGTGGACGTTGTGGGGATAGTAGCCCTGCGGGTAGATGCCTACTGGCGTCGAACGTGCAATGTAGGCCTCGTCCACCATCACTGCCTGTCTGTTCGCCTCTACCGCCTCTTTGTACATGCCGACACGGAAGAAGGTGTGAAACGGCATGTGCACCACATGCCCGGCGCCCGGCATCAGCCGACCCAAACGCTGAGCGTAGGGCAAGGCCCGCTTCGGATCGCTGGATGCTTCGGTGAGATGAATGTAGTAATGAATCGCGCCCGGATGATTCGGCGTGCTCTTAAGCACCTTTTCCAGCAAGCCAACGATTTCCGCCGTGCGCCGTATCGGTTGAGTGCCCCCAACTCCCCAATAGTCCCAGGGCTGCAGATCCATAAGGGACTCGGCGTACAGCACCGCGATCTGGTCGTCATCGGGATAGCGTGCCGCGACCTTTTGCATCGCATCGGCATACGCTTGATCCAGGGCCGCACGATGGGCTTGTGTTGCATCTTGCTCATAACGTGCCGTCAGCGCTTCGATCAGCGCGCGCTCCTTCTCGGTCGCTTTATCTGAGACCGCTTTCGCCTTGTTCACCGCGTCGAAGGCAGGCGCCACAGACTCGGAATCCATGGGCGCGTTGATATTGGGCCCGAGAACCAGCGCTTCACCCCAATAGCATAGGGCGCAGGCTGGATCGAGCGTGCGCGCTTTTCGAAATGCGCGCAGGGCCTCGCCGTGATTGAACGCGTACGCCAAGCGCAGTCCCTGATTGAAGAACTGCTGCGCCAGGGGCACGGACGTTGTGATCGCGTAGTGCAGTGTGCCCAGGTTGTCCGCGAGCACCGGATTGGCATCCGCTTTGGCGATCGACTCCGCATCCGGGATCGCTTTGCTGAACGGCCCGACTTCGGTTTTCGCCGGCTTGCTATCGCTTTCCGCTTGCGCCATGGCGAGCCGAAAGAAGGACTTGTACTGCGGCCCGCTGCGTTGGGGCGCGCAAAACGGCACCCCGATCGTGGTCAGCAGCAAGGACGTGTTGTCGGTACGCGAAGCCTGGTGTTCGTCGAACGCCAGCGCACCGATAAGGCCGGCGCCCATCAGGGCCGCAACGGCTAGCTTGCGTTTCCACATGACCGGTCCCTCCATGAAGAAGTACCACTACGCACATCCTTACGCCTTCAACTCCTTTTTCAGTTCATTCAGAAACCGCCAATCGGTACCTTGGGCAATGAGCTTCTGCGGGCTGGATTTAATCATCCCTGCCTCGTGCAGGCGCACGCCGAAGAAGCGCAGGCTATCTTCCACATCGTAAGTGCGCCAGCGGTTGTAGGAGAGAGACTTCACGACCTCGAGCGCCACTTCGTAGCGCGACTCGTAACCCTTTTCGACCATGTGGCGTGCGGCACGCTCGGGCTCCCGCACGCAGATGTCGGTGGCCTTGAGAATCGCCCGAACTGCGCGCTTGGTCGCGATAGGATTCTTCGCTACAAATTCCTTCCGTGCAGCGATCATGCAGCAGTAGTACTGGTCCCACGGCCGGTCCTGCGCCGTGTTGACGATGACGCGCCCGATTTTCTTCGCGCGCAGGTCCTGCGGTTGTGGCGGAAACGCCAGGAATGCGTCGACCTTTCCATCGACGAAGGACTGCATCATGCCGTCGAAGCTCTTCGCGTCGACCCAGATGACGTCCTTGCGCGGATCCATCCCAACGTACGCCACCATCGCGGCGACATAGTAGTATTCCAGCCCTTCCATCGTGCTGACAGCAACGCGCTTGCCCTTCAGGTCCCGGATAGCGCGCACTCGTTCGTTGGCAAAAAGCTCGTAGCAGCCGCCGTGCAGTCCAGCCAGCGCGACGATTGGCTTGCCCGCGTCGAGGGACGGAAGCAGATGCGGCGGAGCATGCGGAGAGATGTCCGCGCGGTTCGTCCAGAGCAGATCGGGGTCTCCGGTCTGCTCCACGCTGACATACTCGACCTCAGAGAACCCCTCCAGCCGAAGCAGCTCTTCGGCGAGATACTCCGGCGCCAGGCAGATAGCCGGAACCTTAACGAGACGGATCTTCTTCGTCTCAGGCGGCGGCTCGGCCGCGGCCGATCGCGGCAACCCAAGCAGCGCCGCGGCACCCATCAGTCGACGTAGCCAGCAAGAAAATCGCGACGGCTTAAACCTCTAACAGCGTGATCTGTATCATTTCCATCCCTCCCTTGATGCGAGGCGGCATGTCACGACTGCCCTCTATGCTTTCAGTTCCTTCTTCAATTCGTTCAGGAACCGCCAGTCCGACCCTCTGGTGATGATCTGCTGCGGCGTGGACTTGATCAGTCCCGCCTCGTGCAAGCGTAGAGCATGGAATCGCAGGGAGTCCTCGGCACTCGATTCGCGCCAGCGGTTGTAGGGCAGACTCTGGAGCACTTCCAGGCCGATTTCGTAGCGCGGCTCATAGCCCTTCGCAACGAGAAGGCGTGCTGCTCTCTCCGGTTCCTGTGCGCAGATGTCTGCTGCCTTCAATATGGCGCGCAAGGCCCGTTTGGTGGCGTTGGGATACTCATGAGCGAAGCCGCGACGCGCCGCGACGATGCAGCAGAAGTACTGCGACCAGGGCCGGTCCAGTGTCGTGTTGACGATGACGTGTCCTATCTTCTTCGCGCGCAGTTCCTGAGGCTGCGGGGGAAATCCGAGGAACGCGTCGACCTTGCCTTCCACGAACATGCGCATCGACCCGGCGCGCGTCTTCGTGGTAATCCACTCGATGTCGGTTCGGGGATCCATGCCTACGTAGGCCATCATGCTGGAAATGAAGATATGATCGTCATCCCCGATCGCGCTGACGGCGACGGGGTGGCCCTTCAGATCCAGGACCGACTGGATGCGCTGATTTCCGAACAATTCGTAACAGCCGGCATGGACCCCGGCAATCAATACAACGGGTTCGCCCGCATCGATCTGGAGGATCAGGCCTGGAACGGTCTGCATCGTAAAATCCGCCCGGCCCGCCGCGAGGACACTGCTCGCCTGGCCACCGAGGTATTTGACGTACTCCACCTCGGCAAATCCCTCCAAGCGCAACAATTCTTCCGCCAGGTATTGCGGCGCCAAACAGATTGACTCAGATTGAACGACACGAATCTTCGTGGTCTCCGGCGGCGGCTCAGCCACGGCCGTGCATGGAAGTCCGAGCAAAGTTGCGGCGCCAAGCATCGAGGTGCCCGCCAGGAACTCTCTGCGGCTGAATCCGTGCATCGTTGGCTCGTTCATGGTGTTGCCTCCTCGGTTAGTCGCTTGTCGCTCAAAGCGGCGAGGTTTGAGGTTTGAGGTGCGAGGCTCTAGCTAGGCCATTTACCCTTCACCCTTCACTCATTCACCCTTCACCGTTGTTCACGCCTTCAGCTCTTTCTTCAATTCGTTGAAAAACCGCCAGTCGGTGCCCTGGGCGATGATCTTCTGCGGACTCGACTTGATCATTCCCACTTCGTGCAGGCGCAGTGCGTAGAAACGCATTGCGTCTTCGGGGTCGTATTCCCGCCACTTGTCGTACGGGATTTCCTTCATCGTCTCTAGCGCATACTCGTAGCTGTACCCCTTTTCGGCAATCATCCTGGCGGCCTGTTCGGGTTTGCTCTCACAGAGATTGGCCGCCTTCAGAATTGCACGCAGCGCCCGCTTGGTCGCCACCGGGTGCTTGAGAATGAACTCACGATGTCCGGCAACCGTGCAGCAGAAGTACTGCGACCAGGGACGGTCTGTCCCGCTGCTCACGACCACGTGTCCGATTTTCTTCGCCCGCATTTCCTGCGGAACCGGCGGAAAGCCCATCAATGCGTCGATTTTCTTCTCCGCCAGGAGCTTTATCGATTCCTCCTGCGGCCGAGTGACGAAATTGATGTCCCGGTCGGGATGCAGGCCCACATAAGAGGCCATGCTGGCTAGGAAAACATGGTGAGGCGACCCCAACTCGGGTATTGCGACCGTTTTCCCCTTGAGGTCGGTAATGGCGCGCACGCTATCGGTTCCGAACAGTTCGAAGCAACCAACATGGACGCCGGCGAGGAGCACGAGTGGGTGTCCCACATCCACCTGCATGATGAACGGCGCTACAAACGCCATGCTGATGTCGATTTCACCGGCACCGAACACTTTGTACATCGCTCCCGACCCGACCTTGACGTATTGAATGTCGGTAAATCCCTCGCCTCGCAGGAGTTCCTCGGCGACGTACTGAGGCGCGACACAGATACCAGGGATCTGGGCCAACCGGATCCTGGTCGTTTCGGGCGGCGGTTCTGCGGCAGCTTGCCTCGGAACCACGCCGCAAAGACCCGCAGACCCCACTAAGGCCGTCACGCCCTTCACGAATTTCCGCCGATCCCATGGTTTGGCATCCATGTTTTCGAAAGCAATAGCTCGATCAGCTAGAAAGCGATCGTGATGATTCATAACGGTGTTCTCCTCCGGGGAAAGCATTCAGCCGCCAGTAAACGCGAATGCCGAACGATGCCAGCAAGCGATGGCGCATCCGAAAGGAATTTTGCGGGTGTCGCTACACTACTCTCCGATTACCCGGGTCGCAATGCGCCGCGTGACGGTGAATCCAGATTGGTGCTAAGTCTTGCCGCTGCCGGCCCGGTCCGGGCGTTCCATGATCTTGTCCTATTTTGAAGCCACGCTTTCGCGTTCGTGGGCGATTGTCTTGGCGAGCTGGAACACCGCCATCGCGTAGTTCTTGCTGCGGTTGTAGCGCGTAATGACATAGAAGTTATTGAGCGCCAGCCAGTATTCCTGGCCCTGCTCGAAGTCGAGGGCGAAAAGCCCGGCCTGGAGATCGGGCGGAAGCTCTTCGCTTGCTTCCACGCCCTTGGGCTGCATCTGCTGCAAGGTCAGTTGCGGCTTCAGTCCGGCTTCAAGGACTTCATTGAACTGTGTTCCCTGGACCCTGGCAAGTACCGTGACCGGCTGGCCCCAGACCCAACCGAAATGGTGCAGATAGTTGGCCACGCTGCCGATCACGTCGGCGGTGCTGTCCCACAGATTGATCCTGCCATCACCGTCGAAATCCACAGCGAACCTGCGGTAACTGGTGGGAATGAACTGCGGCATGCCCATCGCACCGGCAAACGACCCCTTCACGCCAAGCGGGTCGAGCGTGTTTTCCCGCGCGAGCAACAGGAACTGCTCCATCTCGCCGCGGAAGAAGGTCGCGCGTTCGGTCATTTCGAAGCCCAGGGTATAGAGCGCATCAATCACGCGGAACGACCCAAGCCGGCGCCCATAGATGGTCTCGACGCCGATGATCGCGACGACGATCTCCTCGGGCACGCCATAGACATCGCGCGCGCGCACCAGCAGGTCGGCGTGCTGCTGCCAGAATTCGAGGCCGCCGCTGATGCGCGTCGGAGTGACGAAGATGTTCCTGAACTCGTGCCATGGTTTCGCCGTCGCCGGTGCGCTGATCGCCTTGACCACGCCGTCGTGCGACTTCAATTGCGCGAACACCTGGCGCAGCGCCGTCTCATCGAACTGATGCTGGTCGCACCATCTGCTCGATGAATTCTTCGACTTCCGGTTTGAGCTGGACCTTGGCCGGCGCCTGCGCGAGCGTGGGAATCGCCGCAATCGCGAGAACCGCAGCCATCGCCATCAGTATGCCGCATCGCCTTATTTCACCATCTGGTTGATTGCCACCGTGACTCCATTTGCGCCCGGGCTGACCGTGGCGCTCGCGCCTTCCAGATCACCCGCCGCCGGCTTGGCGCTACCCGACTTCGACACCCGCGCACCGACGATGACCTCGTCGAAAACCGACAATTTCATTTCCGGCATCATCGCCATCGAATCGTCGAGCAGAAAAATTGTACGGCAGATCCTTTACCTGCACTTTCACGATCGCCAGCGGCATGCGCGGTCCCTGCGCTGCGCGCGCGTACACGAACACGGTATCCTCCGGCGCCGCCCGCGCCCGTAACGCCGCGTCGAGCGTGACGGTACCGCTGACTCGCCCCGGCGCGGGTATCGCCGCGACGGACTTCTTTCCTGTTGACAGCGTCCGTGCCTCGGCGATCCGGGCACTGAGCGCCTGCGCCAGCTCGCTGCTCACAACCGGACGCTTCAGTAACGCCTCCCAGTGGCGGATCGCCGCCTTGTAGTCCTTGCGTTCGAATGCGGCGCTGCCGGAAAGCGCCAGCATCTTGTCGTTGTCCGGATCGAGCTTGAGTGCGCGATCGAGCAGCTTGGTCGGTTCACCTGCGAGAGTACGCCCGTTCTTGAGCGCCAGCGCTTCGGCCAGGTCCGCGAGCAGTTCCGCATTGTTGGGTTTGAGCGCCACCGCCTTTCTGAACGCACCGGTCGCCTCATCGAAGCGCTCCAGCGCCCGGTACGCGCGGCCGAGCATCATCCAACCTTCGGCGTCGTCCGGCTTCTCGCGCATGCGCGCCGACAGCCTTTCGGTCATCTCCTGGAAACGTTCGGCGGTCATGGAAGATAAATCGCCTGCCGCACGCTGCGTGACGTTCAGACCCTCGAGTGTGCCGAGCTGCAGATACAGCAGCACTGCAGCCAGCGGAATCAGCACACCAACCGTGATCGCAGCGGTGCGCCCGCGACCGCGGCCGGTTACGCCTTCGGCGGGTCTTGCCGCTTCTTCGAGCACGCGGCGCTCGAGATCGGCTTTCGCCTGGTCGAATTGGTCAGCACCCAACACACCGGACTTCAGATCGTTTTCGAGTTCGGCAAACTGGTCGCGGTAGATCTCGAAATTGGCTTTCTCGCGCGCCACCCCGGTTCCGGCCCCGCCCCTGATCAGCGGTCGCAGCACGATCGCAACCGCCAGCAGCAGCAGGACAGCCGCGCTGACGATGAAAGTTGTCATCGGGTCCCGCCCTGCTGCCCGGCACGCAGCAGCGCTTCGGCGCGGGCACGTTGTTCGGGCGTCAGTTCACTTTCGCGAGGCGTTCGCGCCGGCGCCGCAGGTAAAATCCCAGCGCCAGGCCGCGGCGGCCAGCAGCACGAACGGCCCGGCCCACAGCAACGCCGTGGTGGGCTTGAGCGGAGGCCGGTACAGCACGAAGTCGCCGTAGCGCGCCACCATGAACTCGCGGATTTCGGCATCGCTCTTGCCCGCCTTCATCTGGCTGCGCACCTGGTTCTTGAGATCGATCGCCAGGTCGGCGTGGGAATCCGCCAGCGACTGGTTCTGGCAAACAAGACAGCGTAATTCCGCGGTCAGACGCATCACCCGTTGCTCCAGCGCCGGGTCCTGCGCCGCCGCCGCCGCCTCTTTGGCGTATGCCGGCAGCGCAAGCACCATCAGCAGCAGTGCAGTCAAGCGGCTCATCCCTGTAACTTCCTTACCAGCGGCAGAATTTTTTGCTCGAGTACTTTCGGCGTCACCGGCCCGATCTGCTTGAAGCGGATGACGCCGTTCTTGTCGATGACATAGGTTTCCGGCACGCCGTAAACACCGTAGTCGATGCCCACACGTCCATCCTGATCCATTGCCGACAACGTGTACGGATTGCCGTGCTTGTTCAGCCACGCCAACGCGTTGTCGCGACCGTCCTTGTAATTGAGACCGTAGATCGGCACCAGGTTTTGCCGCGACAATTCCACCAGCAGCGGATGCTCCTGCAGACAGGCAACACACCAGGAGGCCCAGACGTTGAAAATCCACACCTTGCCCTTGAGATCGCCGGGAGCCAGTGCCTTGCCGGGATCCTGCAACTGCGCGAACTGGAACGCCGGCGCCGGCTTGTCGATCAGCGGCGAAGGTAACTTCGCGCGGGTCCAGCTTCAGGCCGACGGCAAGGAAAACCGAAAGAACCAGAAAGATTCCGAGGGGGAAAAGAAAACGCTTCATTGAAAATGGGCGAGGCGTGAGGGGTGAGGCGTGAGGGGTGAAGAAACGATCAGTCACGCAGTCACGGCAGACACGGTAACTGAGGCTTCGCGCTCGGCCTTGCGGGCCAGCCGGTAACGACGATCGGTGATCGCCAGAACTCCGCCCAGCGCCATCAGGAATGCACCGCCCCAGATCCAGTCCACGAACGGCTTGTGGTAGATGCGCACCACCCAGGCATCGTCGCCGACGGGTTCGCCGAGCGAGACATACAGGTCACCGGTAAACCCGGCATCGATCGCCGCCTCGGTCATCGGCATCTGCTGCACGTGATAAAGGCGTTTTTCCGGGAACATGGTGCGTACGTTCTTGCCGTTCTTCACGACCGAAACCAGGCCGCGAGTGGCCTCGTAATTCGGCCCGGGAATCTGCACGAGACCGTCGAGGCGGAACGTATATCCGCCGACTTCCACGGTGTCCCCGGCCTGCATGCGCACGTCCTTCTCGACTTCGTACCCCTTCACCAGCGTGACCCCGGCTATGAATACAGCCACTCCCGCGTGCGCCAGCAGCATCCCGTAATAGCCGCGCGGCAGGCCCCTCAATTGCGCGCCCGTGCCGAGTCCGTTCGACGGCGCGCAGTTGCAACACGCGCTGCCAGAGATTGACTACGCCGGAGACCGCCACCCACAACGCCAGCAGCAGGCCGAACGCAATCATCGGCGTCCACTTGCCCATGGTGAAGGGAAGAAGCAATGCAGTGACCAGCGCGACCGCGAACGCCCATCTGAGGCGGTGCGCAAGATCGGGCAGTTCGGCCTGCTTCCATTTCGCCAGCGGGCCCACGCCCATCAGGAAGATCGCCGGCGCCATCAGCGGAACGAACACGGAATCGAAGTAAGGCGGGCCGACCGATATCTTGCCCAATCCGAGGGCATCGAGGAACAGCGGATAAAGCGTGCCCAGCAGCACCGACGCGGCGGCCACGATCAGCAACAGGTTGTTGGCCAGCAACGCCGATTCGCGCGAAACGAAATCGAACTTGCCGCCGAGACCGACTTTGGGTGCGCGCCAGGCAAACAGCGTCAGCGACGCGCCGATCACGATCACCAGGAAACCGAGGATGAAAATGCCGCGTGCCGGATCGGTGGCAAAGGCATGCACCGAAGTCAGCACGCCCGAACGCACCAGGAACGTGCCCAGCAACGACAGCGAGAATGTGACGATCGCCAGCAGCACGGTCCAGACCTTGAAGCCGCCGCGCTTCTCGGTGACGGCAAGCGAGTGAATCAGCGCCGTTCCCAGCAGCCACGGCATGAAGGACGCATTCTCCACCGGATCCCAGAACCACCAGCCGCCCCAGCCGAGTTCGTAGTACGCCCACCAGCTCCCCAATGCGATGCCGATGGTGAGGAACACCCAGGCCATGGTGGTCCAGGGACGCGACCACCTCGCCCAGGTCGCGTCGAGCTGGCCCCCAAGCAACGCAGCAACGGCAAAGGCAAAGGCGACCGAAAAGCCGACGTAACCCATGTACAGCATCGGCGGGTGAATGACCATTCCGGGATCCTGCAGCAACGGATTCAGGTCGCGCCCGTCGGGCGCGGCAGGCAGCAGGCGCTCGAACGGGTTCGACGTGAACAGCATGAACAGCAGGAAGCCGACCGAAATCAGCGCCATCACGCCGAGAATGCGCGACACCATTTCAAGGGGCAGATGGCGGCTGAACAGGGTCACCGCCAGCATCCACCCCGTGAGCATCAGCACCCACAGCAGCAACGAGCCTTCGTGGCTACCCCAGGTCGCGGCGAAGCGGTAAAACCACGGCAGGCTGGAATTGGAATTATTGACGACGTTGAGAACCGAAAAATCGTTGTTGACGAACGAATAGGCCAGGCATCCGAAGGCGATGGCGACAAATACGAACTGGCCCTGCGCCGCGGGGCGGGCCACGTTCATCCATGCAACATCTGCCGCGCGCCGCGCCGACGATCGGCAATCACCCCCTGCACGAGGGCAATGCAGAGCGCGATGATGAGTGCGAATTGTCCGAGTTCTGGAATCATGGTTTGGTGAGCCGAGAGGCGTGAGGGGTGAGGGGTGAGGGGTGAGGGGTAAGGGGTCCCAAACCGTGCCCAACAGGCGCATTCCTCCCCGGATCAAGGCCGCAGATTAAAATGAGAAACATGGTTTTTTGGTATCTCTGGGTCAGTCTCACAATTTTGCGCGTCATGCGCGCCAACGATTTCCCTCAGCCCTCAGCCTCACCCCTCACGCCTCACCTCTTTTCAACCAGCGTCTTCTTCGATTCCTGCATGGCCTTGTGCGCGCGCTCGACTGCGTCGGCCGCTTCGGGCGGCATGTAGTTCTCGTCGTGCTTCGCCAGCACCTCGGAAGCGTTGAATACCCCGTCCGCGCCGAGCCTGCCCTGCGCCACCACGCCCTTGCCCTCGCGGAACAGGTCGGGAAGGATTCCAGAGTAGACCACCGGGACGCTCTTCGCGGTATCCGTGACCACGAAGCGTACCGTCACGCCGTCGGGCTGGCGCTGCACGCTGCCCTGTTCCACCAGCCCGCCGATCCGAAAGCTCCGGCCCTGCGGGGCTTCGTGGGCGGCCACCTGGGTAGGCGTGAAGAAGAACACCAGATTGCTCTGGAACGCCTGGAGTATCAGCGCCAGCGCGATTCCCAGTGCGGCAAGGCCGGCGGCGATCAATGCAAGGCGTTTGTGGCGGGGTTTCATTTACGATCGGTCGGGTTCGCGTCCAGCAATACGACCGGCGTGGGCCCGCAGAGTTCGGCCGCGGCGAACCAATACCGCGACTTCCACAGCGATGAGGACGGCGGTCACGAGGTACGAACCCCAGACGTACAGGGCCTGTCCGCCCATGGCGAAAAACTCGGCCGCGCTTCCCCAATGCATTTCAGGTCCCTCCCAGCTCGCGGACCCAGGCGGAATTGCGTTCGCGCTCCAGGATCATGATCCGTACCCGCATCAACGCCGTCGCGATCGCATAGGCCCAGAACGCGAACACCATCACCAGCATGCCGGTCAGCATGGTAGCTGCCATGCTGGGGGCACGGCTCATGCTCACCGATGCGCCCTGGTGCAGTGTGTTCCACCACTGCACCGAAAAATAGATGATCGGGACATTGACCACCCCGACCAGCGCCAGGACCGCGGATGCCTTGTCCGCACGGCGCGAATCGTCGATCGCCGCGGCCAGCGACATGTAACCGATATACAGGAACAGCAGGATCAGTTCGGAGGTCAGCCTGGCATCCCATACCCACCAGGTACCCCAGGTTGGTCTGCCCCACAACGAGCCGCTCCACAGCGCGATGACGGTCATCAACGCCCCGGTGGGTGCCAGCGCGTGCGCCATCATCGATGACAGCCGCGTATTGAACGCCAGCCCGATTCCCGCCCAGAACGCCATCACTACATAGATGAACATCGACATCCAGGCCGCCGGCACGTGGATGAAGATGATCCGGTAGGCCTCGCCCTGCTGGAAATCGGTAGGTGCGACAAAAAAACCGATGTAAAGCCCGGCCACCCCCAGAACCGCTGCCGGCACCATGAACCACGGCACCATCTTCCCGGCGAGGGGGTAGAAAGTCTGCGGAGACGAATATTTGAACCAGTTGATCGACACGTTTTTATTCCAGAGAAATCTTCAAAGCAACCGCGGTCGCCCACGGCGCGAAAACCAGCGCGATCATCAGTATTGCCCCGAGTAGCGACAGGTGCGCGGCCGCGCCGGTCCCGGTGGCGGTGGCGACCACCGCGCCGGCGCCGAATATCAGCACCGGCACATACAGCGGCAACACCAGCAGCGAAGTCAGGGCCGCGCCGCCGCGCACGCCCAGGGTCAACGCGGAACCGACCGCACCGACCAGCGACAACACCGGCGTGCCGATCAGCAGCGACAACAACAGCGTCGCCAACGCATCGGCGGGCAGACCGAACTGCAAACCCAGCGCCGGCGCAATCAGCACCAGCGGCAGACCCGTCGTCAACCAGTGTGCCGCGACTTTCGCCATCACCAGCACCACCAGCGGCTGCGGCGTCAGCACAAGCTGCTCGAGGGTGCCGTCAGCGTAGTCCGTACCGAACATGCGCGCCAGCGACAACATCGCAGCCAACAGCGCCGCGACCCAGACCACCCCCGGCGCGATCTCGCGCAGCGTGTCCGGCTCGGGCCCGACGCCCAGCGGAAACAGGCTGACCACGATGACGAAAAAGAAAAATGTAGTCAGGACGTCGCTGCGATGGCGCAATGCGATCAACAGATCGCGCGCCACCACCGCGCGGCAGACGGCAATCAGAGACACTCCCAATTCAAGGCCCCTCGCCCAGCTCGAGGGTGCGCATTGCCGTGCCGGGAAGCTCGACTTCCTGATGGGTGGTAAATATCACCATGCCCGCCGCGCTGCAAATGCTTCGTGATCGTACTCGCCAGCCGCTCTACCGAGGCCGCGTCCAGCGCAATGAAGGGCTCATCCAGGATCCAGAGCGGCTTGTCTGCGGAAAACGACAGCCGCGCAAGTGCCACCCGCCGCTTCTGTCCCTGCGACAGCAGCTTTACCGGCAGGTCGGCGATCGCAGCCAGTCCCTGTTCGGCCAGCGCCGCGCGCATCGCCGCCTCATTGGCACTCACACCCGCCAGCACCAGCGCGTAGCGCAGGTTCTCGACCGGCGAGAGATCGTCCTTGAGGCCGTTGGAATGTCCGAGGAACACCAGATCGCGCAGGTAGTCCTCGCCGAGCGCACGGATGCTGCCCTGGTTCCATGACACGCCGCCCGACTCGGGCGGCGACAGCCCGGCAACGATTCTCAGCAGACTGGTCTTGCCGGACCCGTTTTCTCCCCGGACGCGCAGCGCCTGATGCGCTTGGAGCCGGAAGGACAGGTCGCGGAAAAGGCGTCGGCTGCCACGGACGCACTCGATCTGGCTGGCTTCGAGCATGGAATTGCGGAAGTTCCGCGGTTTGCGGGCGCGCCATTATAGCCGGGGAACGGCGAAGCAGTGATCCGGCGATCCAGCGATTAAGCAATTAGAGTAATTCTGTGATTAAAGGATTTCACCCAATCGCTGCAACGCCCAATCACCGAATTACAGTCGTCTTCGTTGCTGCCGGCCAGGGCACGAACTCGGGGTATTTGCCGACCTCGGAGTCAATGTTGGTATTGACACGCCCCGGGATTATCGGCCCTAATGTAATGAGGGAAAACGAATTACCGCGGCAGGGCCGGGGAAAGGTAGTATCTCCGGCCGACCCCGGGTCATGAGCATGACCGATGGGAATAACACGAGACGCCCGACTGATTTCGACAGGGCGCATTGAGGGTGGCGAGGTCCGCACCGTACCTGGACCTGAACGCTGCTCAGGAACCATGAGAACACGTCAGTAACAAAGTTCGCCGGGTGGCAATCGGAGACGCCTGCCCCCAGGTGAGGCAACAGATCAATCTGCAGGCTGCGCGGCCCCTGGGGAGGAGGCAAACAAACAGCATGAATACAAAACGCGTCGCCATTCTTGGGTTTTCTTTCCGACTGCCCGGCTCGACACGCGATGGGTTCTGGCCCGATTTGATGTCGGGAAGGAATTTCGTTACCCAGGTCGCTTCCGAACGTTGGTCCGCGGAGTCTTTTCGGCATCCGAGGAAGTCTCACCCGGGAACCAGCTACACCTTTGCAGCGGGTTCCATCGGTGATGTATCCGCATTCGACGCGGATTTTTTCGGCATTTCGCCTCGCGAAGCGACGCAGATGGACCCGCAGCAGCGTTTGCTGCTCGAACTTGGCTGGGAAGCTCTGGAAGACGGCGGCATAAGGCCATCCGACATTCGCGGCAGTCAATGCGGGGTATTCGTCGGCATTTCCACCAACGATTATTCGATGCGTTTCGCTGACGATCTGGCCGTCATCGACTCGTCCACTGCTACTGGTACGTCGACCAGTATCACGGCCAATCGTATTTCCTACCTGTTCGACCTGCGCGGCCCCAGCATGGCAGTGGATACCGCCTGTTCGTCCTCGCTGGTCGCGTTTCACCTTGCATGCCGTTCCATTATCTCGGGGGAGAGCACGCAAGCAATTGTCGGCGGAATCAGCTTGCATCTGCACCCCTTTGGATTCGTCGCGTTTTCGAGGGCATCGATGCTGTCGAGGCGGGGAGCCTGCAGTGTTTTTGACGCCTCCGGCGACGGTTATGTGCGATCGGAAGGCGCCGGCGCATTTTTCCTCAAGGATTACGATCAGGCGCTGGCTGATGGCAATCGTATCCTTGCCGTGGTCCCGGTCTCGGTGGTCAACAGCGACGGCAGGAACGCCGGATTGACGGTACCGAGCATCCAGTCCCAGGTCGCCCTGCTCAAAAAGGCCTATTCCGAAGCGGGCATCGATCCAGCGGAGATTGACTACATTGAATCGCATGGGACGGGCACCGCAGTCGGAGACCCGGTTGAAACCCATGCACTGGGCGAGGCGCTGGGTCAGTGCCGCTCCAAGGACAACCCGCTGTTGATCGGCTCGGTCAAGAGCAACCTCGGACACCTGGAGGCGGCCGCCGGGGTTGCAGGGATGGTCAAGGCGCTGCACTGCATACGGCACAGAACCGTGCCCGCGAACATCCATTTCGTCAGCGCCAATCCGAACATTCGCTTCGACGAATGGAATCTCAGGGTCGCCACGGAGAATACGCCACTCAAAAAGACCGGAAAGCTCGTTATCGGGATCAATTCCTTCGGGTTCGGAGGAACGAATGCCCACGTAATCCTGGAAAGCCCGGAGATCCACGCCAGGGTCGAGGCAATCAAGTCGGAGGGCGTGCCGCTGCCCCTCATCGTCTCGGGAAAAAGCGCCGCCGCCCTCAAAGCGGCGGCGCGTGATTTCGCGGGTTTCCTGCGCGATCAGGAGGATGTCGAGTTGTACGACATCGCTTACAGTGCCGCCTTCCATCGCGAGTGGCACGAACACCGCGCGATCTTCCGGGCCGACACCAGAGAATCGCTGGCATCGGCGCTCGCGAAGTTCGCGGACGACGCGCCGGATCCGGTTCAGGTCGAGACCGGCACCGCCGTGCCATCTCCCGCGGGCCTTGCCTTCATCTACACGGGCAACGGCTCGGTATGGGAAAGCATGGGACAACGTCTCATGGCTGAAGAGCGCGTATTCAGCGATGCGGTGCTGGGGGTCGACGAAATCTTCAGGCCTTGGTCCGGCTGGTCCCTCGTGGATGAATTGGCCGGAAAGAACGGGCCCGGGCGCTACGATTACACCGAGATTGCCCAGCCGGCGCTGTTCGCCCTCCAGGTGGGCGTCACTCAGATGCTGCGCCAGCGCGGGATCACGCCCGTCGCGGTAGCCGGCCACAGCGTCGGCGAAATCGCAGCCGCGTGGGCATCCGGCGCACTATCGCTCGAGCAGGCGGTACGCGTGATCTACCAACGCAGCCGGCTGCAAGGTGCGACCAAAGGCAAGGGACGGATGACCGCCGTCGGCCTGGGCGAGGATGCCGCTCGAGAACTGCTGGAGCAAGTTGGATTGTCGCGCATCCTGTCGGTGGCCGGAATCAACAGTTCGAACAGCGTAACTGTCGCCGGCGACATTGCCGCGCTGGAGACACTGGAGGCGGCAATGGCGGAACGCCAGGTCGTCCACAAGCGCCTCGATCTCGATTATGCATTCCACAGCCCGGCAATGGACACGATCGGCGCGGACATCGTTCAGGCACTGGCGGATCTGTGTCCCGGCGACACGCGCATTCCGTTCTATTCCTCGGTGACCGGTGCGCGCCTGGATGGGACAGCTCTGCGGATGGACTACTGGTGGCGCAACATTCGCGAACCGGTACGCTTTGAACAAGCCATCAAGAGCATTCTCGCGCAAGGCGTCAAGGTCTTTGCGGAAATCGGACCGCATGCTCTGTTGCGCGGGTACATCAGCAGCTGCCTGAGGGACGAGGATATCCAGGGCCGGGTTGTCCCGACCGTTCTGCGTGATGATGACAGCCCCGCCCGCATCTGGGGAGCCACCTGCCAGATCGCGATCGCCGGCGCACCGTTGGACTGGAAGGCGCTGTTTCCCCATCGCGGCAAGTTCGTCCAGCTTCCGAATTACCCGTGGCAGCGCGAGCGTTACTGGCACAGCGTTTCTGCGGAGTCCTACCAGCGCCTGAATCGGCACCGGGAACATCCGCTCCTGGGCTATCGTCTGCACGAGAGCGAATGGGCCTGGGAGAACCAGGTGGACACGCAGCTCTTCCCTACGCTCGCTGACCACGTGATTGGTGAAGCGATCGTCATGCCTGGAACGGCCTATGCCGAAATGGCGCTGGCGGCGGCGCGGCTGTGGCACGGGGGCGAGATCGTCGAGATCGAACAGCTTGAGATCCGCTCGCCCCTGATATTGAGCGAATCCCAGACAAAAGTTGTCAGGTTCAGTATCGACTCCCCCGATGGGAGTTTTACCATCAAGAGCAGAGATCATCTGGCCGAGGACGCCTGGACCCTGCACGCGGTCGGCAGGATTCCCCGGGAACCCGGCGCTTTCCCGCTGCAGAAAGTTCCGCTGATCCTCCCCGCGCGCTCCCCTGATTTCACCGGTGCAGATCACGATGGCCTGACCAAAGCCGTGGGCCTGGATTACGGGCCCGCATTCCGGGCAATAGACGCCGTCTGGCTCGAGGGCGGTTCGGTGTACGCGAAACTCCGTTTGCCGCACGAGATCGGACCCGAACTGGGGCTGGTTCACCTCCATCCCGCGCTGCTGGATTGCACTTTCCAGTTGATCATCCAGTTGTTCAAGGACGACTACATCGCGCAGGCCGGCACCGTTTATGTGCCCTCAAGTATTGACGGGTTACTCTACCGTTCCGGCAGGACGACGCCTCACATGGCGCGGGCAACCCTGCACAGATGCGGTCCTCATTCACTGACTGCAAGCTTCGCGCTTTTCGACGCCGGCGGCGAACTTGTCGCCGTGATCAAGGAAGCCCGCTTCAGCAGCGTACGCCTGCGGAAGAATCCGGCGGACCGCCTGCGATATCTCGACTACCAGGCGATACCCAAGCCGCACCCTTTGTCCCCTGTTACCGCTCCGCACCAGCTCTTCGAGCAGTTGCAGAAAAAGTTCACGGATCTCGCGATCTTCGGCCCGCGACTGGGCACGCTTAAGCGCTACACCGAGGAGATTGAACCGTTGCTCGATGCGCTGTGCAGCCGTTTCGCCGCGCGGGCGCTGAGATTGCTCGCGGCGGATGGCAATGTGCTGACCGAAGCGGATGTCCTGGCATGCACGGAAGCCAATCCCGAGGTTGCGCCACTGCTTGCGCGCCTGATCGCAATTCTCGAGGAAGACAATGCGATTGCGGCAATTCGCAATGAATGGCACTTTCTGCCGGAAATGGATCGCGCCGCTCCCGAGGATATCTGGAACAGCCTCATAGCGGATTATCCTGACTATCTTCCGGTTTTCCACGGCGTCGGCCGCGTTGGCATGCACCTCGCGGATCTGTTGCTAGGCCGCGCCACGCTGGAACAGGTTTCCCCACGGGACTGCACGTTGAGCCGGCTCGCCGGTCCGATGCTTGCCGACGCCGGAATGCATTCCATCGAACTTGCGATAGGTGATCTGGTCGCTCAGGCAGTGTGCCAACTCCCGAGCGGCGAGCGGCTCCGGATCATCGAGCTCGGCGCAGGCAGGCCCTCGTTTGCCGCGATCGTGTGCAAGGAAGTCGACTTCAACAGGTGCGACTACACGTTCGCCACCACCGCATCCGCTGTCCCGGAAGAGTGGCATTCGCTGCAGGAAAGATTCCCGGCGGCGGAAGTACGGCACATCACGCCGGATGAGAACCTGGAAACGGCTGCGATTCCCGCGGCCGAACAATTTCAATTGGCGCTTATCACCGCCGATTTCGCGTCCGAGCAAGACGCCCTGTTTGCGCTGGCCTACTCGAGACGCCACCTGTGCCCCGGGGGATCCGTCCTCGTCATCGAGCAGCATCAATCCCGCTGGATGGATTTCGTCTTTGGCGCACGGCGGGCCTGGTGGACCGTAGCAGCCGATGACACGTGGGCGTCACGGCACAGGCCCGCCCAGTTCTGGCGGCATCAGATGCAAAGAGTGGGCTTCCAGGCGGGCGTCTCTCTGGAACTGTCCGCTGGCAGCGCGTCCGGTCCTTACCTGCTTCTTTCCCAGTACACCGAGCAAGTCAGCGCGGCTTCGCAGCCCGCTCAATCAGTTGCCCGGAACTGGCTGCTGGTCGCGGATAGCGAGGGATTTTCCGCCCGGTTCGCCGCCCAACTTGGCAAGATGCTCGAAGCCCGCGGTGACTGCGTCATCCACGCGACTCCCGGCGCTCAATTCGCCACCATCGACGCCCGCCACTATCAGCTCGTCCCGTACGACGCTGCCCAATACGAGGTCCTGTTTGAGCGGCTGGAAGGCGCCTTCGGCCGGCTCGACGGCATCCTGCACCTTCACGGATTGAGCGCGTCTACCGGCGACAGCGATCCATTGCTGCTGCTGGAGCGGCAGGTTGATCGCTGCGCGGCGGCGGCTGCGATGCTGCGGGCTTGCGAGACAACCGGGATCGGGACCACTTGCTGGCTGATTACGGCACATGCCTGTTGGCTGCGCGAACGTGACCAGCAGGACAAGGGCGCCAATCTGGCGGACAGCATGGACGCCGCGCTGTGGGGATTTGGCCGGACCATGATGAACGAGGCCTCCAACATGGCGGTTCGGCTGGTCGACATAGACGACCAAACGTCGCTGGATACGCTTACATACGGTCTGGCTCGGGAAATCTCGCATCCGGACGCCGAGCAGGAAGTCATACTGACGGCCTCTGGCGACCGCTACGTATCACGTCTGCGCGTCGAGGCGCCTCCGGCAAGCCAGCCCGGGACCGCCCTCAACAATTTACCGATAGTGTGCCTCGGGCTTCAATCCCCTGGACAGTTGCGCAGCCTGCGCTGGGAATCGCATCCGCACGTGCCTCCCGGGGATGATGAGCTCGAGATAGAAGTACACGCCACCGGCCTGAACTTCCGTGACGTAATGTATGCCCTCGGGCTGTTATCCGATGGAGCGGTCGAAAACGGCTTTGCCGGACCGTCGCTGGGACTGGAGTTCGCCGGTATTGTGACGGGTGTAGGCGGCCGGGTCCGCGGGTTGGCGGTCGGGGACCGGGTTTTCGGTTTTGGGCCGGGAAGTTTTAGCAATCGGGTAGTGACAAAGGCCGGCTGTGTTTCGCTGATTCCGTCCAATACAACGTTCGAGGCCGCCGCCACCATCCCCAGCGCCTTCTTCACGGTTCATTACGCGCTTAATCACCTTGCCCGCCTCCAGGAGGGCGAGAAGATCCTGATCCACGGCGCGGCCGGCGGTGTCGGGATCGCGGCGATCCAGTTCGCAAAGTGGAAAGGGGCCGAAATTTTCGTGACGGCAGGTTCGGAGGAAAAGCGCGACTTCCTGCGTCTGCTGGGCGCCGATCACGTCCTCGACTCGCGCTCGCTCGCCTTTGCCGACGAGATTCTGGCAATTACTGAAGGCGGCGGAATCGACGTGGTCTTGAACTCACTGGCGGGCGAGGCCATCGACCGCAACCTGCGAATACTGAAGCCGTTCGGACGGTTCCTGGAGCTGGGCAAGCGGGATTTCCAGGAGAATACAAAGATCGGTCTGCGCCCGTTCCGTAACAACATCAGTTATTTCGGTATCGATGCCGACCTGTTGATGAAGGAGCGCCCGGATCTTGCCGAGAAACTTTTCCGCGAAGTCATGGCACTCTTCGGCGAAGGCGTCCTTCAGCCGCTTCCCTATCGTTGCTTCGAAGCCGAAGACATCGTGGATGCCTTCCGCTACATGCAACAATCCCGGCACATCGGCAAGATTGTCGTGACCTACAAGAGGGCCGTGCAACCTGTGCAAACCCCGCCGCAGGAAAAGCGCCGGCTCGAGTTGTCCAAGGATGCCAGCTACCTGGTTACCGGCGGCTTGAGCGGATTCGGCCTCAAAACCGCGGAGTGGCTGGCGTCAAAGGGCGCGCGTAACCTGGTGCTGGTGGGCCGCCGCGGCCTTGTGACACCCGAAGCACAGGCGGCCGTCACCGCACTCGAGAGCACCGGCGTCAGAGTCCACGCCGCTAAGTGCGACGTGAGCGACGTCAACGCGATTTCGACCCTGCTGTCGGAAATTTCCGTGATCCTGCCCCCCCTGCGGGGCATCGTGCACGCCGCAACGGTTATTGAAGACAGCCTGATCCGGAACATGAGCAGGGACCAGATCCGCCGTGCGTTTGCACCAAAAATACTGGGCGCCCAGTACCTGCACCAGCTGACACTGGGCAAGCAGCTGGATTTCTTCGTCCTGTTCTCGTCCGCGACCACGTTGTTCGGCAACCCCGGGCAGGGCAACTATGTCGCGGCCAACGCCTGCGTGGAGGCGCTCGCCGTGCTGCGCCGGGCGATGGGGCTGCCGGCCTCATGCGTGCGCTGGGGCGCCATCGACGACGCCGGCTACCTTGCGCGCAATCCACAGATCAAGGCGGCGCTGCAGGGCCGCATGGGCGGTACGGCGATCCAATCGGCCGTTGCTCTCGATGTCCTTGAGAAGGTGCTGCTCGCCAACCGCTCGGGGATGGGCGTGCTCGAACTGGACTGGAAAGCGCTCAAGCGCTTCCTGCCGACGTCGGCCTCGCCGAAGTTCAGCGCGCTGACACCCGCCGCCGCCGACGCGAAGGCGGATGACGAAGGCAGCCAGGATGTGCGGCGTCTGCTGACAACGCTTACAGCGGACGAACTCTCCGCGACCTTTATCGAAATGCTCAAGACGTTGGTTGGGGAAATCCTGCGCACTCCCCCTGCCAAGATCGACGAACATCGCTCCCTCTACGATATGGGGCTCGACTCGCTAATGGGGGTCGAGTTGTCCACCGCGGTCGAGGCCCGATTCTCCGTCAGGCTGCCGGTGATGGCATTGAGCGAGAACCCCAGCATCGCCAGATTAAGCGCGCAGATCATTTCCGGGCTCAACGGCGGAAACGGCGCGCAAGGGAGTGCGGCGCACATCGAAGCAGCCGATCAGGCGCGGCAGATCGCGACTCAACACGCGGACGAGGCAAACGCCGATGTCATCGCCCTTGCTGCCGAAAAATTGCGGTCCGGAGAAATTGCGGCGACCGGCCGCATGATCCAGTAGCCGGCAATGATCCAGTCCAGTCCATGGTGCGCAAGGGCTTGAGCGGCATCACCTCGAACATCAAGGAGCGCCTGGTACAACAGGCCCTCGAGAGGCGGCTGCGCCGTGCCGAGCAGCCCGACGCGCGGCCCGACCCGGTCAAGCGGGAGCCTGGGGCGGCCGCGGATGTTCCGGAAAAATATTATCGCTTTCATCTGCATCCCGCTTACCAACAACTTCGCATCATCGACGACGGAGCTGCGAAGCTCGGTGTCCCCAATCCGTACTTCAAGGTGCACGACGGAATCGCCGGGGTGACCACCCGGATTGGAGGCAGGGAATATCTCAACTTTGCCAGCTACAACTATCTCGGGCTCTGCGGCGATCCCCGTGTGAGCCAGGCGGCCAAGGCTGCCGTCGACCGTTATGGCACGTCGGTCTCCGCCAGCCGCCTGGTAGCCGGCGAGCGTGCCATCCATCGCGACCTGGAACGGGCGATCGCCGACGCCTACGGAGTCGACGACGCGGTCGCCTTCGTCAGCGGACATGCCACCAACGTCTCCGTCATAGGCCATCTGTTCGGCCCCAAGGACCTTGTCCTGCACGATGTGCTGATCCACAACAGCGTGTTGCAGGGAATCCGGCTTTCCGGTGCGCACCGCGTGCCGTTCCCCCACAACGACTGGGCCGCGCTGGATGCGATTCTCGCGGATAAGCGGCGGCAATTCGAACGTGTGCTGATCGTGGTCGAAGGCATTTTCAGCATGGACGGCGACTACCCGGACCTGCCTCGCCTGATTGACGTCAAGCGCAGGCACCGGGCCTTCCTGATGGTGGACGAAGCCCACTCTTTCGGCGTCATGGGCGGGACCGGGCTTGGAATTCGGGAACACTTCGGGCTCAAAGGCGCGGACGTGGATATCTGGATGGGCACGCTCAGCAAGGCACTGGCGAGTTGTGGCGGCTTCGTCGCCGGAGAAACTGCGCTGATCGAGCACCTCAAGTTCCTGGCGCCAGGCTTCCTCTACAGCGTCGGCATGCCGGCCGCGACGGCGGCGGCCGCGCTCGCCGCGTTGGAATGCATGCGTGCGGAACCTGCGCGGGTCACCACGTTGCAACAACGAGGCCTCCTGTTCAGGGATGAGGCTCGCGCCGCCGGCATCGACGTCGGGTTGAGCGCGGGCTTTGCCGTCGTCCCGGCGATCACGGGCAAATCGCTCAGCGCCGTGCGGCTGTTCCATGCATTGCTCGAGCGCGGCATCCACGCACAGCCCATTCTGTATCCCGCGGTCCCTGAAAAAGCCGCGCGGTTGCGATTCTTCATCAACAGCGGACACACAGAAGAACAGATCCTGGGTGCCGTGCGCGCGCTCCGGGAGGAAACCGCGCGGGTCTAGAAATTCAGCCGCCGATGAACGCCGATGAACAAAAATAGAGAGAGGTTTTTCAGGAAGTCGTGTCGGTAATTTCGCGCGTTAATTTCCCGGAGACCCTCGCCAGGACTGGGTCTTAAGCATATGACCCCTCTCGGAGATTTGGCATCATGTTTCGATGGCTACCACATCGCATTTGATTATCGGCGTGTATCGGCGTCCATCGGCGGCTGAGTCCTGATCTTTTTTCGGCGTGTATCGGCGTTGATCGGCGGCTCAATGTCCCGGGGCTTCAGGATTTTCACCGAAGCGGTTGCGGAACCCCAAGCCGTCGGTGGTGACCGACAGATAATCGTGCACGGCCTCCCGTTCGCTCGCCATCAAGTACTGAAAGTGCATTCGAAAGACGTTCCACGTAGCCGCGTCGTAGGTTTCCGGTGAAAGCAGTTCCTTAAACCGCGCCGACACCACTTGCGGCCGTTGCGGCGCCTTCTCGTCCATTCCCACGCCCGACACCGTCACCGGATTGAGAAGGGCGAAAGACGCTATGTCCTGGGGCGCGGTCATGTCCACCCAGGCGAGATCTCCGTTCGCGGCGAGTTGTGCCAGTTCCTCGCGGAACAGCCGCGCCCAGGGCAGCATGCCTTGCAGGGGAATGGAACCGCCCAGGGTGAGGAGGCCGACTGGCCTGTATTGCCGGAACAGCAGCGGATTGATGGCAAGCGCCCTCGCCAGGGCGGAAACAGCTACGTTGGCTCCCAGGCTATGGCCAACCACGAGGATCTCGTCATCGTCCGCCGCCTCGACATAGCGCGCGATGCGCTCGGCGAAGCGGTCCATGCGCTCTTCAAGCTTGGGAACTTTCCCCCGGCTGTATTCAAGGACAAACGCATAGGTCCGCAGCAGCCAGCCCAAACTCAATTTGCGGTCCAGCCAGTAACCCAGTCCGATGACCATGGCGAAGCCTGCTGCTCCCGACAGCACCGGGAGCCAGCCCGTCTCCGGGGAAACGGATTGCACAAAGGAATAACCGGCCCAGCCGGCCAGCAGGGCGAGCGGCGGCAACACGAAAAGCGCTACCGCCGGGGCGATTCCGGTAACGAAATTCCATCCGGAGATGCGAAAGACCTTTGCGAGGAAGTCGCTCGCCACGATCCAGTACCAATAAGTCTTGAACGCAAGTCCATAGAGCCTGCCGTAACCGGCATGCCAGTGGCCGCGGGTGATGTCGTCCCAGTGCATGAATTCGAAGGTCGTTTCCACGGTGCCGCCGTCGACCGTTCTTTCGACACGCCATGTGCTCGCCAGCGCGCCTTCACGCTTGCGCTGGCCGACCTGCACCGAGACGCCGGACAGCGCCGCCTGCTTTTGCGATTCCTCCGAATACATCCGGTGGTAAGCGGCCACCCCCCGCGGATCGAAGCCGCTGATATAGAAGACCCTTCTTTTCCTGATTTGATTCAAAATTTAGCCGCCGATGAACGCCGATACACACCGAAACAAGATCAAGGTTGACAATTCAGCCGCCGATGGACGCCGATACACGCCGAAATAAGATCAAGGTTGACAATTCAGCCGCTGATGGACGCCGATACACGCCGAAATAAGATCAAGGTTGACAATTCAGCCGCCGATGGACGCCGATACACGCCGAAATAAGATCAAGGTTGACAATTCAGCCGCCGATGAACGCCGATACACGCCGAAAATAAGATCAAGACTGGAAATTCAGCCACCGATGGACGCCGATACACGCCGAAAACAAGATCAAGACTGTAAATTCAGCCGCCGATGGACGCTGAAAAAAATCGAGGTTGGAGTTCTGGGTTGATGCTCTCCAAATCTTCTTCATCGGTGTTTATCGGCGTCCATCGGCGGCTCATAGGTGATCTTGTCAGAAACCATACACGACCCGTTTTATGGTCGCCTTTGGCGCGCCGAAGTTAACGAGCAAACATACTTGCAGCCCGGTTGCCTTGAGATAGTTCACGCATTGTGCGGTGTGGACATCATCCAGTGCCCTACCCGCCTTGATTTCGACGATGACGCATTCCTCAACCAATAGGTCGGCGACAAAATCTCCGACCAGAATGTCCATGTAACGAACTGCGATCCTGTGTTGCTGCACAGATTGAAGGCCGGCGCGCCCCAGTTCTACGGCCAGCGCATTTTCATAGACCTTTTCAAGAAAACCGGGGCCGAGGATGTTGCTGACCTGGTGTACGCAGCCGATAATCTTTTCGGTAATCTGATCCAGCCTTGATCGGCGTTCATCGACGTCCATCGTAGGGGACTTAGGTGTTTATTCTGTCTATTCCAGAGTTTGATTATCGACGTCCATCGGCGGCTCAGTTTTGAACTTCTTTCCACTCTGGAATCTGAACTATCGGCGTCCATCGCCGTCCCTCGGAGAGGGTCTTAAGTGTTTAATCTGTCTACTCTACGATTTGGTTATCGGCGTTCATCGGCGTCCATCGGCGGCTCAGTTTTGAACTTCTTTCCACTCTGGAATCTGAACTATCGGCGTCCATCGCGTCCTGATGGGGCTCTCGTCCAGATTCTCTCTCATTTCATCGGCGTTTATCGGCGTCCATCGGCGGCTCAGTTTTGAATTTCTTTCCACTCTGTAATCTGAACTACCGGCGTGTATCGGCGTCCTGATGGGGCTCTCGTCCAGATTCTCTCTCATTTCATCGGCGTGTATCGGCGTCCATCGGCGGCTCAGTCAATAACCCCGCCTGCTCCAGGAACACGACGCCGAGATCCTCGACCTTCAGGTTGCGCGGCGCGGCCGCTTCGGGGCCCCGTCCTTTGCCCCAGATGACATAATCTGTACGCCCGTCCGTGAAGCCCGTCGCCTCGTATACGTCCGCCAGTATTGGGACGTGGTCGCCATACCAGCATAGCCATGCGTCATGCACCGATCGCTCCAGACGCTCCCGGAGCATGCCTATCATGCGGTCGGCGTTGCCCAGGTGCTTCAAGTACACCGTGAGATCGTCAAACCCCGCGGGCGGAGGCCGCGAATAGAGGCGCGGCACATCACCCTGTACAACCCGTTCCAGATGCAGCGGCCCATGGTTTTCCATTGTGATCACGAACAAAAAGATCGGTCGGCTTGAACAATCCCCCAGCATGCCACACACCTTCTCTGCCAAAGCCACATCGCTCACATAAGCTCCGGACTTTTCGGCTCCGTCAAAGCTGCGGATGTCTATGAATTCATCGAACCCGAGCAGTGGATAGGCCTCATCGCGGGAATAGAAGCTGGCCGGATAGGGATGGATGCAGACTGTCCGGTAGCCCAGGTGTTTCAGAAATCCGGCCAGCGTCGGAACTCCCTGCCGAGCCAGCTTGCGATAGGGATTGAAGCGATGCACGCCGAGCGATTCGGCCCCCAACCCTGAAAGAAACGCAAATTCGGTACGCGCCGTATTGGCACCCCAGGCAGGCACCTCCACTTGCCCCTGACAAACCGCAGAAGCTCTAAGTGCATCGAATTCCCGCAGCACCTCCGACCGTATCCCGGCGAACAAGCGCCGCGCATCGAAAAAGGATTCGCTTTGCACCACCACGATGTCCGGCGTGTTGCGATTCGAAGGATCGGCGCCCGAAAGCGAGAACCGGGAAGTCATCGGAACGGCAGCTTTCGCCCGCTCCGCCAGACCGTACAGCCACAGGCTGCCCAGCAGTCCGTGACGCCGGAGGTCCTCGGTCGGATCGAAGCTCGAGGGCAGCGGTCTCGGCGTGCCCAGCCACAGCAGCCCGGCTCCCCCTGCGGCCAGCAGCGCCAGTCCAATCGCGAAGTGCGCGAATCCGATCCGGCTCCGCAACCCCGGCTCGAGCGCAAATCCCAGGTAGAGCACCACGGCGAACGCGGCCGCCACCGCGAGCGCGCGCATGATGCCAAGATAAGGCAGGTAGAGCCGCGGATGCTTCAGCGCGTCCGTGAAATACTCCAATATCGTGAAAGACGAACGGCTCCTGCAACGCGCGGACCTTTGCATTGTTGACGAGAACCAGGAACAGCATGGTTGCAAGCGCCAGCATCGCCGCAAAATACGGCCGCTGGCAGAACGCGAGTTCGAAACAGAAGGCGAATATCCACAGGCCCAGGTGCACGGCGACGGATCGCCAGGGTCGCCCGAAAATGACCGGCACGGGTTGCAGCAGGCGCTCGACGAGGAAAGACAGCACCGCCCCCGCTGCAAGGGGGATCGCGATCTGAACCCAGAAACCAGAACAGACAGGAGTCACAAAGTCGAAAAAGGAAGTTAGCCGCCGATAAAAAACAAAACGTGAAAAAGATCAATCGATACGATAGTCAAGACGATGAACGGGCGGGGCCTGGCAAGCTATGCTCGAAAGTTGTGGATGAAATGAATTGAGAAGGCGGCGCATTCGTGATGGTACTTCGGGAATCGTCAACCTTTTGCATGGAGCAAATGCGCCGTGAGCAACGATAATGTGTTAAAGTTGGAGAATCCAGGCGTGACGGGCGAGCCGCGCCACGCGCTGACGGAAGTTTTTCGTGAAGGAGGCAAGGGTTGCTGGCGCAAGCGGTTGACGCCGAAGTGGCGCAGTTTCTGGCTCGGCATGGGTGGACCGATGGTCCGTGTGCTGTATTGGTTTGCAAAGGATGGGGCAATCGTCATCGAAGCCCCACCAAAACCGCACTCTGCCTCAGGTGCCGCCCAAGGGCAGACTTTTGACCCGCCGCTTGATTCGAGGCAGCCCACCCTTGCAAGCCGCGCGTTACACCACCACGATATCGCTCGCCTCCAGCGGCGCAAGGTTGGTCAGCGTGGCGAACCGGATCGCGGCCGTGCCTCCCGTGCCATCGGCATCGTAGTAGAGCGCCCCGGTCGAGGTGTTGTAGACGATGCGGTCATTGGCATCGTGCGCCACCGTGGCGCCAGCGGCAAAGTAGAAGCGTGCATCGCCCACCGCAAAGGCGCCCACCGCGCCGATGGCGGTGAAGATGGCGTTGTCCAGCTGGAACAGGTCCTGTGTGCCGTTGAAGTCGGTGACACTGTCCACATTGGTGGTGCCCAACGTTGTTGAACTGGAATCGTCCACGCCCGCTTCACCGGTGAGCGTATCGTTGCCGGTGCCGCCGTTCAGCTTGTCGTTGCCGTTCTCGCCGTACAGCTTGTCGTTGCCGGTGCCGCCTTTGAGGGTGTCGTTGCCGGTGCTCCCGCGCAGGGTGTCTTTGCCGCTGTCTCCGAACAGACTGTCATTGGCGGATCCGCCGTTGAGCGCGTCATTTCCTGGGTCTCCGTGGAGCTCGTTGTTCTGAGCATTTCCGGTCAACTTGTTGTTGAGAGAGTTACCATATCCAATTATGGCGCTGCCCGTCAGCACGAGATTTTCGAGCAGATTCTGCTCGGGAACACTCGGGCCTGGAAACAAGAGATCGAAGTTCACCGAGCTGGACACAGTGTCGATCTCCGGACGGCCCTCTTCCAGCACCACGTCCCCCAGGGCATCGACATAGTATTTGTCACTGCCCGCGCCACCCATCATGACGTCGTTACCGGTGCCTCCGTTGAGGGTATCGTTGCCGGCGTTTCCACGCAGGATGTCATTACCGCCATTGCCATTGACTACATCGTTGCCGCCCTGGGCATTGATGACGTCGGCGCCTGCCGAGCCGTTCATCACGTCGTTGCCGCTGAACAGGAACGCCAGCAGCGCCGGATCATTGTTGGCGTCCTGCAAGCTGGCGAAGGTCACCGCGCTGTGACTTAGACCTGTCATCGTGTATTGCATCACGCCATTCAGCGTGTAATTCATTCCGGTCAGTGTCCCGCCGACGATGTCGTCATTGGCGTCTAACGTGAAGCCGGCACCGAAGTAATCCTGCACCTGCCCACTGAAGCCCGTTTCCTGTATGTGGGTCGATGTCTCGATTGGATAATCCGCCGTGTCCCATTGGTCCAACGAATCCATATTGATCGGCGTAAATGCTGTTGTGGTTGCCATGATTCCCTCCCTAGGTATCTATGAATTCTGCTTCCACCGACTCTCTCGCCACGGCTCTTTGCGACCCGGATCCCGAGCGCCGGATACCCTTGTGTGCGCAGCGTTACGCGTGGCGTTTTCTTGCTTTGACGTCATGTCCAGTTCGTCATTAACTGGGCGCTCGAAGCTCCCCTATTACAGAGTGATTGTGCCTGCAGCATTTGGCGTCGTACTTGCAATTGTCAGACTACGACTATGTCGTTTGCCGCGAGCCCTGGCACACCCTGCAGCAGGGCAAACTGAACCGGGGCGATCGTAGCATTGCTGCCGTCGGCATCGTAGTACAGCGCCCCGGTCGAGGTGTTGTAGACGATGCGGTCATTGGCATCGTGCGCCACACTCGCCCCGGCGGCGGCATAAAAGCGCACATCCGTTGCCGCAAGGTGCCACCGCACCGATGGCGGTGAAGATGGCATTGTCTAGCTGAAACAGGTCCTGTGTGCCGTTGAAGTCGGTCACGCTGTCCACATTGGTGCTGCCCAGCGCGTTGTAAAACTGGAATCGATCCGCGCCCGCGTTGCCGGTGAGCATATCGTTGCCGGCGCCGCCGTTCATCTTCTTGTCGTTGCCGGCCCCGCCCAGGAGTCTGTCGTTGCCGGTGCCGCCTTTGAGGGTGTCGTTGCCGGTGCTCCCACGCAGGGTGTCTTTGCCGCTGTCTCCGAACAGGGTGTCATTGCCGGATCCGCCATTCAAATTATCAATGCCGGCGTTTCCCGAAGCCGTCCTTACCCCCAAAGCCGACAATATTGTCGTTGCCGCCACCACCCATCAAAACATCGTCGAGCGTGCCCCCAAAGACGTCGTCCGCTCCGCCCATGATGTCAATCGGCGCGAAAAGGTTAGTCGTAAGGTCACGAGTGAAAATATTGAATGAAACACTAAAGGCATTGGAAAAGCCATTGACTGTTTCAAGAACCTGACCTTCGGCGGATAGCCGCACTATCCGGCTTATCGACCCGGAAAGCGTAATGTTCGAAATACCATCTACGTCCCAGCTGCCGGACAAGCGAATGATCGTGCCGTCACCGCCGTCCAGGTCCATTTGCGTGCCGCTATCGCCAACCCGTAAGAGGTCAAGAAGCGAAGTGTTAGCTTGCAGCACATTGTCCCAGTCAAGCTGGAATATACCGACTTCGGTTCCGGAAAACGCCACGTCGCTTCGCTGATAGGTAGCCATCTCGGTCCCTCCTTCGGTTTTGAATTTTTCGCAAGCGCATTCGCTGGTTCGGTTGCCCGCCGTACCGGTGAATCCGATCTGGTCGTCGTTTACACCACCACGATATCGCTTGCCTCCAGCGGAGCAAGATTGGTTAGCGTGGCGAACCGGATGGCGGCCGTGCCTCCCGTGCCG
>CAVOIO010000012.1:0-222232 GCA_963695915.1 uncultured beta proteobacterium
GTTCACGATGGGGCCGTTTTCGCGCTGCCTTTCGATACTGGTCTACCACCGCGTTGTTCCAGAGCCGGACCCGCTGGTCCCGGATGCGGTATGCGCAAAGGAGTTCGACTGGCAACTGGCCGTGCTGAACCGCTGGTTCACCGTGCTGTCGTTGCGGGAGGCGGCGGCGAGACTGCGTAACGGCACGCTGCCGGTACGCGCGGCATGCGTGACCTTTGACGACGGTTACGCGGACAACGTGACGGTCGCTCTGCCCTTCCTGCGCCGGCGGGGCCTGCCCGCGACATTCTTTCTGGCTACTGCCTTCATTGACGGCGGCCGGATGTGGAACGACAGCGTGATCGAGACCGTGCGGCGCGTGCGGGGCGATACCCTCGACGCGCGATGCCTCGGGCTCGGCATGCTCCTCGTCTCCTCGATTGACCTTCGGCGCCAGGCTATTGCGAGCCTGCTGGAGGCCATAAAGTATCTCCCGCTGGAGGAGCGGCAGGGGCGCGTCGAGGAGCTCGGCTCGGGAGTGTCCCGCGATCTGCCGCCGGACCTGATGATGACGGCGGAGCAGGTGCGGTACCTTCACGCGAGCGGCATGGACGTCGGGGCCCACACGGTCAGCCATCCCATCCTCGCAAAGCTCGATCCGGAGCGCGCGGGCATCGAGATCCGGGAGGGCAAGAACCGGCTCGAAGCGATCACGGGGGCCCCGGTTACGCTGTTTGCCTACCCGAACGGAAAGCCCGGCCGCGACTATCGCACCGAGCACGTCGGCATGGTGAAACAACTGGGGTTCGAGGCGGCGGTTTCCACCGCGTGGGGCGTCGCGCACGCGGCGAGCGATCCGTTCCAGTTGCCGCGCTTCACGCCTTGGGACAGGACGCCGGGGCGGTTTCTGCTGCGGCTGATGCAGAACACGTTTCGCACAGCCGTTGAGCGGGTTTGAGGCACCGCCGATAACCGCCGATCAGGTCAAAGGTGAGCAGAAAGCAGCGCGCTGTAACCAGATTCTTCAGATCTGTCGGTCATCATGGTCTTCCGCTGACCGCTTACTGCTCCTCTTTCAGATCTGTGTTTATCTGTGTTTATCTGCGGCTAATATTTGCGCCTTGCTGCGGTTCATCTGCGGCTGCACGAGCAGCCCCTCTTTCTGCGCCGCGCCCTTGACCTCCTTTTCGACCAGCACTGCGGGTCAGGACCAGCGCAACCAGTAGGTTGTAGGGAACGTCATAGTAGGCAAGGCTCAGGAACGCGCCGCCGACGAAGTAGCCGACCAGGCTCACCTGGATCATGCGGGCGAGATCGGACGCCCACCGCAATTCCTTCTGATTTCGAGACTGCCTGATGATCCACGACGCATCACGCCACACCAGGATCCACAACAGCAGGAACAGCGCAAGACCCAGGAAACCGTGCTCGCCCAGCATCTGGAAGTAAATGCTATGGGCCGCACGAGCGATAACCGGGATAGTCGGGTCGGGCGTGTAACGGGCGAACACGCTAGTGGTGCCCATCTCGAACCCGCCGCCGAGCGGTCGGTCCAGTGCGACATTGTAACGCCATCCCCACGCATTGATGCGGCCCATGGCGGAGCCGTCCTGCTCGTAGTTCTGAATCGTACCACATCCGGTCCGCCCACTTCTCCGGCATGAATCCAATTGCGACGGGGACCAGCAGGATAAGCACGAGACCCGTGACGATCTTGGCGCGGCTCTTCAACCAGAGAAACCCGAGCATCGCCGCGATGGCGAGGAACCCCCCTCGCGAGTGTGAACCCAGCGCCGAAAACCCGCAGAGCACCATGGCAGCGACCAGGCCCAACGCACCATGGCGGCGACCAGGCCCCAACGCACCCAGTGTTTAATGTCCTGCAGGAACAGGTAGTACAGCAAAGGGATCGTCATGATGGTCGCGAGCGCCAGCGCGTTGTTCTCCTCGATGAACGATCCTTGAGGACCATACACCCGGTATTCTCCACCTATTCGGAGGGTGAACAGGCCGCCCTTGATGCCGTAGAACGCCACCGATCCAGCCAGGATCCAGATCAGCACCTGTACGTGCTGCTTGCTGTGCAGGAGATAGAGCGCAACGAACACCATGAACATGATCTTTATCACCGTCTTCCACATCTCCAGCGATACGGCGATGTCGATGGCAAAGAAGGTGGTGACATTCATCCACAGGACCATCAGCAACAGTACTACCGTGACCGGCGTTACCGGCAGGCGTTTCGGCTCCCTGGAAAAGAGCAGCCCCACCAGCGTTGCGATGGCGATGTAGTACGCCCACCGCATGTCGTAGGCAAAACCCCAGGTCAGCCGATGCGGACTCATCACGCTCACCCAAATCCACAGGAATACGCCGATAGTCGGTCGCCAGAGAATAAACGGAAGCGAGCCGAACAAAAATCCGGCAAGAATGTAATCTCTCATGCTTCGTCAGTATCGCGGAACGTCATCAGCTTATGCTGTCACATGTTCAGTCGAGCCTGCGAGTAGCGCGGCCACACGCCTCTCCAGCACAGTCCAATCACCTTTGCGCTCAGCGCTTCTCCTGAGTCTTGCCCAGTTTGACGCATCTGTCGTAGTGCGATCAGGTTCGTCAGCGTGTAGACCCCTTCCCACTGCAATCGAAGCGATTCGGCCTCTGGATAGAGTTCGGTGATGTCGCGAGGAAGCGCGGCGATTCCCCGCGCCTTCAACACTGGCCCTAACAGCTGGAACTCGTATTCCCGGCGTCCGTACCGGACAGCGCGCTTCCAATAGGATTTCCAGTCGGCGGGGCGGAGCGGCGACATGGACTCGAACTCGAAGGCCGCGTCGGCGCACGGCTCGATGCGCTGATGATCGTAGCCGTTCCGCTCGGGGGCCAGGTCCCATTTGACGAGCGCGCCGATCAGCCCGTCGTCGCCCTCGAGCTTGAGCGGGATGCGCACCGACAGGGCGCGCAGCCGCTCGACGAAGCTGCCGCGCAGCGCGTACAGGTTCGCCACCAGCTCGCGATTGTCGAGGATTTTCTGGCGGTCACGCACGAGGTTGCGTCCCGAGGCGGGAACCGCCGCGGCGGCGTGCGCATGGCTGTTGTCCCGCAGGGCGTGCGCCATCACGCTGAACGAGCCGCGTACGGCGCGCGCATCACCGTCCATGAAAAAATAGATTTCCCGGCCTGGACAGCTCGCGGCCACCGTTTCGTTGATGAACACGTTCCAGGCGTTGCACTTATCGCCCAGGGCGATCGAGACGAGTTTCACCTCCGGCCGCTCACGGCCATACTGCCTTACGATATCCTCGGTCCGGTCGGTGCAGCCGTTTGCCATCACGAACACCTCGAAGCTGCGCCCCGGGTCGGCGGCGAAGATGCTGTCCAGGCACGCGCCGATGTGTCGCTCTTCGTTGTGGGCCAGCACCATGACCGGCCAGGCGGCCGCGCCCGAGCGGGCCAGCGCAGGTTCCGTTAATGCCTGCATGAGTGTCCTCGTCTCAATTCACAGAAGAAATGTTCAGCCACAGATTCACACCGACAAACACGAATCAGCCACGGATAGACACGGAAGCACACGGAAATGAGAGAAGGCGGAACAACAAATCAATCAATAGAATCATTTTAGACCTTTCGTTCCGTCCCTATATTTCGGTGATTCCGTAGCCGCAATGTCCATGCTCTTATTTCCGTGTGTTTCCATGCGGTTCCGTGGCCAATGCGTTTTGCAGTTTCGGTTTCAATTGTGTTTATCTGCGTTTATCCGCGGCTCAACGGTTCTTACCAGCACAGTCCCATCACCTTGCCGCGCAGCGCCTCGCGCTGCGGGATGTTGACCAGGTCGAGCACGAGCTGGTCCTCGCGCACGTGGCGCGCAAGCGCCTCGAAGATTTTCGTATCGCTCAGGCCTACAACGAGAACGTCCGACTCGCCAATTACGCTCTCGATGTCCTCACGCATCAGTGATCCGATGTGCGGTACGTGCTGCTCGATGAACCGGCGGTTCGCTCCGAGCAGCCGCGAAAGATGAACCTCCGGATCATAGACCAGCACGTTGAGACCCTTGCCGATGAACTGCTCGGCCATCAGTACCAGCGGGCTTTCGCGCAAGTCGTCGGTTCCGGTCTTGAACGACAGTCCGATCATCCCCACGCGGCGGCGGCCTGAAGCAAGCACTTTGGCGATTGCGTGCTCGACGTGCAGGCGGTTGGATTGCAGAATGCCGCCAAGCATCGGCACTTCCACGTCGCGCGTCTTCGCAAGGTACAGGGTGGCGCGCAGGTCCTTCGGCAGGCACGAGCCGCCGAACGCGAATCCGGGCTTGAGGTAGGCCGGGGAGATATTGAGCTGCCGGTCCTTGCATACCAGGTCCATCACCTCGAACGCATCGACGCCCAGCGCCTCGCACAGGCGCGCCGTCTCGTTGGCGAACGTGATTTTCAGGGCGTGAAAATTGTTGCAGCAGTACTTGACCATCTCCGCGGCACGAATCGAGGTCGCGTGAAACTCGCACGGCAAGATGACCGAACAATGCTCGCGCAGCCGCGCGCACCGCGTGCTCCGAGCATTGGCGCCGACGACGGTGAACGGCGGCCGGTCGTAGTCCCGGATCGAAGTGCCTTCGCGCAGGAACTCGGGCTGGAAGCAGACGTCGAAATCGCCTCGCCGTCTTTCTTGCCCGACTCCGCTCGATGATCGGCTGCAGCACGTCCTCGACCGTGCCCGGCACCAGCGTGGAACGGAACACGAAGACGTGGCCGCCCGCTTTCCCGCGCATGGCGCGGCCCAGATCGTGGGCGAGCTTGAGCATCGCCGACTGGTCCTGGCTGCCGTTGGGCGCCGAGGGCGTGCCGACGCAGATCAGCGAAAGCTCCGAATCCAGCACCGCCTGAACGACGTCGGTGGTCACGGAAACCCGGCCGCTCGCGGCCACCTGGGCCATGAGCTCGACCATCCCTTCCTCCACCACCGGCGTCTTGCCGCGCGGATCAGTTCGAGTTTGGCCGGATCGATGTCGACGCCGATCACCGAATGGCCGTCGCGGGCCAGGCACGCGAGCGAAACCGCGCCGACGTAGCCCAGACCGAAGATGCTGATATTCATAATGCACCCACATCTCACGTATCAGAAAAAAAGTACAGACCTTGCCGCCAGCGTTGGGAATAGCCAAGTGAGTTCATATGGGCAAGAAGTTGATTCACATCGTACAGCTTCGGCATCGGCTCGATTATGATTTGGTTTACTTTCTCTGCCTCGCGGACAGTCAACCCCATCAGAATCTCGAACTCGGCGCCCTCACAATCAGCTTTCAATAGCTCGACGCCCCTGGGCAGCCCATCGAGAATTGATCGGATGGTCGATAACTTCCACATCAACGTAAACGTCGCTCGATGCCGCGGCAGGGAAAAGCTGTGACCGCCTATGTTCCTCCTGTGAATGTACAGTTTTGCTCTGCCGCAATGCGCTCCAACGGCCTTGCGCACCGGAGTGCCCCCTCAAGGCGGTTGAGCCGTATGCAGCGCTGCAAGTTTTCAAAATTGGGAGGAAACGGTTCGTAGCATATGATGCTGCTCGATGGAAAGAACTGCTTCATGCGCAAGGTGAACAATCCGGTGTTGGCACCGATGTCCAAGACTACCGGATCGGATCGATTCGACCACCACATCAGAACAACGATCAACGAAGATCTCCTTGTATACGTATAGCGTCATGAACTCGTGCACCGGAATCGCATGGCCGTCTTTCAATGCCAACGTGATTGGCTCTTGGTAGATTCGCGGGATGAGCTTGCGCACCATTGCCACGTAGATCTGCGGGCGACTGCAGGACCTCCGAGCGTTTTCGGTATCCACCGAAATCGGCAAACTGACGTAACGCCCATTTCAATCTCCAAGACACCCCAATCCCCTCGAATTAGGCTCCCGGGAAAACCGGGGCTACAGAATCGTGTTATGGCGCGTTTACTAGGCTTTATGCGAAGAACTAGGCCGTCGGTGGGTGGAAGAAATCTTCATAGGGATCTGACGCCGCGGACGCGCGTCCACAAGCTCGGCCATGCCCTCCTCCATGACGGGGGTGCCTTGCCGCTGCGGATCCGCTCGAGCTTGGCCGACGTCAACGTCCACACAGATCCACAGCGCGCCAGGGCACGCGAGGGAGGCGGCGCCTACGTAGCCGAGGCCGAAGATGCTAATCTTCATAAACTGACGCGTCAGGAAGGTAAAGCGTCGTTTCTTCTCAGTTCCGCAGGGTCCCGAAGGCAGATCTGCTCGAACGCCTGCGCCGCCCGGCGCGCCGACATGTTCTCTTCGACCAATCGCCGTGCCTGCTGCGAGAGCCGTTTGCGGCGCCCGCTGTCACTGAGCAGAGAGAGAACGGCCGCAGCCATGGCGTCAGCCGAGTCGGCCTCGAGGAAATGACGGTCATGTTCCACGGGCAACCCCTCGACGCCGATGCGCGTCGAGACCACCGGGCACCCCATCGCCATCGCCTCGTAAACCTTGATGCGGGTCCCGCCGCCGACCCGCAGCGGAATTACGTACACGTGCGCATTCTGCACGAATGGTCGAACGTCGTCGACAAAGCCGGTGAACTCCCAGTTCAGCCGGCGGGCCCGCGCGCGCTCGACGAGCGCGGGCGGTGGGCTGCGGCCGACGATGACGCACCGCGCCAGGGGCCGTGCACGGGAAATTGCCGGCCACACCGCATCCATGAAGTACTCGACGCCGTCGATGTTCGCCATCCAGTCCATCGAGCCGGTGAATACCACGGTTCCGCCATCGCCATCGTCCAGCGCCGCATTCCCCCCATAGGTGAAGTAGCCGAGGTCCACCCCCGTCGGGATCACCGAAACGTTGTCTATGCCGTAGTTCCGCTGGAAGTACTCCCGGTCGCGGTCAGCAACGGCCACCACGGCGGTAAACTGCGGCAGGAGTTCGCGCTCATACCGTTCCATCTTGCCGGCCTGGTTGCTCCAGATCGCCCGTTTAAGCGGATTGCGGGCAATCTGCGCGTGACGGTGAAAGATCTCGGCCTCGACATTGTGCGTGAACATCACGCTGGAACAGGGATATGGCGGCGGAGCAAGGACAGCAGCATGCGGAAAGTCCACGACCACGATATCCGGACCTTGTTCCAGTTCCTTCGCAATTGCCCGGCGCCCGGCGTCTGACATCATCGGTTGCGACCGCGTATCGGCAGCGCGCGAGACGAGGTGACGCATGCGGCTCCACTGAAAGAAAGCACCCCGCGTTGCACCGGGCCAACCGATCAAGCGATCGCAAATGTCGCGCGTCTCGGCCGGCGCCGCGGACCCGGCTCCCGCCGGCAGCGGAGACGCCAGGGTGATCTCAAATGCGCCGCCCTTCATGCCGCGCAGGATGTTCACCGTCCGTATCTTGCCGCCGGAGTCGGTCGGGAACAGATATCGCGAAGACACGAATAGGAGACGCCGCCGCGGGCTCATGTCGTCGTTCCCGCTTTGACTGCGGGTTTCGATGCGCGCGTCGCGCCACCTTTCCAGACAGCGTTCGATGATGCGGTCCAATCGCTGCATCGAGCGATCCCAGTCGTGGTGAGACAGCATGCGGGTTCGCCCGGCGACGGCGAGTCGCTGCCGCTCGTTCCGATTGTCCAGGATGCGCAGTACGGCCTGTGACGTGCTCGTCCGACGTGCTGGCCACCAGGAAATGCTCTTCCGCACGGGCGTCCACGCCGCCCGCCGCAACGCTGCTCGTCACCACCGGCACGCCCGCGGCCATGGCCTCCAGGATCTTGTTCTGGGTGCCCCGGGCGATGTTGAGCGGCGCGACCATGAGCGCCGAGTCGCTGGAGGTACGGGCGCACGTCGGGCACCGAGCCCGTGACCGTGACGCCGGGCAGTTCGCCGAGCTTCTTCACCGCCGGCGAAGGATCGGCGCCGACGATGAGCAGCTTCGCTTCCGGGCGGCGCACCTGTATGCGCGGCAGCACGTTTGCGCAGAAGTCGAACATGCACTCCTGGTTCGGGTAGTAGTCCATGCGCCCGACGAAGCAGATGGTGTCGGGGTCGTAAGGCTCTGCCGGAGGGCGCGAAGTAGCCGCTGTCCACGCCGTTCGGAAACCAGTCCGTCGCGACGCCGGTGCGGTAGCCCTCCAGCGTTTCCCACTCGGCGCGCGTTGTCGCGGTGCACACGTCGAACAGCCTGGCGAGCCGCTTCTCCGCACGCTCCATCTTCCTGCCTTCGAGCCAGTAGCCGGCGGACAGCGGAAACGGCTTGTAGCGCGCGTACTCGAGCCACTTCTGCGAATCCATGTCACCGAAATCGAGGATCTTCGGAATGCCGCGCACGCCGGCCACGTACTGAGCGACGGACGAGCAATGGACGAAGATGAGATCAAAGCGCTCGCGCGAAAGCAACTCGCGCACCCGGCGCGCCAGCGTCGCCGAATAGAAGAAACCCATGGACGAAGGTACGGGGCTCGGCGCGCGCAGCACCATGCGGGCGACCTGGACCGGTTTGTTTACCACCGCCATCTCGTAGCGGGCGCAGTACGGCGCGATGCCCTTCCCCTCCTCCGCCTCCTGCGGCGAGCGGGCGAGCGAAGCGACGGTCACCTCGTGGCCGGCGGCCGAGAGGTGCCGGATCATGTTGAACGGGCGGATCTTCCCGCCGCGCTTGGGCGGGAACGGAAACCGGTGGCAGATGTAGAGGATTTTCATCTTAGCCACGGAAACACACGGAAATCACGGAAGGTGTCATAAAATGAAACGCCGGATTTCCGCTTTGGGATGCGCGAAATTCACGAGGAGACCAACTCGTTTGCCGCTGGCTTTCAGGTAGTTGAGCAGCCGGGCCTCGTGCGCCTTCGTGAGCGATTCCACCGCCTTCAATTCTACGACGACGCGGTCCTCGACAGGGATATCAGCTACACAGCCGCGGATCCTGAAGGTAATGTCTTCCTCTTCCATTCCGTGTGTTTCCGTGTGATTCCGTGGCCAATACGTTTCCGGTTTTGAGTTCATCTGCGTTCATCTGTGTTTATCTGTGGCTCAATAGCGTTTGCACTTGATCTTGATCCTGTCTGCATTTGTCTGTGGCATGACTCGGATCTTCAAGGTGGTCATCACGCCAGCATTGCCTTTCAGCTCGTCCGTCACGTCCTCCGGCGTGCGGCCGTCCAGGTACAGGCGCGACCAGATCTCCAGGTTGAGCAGCGCCAGCAGCCGGTCGGTACCATCGATGCGATTGGCCTCGTGCGACTGCGATCAGCTCCTGCACCGCCGGAAAATGGAACAGGCCGCGGCCCTCGACCACCGATTCCGAGAGCAGGCCGCGCACCAGCGGCGCGAGGTCCTCCTTGAGCCACGCGCCCATCGGCGTGCCGAAGCCGCGCTTCTTGCGCTCCAGGATGTCGCGCGGCAGCAGGTCGGAGACGGCTTCCTTCATGGCGTGCTTCAGCCTGCCGCCGCGGATCTTCACCTCCTCCGGCATGCGTGCAGCCAGCTCCACCAGCTCGTGGTCGAGCAGCGGCACGCGGCATTCGAGCGATGTCGCCATGCTCATCTTGTCCGTGAGCATCAGCAGATCGTCGGGCAACTGCGTCTCCGCGTCCACGGCCAGCATGCGATTGAGCGAATCCCCGCCACCGGCGTGACGGAACGCGGCCTCGATCATGTCCGGCCGCGCCGCGCCGTTGAGGCGAAGCAGCCGCTGCACCTCCTGCATGGGAAACACCTGCACGTACGCACGGTAGCGCTCTTCGAACGGCAAGCCCGCGCTCTCCAGGAACCCCTTCGCCAGCCGCGAGAGGTTGAGCAGCGGCGAATGCCGGTCGCTCGGCAGGCGCTCGCCCACCGCCGACGGCCGCCCGCCGCGCCCACGCCGGGCAGGCGGTCGAAGTAGGCCTGGTAGTGGTTCCCGAGGTAACGCCGGTAGCCGCCGAACAATTCGTCGCCGCCCACGCCCGACAGGATCACGGTCACGTCGCGGCGGGCGAACTGCGACACGAGGTAGGTCGTGATGAAGGCCGTGTCGGAGAGCGGCTCGTCCATGTGCCAGAGCAGGTGCGGCAGGAGCGCGACGACGTCCGGCCGCACCACGATCTCGTGGTGCTCCGTGTGGAACAGATCGGCCACCCTGCGCGCATAGGGCAGCTCGTTGTAATAGTCGTCCGCGGCCGTTCCCTTGAATCCGATGGCGTAGGTCCGTATCGGCTGGTCGCTGTGCGCCGCCATGAGGCCGACCACCGTGCTGGAATCGATGCCGCCGGACAGGAACGCGCCGATCGGCACATCGCTCACCATCTGCATGCGCACCGATTCGTCGAGGCGGGCGCGTATCCGTTCCACCCATTCGTCCTCGCCCAGATCTCCCGGTCGATCGCCGCCGGAACGCGCCAGTAGCGGCGCTCCTCGACGCGCCCGCCTTCGACGATGAGCATGCTCGCCGGCGGCAGCTTGCTGATGCCGCGGAAGATCGATAGCGGCGCGGCCACGTAGCCGAGATTGAGGTAGGAATGCAGCGCCGCGGGATCGATTTCCGCCGAGACTCCCGGCAGCGTGAGCAGCGCCTTCGCCTCGGAAGCGAACGCGAGCCGGCGCGCGTCGCGGTAAAGGTAGATCGGCTTGATGCCCAGGCGGTCGCGGCCGACGATCAGCCGCTGGCGACGCGCGTCCCACAGCGCGAAGCCGAACATGCCGTTCAGCCGGTGGATGAACTCGTCGCCGTACTGCGCGTAGCTGTGGAGGATGACCTCGCTGTCCGACGCAGTCTTGAACCGATGGCCGAGCGCCTCCAGCTCGCGGCGCAGCTCGCGAAAGTTGTAGATCTCGCCGTTGCACACGAGCCACAGCGTGCCGTCGCCGTTCGACAGCGGCTGGTGCCCGCCGGCGAGATCGATGATCGAGAGGCGCCGCATGCCGATGGCGCACGGGCCGTCCGCGTGATGGCCCTCGTCGTCGGGCCCGCGGTGCACGATGACGCGGCCCATGGCGGGCATCAGCGCCGGGTCGGCGGGGGCGCCGTCAAGCTGGAAGATGCCGTAGATGCCGCACATGGTCAGAGTCCGTTAGCCGCAGATAGGCGCGGATAAACCCAAATCAGCCACGGAAAAGGCACACGGAAACACACGGAAGCACACGGAAAAGACAGAAGGCGGAATAATAACTCCAATGAAATCATTGTCAGATCTTTTGTTTCCGTTCCGTGATTTTCCGTGCTGCTTAATTCCGTGGTTTCCGTGTGATTCCGTGGCCAATGTGTTTTCCTGGTTTCTGGTTCTATCTGCGTTCATCTGTTTGTTTGATCTGATCCTGGCTTCCGGGCTTGAGAGAATCCGGCTGAAGAGCCGCAGCTGGCCCGCGGTGGTTTCGGCCCAGCTGAATCCCTCCGCATAGCGCCGCGTCGCGCCGCGGTCCGGATAGTGTTCGAATAACCTGCGCACCGCGTCCGCTAACGCCTCCGGGGTGCGCTCCGCCATCATCAATCCGGCTTCCGGCGCGGTCACTACTTCCGGCGTGCCCCCGACCTTGCTGGCGATCACCGGCGTTCCGCACGCCATCGATTCCAGCAGCACGTTGGCCCAGCCCTCGCGGCTGGACGCCAGGACCAGCGCATCGGCGGCGCCGAAGTAATGACGCAAGGTCCTCCTGCGCCATCACGCCGACGAATGTTACACGGTCGCTGACACCCAACTCCCGCGCCAGCGTGCCCAGGGCCGCGCGCTCGGGCCCGTTGCCGATGATGACGAGGTCCATTTCCGGCAGCAGCCGCAGCGCCCGGATCGCGAGATCGTGGCCTTTGAGCGGCACCAGATTGCCGACCGACAGCAGTGTCGTGCGCCTGAACCCGAGCCGGCGTCGCCAGCTTTCGCGGTCAACCGGCCGGAAGAGCTGCAGGTCCACGCCGTTGCGCAACACCTCGATGCGCCCGGCGGGCACACCCAACGCGACCAGCTTGTCCTTCAGCGCGCGGGCCACGGTGATTATCCCGGCTGCATGGCGCGCCGCCCACAGGATCATCCGGCGCGGCAGCCGGTAGCGCGGTATCAGGTTCACGTCGGTGCCCAGCGCGGTGATCACCACCGGCTTGCCGAAGCGCCTGCCGAGCAGGACGGCGGCGACGCCGTCGGGATAGAAATAATGCGCATCAATCAGGTCGAAGCGGTACTCGGCAAGGACTCGCTCGATGACCGGCTTGACCGATTGCGCCAGCAGAAAGGGGGCAAGCGTCATGCCGATTTTCGGCAACACCAGGTAGCGCGGGTGCAGTACCTGGATGCCGTGGCGCTGCTCCTCGCGCGGCGCGCTGGCATGAACAGCGTACTCGCCGAACAGCGGGTTGCGAGACGGAAACCACGGCACCGGCGCCACCACCATCGACTCGACCTGCCCGCTCGCCAGCTGCTGCCGCAGCTGGGTCTCGACGAAGATTCCATGGCGCGGCCGCGCGGCGTTGGGATAGAGCGTGCTGAAGGTGAGTATCTTCATGCACGAGGACGCGAATGCACTAGGTCAGCGCCTCAATGAACTGCTGCCGCCCGCGCCTCGTCGGTGGCGCGTGCGCCCATCACGTTGCGCAGGAACGACTCGAACATCAGCAGCGTCCACAGCGGCGTACTGTAGTCACGCAGCCCCGACTGGTGGTCCTCCACCAGCCGGCGCAGGTAGGCTCGCGTTGAACCAGCCGGTCTCGGCGAGCACCGGCCCGAGCACGGCCTTCCTCACCGGCTCCCGCAGCGGCCCCCGGAACCACTGGGCGAGGGGGACCGCAAAGCCCATCTTCGGCCGATACAGGATCTCGGGCGGCAGGTACGGCTCGAGCGCCTTCTTCAGGAGGAACTTGCCCTCCCCGTTGCGCAGCTTGAAGCCCGGGGGCAGGCTCGACAGCCATTCCACCAGGGGATGGTCCATGAGCGGCTCGCGCACCTCGAGCGAATGGGCCATGCTGGCGCGGTCCACCTTGGTGTTGATGTCCCCCACCAGGTAGGTCTTGAGGTCCAGGTACTGGATGAGCGACAGGGGATGGTCCGAGGGCGCGCGCGCGGCGTGGCGCTTGAGCACCTCGACGGCGGCGTAGCCTTGCAGCTCGCTGCGGAAGCGCTCGCTGAACAAATCACGGCGCATCCCGTCGTGGAGGAAGGACACGCTGTGGAAATAGGCCTCCACCGAATTCCGCGCGAGCGCCTCGAGGGTGGACTTGGCCCGGAACACCCGCGGCGCCCAGTCCGCCTTGGGATAGAGCCGGCCCAGCAGCCCGAATACGGGCCGGCGCAGTTGCGGCGGCAGCAGCGAGCGCACCCGCTCCTCGTTGACGTGCCAGCGGTAGCGGCGGTAGCCGCCGAAACTCTCGTCGCCCCCGTCACCCGACAATGCAACCGTCACGGTTTTTCTGGCCAGCTCGCACACCCGGTAGGTGGGGATCGCCGAGCTGTCGGCGTAGGGCTCGTCGTACATCGTCGCCAGGCGGTCCACCAGGCTGAAGTCGTCCGGGTCCACCTGCTCCACGTGGTGCTGCGTCCGGTAGCGCTCCGCCACCGCTTGGGCGTAGGCGGACTCGTTGAACGCCGGGTCGCCGAAGGAGATCGAGCAGGTGACGACCGGTTCCGCGGACGAGGCCCGCCATCATCGCCACCACCGCGCTCGAGTCCACGCCGCCGGAGAGAAATGCGCCCAGACGGAACGTCCGATATCAGGCGCAGCTTCACCGATTCGCGCAGGCGGAAGATCAGCTCCTCGCTCGCTTCCTGCTCGGTCGAGCGCCGCGCCCGCCTTGAACGGCACATCCCAGTACTCGACCGGCCGCGACGCCGGCTGACCTCGCCTTAAGGTCAGGGTGCAGCCGGGGGAGAGCTTGAAAACATCCTTGAAGATGGTGCGCGGCTCGGGCACGTAGCCGTAGGCAAAGTAGTCCTCGACCGCCATGCGGATCGATCTCCCGCGGCAGCCCCGGATGAACCAGCAGCGCCTTGAGCTCGGAGCCGAAGATCCAGGGACCGTCGGGGAGCTGGGCATAATAAAGTGGCTTCACGCCCAGGCGGTCGCGGGCGAGGAACAGCGTCTCCCGGTTGCGGTCCCACAGCGCAAAGGCAAACATGCCGCGGAAGCGCGTCACGCAGGATGCGCCCCACTGCTCCCAGCCGTGCACGATGACCTCGGTGTCGGAGTGGGTGCGGAACGTGTGTCCGCAGGCCGCAAGCTCCTTCGCGAGCTCCTGGAAGTTATAGATCTCGCCGTTGAACACGACCACCACGCTGCCGTCCTCGTTGTAGAGCGGCTGCTGCCCGGTCGAGAGGTCGATGATGGAAAGGCGCCGGTGCGCGAGCCCGAGCCCCGGCTCCAGGTGCAGCCCGCCGGCGTCGGGGCCGCGGTGGAACAACGAGGCGTTCATGCGCTCGAGCAGGCGGCGGTCGATCTCGCGCCGGTCCCTGCTGTCGAATATGCCTGAGATGCCGCACACGATCGTTCGCCTTGAATCAAACAACACATTGAGCCGCCGAAGGACGCCGATGAAACATGGAAAGTCGTACTTCTTATCCACGGCCATTTCCGAATCAAGTCCGGGCGCGGCGCGTCTTGGTCGCGAGCAACTGGTCGTAGACCGCCATATATGCATTCACCATCAGCGTCCATGCCGAACCTGCGCTCAACCGCGCGCCGTGCTTCCGATCCGTGGCGTCTGCATAGCTCGGCGCTCTCTACATAGGCGCGCATCGCGCGCGCCATGCTTTCCGCGTCGTCTCGCGGCACGAGCGTTCCGGTCACGCCCGCCTCGATCAATTCGGGATTGCCGCCGACGCGGGTTGCCACCATCGGCAGGCCGCTGGCCATCGCCTCCAGAACGGTGTTCGAGATGCCTTCCGAGATCGAAGGCAGCACGAACAAGTCCAGCCCGCGCATGATGCGCGGCACGTCGTCGCGCTCGCCGGGAAGCCAGGCGAGGCTCGGCGGCCCCGGCCTCCTCGATGACGGCCTCGCACCTGCTCTTTCAGCGGCCCATCCCCGACCATCACCAGGCGCAGGCGGCGGGCGCCGTCCGGCACCACCTGCAACAGCCGCACAAACGCCCGCGCCAGGGTGACGGGGTCCTTGACTGCCTGCATGCGCCCGACCGTGCCGATGACAAACTGGTCGGGTCCGGCAAAGCCCGCGCAAGGCAGCGGCTCGCGGCCGCCGCGCGCCGGGTGAAATAGCTCGGTGTCCACGCCGTTATACAGTTGCGCGACCTTTGCGGCGGGCACGCGAATCTTCTCGTGCAGGTAGCGCTCCAGGTCCTTCGACAGCGCAATGTACTGGTGCACGAACGGCTTCAGCGCGCGCCGCACCCACTGGTACTTGCGGTTGCTGCCATCGAGGTCGCCGATGTCGTGGCCGTGCTCGCCGTGGATGCGCACGGGGACCCCGGCCAGCGCCGCCGGCAGCATTCCCTCGAGCGCGCCAAAGTTGCGCGTGTGGACGATGTCGGGGCGCAGCTGCATCAACAATCGCCACAGCTTGAAGTGGAGGACCGGACTGTTGCCCGGAGGTTTGTTGAGGGCGAACACGGGAACGTCGCCACGCTGTATACGCCGACGAAACGCCGAGTAGTCCGTCAAGCAGATGATCGCGTGGCGAAAGCGTTCCGCAGGGAATGCGGTTGATCAAGTTTACCAGTCCGTTTTCGAGTCCGCCCATGTCGAGGCGAAAGATTACGTGGGCAACCAGACGGCACGCCTTGGGTTCCGACTACCGTGGCGGCGGGCTCAGAAGTAAGGCCGGGCGTGTCGTGCATACACATCAGGCAGGTTTGTTCTAGCTGGCACGGGCATCTCAACAGGCAATCAGTTTCTTTCTTAAAAGGTCTGTCCGGTGCCTTGGTCTACCGCGCTCCGCTCTCGTAACAATCCCGCTCAACGACGTCGAAGGCAGGCCGCTAATCCGGGTTCTTGACGATGTGCGGGCCGATCAGGTTAACGAGCGCCAACGGCAGCCGCTGCCACAGCTTGGTGAGCAAGCGGTACCTGGGATTCAGCGGGTTCAATTCGGGCACGCGCTTGCTCCTGACCAACAGGTACTCGTAGTGGAGCGGCTGCGGCTCGAATGCCCAGTTCTTCCTGAAGTCGAAGGAGCCAGAGAACTCGGCGGGCTGCAGCTCCCGTACTTGCACGGTGTCCGGCGCCGCCGCCTCGATGGTCCGGCCGGCGGGCAGACCCTCAAGCGCGAGCGGGCTCATCGTTCGCATTTCAGGAACAGGCGGTCCATCCGGTCCCACTGAAAGTCCCTGAGCAGCGCCCGGAGCCGGCGCTCCATGGACGAAAGGTTGACGTAATGCCGGAAGCGGGTCTTCAGGCTGATGCCGCTCTGGCGCGGCTGCCCGGGGTCGATCTCCCAGGGATGGAAATAGAAAATGCACGGCTGCCGATCCACCGTGTTCACGCGCTTCAGGCACCAGCGCGACACGCTGTATGGCAGCATCCGGAAATAGCCGCCGCCGCCCGCCGGCAGGTTGCAGTTGAAGAGCCTCACCGTGGTCACCGGCAGTTCCAGCAGCCCGCGGCCACCTTCGGGATAGAACGCGAAGCGCGGCGCCCCGGGCATCCCGTAGTGATCGTGGCGGATGGGATAGACGCTCGAGCTGTAGCGGTAGCCCGCCTCGCTCAGGCACTCGAGCGCCCACAGATTGCCGTGGCCGATGGAGAAGCTGGGGGCCCGGTAGCCCTGGACCGCGACACCGCCGATGTTCTCGAGCAGCGCCTTCGCGCGCGTGATGTCCTGCCGGAACTCCTGGCGGCTCTGCTCGGTCGCCCGCTGGTGGGCGTAGCCGTGGCTCGCCAGCTCGTGGCCCTGCTCGACGATCCGGCGCACGAGGCCCGGGTAGCGCTCCGCGACCCAGCCCAGCATGAAGTAGGTCGCGTGGGCTCTTGTGCTCATCCAGCATCGCCAGAATCGCGTCCACGTTGCGCTCGATCCGGCACGGAAGGCGATCCCAGTCCTCGCGGGCGATGTGGGGCGCAAAGGCAGAGACGTGGAAGTAGTCTTCCACGTCTATGGTCATCGCGTTCCGGATCGGTATGGGAATCATGGATGCCTTGGATCCGCAGATAAACGCAGATACTCGCAAATCTCGAAAATCCAAAAACGCCATTTAGCCACGGAAACACACGGAAAGCACGGAAGGTGTCATGGAATAATCAGCGAAATACTTAAGCAGGGAACGTTGAGAACAAGGCAAAGCAATTGAAATCTGAGGTTCCCTTCGAATTTCGCCTTTCAACGGTGGCACTGTAAGATGGTTGTAACCGGAGCAAAAAATGAGAAGTCACGCGCCACCACGTTCGGCGCCACCGGCAGCGTGTGCTTCGAGCCGGTGGTGACCTTCCAGGGGGAAACGAGCCGGATATCCTCGCGGTTGGCAACTGCTACCTCGGCAAGGAAGACCAGGATCTGGAGCCAAAGCAGAACTACGAGTCCGCCTTTGTACCCGATTGAGATCGAGGCATGTTGTGGACAATGCTTCCGCTTGGCGAGCGGATAACCCCGACCAATCGTCGCGCGCGCGGCTGACAACGAAATGCATGGGTACAATGTACAGGTTGATGCATTGATACATTAACATTGCTGGTCGGTGGCCGGGCAGATCGAATAAAATCGCGACGCTGCGGAAGTGCGGCCATGCTCTGCGGCGCAAGATGTGTGGTCCGTGAGGCACATGGCGAAACGCACGGCGCGGGCATTACGTCGCGCCGTTCGGCAGGGGCGTCATAGCGCAAGCGTCACGCTGCGCAACTCACGCTTCGGCCGGTTGCAAAGCTTGCATGCGCGCGTGCTTGCGGCCTGCGCAATGAGGTACCCTGTGCGGGCCATTAGCTTCATGATGCGCTTGATGATCCGGCCCAGTAAGGCCTGTAGCTCATCAATGCGGGGAACGCTCACCTTGGAGAGACTGATTGGAGATCCGCTTATGAATCAGTTGTGCGCATGCCGCTCGTTGAGCGGCGCCTTCTTGCTCACTGCACTGTGTGGCCTGTTTTCTGTCCCGCCCACGCACGCCCAGGAGGATGTCCGGCGTGCCACCCCGCCGCCCGGCAAGGCGCTGGTGTTCGTTTTTCGCATCGACCCTAAACCGGTAGCCGCACAGGTGCCGGTGATCGTGAACACGGTGCGCGTCGGCGAGCTGGCGAATGGCACCTTCATTTCGGCGACCGTCGGTCCCGGAAGGAATTATTTGCAAATTGGCGATCGGGCGCCGAGCACACTCGTGGTGGAGGCCAACCGAAGCTATTTCGTGCGGGTTGGAGCCCTCGGTAATCCGCCGTCGGTGCGAACTGAGGTGAGCCTGGTGAGCGAAGACGAGGGTCGCGGCTCACTCGCGCAAAGTCGTTTTGCCGGGGTCGCGCCGGCGGCAGTGACCACTGCGCCGCCTCCCAAGCCGTCGCCAGCACCGGTACCACTGCGCCACCCCCAAGCCGTCGCCAGCACCGGTCACCGCTGCGCCACCCCCCAAGCCGTCGCCAGCACCGGTAGCCACTGCGCCACCCCCCAAGCCGTCGCCGCCGCCTGCTGCAACGCAACCGACAGCTCAGCAGGAGACGTCCACCCCCGGTGAGTCAGGCAGCGAATGGGACTTCGCGCTCATCGTGAACGCGGGTACGTTCGAAATGGCTAATGACAACCAGGTGGTCGCTGGCCTCGCAAGTACCTACGACACCACGTCCAATTCTGTGTTCGGTGTCGAGGCCGAGTGGCGCCGCAAGACCGGATTAGCGGTGGGCGGCGAGGTCTTCCACTACAAGAATGATCTGGTCTCGACCGGAGCAATTCCCAATGCCGAGCAGCAAGTGGTCGCAGTCATGGCGAATGGAAAGTATTACTTCCGCCTGGCAAGCTCGTTCTATCCTTTCGTAGGCGCCGGAATCGGTCTAGCCAATACTTCCTATAGCGGTGGCCTGACAGGGACGGCGACAGGTTTGGCATATCAGGGCCTGGTGGGCATGGAATTCCGCTTCAAGCAGATCGGTGTCAATTTGCAGTACAAATATCTTAACGCCACCACCGGGGACTCCGGCGAGGAGGTGAAGGTCGGCGGCAGCGGAATTCTTGCCGGAGTGAGTATCGTCTTCTGAGGGGCGTCCCGATTCGCCGCCGCGAAGCGTCGCTCCCAACCGGGGAATTATTTGAACTGCGCCTCGATGGCGAAGGCGCTACGGTCCACGCCTACCTGCGCGCCATTCAGGGTCCGCTTCGGCATTGAAGGCAAAGGATCCTGGCCAAACGGGAACCATCCCGTATTTCTCGCCACGGCACACGTTGCCTCTCAGCACCAGCTCGGGCCGCTGCTGCGCCGGATCGCCGTGGAGCGCGGCGAAGGCAGCCTCGAACTGCAGCTAAACCAGAAAAATTTCCCGGCGGCGCCGGCGGCAGCCGTGCGGAGCTTAAGCAGAGCGTCCTTACCGAAGTCCTGTCCACACGATCATCGAGGCGATCGTTACGATCGCGGCACCCAGCGCGAGCAACCAGCCGGCGCTCCGGGGATGGGTCCCGACCCATTGGTCGAGCATCAGATGCATCGTGTCCGCGCCTTTGCCCATTTGCCTGGTCGAGGTCCACCGGTTCAAGCGTGCGTCCACTGCGCGCACGGCATCGGAGGAAAAGAAGAGCATGACGCCGATGATGACGGCCAATGCGCCGCCTGCAACCAGAAGCCATTTGAGGCTTTCGACGATCCAGGCGACGATGACAGGCGGGGCGCTCCGGCCCAGCGCGGGAACCACGGCCGCCACATCGACATATGCGAGCAACATGAAGGCCACGAAGGCGCCACCGATCGCAAAGGCGCCGCCAAACCAGCGCCCATGCCCGTATACGGCCTTGCCGATATCGTGCGGCATCTCCATTGGCCTGAGACTGCTTCGCAGCGAGACCCAGTGGTTCATGGTGCCGAGAAAGCGCAAGGTCCGGGCACTGCTGACGATCAAGGCCACCCCCAGCGCAATCCCGACGATACCCGCGACCGTGAAAAACCACAGGACGAATGGAATCAGCAACTGGTCGACCAGATAGTTACCGGTATGCAGCATGGAATCTCCGCTTTTCGAGCCCATTGCCACTGCGGCGGCTACGGGAGAACAAGCCGCACGGCAAATACGCTAAGCTCACTATAAACCAAAGAGGGAGGATTCAAGTGGACACAGGCTCACTGTTCGAACATCTGCGCCGCTTCGATACGCCGACCATTGCCAACGCACTGGAAATTGCGCGCGGGCAGCGCACCATCACCGGTTTCACCCGGCAGACGCTGATCGCCGCTTTTGCGCAATTGCCGCCGATCGTCGGCTTCGCCAGGACGGTGACGGTCCGTTCCTCCACGCCTTACGATCCGGCAATACGCAGAAAGAATCAACTCGCCTACTACGAGTATCTTGCGAAACCGCAGCAGCCCACGGTTGCCGTGGTCCAGGATATCGACAGTCAGCCCGGGCTGGGCGCGTTCTGGGGGGAAGTGAACACCCATATCCACTGGGGACTGGGCTGCGTCGGCGCAGTAACGAATGGCTCGATGCGTGATCTCGACGCGATGCATCCACAGTTTCAGTGTCTGGCCGCATCGTTGAGCCCCAGCCATGCCTGGGTGCAGGTCGTCGATTTCGGCAGGCAGGTGGATGTATCCGGCCTGGTCGTTACCGACGGCGAAATCGTCCATGCCGATCGCCATGGCGCCGCAGTGATACCGCGCGAGCTGCTCGACAAACTGCCCGCCGCGATCGACCTGATGGCGCGACGGGAGAAAGTGATACTCGATGCGGCGCGCCAGCCAGGATTCGGCATGGCGAAACTGCGCGACGCGTTCGCCGCTTCCGATCAGGTCAAATGACGGCGTTCACGGCACGACTACATACCTGCCGTCATTCACCCCACTCATGAAGCACGAGGCCGCTGGCAAGACAAGCGGATGCGCACGCCCCTGAGAAGCGCCGGCCACCCAATTAGCGTTGGCAGGTACCCGGTCTGAACGACCGGATTTCGTGTTCAAGCGATTCTGCCCTCGCACGCAGGCGCCAACACCAGCAACCGCCGCTTCGGGGCTGTCATGGGCTGCGTTGAATCCCCTTCCCGCCCATGAATTTCCCACTAAATCAGGCGCTTCCGTTCACTCTGCGGTGTCCCCGGCGTTGCGGTACACAAATCAGTGGCATACCGCGGTCGGCCGGCGCTGTCCTCGATATGGCCTTCTTCCACCTTGCCCAGTGCGCCTAATGTGCGCTACCGAACAGACATGCAAGTGGCACAGCGAAGACGATTATTTTGCACCAAGCCGCCACCCCTGCGCCATGCATCGAAATTCCCGCGGTCCGGGTCGGCCGAAAGGAGCCTACAGATGCTCAGACTGGTGGGAATGCCTGGCACATGCCAACTGACGGCCGCCGAAAAGAACCTGCTGCGCTGTCAGGCCGCGAAGAGTGGTTTCGCAGTGAATGCCCTCGATACCCAGGAGCAGATCCATGAGGCGTTGATCCTGGCTGTGGACTCAGCGCCTGTCGAAAAGATTATCCAGTTCGTTTCAGCCAGGGTAAGCGGAGAGTGATCCTGCAGAATCTCTGCTGATTGCCGGCAGTCCGCTTTTTCCGGCTGTCAACGATGTCAATGGCGCATTGCTGCGCCGGCAACAGATCGGGAACACTGCACAAACCCCGCCGCACGCGAAAACGGACGTGCGGATCGGTCAGTTCGCCGTGCGCCGCCGATAGGCTTCAATGAAGGGGTCGGCTTGCGCAGCAGCGCGCGACACGGCAAGTACCGCCTCGGCGCACACTGCATTGATATGTCCAAGCATTGCGTCGACGCCCTGGATGGCAAGCATCCTGACGTATTTCACGCCCGGATTGCGTGAGCCGAAGCGCACGGCGCCGACGTCGCCGTCGAAGTTTCTCACCCGGAAAGGTTCACGCTCGGCCCAGATCGCCTGCATGCGCGCGAATTCGCTTTCCGACCCGGGCACCCGGTCGCTGATCCGGTCGGTGAACGTATAGTTGGCCAGCAGCAGCTCGCCCACCACCTTGATTTCCACAACGATGCGCTGCTCGCGCCCGATTGAGGTGGCGAAATGGGTGGCGATCTCGTCGGCTTCCTCGGCGTTCAGCACACGGGATGCCTGATCGCTCCAGATCGCACGCAGCCAGTCCGGATCGTCGATGTCGCGTGCGATGACGCCGTCGACGACGCGGCTGAAGTATGCCTCGGCATTCTGCCACTCGGGCGCGACCGCGTTCCAGCCGCGGCCGAGTCCGGCATCGCGTCCACGCTGGGCGAGCAGCGCCCGCGCCGAGACCAGGCCGGCCTGCTTCACCGCCAGGCGGCCGACAGCGAGCGGAACATCGGGCTCATGGCTCGCCACCAGCCTCGCTATGGCGTCGTCCTTGAGCGCGTCTGCTGCCGCCGGTCCGATTGCGATCAGAAGCGCGGTCAGCACCGTTCCCGGAAACCTTCCGATTGACATCACGGTCTTCCTCCTTCGGCGCGCATTCTACCGTCTGCGGCCCCGGCTGATTTTCCACCCCCGGGAAATTGCCTGCTCGATGGGGTAGCATGCGGCCTTTGCGGACATTATTGAGGGGGAGAAGGAAATGGGCACGCACAACAAGATCGCCATCGTTACGGGCGCAGGCAGCGGCATCGGCAAGAGCGTTGCGCTCACGCTTCTGAAGGACGGTTACAGCGTTGCACTCGCGGGACGGCGCAAGGATGCGCTGGAGCAGGCCGTGAAGGAATCGGGCGCAGGCGCGCGGGCGCAGGCGGTGCCGACCGACGTGAGCGATCCGCAGTCGGTGAAATCTTTGTTCGCGAAGACGAAGCAGACCTTCGGCCGCCTGGACCTGCTGTTCAACAATGCCGGCGTCAGCGCCCCGGGCGTACCACTCGAGGACCTGACATTCGAGCAATGGAAAAACGTGGTCGACATCAACCTGACCGGCATGTTCCTGTGCATCCAGGAGGCCTTCAGGATGATGAAGGACCAGAACCCGCGCGGCGGCCGAATCATCAACAACGGTTCGATTTCAGCGCATGCACCGCGTCCCAACTCCGCGCCTTACACCGCCACCAAGCACGCAGTCACGGGCCTGACCAAATCCGCGTCGCTGGACGGCCGGAAGTACGACATTGCCTGCTGCCAGATCGACATCGGCAATGCGCTGACCGAAATGGCCGCAAAGATGACCAAGGGCGTGCCGCAGGCCAACGGAGAGATCAAGGTCGAACCGACCATGGACGTGCAACGCGTGGCGGACGCGGTGCTGCACATGGCGAGCCTGCCGCCGGATACGAACATGCAGTTCGTGACCATCATGGCGACCAAGATGCCCTTCGTCGGCCGCGGGTGAAGCCATGGCCTCCAGAGCGCGCTACATCTTCATCGCCAGCATGGACGTGGACCCCGAAAAGGAAGACCTGTTCAACGAGGTCTACGACACCGAGCACGTACCGCTGCTCCTGAAAGTGCCCGGCGTGTTTTCCGCGAAGCGCTACAAGACCGAACCGCTGACGGTGTTCGTGCGCGGAGCGACGCAGACCGTCCCCCTCGGGGACGAGCCGCGCTATAGCGCCGTCTACGAGATTGAAAGCCCGGAGGTTTTGGTGAGCGACGCCTGGGCCAAGGCGGTGGACAAAGGGCGCTGGCCGACCGAGGTGCGGCCCTACGTCCACAACCGCCGCCTGGTGCTGCGCCGGCTCCTCGAACCCGCGTCGTGATCTCCCAACCAGCCAAAGGAAAAGAATGATTCACGTCATCGCCACCGTCGAACTCGCGCCCGGAACGCGCGAGAAGTTTCTAGCCGAATTCCGTAGTGTCATTCCCGCAGTGCGCGCCGAGGCCGGTTGCATCGAGTATGGGCCGGCCATTGATGCCGAGACCGACATCCCGATCCAGTTCAAGGTCGGCGCAGATAAAGTAGTGGTGATCGAGAAATGGGAAACCGTCGCAGCACTCAAGGCACACGGCGTCGCGCCGCACATGCAGGCCTACCGCGCCAGGGTGAAGGACTTTGTCAGGAGCATGGAATTGCGGGTGCTGGCGCCAGCCTGAAGACAGGTTGCCGGGCTCGCACGCGATCTGTTTCGTTACTTCGTGTCGGGCCGCTGCATCTGCTTCGACAGCCGCCACGCCATCCACGCGAGCACGGCTACTCCCGCGAACAGTGCCGTCCACAGTCCCCATTTCTTCAGGTCGGCGTGCGGGCGTGCCGCCGCTTCGCCCGCCAGCGTCTGTGCTGCACCGGTCGAGGCGACCGACATTTTCGGCTCCTGGTCTGTGCGCCAGCCCGGCACAAGAATGTCGATGCCGAGCGATCCGGCCTGCGCCCTCGAATTGCCGTAGGCCAGCCGGAACGGTCCGCTGCCACGCGCCGTGAAAACGATCTCGCGCGGCGTCCAGCCTGCCCTCACGACCAGCGATCCCGAGCCGATGCCGCCGGCAGCCGGGTCCACGCGCAAAATCCAGTAGCGATGTGAATTAACGCCGACCGCGATTTCCGGACTGACCAACTCGCGTCCATTCTGGTTCAGGCGATAGACAACCGCGCGCGTCACCGGCATCCATTTGTCCTCGGGATTGCCCCGCGACAGAAACTGGACCGGTGCGATGGTGTTTTCCTGCGGCAGCCGCAGCGCGAGCCGATCCAGGGGAAACCTGCCGCCGAGGTCGGCAAGGTACTCGCCGGGCTTGCCGGCATCCGCCGTCGCAACGACTTCCTTCCAGGAACGTTCCGGCTGCGCATGCTGCTCCGGCGACAGTCCTACGATTGCCTTCAACTCGATGGCTTGCGCCGGGTCGGTCCACATCAGTCGCAGGTATTTCGCCTTCAGCGACCGGTACTCGATCGCCCTGCGTTCCAGACGCTGGCCGGCGTGCACGAGGGCGCCCAGCGGCGCATCCGTCACCAACGTGGTCCAGTGCTTGAGGTCATCTCCCGCTTCGAGCCGCGCGGAGACCAGGCGCTCGGCCGCCTTCGCCCGCCAGTCCACTTCGATGCCGTTCAGTGCCGTCTTCAGCTCTGAGGCGTCGATCAGATAGCCGAGCAGCGCCTGTGGCCCGGCCTTCGTCTCGCGTGAACGCAGCCTGACGCTGACCTTGTCGCCGCTCTTGTCGAAACTCAGATCGAGATCCTCGGACCGGGCGTCACGCGGGCCGCGCAGTGGAAAGATCGGTAGCGCAACCGGCGGTGGCTTTTCCACGGTGCGATCGACCGGACGAAATGCATACGGCACCACTTCACCCGCGCCGTTGAATACGCGAAGGTCGCGCAAGTCGGAATATGCCGCCGATTCGTAAACCGCTTGCGGGATCGCGACACGGTGCAGCGCGTCTGACCCCAGTCCTTCGATTGGCAACGCAAACGCAAAGTCCTCCGGCGATTCCGCGGCCGCGGCCGAGAGACTTACCGCGGCAAGGATGGCCGGCAACAGTCCTTTCATGACTCCTCCATCTTCCTCGGAGGCAGCGGCGCGAAGTAGCCGATCACCAGCATCAGGACGCCGACGGCGATGAACGACACGATGCGCTCGACCCCTCCCACTCTCGCCAGATCCACCAGGAACAGTTTGACCACGACGGCCGCCATCAATCCGGCCCCGCAGAACCAGAGTACGCGCAATCCCCGACGATGCGCCCACAGCATGGCCACCAGCGCCAGCACGGTCCAGAAAATCGACAGCGACGCCTGCGCCAGGTCCGAACGCAGCATCGCGTCCAACTGGTAGGGAATGCCGGCCCAATGATGCAGCGTGCGCAGCAGCACGCCGTTGAGAAAAATGAACGCCGCGCCACCGAGGAGCGCGCGCGGCCACGATGCCGGAATCTGCCCGGCATTGCCGATGCCATAGGCGGGCAATCCTTTCCACCACATCGCCAGGCAGGCAAAGGCCAGCAATTGCGCGATATCGAGCGGATTCAGCAGCGGCACATAGGGCAGCGGCTCGGGGTTGCCGTCGGTGCCGATATTCGCGTACACCGTCCAGCCCAGCAGGAATGCGGCGAGCGGCAGCGCGCCAACCCATAGATAGGCCTTCCGATAACGCATCACCGGCCACGCGATTGCGTCGCCCTTGAGCGCCAGCGCCGCGAGCAAGCCACCGGGCACCAGCGCCCAGGCGATCAACGGCCATACATGCCTCCCCTCGACGACATGATCGATCTGCCAGCCGACTTCCCAGGCGCCCACCGCCGCCAGCAGCCATACACCGGACGCGTGCGACAGGGTCATATAGGCGCCTTCGGTCCGCTCATGCCGCCCCAGAATCCGCAGGTGGAACAGGAAGGCGACCGGCCATGCCAGCAAGCCGAATCCGGCGAGCGGATGCTGATACGGATGGGCGACGACATTCATGCAGAATATGAGCAGCATGAGCGGCATGAGCGCCAGTGCGGGAAAGCGCGCCATCGCCCAATTGCGTCCCCACAGCGCGCTGAACGCGGCGCATGTGCCGGTGACGAACAGCAGTGATGCGTTCAGCTTTTCTCCAAAAGGAACGTACCGATCGATCTCGTGCAGACCGCCGACAGTCCACCAGTTCACGCCCCAGACAAACACGATGACCGACACCTGCAGGGCGAAACGGCGCGCATTTTCGAAGTGGCGTCCGATCGTCCAGTTGGTAAACAGCGCCGCAGCGGCGAGGAATACACACCCGAGATAGAAGCTGTTGAGGATCGGCGTGTCGCTGAAGTTCTGGCCCGCATCCACGACGAAGGCGATGCCAGCCGCGAACTGCAGCAGCAGGCCGAAGGCGCGTGGCAGTCTTCTGCCCTGCCTTACACCGACCCAATATGCAGCCGCGCCCTCGAGTGCCCATGCCGCCGACGTCCAGCGGCCGTCGAAGGCGAGCGGAATCGCCAGCGTCGCGAAAATCACGCCCAGCGCAAGGAACGCCTCGACCAGCATGCGCAGCGTTTCGGCGTGCCGTCTATATAGCGAAGCGGCCAGGACCAGATACACCGCGGACGCCGCCACCGCGCTCCACGCGGCGCCGTACTCGATGTCGTGCACCAGCCGGCTCTGCAGGCCGAATCCGACCAGCGGGGTACCGAACACGATGGTGCTGTCGACGTAATTCTTCAGTTGCGGCGCCTGCCTCAAGGCGAACAGCACCGCGATGGCAATGTACTGCAGGAAGAACAACAGCAGAAACGGCTCGGTGCTATCAAACAACTCCGGCCGGTAGTAGCGCGCGCCCCACATGGCGCCGATACCGAAAGTGAAGACAAATCCAAGTACATTGAGCGGACGCCACGCCCGGTACAACGCAATCCCCACAACACCGGCATTGAGCACCGCGTAATAGCTGAACAGCATCACATGGCTGCCGCCACCGGTCGAGGCGAGCACCGGGGCCAGAAAGCCCCCCGACACGCCCAGCACCGCCAGCGACAAAGCGTTCTGTATCACCGCGAGTATGGCCGAAAGGACCGCGATGGCGACCAGTACGAAGAACGCCGCCTCGCCCGGAATCAGGTTGAACAAACGAAACGCACCGAACACGGTGAGATAGAGCAGTCCCACTCCGCCGCCCTGCATCGCCAGCGCATAGACCGGCATGCGGCTCGCGCAACCGCCAGCCGAATACCAGCATCACGGCAGCACCGAGCGCAACGCCGATCAATCTCACCTCGATGGGCACATGCGTGTGCTCGTAGGCGTACTTGAGCAGGAACGCCACGCCGAAAAAGAGCACCACCACGCCGACGCGTACCAGCGCGTTGCCGCCAGTCAGCCAGTTCCATGCGCGGTCGAAGAACCAAGGCTCGGCCGGCTGTGATGCAACTGGCTCGGCAGATACCGAATCAGGTATGGAGGTTTCGATTGCCGCCTGGGCATCGACCGGTTGCCGGGGAACCGGAGCAATCTGTTCCCGGATCGGTTGCGGGAATTCGGGCGGCACCACCGGTACTGGAGGCACTGCGGCCGGTTCGGGCCGCGCTACAGCTGCAGTCGCCGGCGTCCCGGGTCCCTGGGGCAACTTCTGGCGCAGTTCCCAGACCGCGGCTTCCAGCGCAGCGACCCGCTTTTCGATTCCGGATTCGCGGGATTGGCCGCGGAAGAAGGAAATCGCCGCGCCGGCCAAGCCGCCAAGTGCGCCGCCCCAGAGCATTCCGTAGCCGCCACCGAATAGGCTGCCGATAAGGAGTCCGATAAACAGCCCGACAAACCACATGGCGTAAATCTCCGGTAAACGGTGGGTGGCCGATTGGCCCGGCATCTTTGCATACAACCCGCGCCACGCCTAGCCCATCGGCATAACACGGAAAACATGAACGCAAAAAAAGCCGCGCCGATCGGAACCGGCGCGGCTGACAGTGCTGTGACTCGCGATGGCGCCTACTTCAGCGGCTTGTACCGCAGCCGCCTGGGCTTGGCGCCTTCTTCGCCAAGACGCTTGACCTTGTCAGCCTCGTATTCCTGGTAGTTGCCGTCGAAGAACACCACCTGCGAGTCGCCTTCGAACGCCAGGATGTGGGAGGCGATGCGGTCGAGGAACCAGCGGTCGTGGGAAATGACCAGCACGCTGCCGGCGAATTCCAGAAGCGCATCTTCGAGCGCGCGCAAAGTTTCCACGTCGAGGTCGTTGGAGGGTTCGTCGAGCAGCAGCACGTTGCCGCCGGCGATCAGCGTCGTGGCCAGATGCAGACGACCGCGCTCGCCCCCCGAGAGATTGCCGACGACTTTCTGCTGGTCGGCGCCCTTGAAGTTGAAGCGGCCGGCGTAGGCGCGCGACGGCATTTCGAATTTGCCGACGGTGAGGATGTCCTGCCCGTTGGAGATCGCTTCCCACACCGTCTTCTTGTTGGCGAGCGCGTCGCGGCTCTGGTCCACGTACGCCAGCTTTACCGTGGAGCCAAGCACCACGTCGCCGCTGTCGGGTTTCTCCTTGCCGGAGATCATGCGGAACAGCGTGGACTTGCCGGCGCCGTTCGGGCCGATGATGCCGACAATCGCGCCGGGCGGGACCTTGAAGCTCAGCTTGTCGATCAGCAGGCGATCGCCGTAGCCCTTGCTGACGTTCTTGAACTCGATGACGCTGTCACCCAGCCGCTCGGCGACCGGAATGAAAATTTCCTGGGTTTCATTTTGCTTCTGGTGCTCGTACGAACTCAGCTCCTCGAAGCGGGCGATGCGCGCCTTGCTCTTGGCCTGGCGCGCCTTGGGATTGGAACGCACCCACTCCAGTTCCTTCTGCATCGCCTTGATGCGGGCGGATTCCTGCTTGGCCTCGACCTCCAGGCGTTGTTCCTTCTGTTCCAACCAGGAACTGTAGTTGCCTTTCCACGGAATGCCGCGGCCGCGGTCGAGTTCGAGAATCCATTGCGCAGCGTTGTCGAGAAAGTAGCGATCGTGGGTCACCGCCACCACGGTTCCCGGAAACTTCTGCAGGAACTGCTCCAGCCAGTCCACGCTCTCGGCGTCGAGGTGGTTGGTCGGCTCGTCCAGCAGCAGCATGTCGGGTTTGGACAACAACAGGCGGCAAAGCGCGACGCGGCGTTTCTCGCCGCCCGAAAGTTTTTCAATCTTCGCGTCCCACGGCGGCAGCCGCAGCGAATCGGCTGCGATCTCGAGCTGGTGGTCGACGTTGTCGCCGGAACCGGTAGCCACAATGGCTTCGTACTTCGCCTGCTCGGCAGCGAGCTTGTCGAAGTCGGCGTCCGGCTCGGCATAAGCGGCGTAGACCTCATCGAGCTTCTGCTTCGCTTCGAACACTTCGCCAAGGCCCTCCTCGACTGCTTCTCGCACCGTCTGCTTTGGGTCGAGCTGCGGTTCCTGCGGCAGGAAGCCGATGCGCAGGTTGGGCATCGGGATGGCTTCGCCTTCGATTTCCTTGTCCAGGCCGGCCATGATCTTGAGCAGACTGGATTTGCCTGAACCGTTGAGTCCGAGCACGCCGATCTTGGCGCCCGGGAAAAAAGAGAGCGAAATGTCCTTGAGGATCTGGCGTTTGGGCGGGACGATCTTGCCCACCCGCTGCATCGTATAGACGTACTGAGCCATGAATCTGAAATTGCCTAAGGTTCGAAGAGCGGAGGATTATAAGCGAGGGCGCACCAGAGCGAGGTGAAAGGTTAAAGGTAGAAGGCAAAAGGGATAACGATACAGGCAAGAAAGATGCAATCCAGAACCGAAAGAACGCATTTCACTTTCAGCTTTGACTTTTTACCTCAAACGCGTTCAACGCAAAGAGTTCCTTTCAATACAACCTTGAGAAGTGCGCAAAGCGACGCGAAGGAAGACCAGCGAAAGAGATCGGGCTCGATTCCGTGTCGTCGATGACCAGTAAGCGCAGTAATTCTCTATCGGTTTGAAAGGTGATGTCGCTTGTCGACGCCGGGAGGCGATTCAACGTTCGAACCACTTCACCAGCTCGAAATGCTTGCCTTTCCCCAGGCGGAAGACGCTGAAGTCGCGGACATCCACGGTCAGGATGGCACGGCAACCGGTGTTTTCGGCGAGCCAGACGATGGCTGCATCGGCGAAGTCGATGTCGCGGTCGGCGTACTTGCGGATGAGGGAGCGAATGTCCGCGAATGCAGATGTCGGGACTTCCGCGACCGCAACGGCGCCGCGCTGAATCCATTCGAGCAGACGGACCTTGCCTCCGGCATCGAGGAAAAAACAGGTTTCGACAATCACCGGCGCTACGGTGAGGAGCGGATGCCGGTTATTCTGGAGAAATTCACGCGCTGGTGCGCGCAGCCGTTCGGCGGGTCGAAAAAGCGAAACGAGAAAACCGGTGTCGACGATGACGCCCGTCACTTCGCCACCATCGACTTGCGTTTGTTGCCCTTCTTCCCGCGGAAATGCTCGCGCAGCAGCCGCCCGCTGTGCCGCGCGATGTCCTCAGTAGGCGATGCGTCGGTGTGTGGTCCGAACAGATCCTTGCCCAAGTCGTAGGCGCTTGGCTTCCCCGCGTTCGCAGAGAGCAAGTCCAAAAGTGCCTGTTTCACGGCCTCACTCTTGCTAATTCGACGCTTGGCGCAATATTCGGCGAGTTCCTGCTCGACGCGATCGGGCAGGCGGACGGTAAGAGTCATACAGGTCTCCGATGTAATACCGAGAATGCATTATCGTATTACATCAGATCACGATTGCCAAGCGTTTGTTTAAATCAAGGTCAGCGTTTCCTGCCGGGCGCCGTGAAGATGTCTGGAAAGACGAAAATTGCCGGTTCCATCTTCTGATTGCGGATGAGCCGCGCCGCGTGCTCCGGGGCGTTGTCGCCAAACGGTTTCCAGTTCGTGTGCGCGAGGCCAGAGCCGGGCGCAAAGTGATGGCGTCGCGCAAAAGAAAACCCCGGCGTCGGCCGGGGGCATCCTGTTTTCGGGGCCTTCAGAGCGAGCTGATCGAGAACGTGTCGCAGTCCTTCGGACGGCCCGAGTCCATGCCACGCTTGAACCAGTGCACGCGCTGCGCCGATGAGCCGTGGGTGAACGACTCGGGCACGACGCGACCCTGGGTCTGCTTCTGCAGGCGGTCGTCCCCGATCGCGGTCGCGGCGTTGAGCGCTTCGGCGATATCGCCGGAGTCCAGTTGATTCATGGTGCCCGCGTGGTAACCCCACACGCCTGCGTAGCAGTCGGCCTGCAGCTCCATGCGCACTGAAGTCCGATTGATTTCGGTTTCGGATGCGCGCCCGCGCGCCGCTTCCATTTTCTGGAAGGTGCCGGTGAGCTTCTGCACGTGGTGGCCCACCTCGTGTGCGATCACGTAGGCCTGGGCGAAATCGCCCGGGGCGCCGAAGCGCGCTTGCAGGTCGCGGAAGAATGCGAGGTCGATGTAGAGCTTCTCGTCGCCGGAACAGTAGAAGGGGCCCACGGCCGACTGCCCCATGCCACATGCCGAGCGCACTTGCCCGTCGTAGAGGACCAGGGTCGGGGCGCGATACTGGCTGTTCGACTGCTGAAAAATCTTGCCCCAGACGTCCTCGGCGCTGCCGAGGACCTTGGAGACGAACTGGCCCATCTCGTCCGCGGGCGCGCCCTTGGGCGCCGCGCGCGTTTCGCCCTGGGGGGCGACTTGCTCAACCACCTCAATCACGGCGCTGGGGTTGAAGCCGAGGAAGTAAGCGATGACGGCAATTACAATTCCGCCAACGCCCAGCCCACCCCCGACCACGCCCATCCCCCGCCGATCCTCGACGTTGCCGCTGGCGCGCTGGTTACCTAGTCGCATTTTCGTTCCCGCCTTTTCTGAGTCGATGCGCTACCGACCAGGGTGACAACTTTCGAAGTTGCATGTCACGATGACAACAACCAATTACACACGCTCCCCATCAGGACGTGAGCCACATCCAGAGCGGAATCGCGAATATCGACCGCACGGTACCGGCCGTGATCCTCGTGACGGCGGCCCGCCCGTCGCCCGTTATCGGGCCCTCTGATCCTCTCGACGCTCTAGCGTAGTCCGAGAAACGACAAGACAGCGACGATGATGACGACTGCGCCGACGATGTAGACGATGCTGTTCATGAGATTACCTTTCAAGTGGGTTACAAGATCGAATCGTCTGCTTACGGCGATTCACTGCACACCATTTTTCACGTTACCCTTCTCGGCCCGGACGCTCCGTACGCCAGCGCGCATAAGCTCCGATAGTTCTATGGAAGCTCTGATCGCTGGCTTACACAAAGCGGGGGTTATCACTGCTTTGATGCCGCCGGCTTCACGCGCCAGATGACATTGCCAACATCGTCCGCGACGAGCAGAGCACCGAATCGGTCCACCGCCACACCTACGGGGCGGCCAAGAGCATCGCCCTGCGCATTGACAAAGCCGGTAAGTACGTCCTCTGGAGCCCCAACGGGGCGTCCATTGGCAAACGATACGAATATGACTTTGTAGCCGCTGCGCGGTTTGCGATTCCACGAGCCGTGCTGGCCGATGAACGCCCCGCCGGCATAGCGGTCGGGAAAAAGACTGCCCCGATAGAACACCAGCCCGAGTGACGCGGTATGCGTGCCGAGCGCATAGTCAGGCGCAATGGCACTAGCGACCAGATCGGGACGCTGGGGCTTTACCCGCGCATCGACGTGCTGGCCGTAATAGCTGTAGGGCCAGCCGTAGAAAGCGCCATCCTGCACCGACGTCATGAAGTCGGGAACCAGGTCGCTGCCAAGCTCGTCGCGTTCATTGACCGCGGTCCAAAGCGCGCCGCTTTGCGGCTGCCAATCCAGCCCGTTGGGATTGCGTAAACCCGAGGCGAACAGCCGCGAGCGGCCGGTTGCGGGATCGACTTCCAGGATGGCCGCGCGACTGACCTCGTTTTCCATGCCGTTTTCGCCCACATTGCTGTTCGAGCCTACCGTCACATAGAGGCGCGAACCATCGCGACTCGCAATAATATTCTTGGTCCAGTGATGATTGATCGTGCCGGCGGGCAGATCGACGACTTTTCTCCCTGGCGCGGTGACTTGCGCATCACCTGCTTTGTAGGGGAAGCGCATGATCGAATCTGTGTTGGCTACATAGAGGTCGCTGCCGACGAGCGTCATGCCGAATGGCGAATTCAGTCCGGCCAGGAAGACTGTTCGCGTCTCCGCGATGCCGTCCCCGTCTGTGTCGCGCAGCAGCGTAATGCGGTTGGCGCTTGGAACTCCGCCGCCTGCACGTTTCCTCAGCAGCTTCATTACCCAGCCCTTGATGCCGCCCGCGTCATCCGGCCGGGGCGGGCCATTGGTTTCGGCAACGAGTACATCGCCGTTGGGAAGGACATAGAGCCAGCGGGGGTGATCGAGGCCGGCCGCGTAGGCGTACACCGCAAGTCCGGCTGCAGCCATCGGCGTCGCCCCGGCTGGCCAACCCTTGGCCGGGGCGATGTGGACCGTCGGTATGAGTGTTGAGTGCGGCGGCGGTAAGGCCGGCCGGGGGCCGACGCCGGCATTTTCCGGCAATTTTGCCAGTTCACCACAGCCGGTGAGATTCAGCATCATAAAACCGGCCAGTAGAGAGAATGCGATGGGCTTGTGCATCGGGATTTGAAATTCCCGCAACGCTATTGCCGTTGCCGGGCTTGCATATTCTGTGCGTCGATCACGCATGGTCGACCGCGGCGAATGTCCGGTCTGTGCGCCAAAACACAAATGCTGCTTACCGGCAAGCCCAGGCGAGTCGGCGGAAGGCAAGCCCTCCATCCGGGCTCCCGGCCAGTTTCCTTAGGTGCGCCAGCCCACACAGGGTTTGCACACGAGCAGTGAGCGAATGTCCTGGGTTGGCCGCTTACCGCCTGTTCGCAAACCGACCCGAAGCGTTCACTCGCGTCAAACGCAAGGCGGAGTTTTCTTTACAGCCTGTCAGGGTTTCAGCGCCCTATAGAGGAACGGCAGGCTCACGTCCATCCGGTAGTCGATGTCGGAGTGGTCGTCGTCGAATTCCTCGTAGGTGTGGCGGATGCCGGCCGCGGCGAGGCGCTTCGACAGGATGCGCGCGCCGTAGTGGATGTGATACTGGTCGCGCCAGCCGCAATCGATGTAGATGCCGCGCAGCGACTTGAGGTTGTCCCGGTATTTCGCGACCAGATTGATCGGGTCGTGCTCGCGCCACTTGCTCCAGCGCTTCTCGATCACCTCGCCCGATTCGAGGTTGAACGGAACGCGGAAGCCGAGCGGCGCCCGTGGGTCCGGATCGTAGGTGGCCGCCATGCACAGGTTCATGATGCAGTGGCCTTCCGCCGTCGTGAGCTTTTCCTTCTTCCACACGTGCGCGAGGAAGCGCTTGATGCGCCCGTCGTCCAGGCCTTCGGCGAGGCCCTTGCGGCTCGATTCGCCGCGCGCGTCGTAGGCGCCGGGCTTGCGCTTCGGCACGCGATGCTTGGCGAGCTCGTTGAGCGTGTTCGGCCAGTCGTGCCAGTAGACGAAATCGAAATACGCGTCGCCGGAATGATTGGCGATCGCGCCCCAGTACTTCGCGTACTTCATGCCGTGGATGATCGAGCCGTAGCCGCCGGATGACTTGCCGAAGCAGCCGCGATGCTCGCGGCTCGCGAGCGTGCGGAATTCGCGGTCGACGAAGGGAATGATCTCGCGCGTGAGATAGTCCGCGTAGTTGCCGATCGCGGACGAGTTCACGTACTGGTTGCCGCCGAGCGCGGTGAAGCAGTCCGGAAAGACGAAAATCGCCGGTCCCATCTTCTGCTCGCGAATGAGCCGCGCCGCGCGCTCCGGGACGTTGTCGCCGAACGGCTTCCAGTTGGTGTGCGAGAGACCGGAGCCGGTGAAGCCGACCAGGTCGTAGAGCACCGGGAAGCGGCGCCTGCCCGGACCTTCGTCATACTGCGGCGGCAGCCACACCGCGAGCTTGCGCACGTGCGGATCGCCGAGCGGATTGTCCTTGAGGATCTTCGAGGTGTGCTCGAGCACGACCAGCGTGCCGGAGGGGCCTTTGGGGCGTTTGAGGGCCATGATGTTCTCGCGTTTGGTGAGATCGTTGGATCTTGGCACGTCCGTGATTCAGAAATTGGGCGATGGCCTAGTGCTTATTAGACTCATGGGGGCGTCGAGGTGTGGCGAAATTTCAGTCCAGCTATCCGAATAATAGGAAATGAATATGCGACCGACAGAAACAGGAAAAGAAGACGACAGAGGCGTTTGGCATCACACCAGTCATTTTCCGGACACCTAACCCCAGTCTGTAAGCTGCAGAGCTAATTCTCAAGCCAACCGGCGCGCGCCGTGGCTGACCCAGGGCCGTCACTGACGCTCGCCCACCGGTCGCGTTGCTATACGCTAAGTCTACGATTTTGCGTCTATTATCCACGGTGGCGCCTACGCCGCCGAAAAGAAACGTGCGCGCATTGTCGATCCGGGGCACGGCCGTGCGTCGTATGGGCGCCCCCATCCGGGGCCATCATCCAAGGAGAACGGCAATGGAATACATGATCCTCATCTACGGCGACGAAAAGTCCTGGCCCAACCTCAGCGAGGCCCAGCTCAAGGCCATGTACGCAGAATACGGCGTCTACACGCAGGAGCTCGTCAAGGGTGGCGTGATGCGCGCCGGCTCGGCACTGAAACCCGTGGCCACCGCGACCACCGTGCGTCTGCGGGGCGGCAAGGTACTCAGCATTGACGGACCCTTCGCGGAAACCAAGGAGCAGCTCGGCGGCTACTACATCATTGACGTCCCGGATCTCGACGCGGCGGTGAAGTGGGCGGGCAAATGTCCCGGTGCGAAAACGGGATCGTGCGAAGTGAGGCCGCTCGCTCCTTCGCCCAAGTAGCCTCGCGTGCTCGGCCGGATCGTCGACGAGCTCGCGCGCCGCGAAGGCCCGCGCATTCTCGCGGGCCTCATCGGGCGCCTGGGCGGCAACTTCGACCTTGCGGAAGATAGCCTGCAGGATGCTTACGAGCGAGCGCTCGATGCCTGGCCCTCGTCGGGTATTCCAGAGCGCCCCGCGGCCTGGCTCACCACCGTTGCAAAGCGCTGCGCGATGGACCGGCTGCGGCGCTCGCGGCGAAACATAGACGATGGCGATCTCATCCTCGAACAGCTAGCCGTCGAAGAGCCGGAACCGATTGACACCGGCGGGTTACCCGACGACCGCCTGCGACTGATCTTCACCTGCTGCCACCCGGCGATCGCGGAGCCCGCGCAAATGGCGCTTGCGCTGCGCACGCTATGCGGACTTTCCACGCGCGAGATCGCGCGTGCATTCCTCGAGCCCGAGGCAACGACGGCACAACGCCTCGTTCGTGCCAAGAAAAAAATTTCCGGGGCGCGCATTCCATACGTCGTGCCCTCCCACGAGGAGCTTCCCGACCGGCTTGCCGCGGTGCTCGCGGCCATCTATCTCGTATTCAACGAAGGCTATTCGGCGACCGAAGGCGCATCGCTCGTGCGCCCGGACCTGAGCGGCGAGGCGATCCGTCTCGCGCGTTTGCTTGTGCAACTGCTGCCGGATCAGCCCGAGGCGCTCGGCCTGCTTGCGCTGATGCTGCTGCACGACGCACGGCGCGATACCCGCGTCGGCGCCGACGGCGCGCTGGTTCCGCTCGAGGAGCAGGATCGATCGCGCTGGGAGCGGACGAAAATAATCGAAGGGCTCGACGCACTCGACCGCGCGATTGCGATGCGCCGTCGCGGGCCGTATCAGGTGCAGGCCGCGATCGCCGCGCTGCACGCGAAGTCCGGGGATGCGTCGTCCACGGACTGGGCGCAGATCGCCGCGCTTTACGGTGCGCTGTACGCAATGATGCCTACCGCGATCGTCGAACTGAATGCCGCCGTGGCAGTCGCGATGGTGGAGGGACCGGAAAAAGGGCTGGAGTGGATCGATCGCGTGGAAGCGCACGGCGAACTCGGCGACTACCACCTGCTGCCCGCAGCGCGCGCGGATCTGCTGCGACGTGCGGGCCAGAATGGCACGGCCGCAACGCAATACCGCCGCGCCATCGAGCTCGCGCGAAATCCCGCCGAGCGGTTGTATCTCGAGCGCCGGCTGCGCGAAGTGGCCGGCTGAGGGCGGGGTCACGCAAATGCGCATAGACTCCGTGTTCCACTCCCGGTCCCGCGGCGGGCCACCACACGCGTTGCATATCGGATCCTGACTGGATCGATGCGACAAGGTTTAGCGCGAACAAAACGTCCGGGCCGACATACATGAAAGGACATCAGAGGCAGGTTCTTACGGCGCTTACGAGCGTAATTGCCGCTTTGGCGGCAACAGGACCTACCGCGGCCAATCCATTTCTGAGCCCCGGGCTGTACCAGGTCGAGGTCCGCATCACCCTGCCCAACGTGCAGGATGTGGCGGCGCCGGTTGTCGTGACTCGATGCGTGAGCCCTGCCGATTTGGAATCGGGCGAGGCATTTTCAATTTTGAGCAAGAATCCGCTCAGGAATTGCGGACTTCTCGATTACCTGGTGAATGGAGGCGCAGTCTCCTATCGCATTGCGTGCCCGGGACCGAACAGGGGCATGGCGGTCGCGGTGTTCGAGACCACGGCGACCACGTATCGCGGCAGCATCAAGATGAACATGGGCGGGAAGAACATGACCATGTCCGAGACGCAGGTTGGCAAAAGAATCGGAAGCTGTCCGTAGCGCTACGGACAGGCCGTTCGCGGCGCTTTTGCGACACAAGTCCGGAGTCTGGATCGTCGAACGGATTTATCAATCGACCGCGCTTACTCGGCGTCGTGGAAAATCACTCCGAGCGTGTGGCGGTGTCCCGTGCGTACGCGGCTCACGCCGTGCCGAAGGTTTACCCGGTACATGCCGCGAGTGCCCTGGACGGGACGATGGTGAACCGCGAAGACTACGGCGTCACCTTGACGCAGTGGGACGACCTCGGGCCGCGACTGCATGCGCGGACGCTGCTCCGTCAGCACGAATTCGCCCCCGGTGAAGTCTCGTTCCGGGTTCCGACAGCAGGATCGCGACCTGCAGCGGAAACACATTCTCGCCGTAGAGATCCTGGTGCAGGCAGTTGTAATCGTCCGCGCCGTACTGAAGCAGAAGCGGCGTCGGCCTGACCTGCCCGGCTTCATGACAGCGGGCAAGAAAATCGGCATGTGTCTGCGGATACCGGACGTCGATGCGCATTGCCGTATTCCACCGATTGGCGATGGGCGCGAGACGCCGGTAGAAGGCCGATCGCAGGTCGGCGACCGTCCTGGGCAGCGGATACGAGAAATACTTGTATTCGCCGCGACCATAACCATGCCGGGCCATGACGACGCGACTGCGAAAGCGATGTTCGTCGGAGTAAAGCCCGGCAAGTGTCCGGCATTCATCCGGCGACAGAAGGCGCTCGAGCATTACGCTGCCCTGCGCGTCGAGACTGCCTGAAACGCCTTCCCAGTCGAACGCCTCGACCCGATCCGCGACGCTCTGCGGCAGCGGTGGCAGCCCGGACGGATCGAAGCTGCGCACTCATCGTGGTGCTTCCCGCTCGAGCAGCGCACGCTTGCGCTCGACCCCCCATCGGTAGCCCGACAGCGCACCGTCGTTCTTCACCACGCGATGGCAAGGTATCGCCACCGCCAGGGTATTCGCCGCGCAGGCCTGCGCCACGGCGCGCACCGATTTGGGCGAGCCGATCCGCATGGCAATCTCCGCGTAACTCGCCGTTGAGCCCGCGGGGATTTTTTTCAGTGCCTGCCACACGCGCTGCTGGAATGCCGTTCCGCGAACATCGAGCGGCAGATTCAGACCCCAGTCCGGGGGCTTCGACGAAGCCCACCACCTTGGCAACGAGCTGCTCGAACTTCCTTGTCCCCTCCGATCAGATCGGCACGCGGGAAACGGTCCTGCAGACTCGCGCGCCAGGGCATCCGGATCATCTCCAAGGAGAATGGCGCAGACTCCGCGCTCGCTGGTCGCGACCAGAATGGACCCGAGAGAGCACTCACCGATGGCGAAACGAATTTCCGTGTTCGCGCCGCCTGTGCGATAGTTCGAGGGCGTCATTCCCAGCATCTCACCCGATTCTTCGTAGAATCGGCCGGTGGAGTCATATCCGGCATCGAAGATCGCCTCGGTGACCGTACCGCTGCGGTCTAGCTCCGTGCGGACTCGCCGCGCGCGATGCGCCGCTGCATAGGCCTTGGGAGTCAGGCCCGTGACGGCCTTGAAGACGCGATGAAAGTAATACGTGCTAAGTCCTGCGCAGCTTGCCAGTTCCTCGAGACCCGGCACTGTGTCGGCATCCTCGATGAGCCGGCATATCCCGGCGACCTTCGCGGCATGCTGTGCGACCAGCGGAGCCTGGTCGGGCTTGCAGCGTTTGCAGGGACGGAAGCCCGCTTGTTCGGCATCCGCACAGGTGTCGTGGAAGCGCACGTTTTCGGGCCTTGCCAGACGGGCTGCGCAGGACGGGCGGCAGTACACCCCGGTGGTCCTGACCGAGTAGAAGAATTTCCCGTCCGCGGCGGGGTCGCGGGCGACGACGGCGGCCCAACGGGGATCGCTGACCGTTGCAGCCGCAAGTCCTTTGGCATTCGCTGACGTGTCCATGGTGGTTCCTTTCAATATCTGGTGATGGCCGCACTGTAGCGGCCGTCGCCAGACCCTGCACTCCGGGTCTTGCTTTCGAATTCCGGGTTCGTGCCGTTTACTCAGCCCTCGAACCTCGGCCCTTTTCCCTTTCAGTTACTTCCCCAGATTTCCTGAGCGGTTTCGACTACCAGGCGAAGCTTCGCGGCCTGGGCGTCGCGCGCGATCTCGTTGCCATGCACGGTGCTCGAAAATCCGCACTGCGGTGAAAGGCACAGTTGCTCCATCGGCACGTACTGCGCGGCTTCGTCTATCCGGCGTTTGAGATCGTCCTTCGATTCGAGTTCGCCGAGCTTCGTGGTCACCAGGCCGAGAACCACGATCTTGTCTTTCGGGACAAACCGCAACGGCGAAAAATCCCCGGAACGCTCGTCGTCATACTCCAGGAAATAGCCGTCGACTTTCAGATCATTGAACAACACTTCGGCAACCGGTTCGTAGCCGCCTTCGGCTACCCAGGCGCTCTTGAAGTTGCCGCGGCACAGGTGCGTGCACACCGTCATCCCCGCCGGCCGGTCCGCGATCGCGGCGTTGATCAGCCGGGCGTAGCGCCGTGGCAGTTCGTCCGGATCGTCGCCGCGGCCGCGCGCACCCTCGCGCATCTTCGGATCGCAGAGATAGGCGAGATTGGTGTCATCGAGCTGGAGGTAGGTACAGCCTGCCGCCCCGAGCTGTTTGAGTTCTTCGCGATAACACCGGGCCACGTCGTCGTAGAAGGCCTCCATGTCCGGGTAGGCCTCCTTGCTGATGGCGGCGCGCCCGCCTCGAAAATGCAGCATGGTGGGCGAGGGGATGGTCACTTTCGGCACGCGCTTCGTGACCGTCCTGAGGAATTTGAAGTCCTCCAACTGGATCGGCCGTGCATGGCGGAGCTTGCCGGTGACGTGCATCACCGGCGGAGCGAAGTTGACCTCGCCGGCGGCGCTGTGAAAGCTCGCCGCAATGCCTCCGCGCGTCTCGACGCCGTCGAGCTGTTCCAGAAAGTCGATATGGAAATAGGTGCGCCGGAACTCGCCGTCGGTGATGCCCTGGAGCCCGAGGTCCTCCTGGAAGCGCACGATGTCGCGGATCGCGTGGTCCTCGACTGCGCGCAGGTCCGCCCTTGAGAGGGCCCGCTGTTTGAACCGGTCGCGAGCCTCGAGCAGTTCCCTGGGGCGAAGAAAGCTGCCGACATGGTCGGCGCGAAACGGTGGGGTGTTACGGGAGGTCATGGGCTGTTTCCGGATTGTTGTAGAGTGGCAAGTCAACCGTGGGCGCTGGAAGATAGTTTAGACGGTTAGCGCGAAATTGTTTTTCTGAATATTGGAGGAGAGCGATGATCAAACGCTTTTTGACAACGTCGGCGCTGGCTGCCGGCTGCGTGCTGGCGTCTTCGGTTACGGCCCAGGAGCCGATCCGGGTCGGCATGATCCTGGAGATGAGCGGGCCGTTCGCGGACATCGGCCGGCAACTTCTGAACGGCGCGCGCGCCTACATCAAGGCGCATGGAGATAGCGTCGCGGGCCGGAAAATCGAGCTGATTGTGAAGGACACGACCGGCGCATCCCCGGAGATTGCCAAGCGACTGGCACAGCAACTCATCGTCAACGACAAGGTCGATTTCCTTGCGGGCTTCGGTCTCACGCCGAACGCCCTGGCAGTCGCGCCGCTCGCGACCGAGGCGAAGAAACCGATGATCGTCATGAACGCGGCAACCTCGGTGATTACCACTCGCTCGCCCTATATTGCCCGTGTATCGTTCACTCTGCCGCAGGCTGCCGCCCCGCTGGCCGCATGGGCGGCACGCAACGGAGTCAAGGAGGCCTACACGCTGGTGTCCGACTACGGTCCGGGGATCGATGCCGAGACCACTTTCAAGAAGGCGTTTATGGCTGCCGGCGGCAAAATCGTCGGCGATGTCAGGGTGCCGCTGCGAAATCCGGATTTCGCGCCGTTTCTGCAGCGCATCAAGGACGCGCGGCCCGCGGCCGTGTTCATCTTCCTGCCCGCGGGCGAGCAGCCGGTGGCGTTCATGAAGGGCTTTGCCGAGCGCGAGCTCGACAAGGCGGGCATCAGGCTGATCGGCACCGGCGATCTCACCGAAGACGGCACCATCGAGGCGATGGGCGATACGCCGCTGGGGGTGGTGACATCGCACCACTATTCCGTCGCTCACGACAGCCCGCAGAATCGAGCCTTCCTCAAGGCCTGGGCCGAAATCGCCGACGCAGGCGCCCGGCCGAATTTCATGGCGGTCGGCGCATGGGACGGCATGGCCGCGATCTACGAGGTCGCCAGGCGGCTGAACGGCAATATCGACGGCGACAAGGCAATGGACGTGCTCAAGGGAATGAAGCTCGACAGCCCGCGCGGCCCGATCTCGATCGACCCCGAGACGCGCGATGTCGTACAGACGATGTACATACGCCGTGTCCAGAAGGTCAACGGCAAGCTCTACAACGTCGAGTTCGAACAACTCGCGAACGTCAAGGATCCGGGGAAATAATTCGAGAGAAAAGAGGAAAGATGAAAGTGAAAAGGAGGTCAACCGGCCTGTCGCCTTGGATTTTTACCTTTCCTCTTTCCTCTTTATCCTTTCCTCTTCCGTGCTGCCGGCTATCGCCGGCAGCATGGACGCGCTTCGCGCGAACACGTAGAATGCGCGGCTTTCTTCAGTCTCCAGGCCCGGGCGCGGATGCCCCAGGCTGGCCAGCAGTCCATGAGCGACATATCCAGGGAAGTCCTCGCCGAAAGGGTAGAACAGCGGCGGACGTTCGCCATCATTTCGCACCCGGACGCGGGCAAGACCACGCTCACCGAAAAACTCCTGCTCTTCGCCGGCGCGATCCACATCGCCGGCAGCGTCAAGGCGCGCAAAGCCACGCGCTACGCCACGTCCGACTGGATGGAAATCGAAAAGCAACGCGGCATTTCGGTCGCCAGCTCGGTGATGCAGATGGAGTACCGGGGCAAGGTGGTGAACCTGCTCGACACGCCCGGGCACCGGGACTTTTCGGAAGATACCTACCGGGTGCTGACCGCAGTGGACGCGGCCCTGATGGTGATCGATGCCGCCAACGGCGTCGAAGCGCAGACGCTGCGGCTGCTGGAAGTATGCCGCGCGCGCGGCACGCCCATCCTCACCTTCATCAACAAGATGGACCGCGAAGTACGCGAGCCGCTCGACCTGATCGACGAGATCGAGCGCGTGCTCGGCATGACCGCAGTGCCGTTTTCGTGGCCGATCGGCATGGGCAAGTTGTTTCACGGCGTTTACGACCTGGCCGAGGACCGCATCCGCGTTTTTCGCGCTGGCGACGACCGATTGGGACAGGCAGACGAAGTCATCAGCGGGCTGGATGATCCGTCGCTGCGCCAACGCTTCGGAGCCGAGTTCGAACGGGCGCGCCATGACATCGAGCTGATTCGCGCGGCCACGCCCGCCTTCTCGCGCGATGAGTTTCTGGCGGGAAGGCAAACACCCGTGTTCTTCGGCTCGGCGATCAACAACTTCGGCGTTCGCGAAGTGCTCGATGCGCTGGTGGATATCGCGCCGCCGCCGCAACCGAGGTTGGCGGTGCAGGGCAAGGTCGATCCACATGGCAAGAATTTCTCCGGTGTTGTATTCAAGATCCAGGCCAACATGGATCCCGCGCATCGTGACCGCGTGGTGTTCGTGCGGGTTTGCTCCGGGCGCTTCGAACGCGGCATGCGTGTGAAGATCCAGCGTACTGGGAAGGAGATCCGCCCCAACAACGTGGTCTCGTTCCTGTCGCAGCGGCGCGAACTGCTGGACGAAGCTTACGCCGGCGACATTATCGGCATCCCGACCCACGGCGGCATCCAGCTCGGCGACACGCTGACCGACGGGGTGGAACTGCAGTACACCGGGCTGCCGTTCTTCGCGCCGGAAATCTTCCACACCATCGAGATCGTGAATCCGTTGCGCGCCAAGCAGCTTCGCACCGGGCTGATGCAACTTGGCGAGGAAGGCGCGATTCAGGTGTTCCGACCGTTGCGCAACACCATGATGCTGCTGGGCGCGGTGGGTAGCCTTCAGTTCGACGTCGCCGCGCACCGCTTGCAGCACGAGTACGGCGTGGAAGCGCGGCTGATGCCGGCTTCTTATACCTGTGCACGCTGGGTGTCGGCCGACGATCCCGCGGAGCTCGGGAAATTCGTGGAAGCCAATGCCGGCCGCGTGGCACGCGATGCCGCCGATGCGCCGGCGGTGCTGACCAATACCAAGTACGAAATGAAAGTGATCCAGGACCGCTGGCCCAATATCAAATTCCACACCCAGCGCGAGCACGCCGGGCTGATGGCTGACCGCATCACCGATCCGGCCTGAGCCGGACCCGGACTGTCGCGACAGTTCGCTTTTGAGAACCGCCCATCTGCGGTAAGAGCTTCCTTAGCCTTGCAGAACCGGTGCCGCCGCCGGATCGAGCTGAAGACGCCAGCGTGCCGCTTCATATTCCTCGCGCAAACGCTCGACCAGTTCGCGCACCGCAGGCACGTCGTCGATGTTGCCCACACCCTGCCCCGCACCCCAGATATCCTTCCAGGTCTTGGTCCGGCCGGAGCCGAAGTTCATCGAAGACTTTTCCACCGGAGCCAGATCGTCCGGGTCGAGGCCCGCTGCTCTTATGCTCCCTTTGAGATAGTTGCCATGTACCCCTGAGAAGAACGGCGTATAGATGATGTCCGCGGCATTGCTGTCCACGATCATCTGTTTGTAGGCATCGACTGCGTTGGCCTCGCGGGTGGCGATAAAGCGCGTGCCGACGTAGGCAAAGTCCGCACCCATCGCCTCGGCAGCCAGCACCCCGGCCCCGTCGGTAATCGCGCCGGACAACGCGATCGGGCCGGCGAAGAAACGCCTTACCTCGCGCACGAGCGCGAACGGACTGAGCATGCCGGCATGGCCGCCGGCACCGGCACAGACCAGGACCAAACCGTCCACGCCGGCCTCCAGCGCCTTCTCGGCATGGCGAATGCTGATCACGTCGTGGAACACCACTCCGCCGTATTGATGAACCCGCTTAACCACATCGTCCGGCGATCGCAGGCTGGTGATGATGATCGGCACGCGATAGCGCACACAGGCATCGAGATCGCGGTCGAGCCGGTCGTTCGAGTGATGGATGATCTGGTTTACGGCATAGGGTGCGATCTTCCCAGCCGGATGCGCCTGGCGATGAAGGGCGAGCGCGGCCTCGATACGGTCGAGCCACTCGTCCAGCACCTCCGCGGGGCGCGCGTTCAGCGCCGGGAAAGAGCCGATGATTCCGTTCTTGCATTGCTCGACGACGAGCTCAGGGTTGCCGACGATGAACATCGGGGCGCCGATCACCGGCAGCACCATCTGGTTTCGCAGTTTTTCGACTAAGGCCAAGCTGGATTCTCCCCTGTTGAAGCCGCGTAACTTGCCTGCCGGCGGCAGGCGCGTCAAGCGGCAGTGGCGCTTGCCGCTGTCCGGCGAACCATCGAGGCGTATACCGACTTCCCGTCGACGCGTTCCGACAATGCTGTCGCCGGCGTGCATCCAACCCGCAGATCGGGGCGTAAATGCAGTTGGACGCACCACCACGGCTGCAGTTATGCGGCCGCGAGGCAGCGTTCGTGCCGCAAATCGGGTATCTATCGTTTCGCGGCCACCGCGGGAAACGGCACATCCGGCCGGGCGCGAACAGGACCGGCCGAAGGGCCCGACCCATTTGAAGAATCTTTGCAAAGAAGGAGGCTGGGAATGGACGTAAATCGCAGATTGGTCACCGCAGCAATTGCAACCGCGGCAGCGGCGCTGTTTGCAACCGGAGCGGTCAGCACGGCGACTGCCCAGGAGGTCAAGGTCAAGTGTTACGGGGCCAACGCCTGCAAGGGCAAGAGCGAGTGCAAGACATCCATGAGCGGGTGCAAGGGCAAGAACGCCTGCAAGGGCCAGGGCTTCGAACAAATGACCGAGAAGGCCTGCGTCGAAAAGCTGGGCCGCGCCTGAACTGTGGTCTGCTGGGAGGATGAGGACGCCTTCGGGCGTCCTCTTTTCTTCCCGCCGTAGCGTCAACGAAAAACAGCAAATCTCACCGCGAATTCGTAAGGGTTTGGACTTGTCCCTGCCTTGCGTACCCCTTAAGCAGGCACTGAAAAGAATCCTTTTCGTGCTTGCGCGGAAAGGGTCTTTCGTTGGGACTATACTTGCGCATTCCGTCTCAATCGAACGAACCGGGGGATGCAATGGGTGACATGCTGATGGAGCAGCGCGCGGGTTTCAAATCCATGAAGGAGAGCACGAAGGCGGACTGGGACATCATCGTTACACGCTACCAGCCCTTCGCGAAGGAACTCCCGGACCGGATCCTCGCTCACTTGCGGCTGCTGGGCGGCGACTCCGGCGGCTTTGCGGTGGACCGCCTGCAACACTCGCTGCTCACCGCCACGCTCGCGCACAAGGGCGGCGAGGACGAGGAGTACGTGGTATGCGCGCTGCTGCACGACATCGGCGACACCTTGGGCTCATGGAATCACCCGGAGGTCTCCGCTGCGATCCTCAAGCCCTTCGTATCGGAAGCCAACCACTGGATGGTTGAGAAGCACGGGATTTTCCAGGGCTACTTCTTCTTCAAGCACGTCGGCATGGATCCAAACATGCGCGAGCAGTTTCGCGGCCAGCCGCACTTCGAACGCACGGCGCGTTTCTGCGAGATTTACGACAATCCGGCGTTCGATCCCGGAATGGAATGCGCGCCGCTTGAATTCTTCGAGCCGATGCTGCGGAAGGTGTTTTCGTTCCCGAAGAATTCGATCTACAAGAACACCTGCGAGATGTAAGGCGGTGGCTGGCGCTGGTGGCCCTTGGCCGGTGGCTGGTGAGCAAAGAACATTTGATTCCATCGTTTGATCGCTTCGCCCATATCCCTCACTGACAATGGCCGGGAAATGCAAGCATTTGTCTGAAGTCCGCGAAGTGACGCCGAGCGCCCAGGGCTGCGAAGACTGTTTGAAAGCCGGCGACTCCTGGGTGCACCTGCGCATGTGCCTGAGCTGCGGCCATGTCGGCTGTTGCGACAGCTCGAAGAACAAGCACGCCACCAAACATTTCCACGCCACCTCCCATCCAATCATGAAGTCCGTACAGCCGGGCGAGCAATGGGGATGGTGTTACGTGGACGAGATTTACCTTCAGTTTTAGTGTCCTGTTCCGCCAGGGAAGCTCTGATCAGGTTCCGCGACGCGCGTTGCGCCAGGTGCGGATGACTGCCAGGGACGCCGGAGCGTGGAAGAGGGGCCCCTCTGGGGATCTGACCGCGCAGACACGCGTAAAGCCGGTGGTGACACGCTATTGGCCGGTTACACGGTCGCATCCCCGCAAGCGGGGCGGCTGTCGAGGCGGTGCAGGGGCCCCAACTTTAAGTTCGGGATACGACCTGAGATCAGACGCAAAAGGGAGCGCCCGCCGCCCTCGATCGCCTTCGAGGTCAGATCCCCGAACAGAAAACGTTCGGGGCCCCTCTTCCACTCTGCGGCGATCCCTGCTCCACGTTCCACCGGCCCGTAACGACGCAGGCGCCGCACCTGGCACAACCCAATACCATTTCGACTCTTTCGAGGGACCGGGCGAATCGGCGCCGTGCCACGTTAGGCGTCCTCGCCGACTTGCCGTCCGCCCAGATCGCTTCGGTCGCGCATGATGAACACGGTCAGAGCATCCTCAACACCGAGAATGAAAACCCGTAGCCAAATGCCGGCATGCGGATGCCCGGGTTAACGGCGGCACGGAACCCATGACCACATCAGCCGGCCACGGCTATCAGATCTGGCCGCTACCATTGATCGCGGGATTACTCATGGCGGTCGCGGCGGTGAGCGCGTGGTGGATCTCAGTTGCTCACGAGCACATCCCATACTGCATTCCCCTCGTCGACGGTTGCGTGTCGATCAGCCGCGCCGCCCGGCACGGACTGGGGAATCACATCTTCCGCGCGCTGATGTTGCCGTCGGCAACCATCCAGGGTGCGACCTGGCTGCTGTGTGCGGCGTGGTTGGCACGTTACGGCGTCACCGGCAGGTTTCTTCGATGGTTGCCGTGTCTGGGAGTTGTCGCCGCGATTTTTCTTGTGGTGTACGGGACTTTTCTAGGCACCGAGGGCGGCATGTACCGATGGCTGCGCCGGTACGGCACCATTGTTTATTTTGGCTTGACCTACGTCTGTGTCCTGATCGCGACCGGGCACGTCCGGCGCCTGGTGCGCAGCGGCGCGTTGGTGGTGCCCGCGCGCTTGGACGTCATGCTGATGATTCTGGCCGGCCTGATCATGCTGGTCGCCATCGCCCATGTTTTCGTTGCGCCGTTTCTCGAAGAGCCGCTCCAGGACAGGGTAGGGAACGTGGTCGAGTGGAGCATCGGGCTTTCGTTCACGCTGTTTTTTCTCGTGCTCGCCTGGCTATGGCGGCATGCGCACGTGTCTCTGCGCCTTCACGATTGAACTGGCGGCGGATAGGGAAGCCGGCCGGACGCGAAAGCAGGCCTCCGCTTTCGGCAAGAATAAAAACGGGCACCGCAAGGTGCCCGTCTCGGTAACCGCCCTTTCAGTTACTTGCAGCCGGCAGGTTCACGCGACAGCGCGACGCGAACGACCGCGCCGTTCATTGAAGCGCCGGTCGGGGAACCCGACAGCCTGATACGCCAGGCGACGTTCTTGCGCGCGTTTATCGCCGTCCGCCCGACCTTCACCGGCCTGCCTCGGGGAATAGGCCTGATACCCCGTCAACAGCGCATTGTGCAAGAGTTGAATGCTGCGCTTTGCGGCAAGCATGGCGCGCGTCTGCATCTTCTCCGTCGTGGCGTAGCGCTTGACGATCTCCAGCGCGATCTTCGGGTGCTCGTCGTCGTAGTGCGCGTGCTCGCGAAACCACTTGTAAGTCTTGGGCCCCATATCGACCCCCGGTTGTCCCCGGTAGGCTTCGAAGCCCGCCGTCACTTTGCGGGCAATGTCTCCCGCCACGCCCTCGATCGCGAAGCTGGTGGCCGCGACGGCTTCTGCCATCGTGCCCTTGGTATTGATGTACCAAAGCCAGTCGGTCAGCGACTGCACGTCTCGCAGCACCGGCCGACTACCCTCGGCGAGCGCAAGCATCTCCTTCTTTGGCACGCCGAAGCCCATACCCATCCAGATCCAGTGCTCGGCGTGTGCTTTTTCGACCCGTATGTTGTCGATCAGAAACGAGCGCGACTCATCGTCTTCGACCTTGATCAGTGCCTCGGCCAGGAATTTCGGAAACGCATGGATGAACGGATAGATTTGAAGAATCCAACCCCGCATCTCGGAAATCGACAGCCGCGTGGATGCCACGCCCTCCGCCCATTCTCCCTGCAACAGTTCGTCCCAATAGGGCTTGACGTAACCGTGCAACGAAACCACCCACTGGGGATGGGGGGACAACTCACGCATCGAACCCATTTTCTTTATCTCCCATTTTTGTAGTGGCCAAAACATGCATCCCCGACCGGTTACCGCAAGGTCTGAACCAAAATTTCGCAGAGAGCCGACGGCGCGCGACCAAGATGCATAACTCCCAAAATGAAGTCAAATCTATCACTTTGATAGATTTCCCTTTTCTTGTTTGTATTCATGGAGATAAAAAAGCGCCTTGCGGCGTCCCGGGGAAAGAATTTTTGGAGACTCTCTTTGGGGTGATGATGCGACGGCATTCCGCGTTGACGGAATGACTTGCTCCAAGCCGGCGCGGGTGCGCCGCTACAGTTTTGCCAAGCCCTATCCGGACCGGCGAACTACGTGGCGCGACGCCACGCCACCCTGCTTCAAACCGGCAGCGATAGTACTCGACACGGGAAATTATCAGCCGCTCGCATCCAAGTCAGGCAGAACCCGCGGCCACTCGCAGCCGCGGTCCGAACGGCCGCGGTTTGGCCACCCCATAACCCTGCGCGAAATCGACACCGATTTCGCGCAACAAAGCCGTTACGCGGTCGCTATCCACGAACTCGGCGATGGTCTTCTTGCCCATGACATGGCCGACGCTGTTGATCGCCTCGACCATGGCGCGGTCGATCGGATCGTCGGCCATGTCCTTGACGAAGCCGCCGTCGATCTTGAGATAGTCCACCGGCAGATGCTTCAGATAGGCGAACGAGGACATGCCTGCACCGAAATCGTCCAGGGAAAACAGGCATCCGAGCGCCCTCAGCTCCTGAATGAAATGAGTTGCCTTGTCGAGCCTGGCGATGGCAGCGGTCTCGGTGATTTCGAAACAGATGCAGTGGCAGGGCACGTCGAAGTGGGAAAACTGCTCGCGGATGAAATCCAGAAAACTCTCATCCCCGATGGAAGCCCCCGACAGGTTGATGGCGTAGATGTCCGCCGCTTCGTGGCGCCCGGCAACCCGCTGCCTCGCTATGATGGCAAGCGCGTTGCGGATTACCCAGCGGTCGATCGACGGCATCAGCCCGTAACGCTCCGCCGCCGGGATGAACGTCATCGGCGGCACGATCTCGCCGCGTTCGTCGAGCATGCGAAGCAGCAGTTCACAATGGGTGACACGTCCGCGGGGCGCCTTGATCTCGACGATGTCCTGGGCGTAAAGGACGAAGCGGTCTTCGTCGAGCGCCTTCTGCAAGCGGCCGATCCACTCCATTTCGCCTTGCCGCATGGACAGTTCGCTGTCCTCGGCGTGATACACCTGCACCCGGTTACGCCCCTTTTCCTTGGCGACGTAGCAGGCGCTGTCCGCGGCGCTGAGCACGTCCGCGATCGTGAACAGGCCATCCTTGATGTCCACGACCCCGATGCTCACCCCGACGCTGAATGAGCGGTCCTCCCAGGTCAGATGGAAATCCATCACCGTCTGGCGCATCTGATCGGCGATTCGCAGTGCATTGTCCGGAGAGCAATTCTCCAGCAGGACACCGAATTCGTCGCCGCCCAGGCGGGCCAGGGTGTCGCCCTCGCGCAGGCGCCGCTGCAGCAGGGTGCTGACCTGGCGCATGAGCTGGTCGCCCGCGGCATGCCCGCAGGTATCGTTGACCACCTTGAACTGATCGAGATCCAGGTACATGACCGCGTGGTGACGACCGATTTGCGCAGCGCTCTTCAGCGCAAGACTCAGGCGCTGCTCGAATTCAGCGCGGTTGATGAGCCCGGTCAGTGAATCGTGACTCGCCTGGTACGACAGCTTGGCTGCGTACTGCCGCTCGTTGCTGACATCGTGCAGCACCAGCACTACACCGATGATTTCACCGCTGCGGGCGCGAATCGGCGCAGCCGACTGCACGATCGGAGTTTCGGACCCGTCGTTTCTCAGCAGCAACGCCGTCGCCGCCACCTCTACGTTGCGCCCCTCGCGCAGCACCATCTCGATCGGGCTGGGTGCCGGGGTGCGATTGGTCTCGTCGATCATGCGGATGATCGCCTGTAACGGCAGGCCGTGCGCCGATGCCGTGGCCCAGCCGGTGAGCGCCTCTGCCACCGGATTGACGTATTGCACCCAGCCTTTGGTATCGGTGGTGATCACGCCGTCCGCAATCGAGGCCAGCGTCACCTGGGCGCGTTCCTTCTCCGCAAACAACTCGGCGGCAGCCAGTCTGCGATCGGTGACGTCGGTGATCGCTCCGGCCATTCGAACCGCACGTCCTTTCGGATCGCGCACCGACTGCCCGCGGGAACGGAACCACCGGTATTCGCCGGACTTGGCCTGCAGCCGCATTTCGACGTCAAAAGGCGTTCCCTGCTTGAAGTGGTCCGCAAACGCGGCGTCGACCGGCTTCTTGTCCTCAGGATGCACGCGCCCCATAAGGGCCGAGACGTTGCTCTCCATTTCGTCGTCTCGCAAGCCCAGCAGTTGCTTGAAGCGCGGTGAGTAATAAACCTCGCCGGTGTCCACGTTCCAGTCCCACAGACCGTCATTGCTGCCGGACACCGCGAGATTGAAACGCTCCTGGCTGAGCTTGAGCGCCGTCTCGGCCTCCTCACCGCGCCTGACCATGCGCTGCGAGAGCCAGATGCCGATCGGGATCAGGATTCCGGCAGCAGCGAGGTTGACAAGCAGCAGAATGAACTTTGTCTTGCGGGTTGCCTCACCGAGCGTTCGCGTGAACCGGTCGGTCAGCGGGGTAAGCTCGATATCGATCTTCACGAGGCGCTCGCGAAACGCGTTCAGCCTCTCGGAATCAGCGTTACCCGACCAGATCAACGCATTCAGTTCCTCCGCCGTAACGGTGAGCTCTTCGATCAGCCGATCGCCCTCGGTCCACAGATCAATCACCTTCGCCATGAAATCTATGTGGCGAAAGCGGCGATAGAGCATGATCAGCCCGGGAATGTCCTCGGGGTGGTTGTCCCCCTCGACGAACCCCTGCCATGCAATCGCGTAATCCGGGTTTGGTTTCTCCAGTTCCAGGCGGGCCTTCTTGTCGCCCAAGGTCACGGCGATTCTCTCGCGGTACTTGCGGAAATCGCCTTCGGACTTGGTTTCCGAATAACGAAGCAGGTAAAAAATCGCCTGTTTCTGCCCTTTGGACCACAGGCTTTCCCCCTCGGAATAGGAGCGCGTGGCCATCAGGATGTTCATGCTCTCGCTGGCCAGCAATACCAGAATCACGACGATGACCAGAAACGGCCACACGATCAGCAACAGCCGCCTGTTGATCGGTATGAAGTTGACGATTTTGCCCAGCGTTGCCATAGCCCGGAGTCCGCGTCTTGACCTTTGAAGGTTGACCTGCCGCCAGCCCGCGTGTCTGTACGAGTGGTAACCGAATCCGGAAGTTGCCTGGCGATCCGGATTTCCGGCGTGCGCCTGAGTTGCGCCACCTGCCCCCTTTTTCTTGCCACTGGGAAGCATACCGCTACGCCAAGGAAAATACCAGTTGATAAAAGACCTTAGCTCAAGAATCTGCGGTGTTTTCTTAGGAGGTGTCATAGCGGAAAGGCGAAAACGAGCAGGAGGCATTAGCCGCGATCGGGAAAGTCATCCGAGGACTCTCCGGCCACACCCTGAAAACAGGGCCGAACACAAGGTAACCTTCCGCGCATATACGTCTTTGCTGCCGCTCGGTCCCGCCGTCGGAAAGGGCCTTCGCCAGAGAGTAGACCGCCACCGACCGTCAGACGCGTCGCAATGTACCCTGACGAACAGAACACCCTCATAATTCACTTAATTCACTGTTGACCTGAGCGGACCTTGAACCTGAAGTCGAACATCCGCCCACGGTCGACGACATCACACTAAAGAATTCGTTGCGCCAACATTCCCGAAAACCCGGCACTCTCAGGTCCGGGGGTCTCACTAAGAAACGGCTCGCGATGCGCCGGCTTGTGATCCGCTCGCTGCGCACGTTGGCCTGTGTTCTGACTGCCATGTGCACGTGCACTTGGACCGCGCATGCCGATGTGTTCGCCGATGGCGACCAGGTCATGCTGCAGATTGGCCCCTACATGTATCACACGAGCGATGATCCCGAGCACAACAACGTGCCTAAGCTTGTCGGCGTGGAGTGGGAATCGGCTTCGCGCTGGGAACTCGGGGCAAGTTATTTCGAGAACTCTTTCTATCAGCCGTGCATTTACATCTATGCCGGCAGGCGCTGGTTTTTGGGGTCGAGAGACGATGGGTTCTACGTCAAGCTGAGCGGGGGACCACTATACGGATACAAGGATCCTTATGAAGACAAGGTCCCTGTGAACTTCAATGGCCTCGCCCTGGCGATCATCCCCGCGGTCGGCTACCAGTACAAGCGGACGAACGCGCAGCTGGTTATTCTTGGCACAGCCGGACTAATGCTGACGTTCGGGTACGATTTCTGGAAGTAGCGGGAGAATCCGTGGGGGTACTGCGTATCGTGGCCGCGCTCGTCCGAGTGCGTCGCCGGTTGAGTAACGAATTGTCACCTGGTAGACGTCCGCCGGCCACGGGCGTTTGAGGAGGCGTATCTTCCGCAAGAAAAGGAGGGATGACGTGGACAAGAGAATCGCTGTTCCCCTGCTCCTGGCCGCATGCGCCGCCCCGAGCTATGCCTACGACTACACCGACATCGCCGAAGTGGTCTCCGCCGTCCCGATTTACGAGACGGTCAACGAACCACGGCAGCAATGCTGGACCGAGTCGATCACCTACTACGAGGAAACACGACGTTCCAACGGCGGCGCCATCATCGGCGGCATCAGCGGCGGATTGCTCGGCGCCCAGGTCGGCAAGGGCAATGGCCGGATCGTCGCTGCCGCCACGGCCGCCGCAATTGGCGCCTTGGTCGGTGACCGGCTCGACAACCGCTACAGCTACTCCTCGCCGGTCACCCGGCCGGTGCAGCGTTGCAATGTGGTGGACAACTACCGTAAGACGATCAGCGGCTACCAGGTCACGTACTACTACAATGGCCGCAATGCGACTGTGATCCTGCCCTACGATCCGGGTCCCCGCGTGCGCATCGGAGTCGGCATTTCCGGCAACGTCGGCTCGAATACCTACGTCGTGCCGCAATCGCACTTGGTCCGTCATTCGGTGACCCGTATCACCTACATCGACGACCGCAATGTGCAGGTTTGGAAAAAGAAACCGTACAAGCGTCCGAAACAAGATCGCGGCTGGGACGATTAAACCCAAGCCGCGAATTGCGAGGTCCAGGCGAGTTGTGCCCGGTCTTCGTGCCTCGACTTACAGACCGTGATTTTTCCTCCCCTCGGGCGCCGTCGGCGCCCTTTCTTTTTGCAGCAAGGCAACTGTCTGCCGCGAAGGCGTACCGGTAGAATTGCATCTCCATGAACGACCTTGCGCCAAATCACGCAATCGACATGCTTACCCCCACGCCGAAGACCATCCATCTGAAGGACTATTCGCCGCCGGCGTTCCTGATTTCCACCGTCGAACTGGACGTGGATATCCGCGACGACGACGCGCTGGTGAGGGCCACGCTCGCTGTTTCTCGCAATCCGCAGGCCGCCGGTTCAAGGGCGCCGCTCGAACTCGACGGCGATGAGCTGGAGTTGCTGTCGGTCGCGGTGAACGGAATGCCTCTAGAAAAGACCGCATATGCGCTCGCTGCGGAGCGCATGACGATTACCGGCGTGCCGGACCGGTTCATGCTGGAAACGGTGGTGCGCATCCGACCGAAGCAGAACTCCAAATTGATGGGTCTGTTCGCTTCCAAGGACGGTTTTTTCAGCCAGTGCGAAGCGGAAGGTTTCCGCCGCATCACCTTCTTTCCCGACCGGCCGGACGTGATGGCGCGCTACACCACGACGATCCATGCAGACCTCGCGGAATACCCCTGGCTACTGTCCAACGGCAACCTGGTCGCGCAGGGCGACGAGGTCCGCGGCCGGCATTGGGCGAAATGGGTGGACCCGTTCCCGAAGCCCTCATACCTGTTCGCAATGGTGGCCGCAAGGCTCGACAGGCTCGAGGACAGTTTCGTCACCAGTTCCAGGCGCAAGGTGAAACTCCTTGTTTTCGTCGAGCCGGGCAAGCTCGACCAGTGCAAGTTCGCGATGGCCGCGCTGAAGCGCGCCATGAAATGGGATGAAGAGGTGTTTGGCCTGGAACTCGATCTCGACCAGTACATGATCGTCGCGGTCAGCGACTTCAACATGGGCGCGATGGAGAACAAAGGCCTCAACATCTTCAACACCAAGTACGTACTGGCCCGCGCCGATACCGCCACCGACAACGACTTCATGTTCCTCGACCGGGTGGTAGCGCACGAGTACTTCCACAACTGGACGGGAAACCGGGTGACCTGCCGCAACTGGTTCCAGTTGAGCCTCAAAGAGGGCCTCACCGTGTTCCGCGACCAGGAATATGGCGCCGATACCTACTCGCGCCCGGTGCAGCGGATCCAGGAAGTAAGAGGTCTGCGCGGCGCACAGTTTCCCGAGGATGCCGGTCCGATGGCGCACCCGGTGCGACCGGCGTCGTACATGGAAATCAGCAACTTCTACACCGCCACTGTGTACGAGAAGGGCGCGGAGGTGGTGCGCATGATCCACACGCTGCTCGGAGCCGCGAACTTCCGCAAAGGCATGGATCTGTACTTCCAGCGCCACGACGGCCAGGCGGTGCGAACCGAGGAATTCGTCCAGGCCATGCAGGATGCGTCGGGCCTGGACCTCACCCAGTTCAAGCGCTGGTATGACCAGGCCGGCACGCCGTTGCTGAAAGTGCGAGGGAATTTCGATGCGGCCGCCGGGCGCTACATCCTGGCCGTGAAGCAATCCTGTCTGCCGACCCCGGGGCAGGAAGAAAAGCAGCCGTTCCATATTCCCCTTGCGGTCGGCCTGGTCGGGCCGGACGGCAGCGACGTTCCGTTACAACTGGACGGCGAGAAGCGGTCTGCCGGGACCACGCGCGTTTTGTCCGTGAAGCGCGCCGAGGAAGAATTCGTGTTCCTCAACGTCGCCCGGCAACCGGTGCCTTCATTGCTGCGCGGCTTTTCGGCGCCGGTGAATTTGCGCTTCGATTACACCGATGCCGATCTCACCCATCTGATGGCGCACGATTCCGACGCTTTCAACCGCTGGGAAGCGGGGCAGCGACTCGCGCTCAATCTTCTCCTGCGCGGCATCGCGTCCTATCGAGTGGGCCATGCACCGGCGTTTGCGGCATCCTTCGTCAAGGCGTTCTCGCGAGTGCTCGCGGACGCGGCGCAGGACCCGGCTTTCGCCGCCGAGGCGCTCGGCCTGCCCTCCGAGGGATACGTCGCCGAACAGATGGAAGAGGTGGATTCCGATGCGATCCACGCCGTGCGCGTCGCACTGCGGAAGCACCTCGCGGCGGCGCTCCAAGGCGAACTGCTTGCCACCTACCAGGCCTTCGCGGCGCCCGGCCCCTACAATCCGGACGCAAAGTCGGCGGGGCAACGCAGCCTGCGCAATCTCTGCCTGTCGTATCTGATGGAACTGGACGATGCGGCGGTGCGGATGCTGTGCGTCAGGCAGTTCGATTCCGCGGACAACATGACCGACTCGATGGCGGCGCTGACCGCCCTGGCCAATACCGATTGTCCGGAGCGATTTGAGGCGCTGGACCAGTTTTACGCGAAATGGAAGGACGAGTCGCTGGTCATGGACAAGTGGTTCGCGGTACAGGCCACGTCCCGACTGCCCGATACGCTCGCCACAGTGAAGCGCCTGATGTCGAATCCGGCCTTCAACCTGAAGAATCCCAACAAGGTGCGCGCGGTGATCGGCAGTTTCTGCCAAGGCAACCACGTGCGCTTTCACGCTGCCGACGGTGCCGGCTATGCGTTTGCCGCAGATCAGGTGATCGCGCTCGACCCGCTCAATCCCCAGGTCGCCGCGCGGCTGGCCCGCTCGTTCGATCGCTGGAGAAAATTCGATGCCACCCATCAAAAGCACGCCAGGGCAGCGCTCGAGCGCATCTGCGACACTGCGGGGTTGTCGAAAGACACCACCGAAGTCGTCAACAAAGCACTGACCACCTCACCCTGACATCCTTCCACCTCACCCCAGCCCTTTTCCCCTCCCGGAGAGAGTCGGGGAGGGAGTGGTTAATGCAAACGGGCGACCGAATGGTCGCCCGTTTCACTAATGGCACCCTCTCCACGCAGTGGAGAGGGCGGGGGGGTGAGGCGGACGGGCTAGTTCGATTCGAATCCTTTTTCCTTCATGTAGAGCGCCAGCACGTTATCCATGCTGGCCGCGTGATTGGCAAACCACTGTGCCACAGCCCGGGCCAACACGCGGCCGAAGCCGGTTTCGCCCGCGGCCGCGCGCATGCGCACTTCACGTGCTATTTCCAGAACGCCGTCATGCTCCCTCACGTGACATTCGGTCGGCGGAAAAGACATTTGCTCCATCCATCGCTGCTCCAGGGTGAAGTGCGCTTCGGTGTGCGCGATAAACTCGTCGAGCACCGCCAGCATTACGTCATCCGGCGCATCGGCAAGCCGATTCAACAGCCCGATGAATTCGCGGTGGGTGTCGTCCATGACTCCCCGGTCGAGCGCCAAGGTGTCATCCCATTCCATTACCGGCATGCGGTCTCCTGCGAGGAGGCAGTAAATGCCGCAGTCTACCGCATGATTCCCTCGGCCGATTCCGGGGCGACGTGTCACCCGACGAAGGCCGCCGGCACCGGGTCTTCGCCCAACACACTGCGCAGGACCGCCCAGTGCATGGCCTCGTCGCCAAGGATGCTGGCGGCGGCACGGGACAGATCGCGGTTGTCGAACAGTGGCACCGCGCCGAGATAGGCGCTGACTGCGCCCTGCTCCAACTTCGCGGCGAAGCGCAACACGTCGATCTGGTTTTTGAGCTTCTCTACCGGGAAGTCGTAATTCGATTTCGGTTCCGGCGCACGGCCACCGAGTTTCGAAACCGTCGCCGCAATCAGGTCGGCATGCGCGTTGTGGTGGCCCTGGAACTTCAATGCAACGGCCTTCACGCCGGGTTCGAGCAGGCCGCTGTCGGCGCCGAGTTGATAGGCCGCCACCGCTTCGCGCTCCGCACCGAGCGCGGTGTTGAGTATGGTGATGTCATTGGCTCCGCTACCGCCGGATTTCTTCTGCCCGGCGGCCAGGGTTTCACAGCCGGCGAGCAGCGCGACCGCGGATGCCGACAGCAGCAGGCCAGAATCGCCCAGGAAGGTGCGGCGCGAGGGGTTCAAACGGTTGCTGTGAACAAACATCAGAAAAGACATGGGCCTCTCCTTCGAGATAGACAGACATTGCAGGGAACCGCCGTGATGCCGCCGGCGCGGTGGGCGACCGCCGTTGCCGGCGGTCAGGTGGTATCGGGCGTTCGCAGCCTGTCGAACACGCCGTTCACGATGCGATCGCAGCGATCACCCGCAAATGCGAAGGCCTCTTCGACGGCAGTGTCCATTTCACGCGCCAGCGATTCCCGCAGCAGGCTGCGGGCCCGAAAAAAACGCGTGCGCACGGTAGCTTCCGGAATATGCAGTGAGGCTGCAGTATCTTCCACGGACAGTTCCTCGAGCGCACGCAGAACGAATACAGTGCGGAAGACTTCGGGCAACGCGTCGATCTTGCGTTCGATCACTGCGCGCATCTGGCTGCGCATCGCGGCAAGTTCGGGCCGCTCAGTTGCGACGGCGATCCCCTCGGAACTCATGATGTTGCCTTCGTCGTCTGAAACAGAATCGAGCGGTACGACTATCGCCTCGCGGCCGCGGCGGCGCGCACGCATCATGCACTCGTTCACCACGATGCGCGTAAGCCAAGTCGATAGCCGGGATTCACCGCGAAAACTGCCGATCGACCGATACGCGTTCAGGTAGGTGAGTTGCAGCGCATCCTCGGCATCGGCGTCGTCCCGGAGGATCGCGCGGGCGGTACGGTACAGCATCCGATTGTGCTTGCGCATCAGCACTTCGAAGGCAAGGTGGTCGCCGGACGCGATTCGCTGCGCGAACTCCGCATCCGAAACGTCGCTGGTCAGGGCTTGCTGGACTGCGGCACTCACCGGCATGGCCATACTCCTTTGCTTCTCTCACGACATTGGATGCAGCCGGCCAGCGCTGCGTTCCCGGCACGATGTGATTGACAACGCTAAATTGCCGTAAGACCCTGCCCACGTATGGGGAAATGCACCTCCGGATAAAGAGTTTGCCCGATGCCCGAACTTCCCGACATCGTCGTTTACATCGAGAACCTCGAATCCAGGATTCTGGGCAGACCCCTCAAGCGCGTCCGGCTCCTGAATCCATTCGTTCTGCGTACTGCGGTCCCCGCAATCGCGTCAGTCGGGGGCAGGAAAGTCCTGGGCCTGCGCCGACTGGGCAAGCGCATCGCCATCGGATTGGAGGGCGATCTTTTCCTGGTGCTGCACCTGATGGTTGCAGGCAGGCTGCGCTGGCTCGAGGCTAAGGCCAGGCTTCCCGGCAGGATCGCGCTTGCCGCGTTCGATTTCGACAACGGTACACTGGTATTCACCGAAGCCGGCACCAAACGCCGCGCCTCGATCCATCTGGTTCAGGGCGAAGCTGCGGTAAACGCACTGCACGCCGGCGGAATGGAAGTGCTGGAGTCAGACCATGCAGCCTTCTCGCAACGCCTCAAGGCTGAAAACCACACCCTCAAGCGCGCGCTTACCGACCCGCACATCTTCAGCGGCATCGGCAACGCGTATTCCGATGAGATCCTGCACCGCGCCAGACTCTCCCCGATCGCGTTGACGGGGTCTCTGGGCGATGAAGAAGTATCACGGCTGTTCTACGCGGTCCGCGCCATTCTGAATGAATGGACCGACAGGCTCAGGAAAGAAGCCGGCGGCGGGTTTCCGGAAAAAGTCACCGCCTTTCGCGACGGCATGGCGGTGCACGGCCGTTACGGCCAGCCCTGTCCGGTGTGCGGCTCGCCGGTGCAGCGCATCGTTTACGCCGACAACGAGACCAACTACTGCGCCCGCTGCCAGACCGGCGGCAGGATCCTCGCCGATCGCGCGCTATCGCGGCTGCTCAAGAAAAGCTGGCCGCGTTCCCTGGACGAAATCGAGTGAATCGGCGCCACAACACCATTAGCGGGATTTCAGGCAACGACGCTGAACGGCTACCCGGCAAAGGCCGGTTACCGGCGCCGTGGTAGGTTAACACCGCGGCGAACTTGGTAAGGCCGGTGCGGTTCCTGCCGGGCCCATCAACGCTCAGCGGGCGCGCTTCTAGTCGAACGATATGGTGAAGAACAGGTCGACCGCATCGGTGGGTCCGCTCTCGGTGCGCACCGACCAGTAGCGCGACAACTGGTAGCTGATCCGCAGCGTATTTGTAGCGGTACTCACACTGTGATGATGGGAGACGTAGACCTTGTCCGAAATGCGCTTGCCGACCGCCACCACACCGCCTTCGGTGCCGTCCTCGCTCGGCATGTAACTGATCTCGTCGAGGCCGACGGCGCGTGCCAGCTGCTGTTGCAGAGGCATGGTGCCCAGGCTCGCCGCCATCGCAACGGCCGAGGCCTGCAGGGCCTGCGCGTCGCCTGCCGTGCCGGACTCCACCCCGCGGCCGAGCACCAGCCACGAGAGTTTCTCCGGATCGGGCACCTCCGGCTCCGAAATCAGCCGCACCAGCGGATTGCGTGCGGTGCCGGTCACCTCCACTCCGGCCGCCACTTCCTGGTTCCTGCGCATCGCCCGCAACTCCAGGGCAGGATTGTCCACCGGGCCGGCAAACCGCAGCACCCCCTTGTCGATCACGAGCTTCTGCCCATACGCTACGTAAGTGCCCCGCGCCACGTTGATGTCCCCCTGCGCCTGTAACACGGAGCCGGGCGTGCTGAGCAGCCGCACCCGGCCGGCCAGGCGCAGGTCCGCGCCCCGCCCGGTAACCAGGAAATCCGGCCCGAGGTCGAGCATGAGATCGAGTTCGGAATTCAGCGCCCGCTGGGCGAACGGGGCGCGCGGCTCGCGCCCGGCCACTACCACGTCGGCCCCGAGCGCCGGTGCGGTACGGCTGCGCAGTTCCACCCGTCCCTGATCGGCGCTCAGCGCCCCTGTCAGCGCAATGCGGGCATCGTCCACCCCGAGCTTGCCGGCACCGGAGACCGTGAGCCGCAGGTCCGGGTGCTGGACCACCGCGAGCTTCTGCGCTGTCCAGTCGAGATCGATGCGCGGCGCCCCCGCCCTGGAAGCAAGGCTTCCATTGGCAGCGAAACTGCCGCCCCCACCCTTGATCGTAAACTGATCGACCGTGATCGCGTCGTCGCCGAACTTTGCGCGCAGAGTGCCGTCGCGAAGGAACAGGCCTCTCTCCACGTTCTCGACAAGGATCCGGTCGCCGGTGATACTGCCTTGCAGCTTCGGTTCCGCGATCGTGCCGCTGCCACGTACCTCCAGTGCGACGCTACCGTCGGCGGTCAGCGTCCGGCTGGCCAGCGCGGCGAACGCGCGAATCGACTGCAACGTTGCGCGTGCCTCGACTTCGAGCGGTGCGGTGCCGGAGAGGCCCCAAGCCGCTCCGCGCCGCTCCAGAACCGAGCGCGCCTCGCCTTGCGCGGACAACCCGGTGCCGGCGAGAACGAAGCGGCCCGTGAGCTTGTTCGCCTCGGCGCGCAACTCCATGTGGGCATCGCGCAGGCCTAGCGCAAGCGCTTCGTCGGCCACTATCACCACGTCGCCGGATTCGCGCGCAAGTTCAATGAAACCGTCGAAGGCTTTGCCCACGTTGAGCGACCAGCGCCCGCCCATGACCAGCGAGGTCTGCACGCCGGCGGGCGAACCGGCCAACGCCAGCACCCGCGCAGCGCGCACCCCGGTAATCGAACCTGCGGTCACCAGCTCGCCGTCGCGGTAGCGCGTTTCGGCAAGCGTGATCAGTGTTTGCTGGAAGTGCACGCTGGTTGCGCCGAGCAGGGCACGACCTTGCGCCAGTTCCAGCCGCGCCGGATCAGTCATGCGGAATGCGTAATCGCCTTCGCCCTCGAGCCGCGCGAGGCTGCCGGTCCAGGTCTTGTTAGCGCGGCTCCAGCCGCCGTCAAGGCGCGCCGCGACGCGCACCGGCTTCGATGCCGCCGTAATGTTCAATACATGCACGCCCAGGGTGCCGTTCGCGTCCACCGCGATCTCGTCAAGCACCAGATCGCCGCGGCGGACGCCTGTCACGCGCATGCGCAGTTCCAGCCTGGGATCGTCGGCCTGCTCCAGCCGAGCACGCGCGGTCCAGCGTTCGAAGCGCAGGCCGTCGTACCGCAGCGCCGCGGCTTCCGCATCCACGTCGATAGCGGGCCGCGCCAGTGTTCCCGCAACTGTTCCGCTGGCGCGCACCCGACCCTCGATGCCGGCACCGCTGGCGGGCCCGCTTGAACGGGGCGCGTTGGGACCGAGTGCGGCAAGCCCGAGCGCAGCGAGCCGTGGCGCGTCGATGTCGAAGGACAAGCTGTCACCGGCCTGACCGAATCCGCCCCTGATCCGGATCCGGTTGCCGGCAAGACTGAGTTGCGCATCGGCATCGCGCACCCGCGACGCCGACAGCGACAGCTTGCCGCTGCCCTCGAGCGGCTGTCCGCGCAAGCGGCTCGATGACAATGCGTACTGGAGATCCGCGCGCCATTGCGGGCGCAGGATTCCGCTGGCGTTCACGGTGCCGTTGATGCGTGCAGCCGAAAAATCGCCGAAGCGCGCCGGATTGAAACCGCGCAGCCGGCCCTGCGCCGTCCACGCCATGCCGCCCTGCAGATCGAGCGATCCGGATGCGGTGAGTTGCGCGCCGCCGGACTGGGCCAGCAGGTGTTCGACCCGCACACGATCCTGTGTGACCTCGGCGCGGGCCTCGACCTGCAGATTCTTTTCGCGCAGATCAGCGACGATGCGCTGCCGGTCCGCGAGGCTCTCGACGTCCAGGTGCCCAGCCATGCGCGTCGATCGCAGGTCGCTGCGCAGGGCGCGGAGGTCCAGCGCGCGCACTTGCAGAGAGGCCGCGATCCGGCCAGGCTCGATGCTCGCGCTGCCCTCGGCACGGCCGGCCTCTCCGAGGTCGAGCATCGCGTCATTTAACTGCAGCCCACTTGCGTTCGCTGTGAAGCCGGCGTCCAGTTGCCGCACCGGCAGGCGCGCGCGGTCCAGGCTGCCGGGATCGGCGTTGCTTACCCGCAGCCGCCCGGCGAGTGCCTCGCGCCCTTTTCCGGCAGCTTCGACCTGCAGCGAAATCTCGGTGTGCGGCAGGCGCGAATCGAACACCGCAAGGTCCAGGTTGTCGCTGCGAATCGTGAGGGAACGCAGCGGATCATCCGCCAGGGGCGCGAGCGCGAGTTCGGCCGCGACGGTGGCCGGACCGACGGTGCCATCGACCTTCGCTTGCAGGTCTGCGACCGTGCCCGAGAGTGCCAGCGTTGCCTGCGCCGGCCAGTCCGCGACATACTGGCTGGCGATCCGCAATGTTCCCGCAAGCGGCAGCGGTGCCTGCGCGCCGAGATGCAGCTCGCCGGCGAGGCTGCCCCACTGGCTCGACAGGTTCCCGACCGAGACTCGATGCGTCTGCTTGTCGCCCTGGTAGGACGCGCTCAGGTCGCGCAGCATCAGCGCCTTGCCGCCGGAAGAAAATGTGGCGACGCCGATCTCCAGCGCGTCCACTTTGACCGCGACCGGCAGTCCGATATCGGCCGGAAGCCTGGGCGCGCTGCCACCAGATCTGAGTACGGTGAACGCAACCGACTGTGCTTGAAACCTCGAAATTTCCAGCCGTTCCTGGCGCAACATCCATGGCGACCACTCGAGCGCGACCTGATTGGCCTCGAAGCGGAATTCCGTGTTCTCGCAAACGATGCGCTCGACCTGCACCGGTGCAGCAATGGATCCGCGCAGGCCTTCCACCGCGAGCCTGCAGGGCAGGCGGCCGGCGAGCTGTTCGACCCCCCAGCGCAGCACGGCTTCGCTGCGGCTCGCCCAGTACAGCGCGACCGCTACTGCCGCGCCCAGCAGCATCAGGCTCCCGGCCAGCCAGACGGCGATCCGGCGCCCGCTCATCGCAACACCAGGCCCACGGTGAAATGCACCCGAAAATCGTCGACCTCTTCGCCATAGGCGACATCCAGGCTCAGGTTGCCGATCGGGCTGCGCCAGCGCGCGCCGACCCCATAGCCTGCGGCCGCCTGGAACTCGGAAACCTCGTCCACCGCATTGCCGGCGTCATAGAACACCGCCGCGCCCCACTGTTGCGTCAGCCACTGGATGTACTCAATGCTTCCGACAGCCATGTAACGGCCGCCGACCACTGCGCCACCCTCCGGCACGCCCAGACTCTCGAAGGCGTAACCGCGCACCGTGGTATCGCCGCCGGTGCGGAACAGGTAGGCCGATGGAATGTTGTCGCGGGTCTCGGCCTGCACGGCACCGATCTCGAGGCGCAGCACCAAAGTCCCAAATCCGCCCACCGGTTGCATGTACAGGCCACGGCCCTGGATGCGGGTGAAGCTGCGGTCCGAGCCAGCCGATTCCGAGGCGCCGCCGACATGCAGTCGCAGCAGGGTGCCACGGTCGGGCAGGAAAAAGTCGTTCAGGCGGTTCCAGATCGAGGTATGACTGAAATAAAGCGCCTTGCTGTTGTCCTCCGGACCGTCGACGAGCAGCCGCTTTTCCTCCAGTAACTGCAGCGCGAACTGCGCCTGGTACTTTTCGACGGTGTAAGTGCGCGCTCCGGTCAGGCTCCAGTCGGTGCGCAGTTCGCCCTGGATGTCCTGGTTGTCGTACTTGCCTTCGACCCCGTTTTGCCAGCCACCGGCTTCGCGCGGAAAAGTCAGGCCGCCGATTACCTCTTCGCTCAAGCGATCGATCTTGGCAGTCGAGTTGAATCGCCAGGCGCGATCCATGAAGTTGTAATCCGAATAGCCGGCCTGCAACCGCGGCCCGCGATCGGTGCTGTAGCCGGCGCCGAGTTCGATCTTGCGGGCCGCGGCCTCCACCACGCTCACCCGGATCGGCATGGCCTGCGCCTCAGCGGAATCGCGGCTGGCGGACACCACGGCGCTGGCGAACCGCCCCCCCTGCAGCAGTCGGCGCTGGAACACCAGCAATTGATCTTCGTCATAGGGTTCGCCGGGGCGAATCGTATTGAGATTCAGCACCGTCGAAGCCGGATAGCGTTGCAGGCCGGAGACCTCGATGCCGCCGAACACGAACGGCGGCCCGCTGTCGATCTCGACCACGAGCCGCGCCTCGCGCGTGGCCGGATCGACATCGGCACGGCTTCGCACGATCCGTGCCGCCGCGTAGCGGCTGCGCTGCACGCTCTGCAACACCCGGCCCTTGGCGCCATCCCAGTCGGCCTGCCGGAATGGGGCGCCGGTCTTCAGACCAAATGCGTCGATCGCGGATTGCGTGCGCATCTCGCGCGCCGGGTCAGCCTCAATCTCGCCGCGCACCCGCAGGTCCACCGCGACGACCAGGGTCGCCGCACCCGGATCGACTTTCAGGCGCGCCACCCAGCCCTTGTCCTCGCGCACCAGTTCGGCCGACGCCACGGCCGAGAAGTGGCCTTCGGTGGCGAGAATGTTGCGGACCTGCTCCGGCGCGGTACGGGCAAGCTGGCGCAACTGATCCTCGGTCACGTTTTCCCTTTCGCTCCAGCGCAGGATGTCCAGGTTGGCGCGCAGGACGTCGATGAACCGGCCCGGCGCGTCGATCTCGACCTGGTAGCGCAGCGCCCCTTCCGCCGCCGCAAGCGTACAGGCAAGCAGAAGCGCTGCCGCCGCCGCGGCACGGGTCCATCCGACAGGTCCCGGTTCGAAATCGCGACCCGGCCGGAATTTTGGCGTTGCTGAATTCATTGGTCTCGATCCTGCCTTGCCGGCCGGCCGTTCTTCCTCAATTCGATGCGGCCACTACTGCAGGCGTCTGCGGCGCGCTCAGCCGAGTGCGATCGAGGGCAGCGAGGCAGAACGGGTGCCGGCAAGTGGCAGATTGCCAGCGCTGTGGTAGGTGAACACTGCGGCGAACTTGGTGAGGCCGGTGCGGTTCCTTCCGGCGGCATGCAGCAAGCGACAGTGAAAGAACAGAACGTCTCCTTCGTCCAATTCGGCAGCAACGCGTCCCTTGAGAATTCTGCGGTTCTCCTCCAGATCTTCGCGCAGGAATAGCGCATCGTCGAACTGATCGCGCCGGAACTCGATCCGGTGCGAACCCGGCACCAGCAGCAGGCAACCGTTTTCCTCGTGTTCCTGCCCTAGCGCCAGCCACGCCGATATCAGTTCCGGTCTTTCGAACGACCAGTAACGGATGTCCTGGTGCCAGGCAGTCGCGCTGCTGAAGGCGGGGCTCTTGGTCATCACACAATTGTGATGCGCTTGCGACAGCGCGATCTGCGGACCCAGCAATGGCCTGAGCCGATCCCCGATCACGCGTGAAGTGGCCCAATCGCCGAACAGCGGATCGCGGCCGTACGCCTGCAGCAGCCGCCGAACCGTCCTGCCGCCCGGCGCGTCAAGCGACGCTGGCGAACCGGGATATTTCGTCTGGGCTTCGTATTCGACCGGCTGCACATCCTGCGCAAGGTGCCGCTGCGCCAGCGGCTTCATGCGCTCGCATAGCTGGCGCCCGGCGAGACCGCGAACGATGACAAAGCCGTCCCGGGTGAATTGGTCGAGCTGCGGCGGAGAGAAACCGTTCAAAGCGGTTGCGGTAGAGACAGTATCAGCACGTGAAAGTCGGGCGGCAGGCGGGAATTGGGTTCAATACGTGGGCGAAACCGGCTTGAGGAATCCGGTCACCCGTTACCAGTTATGGGCGAAGCCCGGTATCCCGCAAAGCGGGGCACCAGTCACCGCCTTTCAGCGGTGTGCGGAATTGAACTTCTCCAGCGCTTCGAAACCGGGACAAAGATCGGATTCGGCAAGTTTATTGAACGGCGTTTCAACAGTGTCCAGGTGCGCGTGCAGGTCTTCCGGGTCGGGGTCCACGTGCAGCACGCCAGTCACGATTTCGCCTGCCGCCTTGCGCTCCTGCAGGTAGTTCATCGCGGCAATGCGGTCGTGGACGTCGTACTCGTCGTGGAGCTTGCGCAGCCGCAGCACCGAGCCGTCGTGCTGCGTGACCTCCTCCACTTCGCCTGGCGCATAGTCGGCGGTTATCGATTCGCGCGGCATCATCACGTCGAGCCGGTTGACCGCCTCGTTGTGTTCACGCACGTAATCGTAACTTTTGGTCGAGCCTGCATGGTTGTTGAACGCCACGCACGGAGAGATGCAGTCGATGAACGCCGCGCCGCGGTGCACGATTGCGCCCTTGATCAGCGGCACCAGCTGCGTCTTGTCGCCGGAGAAGCCGCGCGCCACGTAAGTGGCGCCAAGTTCCATCGCCAGCATCACCAAGTCGATCGCAGCGTCGGTATTCAATGCTCCCTTCTTGCTCCTGGATCCCCGGTCCGAGGTGGCGGAGAACTGGCCCTTGGTGAGTCCGTACACGCCGTTGTTTTCGACGATGTATACCATGTTCACGCCGCGGCGCAGGCTGTGAGCGAACTGGCCGAGCCCGATCGAAGCCGAATCACCATCGCCGGAAACGCCGAGGTAGATCAGGTCACGGTTGGCGAGGTTGGCGCCGGTCAGCACCGAGGGCATGCGCCCGTGTACGCTGTTGAAACCGTGCGAACTGCCGAGAAAGTACGTCGGCGTCTTCGACGAGCAGCCGATTCCCGACAGCTTGGCGATGCGGTGCGGCGGCAAGTCCAGCTCGAAGCAGGCTTGCACGATCGCCGCGCTGATCGAGTCGTGTCCGCAACCGGCGCACAACGTCGAAATCGCACCCTCGTAGTCTCGCCGGGTGTAGCCAAGCTTGTTGTGCGGAAGCTGGGGGTGATGAAGCCTGGGCTTGGCAATGTAGGTCATAAGAAATCAGGTACGAGGTGCGAGGTGCGAGGTGCGAGGTTTGGGGTGCGAGGTGCGAGGTTTGAGGTGCGAGGTGCGACCTGCGAGACGCGGGCACGAGGTAAGCCACACTCTACAGAATCCCAGCGCACCACGTCAGTAGGTTTTGCTCTCATATAGATTGTTCCCGGTGCTTGATTAAACCTCTCAGCATTCTCGAAATTTCGTCGCAACTTCCGATTAACCTTTCGGCATTCTCGTTTCCGAGATAACCAACACCCAAGGCAATCTCGGCCTGAGACATCAGTTCAGCCGACGATCCCTTGGCCATGAACAAGAACCTCGCAGTGTCTTTATTCGAGTTTCTGTCGTTACCTTCCGCTATATTGCTGCAGATGCTCACTGCCGCTCTCCGCATCTGATCGCGGAGCCCAAAATCTTTTGCCAGCGGCCCATCAGACGTGATCCGGTATACCTCTATTGCCAAGCTTTTGGCTTTCTTCCAAACTTCCAGTTCCCGAAAATCGCTAGCGTTCATTGTCTTGCCAAGTCGCCCGATCTATCCCTCACCCCTCGCACCTCACCCCTCGCACCTCGCACCTCGTGCCTAGAGCCTCGCGTCTTCGTCAAACCGTCTTCAGTTTCGGTTTGACGGTCAGCGCGGCAACGTCTTCCGCCATTTCCTTGATGATGAAGCGCGCGGTTATCGGCGTGCCGTCGTACTGCAGCACCGGCGTCAGCCGGGCCGGATCCACCTCGCACTCGTTGACGATCAGCATGCGCATCTGCGCATCGCGGTTCTGCTCGACCACGAACACCTGGTCGTGCTCCGCGATGAAATCGGCAACCTGTTCGTGGAAAGGGAAGGCGCGGATGCGCAGCGCATCGAAATGCAGCCCCTGCTGCTCGAGCGAATCGAGCGCTTCTTCCATCGCCGGGCTGGTCGAGCCGTAGTAGATCACGCCAAGCCGGGTCGGCTGAAGAGCGCGCCGGGTGACGGGCTGCGGCAATAATCCTTTTGCGGTCTCGAACTTGCGCAGCAGCCGCTGCATGTTGTCCACGTAATCCGTTCCGGCTTCGCTGTACTTGGCGTAACGATCCTTGGTGGTGCCGCGGGTGAAAAAGGCGCCCCGCGTAGGGTGCGTACCGGGGTAGGTTCGATAGGCAATGCCGTCGCCGTCGCTGTCGAGATAGCGGCCAAACTCTTTCCCCGATTCGAGCTCCTGATAGCCAATCACCTTGCCGCGGTCATATCTGCGTGACTGATCCCACGCCAGCGGGTCGCAAACGCGTTCGTTCATGCCGATATCCAGATCGAGCATCACGAAGACCGGGGTCTGCAACCGCTCCGCGAGGTCGAATGCCGATGCAGCGAACTCGAAGGATTCGTGCGGATCCTCGGGAAAAAGCAGCACGTGCCGGGTATCGCCGTGGGAGGCGTATGCACAGGTAAGCACGTCCGCCTGTTGGGTGCGCGTGGGCATGCCCGTGGAAGGCCCGCCGCGCTGCACGTCGAAGATCACCGCCGGTATCTCGGCAAAATAGGCAAGCCCGATGAATTCCTGCATCAGCGAAATTCCGGGCCCCGAGGTGCAGGTGAACGCGCGCGCGCCGTTCCAGCTTGCGCCGATGACAATGCCGATGGACGCGAGTTCGTCTTCTGCTTGAATCACGGCATAGCGGTTCTTGCCGGTCGTTGGATCGGCCCGGTACTTGCGGCAGTGTCGGGAAAAGGCTTCGGCCAGACTCGAGGACGGCGTAATTGGATACCAGGCTGCCACAGTCGCACCGCCGTAAACGCAGCCCAGCGCGGCTGCGGTGTTACCATCCACGAAGATGCGCTCGCCCACCGCGGATGCTCGGCGCACGCGCAGTCCGATCGGACACTCGAAGTGCGCAGTCGCGTACTCGCGGCCGAGGTGAAGCGCCAGGATATTCGGCACGATCAGCTTGTCCTTGCCCTCGAACTGCTCGCCGATCAACTTCTCCAACTCGCTCATTTCGATGTCGAGCAGCGCCGACAGCACCCCCACATAGGTGATGTTGCGGAACAACTGCCGTTGGCGGGGATCGGAGTACTCGCGATTGCAGATCTCCGTGAGCGGCACGCCGACCACATGGATGTCGTCGCGGAACTTGGATTTCGGCAGCGGCTTGGTCGAGTCGTACAGCAGGTACCCGCCGGGATCGATGCTGGCCACGTCCTTGTCCCAGGTCTGCGGGTTCATGGCCACCATCAGGTCCACCCCGCCGCGGGCACCGAGGTAGCCCGCTTCGGACACCCGCACTTCGTACCAGGTGGGCAGCCCCTGGATGTTGGAGGGAAAGATGTTGCGCGGGCTCACCGGCACACCCATGCGCAGGATGGATTTGGCGAACAACTGGTTGGCCGACGCCGAACCGGAGCCATTGATGTTCGCCAACTTGACCACGAAGTCGTTTATCTTGGGTTGCGACATCCCGGTCCTGCGTTCGTCATGTTGAGAAGGAATTTGCGCATGTCCCAGGCCCCGGTCGGGCAGCGTTCGGCGCACAGGCCGCAGTGCAGGCAGACATCCTCGTCCTTGGCCATGATGCGGCCGGTTTTGAGCGCGGCGGAGACATATAAGTCCTGTGACAGGTTCCCCGTCGGCGCGTTCAACCGCCCGCGCAGATCCCGCTCTTCGCCGCCGGCGGTAAAGGTGATGCAGTCCATCGGGCAGATGTCCACGCAGGCATCGCATTCGATGCACTGCGGAGCGGTGAATACCGTCTGCACGTCGCAATTGAGGCAGCGTTGCGCTTCGGCGTAGGCCGTCTTCTGGTCGAAGCCCAGTTCGACTTCGACCTTGATGTTTTTCAACGCGATGGTCTGATCCTTGAGCGGCACCCGGTGGCGCAACTGGTTGGAGATGTCGTTGTCGTAACTCCACTCGTGGATGCCCATCTTCTGGCTGACGAGGTTAACCGTCGGCGGCGGGCGAATGCGGATGTCCTCGCTGTTGCAGGCCTTGTCGATCGAGATCGCCGCGTCGTGGCCGTGGGCCACGGCCCAGATGATGTTCTTCGGCCCGAAAGCGGCATCGCCGCCGAAGAAAACCCTGGAATGCGTGGACTGCATGGTGACCTTGTCCACCACCGGCATTCCCGAGCGGTCGAACTCGATGCCTGCGTCGCGCTCGATCCACGGGAACGCATTGGCCTGTCCGACCGCGATCAGCACGTCATCGCACTCGAAGTACTGGTCCGGTTCGCCGGTTGGCACGAGTTGGCGCCGGCCTATGTCATCGTAGACGGCCTTCACTTTTTCGAAGGTCATGCCGGTGAGCTTGCCGTTCCTGTGCTCGAAAGTCTTCGGCACGAAGTAGTTGAGGATCGGTATGCCCTCGTGCATCGCGTCTTCCTTTTCCCAGGGCGAGGCCTTCATCTCCCCAAAACCGCTGCGCACGATCACCTTGACGTCTTCACCGCCGAGGCGCCGGGAGGTGCGGCAGCAATCCATCGCGGTATTGCCGCCGCCAAGCACGATCACGCGCTTGCCGATCCTGTCGGTGTGGCCGAAGGAAACGCTCGCCAGCCAGTCGATGCCGATGCGAATGTTCTTCGCGGCCTCCCTGCGTCCTGGAATATCCAGATCGCGCCCCCGAGGTGCGCCGGTGCCGACGAAGATCGCGTCGTAACCTTCCGCAAGCAGGGATTTCATGCTGTCCACGCCACGGCCGAGACGGACTTCTACGCCCATGTCGAGGACATAGCCCACTTCCTCATCGATCACCGACTCGGGGAGCCGGAAGCGCGGAATCTGGGTGCGGATCATGCCTCCGGCGCGGGGGTCCGAGTCGTACACGACCACGCGGTAACCGAGTGGCATTAGGTCGCGCGCGACGGTGAGCGAGGCCGGGCCCGCGCCGATGCAGGCAATGCGCTTGCCGTTTTTCTTCTCCGGCGCCTTCGGCAGGCGCGGACGGATGTCGTCCTTGTTGTCGGCTGCGACACGCTTCAGACGGCAAATGGCGACCGGTTCGGGCTTATCGCCGTTACTCTCCTCCACGCGCCCGCGCCTGCAGGCAGGTTCGCACGGACGATCGCAAGTGCGCCCGAGAATGCCGGGGAAGACATTGGATTCCCAGTTGACCATGTAGGCATCACTGTGACGCCCGGCGGCGATCATCCGGATGTATTCGGGGACAGGGGTATGAGCGGGACACGCCCACTGACAATCCACGACCTTGTGGAAATAGTCGGGTACAGCAATGTCAGTGGGCTTCAAAAGGTACTCCTCCGGTTGGGCGCTTGGCTGCTTGGTTTTTTTTGCCCCGCCGAGTTCCGACGGGACCGGACCCAATCCAGAAACGGGTCTTGTGCTGCCCAATTGACCCGTATTGTAACGCCTTGTTACGCTGCGGGGAACTAGGCGCGAGGCTCTAGGCCGGAGGAAACGTGAAGGCGTGAAGGCGTGAATGTGTGAATGCGTGAATGGTAAAAGTTTGGCTCTCGCGCCTCACGTCTCGCGCCTCACGCCTCACCCTTAATCGAGCACGTGCGACACCAGCCCGTCCGCCAGCTTGGGCTCGAACCAGGTGGACTTGGGCGGCATTGCTTCGCCCGCATCGGCCACCGCCATCAGGTCTTCCATTCGGGTTGGGAAAAGGGAGAACGCCACGGCCATTTCGCCGCTGTCAACGCGCTTCTCCAGCTGCGCGAGGCCACGAATGCCGCCGACGAAACCAATGCGCTTGTCGCGACGCGGATCGGTGATGCCGAGGATCGGACCCAGCACATGATCGGCAAGCAGGCTGACACCGAGCCGTTCCACCGGATCTTGCGTGGATATCACAGCGGGATGGATGTTCAGCCGGTACCACTGGCCGAACAGGTAGAGCCCGAACTCGCCGGGCTTGCCGGGCATTACGGCGGCATTGGCAGCGTGGATCGCGAAGCTCCTGCCCAGCCTCGATACCAACTCCTGCCGGCTCAAGCCATTCAGATCAGTGACCACGCGGTTGTAAGGCAGGATGCGCATCTGATGATGCGGAAGCGCCACCGCCAGGAAATAGTTGTAGCTTTCCGTGCCGGCGTGATTCGGGTTGGCGGCGCGGCGCGCGGCGGCCACCCGCGAAGCCGCTGCGGAACGGTGATGGCCGTCGGCGATGTAGAGTGCAGACAAGGCGTCGAACGCGCTGGTCAAGCGGTCGAGCATGGCGCGGTCGCCGATGCGCCAAAGCGTATGGCGCACGCCGGTGTCCGCAGTCAAGTCCGCAACCGGGGTGCCGGCGGCGGCTTGCGCGAGCAACGCGTCGATTTCAGGGGCGTGCGGGTACGCCATCAGCACCGGCCCGGTCTGCGCGTTGAGCGCTTCGATCTGGCGCACCCGGTCGTCTTCCTTGTCGGGCTGGGTGAACTCGTGCCTGCGGATGCGATTGGCATCGTAGTCGGCCACCGACGCCGCAGCGACAATACCGGTCTGCACCAGCTCGCCCATGGCCAGCCGATAGGCGTAATAGCAGGCATCGGCGTCACGTATCAGGACCTTTTCCGCCAGCATCCGCCGCAGATTCCCCGCCGCCTTCGCGTACACCACAGGCGAGTATGGATCGGTGCCGACCGGCAGGTCGATCTCCGGCTTGGAGATGTGCAGGAAACTCCACGGCTTGCCGGAAACGCGGGCGCGCGCCTCTTCCGTCGATAGCACGTCGTAAGGCGGGGCAGCGACATCGGCGGCGCGTCCCGGCGCCGGGCACAGGCCGGTGAATGGTCGGATTAGATGCAAGAGAACAATTCCTTCGGTGAAAAGAAAACGGCAATGCAAACCACCAAGACACCAAGTCACCAAGTCACGGAGGAATAAAAGACAAACAACCGGTGGGGCCAAAGCTCGGAGTGGGGCGTGTTGCCTGCGACCTGAGATTCCGGTGATCAACTACTGGAACCACGCTGTCCTTTGATCGCTCTCCTTGGTGCCTTGGTGGTTAGCCCCCCGAATCAGCCGTGCTTGAAGACGATGGTCTTGGCCTGGGAAAACTCGCGCAGCGCCTCGATTCCCTTTTCCCGCCCGTGGCCGCTTTTCCTGACACCGCCGAAAGGCAACTCGATTCCGCCGCCGGCGCCGTATCCGTTGACAAACACCTGGCCGCAGCGCATTTTCTTGGCCACCCGCATCTGCCGGCCGCCATCGCGGGTCCAGATGCCGGCTACCAGTCCGTAATCGGTGGAATTGGCGAGCTTGACCGCGTCAGCCTCGTCTTCAAACGGAATGATCGACAGCACCGGGCCAAACACCTCTTCGCAAGCCAATGGGTTTGCGCGTGGCACCGGGCCGAACAGTATCGGCGCCACGTAGAAACCTCCTGCCGGCACGCCATCCGCAATCTGCGCCTGTGCCAGCACCGGCACGCCGTCCTTCCTGGCCTGCTCGATGAAGCCCTGCACGCGCTTCTTCTGGTTGGCGGAGATCAGCGGGCCACAGTCCAGATCCATCGCGTGGCTGCCGACCCGAAGTTGCGCGAAGCGCGTCGCGATCTTCGCGACGAATTTGTCATAGACGGACTTCTGGATCAACACGCGGCTGCCCGCGGAGCAGGTCTGCCCGCCGTTCTGAACGATGGCACTCACCACCACCGGCGCCGCGGCTTCGATATCGGCATCCTCGAACAGGATCTGCGGCGACTTGCCGCCGAGTTCCAGCACGCAGCCGATGTGATTCTCCGCAGCCGCCTTTTGCACCAGCGTGCCGACTTCGGGCGAACCGGTGAAAGACAGGAAATCGATTCCCGGATGGCTGGAGAGCGCCGCGCCCGCCTCTTCGCCGATGCCGGTCACCACGTTGATGGCCCCCTCGGGGAAACCCACATCCAGCGCCAGTTGCGCCAGACGCAGCGGCACCACGCAGGCTTCTTCTGCCGGCTTCAGCACTACCGCGTTGCCCATCGCCAGCGCGGGCGCCAGGCTGCGGCCGAACATCTGCGCCGGGTAGTTCCAGGGAATGATGTGGCTGGTCACGCCCTTCGGCTCGCGCAGGACGGTGACCATGTAGCCGTCGAGAAACGGGATGGTTTCGCCGTGGAATTTGTCCGCGGCCCCGCCGTAGAACTCGAAATAGCGCGCCGCCGCCGTGATATCGGCACGCGCCTGCTTCATCGGCTTGCCGCAGTCGCGCGCTTCGAGTTGCGCCAGCTCCTCGTGGTGCGACAGGATCGCTTCACCCAGCTTCGCCATCAGACGGCCGCGCTCGACCGCGGTCATACGGCCCCAAGCGCCTTCCTCGAAGGCGCGCCGCGCAGCGGCGACGGCAGCGTCAATATCGTCCCGCGTGCCGCGCGCGATGCTGGCGAACGCATGCCCGTCGCTGGGGCTGATCATGTCCAGCGTGCGGCCGTCGGAGGCCGGCTGCCATTTTCCTCCGATCAGATTCTGGAACGCAGTGACGGATTGCTCCGCCACGCGCCTTGCAGTGGTGACGCTCATGGATTTGCGGCTTCCGTCATTCCTTCAGGGGCAGCAGCGTCAATTCCACGCGCCGGTTCTGCGCGCGCCCGGCATCGGTATCGTTGCTCGCCACCGGATGGTTCTCGCCGCCGCCGATGGTGATTTCGCGCTCCTGCTTGATTCCCTTGCTGATCAAGTACTGCGACACCGCACCGGCGCGGCGCTCGGACAGCGCCTGGTTGTAAGCCGTCTCGCCGACGCTGTCGGTGTGGCCGGCGACTTCGATCACCGTCTTGTCGTACTTTTTCAGGACCAGCGCAACACCGTCCAGAACCTTGAAGAACGAGGCATTCATATCGGCACTACCGGTCTGGAAGGTGATGTTGCTCGGCATGTTGAGAATGAGGTTGTCTCCCTGGCGCGTTACTGACACGCCGGTCCCCTGCATCTGCTTGCGCAGGTCAGCCTCCTGCTTGTCCATGTACGCACCCACCGCGCCGCCGGCAAGCGCGCCCACGCCAGCGCCGATCAACGCGCGCTTGCGTCGATCCTGCGCATCCTTGCCGCTGATTGCGCCGATGACCGCGCCGGCGCCGGCGCCGATCGCCGCACCCTTGGTCGTCGAGCCGTATTTTTCCTCCCCGGTGAATGGATCGATGGTTTTGCACGCGCCCAGTACAAGCGCACTGGCGGCAACGGCGATCAAAAGCTTGCGCATTCTGGACTCCTATGCAGAGTATGGATTCGGTGGTGGCGGTAAGGTCGTTGTCCGCATGATGGGTACGCCCGGCATTTTACCAATTCCCCTGCGCCAGAGCGGACGAATGGCGCGCTGAAAGAACTATGGCCGCGGCTGCGATTCAGATCAGTCCCAATCGCACCAACTCGATACGCAATTGCTGCGGACCGGAAAAATGCAGCGCGTGCAGGCCCGAGTTTCTCCCCGCCTCGACGTTGCGCGGGCTGTCATCGATGAACACGGTACGGGCCGGATCAAGCCGGCAGCGATCGATGGTCAGCGCGAAGATGCGTGGGTCCGGTTTTGCGAGCCTCACTTCGCCGGACACCACGATGTCGTCGAACCACTTCAGAAATTCGTATTTCGCGCGCGCCACCGGAAACGTTTCCGCAGACCAGTTGGTCAGCGCATACAACCGATGCCCGCGCTGCCGCAACTCGTCGAGTATGACCACGCTTTCGGCAATCGGTTCACGCAGCATCTTTGGCCAGCCGTCTCTCCACAACGCGATCAATTCCGCGTGCGCCGGGTGATCGCGGATGCGCTCGGCCACTGCCTCGGAGAGCGGCTTGCCGGCGTCGATCTGATGGTTCCATTCCGGCGGGACGATCTCGGCGAGGAAGCGCTCCATCGCCTGGTCGTCGCCGTTGAACAGCGGCTGGTAGAGATAGCGCGGGTTCCAGTCGATCAGCACCGCGCCCAGGTCGAACAACACGGTATCCACGTCAACCCTTCACCGCTGTTTTTTTTCCCACGCTTCGTACTCGGCCCGGGTCGCATCATCCGGCGGATAGGTACCGCGCAGTGGCGCGCCGGTTTTCATTTTCTCCAGCACAAAGGCCTCGAGTTGCTCCAGCTCCAGTCCGCTTTGCGCCACCTGGTCCGCCACGTGGCGCGGAATGCACACCACGCCCTCCTCGTCTCCCACCAGGACATCGCCGGGCATTACCAGGACTTCGGCGCAGCCCACCGGTACGTTCATGTCCACCGCCAGATGGCGGTGCACGTGTGCCGGCGCGGCCATGCCCTTCGCGTAGACGGGGAAATCCAGCGCCTGGATCGAGGCGTAGTCGCGCATTGCGCCATCGGTCACCGCGCCCGCCGCGCCGCGCACTTTTAGCCGCGACATCAGGATTTCGCCGGCCGCCGCGACCGAGTCCACGCCGCGGCAGTCGAACACGAGCACCTGCCCCGGCCGGATCTCGTCGATCGCCTTGCGTTGCGGATACTCGTTGGTGGCGATCGCATCGAAGCTGGCCAGATCCTCACGTGCAGGCACGAAACGCACCGTCGCCGCTTCCCCAACCATTCGCAGGTGCGGATTCAACGGCCGGACGCCGTGCAGAAAGGTGTTGCGGAATCCCAGCTTGAACAGTTGCGTGGTCAGCGTCGCGGTGGACACGCGCCGCAGCTTGTCCAGCGTCCCGGGGGCGATGAGTACTTGTTTCATGTCGTCATCCTCGACAGTTCGTCAGGCTGGCTATCGTATCCTAACCCTGCACCGGCGCTTGCCAACGGTCCACCGACCGATGACATAATGGGCCTCATCCGGTCACGCGCGGTCACTGATGCGGCCTGTCTCTGTTCTCCGTAGCCTGCTGTCCTCGCTCTGGCTCGCGCCTGCGGCAGCGCTACTGGTCGCCGCTGAAGCGCCGCGCATCGATCCCTCGCAGTTGACCGGCGGCATTCTCACCATCGCCGACGAAAGCGAAGCGGCCTACCTGCAACCGGCTCCGTCACTCGACGGGGAATCGCTCAAGGTGTTCGCGGAAGGCCACAAATTTTTCAACACGCAATGGGCGTTCTACTGGTTCGAGGGCGGCATGTGGGGCCGCGGGCCAACTTCCAACGCCGATTCCTGCGTGGCCTGCCATCTCGGCAACGGCCGCGGTTCGCCGGAGGCACCGTCGCGCGACATGGTCGCCCAACGCGCGCACGAGTGCAGTGCTCCGCCGCAGGGGCCAGAACGCGACAGTTCGCCGCAGCTCCTGTGCCGCCGCATCGAGGCCTCCGCGCTGTCGCTGATCGTGCGCCTGAGCCTACCGGGCGAAAACGCGCACGGCGGCCCCAGGCCGCATCCGCACTATGGCGACCAGCTGCAAATCTTCGGCGTGCCGCGGTTGTTGCCCGCCGAAGGCACGGTACAGATAACCTGGAACGAGCGCAGTGTGACACTGGCAGACGGTGAAGTTTTGCGGCTGCGAACGCCCCAGATCCGCATCACCGACCTGGGATTCGGTCCGCTGGGAGAGGACATCATGACCTCGCCGCGAATGGCGCCGCCGCTGATCGGCATGGGCCTGCTCGAAGCCATTCCGGAAGCGACAATCGTCGCGCTGGCCGGGCGCGAGCCGAAGCACGGCATTCGCGGCAAGACCAACGTGGTGTGGGACATGATTGGGGGAAAGAATGCAGTCGGGCGATTTGGGCTGAAGGCCAACCACCCGACGCTGCGGCAGCAGATCGCTGCTGCGTTCATCGGCGATCTTGGCCTCAGCAATGATCTGTTTCCGGAACAGAATTGCCCGCCGATCCAGAAGACCTGCAAGGAAATGATGTTTGCCGGCAATCCGGAAATCACCGCCCACAGGCTGATGGCTGTGGAATCGTATCTGCGCACGCTGGCGGTGCCGGCGCGCCGCAACGCGGACGATCCGCAAGTCGTTCGCGGCGCCCAAGTCTTCGAGGCGGCGCGCTGCGCGGTCTGCCACGTTTCGCAACTTCAAACCGGGGAATTCCCCGCCGCACCTTTGCTGGCCAATCAGACCATCCGTCCCTACACCGACCTGCTGCTGCACGACATGGGCGAGGATCTGGCGGACCGCCGTCCGGACCACCGGGCAGGCGGCAGCGAGTGGCGCACGCCGCCGTTATGGGGATTGGGATTGTCGGAGAGAGTGAACGGTCACGGCGCGCTGCTGCACGACGGCCGCGCACGCAATGCAGCGGAGGCGATCCTCTGGCACGGCGGCGAGGCAGCGGTTTCGCGCGATGCCTTCCATGCAATGCCCAAAACCGATCGCGATGCCCTGCTCGCCTTCCTCGCCTCGCTCTAGCGCTTCAAGAACAACGCTCACCGCAGAGCAACTGCGTTAAGAGTTTGTGTTGTTGCGCCCGATCCGCTAGTCGTAGACGGCGAGTTGCTTGCCGCGGGTCTCGGGCAGCAACACCACCGCGATGATCACGACCACGCAGGCGATGCCCGCGAACAGTCCGATCTCAGCGCGCAACGGCGTGGTTGCGCTCATGAACCCGACCAGCGCCGGGAAAAGCGCGCCTGCAGCCAATGCCAAATCCGTGTATCGCGCGAGGAAGCGAAGAAACCCCCTCACCTCGAGGGATCGAGGCAAGGCAGAAAAAAACACAGCGACCGCGACAGCAGGTGGCTCGACTGCCCGGACCGGCATCCGCCGGCCCGGGTGGCCGAGTTCAGCAGGAGAAGTTTACTTGAGGTGCCGGGAGACCAGTTTGGTCATCTCGAACATCGAAACCTGCTTCTTGCCACCGAAGACATCCTGCAGCTTGTCGTCTGCATTGATGTTGCGCCGGTTCTTGCTGTCCTGCAGGCCGTTCCTCTTGATATAGGCCCACAGTTTCTTGGTAACCTCTGTGCGCGGCATGGGGGAACTGCCAATCACTGCAGCGAGTGTTGCAGTGGGCGTCATCGGCTTCATGAAAGCCGCGTTGGGCTTGCGCTTGACGCCGCTCTTCTTCTTCGCAGCCTTCTTCGCTTTCTTCGGGGCCGCTTTCTTCGCAGCCTTCTTGGCTTTCTTCGGTGCGGCTTTCTTGGACTTCCTCGCGGACTTCTTGGTGGTCTTCTTCTTTGCAGCCATTGTGATGCCTCCAGTCTGGGGTATGGTGATGTCTTAATCTCAATTGCCTTGCCAGAAGCAAAGGCACGGCGAGCAGAGAATGCCCAGTGGTTGCTGCGTTGTCAATCGCTGAATGCACGTTTTTCATAGGGGAAGCGCCGGCGAGTCGCATTTCTTCATGGCCCGTTTCGTCCCAAATACGCTCGTTCACCAGCTTACGTCCGCCGCAAACCGCTTTCAGAAATGCCTTCCGAGCGCTCACAATACGAGTCAGCCCCCATTCTGCAGAGATTACCGATGCGCCTTACAGAAGAGGAACAAAGCCTGATTTCCCGCAGAGTCGCCGGCCTTGAAGCCCGAACGGGCGCCCAGACGGTGGCCGCAGTAATTGGGAGATCCGACTCCTACCCGGAGGCGCCGTGGAAAGCGTTTGCGCTCGGCGCCGCCCTTGCGGCGCTCTATTCCGCGGCCCGGTCGCTCATCGCCTACGAATGGGAGGCAGGGCAATCCGCACTCGACCAAGCCGTTGTCATCCTCGGCAGCGGGGCGGGGCTGGCACTTCTCGCCGTGCTGCTCGAACCGGTTGCGCGGCTGTTCACGGACAGACGGCGCCGCGACCTCGAGGTCAGCCAGTACGCCAAGGCGCTGTTTTTCGACCGTGGACTCGACCGCACCCGGGGCCGCATTGGCATTCTGCTGCTGGTGAGCCTGTTCGAACGCAAGGTCGTCATTCTTGCCGACGACGGGTTCGAGGCGCGGATCGACCGCGAAGACTGGCAGAGACTGACCGACCGGATGACGCTGCTCCTCAGTCGGGGCAATGTTGCCGGAGCAATGCACGCGGGATTGGAAGGGCTGGAGGCCCTGCTCCTGGAGCGCGGCTACCGCATGGAAGAAAGCGCCGCGGACGAGCTGCCGAACGCGGTGCTGCAGTTGAAGGGGGAGCGATGAAACGCTTTGCGTGCGCGCTGGTCGCCCTATACTGGCTCGCCGCTCCGGCAGCTGCGCAGGAAACCGCGATCCCCTATCTCTCCGGCCGCGTGGTGGACCAAGCCGGGATCCTTTCAACGCAGGCGCGCGAACGCCTTGCCGCCATGCTGCAGGCCCACGAGCGCGCCACGGGAAATCAAATTGTCTTGCTTGCCGTTCCGACCCTGGGCGGGGAAGGCGTCGAGGACTATGCGGTGCGGGTGTTCGAGGAGTGGAAGCCCGGCAGCCGCGACAAGGACAACGGCGTGTTGTTCCTGGTGGTGCCGCAGGACCGGCGTGTTCGCATAGAGGTCGGTTACGGACTCGAGGGCACACTCACCGACGCCACCGCCAGCCGCATCATCCGCGACCTGATGACCCCGCGCTTCCGCGAGGGCAATTACGACGTTGGCATCGAGGCCGGGGTCACCGCGGCAATCCAGATTCTCGAGGGAAGTCGCTCGGCCGGGGCCGACGCCGACTGGTTGGACCCCGAAGGAAAGAAAACGTCCGGATTCCAGGTGCGCGCGCCGGACATGCCGCTGGCCGAGCGCATCCTGATCGGCGCATTCGTGTTCGGCATCATCGGGCTGTTCACCTTCATGGGCCTGGTCACGCCGGGCGGAATGGGCTGGTTCCTGTACTTCTTCCTGATCCCGTTCTGGGCGATGTTCCCGATGTTCATATTCGGCAGCGGCGCCGCGCTCAAGATACTCGGCACCTACGCCGTACTTTATCCGCTTACCAAGGTCGTCGTTTCCCGCCAATCATGGTATCGCAAGGCGCGCGAGGACCTCAGGAACAAGGGCTATGCCAAAATAGGCGGCATGGTCATCCGTCCCGGCGGCGGCAGCTCGGGTGGTTTCTCCAGCGGCGGCGGGTTCTCGGGCGGAGGCGGAAGGTCTGGTGGCGGCGGCGCGAGCGGAAGCTGGTGAAGACGGCCGTGACGGGGTAACGATCGTGACGCGTGACGACGTAAATGCGAGCTCAAACGCGGTTTTCTTGTCGCACAGTATCACTGGTCTTTAGAGCAGTTATCTACCCCGTCGCGATCGTCACGATCGTCACGCCGTCACGGCTACATAGACGACCGCATCCAGCGCGACACATCCCTCCCCCTTTGCACCGACCAGCACCGGATTGAGATCAAGGTTCGACACCCTCGATTCGGGATTCATCATCAGCCGGCTAACTGCCAGGGCGGCTGCGCAGAACGCATCCACGTCCAGTGCAGCCTCGCCGCGTACGCCTGCCAGCAGCGGTGCGATGCGCAGCCTGGCGAGGGCCGCCTTCACTTCGCTGTCGCTGAATGGCGACAGCAACACCTGCACATCGGGCATCGCTTCGACGTATTTGCCGCCGTCCCCGACCAGCACCACAGGACCGAACACTGGATCCATGCGCGCACCAATCATCATCTCCCGTCGGCCACTCGCCATTTTGGCCACGATTGCACCGTCAAAGCGCGCGCCCTGACCGCGCAGTGTGCGTTCCATGTCCCGGAAGGCCGCGCGTACCGCCTGCCCGTCATCGAGACCAAGCAGCACCAGCCCCTGCTCGGATTTGTGCACCACGTCCGATGAACAGCCTTTCACCGCCACCGGAGCGCCCAGCTCGGCCAGAGCAGCCACCGCTTCATCCGCGGATCTGCACAGGTGGTGCGCGACCACTGCAACACCGGCACGCGCCACCAGTGCCAGGCTGTCCGCCTCGTTGAGCATGCTTACTCCTGTAGCCGGGTGAGGCACGCGTGCGATCGCGGCATCGCGATCGCGGGCGTCGCGCATCAGCTCGCGATGCGACAAGAATTGGTTGAGCGCGGCGACCGCCTCGGCTTCGGTGGTGAAGACCGGCAAGCCCTGTTCCCTGAATTTCGCCGCGATGCTCGCCTGCGGCACCGCTGCCACCAGCGGCTTGCCCGTGGCACAGGCAAATTCCGCCGAATCGCGGGCGAAGGCATCGACGTCGTAGCCCTGCCCCGCCACCGGGATGCCGATCAGGAAGGCGTCGGCCGCAGCGTCGTGCGCCAGCACCGGCAGGATGTCCGAGAACAGGCTGCTGTTGGTGAGCAGCGCGGCAGTGATGTCGATCGGATTGGTGGTGGTGGCGAAGCCCGGCAGGATCTTCGCCAGATCTGCGCGCGTCTGGTCGGCAAGCTTCGCCATCGGCATGCCGACCGCGGTGGCGGCGTCCGCCGCCATTACGCACACCGCGCCCGAGTTGCTGATCGCCACCAGCCTGCGGCCATTCGGCTTCCAGCCCTTGAGATACAGCTCGACGCTGCCGACCAGTTCCGTGGTGTCGCGGGCGCGCCAGATGCCATGCTTCGCCATGAAGGCGTCCACCAGGCGATCCTCGTTGGCGAGCGCGCCAGTGTGCGAGCGCGCCGCTTCCTGTCCGGCTGCCGTACGCCCGCTCTTCAGGGCAATCACCGGCAGATCGCGCTCGCGGGCAATACGCGCGGTCTCGGCGAGATGCTCCGTATCGCTGATGTCCTCGAGATAGAGTAGCAGCAGTTTCAGGGCCGGATCCTCCGCAACCACCGACGCCAGTTCCGCGGCGGTGACGTCACAGTCGTTGCCGGTGGCGTACGAATGGCGCACGCCGATGCCGCGTTCGCGCAGCAGGCCGTAAGGCACCACACTCATCGCTCCAGACTGGCTGACGATGCCGACCGGCCCGTCCTGGGGCGGCGCCTCGATATACATGGTGGAAAACGACAGGATCGCGCCACTGCCGAAGTTGGCCAGCCCCTGGCAATTCGGCCCGATCACGCGCATTCCGCGAGCGCGCGCGACTTCGCGCATGTGCCGTTCCTTGTCCTTGCCGGCTTCGGCGTCGGTCTCGCCGAAACCGGAAGTCATGACGATCGCCACTCTCACGCCCAGTTGCGCGCACTGCTCGACCGCCTCCACAGCGGCATCGCCCGGCACCACCACTATCGCGACTTCCGGCGCCTCTGGCAGATCCGCAAGCGACGGATAGGCCTTGTAGCCCTGCGCCTCGGGCCGTTTGGGATTGATCGGATAGACCCTGCCCTTGTAACCGAAGCGGGACAGGTAAAGCAGCGGGCGCCCACCTAATTTGTTCGGGTTTTCCGAAGCGCCAACGATGGCGACGGATTTCGGATCGAGCACGGTGCGCAGTGAATCGCGAAGGGCGTCACTCATTGTTGTTTTCCTTGGAAAAGATCAAAACCCAACGCGGAGGCGCGGAGGACACGGAGGACACGGAGGACACGGAGGAAAGGCAAAAGGCAGGAAACGGTGCGGGTTAAGGTCTGTCATTGGTTGACGATCCCTCGCACTGAAAATCGTTCGCCCAGGTTCGCGAACAGTCACCCCGCTTATAACCCCCACTCGCTTTTCCTCGTTCTTATTTTTCCTAAAAGGGTACTCCGCGCTATCGCGAGGGTATCTGCGTTCTCTGCGTCAACGCTTTTGTTGCCGGCCATCGGCCGGCTCGAAATACGGAATCGTCTTGCCGGCCAGATCGACGAATCGCACCTGCACCCGGTCGCCGATCTCAAGGGTCGGATCACCGTGCGCCATAGTACGAAATCCTTCGTCGGCATCCACCAGCACGATCAGATAAGGCACGTGCGCACGCAGTTCCTCGGTCGGCGCACGCGCGACGCTGGTGCGCGCATGCACCGTTCCCACCCCGGATGCCTGCCGGGTCACGGGATCGCCGTCGCCGCAGGCGGGACAGAACCCGCGCCGGAAATACCACACCGCCTTGCAGGAAGCGCAGGTCTGATAGGCGATGCCCGTCCCGCCGCGCGTCCAGTCTGCGACCACTGTGGTCACGCCGCCCTCTCGATGACCAGGGAAACATGCGAGGACAGTACGCCGCCGTCGCCGTGCAGCAATGCCCGGCGGGCATTTTTCGCCTGACGTTTCTCGGCCCGACCTGTGAGCTGCAAATGGGTTTCCACCAGATGTGCCATCGCACCGCCCACCCCGCAGTGCCCATAGGAGAGCAACCCGCCGTGCGTATTGAGCGGTAGTTTTCCGTCGTGGTTGAAATGTCCCTCGGCCGCAAGTCTGCCCGCCGCGCCGCGCGGCGCCAGGCCGATTTCCTCGAGCAGGATGGTGAGCGTGATGGTGAAGCTGTCGTAAATCGCGGCGTAGTCGATTTCCCCGATGGCGACGCCGGCCGCTTCCATCGCCCTGGCGGCCGAAGACGCGGCGCCGAACTGGGTCAGGCTCGCCGCGGCGCTAATATGCTGATGGGTATGCGCCTGGCCGGTGCCGATGATGCGTACCGCGAAATCATTACTGCGGTCGCGGCTTACCACGAAGGCCGCGCCGCCGTCGGAGACCGGACAGCAGTCGAGCAACTTCAGCGGGGAGGCGATCGGCTTGGTACCCAACACCGTCTCGACGGTAATAGGCTCGCGGAACTGCGCGCCCGGATGCAGGCTGGCGTGCCGGCGCATCAACACTGCAAGTTGCGCCAGGTCGGCTTCGCCGTGGCCATGCTCGTACATGTAACGCGATGCCACCAGCCCGTAGTACGCCGGAATGGTTGCACCGAGCGGCACTTCGTACGCGGGGTGGCCCACCTGCGCCAGGGTCTGAATCGCCGAGTCGCGGCTCTGGCCGGTAAGCCGATTCTCGCCCGCCACCACGAGGATGTTCCTGGCGACGCCGGATTCAATCAGGTGATGCGCCAGCATCGCCATGGCGAAACCGGTGGCGCCGCCGACCTGAATGGCGTGGGCATACGCGGGTTTCAGTCCGAAGTGTTCAGCAAACACTGTGGCGAGCATCAGATGCGGCATAGTGGTCGAGTACCCGCACACCAGGCCATCCATGTCGGCGCGCTCGAGCTGAGCATCGGCCAGTGCCGACGAAGCCGCATCACTCATCAGATCGAGCGTTCCGCGTCCGGGATGCTTCCCGTAGGGCGTCAGCCCGACTCCGGTGATCCAGCTCAAAGCGACTCCTGGTCGTGACGACGTGACGGGGCAAGAACACAAACCCCGCGAGTCACTGCCGCAACCACAGGACGAAATAGAAATGAAGACGAACAAGTCATTGAGCTTGTGTGACGCAACTTTTGCGCCGTCACGTCGTCACGTAGATGCGGACTTCGTTCGCATGAGTAAGAATTGTAGTTCCGGCATAACGTCGACGTCCGTAGACGTTAGCCTCCACTGAAATGCCCGGTGAACTGGGCATTTTCACGTCGTCACGTTTCTCTTTACATCCGCAACGACGTCCGCTTCGCGCTTGAGCATCTCCACCAGCACTTCCAGCCGCGAGGAAATGCGGTCGGACAGTGCTGCGATGCTCAGCGCCGCGATGGGCTTGCCATCGGAGCCAAGCACCGGCACTCCGACCGCACCCATTCGATCAACGAGCATATTCAGGAACAACGCGTAACCACGGTCACGGGTGCGCTCGATCTCGTTGCGCAGCCACGTCAGGCTGACCTTGGGGTAATTTGGCAAGCGCTGCGCCACGAACGCCAGGACTGCCTCGATCTCCGCGTCGGACTGCCACGCCAGCAGCGCCATCGCGCCAGCGCCCACACCCAACGGCCTGCGGCTGCCGATATCCAGATAGTTGGCGCGGATCGGAAAGTTGCCGACTTCGCGATCCACGCACACCGCTTCGGCGCCGCTGCGCACCGATAGCAGTACCGAGTCTTCGGAATGCGCCGCGAGCCTCAGCAATGAAGGATGGGCACGACTGCGCAGATCATCGCGGTCGCGCAGCGCGGCGGCGAGAATGTCGATCTCGTTGCCGAGGGAGTAAGTCTTGGTCGCCTCGTCGCGGCGCACGAAACCTTCGCGCGTCAGCACTTCGAGGATGCGCAGCGTCGTGACCTTGTTGAGCACGGCCTGGCCGGCGACCTCGGACAGCCGGCTGACACGCGGCTCTGTCAGGGATCGCAGGATCCTGCAGGCCTTCTGCACGGAATTGATGGCTGAGTGGTGGGTTGGCATGGCGGTTCCTCTTTTCTAAACGGTAGCGACGGGCGTCGCGGGTGAACCGACCGCGCCCGGCAGGCGCAGCGGCGGTGCTGTAAGCAAGAAACGCGAACGCTTGTGTTCCCGCAGCCAGTTGGCGAGAGGGGTCAGATGCCAGATCTCGCCGAGGTTGACGCCGAGCTTGAACAGACAGTGCTCGTGTAGCGGTAATGTCGCGCAACGGCCGACGTGGCTGGTGGCCGGATGCGCTTCCACTGCGTAATTGTCCGCGATCAGCGATACGAGACCGGAATCCGTAATCCACTGCAGCAGCTTCTGGTCGCGCCCGTCGAGCGTCGCGCAGGAATGTTCCAGCTTGTGCTGATCGGGCTGCTTGTTCATTTCCAGGATCATCTGCGCAAAGCCGGTGTGCAGACAGATCATGTCGCCTTCTTCGACGACAACCTTGTCCTTTTCCATGATGCGCATGAGCTGGTCGTAGCCGACTGCCGTGCTGGCGTGGCCCATGTGCGCGTGCAGATCAATCATTACGCCGCGGCCCTGGACGCAGTTTACGGCCATGTTTTCGACGCCGAGCGCATGCACCGCCGTTGTTGTTTTGGCCGGCACGTTGCCTATCGCGCCGGCATCGTCAGGGTCGGTCGGACCGGAGATCTCCTTCCCGGCGCGATAGCCGTTATAGAACACGGGCTCCGGCTTGCCGTCGCCATCGGCATCGAATAACTGGCCGACGTGCGCCAGGCTGTCCCATTGTGTCGAGTATTGCAGGTGCAGGATCACCGCATCGTCATTGATGACGTCTGTGGCATCCGGGTTGTCGCGCTGCACGATATAGACCATGTTCGGGCGGCCGTTGCGCAGGGTCGGGCGCAGGATCGGCGGATGGCGGCGCGGGTTGAGCACGTTGCCGCCCGGATAGTCGAGCGGCAGGCTCAGGCAAAAGCTCAGGCCCTCCTTCACTTCGGCCACACCCTGCTTCACTTTCTTCGGCGTCAGCAGATTGAGCCGCCCGAGTTGATCGTCGGGACCGAAGTCTCCCCAGGTCGAGCCTTCCGGTCGTTTTTTCCAGCGCGTGGTCGTCGGCATCTGTCCTCCCGTCAAATGTCTTTTTGAAGCAAGGACACCAGGTAACACCGGACTTGGTTCCGGCGCGGATTGCCCTGGAGTCTCAATCAGTCTTTAGCGTTCTTTGGTACAACAGGGAGAGACTCGGACGAGTGTTGGCCGGCCATGGCGCAGGCGGCAACAACGACAGCCACGCGACCGCGTGGCGGTTGGATTCTTCATGGTGCTCCTCCCTTGAGTCCCGTTCTGTGACGGGTTGTGAGAGGAATATTCGGCGTCGCCGGTCCTGTTTGTCAAGGAGTCGTTCTGGCCGGTGGAATTCCGCCTCGGCCCATTGACTCATGAATACAATAAGTTAAACGAATTGGTTGAGATTGGTTCCGCGATTCAGAATCTTTCGATCAACCCAGCGAGCGCAGTTGCGCAGTCCTCACCCTGCCGCGACAATCTCGAGCTTAGAGCAAGAAAAAGGGGAGGCGAACATGGCCGTAACGCTCGGAACCGGCGAGTTCCGCTACGAAGTGGTGGAGGACTGGGCAATAGTGCCGGACGGATGGACGCTGCGCGATGCCGCGGCCGTTGCCGTCGATTCGATGGACCGGGTATACGTCTTCAACCGCAGCGAACACCCGATGATGGTGTTCGACCGCGAAGGGAATTTTCTTCGATCTTGGGGCGAAGGGGTGTTCAGAAACGCGCACGGCATCCATGTCGGCCCGGACCAGACACTTTACTGCACCGACGACGGCGACCACACCGTGCGCAAGTGCACGCTCGAGGGCAAGGTCCTGCTCGAGATCGGCATCCCCGGCAAACCCTCTCCATACATGAGCGGCGAACCTTTCCATCGCTGCACCCACACCGCGTTGTCGCCGCGCGGGGATATCTACATCGCCGACGGGTACGGCAATGCGCGCGTTCACAAGTACTCGCCCGACGGCAAGCTGCTGCTGTCGTGGGGCGAGCCCGGCACCGACGCCGGCCAGTTCAACATTCCGCACAATATCTGCTGCGACCCGGACGGCTGGGTTTATGTCGCCGATCGCGAGAACCATCGCATCCAGGTTTTCAACGGCGACGGCAAGTACGAGACCCAGTGGCATAACCTGCACCGGCCCTGCGGACTCTACATGGAAGCCCGGCGCCATCCGCTTTGCTACGTCGGCGAGATCGGTCCGACCATGCCGGTCAACCGCGAGGTGCCGAACCTCGGGCCGCGCGTCAGCATCCTGACCCACGAGGGCAAACTGCTCGCGCGCCTCGGCGACGTGCGTGCCGGCCGGCGTGCAAACCAGTTCATCGCACCGCACGGCATGGCGGTGGATTCGCACGGCGACATCTATGTCGGCGAAGTGTCCTTTACCGCCTGGCCACAGATCTACCCCGGGACTTCGCCGCCGGCCGATGTGCGGGCGCTGCGCAAGCTGGTGCGGGTCCGCTAGGCGATCCGCCAAGCGGAGACGAAAGAGGAAAGGTAAAAGTGGAAAGTAAAACCATACGACCTTGAGGCGTGCGCTTTGCGGTTCTCACTTTCTCCTTTGACCTTTTACCTTTTACCTTTCACCTCGCTTCTCTCGTGCTAGCGCACGCGCACGTCCTGTGCGGTGTGCTGAGACAGATCCAGCCGGCCGATGGCCGGCACCCGAAGCGTTGACGGTCGCCCACCCCACTCAGGGCAAGCGGTTTGTGTGCTTGCCGCCTCGAGTGGTGTGGCAGAGGGCGCAAAGAAGAGCAAGAAGGGTCGCCGAGGAATTCTCAGGAAGATGGAGCACTGGCTAGTCTTTGCCGTCACTCGTCACCCTTCACTTGTCACCAGTCACCGCATTCGGATCGCAACGGCCTTTCTGCGTTAGCATTGCCGGACGTTCATTTCCAAACCGACCATGCGTACCCTCGTCAGTCACCGCCTTGCCTGTTTCTCCCTAGTCGGCGCCTCCCTCGTCAGCGGTTGCCAGTCGCTGGAAGGCATCCTCGCAACCGCCCCCAAGCCGACGGCACGAATCATCGGCACCGAAATGAAGAATCTCTCACTGGAGAAAATCGACCTCATCTTCAACGTGGAGGTCGCCAATCCGTATGCCGTGGATCTGCCGCTGCTGGACCTTGCGTACACCGTGGGCAGCGGCGGTACCAGCCTTCTGCAGGGAACCATCAAGCCTTCCGGCGCCGTGCAGGCACGCGGCACCAGCCTGATCCAGATTCCCGCCCGGATCATTTTTGCTTCGCTGATCCGGACGCTCAAAGGCGTGAGACCGGGATCGGTCGTGCCCTATAAGGCCGATCTGACCCTGGGCGTCGATGCGCCGGTGGCGGGGAGGTTGACGCTTCCGTTATCGAAGTCTGGAGAACTGCCGGTTCCTGCAGCGCCGGAGGTCGAGGTTTCTTCTTTCGAGATTGCCAAACTCGGCATGGACGAGACCATTGCCACCGCAAAGCTGCAAGTGAAGAACACCAACTCTTTTGCACTCAATTTGTCGAGGCTCAGCATCGAACTCGCACTCGGCGCCAACAAGGTCGCCAATACCAGTCTCGCAAATTCAGCAAAGATTGCACCCGGCCAGACCGTTACCGTTGACGTACCGCTTTCGTTCTCGCCCCGCTCCTTCGGTCTCGCGGTTATCAATTTGTTGCGCGGAGACAAATCCGCATACAGTCTGGTCGGCTCGCTTTACGCCGGCACGCCGTATGGGCCGCTGATGCTGCCGTTCAACCGCAATGGCAACACGATCATCAAGAAATGAGGAGGCTCCGCAATGACGGATGAAGTTGCATTCGCGTCCGCGAAAACACTCGCTTCGCTGATCCGCCGCAGGAAAATCGGCTGCGTCGAGTTGCTCGATCTTTACCTGAAGCGAGTCGCGCGCTTGAACCCGAAGATCAACGCGGTGGTCGTGGTCGATGAAAAGCGCGCTCGCGAGCGGGCACGCAAGGCCGACCGTGATGCCGCAAAGAAGAACTGGTGGGGTCCGCTGCACGGCTTGCCGATGACGGTGAAGGAATCCTTCGACGTCGAGGGATTGCCCACTACCTGGGGCCGCGCCGACATGAAAGGCAACATCGCCGCGCGCCATGCACTTTCCGTCCATCGCCTGATGGGTGCGGGCGCCGTCATTTTCGGCAAGACCAATGTGCCCGTAATGCTCGCCGACTGGCAAACCTTCAATCCTGTTTACGGCACCACCGGCAATCCGTGGGACGTCTCGCGTGTTCCGGGCGGCTCTTCCGGCGGCGCCGGCGCCGCCCTCGCCGCAGGGCTGACCGGGCTCGAACTGGGCAGCGACATAGGCGCCTCGATCCGCAATCCGGCGCATTACTGCGGCGTGTTCGGGCATAAACCGACATTCGAGCTGTGCCCGATCCACGGACACAACTTGCCGCCAAACCTGTCCCCCAGGGACATGATGGTAATCGGCCCGCTGGCGCGCAGCGCCGACGATCTCGAAATCGCGCTCGGAATCATCGGGCAGCCGGACGAGATGGCGTCACGCGGCGTAAAGATCGTGCTCGCCAAACCCAAGCCGTCAGTGAAGAAACTGAAGATCGCGGTGTTGGCCAACGCCGCGAATGCGGAAGTCGACCAGTCGGTGCAGGCAGCCGTGCTGGCTGCGGCCAAATGCTTTGCGACTAACGGCGCAACAGTCAGTGACACGGCGCGGCCGGATATTGACTTGCTCGAGGCCCACAAGACCTTCATCCATCTTGTGCGCGGCGCGACCTCGACTGCACTCACCGACGAGCAGTTCGAGCGCCAGCAGGCACTCGCGGCGAAATTTGCGCCCGGCGACGACAGCTACCCTGCATGGATGGCGCGCGCAAACACCATGTCGCATCGCGATTGGCACGGCTGGAACGAGAAGCGCGAGCAGATGCGCCTCAAGTGGGCGGAATTCTTCCGCGAATGGGATCTGCTGCTCTGTCCCGCCGCAGCGACCGCGGCATTCCCGCACAATCAGAAAGGCGAACGCTGGGAGCGCATGGTCATGGTCAACGGCAAGCCGCAGCCCTCCACGACGCAAATGTTCTGGGCCGGGTACCCGGGACTGGCCTGGCTGCCGTCTACCGTCGCACCCGCGGGTTTCACGGAACAGCGTCTGCCAGTAGGAGTGCAGATCGTCGGTCCGCAGTACGGCGACCTCGCCACCATCGCCGCTGCCAGGTTTCTGGAACAGGAGTTTCAGCCTTTCGTGGCTCCGCCGGGATTCGTGTGAAAAGGGGGGGGGGGGGGGGTGAGGGGTGAGGGGTGAGGGGTGAGGGGCAAAGTCTAATCAATCCTGTTTTCCACTTCGGGTTTCCTTTGCGTACCCCTCAAGGGGGTATTGAATTGAATCCTTTGCGTTAACGCTTTTGTGCCGGCCGGGCGACCGCCGGATTGTTGATGCCGAAACGGTTCAACATACTTTTCCGATCCTGCCTGCTGCTATCGGAGCTGAAGCAAATCCGCCGGTTCGGACTGCGCGGCTAGAATGATCTCGTCTACAACCTCCGGCAACAGAGCGATGCAGCTCGATTCAGAATCCGGCGGAAAACCTGTTACGGCACGCTTGACCTCCTCACAGAGACGTTTTCTGTCGGGCGACATGACCTCCATTATGAAAAGTCCGCCAGAGTTCCGGGACACCGACGTGAGGTGAAACCTGCCTGATACTTCCAGACCCGCTTGTTTCGTTATTTTTATGATTGACTCTTCCAACAGTTCTTTCTTCGTCATGTTCTGCTCCCCCAGTCATTGCCGAGTTGATGAAAATCTGGCGTGGGTCGATCCTAGTCGGACGATGTGAAAGTAGCATTTCAACGACGTTACTGGCATGCGCCGATCGCCTCATGTCGCTGCACAACGACAGAGTGAAGATGCGAAAAATCGGTGACTAGTGACTGGTGCGCCGCGTTGCGGGATACCGGGCTTCGCCCATAACTGGGGACTGGCAATGTCTAGTTCTTTCTTTGCGTTGGTCCTTTGCGTCCTTTGCGTTGAACGATCTTAATGCCGGCCTCTGGCCGGCTGGTTTCTTCGCAGTACTCAGCACCCGCCTCTTGCCGTTCCTTCTTCCTTCATCTTGCCGCCTCATTTGCACCCGGAGGGGTGTCATCCTTGCCGTTCTTTGCGCCCGTTGCGTCCACGCTTGTTGTGCCGGCCATCGGCCGCTGGAGAATGGTGATCTACTCAACGTAGTCGGGTGCGTGGGGAAGGGCGTCGTTCTGCGCCTTGTCGTGATTGATCCAGAGTTGCGCGTTTTTTTCGGCGAGCAAAGCGGCGATTCTTTCCATCGTGCGCGCGCTTTGCTCGCGATCGAAGTTCCTGGCCGGGACCCGCCTGTTGGTCCAGTTCTCCTGGAAATGCACCATGTCTCCTGAAAGCACCACCGCGCCCCGTTTCGGCAGACGCACCAGCAGCGATTGATGCCCCGGCGTGTGGCCCGGCGTCGACAGGATCACGACCGAACCGTCGCCGAAGACATCGTGATCGCCGTTGAGTTTCACCACGGGATTGGCGCGCAGATTCTCGTAGTTGGCGGGCGCGAAATTGAACTTGGACGGCTCCGGACCGAATGCGGCCTCATACTCCGCGCCCTGGATGTATAGTGTCGCGGCAGTAAACAGGTTGGCGTTGCCGCAGTGGTCCGCGTGGAAATGCGAAAGGGCAATGTGCGTGACGTCCGTCGGGGCGACTCCGAGTTCGCGCAGTTGCGAGGCCAGTGTGCGCCTGACCCATAGCGTCAACAGTCCACCCGCCGCTGTCACGCCTTCCGGTTTGTCGGCAATCGCGTCCGACATGCCGGTGTCCCAGAGCATCAGATCCTTGCCGTGCCGGATCAGGTAGCAGTTGTCGCTGAAGTCCCTGGACTTGCCAACATCAATACCGGGCGACCACATCGATACGTCGTTGGTCCGCGACTCGCCGCAGTTGAGCACGTACATTCGCTGGACGCCGCTATCGGCTGCCTGAACGGCGCCTGAGGCAAGCATGGAAAACAGAAGAAGCAATCCGAAACGGCAAACCCCGACATTCAGACCAAGCATCATGGCAAACTCCCTCTTTTTGTCGATGCTATTGGTGCCGGCCATCAGCCGGACCGTATTGCGTCACGCTGTCACGTAGATGCGGACATCGTCCGCATGGGTATGAATTGTAGTTCCGGCATAACGTCGGCTTCGCAGACATTAACCTGCACTGAAATGCCCGAAAAGTCCGGGCATTTTCACGTTCGTCACGTTCGTCACGTCACTTCAATTTTCGCGGTTTCCTTTGCCACTCCGCCCTGATCGTCGGTCCAGGTGAACACCAGTTCGCCGGTCTCGGTAGCCACGGCATAAAACAAGAAATACGGATTGGTGGACACCGCAGGATGAAGTTTTGCGCGAAAGATCTCCTGGCCGTTGTAGCTACAGGTGAAAGACTCGACGATGTGGCGCGGAATCGGCCGCCCCATGTTGTCGTGGCGAAACCCCGACTCGTGCGGATGGTCCACCATGGTGCGGATCTCGACGACCTCGCCCATTGCCGCCCGCTCCGGCACGCGCACGCGCGCTTTGCCCATCCTGCTCATCAGGCGCAGCTCGAGACAGTCACTTCGATCTCAGCGGCGGCCGACCACAGGGTATCGTCGCTCAGCACCGCAACCGCGAGAACTTGCTGCGTGATCGCAAGCCGCACCCGCGAGGAAACGACCGCCTTGCCGTTGTAAGGCCCGAGTTGGACTTCGAAGATTCTCGGCAGGTTGTTTTTCTCAGCGAACAGGTGAATGCTTTTGACATAGTCGCGTTGCGTCATCGGGCTGTCAACGGTGACGGTGACCGGCACCACGTTGCCGCTCTCCGCCAGACGCGGCAATTCCAGCTTCACTTTGCCGCGCTGGATCTGCCGATCACCAAAGGTTTCTCGCAGCGCGACGATGAGTTCGTCGGGGGTCGCCGTCGCTGGTCTGACGACCAGCAGGCACGGAGCGGCGCCCAAGATTCCGAGAATCCGGCGCCGACCCGTTTCGTGACGAACGTGACGACGTGACGGTCGTGACGGCGTTACCAAGTCTTGGGCTCCCACCAAAGTTCTTGCCTTCTCAAGCAACCAACCAGCAATCACGAAGCATTGCTTCACTCGTGCTTTGTACCGCTTTGCACTTGCGTCGTCACGTCCATGCGGCCAATGGCCGCGGCGACGGAATTGTAGTTCCGGCATAACATCGGCTTGCCAGATGTTAGCCTGCACTGAAACAGGCGGAAAAGTCCTGAATCCGCTTGTACGACCGTCACGTTCGTCACGCCGTCACGGACTTTTCGCTTTGCTCACCTGTTTTCACGCCGTCACGTCTTGTAACTGAACCCGTGATTCTTGAGCGGCATCGAACGCACGCGTTTGCCGGTGGCAGCGAACAAAGCATTGCACAGCGCCGGGATCACCCCTCCGATCGGCGGTTCGCCCACACCACCCCAGAACCCTCCGGTGGGCATGATGATAGTTTCGATCTTCGGTGTCTCCGCCAGTCGCAGCACCGGGTAGTCCGCGAAGTTGCTTTGCACCACGCGCCCATTCTCGATAGTGATTTCCTCATGCATGACGGAACTCAGGCCCCAGATGACACCGCCCTCCATCTGCGCCTTCACCGCATCGGGATGAACGATGTGGCCACTGTCGATGGCGACAATCACGCGCTTGACGTCGATCACGCTGCCGCCTTCCACCGAAATCTCGACCACCGCCGCGGTAAAGCTGCCGTAGGAGTCCACCACCGCGATACCCCGGTGAACGCCCTTGGGCGCGGGCTTGTCCCAGCCGGCTGCCTTCGCCACCGCATCGAGCACGCCCAGGTCCTTCTTCCCCTGCAGCAGCGGGCGACGGAACTGGTAGGGATCCTTGCCTGCAGCCAGCGCCAGTTCGTCGATGAAGCATTCGCGGAAGAACGGGTTGTTGGTATGCGCCACCGCCCGCCAGAAACCCGGGGGCACGTGCGTGTTGCGCATCGCATACTCGTTGATGAAATTGGGCACCGCGTAAGGGTTGTCCTGGAAGCAGCGGGTATTGATTGGATCCACACCGTCCTTGATCATGGCCGGGCGCACCGTGATGATGATCGACTGGTCGGCTTGGCGAACGTGCCAGGCGGTCCAGTTGCCATCTTTGTCGAGCCCACCGCGCAACTTCACCAGCGCCACCGGACGGTAGCGTCCCTGGCGCATGTCTTCCTCGCGCGACCACTGCAGCCTGACCGGCGTGCCGCGCATTGTCTGCGCGATCTTCACTGCTTGTTTGGTGTACTCCTGGTGCGGCCCGCGCCGGCCGAAACCGCCTCCGGCATGCATCTTGTGCACGTACACGTTTTCCAGCGGAATACCGGCGGTCTCCGAGGCCGCCGCAATGGTGGCCTCGCCGTTCTGAGTCCCGACCCAGACTTCGACGCGTTCGTCCGTCACCAGCGCGGTAGCGGTTTGCGGCTCCATCGTGGCGTGGTTGAGATAAGGCGCGTAATACTCGGCTTCGATGACCTTTGCTGCGCCGGCGAGTGCGCCGGCCGCGTCGCCGTCCTTGCGCGCAACCGGTGCATCCTTTGCCTCGATACCGGTGCGCAGGAATTGCTTGATCGATTCACTGGAAACGTTGCCGTTCTCGCCCACGTCCCACTCGACCGGCAGCGCCTTGATTGCCTGGTTGGCGCGCCACCAGTTGTCGGCGACCACCGCCACCCAATCGTCTCCGGCCACAACGCTCTTGACGCCGCGCATGCCCTTGACCTTGGACTCGTCAAAGCTCTTGACCTTGCCTCCGAACACCGGGCACTGCACCACCGAGGCATGCACCATTCCAGGCAGGCGCACGTCGGCTGCGTAGATCTGCTTGCCGGTGGTCTTGTCGGGGATGTCGAAGCGCGCCGGCGAGGTGCCGATCAGCTTCCATTCCTTACTGTCCTTGAGTTTGGGCTCCTTGGGAATCTCGAGCCTGGATGCGGCCGCAGCGACCTTGCCGTAGGTTGTGCGTTTGCCGGACGGATGGGTGATGACGCCTTTTGCGGCCTTGCACTCCGAGGCTGGCACACCCCATTCCTGCGCGGCCGCCGCCACCAGCATTTCGCGCGCGGCTGCGCCGGCCTGGCGCACATATTCCTGGGAGTCGCGGATGCCGCGGCTGCCTCCGGTGGACATGTCCTTGAAGATGCGGTTGCGCCGCACGTGCTCGTTCACGTCCGCGTACTCGGGGCGGACCTTGCTCCAGTCGCACTCCAGCTCCTCGGCCACCAGTTGTGCGAGCCCGGTGAACGTACCCTGCCCGAGTTCGGAGCGGGCGATACGGATCGCTACAGTGTCATCGGGCTGGATCACGATCCAGTGCGTCACTTCGGGTACCTGCGCAGCGCCGTCTGCTGCCTGAGCTGCGCGCGGCAGTTTGAATCCGATTACCAGGGCGCCGGTCGCTACGGCAGTCTTGACCAGAAAATCGCGACGACCCATTTCGATGATTTGTGTCATGGCGGTCTCCTTTTATGCGGACTTGGCGGCAAGATGGATAGCTTCGCGCACGCGAGCGTAGGTTCCGCAGCGGCAGATGTTGCTCATCGACGCGTCGATCTGCTCATCCGTGGGCTTCTTTGTTTCCTTGAGCAGCGCGGCGGCGGCCATGATCATGCCGCTTTGGCAGAACCCGCACTGCGGCACCTGGAGTTGCACCCAGGCTTTCTGTACCGGGTGGGAGCCGTTCGGGGAAAGCGCCTCGATGGTGGTGATCTTCTTGCCGGCCACCGCCGAGACCGGCATTACACAGGAGCGCACCGGCTGGCCGTCCACGTGCACCGTGCAGGCGCCGCACATCGCGATGCCGCAACCGTACTTGGTTCCGGTCAGCCCCAGTTCATCGCGTAATACCCACAGCAGTGGCATGTCGTCTTCGACTTCCACGCTGACCTGCTTGCCGTTTACGTTGAGAGTTGTCACAGTTGGCCCCCTAATAAGTAACGAAATTTTTCAAAACGACTATCACCTGCGGATGATGGGCATAAGCATAAACCGTTGCTACCGGTCATGCCCGGCCCTGCCCAACCCAACAAACCCTGAGAACGCCTCGGCGCAGCCGGAGTTCCCCAGAGTACCGTGACGATCGTGACGACGTAAAGGCGACGACTCGAGGACGTGGGGGCGGTTATTGCAAACTTGGAGCCGGCAAGAACCACGGATTTAGAGAGACCGAACCCGTCACGGCCTTTGCCGCTCGCTCATCCTTCATCCTCACATGCACCAGGAGGGGAGTCATACTCACTTGTCCCCGGAGGGGATCATCCTTGTTGTTCCCGTCACCTGTCACTGCCCGTGAGTAGTACATTCCCGCCATGAACATTTCCGCACCCGCGACCTCGCCAACGTTGCCGCCGCAAGGAAGTGGTGGCTCACCCGGGGCCGTCGTAGAGCTGTCGGGCGTGCGCTTTTCCTGGTCCGGCGCGCGGCCTTTCATCATCGATATCGGCAGCCTGCGGGTCGCGTGCGGGGAGCGTGTATTCCTGCGCGGACCCAGCGGTAGCGGCAAGTCCACACTGCTCAGCCTGCTTGCCGGGGTCATTGCACCCATGGAAGGCACCATTCGTGTACTCGGCCAGAACGTCGGCGCCCTCGGCGGCGCGGCGCGCGACCGCTTCCGCGCCGACCACGTCGGATTCATCTTCCAGATGTTCAACCTCATCCCGTATCTGTCGGTGGTCGAGAACGTCTGCCTGCCCTGCGGGTTCTCTCAGCGGCGCAAGCAACGCGCCGAACGCGAAGGCGGGACCGTTCAGGCCGAGGCGGTGCGGCTGCTCGAGCACCTCGACATGGCAGACGCGACCGTGCTGCGCCGCCCGGTGACCGAACTGAGCGTCGGCCAGCAACAACGGGTTGCGGCGGCCCGGGCGCTGATCGGCGCGCCGGAACTGGTGATCGCCGATGAACCGACTTCGTCGCTTGATGCCGACCGGCGAACGGCCTTCCTCGACCTGCTGTTTCGCGAATGCGCCCGCGAGCAGGCCGCGTTGATCTTCGTCAGCCACGACGCGTCGCTCGCCCCGCTGTTCGACCGCGCCGTTCAGTTCGCCGACATCAACCGCGCGACCGGGCCCGCGCCGGCACTGGTCTAAAGTCTCGCCGATGATCTTCGCGCTCGCCGTCAAGAGTCTGCGCAACCGCAAGTTCACCGCGGTGCTGACGGTGCTGTCTATCGCGCTCGCGGTGATGCTGCTGCTCGGCGTCGAACGCCTGCGCAGCGAGTCGCGCGAGAGTTTCGCCGCCACGATTTCGGGCACGGACTTGGTGGTGGGCGCGCGCAGCAGTCCGGTGCATCTGCTGCTCTATGCGGTATTCCACATCGGCAACGCCACCAACAATCTCCGCTGGGACAGCTACCGCGCTATCGCCGCGCGACCAGAAGTCGCGTGGACCCTTCCGCTTTCGCTGGGCGATTCGCACCGCGGCTACCGCGTGCTCGGTACGACGCCGGATTATCTGGAACACTTGCGCTTCGGTCGCGACCGCCGACTAGTGCTGGCGCAGGGGAAACCCTTCGTGGACGAGCGCGACGCGGTGCTGGGCGCCGACGTCGCCGATGCGCTGGGGTACAAGCTCGGCGACTCGATCGTCATCGCTCATGGCGCGGGCGATGTCAGCTTTTCCCTGCACGCGGACCATCCATTCCAGGTGATCGGTGTGCTGGCGAGGACCGGCACCCCGGTGGACCGCACAGTTCATGTCACGCTGGAGGGCATGGATGCCGTCCATGCTGACGCGGCTGAGGATTCCGTCGACCCGCTTGCGGCCGCAGTGCATGCGGGCGGGGAGGAGAACGAACATCGAGCCGACAAGAAAACGGGCCGCGCGATCACGGCGTTCCTGGTGGGACTCAAGTCGCGAGGCGCCGCGCTCTCGATGCAGCGACTCGTCAACGAGTTTTCGGGGGAACCGTTAACCGCAATCCTGCCCGGTGCCACGCTCCTGGAGGTCTGGGAGATTGTAGGGGCGGCTGAGAAGACGCTGTTCGCAGTATCGGTGCTGGTGGTCGTGGTGGGCCTCGCGGGCATGCTGGTCGCCCTGCTTACTAGTCTGAGCGAACGCCGCCGCGAAATGGCGGTCCTACGTTCGGTCGGTGCGCGCCCGATGCACATTTTCGGCCTGATCCTCGGCGAGGCGGCATTTCTGACGCTTCTGGGGATTGCGCTGGGTGTCGCGGCGCTCTATCTGGGACTGCTGGCCGGCCGGCCGTGGCTGGAGTCCCGCCTTGGACTGTTCATCATAGTAGGCTGGCCCTCGGCTCATGAGTTCGGACTGATGATCCTGGTGGGAACGGCCGGCGTCCTGATCGGTCTCATTCCTGCCTACCGCATTTACCGCTATTCGCTTGCCGACGGCATGACCATACGTATCTGACACCGTTAGAGCGCTACCAAAATGACCCGTCGCCAGCGTTACGTCCTGATCCTGCTCTGCGCGCTGCTGACGCCGAACGCCTTGGCCGACGAACCCCGCCAGGTGATGTGGGCGGATCTGGTGCCGAAGTCCGCGGTAATGGACAACCCCTTTCTCAAGCTCACGAAGGAACAACTCGCCTGGGTCAGCGACGTCGCCGCAGTGCGCGATCGCAAGGATCGCGGCGACAGGACGCTATCTGCGACGGAGCGCGAGAGCGAGCAGGCACTTTCCCGCAAGCTCGAAGAAGCGGGCATCGATGTGGACGGCCTGCTGGCGACGCGTATGAAGATCATCGAGCGCGGCCAAGCGGTAAATCCGTTGCTCAATGGTCAGAACGTGCGCCTGCCCGGCTATCTGTTGCCGCTGGAGTTTTCGGGCAAAAAGGTCAGCGAATTCCTGCTGGTGCCCTGGGTCGGCGCCTGCATCCATACGCCGCCGCCGCCCCCGAACCAGATCGTGCACGTCAAACCCGAAAAGCCGGTTGAAATCGGCGGGATGTTCGCGCCCGTATGGGTTACGGGGCAGATGACCACCGGCGCGATCAAGAAGAGCCTGTCGCTAGTCGACGGGAGCGCCGACATCGACGTGGGTTATTCGTTGCGGGCGAGCCGGGTCGAGCCGTATAAGCAGTGAACCGACGCGACAATCGGGGCGCGATGCGAACGCTCGCGAGCGGGACTGTGCTACTTGAATGCCGGCAACGCGGCCACCGTGCCGATCTGTCCGGCAATGTGCTCGTGCGGCGCGGGTTTGTTCATGACGGTGCGCATTTTCAGGCTGTCGACGCCGTCCTCTTCCACATTGATGCGCAAGACCGCCATGGCGCTGAACTTCAACTCCGGCGAGTACCAGATCGTCATGGTGCTGGTATCGCCCTCCGTCTGGACATTGGCCACGATGAACGGGGTGTTCAACTGCATCCACGGATTCTTCAGTGACGCAAACGACGCGGTGATCACCGGCTCGCCGTCGAGTTCCAGGGTGACGTACGTCTGGTCGCTGCTGCCGCCGTGCTTCTCGATCGAAGCGACGCGAAACCAGCCGGCGCCGAGCACGTGAAAAGTTGCCGCCTCACCCGACGACGTGGCGCCCACTTCGCGATCGGCGGTCACGATGTCGCCCCTGAATACCTCTCCGCACGCAACCGCGGCCGTTGCGCCAGCCCATAGCATGACAGCGACAGCGGCCCATGCCAGCGGGGACAAAGAGCGTTCTGAAATCGCGTTCACCCGGGATTCGCCTTTCTCGTTCCGGACAGTGTAGCACTGGAAGAGCCGTGACGAACGTGGCGAGGTGACGATCGTGACGGCGTAATGAAATTATAGATCAGGCACCGGGAAACGCAGTACTCCGAACTCGAAACACTTGAGCTATATGAACCACGCGCTTCCATGAGACACGAATTCGTTTTCCCTTGCGTACCATTGCGGCCTTTGCACCCCCCTGTTTCCTATTGCCGATCAACGTCGTACAATGGCCGGACCTCAAGGATTTCGGTGTTCATGTTTGATGCGCTGAGTCAACGCTTCCCGGGATACGAAGACTGGACCATCGCGCTCCTGCCGGTGCTCCTGATTGCCTACCTCACGCCGGTGCTCATCGCTGTCTTCCGCAAGCACCGGTTCACCACAGCGATCGGTCTGATCAACTTTTTTCTCGGCTGGACGGTTGTCGGCTGGCTGGCTGCCGTTGTCTGGGCGGTCAACAAGGACCTTCGGGAGACACCCGAAGACCCGGAGCTGGTGGCAGACCCGCTGTATTCGATGAACGAGCCGAGCTGGAACGAACTGGCGGCGGAAAGTCAGGCCGCAGGGCGGGAGGTGGCGAAGAAGTGCCAGTTTTGCGCCGAAGAGATCAAGGCGGAGGCGCTCGTCTGCCGCTACTGCGGGCGTGACGTCGCACCGGCGGAGGCCAACGGGCAGCAAAGCGCTGCCGCGTCTGCCTCGTCGATCGAGCAAACCCTCGATGAACTGAAGATCGCTGCTGCAGGATCGCGACGACATCTCCACGCAGGAGCTCGCCGAGGGCAAGTTCCAGGCAGCGACGAACTACGTGGACTCGCGGGAAATAGCCGCGAAGGAGTCCGTCGCGGAAGCAGGCAAGGAAGCCGTTTCGGCGGAAATGGATTGGGAGGCTTCTCTGTGGAAGAAGATGGGTGTGGAGAAAAACCGCGTCTGATCCGTCCCGCCATCGGTTGCACCTGCCGGCCGATGGCCGGCAATAAGATCGTTCAACGCGCTTCGCCTTTGATCATCTCTCCTTCTTCCTTTGCGTTAATGCTGCTATCGCCGGGCTAGGGCCGGCTCTTCTGTCGCAGCACCATCTTTACCGATCAAAACTGCATGCCTTGCCTCCACGCCGCACTGATCATTTCCGTAACCCTGGTCTTTGCGCCGGCCTCGATCGGTGCGGAAGTCTCCACCCTGGTCCTCGGCACGGCGACGCCGGGCGGGGGTTTCACCGTTTACGGCGAGGCGCTCGCCGAGGCACTGCGTGAGACCGATCCCACCCTGGAAATCAGGCCCCGCCAGACCGCCGGTAGCAAGGAAAACATCCCTCTGCTCGAAACAGGCCAACTCGACCTGGGGCTGGTCGAAGGCACGGCCGCGTATGAAGCGCTGACGGGAATCGGGCGTTCGCCCGCGCATTTAACGGTGGTTGCGGCCATCTACCCGAGCCCCGGAATGTTCGCCGTGCGCGCCGATTCGTCTTACCGGACGATCGCGGATCTGAAAGGTCAGCGCGTCGTGTTCGGCGCGGCGGGTTCCGGCTTCGTGCTTTTCGCGCGCTATGTCCTCGACGGTCTGGGTCTGGATATGGAAAAGGATTTCGATGCGGTGCTGCTGGAGAAAGTGAAAGACGCGCCGCCGATGGTACTGGGCGGGGAAGCCGCCGCGTTGTGGGGCGGTGGCATCGGCTGGCCAGGTTTCGAAGCCATCGCGCGCGGCCCGAGAGGGGCGCGATTCATCGGCTTGGAGCCGGACGACATTTCCCGGATCCGGACGAAGTACCCATTCCTCAAACCCATGACCATCGCGGCCGGTACTTATCCCGGGCTCGATCGCACAATTTTTACCGTCGGCTCGTGGGGCCTGATTCTCGCGCGTCCGGGCCTGACCGATGACCTTACCTACCGTTTTGTGCGTTCCCTGCACCGCGCCCAGCCGGCACTTTCGCAGCGGCTCGCTCAGGCGCAGGAAACCACGCCGGCCAATACCTTCGCCGCTTCGCCTCGCGCGGAGTTCCTGCATCCGGGCGCCGTGCGCTACTTGAGAGAGACCGGGCTGATGCAGTAATTCCCGGATTCGGGCGTGTAACCTAACCCTTCAATCCGGTTCCAAGCACGAAGTCGAATGCGCCGACCATGAACTTGCCGTCCTGCTTCAGGTCGAGCGCCAGCGAAGGCTTGTGGCCGCCCCAGGGATCGCCCGCGAGATGCTCATCACCCTTGAAATACAGTTGGGTCGTGAGCGCAACGTTCTAGAAGGGCAGCACCTTGATGTGTATGTGACGGGCACGCGTCAAACCACCGTACTGCTCCAGTCCCGGGACACCCGGAGGGATCGGGTAGGCTCCCGGCACGATGGTCTGGATCTCGTATCTTCCTTTGGCATCGGCCTTCAGCATTCCTCGCAGGTGAAACGGCGGCGGCGGTTCGGAAAAATCACCCGGCCGCTTCTTGTCGTAGAACCCCTTGTCGTTGGCTTGCCATATCTCGATCAGCGTGCCGGGTAAAGGTGTGCGGCAGTCCGCACTGTAAACCGTGCCTCGCAGAATCAGTTTCTGCCCCGGTTCATCATCATCGGCCAGTTTGACCTGAAACGACGGCGCGCCGTAGTTGTACATCGGGCCCAATATTTCCTGCTCCGTGAGGCTGCACTCTTTGGCCGCGGCCGGCGCAGGCAAGCTCACGGCGGCGGCGCCAAGAACCGTCGCTGTGCGCTGCAAAAACAGTCTTCGCGACAAGGCCGAAACAGGCTTCGGATCCAGGTTACTGCTCATGTTTCCTCCTCAAGGTTTTTGCATTGCATCAGCCGGAATTTCAACCCTGCAGAGCAACGTCGCCACGTAATGGGCTTCAGCCGAGACTACCTGAATGCATCGAGGCCCACAATTCAGGTAATAGAATGAGTTGCAACCGGTTGGCGTCCCGGAAAATGAAACGCCCCGACCGCTTTCACGGTCGGGGCGCTTTTGTTGCTGAGGCAATCCGGCCTGAATTACCGGGCCAAACTCCTGAAACTGCGGGTTGATCCGGTATGCCATCCGGTGTTGCCTTGTAGGTCGCTCACGGGATCACCTCCTTTCAAAGTTGCCAGACTATAGTGTAGCAAACGAGTAAAGCGAAAATCCAGTGCCTTCTCCTGCAGCCCCGCGCGCCTCCGGCAGACAATCGAATTGTCTAATATGAAACTGGATCAGGAAGAACTGGCAAGAACATCTGCCCTCACTCTGGACCACTACAACGAGCGCGCCGAAGCATTCTGGGAAGGCACGCGCGATCACGACGTCAGCCAGAACATCGTCGCGCTGCAGCAGGCCATCGAAAGCACGCCGCCCTTCACCATTCTTGATCTTGGCTGCGGGCCGGGGAGGGACCTCAAGGTATTTTCGGAACTCGGGCATGTCGCGATCGGCCTGGAAGGCGCAGCGCGCTTCGCGGTGATGGCACGAAACCACAGCGGCTGCGAGGTGTGGGAGCAGGATTTCCTCGAACTCGATCTGCCGGAGTGCCGTTTCGATGGCGTGTTCGCCAACGCCGCGCTGTTTCATGTGCCCAGCCAGGCGTTACCGGGAGTGCTCGGGGAAACTGCGCGCGAGCCTGAAACCGGGTGGGGTGCTGTTCAGTTCCAATCCGCGCGGCCAGAACCAGGAAGGCTGGAACAGCGGGCGCTATGGCGTTTATCACGATCTCGAAGCATGGCGTCGCCATCTGCTGGCTGCGGACTTCGTCGAGCTTGCCCACTATTACCGACCCGAAGGTCTGCCATTCGAACAGCAGCCCTGGCTGGCAAGCCTGTGGCGCCGGCCTAAATCCTGAAGGATTTCAATCGAGCAAGGCGCGACACGCACCGACGATTGCCTCCATGCTCATCCCATACTTTGCGCGCAGCGCAACGGTGGGTCCCACCACGGCAAAGGTGTCGGGCATGCCGACCATGCGCATTCGCGCGGGATGTTCGACAGCGAGGAGTTCGGACACCGCGCCGCCCAATCCGCCGGCGAGATGATGCTCCTCCGCGGTGACGATGCCACGGGTCTGGGCAGCGGCGGCTAGTATGGCGTCGCGGTCGAGCGGCTTGATCGTGTGCATGTTGATGACGCGAACACCGATTCCCTCACGTCCCAACACATCCGACGCGCGCAACGCCATCTCGACCAGCGCCCCGCAGGCGATGACAGCGATGTCGTTGCCGGGGCGAAGCTGCACCGCCTTGCCCGGGCGGAACGGTGCTTCGGGATCACTGACCGGCGGCTCCTCTGTGCGACCGCCGAGCCTCATGTACACCGGCCCGTCGATGTCGAGCGTGGCCAGCGTGGCGCGGTAGGCCTCGTCGACGTCGGCGGGAACGATGACGGTCATGTTCGGGAGGCTGCGCATCAGTGCCAGGTCCTCGAGGGCATGATGCGTGCCCCCCGCTACGCCGAGCGAGATGCCGCTCGCCGCGGCGCCGATCACCACGCGCTGGTTCGCGTATGCGACGTCGTTGCGCACCTGCTCCATGCTGCGGGCGCTGATGAAAGGCGCATATGCGCACACGTAGGGATGCAGGCCGGTGGTCGCGAGTCCGGAAGCCACACCGATCGCATTCTGCTCGGCAATGCCGACTTCGACGAAGCGGTCGCGGAAGCGTTCGATCCAGGGACGGATCCCGAGCAGATCCTGGGTATCGACGGACACCACTACAGCGCGGGGATCACGTGCACCGATCTCGAGCAAGGCCTGGCCGAAGGCTAGGCGCGTCTGCCTGGCCGATTTGGTGCGCCAATCGGCGGGAGAGACAACCGTGCTGTTCATGGTTCCCCCAGGTCCGCGAGCGCTTTGGCGTAGATTTCGTCGTTCACGCTGTTGCTGTGCCAGAGGTAAGTATTCTCGGCGAAGCTCACGCCTTTACCCTTGACGGTGTGGGCGATGATCACCGAAGGGCGCTCCGGATGGAATGGCAGTGATTCGAGCGCATCGACGACCTCGCCCATGTCGTGGCCGTCGATCTCGTGCACCTGCCAGCCAAAGGCGCGCCACTTGTCGGCCAGGGGCTCGACGCCGATGAGATCGCCAAGCGGTCCGCTCTGGCCGATCTTGTTGAAGTCCACGATGGCGGTCAGGTTTGCCAGCCGGTAGTGAGCCGCCCCCATGGCCGCTTCCCAGTTGGAGCCTTCGTGAAGTTCCGCGTCGCCGAGCATGACAAAGGTGTGGAACGCCTGCTTTTGTATGCGGGCCCCGAGCGCCATGCCCATGGACACCGCGAGGCCATGCCCGAGCGCGCCCGTGCACATCTCCACCCCTGCGACCTTGATGTCCGGATGCATTCCGAACGGTGACTCGAGTGCGTAGAAACGGTCGAGCACGGCATCGTCGATGAAACCCGCCTGGGCCAGCACCGCCCCGAGGGCAGCGTTCGCATGCCCTTTCGACAGGACGAAACGATCGCGCTCCGGCCAGTCCGGCTCGTTTGGGCGGATGCGCAGGCGATGAAAGTAAAGGGCAGCCAGAATGTCGGCCGCGGAACAGGACCCTCCGGCATGGCCGCCGCCGGATGCGCGCAGGGCCCGCCAGACGTTGCGTCGTATTTGGCGCGCTTCGGTTTGCAGTTTCTCGAGCAAGTCGTTTCTTGTCGTTTCCACGGATGTCCTCCAGGGCGGCCGTATCGCGCTGAGCGATTGCCGCGATCTGGATGCGCAATGGTAACCCAAGGCCGCTGCATCCCTCGGCTGTGCCGATCAAGCGCTATCGGAGTATGCTTTTCTACTGCGCGATTCGGGTTCTGGAAGGGAGGCAATTTGCGCAAATTCGGCGTACTCGTTCTCGGCGCCCTGCTTTCAGCCTGCGTTACCCCTCCGCAGACGCCCCGGCGAAGTGCGTGACGGTGTCAAGCGCGGCGCCATGATGACCAAGACCGAGCGGCAGGAGGTGAACTGCTCATTCAAAGCCGTTTTCGCGGACGTCAAGACGAACACCGATAAATGCCTCAAGGTCACGGTGAGGAGCTCCACGCCGGGCACCTACGGACCCGTGGTCGAATCGATCCCGTATCACGCGCGCTCACGGATGGTCGGTGACAAGGCCGGGGAGACGGTGTTTCAGCACAGCAAGCGCGCGACCGGGCAGATGCCCGAAGGCGGCTACTTCGTGATGGTCATGGATAGCGAGGAGATCGGCCCGCACAAGACCGGCGTGACGATTTACGGTCCGTCGATCGGCTTTCAGAACATTTGCGACGCGGTATTCACCTGGGCAAAAGGCGAGAAGAAAGCCTGTCCGAAGTCTCCGTATGACGGCGGCGGGCAATCGTTTGAGTATCACGGCAAGTGAAATGACGCTTGCCGCGCCCGCCTGACCGGATCAGGGAGCGTGGGAATTCTACCGACGCGCCGAGCCGATGCGCACGACTACTTCAGCGACTTACTGCGAGCGTTCTGGTTCCGGATCGACTTGCGCCGTTCGTCGCGGGCTTTTTTGTTGCGGACAGTCTCTTCGGGCGTGTAGCGGACAACGGCTGGATTTCTGCGGCAATCTTTGCTGGTTTCGATCGTCTGTCATGTCGGCTCTCCAATAGGGCCGCCACTATACAGGGATGAGACGAGAAAGTATGTGCGGTGACGTACAAGGTATGGCGAGTCGGCCGCTCTTCCCGAGTTCTGGCAGCTCACACACCTCGTCAATCGTTAAGTCTCGGGCCACATCCCGGTCGCCGAATCCCTCAATCTTGAAAAGTCACGGTTGAGACTCCATTCTCGGTGTACTCGTCCCGACAAGATCAACTGCCCCACCTTATCGCCGTTGGACGACAGCGACACCTGGCCAGCTAACCCAATTCCTGAAGGACCGCATGCCCGCATTCACCCAGTACCTCGTCATCGCCAACGTCGGCATTTTCCTGCTGCAACTGGCGGGTGGCGGCGGCCTCGTGCAATGGTTCGCGCTCTGGCCGGGTGACGGTTCCGGGCTGGCGAGTCTGCCGCTGCTTACCCCGTGGCAGTTGGTGACCTACAGCTTTCTGCACGGCAGCCTGATGCACCTGGCGTTCAACATGTTCGCACTGTGGATGTTCGGAGCCGAACTGGAACGCGTTTGGGGCGCGCGCCGCCTGGCCACTGCATACTTCGCGAGCGTCGTGACCGGTGCTGTGACGCACTTGCTGGTAGCCGGAGCGTTCGGCGGAGGCGGGGCTCCGGTGGTAGGCGCCTCGGCCGGCGTGTTCGGGTTGCTGCTGGCGTATGCGCTGGTTTTTCCGAATCGAAGGATCATGCTGCTGTTCCCGCCGATTCCCATGCCCGCACGCGTGTTCGTGCTGCTGTACGTGCTCCTTGAACTGTATCTGGGCGTCACCGGAACGCAATCCGGCGTGGCCCATTTTGCACACCTGGGCGGACTGCTCGGCGGCTGGTGGGTCTACCGCTTCGGTCGCAGCGGCCCGCGATACCGGCGGGGCTGAGAGCCTGGTCCATGGGGTACTATCGCGGCTTCTTACGGAAAGGAATCCCCATGAAAGTCCTTGTGCTCTGCCTTTCGGCATTACTCGGTATCGGGTTCTCCGGCGCGCTGGCCACCGCCGCGGATCCGGAGAACGACGAGCAGAAAACCCTGTACGCGATCGGTGTCGCGCTCAGCCAGTCCCTGCATGGTTTCTCACTGAGCGAGGCCGAACTCGAGATCGTGAAAGCCGGCCTGTCCGATGGCGTCCTGAAGCGGCCAATCAAGGTCGACATGCAGACCTACGGACCGAAGATCGAGCGTGATGGGAAAGGCGCGTGGCGCCGCCGTGGCCGAGAAAGAAAAGAAGGCGGGCGCCGCGTTTCTGGCAAAGGCCGCCGCAGAACCGGGTGCCAAGAAAACCGCCTCGGGAGCAATCGTCAAGGTCCTCAAGGAGGGCGGCGGCCCGTCGCCGACCGCCACCGACAAGGTGAAGGTCCATTATCACGGCACCCTGGTGGATGGGACGGTGTTCGACAGTTCGGTCAAGCGCGGTCAGCCGGTCACCTTCCCGCTCGGCAACGTGATCAAGTGCTGGACCGAAGGCTTGCAGCAGATGAAGGTGGGCGGCAAGAGCCGCCTGATTTGCCCGCCCGACATCGCCTACGGCGAACGCGGATCACCGCCCGTCATCAGGCCCGGCGCCACGTTGATATTCGATGTCGACCTGCTCGAAATCGTCAAATAGGCGGGAGCCCGTGCTTGATCAACGAGGCCGCTTCGTTACCCGTGAGCATGAACGAGGTGGCGCCAAGCGCGAACGGACGCGACAGGATATTGCCGATCTGCCGGCGAAGGCGGTCCTTGTGCGGCGACTTGATCATCACTGAGTACATCGGCGGCTTGCCGTGGGCGGGAATCACATCCACGCGAAACGGCACCTGGGTCGGATCACCGGTAGCGCTCGCAAGGGTGGTGAGATAGCTGAGGAGTTCGGTCTGTGTAGGGTATTGGGTCATGGGTCGGTGCGGCCTGGTTCCGGAATGATCCTCAAAGCAGGCGTCCGGTTGCCTGAACCTTGCCCTTCAGTTGCAGGACCATGTCGTCGACTGTGCGCAGGAAATTTTCGTGGTCCTCCCCCGCCTGTTCCACGAGCCACTCGTGCGGAATGGCGGCTTCCATCGACAGAACTTCGTGGCGATTGTATGCGATCCGTAGAAGGTGCGTGTCGCGGTGCTCGAAGACAGGTTGCCCGGAATCGATGTCCACGATGTAACGCAGCGGGTCCAGTTGCCGGCGCTGGAGTATCGTCTTGATCCCCGCAAAGGCCTTCGATAGTGCCTCCTGATACGTGACCGAATCGGAAGTGATCATCGTCGGTTCCTCGTCACCGGTGCTCAGGCTCGCCGCACATACCGGACGGCGGCAATCGGGGCTCGTGTTATGGGCTCGGGGGGCAGTTCCTTCATTCTCTCGAGCGCCTTGGCGAACAGGTCGCGAACATCCCCCGCAATGCCGGCGGCAACCGAACCACGGTCCCTCCCCTTCTTACCGTCGCAGAATATTTTCACGCGAAGATAGGATTCCATCACTTCACGGTCGTTGCCCGTGGAAAGTCCGCTGATCTCCGACGGAAACTTCGTCAAATCCCTGGCGGGGTCCATCAGGTTGGTGAGTGTGCTGGCGAGGACGCCTCGCACTTCGGTGCGGGTCCTGAATTGCGTGAATAGCATGTTCCATTTATCACTGATCACTGTTTGCCTCGGTAGGGTTGAAACGACATAAAAGGGAGGGCGGGCCAAGCAAACGCGGCGCGCGGGGATTCAGTATGGCCCTTAATTGGCGGGAGCGGCCGGATATATTACTGAACCCTCAAGGGCGCGGGCGGCATGTGGGGCTTGATCAGAGCCCTTTTGATCGACAATGCCGGTTTCGACGATGGCTCAGTAGCTGTGCTTGGTCGTGAACAAAAACTGAACCGACTTGATGCTGGGATCGGGATTCAGCGGGAATGCGACATCTGCATGCCACACGTTGCCGAACGCTGAGCGGGCGCTAAGAATGCGCAGACCGAACCCGACGTCGCTGAGCCAACCCGGGTTGACGGTGTTCTCGTTTTCGCCGCCCCAGGCACGGCCCACGTCGAAGAACACCGCACCACCCACACGAAACAGGCGAAATGGATACCAGTCGGTGTAGATGCGTTCTTCGAAGGTGAGCAGTGCACGCCGGTCTCCACTCTGGTAGCGCAACGGGTAGCCGCGCAAGCCGTTGTCCCCGCCCAATGTCAGGAGGTCGGAAACGTCGGGATTCCTGACGAAATCGCCGGACGCGCCCACGTAGAACAAGGCACGCTTGCTTTGCGGGGCGTGGTAACGCACGGAGCCGCTGTACAAATTGTGCTCCCCCATGCCATTGCCGTACTGCCCGGAAAGTGAGCCCGACATCAGCAAGGTGCTGATTCGATTTCAACTCGAAACCGTCGCTCACCCTTCCCGAGTAGAGCCATACCTCGCGGCTGGAACCCAGCGCGGCCAGCGAGCGGCCCAGTTGCACGCTTGACTGGAAGCCCATGGCGAAGTATTCGGCACGTTCGATCTGGTCCCGATTCTTGAACTTCTGGTAGTTGTCTTCGATGACTTCGTAGCGAATAAACGGCGCAACCAGCGTCTGGTCGGACGGCAACTCCGGGGGCGGGACCAGATCCGGTTCGATTTCGTAGGTGTCGTCCCGATAAGTCAGGCCTACGGAGTAGCGGCGCGTCCAGCCGTCAATGAGGCCCTCCGACCAGCCGCCGTAGGTCTCGGCCAAATCTCTTCGATGGCGATACTGGCTGGAAATCACGCCGGCGTTATAGACGGAATCGATGCGGTTGTCCTTCAGGAGCGCTTAGCCCGGCGGCCCACCGCGTGTCCAGCGCATAGAAGGGCCTGGCGAGATTGAACGACTGGTTTTCGCCGTCGTCGAGAATTGCGTACGAGTACGCGATGGACGTCCAGCCGCCGAAGGCGTGATTCTGTGCAATTTGATATTGGGTGCCGCTTCGATCGACATCGGAGCTGCGCGCTACGCCCAGGGATGTGCCGGTACCCAGCAGGTTTTCTTCCTTCAGCGAAAGTCCGAGTTGAATTGACGCCCCCGGAACGTTTGAAACTCACGTCCCGGATCCAGTGACCAGGTGTCGCGCGTCTTGACTTCGATGTCCACGACGCCGTCGTGGTAAGCGACCGGCCGGATGCTCACGTCGTACAGGTAGCTGTTGGAGCGCAGCAGCCGTTCCGTTTCTTCGATTAGGTGCACCGATACGGGCTCGCCGCTCTTGAACAGGACCATGCGCTGAATGACGCCACGGCGCGTGCGAAAGTGCAGCTTGTTCGCCAAGCGGAAGAGAGCGTTGTTTTCCTTTGGATCGTCCAGATCGAAAATGTCCTCGACGTTGACGCGAATTTCGCCGACCAGGGCCCCGGCATTCTGGAGCTCGGCGAAGGCGGGAACGGCGTTTTCCTGGTTTGGCGGATCGGCCCTTGCCGGGACAAGCGAGGCGGTGAAGGCCAGGAACAGGACCGGCAGGCAGCGCGCCAAAGGCAGCGCCACGACCCCGCGATACCCAATCGGCCTTACTGCCGGAAGGTGTTGCGCCAACCGGGATTCACGAGACATTGGTCCGACGTGCATGGATTCGCCGTACCGGATCAAAACGAGCCGTCCTGACGCATCATTTTTCAGAACGCGCCGCATGAGGCTGTCCACCAAGGTAGCAGGCCTGGAAAATGTCCAACGCGGGGCCGTACACCACCTTACTCACGTTCAGGGTACCCAGCGTGGCATCGAACACGTCGCTGTGCGGGAAGGCTTGACCCGTGAAGGCCGCCAGGCAGTTGGTATCGATGTGAAAGCGATACCGGAAACCGTCAGCCGGTAGCCGATGCCTATTTGTCTTCAATGACCAGCACGCGCATCGTTCAGAACTGAAGCCGCAAGGTGGGTACGACGGATTGGGCCTCGGCCTGGCGGCAGTTGCACGACCGCATTCCCGCCAAGCGGTTCTCGCGCATGGTTATCGCTCAGCGTTTGAGGGGAAAGAACGGCACCGGCGTCATCAGGCGGTTTTCCTGGTGTTCCAGCGCACCGAGCTTCGCGCTTTCATCCATGAAGGCAATCCACTCCGGGTCGGCCATCATCGCGGCACGGCGGCGGGCGCGGTCAGCGGCGTCCTCATAGGCCCAGATGTGGATGTACTGGTTGACGTTGCCGGTCTCGGTCACGAGGTAGGCGAACGGTTGGCCGAGGTGGCGGGTCTGCGGTCCCTTGCCCAATTTCTCGTAGAGCGCGAGATGCTTTTTGATGGTTCCGGGGCGGCAGGTATAGGTACGCACGTCGAGCAGCATGGTTTCCTCCAGAAAAAGTTTCAAATAGGCGGGTTCAGGTGTTGCTTCCTGCATGTCACCACAAACAGTTACGAATCGATTCAGCCTCCGCGCGCTCCCTGCGTGTTCACAAAGAGTGCATAGACGCTCTTGGCTGCCGCCATGAACAGACGGTTGCGGTGGGTGCCGCCGAAGCAGAGGTTGGCACAGCGCTCGGGCAGGTTGATGCGGCCGATGAGTTTGCCATCCGGGTTGTAGATGTTCACGCCGTCGAGCGCCGCCTCCCCCATCCCCCAGCCCATCCAGAGATTGCCGTCCACGTCGCAGCGCATCCCGTCTGGCGTGCCGGGCCCCACGTCGATGAACTTGCGCTTGTTGGAAAGCTTGCCGCCACCCGCCACGTCATAGGCGTACACGTTGCGCGGCGTCGTGCCCGACTCGACCAGATACAGCGTAGATTCGTCCGGAGAAAAGCACAGTCCGTTGGGCCGAGCCACCTCGCCTTCGACAACGGTCATTTCGCCGCTCTGGCCGTCGACGCGGTACACGTTCATCGGCAGTTCCTGTTTAGCGAGGTAGCCTTCGTAGTAGCCGAGCAACCCGAAAGGCGGGTCCGTGAACCAGATCGAGCCATCCGACTTGACAATCACGTCGTTGGGAGAATTGAGCGCCTTGCCCTCGAAGGCGCCGGCGATCACCGAGATCGTGCCGTCGTGCTCGGTGCGCGTGACGCGCCGCCCGCCGTGCTCGCAGGTGACGAGCCGGCCCTGCCGGTCGCGCGTGTTGCCGTTGGCGAAGTTGGACGGCCGGCGAAAAATGCTCACGGCGCCGGTTTCTTCCTCCCACTTCATGATCCGGTTGTTCGGGATATCGCTCCACAGCAGGTAACGCCCGTCGCCGAACCACACCGGTCCCTCGCTCCAGCGAAATCCGTGTGCGATGCGTTCGACCGCCGCGAGATTGAGGCGGTACCTGGCGAAGCTCTGGTCGATGATCTGGACTGCGGAATCCGGGTAACGCTGGCTCGGCTGCCAGGGCGTCTCGGGGACATCTTTGGATTCGGTACTCTCGGGCGGCATGGATGTTCCGGTTCTGTGGGGAATCGTAGTGCAGTTTACCGTGGTGCAGCAGGCAACCACCACCCGCCAAGAACCGGGGAAGGTCGTCCGGAAGAAATGGCAACATCTGAAAACGGCGCCCGAATCAGAATGTGGCCGGCGCGTTGGCCGGCTGCCCCCGCGCGCGTCAAGCAGGGATGGGCGCCGCTTGACACCCGTACCGATTCAGTGATCCGGTAATATCCGCCAAACAATCTCGCATCGGGCGATGTTTGCGCGGGTTCGAGGCTCTTCTATAAAGCCTGCTTGCTCCCGACAATTTGAGGACGCGCGCGCTACTGTTTCGAAATGTCACCACAGACGAAAATGGACAAATTGGCTTCACTCGAAACGACCGTTCTCCCCGACGGCATACGCGCCCGCTTCGTGAACGACATCAATGGCCTCACGATGCACGTTCTGGAAGCAGGCTTCGATGGCAAACGCCGGCCCTGCGTGCTGCTGCTCCACGGTTTTCCGGAACTTGCGTATAGCTGGAGGAAGGTGATGCTGCCTCTCGCTCAAGCGGGTTTTCGTGTGGTCGCGCCGGACCAGCGCGGTTACGGGCGCACCAGCGGTTGGGACGGCGATTACGACGGTGACGTCGGTTCCTTCCGCATGCTCAACCTGGTAAGAGATGCACTGGGCCTGGTCTCCGCGCTCGGCTACCGCAGTGTGGAAGCGGTGATCGGGCACGACTTCGGCTCCCCGGTCGCGGCCTGGTGTTCGCTGCTGCGGCCGGACGTGTTCCGCTCGGTGGTGATGATGAGTGCGCCGTTTGCCGGTCCGCCGGCGTTGCCCTTCAACACCGATAACGATGGCAATGTCGCAAGGCCGTCCGCCGTCAACATTCACGAGGAACTGGCAGCGCTGCCCCGTCCGCGCAAGCACTATCAGTGGTACTACTCTACCCGCGAGGCCAACGACAACATGTGGAAATGTCCGCAAGGTGTCCGAGATTTTCTGCGCGCCTACTACCACCACAAGAGCGCGGACTGGAGGAACAACAAACCGTTTCCGCTCAAGTCATGGAGCGCCGGCGAGCTGGAGAAAATGCCGGCCTACTACATCATGGATCTGGACAAAGGGATGGCGGAGACGGTGGCGCCGGAGATGCCTTCCCGTTCTGAAATTTCTGCGAACAAATGGCTTCCCGATGGAGAGCTCTCCGTGTACAGCGCGGAGTATCGCAGGAACGGATTCCAGGGCGGCTTGCAGTGGTATCGCTGCAGGACGGGAAGCCAATACATCGCTGAACTCCAGATTTTTTCTGGCCGCACCATCGACGTACCGTCGATGTTCGTCGCCGGAAAGCAGGACTGGGGCAGCTACCAGGTGCCCGGCGCGCTGGAGAAAATGCAGAATATCGCGTGCACGCAGGTGCGCGGCTGCCATCTGCTCGACGGGGCCGGGCACTGGGTACAGCAGGAACAGCCAGAGGCCGTGAGCCGGCTGCTGATCGAGTTCCTGCAAAAGATATGACAGGCGGACGCGCGATCCGGCACCGCGCCGGGGCCTTGCTGCCGACTGAAGCGATCACTATCGAACGGCGTTGCTGGTCGGTTCATTTGCCTCCCTTGCTTGATCGGATGCGTCCATCCAACCAAGGGAAACGATGCCCAAGAACGCAGGTCTGGCTGAGGCCGTCGGCTGGGGCAGTCACCGACTACTCGATACCATGGGCAGTCCACGCATTCACAAAAAACGTATGAGCCAACATCGATTGTTTGAACTGTCCGTACCGGTAGGCGAGGTCGATCATGCGCTTGGGCCCGCGCACGCCGCCGTCACGCTTGTCGAGTACGGCGATTTCGAGTGTCCCATTTGCAAGCAGGCCGCGCCGGCCGTGAAGCTGATGCTGAAGCATTTCGCCGGCAAGCTGCGCGTGGTGTTCCGCCATTTCCCGCAGGAAGAAGTGCATCCGCATGCCCTGCAGGCCGCGCTCGCGGCGGAAGCGGCGGGCGGCCAGGGCAAGTTCTGGCCCTTGCACGACCTGCTGTTCGACAACCAAAGCCACCTTAAATCCCAGCATCTGCGCGGTTTCGCCGAGCAGCTCGAACTCGACATGGTGCGCTTCGACGCCGACATGGAAGACGAGCTCTATCTACAGCGCATCCGCGAGCACATCGAAGGCGGCACGCTAAGCGGTGTGCACGCCACGCCCACTTTCTTCGTCAACGGACGGATTCACGACGCCTCCTTTGGCATGCAAACCCTGATGGACGGCATTGATGCGACCTTGCGCAAGGCGCCTCGCTCACACAAGTAACCGTTGCCGACGATCGCACAGATGTTTCCCAAGCTCACGGCGATGCAGATTTTCCGTCTTGAAGCGCATGGACGACGCTCGCGAACGCTGGCCGGCGAAGTGCTGCACGCTTAACGGATGTTGGACACACAACATGTCGCGCCGGAGGCCGGGCAAACAGGGCCTGCAAAAGCGTAAGGTACTATTTGCCCGAACCGCAACGCCAGGCTTCCCCTCTGCCGAGCCTCATGGACACGCCCACAGTCAAGCGCTACCTGCCGTGGGTAGTCGCCACGGCCTTGTTCATGGAGCAACTCGATTCCACCATCGTGAACACGGCCATTCCGGCCATGGCCGCGAGCTTGCAGGTGGCACCGCTCAGCCTCAAGGCGGTCGTCACCAGCTACATCCTGAGCCTGGCCGTTTGCATTCCGGTAAGCGGCTGGATGGCCGACCGCTTCGGCACGCGGCGTGTATTCGCGATTGCAGTGGCACTGTTCACCCTTTCTTCGATTCTTTGCGGCTTGTCAATAAACGCCCCGATGCTGGTCGCCGCACGCACGCTTCAGGGCGTCGGTGCGGCGATGATGATGCCCGTCGGCAGGCTCGCGATCATCCGGACATACCCGAAGTCCGAGCTGCTGATGGCAATGAACTTCGTCATCATCCCGGCGCTGATCGGCCCGTTGCTCGGTCCGACGGTCGGCGGCCTGATCGTGCACTGGCTGTCATGGCGGGAGATATTCTTCGTCAACGTGCCGGTGGGCCTGGCGGCGTTGTACCTCATTCATCGCTACATGCCGGATTACCGCGGCGAATCGCACGCGACCTCTGGACCTGGTCGGACTGGTCCTGTTCGGCAGCGGCACGGCACTACTCTCGTGGCTGCTGGAAATATTCGGCGAGCACCACATCGATGCGACCTCGGCGGCCATTCTGTTCCTGATTTCCATTGCGCTCTTGGCCGCATATGTCTTTCATTCCCGCCATGCGGAATTTCCGCTGCTTCGCCTTGGCATTTTCCGGGTGCGCACCTTCCGGGTGTCCGTCGCCGGCGGCTTCATCACCCGGCTTGGCATCGGCGGGCTTCCCTTCCTGCTCCCGTTTCTCTACCAGCTCGGCATGGGCCTGCCGGCCTGGCAGTCGGGCCTGCTGATGATGCCGGCTGCGGCGGCCGCCATGGGCATGAAGCTCATTGCGCCCAAAGTTCTAGGCCGTTACGGATTCAAGCAGGTACTGGTCGTGAACACCCTCATGATCGGCCTGACCATCAGTCTGTTCTCCCTGGTGACTTCGGCGACCCCGGTGAGCGTGATCGTTTGCCTTGGACTGACGTTGGGTTTTTTCAACTCGCTGCAGTTCTCCGCCATGAATTCGATGGCGTATGCCGACACCGAGCCGCGCGATTCGAGTATGGCCAGCACTATCGCCAGTTCGATGCAGCAACTGTCGATGTCCTTTGGCCTGGCTTGCGGCACATTAATCGCCGCCTGGTACCTGGGTGACGCACCGCAAACGGACGGCGCCGCCGTCACCGGCGCCTTGCATTACGCCTTCCTGACCCTGGGTGTGCTGACGGCTCTATCATCGCTGTCCTTTTGGGCACTACGCGCCGAGGATGGCGCCAACGTCAGTCGCGGCGCGCTGACCGAGACGCCCTGAGGCAAAGGTACGAGGAACGACAATGGCCGGATTCGCCGAATACGAACAATACGACGCGCTGGGACTCGCCGATCTGGTGCGGCGCAAGGAAATCACGCCGCTTGAACTGCTTGAAGGAGCGATCGAGCGCGTAGAGGCGCGCAATCCGGCGGTCAACGCCGTGGTCATGAAGCTTTACGACTACGGCAGGAAGGCGATCGCCGACGGCCTTCCCGACGGACCGTTTCGTGGGGTGCCCTTCCTGATGAAGGACCTCACCTCGCCGGTGGCCGGTCTGCGAATGACACGCGGCTCGCAGTTCTTCGCCGACACGCCGCCCGCCCCCGCCGACAGCGAGCACGTCAAGCGCCTGAAGCGTGCGGGACTGGTCATCTTCGGACGGACCAACACCTGCGAACTCGGTCTGTCGCTCACCTGCGAGCCGCAACTGCATGGCCCGACGCGCAATCCCTGGAACGTCGCGCATATCTCGGGGGGCTCGAGCGGCGGCGCCGCTGCGGCCGTCGCGGCGCGCATGCTGCCGATCGCCCACGCCTCCGACGGGTTCGGCTCGATCCGCGCGCCCGCGGCGTGCTGCGGGCTGGTCGGCCTCAAGCCGACACGCAGCCGCAACACCTTCGCCCCGTTCGCCGGCGAAGGACTGGGCGGTGTTTCGACCGAACACGCGGTGAGCCTCACCGTGCGTGATTCCGCCGCGCTGCTGGACGCGACGCGCGGGCCCGGTGCCGGCGATCCGTATGTGGCACCGCGCGCCTGCCGGGCCTTATCTCAGGGAGGTCGGCGCCAACCCCGGCGAGGCTGCGCATCGCGTGGACCGCCAGGTCGCCCAATGGCGCCAGGGTCGATCCGGAATGCCTGCGCTTGCTCGCCGACACGGTGGAGCTCTGCGCCGATCTCGGCCACCACGTCGAGGAACGCAATCCGGAGATCGATGGCGCAGCAGTTGTGCCGACTTTTCTGACGCTGGCGTCGGCTAACACAGTGGTGAATCTCGCCGGCCACCCGACCGCCGGACGCCCGGCACGCGAAGGTGAAGTGGAGCGCATCACCTGGCTGACCGCGAAGATGGGCGAAAAGATCAGCGCCCCCGACTACGTTCGCGCCACGCAAACGGCGCATCGCCTCGGACGGCAGATGGCGGCCTTTCACTCGGAGTGGGATGTGCTGCTGACGCCGGGTCTGGCTTCGCCCGCGGTGAAGCTCGGCTGGCTCGACATGATGATGGAGGACGTGGACGAATACTGGCGGCGGGTGTTTGCGTTCTCTCCATTCACCGTCTGGTTCAACCTCACCGGCCAGCCCGGGATGATGCTTCCGCTCGGTCAGAGCTCGGGCGGGCTGCCGCTCGCAGTCCAGTTGGTCGCGCCTTACGGTGAAGAGGCGACGCTGTTTCGCCTCGCTGCGCAGCTCGAATCAGCACGACCCTGGTTCGGCCGGAAGCCCACGCTCGCGTCCTAAGTCTCAAATCTCCCGCGGGTAAAGGTTAGAGTTTGGGGATATGGAGCGTCTTGCTGATCATCAGGGTTCCGGATAAGCCAAACAGCAGAGTCAGCGGGTGCAAATCCCAACCCAGTGTCCACACACCGCCATAAAGATGCGTATGCAGCCGGTCGAACCAGGCAGCCAATGTCAGCACGCCGGTCAGGACAACACTGGTGGGAATCGGCGTGCCTTCGAAGTAGGCAACTTTGTCCGCGCCGGCCGAAAGGCTCTCCGCGGTGACGTTGTAGCGCGCCAACCTGCTTACACCGCAACATACGAAGTAGACCAGTACGACCACATCCCAACCTCCGCGCAATCCCGCGGCAAACCCGAGGGCCGCCGGTGCAACGCCGAAGGAGATGACGTCCGCGAGCGAATCAAGCTCGCGCCCAAGCGCGGAATGCTGTTGCCGCGAACGCGCAATACGGCCATCGAGTACGTCAAACACGAAGGCCGCAGGCGCCATCGCTGCTGCGATGTAAAAGTGGATTACCGACTCGCTGCCAGCGTAGATCATGGCCAGAAAGACACCCACCGTGCCACAGGCCGCGTTGCCGAGTGTGAAAAAGTCGGCAATGTGGAAGCCGCGAATCATTGAGAAGTGTTTCGGCGGATTCGTATGTTGGCTCATGGTGTCCACGCTCCGGATCAATACATTGCGTCGCACCTGCGAAAATGATCAAACACCGGCGGCAAGTTCGCGCGTAAGCCGGGCGGCCGGCACTTCCTTGCAGCCGCTGGCATTCTGGCCGGACCAAAGCGGCGAAAAATCACCGGAGCCCCCGGCTTCGGCTTTGGCGCGCAGGGGCGCGATGGCAGAGGTCGCCAGGGGAAACGCCGGCGCCACGCCGCTCATCGGGCCGAGTTCTTTCATGACGCGATTCATGATTCCCCGCGCAGGACGGCCCGTAAACAGGTTCGTGAGTGCCGTGTGGCGCGTCACTTTGCTCATCAGCGCCGCGCGATGCACCGCACTGATGGTGGCTTCCGGGCACAATAAATAAGCTGTTCCGATCTGCACGCCGGCTGCACCCAGTGCCATGGCGGCCGTGACGCCTTGGGCATCGACGATGCCGCCGGCGGCGATCACCGGCAACTTCACTGCGCGCACCACCTGCGGCAGCAATGCAAACGTTCCGACCTGCGTGGTCAGATCATCCGACAGGAACATGCCGCGATGTCCGCCCGCCTCCACGCCCTGCGCGATGACGGCGTCGACCCCGTTCGCTTCGAGCCAGAGCGCCTCTTCGACGGTGGTCGCCGAGGAAAGTATTTTTGCGCCCAGGCGTTTCACCCGCGTCAGCAGTTCCTTTGGCGGCAATCCGAAATGAAAACTCACCACCGCGGGCCTGATTTCATCCAGCACTTCGGCGGCCCCGGCACTAAAGGGTGCGCGCCCCGGCCCGGCAGGAATTTTCTCCGGATCGATTCCGTATTTCCTGTAGTAAGGCAAGAGCGCCGCGCGCCAGGCGGATTCGCGCTCTGCGCTGGGCACGGGCGGAACGTGGCAGAAGAAGTTCACATTAAAAGGCTTGGCGGTCCCCGCCTTGATTGCCGCAAGTTCGCTGCGCATGGTGTCGATGCTGAGCGTGGCGCATCCGATCGAGCCGAGAGCGCCGGCATTGGAGACAGCCACCGCCAGCGCGTGACCCTGCGCGCCTGCCATCGGTGCCTGGATGATCGGCAACTCCATGCCGAGAAGTTCGGACAGCTTCATCATTTGGTATTCGCCGCCACTTGGAGCGGCGCTTTTTCACTTCCGCGCCCCGCCGAAGCCAGATTCTCCCGTACCCTGGACACGAGCTCAATCGAACGCAGTCGCGCTGGCTGATCGTGGATGTGTGCGGTGATCATCAGTTCGTCCGGCTGTTTGGATTCGATGAAGGCCGCGAGACCGCGCTGCACCGTCTCCGGCGAGCCCACGAACGCCACGGCGAGCGAACGTTCGACCATCGCCTTCTCGGCGGGAGACCAGTAGGTATCGATGTTGTCGATCGGCGGCGGCACCTGTCCCGGCGACCCGCGCCTGAGGTTAATGAATGACTGTTGTTGCGAGGTAAACTGGCGGCGTGCTTCTGCGTCGGTATCGGCGGCGAGCACGTTCGCGGCGAGCATCGCATACGGGCGGTCCAACTGTTTAGACGGCTCGAAGCGGCTGCGGTAGATTTCGAGCGCCTGTTTCATCAGATCGGGCGCGAAATGCGATGCGAAAGCGAACGGCAAGCCGAGCATGGCTGCGAGTTGCGCGCTGAAGAGGCTCGAACCCAGCAGCCAGATCGGCACTTCCAGACCCTCGCCCGGCACTGCGTGAATATGGAGTCCCGGCTCTGCGGCTTCGAAGTATTGCTGCAGTTCCTGCACGTCCTGAGGGAACTGTTCGGCGCTGTCTTCCATCGTGCGGCGCAGGGCGCGCGCGGTCAACATGTCGGTGCCGGGCGCACGGCCCAGGCCCAGATCAATACGGCCGGGATACAACGATGCGAGTGTGCCGAACTGTTCCGCGACCACCAGAGGCGAGTGATTCGGCAGCATGATGCCGCCCGAGCCCACGCGGATGGTCCTGGTGCCGCCGGCTACGTGACCGATGACGATCGCGGTCGCGGCGCTGGCGATCCCGGGCATGTTGTGATGTTCGGCGATCCAGTAGCGCTTGTAACCCAGGCTCTCGGCGCGCTGCGCCAGCGAGAGCGTGTTGCGCAACGCCTCGGACGCAGTCGCGCCCCTGGGAATGGGAGAGAGATCGAGAATGGAAAAGGGGATCATTCGTTGCTGTGATTGGTCTGCCGGGTGACGATCAGAAGCTGCCGAGATAATCCGTCTTCCCGATCTCAAGCCCGTTGTGGCGCAGGATCGCGTAGGCGGTGGTGGCGTGGAAAAAGAAATTGGGCAGCACGAAATTCAGCAGATAGTCCCGGCCCGAAAAGTTCACTTCCCGGCCGCGCAGTTTGAGGGTAATCGTGCGATCCTCACTGCCGTCGATCTGCGCCGGCTTCACGCCCTGCATGAACGCCACCGTCTTGGCAATGCGCGCCCGCAATTCAGGGAAAGTGGTTTCGATGTCCTCGTAGCGCGGCACCTCGACGCCGGCCAGGCGGGCCGCGCAACCTTTCGCCGAATCGCTGGCCGATTGCACCTGGCGGGAAAGCGGGAACATGTCGGGCGCGAGCCTCGCGTTGATGAAGACCGGCGGATCGATCTTCCTGGCCTCGGCGTGCGCGGCAGCCTTGTCGAGGATCGCCGAGAGATTTCCGAGCGCGCGAACGAATACAGGGATGGAAGCCTGGTACATGGATAGCGTCATGGCGGTATTCCGGAACGGAAAAGCGGTATTGTGCGCGAGATGGGCGATGCATGCAGAAGCCCCCTCTCCCCTGCCCTCTCCCCTGGCGGGAGACATGTACCCGGAGGGGTAGAGGGCCGGGGATACGGGGGAGGGGGAATTCATGAAGGTAAAAACCATCGAAACGCTGTCCTGCGACGCAGGCTGGCGCAACTACCATTTCGTGAAACTGACCACGGATAGCGGCATCACCGGGTGGAGCGAGTTCGACGAGGGTTTCGGCGCGCCGGGCGTGGGTACCGCCATCGAGCGGCTGTCCGCCCGCGTCATCGGCCAGGAAGTCGGCGCGCACGAGCGGATCTACGCCGAACTCCATAGCGCCACCCGCCCCGCCTCCGGCGGCATCGTCGCGCTCGCCATGGGTGCGATTGAAAACGCCCTGCTCGATGCCAAAGCGAAGGGGCTCGGCGTACCGGTCTACGAACTCCTCGGCGGCAAGATCCGCGACCGCATTCGCGTGTACTGGTCGCATTGCGCGACGTGGCGGATCAATCACCCGACCCACTACAAGCCGGCGATCAGCGATCTCGACGGGGTCAAGGCGATCGGAAGCGAGGTGTGCTACAAAGGATTTACCGCGCTGAAGACCAACCTCTTCATGTACGACCAGGACGGGAAGAACGCGCGGGGATGGCGGCCGGGATTTGGCGTCCCGTTCGAGACGGGCCTTAATGTAGAACGCGACGTGCTCCGCAACCTGGTCATGCACCTTGAAGCGCTGCGCGACGGCGCCGGCCCCGATGTGGACATCCTGCTCGACCTCAACTTCAACGCCAAGACCGAAGGCTATCTCGAGATCCTGCGCGCCATCGCCCACCTCGACATCTTCTGGGTCGAGATTGACAGCTTCGTGCCGGAAGCCCTGGGTTACATTCGCCGGCACAGCCCGCATCCGATCAGCTCGTGCGAGACGCTGCTGGGCCTGCGCGAGTTCATGCCCTTCTTCCGCGAGCAGGCGATGGACATCGCCATCGTGGACACGCCCTGGAACGGCGTGTGGCAATCGATGAAAATCGCGGCGGCCGCCGAGGCGCACGAAGTCAACGTCGCCCCGCACAATTTCTACGGACATCTCTGCACCATGATGAACGCGCACTTTGCGGCGGCGGTGCCGAACTTGCGCATCATGGAAACCGACATCGATCGCATCGCCTGGGATCACGAGCTGTTCAGCCACGTGCCGGAGTTCGTAGACGGTCATCTGGTCATGCCCGCGCGACCCGGTTGGGGGATCGAGCCGAACGAAGCGGCGATCCGCGCCCGTCCGCCGAAAGGTCCGGCAGGCCTCTTGAACTACGGTCGCAAGGTCTGAGCGGCGAGCAACATGTGCGCGAGGATCACGGGTGCGCCTCGAGCCGATCGAAACCTGCATCGAGGTACAGACGCTGCCTTCAAAAGCTCGACTTATGCCCGGTTTATCCCGTTACCCCTGCACCCGGTTGCTCATCGACCGGCTCAGGGTAAATCGAGTTCCGGCGGATCGAACCAGTTGGTGAGCGACAGGCCGCCGTCGATCAAGAAGCTCGCGCCGGTTACGTAACCCGAGATTCGGTTCGACAGCACCGCCAGTGCCAGTGGCGCCAGATCGTCGGCACGCCCGAGCCGGCCCAGCGGGATGTGGCGCGCCAGTGCGGGATCGGCTACGAATCCGCCCGCCGCCACGGCACCGGGTACCAGGGCATTGACGCGGATGGAGAACCGGCCCAGCGTCTTGGCCAGCTCCTTTACCAGCATCGCCATGGCCGCTTTCGAGGTGCTGTAGTGCGGCAGGTTGCGTGGCGTGCCTGCGTGCAGCGATGTCACGTACAGCATACTGCCGGGCGACTTCGCCGCGATGAGGCTCCTTGCGATCTCCCGACCGAGATGGAATCCGGCATCTACATTGACCGATCGCATCTGTTCCCACGTTTCATCGTTCACCGCCAGCGCATGGTCCTTTTCATGCCGCGGCGGCGAGGCGCTATGCACGAACAGCGTAATGAGCCCCAGTTGGCTGCGTGCATCCGCGAGCAGCCGGTCGCGCTCGGCCTGGCGCGCCAGATCGCCCACCCAGGCCAGCGCAAGTTTCGGATTGGCGGCCGCCTTGACAGCGGCCCCCACCGTGCTGGCATTGATATCGGCAAATATGGTTCGCACGCCCTCACCCATCAGCGCCAAGGCAATCGCGCGGCCAATGCCATTGCCGGCGCCAGTGACCAAGGCAGCGTCACGGTCGCGGTCGAACGCTTGATCGAATATCGCCATGTCACGTAACTCCAATTCGCTGTGAAAATGGAACTTTGCTTTCCCGACCGTCCCGCCTATCTCAGCGACCGGAGTACCCGATCAACCATCTCGCCGGAGAGCCCCAGATAGTTCGCGGGGTCGCACAGTTCGCTGAGAGCGGCGCGATCGAAATGCTTGGCTATCTCGACGTTCTCGGACAACAGGTCCAGCAATGGCCGGTTTTGCTTGATCGCCTCGCGGCAGATGTCATAGACGAGGTCGTGCGCGTATTCCCGCCCGATGTGGCGCCCAAGACCCATCATGACGGCCTCTGAAACGACCAGCCCGTTGGTCATATCCAGGTTGTCGCGCATGCGCCGTTGATCCACCACGAGGCCATCGAGGACAAAGCGGGTCTGCTTGAGGGCCCCCGCGATCAAGCAGAAAGCCTCGGGCAGAACGATCCATTCGATTTCCCACGGCCCGGTGGAACGTTCGTGATCGGCCACCATGGCATCGAGCAGGGCGGCGACATGCTGGCGTACGACTGAAATGCCGGCGTGAATGTAGCAACTGGAGATGGGATTGCGTTTCTGCGGCATGGTGCTGCTCGACCCGCGACCGTGTGCGTACGGTTCATAGACTTCGCCAACTTCAGTCTGCATCATCAGCTTGAGATCCATCGAAAACTTTCCCAGGGTTCCACCGACCAATCCAAGAAAACAGCCGACCTCTGCGATGGTGTCGCGTACCGTATGCCAGGCGATGAGCGGCTGGGCCAGGCCCAACTCCTCCATCAGCCCCTGCTGCGTCTCGAGTGCGCCGTGCTCGATCGAGGCCAGCGTGCCGGCAGCTCCCGCGAACTCGCCCATCAGGACGCGCGGCCGCAATTGCGCAAGGCGCTGGCGATGGCGCTCGATTGCCGCGAGGATGCCAGCCAGCTTGTAGCCGAAGGTGACCGGCACGGCTTGCTGAAGGTTGCTGCGCCCGACCATCGGGGTGTCGCGATAGCGCTGCGCAAGTTGCGCCAGGCGAGCGGAGATTGCGGCAAGGTCTTCGTCGACTATCGCCAGCGCCTCGCGAATCTGCATCACGGTCGCGGTATCCGTAATGTCCTGGGTGGTCGCCCCCCAATGACAATATTCACCGAGTTTGTCGCGGCACAAGGCATTGATCTGCGACACGACGCCCAGTACCGGATAACCGATTGTCTCTGTCTGCTCGCGCAGTTTGTTCAGATTGATCTTGTCGAGGGTGCAGTTGCTCTCGATTTCAGAGGCGGCCTCCTCGGGAATGATTCCCAGACGGCCTTGCACTCGGGCCAGCGCGGCCTCGATGTCGAGGTATTTTCTGGTGCGGTTCTCGTCCGACCAGACTTGGCGCATTGCCTCGGTGCTGAAGATGTTGCCAAAAATGACGGAGTCTATGATGGTCGATGGCATGTTTTGGGTTTCCGTTTAGAAATTATGTCAATGTGGCGCGGGGTCCGTGTCTCGACTTGATCGTTCTGTCGGGCTGCGGCCGGCTACGCAGGGAAGGTCGGATTTGTCTGCGAACGAGGTGTGCCGGACGGCGCTTCGGCCGCCGGTTCGGATGCTTTTTCGATCTGCTCTTGCGCGGCAGGCGGACCGGATTCCAGTTCGCGCAGGAGCACTTCCCGGTCGCAGGCTTTTTCCCAGATCGAGACAACGACACTGGCGACGACGTTGCTCATGGTGCTTGTCAGTGCGCGGGCCTCAGACATGAAGCGGTCGATACCGACCAGGATGGCAACCCCCGCTACCGGTAGTTCCGGCACCACCGTGAGAGTCGCCACCAAGGCGACAAATCCGCTGCCGGTGACCCCGGCCGCTCCCTTCGAGGTGAGCAGCATGATGCCGAGCATGGTCAGAGTCTGGGCGACGCTGAGGTGAATATCGCAGGCCTGTGCGATGAACAATGAGGCCAGCGTAAGGTAAATGGCGGTACCGTCAAGATTGAAGGAGTAACCGGCGGGCAGCACCAGGCCGACCACGCCCTTCTTGCATCCCAGTTGCTGCAACTTCTGCAGCAGGCGCGGCAGAACCGGCTCGGACGAGGAAGTGCCGAGCACGATGAGAAGCTCCTCCCGCACGTAGCGCAACAGTTTCCAAAGGCTGAAGCCGTGCAGCCTGGCCAACGCACCAAGCGCCGCCACAACGAAAAACACGCAAGCGGCGTAGAAGGTGAGGATCAGCGAGCCGAGCGAACCGATTGAACCGACGCCAAATCTGCCAACCGTGAAAGCCATGGCACCAAAGGCCCCGATCGGCGCGAGTTTCATGATCAAATTGAAGATGGCGAACAACACACTGGCGAAAGAATCGACGGCTGCCGCCGCCAGATGGCCGGCCGCCCCGATGTGCGTCAAAGCGAAGCCAAACAGGACGGCCAATAGCAGCACGGGCAGCACGTCCCCTTCGGCAAAGGCACCGAAGAAGGACTGGGGAATGATATGCAGGACGAAATCGACAAATCCCATGCCGGCGCCCGCCTTGGCGTACTTGCTGGCGATGGAGGCATCCAGTTGCCTGGGGTCGACATGCATGCCCACGCCGGGTTGGACCAGATCGACCGCCGCCAAGCCGATGAGCAAAGCGATGATGGTCAGGACATAGAACAAGGCCATGGCCTTCAGCAGCGTTTTGCCAACTTCCCGGGAGTCATTGAGACTGGCTACGCCGCTGACGATCGTGCAAAACACCACTGGCGCAATCATCATCTTGACCAGCTTGATGAAGCCGTCTCCGAGCGGCTTGAGAGAGGTGCCGAAATCCGGCCAGTAGTGGCCGACCGCGATGCCCAGCGCTACGCCGACCAGCACCTGAATGTAGAGTGCCTTGTAGATGGGTGTCCTTTTCATGCCCGCCCCCTGGTTCTTTGTATTCATAACGACCGCTTCCCGCTGCGGTTCTCAAGGAAATCAGCACGCCACCCGCCATTGGAAGGCGTGCGGTACAAAGCACTTCGGCGCTGACGATGCGCGGCCCTCCGTCGGCAGCGTCCGGCGCCAATTTCAGGTGCCATCAATTCGGCAACCAGCCGCCAGGGCATCTCGCGCTGGTGACGGGACGAGTGGCTTGTGGGGCGCGAGGATCGGATGGTATCAGGAGCGGCTCCGGCGGGACGTGTGCTTCACAGCGGACATGCGCCAGTCCAAGCGACGGGGTAGTATTCCGCACCGCCCATGATTCGTCCCGTGCTTATGCCGCAGCTCGCTCAATACATATCGGCACGCCGTCGGGCCGAAGCCTCGCGCAACGGGTCCGTCGCCGCACCTGCGTCAGATGCGCGGCAAAACTAACGATCGAGACCAGCCTGAAGCGCTGGGACAAAGTGTTCCTCGAGCAGGGACGCCACCAGGATGCCGACACAATTTACGCCAGAATTCCAGCGCCGCACGATTCTGAAGGTCTCGTGGCGGCTGCTCCCCCTGATCGTGGTGAGCTATCTGGTCGCGTACATCGATCGCACCAATGTCGCCTTTGCCGCGCTGACCATGAACAAGGACCTGGGCATCAGCTCTTACATGTACGGCTGGGGCGCAGGCATCTTCTTCCTCGGCTATGCGCTGTTCGAAGTGCCGAGCAACATGATTCTGGAAAAGGTCGGCGCCCGCCGCTGGATCGCGCGCATCATGATCACCTGGGGCATCATTTCCGGGTTGATGGCCGCCACGACCGGGCCGGTCAGCTTCCTCGTGCTGCGCTTTCTGCTCGGCGTGGCCGAGGCTGGTTTCTTCCCCGGCATCATCTTCTATCTCAGCACCTGGTATCCGGCCGCGTATCGTGCCCGTGTGATCTCCACGCTGTTCATTGCAGTGCCTGTCGCCAACGCGGTTGCGTCGGTCATGTCGGGCGCGATTCTGGAGATGGATGGCATCTGGGGCCTGCACGGCTGGCAGTGGGTTTTCATCCTCGAAGCCATCCCTGCCGTGCTGCTCGCCTTCGTCGTGCTGAGGTTGCTTACCGACCGGCCGGGAATAGCCACATGGCTCAGCGCGGACCAGCGCGAGTGGCTGGAATCCGAGTTGCAGGCCGAGCGTGCCCGAGTCGAAGTCGCCGGCCGCCTGACGCTCCTGCGGTCGCTTACCGACAAGCGCGTACTGATGCTGTCGCTGATCTACTTCACGAGCGTCATCGCCAGCTACGGCATCACCTTCTTCCTGCCGCAGATCGTCAAGGGCTTCGGGCATTCGAACTTCGTTACGGGCCTGTTGACCGCGATCCCGTATGTGATCGGGGTGATCGGCCTCGTGCTTTGGGGCCACTCCTCGGATCGCCGCAACGAGCGGCGCTGGCACCTCATCGTCGCGTCCACGGTCGCCGGCCATAGGGCTCGCCGGCGTGGGCTGGTTCACCGGCTCCTACTGGGCACTGGTGGCCATGTCGATTGCCACCATCGGCATCTACGGGTCGCGGCCGTCGTTCTGGCCGATGCCCTCGATGTTCCTCACCGGGGCGGCCGCCGCGGCCGGCATTGCGCTGATCAATTCCATCGGCAACCTCGGCGGTTATGTCGGCCCGTTCATCGTCGGCTGGATCAAGGACAGCACGAAGAGTTTCGAGATGGGGCTGTATTTCCTGGCGGCGTGTGCGTTCGCTTCCGCAGTGATCACGTATTTCGCGACCAGGGCGACATTGGGGACGACCAGACAGGACTGAGTGAAGTCCGGCCGACGGGACATGGCCGCAAGCACGCAGCAACCGTTTCGATTGATGCTGTCCACCGACTTGGCTGTGGTGCGTTAGCGATTCGACTTTAGCGTAGATCCCAGAGGTTCTTCTGATACTTGAGTACAGCCAGCCACGACTTCACCATGTTCGCCTTGTTGCTCTGCCTCGCCCTGACCGCTGTATGCGTCCTGTTGCATTATGAAACGCTGCGGCTTCTTAACGACCGGTTGGGCCCCATCACCATCATCTCGATGCGTGCCAAGGTGCTGGCCGCGCTGGTTGGGGCATTGACGAGCCATGTTCTGCAGATCGGGGCGTTCGCGTTCGCCTATTACCTGCTGCGAGACAAGTTCGGGCTGGGCGGATTCGGCGGGACTTTCCAGGACACGCTGATGAACTTCCTTTACTTCTCCAGCGAAACGTACACGACTCTGGGATTCGGTGACATCTACCCGACCGGGCAGTTGCGCCTGATCTGCGGCATCGAATCGCTGATCGGGTTGTTGATGGTCAGTTGGACGGCGTCGTTCACCTACCTGGAAATGCGAAGGTACTGGTAGGCACAAAAGACAAGCGGATTCCGGCCGCTCATGGAATTTCGATCATGCTCGCTAGCGAGGAGGTTTCATGAAAGCGAAGAGCTTCTGCACTTCGCGGTTTTGCGCGTCGCGACTTCGTGTTTGGCGGCAGCATTCTTCTGGCCGGCATGCTGGCAGGCGTGGCGCGCAAGTCATGGCCGGAGCCTCTCACCGCCGATGCTGCGTTAATAGAGGACCTCGTGGCGGCAAACCGCATCCTCGCCGCGCTGGAGATCGTGGACGGATACGGCCACGTCAGCGTGCGTCACGACAAGGATCCCAACCGTTATCTCATTGCCCGCTCGATCGCCCCAGAGTCGGTCACCGCCAACGACGTCCTGGAACTCGACCTCGATAGCAAGCCGGTGAATGGCGGCGACGCCAAGATGTACCTCGAGCGATTCATCCACGGTGAAATCTACAAGGCCCGGCCCGATGTCAAGGCGGTTGTACACAACCACGCCGCTTCGGTTATCCCTTTCGGCGTTACGACGGTCCCGCTCCGGCCGATCTATCACATGGCCGGTTTCATCGGGCGGGGAGTGCCGATATTCGACATCCGCAAGGTCGCGGGTGAAACCGACATGCTGGTGAAAACGCCGGCACTCGGCGTCGCGCTTGCACGTGCGCTGGGCGACAAGCCCGCCGCGCTCATGCGCGGCCACGGCGCGGTCGTGGTTGGCGATTCGCTGCCGCAGGTGGTGGGGCGCAGTTATTACTTGCAGATGGATGCGAAACTGCAGGCTCAGGCCATGGCGCTTGGCGGCGACATCACCTATCTGGATGCCGGCGAAGCCGCAAAGACCGAAGGTACGGCGGCTACGAGCGGGCCTGGGAGTTGTGGAAACGCAAGGCGATGGGCAGATAGGCCGATCGCCGGAGACGTACAACTGCGGGATTCGGGCCGGCGTTGACGCCGCGAATTTGCAGGAATAGGCTAAGTTTGAGTCGGCTGCTGAAAACCGACAAAATGCGGAATGCGGGTCATTCCGAAGGGGAAGCGCTGGGTCCTGCCAGAGGCGCCGCCGCTCATCGGCGCGCCCCCATTTCCAGACGCGACTCCACGATTGGACAAGACTCGACCGCCGCAAATCGGCGCAACCCTTGGAAAGGCATGCCGTGATGATCGCTGAACAGCCGGAGTTTCCGCAAATCCTGTCCGATGCGGAAATCGACGCGATTGTTGCAGGTCAGCGAGGTCGTCAATGAGAAGAATTCAGCGGCAACCGACCGACAAGGAATTGGCAGACGAGGCGGTCGCATTGCTGAAATCGCTGTTTCCGCGCATCCATCAGAATCTTGTCACGTTATGGGGAACGGGTCCGGGCGAGGCTTATCTGGACGGTTTGATCATGGACGACCGCGGCAATCGCCAGGGCTTCCCTCCGGATGTCCTGCGCGCCCTGCTGGTCCTGCAGCGTATTCACTTCCAGACGTTCGGCACTTTCAAGAAGATCGATCCCTGGGACGTCGGCTTGAAACCCTGAGCCACGGCGCGGGACGGCCGCTCAGTCGTTGAGGCCCGTCTTTCACCGCCCGTCAATTCGATCAGTCGAATTCGGCAATGAATGTTCGGAAAGAGGACGATGGGCCGCCCGTGCCAGCACTGGATCGAGGCGCGTCTGGTTCGCACGGCACCGAGCCCATGGGGCCTATGGAGTAATGTTCGAAATCGGCCGCAAACGCCACGCGGCTGCGTAACGGCGCGGCAGCACCGGCCAACAGTGGGGACGGAAACTTGTTCATGGAATCACCCCTGCTATATGATGATTCGCAATAGTCAGACCCATGCCTGACCTGCACTCCACTGGCGTAACGCTCGTGCCAATTCCAGAGTTCTTTTCAAGTCAATGAATTCATGATGAAAGACGGGGACAACAGTCCTGCGTTCAAGGCAAGTCTAATTGATGACTTTGTAATGCTTGCAAGCGACGCAAAGACGAATGTCCAAGGCAAATCAGCTTTTGCCCGCTCGTTTTGCCGTACCGATGCATTTCTCTTTGGTCTGTCCCGAATACCGTAACAATGGAGCAATCATGGCCGAGTAGGATGAGTCCGGATATTCGAAGGAAAGGTCTGCGTTCATGCGATTGCTGTTGATCAATCCGAAGTTCCCGGAAAGTTTCTGGAGCTTCACCTGGGCGATTGAGAAAGTGCTCCCGCAGAAGAGCACGACTTGCCCGCCGCTCGGCCTGGCCACGCTCGCCGCGCTCTGCCCGCCCGACTGGGAAGTGTGCATCGTGGATGAGAACGTCGAAGCCGTTCCACTCGACCCCAACGCCGATATTGTCGGCGTGTGCGGCATGGGCGTGCAGTTTCCGCGCCAGCGCGAATTGCTCGCGCATTACCGGAGTCGCGGCTATTACACTGTCGCAGGCGGCAGCTACTCTTCTCTTTGCAACGAGAAGTATGCAAACCTTGCCGACACCGTGATCGCCGGCGAAGCCGAGTACATCTGGAAGGCTTTTTGCCGAGATTTCCTGCGCGGCGAAGCGAAACCCCTGTACCACGAGACGGGAACCGTCGCGCTCACCGATTCGCCGGTTCCGCGCTTCGACCTGCTGCAGCTCGACCGCTACTCGAACGCTACGCTGCAATATTCCCGCGGCTGTCCGTTCCGCTGCGAGTTTTGCGACATCATCGTGATGTTCGGCCGCAAGCCGCGGGTGAAAAGCCACGAACAGGTCGGGCGCGAGTTGGACGCGCTGCGGCGCGCCGGAATGCGCAGCGTGTTTTTCGTCGACGACAACTTGATCGGAAACGTTCCCCGGGCCAAGGAACTGCTGCGCTTCCTCGCCCGCTATCAGGAGGAACACGGCTACGATTTCAGCTTCGGCACCGAGGCTTCGCTCAACCTCGCGCAGAACCGCGAGCTGCTGGAGCTTTTCCGCGAGGCCAATTTCGGCTGGGTGTTCATCGGCATCGAGTCCACCGACCCGGAAAGCCTGAAGGAAACGCTGAAGACTCAGAATTTGCGCGAGGACATTCTCACCTCGATCAGGCGCATCTACGCCTACGGCATCGACGTGCTCGGCGGTTTCATCGTCGGTTTCGACAACGACACCACGGAAACCTTTGAAAGCCAATACCGCTTCATCACCGATGCGGGCATCCAATCGGCCATGATCGGACTGCTTACCGCGATGCCGCGGACGCCGCTCTATGAACGGCTAAAAAAAGAAGGGCGCATCAACGAGAGCGAGGACTCGGCGGAAAACACGCGCGGCAGCACCAACGTCGTACCAAAAAACATGACGCTGGGCGCGATGGTCGAAGGCTATCGGGCGCTTTATGCCCGCCTGCTCACCGACCGGGAAATCGCGCATCGCATCCGCAACAAAGTCCGCTTCCTGCGCTCGCCGCGCTATCATAGCGGCTATTCCGGGGCCGCGCGCCTGGGCATTGCGATGCGGCTTATTTTCAAGGGCATTGTTCCTGGCGGGGCATCGCGCATTTTCCATTTTATCGGCACTCTGCCGTTTCTTTCCCCCGCGCGCCTGCCGCTGGTGGTCTCCGACTGGATCATCGGCTTGTCGATGCGCGACTACGCACAGCGGCACCTTTCGGTCGCGACGCGCGAACCGGTCCTGTTGAAAATAGCAGATGGCGAATCAAATCCGCAACACGACCTCCAGGGTCGCGTGAAGGTTAACACCCGGCCTGCCACGCCACCGGTGGCACGGGCGCCTCCGGCTTCGCGCCACGCATCAAGCAACTGAATGGGACGCACCCATGCAGCGGAATAGGCACGGCAACTCGACGTTACTTCGCAGCGGACCTTTTCCCTTCCGTAGTCTTCCGCTGCTTTCTCGATTTTTCGGAAACGGCATCAAGCGCGTTGTGACCGGACTTATTCCAGCACGCGCCTTCACCGGTCCAGTGCCGACGGCAATCAGTGCGGAAATTGTCCCGGCAATTCCGAAATCCCGGCTCAAGGCCGAAGTGGAAGCGCTGCCCGCGCACCAGCGCCTCGTCGCGAGCGGACAGTTCACGGTTCAATGGGCGCGCGCCGAGCAGTTTCCATGGTGCCTTCAGGAAATCGGGCGGTTGCGCGAATTGAGCTTCCGCGCGGCGGGCGAAGGCACGGGCAAGGCCTCGGATGTCGACCTGTTCGATTCCTACTATCTGCATCTCTTCGTCTGGGATACGCATGCCGAGGCGATCGTCGGTGCCTACCGCCTGGGACTGGTGGACGAGATCCTCGCCCGTTTCGGCAAGCGCGGGCTATACACGCACTCCCTGTTCCAGTACGGGACCCGTGTGCTTCGAGCGATGAACCCGGCGATCGAACTCGGCCGCTCCTTCGTGCGCACGGAATACCAGCGCAGCTTCGCTCCGCTCATGCTTCTATGGCGCGGCATCGGCCGGTTCATCGTACAGTCCCCACAGTACGCGATGCTCTTCGGGGCGGTAAGCATCAGCAACAACTATGAGCCGGCGTCGCGCCAGTTGATCGTCGATTACCTGAAGGCAAACAACATCGAAGTGAACCTGGCACGCCACGTAAGGCCGCGGCGGCCGTTTCGCAGCCGGAAAATGGCGGAACTTGACAGTGCCGAGTTCGCTGCACTCAACGATATCGAGGACGTTTCGCGCCTGGTCAAGCAGATCGAACGCGACAGCAAGGGCGTGCCGATCCTGCTGAAGCAATATCTGAAGCTCGGCGGCAGGCTGCTCGCGTTCAGCGCCGATGCGCAATTCAACGACGCCCTCGATGGGCTGATCATGGTGGATCTGCGCCGGTCCGAGCCACGCGTGCTGGCGCGCTACATGGGCGACGACGGCGCCGCCGCGTTCCTCGCTTATCATGGAAAGCAGGCGGACACGCGGCGCGCTTTGCTGGATCTTTGACGTGTCCACTTCCAGACATTCGGCACCTTCAGGAAGGTCGATCCCCGGGGACGTCGGCTTGAAACCTTGAGCGGCTTTGCGGCCGCGTGAAGGTCGAAATCTAACCGGCCATCAGCGCGTGCCCGTTGTCCTTTTGATCTGCCTGGCGATCGAGGCGTTTGGCCGCGCCCGCGAATCCAAGCAACTGGTGATTCTTCCGGGCGGCCACTTCGACGTCTATGTGAGCGGCTTCCAGGGCGCCTCGACACCGGCGCTGAACTGGTTCAAGCAAGCATCTGATGAAGTAATTGCTGCACCGGCAGTCCGAAGCGGAAAACCAAACGGGCACCGAACGGTGCCCGTTTCAACTTGCCCCGAGGATCCTGGCCGCCTTCGCGACATCCCTCGACTTGACCCAGAACATCGCGCCGTAGCGTCCGGCACCTGCGGTCACCGCGTCCAGCGCGGTCATGCTGATTCTTGCCTCGGCGAGCTTGCCGATCACTTCGTGGATCGCGCCCAGCCGGTCGTCGCCCTGCACCAGGAATACCGTCTTTCGCGCCGAAAGCTTCCACTTGTTTTTTTCGCTTCCGCGCGGAAGGCTGCGGTGTCTTCGGGGATGAAGTCTATCTGCGCCTTGCGCCCCGCCGGGAATCCGGTGAATGCCAGCAGGTTCACGCCTACGTCCCTGAGCGTCTTCAGGTACATGGCGCCTGCCCCCGCCTGGTTTGCCACTTCCACGTAAAAATAGTCCGCCTTGCGCACCGAGTCTGTCATGGCCTCCTCCTTTCCTGCATACCTGATTTATCTATAGCACTTACTGGCGCATACGCAAGCAGGGCTTTCAAATCTTCGGGTCTGCCCGAGCCGGAATGCGCCGGCACGGCCGCGGCGCTCGTGCCTTGCCCTGATCCACCGGCTGTGGCCAAATCGCGCTTGGCTTTCGCAGTGGTGCAGAGAGCTTCCAAATACAAACGAATAACCGGGACACAATGAGAACGCACTGGAGCCAGGGGCTGCATCAGTTGTTCAAGCAACAGGGCATTCGCCAGGTGAGTTTCGTACCGGACGCCGGCCATGCCGCGCTGATCGGGCTATGCGAGGCGGATCGCGAACTGCGGGCGGTGCGGCTCACCACCGAGGAAGAGGGCATCGCACTGGCGGTCGGCGCGTGGCTCGGCGGCGACAAGAGCGTGCTGCTGATGCAGTCGAGCGGCGTCGGCAATTGCATCAACATGGCCTCGATGCTTGTCCGCCTGCCGGGTGCCGCTGGCGATGATCGTGACCATGCGCGGCGACTGGGCGGAGTTCAATCCGTGGCAGGTGCCGATGGGACAGGCGACGAGCAACGTGCTCGAGGAAATGGGCGTGCACGTCACCCGTGCCGACCGGGAGGAGGACATCCTGCCGCTCGCCGAGGGTGCGCTGCGCATCGCCTACAACACGCTGCGCCCCGCCGCGTTGCTGATCGGCCAGCGGCTGCTCGGCGCCAAAACCTTCGATAACTGAACTGACTTGACAAGAACCGACGGACGAACATGGCGGCAAAGACATCGATAGGGAAATCGAAAGCACTGGACCGGCGCGCGGTCGTCAGGATGCTGCTCGCTGATCGTGGCGACCTGCTGGTGATCGCGGGACTGGGCGCACCGGCGTGGGATGCAACCGATGCCGGCGACCATCCGCTCAACTTCCCGCTCTGGGGCGGGATGGGCGGCGCCGCGGCCATCGGTCTGGGGCTGGCGCTGGCGCAGCCTGATCGCCGGGTGCTGGTGCTCACCGGCGACGGTGAATTGCTGATGGGAATGGGCTCGCTCGCCACCATCGGCACGCAGCGCCCGCGCAATCTTTCAGTGGTGGTACTGGACAACGAACGCTACGGTGAGACCGGCATGCAGGCCTCTCACACGGCGTTCGGGGTCGATCTCGCCGCAGTGGCAAAAGCCTGCGGCTTCGTCTCGGCAATGATGGTGACAAGGATTGAGCAGATCCGTCGGGTGCGTGCAGACCTCCACCGCGCCGATGGTCCGCTGTTCGCGCAGGTCAAGGTGGCACCGGACAAGCTTCCACTGGTGCTGCCGCCTCGCGACGGGGCACATCTCAAGGACCGCTTCCGCGAAGCTCTTCTAGGAAAGGACGCTCACTTCCAGCGATGAGGGGAGCGAGGCCGACGCACCAGGTGCTGCACCCGCGGTCTGCTGCTGAATCAAATCGCAACCGCCCGCACCTGGGCGAGGTCGGTCATGCCCTGCAGCACCTTTTCGATGCCGTCCTGCTTGAGCGTGAGCATGCCATCGGCCAGCGCGGTCTTCTCGATGTCTTCGACCCGGGCATGGTTCTGGATAAGCGCCTTGATGGCGCGCGAGTTCACCAGCAGTTCGTGAATACCAAGGCGGCCACGGTATCCGCGCTTTCCGCAATTGGTCGCAACCCGTGGCCACGTACAGCGTCAACTGTCCCTGCTTGTCTCCGTAGCTCGACTCCCAGCGCTTGCGCACTTCGGCCGGCACGAGCGGCGTGCCGTCGCAGTACTCCTTGAGCAGCACCCTGACCTCCTCCTCGGAGAGCTTGTGCGGCTTCTTGCAGTCGGGGCACAGCGCCCGAGCCAGCCGCTGCGCCAGCACTCCGAGCAGCGCATCGGCAAAGTTGAACGGGTCCATGCCGAGGTCGAGCAGACGGGTCACCGATTCCGGCGCGCTGTTGGTATGCAGCGTCGAGAACACCAGATGGCCCGTTAGGGAGGCTTCCACGCCGGTTCTTGCCGTTTCGGCATCGCGCATTTCCCCCACCATGATCACGTCGGGATCGAGGCGCAGGAACGAGCGCAGCGCGACGGCGAAGGTCAGGCCGATCTTTGCGTTCACCTGCACCTGGCGCAATCCCCTTCTGCGTGATCTCGATCGGGTCCTCCGCGGTCCAGATCTTTCTTCTTGCCGTTGTTGATGAGACCGAGCACGGAATGCAGCGTGGTGGTCTTGCCCGATCCGGTCGGACCGCAGATCAGCAACAGGCCGTTAGGCATGCGGGCGATACGTCTGATTTCGCCGAGCACCGTCTCGCGCAGGCCTATCTTGTCGAGCGGGATCGGCTTGGCCGCGGCGAGCACCCGCATTACCACGTCCTCGAGGCCGTCGCTCGTAGGCATGATCGCCACGCGCAGTTCCACGTTCGCCGTTCCGAAGCGATTAAACACGATCTTGCCGTCCTGGGGCTTGCGCCGCTCCGAGATGTCGAGGTTCGACATGATCTTGATGCGCGAGATCATCGCGTTGCGGAAGTGCGCCGGCACGTCGAGGTAGTCCTCGAGTTCTCCGTCGATGCGCAACTTCACCTTGGTATCTTCGTTGCCAAGGTAGGTCTCGATGTGGATATCGGACGCCTTGCGCTCGTTTGCGTCCTGGATGATCTGGTTGACGATGCGCACCAGCGCATTATCGGACACGCCGACGGCCGGTTCATCGTGCTCTTCGGTCCTTGGCGTCCGCCGGGCGGCCGCCGCCAGGTCCTTGACGTTGCGCGCGGCTTCGTACTGGCCATAGTGCGTCTTGATGGCGGCGAGGATACTCTCCTGGTTCGCCATGACGGGAACCACACGCAGCCGTGTGTAGAAGCGCAGCTCCTGCACCGGCGCCGGATCGGTGGGGTTTACCATCGCCACCACGATCTCGTCCTTGGTGCGGAACAGCGGCATGACGCGATGCTTTTCGGCGAGCCGCCGTTCCACGAGCGCCAGGGCCCGCTGGTCGATATCGAAGCGCGCCGGATCGACGAACGGAATGCCGAGTTTGCGGACCAGCAGCCGGTTAACGGTGGCGCGGTCGATCACGCCCATCTCGACCAGGATCTCGCCGAGCGGAAGTTTGCGGTCGCGCTGCTGCAGGCTGACCGCCTTGTCGAGTTCCTCCTTGCTGATTACTTCTTCGCGTAGCAGGACCTGGCCGAGCTGGCTTTCCGGATGGGTCTGGTCCCGGTCCTTGAGCACTTGCTCGAGGAATTCACGCGAGATGATCTGGCTGGCGGTCAGATAGTCGCCGATGCGCTGGCTGCGCAGGTGCTGCTGCAGGTGCAGACCCACCTGAACGAAGTCCACCGTGTCGTTCTGCTGAGCGGAAAGCATCTCGCCGAGGGACTGGCCGATGGAGTAGTCGGCATAGGCATGCGCGGGAATGAAGGTGCGCTGGACCTTGTTGTCGTCCACCGCAAGATAAAGGTAAAGGCCGGTCATCTCGACGAGGAACCCGCGGGTTTCGCCGGCAAGGTTCTCGCCGTCCGTGAACGAAACCTTAACGATCTGGTTGCCGGTTGGCGGCACGACGCCGGCTTGCTGCATCTTCTCGAGTTCCCTCGGCAGCATCTGCACGGGACGCAGCAACAGGAGCTTCTTGACCCTGGCGAACTCCAGCGTCTGGATCGAAGTCAATCCGGTGGCCACAAAATCGAGCGTCCCCTGCTCGGGCAGAAAATGGATGAGCCTGCCCTGCATCTGCCGACCGTCGCTGCCGACAAGCATACAGCCGCGCGGGAGGTTCGCGTCCTTTGCGGACGCGTACTGGTAATAGGGTGGTGTGGGCCAGACGAAGCTCTGTTCTTCGGACATCAGTCCTTCCTGTGGCGTACGACCGGCACAAGCGGCACTCCCCAGAACCGCTGCTTTGGTTCCATAGGATAGACCAGTTCGGCATCGGGCGGCCATACTCCGGGGCCCGTGGGCAAGCCAATCCGGGACGATGGCCGGGAATATACTTGCGCTCGAGCCCGATATTTTGGGACAGGCCATGCATACAGTCGCACTACCATCCGGTGAACGCGTTCCCGCGCTCGGCCAGGGCACTTGGCACATGGGCGAGATCCAAAGCGGCCCGCACCGAGGAGATCACCACGCTCAGGCTCGGCCTGGATCTTGGCATCACGCTCATCGATACGGCGGAAATGTACGGCGAAGGCAAGGCCGAGGAACTGGTTGGCGAAGCGATCGCCGGCCGGCGCGACGAAGCCTTCCTCGTCAGCAAGATCTATCCGCACAACGCCACGCGCAAGGGCGCAGTGGCCGCGTGCGAGCGCAGCCTCAAGCGGCTGCGCACCGACCGCATCGATCTTTACCTGTTGCACTGGCGCGGGAGCGTGCCGTTCGCCGAAACCATGGACGCATTCATAACGCTGCAGAAAGCCGGCAAGATCCGCCACTATGGCGTGAGCAACCTGGATCTCGACGACGTGGAGCAACTGTGGTCCGTGCCCGGCGGCAATGGTGTGGAAACCAACCAGTTGCTCTACAACCTCATCCGCCGCGGCCTCGAATGGGACCTGCTGCCGTGGCTGCGCAAACGGCGCATTCCGGTGATGGCGTATTCGCCGATCGAACAAGCGAAGCTGGTGCTCAACCCGAAGCTCGCCGGGTTCGCGCGCCACCACGGCATGACTCCGGCGCAAGCCGCGCTCGCCTGGCTTCTCGCCAAAGATGACATCATCGCCATCCCGAAGACCGCCAGCCGCGAGCGACTGAAGGAGAATTTCGGCGCGCTCGACCATCAGCTGACGACGGAACAGCTCGTGGAGCTCGACCGCCTGTTTCCGCCGCCAAAAGCGCCCGTATCGTTAGAGATGCTCTGACGGATTGCGCGAGAGTAAGGTTCAAAGACATAAAGAGGAAAGCAAGAACGCTGAAGCTAAGATTCCTCGACCGGGGGGTCTATCTTTCCGCATTCCGCTTTCCCTTTTCCCGTTCGATCTCTCCTCTATACTTTGACCGCACGCGGAACTTTGTGAGCCACCGGCAAGTCCTCTGTCATAACCATCTGCAAGGACAACCATGCGAAATCTTCGAAATTTCTTGTACCTCGTCGCGTCATGCATGTCTCCGGTTGCATTTGCACAGGATGCTGACAAGGGCGACGCCTATGTTGGACTCGGTGCGCGGGTGCGACCCGCATACGAAGGCGCGGACAGCCGGCGCGGGGACGCGATCCCGTATGTGCGGCTGTACGGAGAGCATTTGTTTGCGCGTACCACACAGCAAATACTCGAGGGCGGCGTGCGATCGAATCCGCTTGGCGGCGTGGTGTTCGGTGCGCAAATTGCCTACGAAGAGGGGCGCATTACCAATGAGTCTGCATTCCTGACGGCACACAACTTCGAGGACATCGACGCGGGCGCATCGGTCGGCGTTCACGCGGAGGCCGACTGGACCATCGGCTCGATGCCGCTCAACGCGCTGGTCCGCTATCGCCGCAATACCGATTCCGATCGAGGTTCGGAGGTCGACTTGCGACTGACCGCGGGAATTTTCTCCCGCTGGGGCGTGAACGCCGGCGTCTTCGGACAGCTCACTTGGGCCGATGAGAAGGCGACGCAAGACTATTTCGGCCTGACACCCCAGCAGTCCTCCCAAACGGCCCTGCCCGCCTACAGTGCAGGCGCCGGGCTACGCAATGTCACGCTCGGAATCCAGGGTTCAGTGGACGTCTCGAAGCATTGGCTCGTCCTGTGGGGACTCAACGCCCGCCGGCTCGAAGGCGATGCGCGCAATTCGCCTATCGTGCAGGAAGGCACGAACTGGTTTGCGAACGGCGGTCTTGCCTACCGCTTCTGAAGGCCCTGCATCGCGGCGGGGCCCGGCGGTGTCTTCAGTCGAAACTGAATCCCGGCGTGCGTGTGTAGTGGTGCAATCCCTCGTCCTGTATGACCAGAGAGCGCATGCGTTTCACGCCGCGGTTGTGGTGCGAGTGCAGCAGCGTGGCCGGCGTGATCTGTGCGGCGCCGGTGCACCAGTTCAGGCGCTGACCGCCGATCATCGAATGGATGCCCTCGCCCTCGATCGCCAGCGTCACCGCCACGCCGTTGTGCCGGTGTGGGCGCTGATCGGCGCCGGGAGCGAGCGTGTTGATCGCGACATTGATCGAAGGGATGGTCGCGTAGCCCGGCGCCAGCGCCGCGGTCGAGAACATCACCGAATGGCCGGTGGTGTTTTCGGTGACCGGGCGCTTCCAGACCGCTTCGAAGCGCCGCTCAATCTCGTGCGCGGGCCAGTGGACCGTATCCACCACCGACTCTTGCGGCGCGGGCGGACTCAGCCGCTCGAAAGAAAGCAGTGGCTCATTGGTCGCCACGAACAGCAGGCAGTCGGCGGCGCCCGCGCGGTGCGTGGTCTCACTACCACCAGGAAAGCAGAACACATCTCCCGCGCCCCACGCGATCAAGTCGGCTGCGTTGCGGCTCTCGCCGCTGCCCGCCATGACGTAATAGACCGCACCAGAGGCCGCAAAGGCGGCGTGCAATTGTTCACCGGCGCGGATCTTCAGGTAACGACACAGCAGCGTGGGCGTGGTGGCCGGATACGGCGTGCCGAGGTCCCCGGCAGCATCCAGCGCAATCGCACCGGTCGGTGTTGCCGGATCGAAAGCCTGGTCGCGCTCCGCCAGGAACTGCCGCGCCGGTACCGGCGGATAGCCGAACGTGAACGGGTTCTCCGAGGTGTGGTAGCGGGCGCGGTTTGCAAATGACGTATGCAGCTCGGTCCGGGTGCGGACGATGTCCTTGACGGTCATGACAATCCTCTTTGTGTGTTGCTATCTCCCGACAATATACGCCGGGAGAAGGAAATTGTTTGGTGCGAATTCGCGCTGTTCTGCCGTACGCACCGTCGGACCAGCGCCCGACACACCTCCGCAACCGCCTTCACTCTCGCGCTCAGGACGAGTGCGCCGTGCCCGCCATCATCCTCTTTTGCGGAAGCGCGACCGTGTCCGGCTTCGGCATCACGAACGGTTGCACGGCTTCATAGGCTCGCGCGGCCTGCAGCACCCGCGCATCGGCGATACTTGTCTCCCACCAGTTGCATCGCCACCGGCAATCCCTCGCGCGTGAATCCACACGGCACGGCAGCGGCCGGCTGCTGCGACAGATTGAAGGGATAGGTGAAAGGAGACCATTCCCACCAGCGGGTCCGATCGGAGCCCGGCGGCACTTCGTGCCCGGCTTCGAAGGCCGGCACCGCGAGTTGTGGCGTGATCAGCAGGTCATAGTCCTGATGCAGCTTGCACATGCGGCGCGCGAACGCCTCGCGCGCGCGCTCCAGCCGCCGATACTCGAGTGCACTCAGGCCAAAACCAGGCTCCGCGAGTTCGAGCAACGGCGGATCGACGAGCGCGCGTTGCGTTGCCGTCATGGGCGCAATCGCCAGCGCCAGCGCGACCGCCCACAACGGCTGCATGATTACAATCGGGTCTTCGAGTTCGAGATCGAGCTCCTCGACCCGCGCACCGAGCGATTCGAAGGCACGTACCCCCTTTTCAACCAGTGTGGCGACCTCCGGGTCAACTCGCGCGTAACCCAGCGTGCGGCTGTAGCCGATGCGCAGACCTTTCACTCCCGAATCGAGTCCCTGCCGGTAGTCGATGTTTAGTGCCGGCGCCTGGTACCAGTCGCGCGGATCGGGGCGAGCGATCACGGTAAGCATCAGCGCAGCATCGGCTACGTTGCGAGAGATCGGCCCCTGGTGCCAAAGTGTCGCCGCCGGTGAATGTGGATGAACCGGCACGATGCCAAAAGTCGGCTTGAAGCCGAACAGGCCGCAGAATCCGGCGGGGATGCGGATCGAACCGCCACCGTCGGTGGCGATGTGCATCGCGCCCATGCCGAACGCCGCCGCGACTGCGGCGCCGCCGCTGCTGCCGCCGGGCGTAAGCCGGGTATTCCAGGGATTGACGGTGATGCCGGTCAATGGGCTGTCGGTCACGCCCTTCCAGCCGAATTCGGGTGTGGTGGTCTTGCCGAGAAATACCGCGCCCTGTTCCTTCATGCGCGCCACCGGCGGACCGTTTTCCGTCCACGGCTGTTTCGGATCGATGGTGCGCGAACCACGCAGTGTCGGCCAGCCTTCGGTCACGATTAGGTCCTTCACCGTGCTCGGGATGCCGTCCACCAGCCCGGCCGGTTCTCCGCGCTGCCAACGCGCCTCGGCGGCGCGTGCGTCTCTCAGCGCGCGTGCTTCGTCCACCAGGACGAACGCGTTGTAGATCGGGTCCAGTTTGGCGATGCGGTCGAGCGCCGCCCGCGTTACTTCCACCGGCGACAGACGCTTGCTGCGGTAATGCGCCACCAGTTCGCCGGCTGTCAAAGAAAGTATGTCGTCCGACATCTCCCGCTCCCATTGCGTGCTGAGATGAAAGGCGGTCGGGAGGACACGCTCTCACGCCGCTCCGAATTCGAGCGAACGCGGCCCCGCGGCGCCAGGCGCCGCGGGGCCGCTCCGATGATCAAGCAGCCGGTTGGTTACGCCTTCTGCTTCATGGCCTTCAGCACCGCCTCGGGCGAGATGGGCATGTGTCGCACCCGCGCACCCACGGCGTTGAAGATGGCGTTGGCCACCGCCGGCGCGACGACGGTGGAAGCCGGTTCGCCTACGCCGCTCGGATGGTGGTCGGTCTGGATGATCGTGACATCGATCTCCGGAACCTGCGCCAGCCGGATCGGCAAATAGTCGCCGTAATTGGACTGCTCGAACGCGCCGTTTTTCAGCGTCAGGCGCTCGGACATGATCTGGCTGGCACCCCACAACGCCGAACCGCGAATCTGCGCCTCGACGTTTCGCGGATTGACCACGGTACCCGGATCCATGGCTATCGTCAGCCGGTTGATGCTGAACCTGCCAGTCTTCGGATCGACGGTGACTTCTGCGACGCCTGCGACCCAGGTCGGGCTTTGACGTTCTTCCGCCGCGGTCACCGCGATGCCGAGACCGGTATTGGGCGGCAGACGCTTCCTGGTGCCGTAACCCGCCTTGCCTGCCGCCACCCGTAGACAATTGGCGAGACGCAGCGCGCCACCGACCGTGGCCGATTCGTAGACCGGCCAGGAATCCTTCCGTCGCCCATGGCAGGGAGATCCAGAGCTGGTCCATGTAGTAGTCGGAGCCGTTCCCGGGCGGATAACCCGAGTTGGGTATGCCGCGATTGCCGCCTTTGCCGTTCAACATCGACAACCGGAACTCGAGCGGGTCGCGTCCCGCTGCCGATCGCTATTTCGTCCATGAAGGACTCGACGACGAAGATGTTGTACGAGTTGGACACCGTGCGCAGCGCGCTGGCCTGCACCGCCCATGTGGTCGGTTCGTGGTTCCAGGCGCGCACGCGATGGTTCTTGACGTAGTACCAGTGATCGCTGCCGCCGATGGACCACTGGTCGATGTCCCGCTTGTTCTCTTCCCAGGAATCGAGCTGCAGCCAGTCGGAACCATACTTTTTGCCGACTCCGAAACGCGCGCCCATCCAGCCGCAGACAATGTCCTGATTCATCGCCACCAGTTCACCGTTTTTGATTCCGGCCTTGATTTTGTGATACGTGGGCGTGCGCGCGAAGCTGGTCGCGAAATTGGATTCGCGCGTATGGATGAGCTTGACCGGCCGGCCGGTTTCCTTGACGCAGTAGGCTGCCGCCAGGATATCGTCGTAGTCCTGCTTGCCGCCGAAACCGCCGCCCACCAGGTACTGGTGAACGAAAATCTTCAGCTCTTCCGGCTTCTTCTTCAGCACCTGGGAGAGGTAGCCGAAAGCGTCATGCGCGCAAAGGACGTGCTCTGCGTGCCGACGTGGACATGCCACTCGTCGTTGGTGTATTGCACGGTGGCGTTGAGCGGCTCCATGGTGGCGTGGCAGACCATGTCGGTGGTGTACTCCTGCTCGAGCACCTTGTCGGACTCGCCGAAGCCCCGGTCGACGTCGCCCTCGAGAACCCAGGGCGCGCCTGCCTTCTCGTCCCTGGATAACTGCTTGTACTGCTCGAGAAGGGCGGCCGAGTTCAGGTTCGCCGTACGGGCCCGCGTCCCATTTCACCTTCAGCGCCTTGGCCGCTTTCATCGCCGCGGGAAACTTTTCCGCCACCGCGACCACCCAGCCGGTGCATTTACCCATCGCGTCATCGATCTTGACCGCCTTGATGAAGCCCGGAATTTTTTTCGCTTCGGAATCGTCGATGCTCAGCACCTTGGAGGCATAGCGCGTACGCGGCGCCACCAGCGCGCCATAAGCCATGTTTGGCAGGAACACATCGATGCCGTACTTGGCCTGGCCATTGGTCTTGGCCGGAATGTCGAGCGCGGGGAGCGACTTGCCGATGATCTTGTACTGGCTGCGGTCTTTGAGCGGAATGCTCTTGAAGTCATCGGATAGGAGAACTTCCGGTCGATCTTCACTTTCTGCAGAATTTCGCCGTAGCCCACGGACCTGCCCGATACCTTGTCGATGATACGGCTCGATTCCGCGCGGCAATCCGCCACCTTGGCACCGAGCAGTTTCGCGCCCGCCTCCACCAGCACGATGCGGCCGGCGGCACCGGCACGCGCGATGCGGTCGAACTCGGTGGTCACGCTGCCGCTGTTGACGGTGTAAGCCAGGCCGTATATCGCGAAGTTGTCCACGCTTTCCAGCGGTGTGTCGAGCCGCACGTCCTCCCATTTGACTTCCAGTTCGTCGGCGATCACCTGCGCCAGGGCCGTGCCGATGTGCTGGCCCATCTCGGTCTTGACGATGTGCATGGTGGTCATGCCGTCCGGCGTGATGGTGAACCAGATCGCGGGGGTAAAGGCTGGCGTGGACGCCCCTGCTGCATCCCGGCTGGCGATCAATCCGGGCAGGCCGATGCTCAGGAAGCCGCTGCCGGCGATTACGGTCGAGCGCACCAGAAACTCGCGCCGCGTAACGCCCTGGGTATTCGTCTTATCCATGATTCGTGCCCTCCTTCATCAGTTGCGCGGCGCGCTGGACGGCGCCGACGATGAGCGAGTAGGTGGCACAGCGGCACAGGTTGCCGTTCATGTGCGCCACGATCTCCTCTTCGGTGGGACTGGGATTGACCGCAAGCAGCGCCGCCGCCTGCATGATCTGCCCGGACTGGCAGTAACCGCACTGCGGGACCTGGGCTTCGATCCAGGCCCGCTGCACCGGATGCGAATCCGACGGATGCAATCCCTCGATGGTGGTAATGATCGCGCCCTCCGCATCGGCAAGCTTGACCATGCAGGAGCGCACGGGCTGGCCGTTGACATGCACGGTACAGGAGCCGCAAATGCCCAGTCCGCAGCCGAACTTGGTACCCGTGAGTCTCAGATCCTCGCGGATGACCCACATGAGCGGCGTATCAGGCGGCGAATCGGTGAAGTAACTTTGACCGTTAACGCTGAGTGTTGGCATGGCTGCGAGACCTCCCTGTACGAGTTGAAATGACGAAAACGGCCAATCGGAATTCTCTCCGGCCAATCTGGAGCGGAACGCCCCGCACCCGACTTCTATCGATTATGCGCGCACCTTTGGCACAATTGCCATCGATGCCCAGGCAGAATCGGGAGGTCGATACAGGACGACCCAGCCTGACTACTTCTTCAGCCGTCTGGCGAACTTCTCCCTGAACTTGGCCACCTTCGGCGCCACCACGTAGTGGCAGTACGGCTGGTTCGGATTGTTCTGGAAATATTCCTGGTGATAGCGCTCGGCGACGAAAAACTCTCCGGCCGGCACGATTTCGGTGACAAGCGGATCCGCAAAAGCCTTTCCCCGGCCAAGTTCACTCATGATTCTTTCCGCCTCGGCTTTCTGTGCCGGCGTGTGGTAGAAAATCGCCGATCGGTACTGGCTGCCGACGTCGTTGCCCTGGCGGTTGAGCGTGGTCGGATCGTGGATTACGAAGAAGACTTCCAGCAGGTCGCGGTAGCTCAGCACCTTCGGATCGAAAGTGACCCGCACTACCTCCGCGTGTCCGGTGTCGCCATTGCACACCGCTTCGTAGGTCGGATTGGGCCTTTGTCCGCCCATGTAACCTGACTCCACGCTTTCCACCCCCTGCAACCGGTCGTACACGGCCTCCAGGCACCAGAAACACCCGCCCGCCAGCGTCGCAATTGCCTTACCTTCCTGAGCCTGTTCCATGGCCGACCTCCACAACAATTTCTGTATTCACAGTGTAGCGGCATCGCGATTGGTCGAGGGCGGCGGTTCGGCCCTTATACCGGACAGGAGGCTGCGCGAGCGGCTGGGTAAGCGGCCACGATGTCCTGATAAGTGGCGACCAGTTTTCGGGCCAGCGCATCGGCGTGCCACTCGCGCACGATAAACGCGGCCTTCTTCGGCCAGCCGCGCGCGCAAATTACCGTCGCGCATCAGTCTGACGATGTGTTCGGCGAAATCGGCTTCATCGTCCTCCGGCACCAGCGCACCGCGCTTTGGCCCTACGATGTCGCGCGTACCCATGACGGCGGTCGAGATCACCGGAAGCCCGAACGCCATTGCCTCCAGCAGCACCAGTCCCTGGGTCTCGGTGCGCGAGGCGAACACGAAGGCGTCCGCGGCGCAGTAGCAATCGAGCAAGGCGCCGCGCCGGTCGAGGTAGCCGACGAACAAGGTGTGTTCCTGCAGGTTGAGTCTCGCGGCGAGTCTCTTTAGCGACGCCAGCGCCGGTCCCTCACCGGCGATCACCAACAGCAGGTCGGGAATGGTGGCGACGGCCCGCTCCAGCGCCCGCAGCAGGAAGTCGATGTTTTTCTCGAACGCCACTCGTCCGACGAACAGCAGCAAGCGGCGTTCCCTGGGAATTCCGTGCGCAAAGCGAAAGGCGTCGCCATCGCCAGCGGCGAACTCAGCGAGCGGGATACCGGTGGGAACGACATGCATCGGTACGCGCACACCATACTCCGCCAGCTTGTCATGCATTGCAGCCGACGGCACCACCAGCGCGTTCATCTGATTGCACTGGGTGCGCGAAAAGCGCCGCGACAACGCCCGCAGCAAGGCCTTTGGCACCACCGGTACGTAATGGAACAGGTATTCCTCGAAAAAAGTGTGGTAGGTCTCTACCCTGGGGATATCCAGCAGATTGGCGATCTCGATGCCCAGGTAGTGCGCGACGAACGGCGTCTGGATATGGACAAGGTCATATGCGATTGCGCACAACTGCGGCAACAGCTTGCGTACTTCGCCCGGGATCATCATCCTGTCTTCGGGATCGAACGGCAGATACCGCGAGCGCACGCGCAACGTGCGGTTTTCTTCGGTGTATGGCACAGGGTAGGCTGGCGCGATCAGGTCGACTTGATTGCCGAGCGCCGCAAGCTCGTGGCGGAACGTCTGGATGGACGTGGATACGCCATTCACCCGAGGGAAGTACACGTCCGAGATCATCAGGATTTTCATGTTGGTTCCGTTGACGCCATGGCGTTCAGCGTATTACAGCGGCATGACATATTGAAGACACACAACGGTCAGCGGGTAGAATCCCCTGAAACCAGGGAAACCGGTGAGCAATGATTGGGCTGCTGCAGCGGGTCAGCGAAGCGCATGTGGACGTGGACGGCAAGACGATCGGCGCTATCGGCCCCGGATTGATGGTGCTGGTCTGCGCCGAGCGCGGCGACACCGTGACGGAGGCGGAACGTCTGCTGGAGCGGCTGCTCGACTACCGCGTGTTTGCCGATGCCGCCGGCAAGATGAATCTGAGCCTGAGGGATGTAGCGGGCGGGCTGCTGCTGGTACCGCAGTTCACGCTTGCGGCCGACACCGGTAAGGGCACACGCCCCAGTTTCTCTCCGGCCGCCTCGCCCGATGAAGGCAGGCGACTGTTCGAGCATATTTTGGAGCACGCCCGCCGCGAGCACTCCCCGGTTGCGGCCGGCGCGTTCGGCGCAATGATGAAAGTGTCTCTGGTAAACGACGGTCCAGTCACGCTGTGGCTGCAAGTGCACCCGCGATCCGGTCGCCCCGCGAAGGCTGCGTACAGTGAGTGATAAGTATGCGCATTAATCAAGGCACGTACTCCCTCTGCACCACATTGAGCAACGCAGCGACCGTGAGATAATGACGAGCTTACCGACAACTGTTGCGCCCGACCGGCGCAGCAATGCCTGATGGCAATGCATTCCAACCGCGAGCCCGCCCCGCGCGTGCTCCTGGTAGACCGTTCCCCTGACGACCGCCTGCTGATGTCGCTCTATCTCAGGCGTTCGGGGGTGGAGATCCTCACCGCCAGCAATGGCGAGGAGGCGCTGCAGATTGCCGCGGCGAAATTACCGGAGCTGGTCGTGCTCGATCTGATGATGCAGGGTATGTCCGGATTCGAAGTCTGCAAGCGCATCAAGTCCAATCCCGCTACCGCGCTGACGCCGGTGGTCTTCCTGACCTCGACCGACAACCGCGAAGACCGCATCAAGTGCCTGCAGGCTGGCGCCGACGATTTCTTTTCCAAGCCGGTACAGCGCGACGAATTCCTGGTACGGGTCAAGTCGCTGCTTGCGACCCATCAGGCGCGCAGGCAGGAAGCAGCGGCCGGGCAGGCGATAGAAGCCGATGCGCCGGAAACGCCACCAGGTTTCGAACGCAACGTGCCGCGCAGGCTGATGGACAGGATACTCGCCACGCCGGAGGTCAACGGCCATGCACCGGGGGGCTATCAGTCCCGATTCAATGCCGTGATCCTGTTTGCCGACTTGCGCGGGTTCACCCGCATGGCCGAGCAACTTGTGCCGACGGAAGTCGTCCTGCTGCTCAACCAGTATTTCTCCCTGCTCACAGAAGTAACCTATCGCTACGAGGGCGTGATCTTCAATATGGCCGGGGACAGCCTGCTGGTCGGATTCGGAGTTCCGTTCGAACAAGCGGATGCGGCCGAACGCGCGATCAAGTGCGGCTACGACATGCTCACCGCCTTTGAAACCCTGTCGTCCGAATGGCAATCGAAATACGGCCTCGAAACCGGGTTGGGCATCGGCGTCAACAAAGGCGAGGTGGTGGCCGGCAACGTCGGCTCGCCCGCGTACATGAGCTTCACCATCATCGGCGACGCGGTGAACATCGCCTCGCGGCTGATGCAGCGGGCGCGGGCCGGTGAGCTGCTGCTTTCGGATCGGGTAATGCTGGCGCTGCTGGCGGCACACGTCAAAGTTGACGCGATTTCTCTGCCGCCGCTGACTTTGCGGGGCCGAACCGAACCGATCGGCCTGTACTGCATCCCGTTCAAGGGCCGCATAGACACACGCTGATGGCCTCAGGACGGCGATGACGCTGACCGGTGCGGCATGTTACTGAGCGCAAACGGCGGACGGTAGCCGGCGGCGCAGCATTTTCGAGGCTGCCGAACGCTATGGCAGAATGCCCAGAACCTCAGGCAAGGATAACAGCATGAAACGATTCGATCCGGTCACCCAGGCACGGATAGACCTCACCGCGGCGCTGCGCTCGGCTGCCCGCATGGGGCTGAACGAGGGCGTGTGCAATCACTTCAGTCTGGAACTGCCGGGCGACTCCGCGGCAAGTTCCTGATCAATCCCCAGGGCCTGCATTGGTCCGAGATCACGCCGGCGGACCTGATGGTGGTGGACGCGAACGGCATGGTGGTCGAGGGCAAGCATACGGTGGAGCCCACCGCGTTCTTCATCCACGGCCGCATTCATCTGGGCAAGCGCAAGAAATGCGTCCTGCATACCCATATGCCCTTCGCCACTGCGCTGACGCTGCTGGACGGCGGCGAACTCGACGTGTGCGCCAACCAGAACGCCATGCGCTACTACGGCCGCATCGGCTACGACCGCGATTACGGCGGCGTTGCGCTGGACAACGCCGAGGGCGACCGCATCTGCAACGCGCTCGGCGACAACGAGGTGGTCTTCATGCAGCATCACGGCGTCATCGTCTGCGGCGACAACGTCGCCTACGCCTTCGACGACCTCTATTATCTCGAGCGCTCCTGCATGGTGCAGGTGCTGGCACAAAGCACCGGCGGGAAACTCAAGCGGGTGCCGGAGAAAATGGTCGCCGAAGCGGCGAGGCAGATCGGCGGCGAACGCCAGCAGTCCGTGCTGCACTTCGAAGCGCTGAAGCGACTGCTCGATCGCGACGAACCGGGCTGGTCACGGCTGAACTGATCGATCTACTCCACCGCCGCAACGCCTGACGATGTTGCGCACCCGTCTGTGCGAATTGCTCGGCATCGCGCATCCGATCGTCTGCGCGCCGATGGGCTGGATCACCGGGCCCGAATTGACCGCGGCGGTGAGCGGTGCCGGGGGACTGGGCATTCTCGGCGCCGGCGCCAATCCACCCGAATTGCTGCGGCAGAAAGATCCGCTGGGTGCGCGAACTCACCGACCGGCCCTTCGGCGTCAATCTGATCCTGTCGCGCCCGAGCGGAGGAGCGCTTTCAGGTCTGCGTGGATGAACGGGTTCCGGTGCTGTCGCTGTTCTGGGGCGACCCGGCGCCGTTACGTGGCGCGTGCTCACGACGCCGGGATGAAAGTGCTCCTGCAGGTTGGCGACGTCGCCAGCGCGATCGCCGCGAAGGCCAAGGGCGTGGACGCGATCATCGCGCAGGGCGTGGAGGCCGGAGGCCACGTCGCCGGTGAACTTTCGACCATGGCACTGGTGCCGCGCGTGGTGGATGCAGTGGCGCCGGTTCCGGTCATCGCAGCCGGCGGCATTGCCGACGCTCGCGGTCTGGTCGCTGCGCTCGCACTTGGCGCGCAGGCCGCCGTTCTCGGCACCCGCTTCATCGCCACTCCCGAAGCCGATGCGCACCCGGAGTACAAGCGCCGCATCCTGGCCGCGAGCGGCGACGATACCGTGCGCACCACATTGTTCGGTGGCGGCTGGCCGAACGCGCCGCACCGGGTGCTGCGCACCGACTTCGTGTCGCAGTGGTTGTCAGAAGAATCTCGTGGCAACGAGAACCGGCCGGACGAGCCGGTAATGGCGGAATCGAAACTCGGCGACGAGCCGTTCCCGATCCGCCGCTTCATGGTGTTTCCACCGAACCGCGACACCACCGGCGCAGTGGAATCCATGGCGCTGTACGCCGGGCAGAGCGCAGGACTGGTGCGCGAACAAAAACCTGCCGGGAAAATCGTGGCTGAGCTCGTGCAGGAGGCGACCGAGTTGATAAGCGGCCAGTTTGGCCTCGGCAAGTAGCCGGTCCGCAGGGCCTGCGGCCCCTCCGCGGAGCCTGTTCGAAGGCCCTATTACTTTCGCTCTATTCCGGCCAGCCGGCCGGAATCCCTACATTTCGTATCACACGCGGGGCGAATTGCCCTCCGACACCCCGGAACCAGCCGTTTCCGGGTTCGAAAGGCCAAAGACCGCCACGTGCAACAGGGGCCGCCGCACTCTCGACGGCGTCCCATTGAACGAAACACTTTTTGTGAAGGAGCAGATCATGAAACAGCAACGTGTAGTGCACATCTCCATCGGATGGCTGTTCGCTACGTCGATCGTGCTGGCATCCGCCGGCGTCTCTGCCGAAGACATGGGTAACGTACGAAGCGGTGGAGGTCCGTGAACGAAGTCTATGGTCGCGCTTCCGCGACGATCCCCGGAGCGAATCCGGTGCGCTCGATCTCCAGCAGGGTGAACGTCAGCGAGGTCTTCGGTCGCGGCAGCGGCATCAAAGTCGGACGGAATCGGCGCGACCGTCGCAACCGGCAAGGCAGACGTCAACGACGTCCTCGGACGTTCGTCCGGCGGACCGACGTTCGCGGCGGCGAAATCGCCGGGCGACAACCAGACCGCGGCGCTGCACAGGTAACGGATGTCGTCCGAGTTGCCTGCTGACTTGTCCGGATTTCCAACCGGCTGAGGAGTTGATGCAGATCGTTCCCGAAGGCTTTGGGTGCCATGCACCCAAAGCCTCCGGCGTTTGTGCGGGCGCATCACGGCCGGCGGTTGCCACCACTCCGGGAAACGTGGTAACAAGTCCTCGAGTCTGAGAGAGGATTTCGTGAAGATCCTGGTTGCATCACCTCAAGGATCGGCCACTGAGGCTCTTTGTGGCCTGCTGGCCAGGCTCGACTCGAGCTGCGAAGTCGAGGTGGTTCACGACATCCAGTCTTTGCTGTTCGCTGTCCCCCGACAACGCCTTCCGGAACGCCGGACCTGGTGTTGGTGGATGTGGACGCCGCTTCGGACGATGCCGGCGCAGCAATCCGGGGCCTCCTGAAGAAATTTCCAGGTGCACGCATTCTTGCTCTGGGTTCGCGCCTTGACGATGCCTACGTGGAAATGGCGCTCGAGGCCGGTGCCCTTGGCTATCTTCCGAAATCGCATTCCGAAACAGTCGCCCTCTGCGTTCTCAGGTTGGTCTTGAGCGGCGGAGCATACCGCCCCTATCTCCCCCCGAATGCCGACGCGGCAGCGCAGCCGACCGCTTCGGGTGCAGTTGACGAGCCCGCTGACGCGAAGTGCCCCGGAACCGCTAGGCGAGTACGGTCTGTCGAAACGGCAGATTGAAGTACTGTCACTGGCGGCCCAGGGCAAATCGAACCTGGCGATCGCCAAGCACCTCGGCATTGCGGAGGGCACGGTAAAGCTGCACATGAGCGCAATCTTCAAGGCCCTCAACGTGCAGAACCGCAGCGAGGCGGTGCTGCTTGCCTCCCGATTGCAGAGCGTCAACTTCCGGCAGATCAAGGAAGCCGAAGGCGGCGCGATGGATCTCGACTGGCTGCTGCCGCACATGACCCACCGGCACCTGCCCAGGAACACAATCGTTTTTCGCAAAGGCGATGCCGGCGAGGAACTCCTCTACCTGCAACGCGGAACCATCCGGCTGGAGGAAATCGGCGCGGACATCAGCGCCGGCACCATGTTCGGCGAGATCGGCATCTTTTCTCCGTCCCATGAACGCACGTCTACTGCGGTTTGCACGAGTGAAGTCGATCTTTTCACGCTGACCTCGGCACAGGTCAAGCGCCTGTACCTGCTCAATCCGCAGTTCGCGCTTTTCGTCGTCCACCTGATCGCCAAGCGGTTGATGGCCGATCGGGCGCGCACAATCTGACCGCCGGGATGGCGCGCCCTCCACTTCCACGCGACGCCCGCAGGGAAAGAGCTTGAGGAAGTCGTGGGCCATGGTGGCCATCGCGCTCGCTGTCGCGACCGTCAGCGCCGCGATCTGCTGGACACCGTCGTCCGAGTTCCTCGAGCGGAACATCGGTCTGGGCTGGCTCTTCCGTTTGCGCGGTCCGATCGAGCCCCCCGGCGAGGTTGTGATGGTGACCATGAGCCCGAGCGTCGCGGCAAGAATTTTTCTGCCGAATGATGCGCAACGATTTCATCGCTGCGAAGACATCCGGTTCGGAGTCCGTCCTTCCACGCACGTCGGCTGCCAACGATGCCTTCGAGCTGGCCGCGATGCCTGCATGCATTACTGATCGACAAGCTCACAAGGGCGGGTGCCAGGACCATCGTGTTCGACGTGCTGTTCCGCCCCCGTCCGCCTTTACCGGGGTTCGCGCGCGATCCCAATGCCGAACAGGACGCGCAATTGGGCGCTGCGATGGCGCGCTCGCGCCGGGTATTGATCGCCCAGAAGCTGGAGTCTTCGGGCGCGGGAATCGATACTGCAGACGAACATCTGATCGAGTTGAGCGCTGCGGTCGACGATGCCGCGCTCGGCGCGGCGCCTTTTCTGGTTATCGGCGACTCGGAGAGACGGTTTGACCGTTTTCTCGCGTTCAAGGACCCGGGGTGGGCCACGCCGAGTCTGGCAAGCCTTGCGGTGCAGGCCTATACGCTCGACAGCTACCCTCGGTTTCGAAGCGCGCTTCAAAGGGTCGCTGCGGATGCGGCGCAATTGCTGCCGGCCGATGCCGAGGAAATCCGCCGCACCGGCCGCCTCCAGGCAAGCGTGCTGCTGATCAGGCAGATTTTCACCGGCGAACGTGGACTTGCCACCCGCATGCGGGCCGCGCTGGACGCAGATCGTTCTCTTGCGCCGGATCCCGCGACGCGCGCGCAGATCGAGGCGCTCATTGGGCTCTACGCCGGAGAGAGCATAAGGGTGCTCAACTTCTTCGGCCCTGCCGGCACCATTCCGGCGGTGGGCTTCGACGAGGCACTGGCGATGAGTGACGAACGAGGCCTCCCGTGCCTTTCAGGGCAAGGCGGTGGTCGTCGGCTACGCGGAGTTTGCGCAGCCCGAGCAGGTCGAGCACTTCAACACCGTGTTCACGACGGCGTCCGGATTGGAGTTGAGCGGCATGGAGATCGCCGCAACCGCGTTCGTCAATCTTATTCGGGGCGACACGATACAACCGACCGGCAGGACGACATGGACATTGGTCGCACTGCTCGCAGGGCTGACCTGCACGGCTCTCTGCCTGTGGCTACCGAACCGCATCGCCTTCCCAACGGTAGCAGCGCTGGTTTTCGGATACGGGGCGATTGCCTTTATATTGTTCGCGAAGCATTCCCTCTGGTTGCCGGTGGTGATCCCGATGTTCGTCGCCGCCCCGCTGGGGATTGGAGCCGGAACCCTTTGGAAGTACGAGATGGCGCGCCGGCAGCGCAACCGGATTCGCGAAGCGTTTACGCAGTTCGTTCCGAAGGAAGTGGTGGCACTGCTGGAGCAGAATGCGGAGAACGTCAGCAGGACACGAGAATCGGTGGAGTGTGCCTGCGTAGCGACCGACGCGGCGAACTTCACCACTCTTGCCGAAACCATGTCGCCCGAGCAACTCGCCGACTTCCTGAACGTTTACTACGAAGCCCTGTTCCGTCCGATCCCCAAGCATGGCGGGTTTGTTTCCGATGTCGTCGGCGACGCGATGGTGGCGATCTGGCCGAATCGCACACCCGATACGCGGCATCACGTCTGCGCTGCTTTGTTGGAGATGCGTGAAGCCGCCGGCCAATTCAACCAGCGGCTCGCCTCCAACCTGCTGGCCACGCGGTTCGGCGTGGACTGGGGGCGGGTAGTACTCACCACGGTCGGCGCGCATGGTCATTACGAGTATCGGGCGGTCGGCGACGCAGTCAATACGGCAAATCGGATTCAGGACCTGAACAAGAAACTCGGCACCCGGGTGCTGGTTTCGAAGCCGGCGCTGGAAGGAGTGGAGGACTTTCTGCTGCGCGAGGTTGGCCACTTTCGTCTGCGCGGCAAGGCGCTCCCGGTACACGCATTCGAGCTGATCGGACCACGGGAATCCGCCGATCGGAACAATCTGGATTTGTGCGAGCGCTTTGCACGTGCGCTCGCTTTACTGCAGAAGGGCGAATCGGCAGAGGCGCTCGGAGCCTTCCGGAATCTGGCTGCGGACTTTCCAGACGACGGCCCGGCGGCGTTCTACGTGCGGGTACTGGAATCCGGAGCGATGCTTCGCGACGGTGCACTGAAGGTGGATTGATTCCCGCAATCTGCTGCCCGGGCAGCGCTTGCGTTTGTCATGCCCAGGGTGCCAAGACCAAAGTCATATTGCGCTCCCCCAAAGAAAGGTCTATTTTCAGAATCGCAGTCGATCGTCGTACCTGAAGTCTTTTGGCCCTGGAGGAGGGGTAGAAGATGCAAAGGTTCCGTTGGATCGCGCTGCAGGGGAGTTCCCGGGGGCTCTTGCCCCCCCTGCTGCTGGTTTTTTTTATAACGACAAGCGGGATACCCGCTCACGCCGCAGACGATCCAGCCGCCTGTCGGACTCCTGTTGCCCGCGTCGTCTCCATCCAGGGCTCGATAGAAGTACTCCGCGCCCGCCAGAACGACTGGACCAAAGTCACCCGCCTGGATACCCCGCTGTGCGAGGGGGACCGGTTGCGCACCGGCGCGCTCAGCCGCGCGGCTCTGTTCATCCAGCCGGAAACCCTGGTCCGCGTGGACCAGAACACCAACATTTCGGTCAGCCAGACCGCGGAAGAAACGCTGGTCGAGTTTACCCAGGAGGATGTGCTGCCGGCGGCGGCCGGTGCATACTCCTGCGGCGCCGGCTACTTCATCACCCGGTTTCCACGCAAGTTCAGGGTCAACACACCGCACCTCAACGCCGCGGTCGAGGGCACCGAATTCCTGGTGGCGATGCGCTGCGAGAGCACCGAGCTTTCGGTATTCGAGGGCAAGGTCCTGGCGGCGGGTGCCGGCGCCAACATATTCCCGGCCCAATCGATCTCCAGCGGCCAGATCCTTACGATCGGCGGCAGCGAACCCCCAGCCGTAAAACTCCTGGTCAAGCCAACGGACGCGGTGCAATGGGTGCTGTACTACCCGCCGCTGAGCGACGCGACGGCGGAGGCCGACTTGCCGCCGGCGGAGCAATGCCGCAGCCTTCCCAAGCCTCTGGATCAGACCTGCCTGACGCAGCGCGCGGAAGTACTCCTGCGCCTGGGACGGGTCGACGAAGCGCAGCGCGAAGTGGACGAAGCGGCAGCGCTCGACTCCGGACGAGGCGACGCCAATGCGCTGCGCGCCATCATCAGCATCGCCAGGAATGACAAGGCCGGTGCAATCGAAGCGGCGACGGCGGCAACCACCGCTTCGCCGAATTCCTCCCGTGCCTGGCTCGCGCTTTCCTACGCTCAGCAGGCATCGTTCAAGCTGGATGATTCGTTGCGAGCGCCCGAAAAGCCCAGGCTCTCGAACCGAACAGCTCGGTCACCAATGCGCGTGTCGCCGAACTCTTGATGTCTCTTGGTCGTATCAAGGAAGCGGAAGTGGCGGCGCGCGCAGCAGTGGACGCGAATCCCGCCGAGAGCCGCGCCCACACGGTGCTGGGGTTCGTGCACCTGGCGCAGATCAAAACCAAAGCGGCCCGCGCTGACTTCGAAGCCGCGATCGAGCGCGATTCATCCGACCCGCTTGCCGCGACTGGGTCTGGGTCTGGCGATCATCCGCGACGGCAAACTCGCGGACGGCCGAGAACAACTCGAGATCGCAGTCGCTCTCGACCCGACCAACTCGCTGCTCAGAAGTTACGTCGGCAAGGCGTATTACGAGGAGAACACCAAAGAGCGCGATCAACTCGCCGCCGCCCAGTTCGGGCTAGCCAAGGAGCTCGATCCGAATGATCCGACACCGTGGTTCTACGACGCGATTCTCGCGCAGTCGCAGAATCGATCGGTCGACGCGCTGTTGAGTCTTCATGAATCCGTTGAGCTTACTGAGAATAGGGCAGTCTATCGGTCGCAACTGCTGCTGGATCAGGACCGGGCATCACGGTCATCCAGCCTAGCCCAAATTTATGACGATGCGGGATTTTACCAGCTCGCAATTGCAGAAGCACTCCGCTCACTCAACGAGGATCCTGACAGCTATGCATCGCACAGATTTTTGGCAGAAACGTACGAGAATTCTCCAAGACGAGAATTCTCGCGCGAAAGCGAACACCTGCAAGCGTTGCTCCGCGCACCCATAGGAATCGTTCCCGTTTCTCCTTTTCGGGGTGTAGAGACTCCCTCTACAAACACATTGCCGAGGGCTGCCATTGCACGATCAGTCACACCGCAACGCGCGTCGTACAACAGCTACGAACCTCTTTTTGAACGACCGGGCTTGTCTCTGTTCGCCGATGCTCTCGCGGCCAGCCTTGACACAGTGTCGGCCCAAGCAATTGTGGCCGGCATGGGAAAGAACGTTGCCTTCAGTGCCGGCTACGGCGAATTTCGGACCGATGGATTCGACACGGATCGAGACCTAACGCAATACGGTGGCAACTTTTTTGCTCAAGTTCGTGCCAGCGACCGTCTATATCTTCAGTCTGAATTCGTTGACACAAAAGTCGAGCGCGGAGTGGTCTCCTCCGATTTCGATCCAGCTTCTAGGAGCGTGTTTCGGACCGAAGATCATGCAACTACTGCGAGAGTTGGGGCACGCTACGAATTGGAACCAAACAGTCTGTTCTTCATCAACGCCGCAACACAGTCATTCGATACAAAGGTAACGGATATTTTTGGGGTTGGGCAGACCACTGGCGACGCCTCGGCCGAGGAGGCTCAGTATAGCTATTCGAGCAAGAATTTTGGACTGGTGTCGGGAGGCGGCTATCTTGACGCCACGATTGAGACAGTTGGCGTAACGTTTCTGCCCACCGATTCCTCATCCGCATTTGCGTACACATACGGACGGCTCTCTGACCAACGCGGATTGGTAGATTTACATCTTGGTTTGAACTGGATAACCGTAAAGACATTGGGCGAACGGCTGACCACAACAAACCCCAAGCTGGGCGCTTTCATTTCGCCATTGCCAGGCACTACAGTTCGTATTGCCGTTTTGCAGACAACTCGTAGGCAAACCATCTCCAATGAAACGCTGGAACCGACGCAGGTAGCGGGATTCAATCAGTTCTGGGATGACCCGATTGGAAGCACGACCCTGCAACGAGGTGCTGGTGTGGATCAACGACTCGGTCAACGAACGTACGTGGGTGCTGAATATATTGACCGCGAGACTGAAGCGCCATTGTTTCTGCTCCCGGGCGTCTCATTCTTTACGATTACGGACAAATTGGCTCGTGCGTATTTATACCATGTTATTCCCACGGTTCGCCGCACTGGACCATTTCGCGGTTGGTCCTTGGCGCTTTCGGCCGAGTACTCCTACGACGAGATTGAGCAACCCGAGGATTCAACTCTGGACGGTGTGGTGAATCTGTACACTCGCACCGTACCTCTTGCAGTCACGGTGTTCCCAAACAATGGTCTTTCGTTTCGCTTTGGCGCAACCTATATACATCGAACCGGATTGCTTCAGGTCTTTCCTGGTTTCGGGCGGTTTGACGCTGAAAACAGTGGCTGGTTTGGCGATGTTGAACTCGCGTACCGCCTGCCAAATCGCCACGGACGTATTTCAGTCGGGATTCGGAACGTGTTCGATGAGCCCATCCGTATCATTGATTCCAACTCCGCCGCGCTTGCTGTACCTCCAGAACAAGTGGTTTTTGCCCGCATTAGCCTAACGTTTTAGTTGGAGAAAGACTGCCAATAGAAGTAAGAAGTGCACGCAAGGAGATAAGAGTAATGCTCACCCTCACAACTTAATTAATGGTGGACACCATGACAACAGTAAGAAGTTTTGCAGTATTGCAATTGTGTATCTTGTTGAGCGCTATTGCAGCTACAGTCAGCGTGGAAGCGTTTGCACAAGATGAACTTCTTGAATTCCGATTCAGGTCCGACTCAATGATTGCAAAACTTGAGGAAAACCTGCAGAAACTCGTCAAGCTGTATCCGCTGTCGTATCCCACGCTTGAAGGTTCAGAATGTTTTAAGGTTGAAAAAATTCAAAAAGACAAGGAAAAAGACAAGAGAGAGAAATTGGTCATCATATGTGCACCGCAGGCGAACATTTACGACAGGGTCACGCTCGCCTACTGGATGACACTAAATTCGAACTCCTTGAACGATCTAGCCATGCGCGTCGAAGCAACGGCCTCCGTCGGTTGCGGTCAAAAGAAATGTCCCAACAATGCACATTATGGAGCCACGCCGTGTGGGCCCACGCCAATCAAAAACTACGGAACGCTATGTGCACATGTGAATTTTCCAAACGTCACGCACGTCTGCATCGAGATGTGAATTTGAGCACGCATGCCGATTTCTGCCTGATTATTTTTGGAGTTAAGGGGGTTCGACTATGAGGCAGCAGGCCGCGAAGGGGTCAGACGAGAAGAGGTCAACCATCGGAATTGTGTAGCTGACGGAGTCCTGTCGGAGACGGAGGACAATTCTCTGTTCGAGGTGTGGCTCATGGGTCCGGAGTAGCTTAGTCGACCGCTCCCCACTGAAATGCCGCTCCCGTCTTCATTCATCATCAGTGACGCCGACAGTCCTCGCAGGTCAGGTGCCGTCTTAGGTGATTAAGCGCAAGCGGCTTGGCTTATTGTCTAAAGTCTGAATCCATGAGTCGCTTAGATTCAATCGTTCATGTCAAGACGTGACCGATGCGTATTGGATCGAGAAGTCGACTCCTTCATTGTAGCTTGTGCCACTAGGGTCCCAGATCGGAAAAAGCTTGAGTCCTCGCGCTTGCTTTCGGCGACGACGATTCGCCCATGAAGTCCATGCTGTTCCGTTCCGCCACGTGATCCATTCACACGGCTGCCTTGACAATCGAAGTGTTCATGCCGAGTGGCGGATCCCTGCGCGACGATGTGCTGAACGTGTATAGCAAGTGTACGGACAGGCACACTTTCTGGTACTTAATCCGAAGTCGCGCGCGCAATGGAGAGCATTGGACAAGCTAAAATTGGATCGATATTCACCCGGTTCTGCTCTCTCACTCTCATTATGGCTGACGCCGGCTTGGTTCGATAGGAAGATCGCCCCTACAGACGTGACGCGCGGCGTAGCCTGCATCCCTGTCCGCGCTGCATATAGTGTCCGTGTGAATGTAGTCCAAGTAGGCAGCGGTACGTCCCTTGATGGGGGCGGAATCTATGCGGCTAAATAGAATCCAGAATTGTTCCGACAACACAGCCGCGTTCTACGTTCGGGTACTGGAATCCGGAGCGATGCTTCGCGATGGTGCCCTGAAGGTGGACTGATTCCCCCGATCTGCTGCCCGGGCAGTGCTCCCGATTGTCCTGCTCGTGAGTACCAAGTCCAAAGTCATATTGCGCTGCGCCCAAAGAAAGGTCTATGTTCAAATCGCAGTCGATCGTCGTACCTGAAGTCTTTTGGCCCTGGAGGGGGGTAGAAGATGCAAAGGTTCCGTTGGATCGCGCTGCAGGGGAGTTCCCGGGGGTTTTTGCCCCCCCTGCTGCTGTTTTGTTTAATAACGACAAGCGGGATACCCGCTCACGCCGCAGACGATCCAACCGCCTGTCGGACTCCTGTTGCCCGCGTCGTCTCGATCCAGGGTTCGATTGAAGTACTCCGCGCCCGCCAGAACGACTGGACCAAAGTCACCCGCCTCGACACCCCGCTGTGCGAGGGGGACCGGTTGCGCACCGGCGCGCTCAGCCGCGCGGCCCTGTTCATCCAGCCGGAAACCCTGGTCCGGGTGGACCAGCACACCAATATTTCGGTCAGCCAGACCGCGGAAGAAACTCTGGTCGAGTTCACCCAGGAGGATGTGCTGCCAGCAGTTGCCGGTGCATACTCGTGCGGCGCCGGCTACTTCATCACCCGGTTTCCACGCAAGTTCAGAGTCAACACACCGCACTTGAACGCCGCGGTCGAGGGCACCGAATTCCTGGTGGCGATGCGCTGCGAGAGCACCGAGCTTTCGGTATTCGAGGGCAAGGTCCTGGCAGCGGGTGCCGGCGCCAATATATTCCCGGCTCAATCGATCTCCAGCGGTCAGGTCCTTACGATCGGCGGTAGCGAACCCCCGACAGTTAAACTCCTGGTCAAGCCGACGGACGCAGTGCAATGGGTGCTGTACTACCCGCCGCTGAGCGATGCAATGGCGGAGACCGACCTGCCGCCAGCTGAGCAATGCCGCACTTTGCCCAAGCCTCTCGATCAGACCTGCCTGACGCAGCGCGCGGAAGTACTCCTGCGCCTGGGACGGGTCGACGAAGCGCAGCGCGAAGTGGACGAGGCGGTGGCACTCGATCCTGGGAGCGGGGATGCCAACGCATTGCGCGCCATCATCAGCATCGCCAGGAATGATAAGGCCGTTGCAATCGAAGCGGCGACAGCGGCAACCAGCGCTTCGCCAAATTCCTCCCGTGCCTGGTTAGCACTTTCCTACGCCCAGCAGGCATCGTTCAAGCTGGAAGATTCGTTGGCAAGCGCCCGTACAGCCCAGGCCCTCGAACCGAACAGCTCCGTTACCAATGCGCGGGTTGCCGAACTTTTGATGTCCCTTGGGCGTATCAAGGAAGCGGAAGTGGCGGCACGCGCGGCAGTGGACGCCAACCCATCAGAAAGTCGCGCGCACACGGTGCTGGGATTCGTACGCCTGGCACAGATCAAGACCAAAGATGCACGCACCGACTTCCTCACAGCGATCGAACGCGACTCCTCCGATCCCCTTCCCCGACTGGGGCTGGGTCTGGCGATTATTCGCGACGGCAAACTCGCGGACGGTCGCGAACAACTCGAAATCGCCGTTGCACTCGACCCGACCAATTCTCTGCTTCGTAGCTACGTCGGGAAGGCCTACTACGAAGAGAACAGCAAGGAGCGCGACCAACTTGCGGCCGGCCAGTTCGACCTCGCCAAGAAACTCGACCCGAACGATCCGACGCCTTGGTTCTACGATGCTATAAAGAAACAGGTAACGAACGAACCGGGGGAGGCACTAACCGATTTGCAGAAATCCATGGATCTCAACGGCAACCGCGCCGTATACCGATCACGTCTTCTTCTGGACCAAGACTCAGCGGCCCGAAGTGCAAGCCTCGCAAGGGTCTATAACACTTTAGGATTCCCTGAAGTTGCCCGTGTTGAGGCAACGAGATCCTTAGTTGTGGATCCTGGAAACTATTCGGCACACCGCTTCTTGGCTGATGCTTACAGCACACTTCCGCGCCACGATATCGTCAGGGCAAGCGAGCTTTTGCAGGCACAGCTTCGTCAGCCCATAGGAAGCCCCCCTCTGCAGACACAACTTGCAAACGATGTTTTTTTCGGCCGGTCCAGTTACGGCCCCATGACGGCCGGATTTTATGAGTTCAATCCATTGTTCACTAGAAACCAACTTAACCTACAGCTCTTCGGATTGACTGGCGGCGAGCACACCTACGGCGACCAAGTGATCATTAATGGCCTTGTCGAGACCGCTTCATTTAGCCTAAGCCAATATCGTTCAAATACGGACGGGTTTCGCGCTAACAACGATCTCGGCCAGCGCGCCTATGATGGTTTCGCCCAGTTTCAGGCTGACGAAAGCACAAGCTTCCAGTTTGAAATTGCTTCGACGGAGCAAGAATCAGGGGATTTAACGGTTCGGTTCGACCCGAATTTCTTTAGCAAGGGACGCAGGGTCACGCTGAACGATACCTTCCGCGTCGGGTTGCGACATCAGCTTTCCGCCGACTCTGACTTTCTGGTCTCCGCGTCGATGCAAGACCGCAGGTCGTCAGTTCTTTCCTCCGCAGGTGAAGGAATTGTCGTGAGAAACCAGAGCTCAAAACTCGAGGTTCAGAATTGGGTTCAGCCTGGATCGTGGAGTGTAGTTTCTGGAGTGTCCTACTTCGAAGCGGATGCCGAAGAAAACGTATTTGGGGACATACTGCTCTCCGAACCATCGCACACAAACGTTTATGCTTACGGGTACGTCTCGCTGTTCGACAGCCATTTAGTCCTTCAGCCAGGACTGTCATATGACGACCTTTCCTCGCGAGACGCTGGCGACCAGTCGCAGCTCAATCCAAAGTTTGGGGTGGTATGGCGTCCTCAAGCTGGCACGACTCTCCGAGCTGCTGCATTCCGGGTCCTAAAGCGGCGAATAAATTCTGACGCAGGACTCGAACCTACACAGATGGCGGGCTTTGCTCAGTTCTTTGACGACAACAACGGAACGGACTCCCATTTCGTCGGGGGTGCATTGGATCAAAGGATCAATGAAAGCTTGTATTTTGGTTTGGAGATCGGGAAGCGGCGGCTGTCGATACCTCTGACAAATGAGGACTTCTCGGTTGAATATTTCCAATGGTACGAACGACTTGCCAAGAGCTACATAAACTGGTTGCCGGAAAAGTGGCTTTCATTGACGGCCGGTGTGAGCCAAGAAATCTACGAGAGGCCCGAAGAAAACCCGGGGTCAGAGGCCTTCACGCGTCTGAAAACTGTTCAAGTCCCGCTGTCAGTTCGATTTTTCAGCGGGAGCGGACTATCGGCTAGTGTTACAGCCAATTATCTCAATCAAGAAGGTCGTTTCATCAATGCCTTCGGCGATTTCTTCGAAGGCAGCGAAAGCACATGGATAGCCGATCTCGGAGCTTATTACTATCTGCCCCGCCGGTCAGGCTTGATCAGTATTGAGGCCCGCAATCTTTTCAACCAGCAATTCGAATACCAGGCGATAGATTCATCAATTCCCCGATTCGCCTTCGAGCGAGTATTGTTATTTCGAATAGCGCTTAACTTTTGAGACTTTGAATGTACGAACTTCGGAGTCGTACGCGATAAGTGTCGTGCTTAAAATATCCGAAAGTTGGCTGGCACATGTTTTGGAAGATGGCTCGAAAAGATCGTACGAGCCAAATTGAGGTGCAAGAGTGGATAACAGGTATCCGCTTTTGTCTTTTTTTGATAAATCCACGAAAAGGAGAAACACATGAATCACCACGTAATTACTGTCGGCGCACGTTACTTCGGAACCCTCGCAGGAATATGCGTTTGTTGCATGGCCAGCCTTTCTGCGATTGCCGAACCGCAGGATCCGCCTTACCTGACTTACGAGCGGCTCCATAAGAATGCTTCCTACGCGATCATCTACAACCATCAGGGGAGGAAGCTTCAAGTTGAAGAGTTGCAAGACGTGAAATGGAGAATCATCCAGCAATTGAATGAAGATCCAGATGAAGCTTGCACTGCACCGAAAGTGGCGTGCTCGATTGATGGAGTAACCTATTGCCGAAAGACCTGCCCTTGAAAGAACGCTGAGTAGCGACGGCGTGCGCTGGGCGGGACACGAGGTCCGGTTCAGCGCACATTTCACCCCTAGCGAAGATGATAATAAAGCGAGGATCTTATGATTACCTCACTTCGTTTTTTGATCCGCGTAGTCTTATCAATTGCCACGACAATCCTCGCCTTCGTCCTGATCTGCGGAAGCATTCCGGCGCGAGCCGACCTTGCCTTTGCCTGTTCTGAGAGGTACAAATCCAATTCGACCCTCCATTGGGATAGATCCCTATCTGATTACGACCAAAAGACTTACCTGAAACAGACTGCGCCGGTGGGAGTAATCATTGCCTCCACGCTAGACATAGAGGAGGCCTCAGACATTGAGGTGATACTAAAGTCTCGTGATAAAGAGTACTTATTAAAGCAAAAATCTACCTCTTCTCTGTACCAACCAAATGTCGCGGTACCGGAGGGTCAATACTTGCTTTCCGTAACGTCCTCGGATCCGCGGTTCGCGGCGCCCAGTAGATACATCAACGTTACGGCCGCGCCGCGGACTTTCGTCGTTCATCTTGGCCCGACGGGCTCGGACTTCTTTGCAATTGGCCCTGCTTTGCTCCCGTTTCACTTGAGCGAGAACATACTCGCAGTCTACTTTGAAAGTGGCGCGATTGATCCAGATGATGCAGAGCGGATAGGCAGCAAGATCGCCATCAACGTCGATATCGAAATCGTCGATCGTCCGAACACAGATCAGTCGACCGTCAGCGACAAAATCCGAACCTTGCTGTTTGATATAGGCAAACAATCACCAGAGAATAGAGACAAAATCATAAAACAAGTCCGGGACAATCTGGATCGTCCTGCCCGATTTGCTACGGCCATCAACTTCGGCGAAGGATCCTTTCGCGCAATCGATAACCGTTTTGTGATTCACTTCTCGAAGGACCGTTATCACGAGGCGGCGAGTTGGCTGTCCGAACTCAAGGCCGTGAAGCTCCGCAGCTTTCAAAAAGACTCCAGGCTCTGGCTCGTTGAATTTTCCGATAGCAACCACGCCAAGCACATTGCCCAGCTAATGTGCCTGGCCGAGAACGGGGTACTCGACGTTGCGGAACCCGATCTGATCTACGAAGTGATTGACCACGATGTTCCCTCCAGTTGGCCGGATGACCCACGATATTTAAATCGCCAGGCTGGAGCCTTCCTGCCGGGAGGAGGAAATCACGGAATTCAAAGGATCCGTGGAGCATGGAACAAACTCACTGATGCGAGCGCGGATCCGTATCCAAGTCTCGGTAACGCGTCAGTTCACGTCGCGCTCTTCGACAGTCGTCTGCGAGGTAATTTCCAGGACATGCAATGTTCAGCCGCAGACGGGACTCCGCAGATTGCTGACTGTTTCGACACGAACACGGGAGGCGAATGTACACCCCCCCCACCGGTAAGCTCTCACGGGGCAGCAGTCTCGGGCGTTGCTGGGGCGTGCACCAACAACCATAAGCAAGTTGCCGGGATCGCCCCTGGCGTTCACTATCTATTCATCGAGCGACCGGCGGATACATCGACGGTCCAATACGCGGATGCGCTTATTTGGATGGCCGGGTTCCCTTGCAACGCGGCGGATCCCCCTCCTTCTTCGTGCGACTGGCGGCCGATCAAGCATTCTCCCGACATCATAAACGCATCCCACGGAATGAGTACTCCCCCTGGCTGGAGCTCCGGTACGCCGCTCGCGATGCCGACCTGGACCCGCTGTGCCTTTAATAAACTCGTAACGTCGGGGCGATCCGGAAGAGGAACGGTTCTTGTCTACTCGGCCGGGAACCAAAATTCAGATATTGAGGGTCGTCAACCCTATGCCGCGAGCCGGTCTACCTTGGCAGTGTCCAACTGTAAGATCGAAGGTAATAAAGCTCGATTTTATCGAGCGGAAGAATTGCCAACGGACGCACAGCGCGACGCCATTGCTTCGAACTTCGGCGACGGCATTGACCTTTGTGCCATTGGATATAAGGTGCCAACACTGCGGGAAAGCTGTGTCGGTGATTGCAGCGCGTGGTGTGGAAGTGATTTTTGCTACCAAACCGGAACTTCTTTTTCCGCGCCCACCGTCAGCGGTGCGGCTGCGCTCATGCTGTCCGCAAACCCTGACTTGTCATGGTACGAAATTGGAAACATTTTGAGGAAAACGGCCAACTGGGCTGCCTGTGATCAATCCGATCCGGAAGGGCATTTCGATTTATCGACGAGACACAGTCGGTGGTATGGCTTCGGTCTGTTGGACGCTCATGCCTCAGTGGTAGAGGCGTTTAGCCTTGCCACGAGCCCTCCCGAGACTAATCCGGCTATGCTCGATCCGATTTGCGAGTGAGCCTGTCAATAGGTTTGGTAGTACGAGGACCTTACAGGCTTTTGCATTTCAACCGAGTTTGAGCGCACTTATTCTGCGTATCACGGTCGGTCAATATCGCATGCACCTCAGGGTCTTGTTTCGTGCACGCGAATTGATTGGTGCATCACGACGAAAGTCCACCCCTAAATTCTCTGATGCTCCCCATAGCGCCTGTTCTGTTCCGCCTCTGCGAATTGGCGGGTGGACGAAACGGGGAAATCCCCTTGGCACTTTATTTTGGTGCAGATCTCATTCACCGTGATCGCGTCGCGGATCGGCGTGGACCCGGCTTCATTGATGGCCGGCACCAACTCGGCATGCCCGACCAATGCCCAGACTGAGGTGGCAAGAACAAGGTTAACGATTGCATGCATTGTTGAACCCTCCACTCACTGTATCGAGAGGTTGGGTCGAGAGCGTCCGATCCCTGTATCTGCAACCCTTCCCGATGAGATGAAAGTCAGGATATTGAAGTTCGGCGTTCCGGTCCCGTGTCTCGTGTCTCGTGTCTCGTGTGCAATGCTTCTGACTACAACTAACAACTACACCAAGATCAGCGTGGCAATGATAAGGGTTGGATCGTGGTCGACCCACGCTTTACCTTGGACCCCGAAAGAACGCAGCAAAACTAAGAGGCCAATGCGCCCAGGATCCGCTTAGCAACTGCGGGGTCGTCGAGATAGCCTACGATGCCGTGGCGATTGGCCGTGTGATTCTTGACTGCGCCATGATTCTCGATGCTCGGTTGAACCGGGAAGTTCGCCGCGTCCAACGGATAGAGCGCAACGACGTCCCGGTCGTCGAACGCGTTGTACCAAGCCTCGACTGGCGGCGGAAACCGCAGCGGCCGGAATTGGTCACGCACCGAACGGACCCCCAGCGGCGAGCCGACCGTTACGTAAAGCGGAACGCGGAGCCGTCGGCGGTCGGACCTCAGGATGCTATAGGACACGACCGTTCCCAGTGAATGGCCGACAACAACGGTAGGTTCCTCGGTCATTTGACTGGCGACGATTCGGTCGATCTCGTCGCGCACGCCGGCGCGGGTGGTGTAGAGGAAGACGTCGCGTGTGAAAATTTCGAGCGTTTTCTGGCCCATGCCGCCGCCGTGCTTGTCGATCGCACTCAAAATCGCTTGCACCCATTCCCAGTTCAGAGGTCCTTTCGGCTTTGGATTCGGTCCGTATTCGGCATCGACCTGGTCATCGGTGATCCCGGCGCTTTGACGAACGGCGTCGGCGAAATTGGCTTGGAAGGCCAGGAACTCGTCGTCACCAAGGCCGCCTCTCGTCTGAATGTCCGACGTCAACGGGATGTCGAGTTGCCGGGCGAAGTTGTCGAGCGTGTCGCCATAGTAGGGAAAGGCCACTTCGATGCCATCGGGGAGCGCCAGGTCCAGTTTGCCTGCGCCGCGGTTCAGTGCGTCGATCCATTCGGACTTCAGAAGAGCAGGATCCTGACCCTCTTGGCCCCGTCCGTGCACCAGAAGAAGTTTTGACGCTTTGGTCGCGGCCGCGGCGGCGGAGCCCATCCGAACCATGCCTGACACGGCACATGCGGTTGCGAATTTCAACAGTTGCCGCCGATCAATCATATTTTCACCAGGCGTTGTATGGTTTTGGTGACTCTGAGATTGCTCGAGACCGAGACCAGCCCCGAGCGTCAGGTCTTCATTCGGGATCGCGCTTATCGCAAGCGGCCGTCCTGTAGGGCGCTGATCAACACTTCCATGCCCTCCGCATCGAAGGTCGTCCACAGCGCGCCGCGCAGGTGATCGCGCGCGGTGTCCACGGCGGGCGGCAGGCGTACATCCTTTAAACGAAGCAGCCCCCAACCCTGCGACAACATGGGACAGAACGGCACAGTGCGATCGCTCTAATCCGGACCCCGTCCCGAAAGACTGCCGGACAGCATGGCGACGTCAAAGAGGTCCGCAGGACAAGTCACTGCGCATGTAATCTCGAACCGAACGAACGTGGTTAATGAGCCCAGCGTCGGCATACGCGTAAGCGGCATAAAGGCCAAGAGTCGGATCGATACCCTTCATTATCCGAATCCTGTCCGCCAGTTGTGCTGCCGCTTTGGCCCTGGTTTCTCTTTCTCCCTCGATGCGAAAGACGCCGAACCTCGCGGCGGTGGCGATGACGGCGTGCAGGTTCTCGAGGTGTTTGCGTTGGTAGTCATATTCGGAAAATCGCCAGTTGTTCTGGGAGGGAACGTAACTGACGTTGTTAACCCCCTCAGCGTCGACGACGACATTACCGATATATCCGTCGAGCGCAGCGATGACGGTGCCGGACCCGCCGGTGAAGCGAAGAGCAACGCTCCCAGCACGCGTCCCCCGGGTGTCGACTCGCACGAGCGCCGTCTGTCCAGACCCACCGCCGGGAGTCAGGAGTTCCGCTCGCATCCCTGAATTACCCACGGCGAGTTCCAGACGTGCGCCGGACACGACAAAGCCGGTCTGCGTCTCGAATCTGCCGGGCCCCCGCGTCGTCGCATCCAGGATCGCGTCTCGCGCACTGGCGAAACCCGTTTCGGTTGCGAGGCTGGCAATGGCCTGCGCCGACGACCCTGGGTCTAGGACGTCGAGACTGCGTACGCCGACACGGGAAAGCTCGGCACGCGCGAGATCTTGAATGGTCGGGTCTACCAATGACCCGGCGGGCGGTGGCCGCACCGAACCCGCAACCCTGGCGATATAGGTGTCCTCACCGGATACCACTTGCGTGTCGGGTAATTGGCTCAACCTGATTGACTTGGCTTCGGCCCTCGCCCGCACCTCGCGCACGAGGTACGCCTTCAGCTTGTTGTTTGGTACGACCTGGATGTCGTTCAACGTCCGCACCATGGTATTGTCTGGGTGCTGGAACGCGTTAAGAAATGAGGCAGTGTAGATGCCCTCAAATTTGGCTACGCTGTCCGCTACCGGCAGTTCGAATGAGGGCTCGCCGACCAGTGTGGCGAGGAATAAGTCAACATCGGCGCGCACACTAGTACTTACGCCCCTGTTCGGAAAGATCAGGCTTCCCCGTACGCGCTCGGTGCCGAGAGAGTCCGATCTGGAACGGCATGCATCGGAGATAAAGACAACGTTCGGGATGGCAGACTCCTTCGCGAGCTCAACGCTCTCTCGAAAGCTAACCGCCTCATTGGGGTTGCCGGGAGCCTTCGAAAGCATCCAATACTCGGAATAGCCGCTGATGAAACCGTGCCCGGAGAAATAGACAACCAACTGATCAAGCGTGCCACGGTCCACCAGAGCAGCGATGGCGTCGAATATATCTTCTGCCTTGACCGGGTTGACCGTATCGACAAACAGTTTGACCTCAAAGCCCTCAGATTGAAGCCAACCCGCGATCATGCGCGCGCCGGATGTGGCGCCGTTAAGTTTGGGTAAATGCCCGGCCCTATCGACTCCGATCACGACGGCCGCCCGCACCCTCGAACTGTCGTCCTGCGCAAGTACGGCGCGGGCTGCGAATGCGCCTGTCATTGTGACACCCATCGCGAGAAAATCGCGTCGTCTCACTGCAGTCCTCCACGATTGCTGAAACTGCCTTCTTGCGCTGCCCAGCAATATGAGCTGGCCGGCAACCTGAAGCCACTACCAAAACAACCGCGCCGATCAGACTAACAGTACCGAACTTACGTGTCGATTACAGATCGGGGGTCTGACTTACTTCACCTCATTCCTACGTCGACCAATCGCCTCAGACTATCGGCTCTTAGGTTGGATCGACGATGTAGGGGTTGACGGTAAAAGTATCGACGCCACCGACTGTTGCTTCATAAACAATTCCAATCCACTTGACCCGGCTGTCGAGCAGCATCGCATCCACTACATTGGACACATCGGTTCGCGGGACCTTTGACTGCGGGGAAGGCGGTTGAAGTGCCATGGGACTGCTCCTCTATTGTGAAGGTTCGATCAGTTCCGCGACCACGCGCTGGCGGAGTCCCGCATAGTCACCGGTCAACAAGTCGGCGATGGCAATTGCACCGCCTTTCTTTTCCAACCAGGTTTCCAGCTTTTGCTGATTCGTCCCCTGCTTGACCCACGGTCGTATCCGTGCGCAGTTCTCATCGCATCCCAGGTATTCAATTGTCTTTCCGGCCGTCGCACCATGGCCTTCGAGCATGCTGAAGGTTGGAATCGGCGCCGCACACTTGCCGCGCGCCTCGATTGCGTAATCGGAGGCCAGATAGCCGATGACCAAAGGACGGCGAAACGTCTCGACAAGCGACACAGAGCGGCTGGTCGCCATCGCCAACTTGACCGTTCCGCCGACAGCAAGCGGCTGGAGTGCCGCCTCGTTGCTTGCACTTACCGGTGCACCTGCGTCCTTTGATGCGGGCGAGGTCGCGTTGGAGAGAATGTCGTTCACGGCGGCAAATTGCTTTGCGGCCTCGGTCGCGTTCGCGATATTCAAAAGTTGGACGGGTTGCGGCACGCCCGCAGAGCCGCCGAGCCCGAAGCCCCGGTTGCTGAACAGGGATACGTCAACGGTCTTGACCAGATACACCCGGTTGATCACTCTCAGATAGAACTTGTTCGCTGCCTGCTTCCCGTCTGCCGTGGATTCGGTGGGCTCGTATTGCCTTAGGTAGTCCGCGTTGTCGCGACACCACTGATGAATGGCGTCGTACATCGTGCGTGCAGGGAGCGCGTAGGTAAAGGCATCCTTCAGGGTAATCGTGCCGTTGGCCGAGGCGCTGTCGAGTAGATTCAATCCGACCGGGACACTCTGGACGGGGATCGCCACGTTCAGGCCTCCGCTCCGGCTGACCGAGAAGTTATACGTCGGGAATGCCGCGAGTGGCGCACGGGAGAAATCCGAATCCGGCGAGTCGTCCTTGGGAAACTGCCAGGGGCGGGGTGGGGCCTTGTCTCCATCCGCTACGTACGGCCAGCCGCGATAAAACCGGGCGTAGCCGGCCGGGGAAAGCCGCGTGACCAGATTCTCGAGCGGCAGGAAGCCCTTCGCGAGATACACCTTCACCTGTTCCTCGACCGGGGTTTGCACGAGGAAGACGTCCCCGGGCTGCAGGTCCTCGGTGAGCGGGTAGACCGGGATAATCTGGCTCGCCCGGATGCTCAGCGACCAGTCCTTGGCGACGCGTGCCAACTGATCACCACTCATCTTCTGCGTCGCACAACCGGACAGCATGCCCGCCGCGAGCAGCAAGAACAGGGCTCTCGATATCATTTCGCCTCCGCTACTTGGACATTCGGATCGCGCTCGCTCTTTACGGAGCCTTAGAGCCCCGCGGACCAAATGCCTGAAGCCCACTCCGAGCGTCACAGCCGTCGTGAGCATGACATTAGAGTAATCCAATCGGTTTGGTGTGTCACGGGCTGCCGATGTGCGGTTCCGGATCACGCGTCTCAAGCTGGAATGACAGAACCGATTACTCAAGACCAATGGTGCGCTTCGTGCGCTTGCGCATACTTACGATTGGACGACAACGGGAAATCCCCATGGCACTTTATTTCCACGCATGTCGCGTTCACGGCGATTGTGTCGCGAATCATTGTGAGCTCGGCTTGGTTCTTTGGAGACGGCAACCCGGAATGCCCGAGCGTTGCCCAGATTGATGTGACAAGAACGAGGTTAACGATTGCATGCATTGTTGAACCCTCCACTCACTGTATCGAGAGGTTGGGTCGAGAGCGTCCGATCCCTGTGTCTGCAACCCTTCCCGATGAGATGAAAGTCAGGATATTGAAGTTCGGCGTTCCGGTCCCGTGCGCAATGCATCAATTGTCGTGTGATTCATTCACGCGGTTACGTTTACAACCAGGCGTTCTTGCCGCGTTGCCGGCCTGGCCTCTATCCTGATTTCGAACATCCGGCTTGCCCAGCAGAGTGGGCGACTCCCAACGGGGGTCACGGCCGCAATGCGCTTCGCGCAAAAAGAACCGGCTCTGTAAGCGATCTGTATCTCCCGGTGGACTAATTTGCGGTCGTGGAAGCCTCACAGGGATATCAGGAGGCAAGTACGGGATCGTAACCTGCGGCGGCGATTGAACATGCGCCGCGGTGTTTGCCGGATGGGCCGACCTGATGATGTGGGGACGAGCACCGGAGGGGCCGAAGGTCCCTCATTCATCCGACTCACTGACACTGAGGAGCTAAACATGAAACAGCACAACAGCAAGTTACTGACCGGTTCGATCCTTGCAGCGTTCGGAATCACGCTGACCGGCCTCGCAATTGCCGACGTGGCCACGCGCAGCACTGAAGACATGAACGCGGACCTGATGCGGACCTACAAGAACCATGGCGGGCCTTCCGCAGGTGCGGTGGGGACGCGTTCGGAGGAGGGCAACTACAAGGAGTTGATGCGCGACTGGGACGGAAAACTGGCGAACAAGCCCGGAACGATCGTCGGGGCCGCGAGCACTGATCCCCTGATTATCAGGGGAGGAACGAGAACGCTGAAAGACGTTGAGTTTGGCCGTCGCTGAGCGCAGCAGATGATCGTCGCCTGCCTTGCCCCTGGGTGTTTTGCCGGCGGAACCTGGCGTGCCAGTTCCGTGCGTGGGGAGGCGGTTTCACGCCCGGCAAGGCAGGCTGAACGGTCAGGATTTGCCGGGGCGTCGTGCCGGTCAGTGCTGACTTAGCGCCGCTGCGCGCACAAGCGCAAAGTCTGCATCTTGCTCGCGCTTCAGCGACGAAAGCGCGCGCCACAGCGCAAGCCATGACGCCGAGTTCGTGCTGTCAGACGCGGTCCATTCCTGGGCGACGTTCAGCAATGCTTTCCAATCCCGGTCTGCCTCGAGGGATGCTGCGCGCAGGAAAAGTGGCTGGGCGTGCCGAGTGCGCTCCCAGAACGCCGTTTTGTGGCTGGTGCTAGCCGGTGCCGGTGCCTCTCGAGTGAGCAACCCTTCGGAAATGCCGTCGAACGCCAACGCGAAGTGGAAATCGCCTCCGGACACGGTTTTGAAAGCAGTGATGCCAACCAGGCGGCCCGTGTTGTCGAAGAGTGCCCCGCCGCTCTGGCCGTGATCGAATGGTGCCGAGACCTGAAGGACGCGAACGGCGCCATAGTGGTGCAGCGCCTTGAGTCTTCCTGCGCTCAGCGCGAGCGTGCCAGCCCTGGTATAGCCGACCGCAAGAACTTCGTCGCCAACTTTCAGGTCGCCCGGCATTGCGATTTCGGCTGGCACTGACGCCAGCAGATCAGGGGCAGAAAGCACGCACAGATCGTGCTCGATGTCGACGAAGGCCGATTTCGCTGTCATCCTGGCGTGGCCGCGATGCACCTGAATCGACTCTGCATCCCGGGTCACATGGCACGTCGTTAGCAGCTTCCCAGGGGCAATAAGGACGGCGGAACCATTCTTTACCTTGCCCGTTCCTTCCAAGACTCTCAGCTTGAACACGGCCGCACCCAGGTCGGCGGGCGCAGGCGAGGCCAAATCGGACGCCTCGATGCTCGCCGCTGCGAGTCCGAAAAACACCACGAACAGATCGAGAAAACGCGGTTTCATGCCAGTTAACGCCCACGCAAACTTTCGCCCTTGAACCAGGACACGACGATGTCGCGGAGTCGTATCTGGGTCGCCCTGGCGATGTCGGGCCGTTCAGTCACTGATCCGGAATAATACCCGCCACCGGAAGTCGACGTCCGAAATCATAACTTACGGCTCGAGGTGAGAGGTTGAGTCCTGGGTTTTGAAGCGTCTCGCCCGGCGCTCCGGCCCCTTCCAGTCACTATTACCTTCGTCATAGAGACCGGTTGCCCTTTTCTTCCCACAATTCGCTTACAGGTGCAGCGGAACGTATAGCCTCAAGCCCCAGGCATCGAATCTGGCAACCGGCCAGGCAACAGGCTGACTCCGCGAACCCGTAACGAGTTGCTGGAGGGCGAATCATGTACGGGACGCAATCGGAAATGGATTCGAAAGCCTTCTCTACAGGGTCGACGGACAGGTTTGCCCGGCTCGGTGCCGCAAACTCCTTTGGGGAGGCAAACGCCGACAGGATCGGAAGCGATGTGCCGATACGGATCTACGTGCTAGGACGATTCAGTATCGCAATCGACGGGCATCCGGTTTCGGTCAACGGCAACGGAAAATCAAATGGCAAGGCAAAAAAAAGACCACTCGCTCTGCTGAAGGCGCTGATTGCTTTCGGCGGGCGGGGTGTCGCGTCCAGCCAACTTTCGGAAAGTCTGTGGCCGGACTCCGAAGGCGATCTCGGAATCAGAAATTTGACCGTTACATTGCACAGGCTTCGCCACGTGCTGCGGGCTCATGCTGCCGTGCTTCAGCATGACGGCAAGCTCACGCTGAACGAGCGTGTTTGCTGGGTGGATGTGTGGGGCTTCGAGCGCGCCGTCAACGACGGCCTGCGCCGGCTACATGAAGCCGCAGGCGGCGATGCCGCGGAGCCACACCTGCGCGCAGCGCTCAGCCTCTATGCCGGGCACTTTCTCTCACACGAATCCGAAGAGTCGTGGATGCTGACGCCACGTCTGCGGATGAAGACCAAGTTCGAGCGCCTGGTCGCGGCGCTGTCCATACACCTCGAAAACCAGGATCGGTTTGCCGACGCGATTGATCTCTGCCTCCGCGCACTGGAGTCCGATCCGTTGAACGAGCTGCTGTACCGCCGACTGATGAGCTGTTACCTGAAGCGTGGCGAACTCGCTGGGGTACTGCGCACGTATCTGCGCTGCCGCGAAGCGCTGGCAAACGAGCTGTCTAGTCCGCCTTCGATAGAGACTGAGAGCATATATCTTGAAAGCGTGCGGGCCGCCACCAAACTAAGTGGAGCGCAAGCCGCAAGGCTATCGCATCTATTGGGAGTGGGAATTGATTCGCGAAACGCAATGAAACGTTCCGAAGGCTGAACTGCAGTTCGGGACATGAAACAATGCACCGGCATGCGTCACGGTGCCGATCCGATCGAGTCGCCGCGAAACCTCTACCGAACAATCCAGAGACGACCGGTCAGCTCCGAAATTTTTCCCGTCACGCAAGACAGCGGCGCTCAGGCCAACGAGGGAGCGACCGCGAGTCCCCAGTTCTGCAGATCCTCGTCGATGGCGGAGCGGCGGCGTTCGGCCTGGCGGCGTTCCGCCGCGGAAGGGTCAGGACGCTGCCGCCGCCCATCTTGGCGACGGTCGAGGATCACCTTGATCGTTTGCGCGCCTGAATGCTCCTCCGTCAGCAGGTCATAGAGCTCGGTGTTGGACCGCGCCACTATGAAGAGTTGGCCAAGCTCTGTTACGTCGGTCTCGCGCCGATCCTGCCAGGAGCGCATGTCAAGATCGCGCAACAAATCGTCCGCAGCAGCGCGGTGTTTCTTCGCGCTCGCCTCTTCGCCCAGCGCGGCATTGAGCCGGCTCAAACCGAGCAGGATCTCCGCCAGCAGCGGCCGCATCGTCAGTTCCTTCGCCAGCCGCATGGCGGCGTCATAGTGCTCGAACGCGTCGGCGGCACGCAATGGGTTGGTGCTCGCCGCCACGTTGCCGAGGACTGCATGGGCCGCGGCTTGGTGTGCGCGTTCGCCCGCACTGCGCGCCAGTTCGAGTGCCTCCTGGGCGGCCGCCTGGGCACGCGTGTGCTGGCCGTCCGCCAGATAGCCCTCGGCGAGGTTCACCATCCACGCCGGCAGGTGCGCGCGGATACCGAGTTCGCGGCTCAGGCGGACCGCATCCTCCAGCAGGCGCAGACCCTCGGCTACATGTCCCAGCCGCACGAAAGCCATGCCGAGCAGCGAGGACGGGATCGGCTGCCACACGGTCAGATTCCGGCGCCGGCACGCCTCGAAGCTGCGTTCCAGCGGCAAGACCGCCCATGCCAGATACCCGCGCTTGATCGAAATAAAACCGGTGATCGTCCAGGCGATCGTCTGGCTGTATGCATTGCCCATCGCCTCCGCAGCAAGGCGCGCGCGCTCGAGGGCAGAATATGCAGCCTCGAAGTTGCCGCGCTCAGCCAGGCTCATCGCCAGCCAGCCACAGGAAGCGACGTAGGACGTGCCGGCGCGCGACGCGTCGAGCAATTCGACGTTTTCCTTGAGGATGCGCTCCGCCCGCGGGAAATCTCCGAGCGCGAGATAGCTCTGCCCCATGTATTGGCGCGCCAGCGCCTCGAGCGCCACGTCCTTTGTGGCGCGGCCCACTTCGAGGCAGCGCTCGCCGTACTCGATTGCCAGAGCAGTCTCGCCCTTCAGATAGTGGTGGTTCACGAGATACGTGTAAACGCGGGCGAGCCGTTGCTCGTCGCCGAGATCGCGGGCGAGCCGCTCGGCTTCCCGCGATACCTTCAGCACCTCGTCGAGACGCCCGAGCTGGAGCAGCGGCGGCCGCAGATCGAGCCTGAGATCGATCGCCCGCTCGAATGCCTGCGGGGTCTGGGGAAGATGCGCGAGCGCCTGAAGGGCCGCCTCGAATGCGCGGACGGCTTCCTGGTTCGCTGCACGCGCGACCGCGCGCGTACCGACTTGACAGTTGTAGATCTCCGCCTTGTTCCATACCTCGCCGCGAGTAGCGTGGTAAGCGAGCTGGTCGAGGTGGCTCGACAGGTGCTCGCTGTACAGCGCCTCGATCGCCTCGACGATGCGCGCGTGCAGAACGCGGCGTTGCTCACGCAGCAGGCTATCGTAGGCGACGTCGCGCGCGAGCGCGTTCCTGAACCTGAACTCGATGTCTGGAAACAGTCCGACCTCGTCGAGAAACCCAGCAGCTTGAAGGTGGCGGATGGCGTTGCGCAACGTATCGCCAGGGCGCTCCGTCACGGCTTCCAGCAGCGCGTGCGGTACATCGAGGCCGATGACAGACGCGGACTGAAGCAGGTATTTCTCTTCATTCGACAGCCGGTCGATGCGCGCTGCCAGCACAGCCTGCACCGTTGCCGGCACTTGTAGGTTGCCCATTCCACTGGCAGCACGATAGGCGCCGGGCTCGCCGACCAGTGCCTTTGATTCGGCCAGGGTGCGCACCAGTTCCTCGATGAAAAACGGATTGCCCTGGGCGCGCTCGATCAGGAGTTGGCGCAGCGGTGCCAGCGACCGGTCGGCGCCGAGCAGCGACTTGAGCAGCTCTTCTGCGCCCGCAGGCGTCAGCGGAGCGATTGGCAATTCATTGAAACCGACGTAGCGTTGCCAGTCATGCACGAACTCCGTCCGATATTCGAGGATGAGCATCAGACGCGCCGAGTGGATGCGTTCGAGCAGGCCGTCGAGGAAGACCCGCGTCTCGGTATCCACCCACTGCAGGTTCTCGAGGACGATCAAGACCGGTTCACGATCGCTCTCCTTGAGTATGACTTGGGTCAATGCATCGAGAATGCGGCGGCGGCGCGCTCTCGCATCGAGCCCCCGGAACGGATCATCTTCAGGCAGGGCGTCCAGCAACGACAGGATGGGCGGGACGGCGCTCTGGAGTTCGGGGTCGATGATAATAAGCTTCGAGAGGACTTTTGCGGTGATTTGGGCGGCACTGTCGGCGTCACCGATCTCGAAATACCGGCGCAGCAATTCGATGATAGGAAGGTACGAGGTTGCCTTTTCAAAAGCCAGCGAACTCGATTCGAGCAGACGCCAGCCTTCGATTTCAGGTGAGTGGACGAACTCGTAGACAAGACGCGTCTTGCCCAATCCCGGTTCCGCGGTCACCGCAGCAACCTGGCCACGGCCGGCACGCGCCTCGGCGAGCATCTGACGAAGGCGTTCGAGTTCCGCGCGTCGGCCGACAAACTTGCTGAGCCGGTGCGACACGGCCGTGCTGAGTATCGAACGATTGGGCACGGCGCCCACCAGTTCGTAGATCTCGATCGGGGCATCGAGACCCTTCACCTGCCGGGGTCCGAGGGGATTGACTCGGATGGTCCCCTCGGCCATGTGGAGCGTGCTGGGCGCGATGACAGTCGTGCCAGGTGTGGCCATCTGTTCCATGCGCGCGGCGAGATGCGTGGTCTGGCCAACCGCGGTGTAATCCATGTGAAGGTCGCTGCCGATCGAGCGCACCACCACCTCCCCGGAGTTGAGTCCCACGCGAATACGCACCGTCAACCCTTGTGCCCGCTGGATCTGCTCCGCCCACCGGTTCACACCGTCCTGCATCCGTAGCGCCGCATAACAGGCGCGCACGGCGTGGAACTCGAGTGCAAGCGGGGCGCCGAAGAGTGCCATGATGCCGTCGCCCATGACCTGGTTGACGGTGCCCTCGTAGCGATGGACCGCTTCCATCATCCGCTCGAGGACAGCGTCGAGGAGTTGGCGCGCTTCCTCCGGATCGCGGTCGGCGAGCAACTCCATCGACCCCTTCAGATCCGCAAACAGGACGGTAACCTGCTTGCGTTCGCCCTCCAGGGCGCCCTTCGAGGTCAGGATCCGCCCGGCGAGATGCTTCGGCGTATAGAGTTCCGGAGAGGCGAAACGATTGGACGATTGCGCGGCGGCCGCGACCGGGTGGGCACAGTTGATACAAAACTTTGACGATTCGCCAAGGATGGCCCCGCAGTTGGCGCAGGAACGCGCAAGCGCCGTCGCGCATTCCTCGCAAAACTTCGCTCCCGTGCGATTCTCGTGCTGACAGTTCGGGCAATTCATTCAGATTTGTTTACCCGGTTTGAATGCAACCCAGTATTTCAGCCATGCGCCCAGCGCCGGACCCGCGCCTCAATTCCCCCGGCCAAGGTCTTTTTATAGAGGCGTTTAACAAAATCTACAAGCCCAAGACGGGCTAAGCAATGCTAATGGCACGGTTGAAACGGGACTTGAAGGTGGAAGCGGCGCGAGTGACAACCTGCTGTCTGGGCAAGTGGTCCGTGCACTCGTTTTTTGCGAGGGTGCAAACGTCCGGTTCACCTTCTCCGGATTAGAAAGGCTTGGGTCGAACCGACCTAGCACTCAAAACCCGGGCTCCAGGGAGGAGCGTTATAGAGGGAATCGGGACCAGTTCCACCACCCGAGATCAGGCGTCCCACTCACGGAACCCACTGATTTTCATTGAAAACTAACACAACGACTGCCGGGTGACGAAACGCCCTGGGTTGTTTGGGACTGGCAACAAAAAATAAGGCCGACACGATGAGTGTCGGCCCGTTCTGACTTGATTTAACCGTGCTCTGGTCTACTACCGTCCGCCCCGGCTACTCGGTATTGCCGCCAAGCTATGTACCCACGTCAGCGTTAACGGCCGGGGTCGGAGTCCTTTCTGGTTACGGGCGCTTACTCCTCGATCGCACGGCCCTGGGCATCAACCTTCTTGCCACCGGCCTTCACTTCGTCGATCGCACGGCCCTGGGCATCAACCTTCTTGCCACCGGCCTTCACTTCGTCGATCGCACGGCCCTGGGCATCAACCTTCTTGCCACCGGCCTTCACTTCGTCGATCGCACGGCCCTGGGCATCAACCTTCTTGCCACCGGCCTTCACTTCGTCGATCGCACGGCCCTGGGCATCAACCTTCTTGCCACCGGCCTTCACTTCGTCGATCGCACGGCCCTGGGCATCAACCTTCTTGCCACCGGCCTTCACTTCGTCGATCGCACGGCCCTGGGCATCAACCTTCTTGCCACCGGCCTTCACTTCGTCGATCGCACGGCCCTGGGCATCAACCTTCTTGCCACCGGCCTTCACTTCGTCGATCGCACGGCCCTGGGCATCAACCTTCTTGCCACCGGCCTTCACTTCGTCGATCGCACGGCCCTGGGCATCAACCTTCTTGCCACCGGCCTTCACTTCGTCGATCGCACGGCCCTGGGCATCAACCTTCTTGCCACCGGCCTTCACTTCGTCGATCGCACGGCCCTGGGCATCAACCTTCTTGCCACCGGCCTTCACTTCGTCGATCGCACGGCCCTGGGCATCAACCTTCTTGCCACCGGCCTTCACTTCGTCGATCGCACGGCCCTGGGCATCAACCTTCTTGCCACCGGCCTTCACTTCGTCGATCGCACGGCCCTGGGCATCAACCTTCTTGCCGCCGGCCTTCACTTCGTCGATCGCACGGCCCTGGGCATCAACCTTCTTGCCACCGGGCTTCACTGTTTCGTCGGCGATCGCAACATAAGAAACCGCCGCAAACAGAGCAGCCACAGCAGAAGCAAGCAACTTCACCTTGAATGCACTTTTCATATCGTTTCCTCTCGAAAGTAAAACTGTGAGCAAATACTCACAACGCCAGACTAACCATGCACACCAGCAAATCCGCGTACAAATTACCCAAGCAAAACGTGAAAATTCACACGACCATGCCACGACGCCCCATGCATCCGGAGAACGCATTTTTGTCCAGACCATGAGGCTGGCCGCGGCCCGCGCACTGATCACTGCACGATACAAGGTCTGTGTTCAAAAACCTCGCAGCCGCCTGCCGACCTACCGAAAATGGCCAAGAAACTTCTTCGTGATCAAAGCGGCCGTTTTCAGCGCGCAGAGTGCGCTCCTCAGGTTAACCTTGGCAATTCCTAATCCGGGGCAGGGTCCATCACTTTAGTGATACCGGGGCCGGCGGACGGGTCGACACTCGGGGTCTCCAGGAAACCTGGCAGTACGCCCCCCAGTCCGGATTTCACAGAATGCCCAAATTGAGGGTAGGCCAACCACCCGACGCAGACGGCGAAAGGCCAGGCCGGGGCGCATGGCTGAGGCCAAGGCAGTAGACTATCGCCAGCAGTAGAGCCGGGCAGGATCCATTCCGATTCATCCCGTGAATTACGCGGAGGCTGAAAATGACGCGCTCACCGGCCCGCAGTCAATGGGCCACTATTGTGTCGGCAGCGTTAATTGTCATCGCGCTTGTGCTACTAATGCGCCCGCGGGATTCGTCGCCCCAGAATACACAGGTGCCGGACACCGGTGTGCGCGAATCGAAAATGGCCAGCGTCGAGTTCGACGCGAAAGAGAAAGCGTGGCTCGCGGCGCACCCGGTCATTAGGGTCGGCGCAGAAACAAGTTATGCACCCTACGAGTTCGTCGATAGCCGCGGCAAGTTTGCCGGAGTCGTAGCCGATTACCTCGAAATTATCAAACAAAGTCTCGGGGTGGAGTTGCAGGTCTTTCAACTGCTGAATTTTGCGGCGGTTCAGGACAAGCTGCAAAAGAGGGAGCTGGACATCGTACTTGCGGTCACCCGCACGCAGGAACGCCAGCCCTTTCTCGCTTTCACCAAACCCTATCTGCACTACGTAAACGTCATTGTCACCCGTGACGATTACGGTTTCGTAAGCGGACTGCGCGATTTCGCGCCCGACCGTGTCGCCGTCGTGCAGGGGCACTCGTCCCAGTCGCTGATGGTGAGGGCATACCCGAATCAACCTGTACCTGCCTACCCTGACATCGTCGAGGGCCTGATAGCCGTGTCCACAGGAAAAGTGGACGGCCTGGTGGACGACATTTTCCCCATCGTGTTCAACATCAGGCATCGCCAGATCAGCAATCTAAGAATTGCCTCCCCGGTTGAGAAAGCTCTCCAGCCGCAGGGCTTCTCGGTAGGCGTACGCAACGACTGGCCGGAACTGGTGAGCATCCTCGACAAGGTGCTGGACGCGATCAGCGACGAGGAAAACCGGGCGATTTCGCAGAAATGGCTGTCGGTCCGGTACGAGAGCAAGGTCGACTACCGGGCCATCTGGACATCACTGGCGATCTTCTCCGTCATCCTCGTCGCGGGCGTGCTGTATATCCGCCTGCTCAGCGCGCAGCGACGGGCCCTGATGGCTGCGCGCGCGGAGCTCGAAGCGGCAAGCCGTGCCAAGGACCAGTTCCTGGCCAACATAAGCCACGAGTTGCGCACCCCGCTGCACGCAATCCTCGGGTACGCGGAACTCGTGCGCGAGCGCCCGTTGGCGGACCCCGGACGCCAGGAGGCATTGGCTACGATCGCGCGCAGCGGCCGTCACCTGCTCGATCTGATCAATGATCTCCTGGATCTCTCGAGGATCCGGTCCGGCCGTCTCGAGTTGCACCTGTCTCCCGCACCCCTGTCAGCCCTGATCGAGGAAATTGCGGCGATGGTGCGCGTAGACGCCGAGAGGAAAGGGCTGGAGTTCGTGCTCGAAGCATCCGGCGATCTTCCGGAGCAAGTAAATGCGGACGGCAAGCGCCTGAGGCAGATCCTGCTCAACTTGCTCGGCAATGCCATCAAGTTCACGACCACCGGGCGTGTGACGCTGACCGTGCAGACATTTCCGCTCGGCAGCGATCGCGTCGAACTGCGGGCCTGGGTGCGCGACACCGGCATCGGCATCGCGCCGGAGGATACCGAGCGCATCTTCGCACCCTTCGAGCAGGCTGAGCCGGGCCGAAAACGCGAGTCCGGGGTTGGCCTCGGGCTGGCCATCAGTCAGGAGCTTGCACACCTGATGGGCGGAGACATCGAGGTCGAAAGCCGCCCGAACGGCGGCAGTACGTTCCGATTCCGGGTGACACTGCCACTGGTGAAGGAGCCGCAGGCTGTACTGCCCACGCACCGGCGCATTGTCGGCTACCAGGGAACGTCCATATGCATCATGGTCGCCGACGATCAGGAAGAGAACCGCCAGTTGCTTCAGCAGATACTCGAGCCCCTGGGTTTCGAAGTGGTCGCCGCCGCAGGTGGGCAGGCCGCAGTTGCCGCGGCGCGCAAGCGGCTTCCAGCCGTAATCGTGATGGATCTGCGCATGCCGGAGATGTCGGGCTTCCAGGCTGCCCACTCCATTCGCCAGTCGCCCGAACTGGCCAAGGTGCCGATAGTGGCAGCATCCGCCAGCACCGCTGACCTCGAACGGGCGGAAGCAGATTCGCTCACATTCGCGGCCTGCCTGCGCAAGCCGTTCGAGAGCATGGAACTGCTCGACATTATCGGGCGCCTGCTCGACCTGACCTGGCGCTATGAAGAGACCGAGACCCACGGTAGGGCCCAGGTGCGGGAGCAAACGGATGAACAGCTCATCGCGCCTTCCAGTGCGACGCTCGATGAATTGCTCGAATTGGCTCGGCTGGGCAAGCTGGTGCGCGTCGAGCAGATCGCGTTGGAGCTGGAGCGGGGCGAAGCGCGGTATCGCCCTTTCGGCCGCCGCCTGTACACGCTCGCCCGCGACCTCGACGAGGAGCGACTCATCACGCTGTTGCAGGACTGCGCAGGAACGCATCGCGATGTCGCTGCCCACTGAGTTGCGCGGCGCAACCGTGTTGATCGTCGATGACAAGCCGCAGAACTTGCGCCTGATCTCGGATTTCCTGGCGGAGCAAGGATTTGATCTGATGCTTACCCGAAGCGGCGAGCAAGCGCTCGAAAAAGCACGGTTGGCCAGGCCGGATCTGGTGCTTCTGGACGTGCGCATGCCCGAAACAGATGGTTTCGAGGTTTGCCGGCGCTTGAAATCGGATCCGCACACTGCCGAAGTCCCGGTCATCTTCATGACCGCAGTGGACGACACCGCCCACAAAGTCGAGGGTTTTCGTCTCGGTGCGGTGGACTACGTCACCAAACCGATTCAGCGCGAGGAGCTGCTTGCGCGCATCCAGCACCACCTGCAGTTGAACCGGCTGCAGAAGGAGTTGACCGCCAAGACACAGGATCTGGCCCAGAAAAATGCCGAACTTGAAGCCTACGCGCATACCATCGCCCACAGCCTCAAAACACCGCTCGCAGCCGCCGGCCGCTTCCTGGAAATCCTCTGCAAGTACAAATCGGACGATCTGTCCGGCGAGCAGCGGCATCTGGCGCAGCAGGCGCAAAGTGCACTGGCCATGACTGGGGAAGTGGTTGACGCCCTGCTCCTGCTATCCACGGTCGCACAGCAGCATGTCGAACTGAAACCACTCGACACCGGCAGTCTGGTCAGCCAGGCTTTAAGCCAATTGGGTGAGATGCTGGCGCGTGAGCGCGCCGACGTGAAGTTGCCTCAAACCTGGCCGCAAGCGTTGGGCTACGCGCCATGGGTGGGAGAGGTATGGGCGAACCTGCTCAGCAACGCAATCAAGTACGGCGGCTCGCCGCCGCGTCTCGAGGTCGGCGGCATGACGGATGGCCCGCACGTGCGCTTCAGTGTGCGGGACAACGGCCAGCCGCTATCAGAGGACGAGCGCAAACGCGTTTTTACGCCATTTACGCGCCTGCACCAGGAGCGGGCCGCGGGTCACGGCCTTGGCTTGGCCACGGTGCAACGCATCGTGTCCAAGCTCGGGGGCACGGTAGGTGTGACCGTCGGATCGGCTGAGGGCAACGAGTTCTTTTTCACGTTGCCGGCGAAGCCGGCATGCGCGCCGGACTGAAGTCCGTACCGCGGACCTGCGTTCCAATCCAGCGCGAATGCCGGCCTGCCATCTCGCAGTACAGACCACTGAACCGCCTCCATGAAGATTCTGCACGCCGACGACCATCCCATGTTCCGGGAAGGATTGCGGTTCTTCCTGCAGCTTCTGGGCACACAGGTGACGGTGCTCGAGGCGGGCAACTTGCGGGCTGCACTGGACAAGCTCGCCCTGGAGTGGCCTGTGGACTTGCTGCTGCTCGACCTGCAGATGCCGGGAATGAGCGAGGTCGAGGGCTTTCTCGCCATTCGCCGGGCCTACCCTGCCCTGCCGGTAGTCATCGTCTCCGGGGTAAACGATCCGCAGATCATCCGCACCCTCCTCGACCGCGGAGCGCGCGGATACATTCCGAAATTTACCGGCAGCGAGCAACTGATGGACGCATTGCGTCGTGTATTGAACGGGGAGGTGTACGTGCCCGATGCAGTGTTTCTGCCGCCTTCGCAACCCGCGGGCAACGGCGAGTCGACGCCACTGACCTCCAGGCAGTTGCAGATTCTCCCCTTGCTTGCCGAAGGCATGCCCAACAAACGCATCGCGGACGCACTGGGACTGACGGAGGGAACCGTCAAGCAGCATCTGAAGGATCTGTTCAGGCGCCTCAACGCCAACAATCGCACTCAGGCTGTCCGGGAGGCCAGGCGCCTCGGGTTGCTGCCAAAATAGGCGGCAGAAACATCACCGCTGCCGGAGTGGTATCGCGATATTTCCGAACCGGACCTGTGGGCAAGCTTACCACGCACGCGGCGGGTTCTTGGCGATGATGATCCGTTCGCCGTCCATCCTCAGATAGCCGCCGGTCCGAAGATCCTTGAGTATGCGGCTGATCATTTCACGCGAGCACCCCACGCGGTTGGCCATGTCCTGCTGGGTCAAGCGTTCGCTGATGACCATCTCACCGTCTTCCTCGGTCGCCAGTTCCAGCAGCAGCCGGGCAACGCGTCCATAGACATCGAGCAGCGCGAGATTCCCGACCGCCTTGGTCAGTTCGCGCACGCGGTGAATCAGGCTCATGACCAGTTCCGGTCCTGCGTCCGGATGTTCGGTCAGAAATTTCTTGAACTGATCGGTGGTAATCACCGAGAACTTCGAAGGTTCGAGCGTCATCACCGACGCCGATCGCGGGCCTTGGTCGAGGATCATCTCACCGAAGTACTCGCCCGGTCCCTGGGTGCTGAGCAGCACCTCCTTGCCTTCCTCGTCAGCGAGGTACGCCTTCACCCTTCCCGACAGAATGATGAATAGAGTATCGCTGCGATCACCCTCGTTGACGATAACCGTATTCTTCGCATAAGCCTTGACCGCACCCCGCTCCGAGAGCGCCTTCAGGTGCTTCTCCGACAAACTCCAGAGGGGCGTGCTCTCGCCCGATGATGCCGTCATTGAAACTCCCCTTGGTCGTGTTTGGGCCGTTGCGGCGAAAAGTCTGCACTCAACAGCCTGCCATGACAAGGCTCGCTTCGCCGCCTGTGGCGGATTCCGCAGGTTCGGCGAGCTGACCCCGGGGGACACCGGATTGCCTTCAAGGACGCGCACGTCAAACAAAAGGCCCGCCACAGGGGCGGGCCAAAAAGACTCCCGGGAGAGACTCGAACTTAGTCAGAAGTCGAGGAAGCCAGGCGGGTCGGGGCACGCGTGGTTGCGGGTGCGCAAAAGATCTTGTCGCCGAGCATCACGCAGCTGGTCTTGCCATGCAGGGCAAACTCCACGCGCTGCTTGCCGTCTTCCACACTGACCTTGAGTGCGTCCGCAGCGAAGGCGGCCGAACACAGCAGTGCGGTGGTGACGATGAGGCTGGTCAGGAGCTTGGTCGTATTCATGGTCTCGTCCTCCATTGATCGTTACGTGTTGGAGACACTGTACCGGCGCGGGGGCCCCTCTTTCCTTGAACTCTTACACAACGAAAGTGTGCGAAATTCACATCTTGGCCGGGTCAACCGCGAGAGCCAAACCCAACTGCCTGTGGTTCCATCGGGATCGCCAGCGCTGGGATCTTAGGGAAGCCAAAGTAGGGCCCTGCAAACTGGCGAACTGATCATGGTACTTGGAGAAGAAAAGGCCCGCCTCACGGGCGGGCCCAACGCTCCAGGCGTACGGCGATTCAAATTGCTTTGGAGGCAACCAGCCGCATCGGCGCGCGCATTCTTGCCGGCGCACAGAAAACCTTGTTGTCGACCAATACACAACTGGTGTCGCCATGCTGGCTGAGTTCCACCGGGTGGCCAACATTATCGGTCGTGACCCGAGCCTTATCGCAAGCGGTCACGGCAAAGCAGTACAACGCGGCCGCGGTCAACAGCTTGTTCAAAGTCGTAGTCACGATCTGGGTCCTCCTTGAAGCATTTCATGTTGGGACCACTGTACGTCGGAGAGGCCGCGGATCGTCAGGAACTCTTGCGGGTTGCGGGTGTGTGAAATTCACGTCTTGACCGGACCAGAGAGGGAGTTCTGGCCTGGCTGTTCTTTGTAAAGGGTCGAGAAGCCGACCTCATCCCGTGAGCAGATTGTCGGCATGAAAGTCCAGCCGGTATCGAATTCTGCGGCAAGTGCGGCACCAAGACTGGACCAGATGCCGCAACGGCTCGGCCCGTTTCTCGGAATTCCATCGCCCCGATACACATCGCCGAGAAGATCCTTACCTTCAAAAAAATACGATCCGTATACTGGAAGCCAAGGCCGCGCAAACACTCAACGCGTAGTGGCCATCGACCGGCGTTCGCGGGTTCACTGAGCGCCCACGACATGAACCACTACCACCTTCCCATTGACGGTCAGATCAGTGTGATGCAGTTCACAAACGAGGCTGTCATGCGTCCACACCCGACGCGGCAAGGCCCCTCCCAGGGCCGTGTCCGGTCGAGGCGTGAATTTCTCACACTTCGGCTGCGCAATAGTTCAGTTCGCTAAGTATCCCTCCCCCCGTACAGTGTCTCCAACGCGAAACACTTTGAGGAGGAACCAGACCATGACCACCACCAAGATCCTGACCGGACTACTGATTACCGCCGCGCTGTCGTGCTCCGTTGTCTTCGCACAAGACAGTCTCCGCGTCAGCATGGAGAACGGCCAGCAGCGCGTGGAGTTCGCCCTGCATGGCAAGACCAGTTGCGTGATGGTCGACAACAAGATCTTTTGCGCCACTGCTGTTATGCGCGCTCCGATCAAGATGGCTTCTACCGTCTCCAACTGATTTTCGAACTCTCCCGTGGACTTCGCCCGCCGTATCGGCGGGCTTTTTTTTGGGAAGTGGCAGGCCGTGTCCAATTTGCCTTTTTGTCCGGAGCGTGTCGGAAAACCAGGTCGGAAGGCTAGAGAGGGAATTGCCAGGGCGGTCACCTGACCCGCATGCTATTAGCGGCTGCGACCCGTGCGAATCTCGGTCTCCGTAACCAAGCCGAACTTGAGGCTGAGATCGAAGGACTGGCCGGACCGGACAAAGCCGAGGAAACCGGCGGCGGCGGCATCGGGCAGCGGGCCCGGCGGGTAGCCGTAGAGCCAGGTCTTGGCACGGACGTCGGCGGGCAGTTGAACCAGGTCGTCGTAGTTGGGATGCACACCGGTCCTTACCGGGCCGGTTTCGCAGTCGTGAAAGATGAGGTCGGCGCTCGCGTAGCAGGCAGCCATACGACCCGGCGTAAACTGCGTATCAGTTGTGAGGAACGTTCGATGGCCGTCGCATTCGATCAACAGGCCGTAGCTCTGGACAGTCGTACGCGGGCTGCAAACATGCACTGCGGGGACAGGATGAAGGCGGGCGCCTTCCCATTCGAATGGCTTATTGGCGGTGACAGCGCACACGTCGAAGAAAGTATCCAGTTCAGTCTCGGTGCCGGAAATGACGCCCATGCCTCCGCGTAGCGCACGGTTCCAGAGCGGGGCGGCCAGAGACGCTTCGATGTAGAGACGGGGACGTTCGCAACGCGGGTCGAACTTCGTCTGGAAGCCTATGTACTCAAGCCCGCCGATGTGATCCGCGTGCAGATGGCTGATGTAAATGTCGGTAATATCCAGATGCGAAAGGCCCTGTTTTGCCAGCGACCAGCGAACATCCGAACCGCAATCGATCAGCAGGCGCCGGCCGCTTTCAGCGAACAGCATCATGTTCGACTGGAAGTTGTCAGTGCCCACCGTATGCGCAGAGCCTGAACCGAGAAAGAGCAGTTGCATGCCTGAAGTCTACAAGCCGTATGCAGGCTTTGCTATGAACTGCTTCACAGACGTAGGTGAAGAGCCATGGCCGACGCACTGATCGACAGCCTGTCGCGGGTCTGGCTCTTCAACGCACTCGCAAAGGACGATCTTCTCCGCCTGTCGCAGCTGGCAAAAACCAGGGTGTACAAGCCGAGGGAGACGATTGTCTCCAAGGGTGACCCGGCCACCGAATTTTTCGTGCTTCTGCGCGGCAGAGCAAAAGTCACTGCGCAGGGCGCCGACGGAGCGGATACTGCCATCAACATGATGGGTCCGGGAGAGGTTTTTGGCGAAATTGGTATTCTCGACGGCCAGCCTCGCTCCGCCACAGTAACCACGCTGGAGGAATGCGAGATGGCAGTCGTGGACAAGCACGCATTCCACGGTCTGCTCGCAGCCTCCCCGCCAGTCGCGATCAAGCTCCTGGCCGTGCTCGCAGGCCGTATCCGGGAACTCACGATCCGTATCGAGGATCGCGCCTTCCTGGATGTACGCGCCAGGCTGGCAAAGCAACTGCTCTGGCTGGCAGGGAATCACGGGACCGAAAGCGGCGCCCGGGTGCGCATAGAACTCAAGTTGTCGCAGCAGGAACTGGGCGACTTCATTGGCGCGACACGGGAAAGCGTTAACAAGAACCTGCGCGACTGGTCTCGAAGCGGCTTCATCAGGCACGAGCGCGACTACCTCGAAATCCTGGACCTGGACGCGCTGCGATCCATTGCGTCAAATCGCTAGGTTCGTCTCAAGTTGCCGGGAACATTCCCGCCAGAGATTTTTCCACCCGCAACTCTTCCATCTTCGCTTTGGCGTAGCGATAACCCACATCGGCGATCTCGTCGAGCGACTCGAACTGCAGGACGCCATAGGCGTCGATCGGGGGGCGGAGGCAGACATCGGCGTTTCTCTTGACGTCGCGCGTCTTCTGGCTGCTGCTGACATCGGTCGTGCGGATAAGCACGTCGACGATGTGCGGGACTTCGATCCGCGTTGCGAACGGCATGATGCGACTGCGAAGAAACTGCCACGGCGAGGGAAACTCGGGCAGCTTGAAGGTGAATTCGTGCTCCGATCCGACATCGACCACGATCAGCGTCCGGCAGGCGCGCTCGCGCATGACGTCTCCGGGAAGGTTATTGACCAACCCTCCGTCCACCAGGATGTTGCCGTCGCTCAGGACCGGCACGAACACTCCGGGAATTGAGGCGCTGGCGCGAACTGCTTTCCACAACGATCCGCGTTCGTGGATCACGGTCGCGCTGGTGGACAGGTTGCAGGAGATGCAGAAAAAGCTGATCCAAAGGTCTTCGATGTCGATCTTGCCCCAGATTCTATGGGCCATGCTGTCCAGCCGCCGGCTGCGAATCAGCGAAATGAACGGCAGCGAATATTCCTTGTGCGGCTTATTGCGCAGCCACGCCTCCCGGTTGGTCTCCAGCATCTGATCCCAGTCCTGGTCCATCGCCACCAGCGAAGCCATGACCGCCCCCATGCTGGTACCGCCGATCATGTCGATCGGCACCCCTGCTTCGCGCAGCGCGCGAACCACGCCGATATGCGCGAGGCCGCGCGCGCCGCCACCGCCGAGAACGAGTCCGATTGCGGCATCTCCCAGGCAGCGCGCCACGCGCCCGAAATCGTTCTCCTTGTCGAGTCGGACATGGAAGTTACGCTGGACATTGCGGTTGGCGAACCAACGCGAAGTCCCAGACGGCAAACGGCTACCGTCGGGATGCAACAGAACCAGACTTTGCCGGGCCTTCGAGATGCCGTCCGTGGTACCCAAAAGAGCCTTCTCCACAGTGCCTGGCGCGGGGTCCGAACCGGCGTCCGCTACCAGCAGAATTTCATCTGCCTGACGCAGGCATCGCCGTGTCCAGAGGGAGGGGGTGCCATCGGTCTCGTAGACGAGAAACTGGTTGTGCGATTCCTGTTCGTCCAGCCATGCCGTCAGGCGGATGCCGGCCGCGTCCTCCTCTTCGGCCGCGGCGATTCCGGGTCGATTTAGCAGCAGGTCGAGCCGCTGCACCGACAAATGTACAGTGGGGCCGATGCGTTCGAGCGCCCTCACCAGTCGCGCGGTGAATTCTGCGGTCGAATTTACCGCTCCCGCCGCGAGTACCGCAACACACTTTCCAGTTCTTGCGACGCCACCTCCCTGCTCCTTCGCCCTCAGGCGCTGTATCACAATGCGGGCGATGGTCTGCATGACCGCGGGATACTTTGCGACAATTTCGTCGAAGGCCCGGCGCGATACGCGTACCAGGTCGCTGTCGCGTACGGCAACCACACTGGCGGTGCGCGGCTCTCCAGTCAGTAGCGCGATCTCGCCAATGCTTTCGCCGCGGGTCATTTCGTTGAGCACCCGGCCGTCGCCGGCCACCGCCCGCAGGCGCCCGCCAAGCACGAAAAAGAGTTCTTCGCCCTTGTCGCCCGCCGCGAACAGCATCTCGCCGGCGTGCAGCCTCACCCACTCCACTCGCTCCTCGACGAACTGGAGCATGGTGTCGTCGAGCGACCCGAACAATTTCGGCAGGCCGATAGCGAGCTGGTCACGGGCAAGACGCCGGCGTATGCCTCCGGCCATCTCTCGGATGGCCATTGGGGCCGACTTCGCAATCCTTTCAAAGGCCTCGCGCGGCACCCTGACGAGCACCACGTTTTCAGCCGCGGAAACCGTAGCGCTGTAAATGCCGCCGCCTGCGAGAATCGCCATTTCGCCGGCCATCTCTCCGGGCCCGAATTCCGAGAGAGTAAGTTCGCCGCCACCCTCCTGGATGGTCGTGGCGCGCAACAATCCGGCGACGACCACGTACAGCGCATTCGCCTTTTGACCCTTGCGCAGGAGTACCTCGCCTGCCGCCAATTCCACCCGCTCGAGGTCGGCCTTGCCAAGCTCGAGCAACGCCAGCCGGAACGCCGGCAGCCGGTCCCCAAGGCATTCGAGCAATTTGGAATAGTCCGGCGCTTCGTCGGTCATGGCAACTGCGTTTGTCGCATTTCTAACGGGTTGGTGAAATCACCAATAAGCACGAAGTAACTCGCGGACAATCAACATCACCGCGCCTTTTCCAGAAATTCACAACTTTCGACGCAAAGGCGCAAAGAGAAACAATAACGAACGGTGATACGAAGCCCATGATGGACGGTTCGGCAAGTTTTCGTCCAGGGAGACAAACGGGGATCGCCCAATCCGGGTTCCCGCTATTTTCGATTCCTTTTCAGGGCTTCTCTGCGCCTACGCGCACCCCTCAAGGGGGTATTGAAAAGAATCTTTGAGTCAAGATTTTCTCGTCAGGGATGGTTACCCGCACGAGCGTACATTCAACGCGGGGGCATCGTCGTCGCCATTGTGCCGGCAGGCCTTTGGAAATCGGCCAGTTGACGCTTCTCCGCCTAGACTGCGCTGGAAGCGGCTGCTGGCACGCGGCAGGCGTCGTCCTTCAACCTGACATAGTTTACCTTTCCCGTCCCCAGAAGCGGGATTTCCTGCACATTTAGAATTTCCCTGGGCATGGCGATCTCGGACGAGCCCAGCACGTGCGCGGCCTGCTGCAGGCGCTCGCGGGTCAACGCAGGGTCGGTGGTGAAGAGCACAATGGCCTCGCCGCGCCGTTCGTCCGGCCGCGAAGAAGCCGCGTGTTGGAAACCTGGCGACGCAGCTACTGCAATTTTCTCGACAACCTCGAGCGAGATCATTTCTCCCGCGACCTTGGCAAAGCGCTTGACTCGTCCGAGTATGTGAACATATCCGTCGTCGTCGATATCCACCACATCACCCGTTTCATGCCAGCCCGGGCCCAATTCCGAGTGCGGCGGCACCAGCACCCCAGGATTCTCGTAATACAAGTAGCCCAGCATGACGTTGGGGCCGCGCACGTGCAACACGCCACCGCGCTCAATGCCGGACACCGGCACAAGCCGGGCCTCCATTCCGGGAAGCAGTTGGCCAACGCTGCCGAAACGGGTCGCCATGGGAGAGTTGACCGAAATGACCGGCGAAGTCTCTGTCACGCCATAGCCTTCGTAGACGCGTACCCCGAACTTCTCGCTCCACAAGTCGCGCACCGACTGCGAAAGCTTCTCTGCGCCGGCCACCACGTAGCGCACCCGGTAGAAATCGTAAGGATGCGCGAACTTGGCGTAGTTGTTCAGGAAGGTACTGGTGCCAAAAAGAATGGTGCAGCTACGGTCGTAGATGATCTCGGGAATCAGGCGATAGTGCAGCGGCGAGGGATAAAGAAAGAGCTTGATGCCGGTGAGCACCGGGAGCAACCCGCCCGCGACCAGCCCGAAAGAATGAAAGACCGGCAGCGCATTGAAAATCCGGTCCTCCACCGAGAAGTCGGTAATGGCGCGGATTTGCGCGATGTTGGAGAGTATGGCGCGGTGCGAAAGCACGACACCCTTGGGACGGCCCTCGGACCCGGAGGTGAATAGCACCACTGCGGGGGACTCTGGATCCACGCCCCTGCCGAGCAACCGGGGAAAGATCAGGTGGGTCACGGCCCAGAGCTTGACGGCGAGATTGACGGTGGGCTGCAGGTCCTCCAGATAAACAACCCTGACGCTGCGCAGCGCGTCCACTTGTGCCTGAAGCCGCGCCGTGTCCAGGAATTTGCGCGACGTGACGATGGTGGAGATCTTCGCCGCCACGCAGGCACTCTGGATGCCGTCGGTCCCCGCCGTGTAGTTGAGCATCGCCGGCACGCGGCGAAATGCGGTCGTCCCGATCACCATGCACAGCGTGGCTGCAAGGTTCGGCATGAGAATGCCGACCGTCTCGCCGCGCCCGCTGATGCGTTTCACCAGCAACCCTAGCACCAGCGTCATCTTCAGCAGCGCGTTGTAGGAGAACTCGGTCTGCCGCATGTCCTCGACCATTTTCCTGCCGCGACCATAGGTGTGCATGGCATCGATCAGCGCCGTGTACAGGGTCTGATCCGGGCGCGAGCGGAAGATCATCTCCTGCATGATCTTGCGCATGCCCTCCCCGGCTTTTCTGCGGCGCATCCGGCCTTTGCCCTCCTTCGGCATGACGATCGAGGCGGGGGGCTGAATCGATACCGTGATCCTCGGGAACAGCTCGCGCGGATTGCTTCCTGACAGCCGGCTGAAAAACGTGCGCGCGGCCCCGTCCAGCCGCACTGGTGCGATGACCGCCTGGGTTCTGGCGGCGACAAATGCGGGACCGTCGTAAACCTTCATCAGGCTTCCGGTAATGGTGATGCGTCCTTCCGGGAAGATCACGACGGGCCGGCCGGATTCGATCAGCCGAACCACGCGCTTCATCGCCATCGGATTGGTGGGATCCACCGCAAGGTAATCGCTCAGGCGCAACACCAGCCGGAAAAACCAGTTGCGGGTCACCTCAGTGTGCACCACGAATACCGGATCGACGGGAAGGAATGCCCCCAGGATCAGGCCGTCGAGAAATGACTGATGGTTGGCGATGATGAGCAGCCGCGGCCGCGAAAAGTGGCTCGTGTCGCCTTCGACCCGGACCCGAAACAGGACCTTCAGCAGTGCTCGGAGGATGGGCTTGAGCATGGCGGATATCTCCTGACGTCGCGACTCCGATTAAGAGCAGGGTATTGCGCCCTGTTTCCTTCTGGCCGTACTTCCGACCGACTCCCTGACCGCGTGCGCAGAGGCCGGTGCTGCCGCCTGCAGCAAGCCGATCGACTCAGGGTACACGTTCCAGCTGCGCTTTGAGCTCGCGCAGCAGTGCCAGCGTCGCCGGATGCTTTACCCGGCCAATTGCCCCTTCGATCTTGGAGTGCAGGTCTGCCGCCCCGAGCCGCAACGCGGCGCGATACTCGCTGGGATGACCATCCTTCCGGTACTGCTGCGCGACATCGGAAAGAGGCGAATTCACAGCCCGCTGGCTTTGGCTCGACAGATGCCGGGCTTGCAGGCTCAGCGGAGTGGAATCAGCGTTGCGCACGTCGATGGCGTTCGAGGCCGATTCAGGATCGCTCTCGGTTCCCGTTGCCACCAGCAACAGCAGCACGTAATTGCGCTGCAGGTTGCGGCGATACAACTCGATGACCGGGGCAGGCGCCTCCAGTTCACGGAACAGTCCGTCATTCAGGTCGTAGAGCATGTCGATGCCGGTATAGCCCTTCGTGGCGGGGTCCAGCTCCCGTGCTTCCGCCATGCGCTCGAACACGCCCGTACCGATAAGTTTGCGCAGCAACTGCACGTTGGAGCCCTGCAGTGCATTGGCGCCTGCGTAAGGCGCCATGCGATACAAGACCTCGCGATCCAGCAGCGGGCCCGGGGTGGGAAAGGCGCGATCGAGCAGAAACTTTACCGCGGCGCGCTGACGCTCCGCCGGGACCGGTTGGAACGGCGGCGCCGAGCCGCGCCCGGCCTGATAACGCGTCTCCTCCACGCCACCCACCAGTTTGATTACCGCCAGCAGTTCGCGATGGCGCTGCGTGATCAATGTTTCATACAACTCGGCCATTCGTGCGTAGCTGCCGCCCAATTGCGTCGTCCCGGGGATCAGCATCGGCATTACCCGGTCAATGTTCCGGAGTCCGAGGTCTGCCGCCTCGATCGGGTCGCCGCCGACCACATGCATACCGACCTGTGGGTCCACCGCAGCCGCGTCATCCTCGCCTCCATAGCGCAGCATCGGATTGGTGACCTGCTGCGCTGCCATTTGATCCAAGCGGCTCCATTCGGTATCGCTGCTCATCACCTGTTGGATTCTCTTGCCGTCAACAACCGCAATATGGGTGAATTGCTTGTATCCCCATTCAATCGCAAAGTAATCGTAGGGTCCGAACTTTGGCAGCAGGTAAGCGTTATCGCCGGGTTGGGCAACGTAATTGAGCCGTGAATAATCCATGATGGAAGCCGAGTTGCCCCACTTCTCGGTCCATTCGCGGCTGCGTAGTTGTGCGATTGAATAGGCCGAATGCCCCTTGAAATTGTGACGCAACCCCAGCGCATGGCCGATTTCGTGCGTGACGATGTAGCGCAGCAGTTCGCCTGTGATCTCCGCGGGCAGTGGCAGCTTGCGTGCACGCGGGTCGAGCGGCCCGACCTGGGTGAAGTACCAGGTCTCCACCAGCCGCAGTACGTCGTGCCAGAAGATGGCATGCGACGAGATCACCTCACCGCTGCGCGGGTCAATCACCGCGGGGCCCATCGCGTTCTGCCGGCCACTGGGTGTCCAGCGCACCACGTTATAGCGCACGTCCTCCGGGTCCCAGTTCGGATCCTCCTGCGGCGTAGGCGCATCGCGCGCAATGATGGCGTTGCGGAACCCGGCGCTCTCGAACACCTTCTGCCAATCCTCGATGCCACGCTTGATGTACGGGCGCCACTGGTCGGGCACTTCCTGGCTCATGTAGAACACGATCGGCTTTACCGGTTCGGACACTTCTGCCGCAGGATCCTTTTTTTCCAACCGGTAACGCTGAATGTACGCGCGGCGCACCTTGCCGTGTTCCCCGGTGCCGTAGTCGTCGAAAGGCACCGTGAAATAGCCCACCCGGTCATCCGCATAGCGCCCGCGCATCGGCGTCTGCGGCAACGCCAGGATGCTGGCGTGAAAAATGAAACCAAGTGTGGGCGGGCGTTCTTCATCGTCGTCTGCCTTGCGCAGTTCCGTGGGATCGGCCATCCAGGTCTGATAAAAGCGTACGTCGACGCTCCCGGGGAATACCTTGACGGTCTGGACGTAGGAGCGCTTCGGGTCGACCGCGCGCATGTGGAAATGGCGCATCAGATCGAGCGCGAAGCCGGCCGGCACCTCGCTGATGAATACGCTGGTCACGTCGATCTGCGGTGCTCCGGTGGGACCCTCACCGATGATGTCGAAGACCCTGATCACGGTGCGCAGCGAGGCCGCCTCGACGCCGCGCTGAATGTTGGGTTGTTCCCGCGCCAGAATTTCGTAGCGAACGTCCTCGAGATAAATCTTGTTCCCCAGCCTGATCAGCCTGAGAACACGGTTGTCGACCACCGAGCCCGGCGCAACGAAATCGCTGCCGGTGGAAAGCGCCGCAAACTCGGTATTGACGAGCAAGTCGCGGTTGAGGCCGTGTGGCGGGATCTCGAATATCACGCGATCGCAGATCACGTGCACGGTAAGCATTCCCACCAGCGTCTGCCTGGTTGGCTCCTTGCCGGGCGCGCAGGAGGCAACAGTCGCCGTTGTGGCTCCGTACGCGGTACGGCAGAACAGCGCGACGAGTACCATGACAAGAAGAACGATTCTTCGCATAACTACTTCACCCCCGGGAAACTTGGTATCACAGACGATGTTGCTCTAAGGAAATGGCCGAATCGCTAACTCGTTGCCTGTTTCTTGATTTTGCGGCTTTTCGTGACCACCACGCCTCGCCCCTACTGCACCGCGCACTCGGAGTTGTTGCCCGCGGGCGGTCCGCTGAAGCCGGGCATGTTTTTGGTGACGCCTTGATCGGGCGGCACTTTGGTTGCCGGAGTGGTAATAGTCTGCACGTAACCGAACTGGCCCGACGAGAACAGCACCTCGCCGCCCTGATTGGTTACGCTAATGAGTCCATCGGCTACGTCCACGTGCAATCCGTTTGACGGCACGTGCCCTTCGCTGTTGCGGACGTTCTGGCAGTCATCCTGGCAGAGCTGCGCGCCGTAGTGGGTGCCGCGGATGCCGATGGTCGCGACGGTGGTGCGCATCTCGTAGGAATTCTGACTGCGCTTGCCCACCAGGCCGCTAATGGTGCGCAACCCTCCCTTGAGCAGACTGAAAATCGCGGAGTCCTTACCGGAAGCGTTCTGCTCGAAGGTGAACGAATCTATGCGCAGTTGCGTGTTCGGCCGCAGTGTGACTTCGCCGCCGTCGGTGAACTTGACCCGCGCATAGGTATCGGTGGCGGTGGCCAGCAGGTCGCCGGCCTCGACCTTGGATTTCGGAGCAAGAATTTTCGAAGAGCCGTCCGCCTTGCGCAACAACAATGCGCCACTGACGTGCGTGACTTCTCCGGCCGGCGCAGCCAAAGCTTCCGGACCGAAAAGGATCAGCGCGACCAGCAGCGCGCTACATGCAGGCCGGTACGGCGGCTTTGGTTTTTTCATCCTCTTTCTTCCCGCCATCTGCGTTTCCGGTCTCTTTGTCCTGTTTCTCTTGCTCCTTCTCCTCTTTTGATTGAGAAGCGGCATTGGCATCCCCGCCCTCTGCGGCTAACGAGGTCGCCTGGATGATGGAATTGCCTATCTCAGTCGTTGTAGAGGCAACCGCAGAGGGTGTAGAAGGAAGAATGAGGACAATACTGTTCCCGAACAACCCCTGATTGGTACCCGGGTCAGCCAAAGGGTCGGTTGCCAAAGCAATACATCCCGTGCAACTTGACGCCGTGATGGTCAGCGTTCCCTGCGGCGCCCCCATGCTCGCATCGGCGTTGGCCCCAGTGCCCGCATTCATGGTGATAAGGTCGGACGCGGTCACTATTGCGTTGCCGGACGTCGCTTCGATCACCGCAAGACTGTTGGCGCCGTTGCCACCGGTCAGGGTGATGTTGGCGCCGGTCACCGTCACGTCGTTGCCGGATATCGTGGCGCTGGCGTTGTTTCCCGAACCTCCCGTGAGCACGATGTTCCCGGTGGCGGAAACATTCAGGATGGCCGGGTCGATGCTTGCCGCATAGGTGCCTGCTGTGACGTTCACCGAGCCGACGATCAAGTCCATGGTTCCGGCAGACTGCAATTTCGCCGGACCGTTGGTGCCGTCGAGGACCAAACTTGGGGTGTTGACATTCAGGCTTGTCGTTGCATCCACCAGTGATTGGGCACTGGTAGACGAACGCAATGTCACGCCGTTGCCACCGAACAGGATAACGTTCGGTGCACTGAGCGTCTGGCCGTCGACGATGACCGAACCGGACGCTGCCAGTGTCAGCGTGTCCTGCGCGCTGTAGCTCTGCTGTTGAACGAGGAAATCGCCCTGATGGGCGAGTGCCAGTTGCTGATAGTTGCCGCCCAGGTTTCCACCGCTTTGCGTGAAGTTGCTGCTCACCGTCAAGCTGCCGGTGCCATTGAGGCTGCCGCTTGAGAGGTCAAGCTCCGATGCGGTGACAGAACCCGTCCCGGATAAGGTTCCGCCATTGACGTGTACCATGCTGCCGGTACCGGCGCTGGACAGATTGCCGCTCAGATTAGTCGTCCCGCTGAACAGGTTGATCGTCCCTTGATTGTCCAGATTGCCGGAGACGGTGCTGTTGCCAAACGTCAGGGTTGCCGCATTATTCAGATCGACGCCCAGCGTTGCGCCCGAATCAATCAGCAGCAGCCCGTTATTGGTCAATGTACCGCCGCCCGACGCCGGGAGGAACTGCGCAGTGGTGCCGTTGGCCCAGATATGTGTCTGCCCGGCCCCCGCGAAGCTGACGTCGCCGTCCACGATATGCGTCCCGCGCGAAAAGCTGATCTCCGCGCCCGCATCGGCAACAAAACGCGTGCCGGTGTGCGTCGAGCTTCCTGGACCGCTGAACCCCTCATCAAAGCCAAGCTGCCCTTGCCGCGAGCGCACCGTGCCAGCCGTGTTGGTCTGTATCGCGAGGACAAAAGGCTGTGCGCCGAGCTTGTTGATGCCGCCGAGTAAGTTTGCCGTGGAATCGGCGCCGACGGAGATGCTGTTGATTCCAAAGAATGAGGAGCTGATCGCGCTGGTGTTCAGGGTCGCGAGCCCGTTCACTGTGAGCACTGCTCCATTGGACATGTCGAGCCAATCAACGCCACCAAAGTTCAATGCACCGTTGATGGTCATGCTGCGGCCATCGAGTTGCTTGCGTCCTCCGCTGAATTGCGCACTGCCGGCAGTGAAGGCGCCCGCGCCGCTCACGGTTCCGCCAGTCCATGAGAACTGTCCGCCCACATCCAAATTGCCGTCACCGGACAGGGCGCCACCATTCAGAGAAAGCGTGCCAGCCACGCTTGAGGTGCCACTTAGCGACAGCGTTCCGCTGGCGACCGTAACGGTCGCCAAGGAACCGGCTGCAAACCCATTCGTCACCGACAGATCGCTACCGCCAGCAATCGACAGACTCTCCTCGGTCGCCAATGATGCCACCGTATGAGTGCCGGAATCGATCGTCACGGTTTCAGTGCTACCGGATACATCGATGACCACGTCGTCCGTGGCAACTGGATTCCGCTTGAGACTCCAGTTGTTGATGTCCGTCCATGTTCCGGAAAACGCCACCCAGCGATTGATGAGCGCGGCCAGATCGAATGTCACGCTGTTAATACCGTAGGTCGGCGCAAAGGTCGCGTCGGCCGGTGAAGCCCATGTGGCGAATTTCCCTGTAACCCCGCCTCCGGCGTCGAGCACGTGGAACGAATCGCCTCTCACGGGTGCAAAACCCGGGACCAAAATGATGTTTGCGCTGCCGTCCAACAATGCTGCCCCGGTGACATTGACCACATCGAACTGACCCGCACCCGTGCCCCCCAGTTCGAAGTCCATAACCGATGTCGAGGTCAGCGCCAGGTCGCCTTTGATTGTCAGCGTGCCCGGCGAAGTGCCGGCGCGAATCGTGCCTCGATTGGTCAAAGCATGCGGCGCACCGCCGAGGTCCAGGGTGCCGTTGCCTTCAATGATGCCGGTTGAGGCGTTGATAAGGTTGTTGTTGTCCGTAGAGAGAGTCGTACCAGCGGCAATGTTGAGCGTGCCATCGTTCGTGCCGGACACGAAATTCCCGATGGTCACCGTCCCGAGGCCGATCTTCAGCAGGCCGTTATTATCAATTACAACGTCCACTGTCTGGTTGATGGCGCCGTTCATGTTCTGTGTACCGTCATTCACCAGGAAGGCGGCCAAACCAGCGCCCTGAGTGATGGGCGCCGCATTGGTACCCGTCACGGTCAGTGTTGCGCCGAGTTCGTTGGTCAACACCGCTCCATTGTCGAGCGTGAGCCGGCCATTGATACTCATCGCGCCAAGATTATTCCAGGCGCGGCCATCGAGAATGGCAGTGCCGCCATTGACCGCGGTCGTGCCGTTGGTGACCAGCGCCCCTGTTCCGGAGAGCGTGCCGCCGGACAGGGTAAACGCGCCGTCGAGCGTCAACTCGCCCGCACCCGTGACTGACCCTGCCTGGAGCGTGAACGGATTGCTCACGACGGTCGCGCTACCGATATCGAGGGTTGCGCCATTGACCCGGACCAGTCCCGGGCCGCTGAATGCCGCCGCTCCGAAGGAATGCGTGCCGCCGGTGAATCTCAATTCGCCCGCCGCGTCGTTGACGGCGAAGCTGCCGGCGTGTGTTCCGTTGCCGGATAGCTCGAGAATGCCAGTGGTGACGTTCGCCGTACCGCTGTTAACGAAATCAAGGAAGATGGTTTGCACCGCGGTCGATGTCTTGTCCAGCATGCCCGCGTTGACAATCGCATTACCCGTTCCCGCACCCAGGGCGAGCGGTGTTCCGTTGGTCCCGGCGAGGGTCAACGTTGCCGGGGCCTCGTTAGTCAGCACCACACCGTTGTCGAACGTGACGCGGCCGGCGATGGTCGTGGAACCCAAATTGCTCCAATCCCGCGCGTCAACGTGGAGTTGCCCGCCGTTAATCTGGCTCGTGCCATTAGTGACCATCCGGCCCGTGCCCCCAATGACCGGCTGGTTCAGGACATTGGTCGCGTTCACCGTCAGGTCGTTCAGCGTGAGTGTTCCAGCGCCGGTAACGACAAGGCCAGTGGCCGTACTCGGGATCGTAAGCGTGCCGTTGATGGTGAGGTCGTGGCTCGTATCGATGATGCCCGTATTTGAGACGGACGCACCAATGGCGTTGCTTCCATTGCCGCCAAGTGTGCGGCTGCGGATTGTGCCTGCATTTGTCAGCGTGCCGGTACTGACATTGAATCCAGCCCCGGCGGCGGTGCCAGCAGCAACGACTTCGATAGTCCCGTTGTTGGTGAAGCCCGTGCCCACATCGACGCTTGCCAATCCGGAATCCGCAATAACGGAGATCGTGCCGGTATTCGATGCAATTGATCCGATACTGTTACCCAGTGAACGCACCTCTACCGTGCCGGTATTGGTAACAGATCCGGCAATATCGGTGTCGGCACCGATGCTCATAGTCCCGTCATTGGCAATACCTCCGATGCCATTGACCGTAACGTTCCCCAATCGCAATGACGCACCCGATCCGATCGCAAGTCCGGTATCGAGACTAAGTGTCGTTCCAGTCGCGCCACCATTTATGAACAGTTGCTCTCCGGATGCGATAGACAATGTGCCGTCGTGCATGAAAGTGAAGCCCTCATTGTCCATCCGCAAGTTATCGGCGACGTCGAGCGTGCCGTTGTTGATGAGGTTGCCGGACAGGCGGTTGAAAAAGATTCCTGAGTTGCCGCTCGACTCGATCGTCCCGTTGTTCGTGAGTGTCCCCGTGGTCACGCCGAACCCGGCATTTGTGGCACCCGTGCCTCCTGCCTGAAGGTTGATAAGACCATTGTTCGTAACGTCGCCTGTAAATGACCAATTCGCAATGGTCGTCGTATCCGATATCATCGAAATCGTTCCTGCAGCACTGTTGACAAGCGTGTTGCCGAGATTGTTGCCTGAGACAATTATGGCCCCCGTGTTGGCGACGTCCGTCAGAATGTTCGTCGCCCCGCTGAGGTAAACGCTGCCACTGTTTTGCAGCGAAGCCGGCCCGTTTACCGTGGCCCTGAACAAACGCAAGGTCGCCCCGGTCCCGATAGCCAGACCGGAATTCAAATTCAACGTCGTTCCGTTGACATTGCCATTCAGGAAAAGCTGCTCCCCCGACGCAATTGTTACGGTCCCAGCTTGAGTAAACGTGTGATCCTCGTTGTCCATGCGCAGACTTTCGGTCACATCGAGCGTGCCGTTGTTGACGATATTGCCGGACAGGCGGTTGAAGAAGATTCCTGAATCGCCGCTCGATCGGATCGTCCCGTTGTTCGTGAGTGTCCCCGTGGTCACGCCGAACCCGGCATTTGTGGCACCCGTGCCTCCTGCCTGAACATTGATAAGCCCGTCGTTCGTAACGTCGCCCGTTACGATCAGTCTCGCAAGGGTGCTGGAGTTCGAGATAATCGATACGGTTGCGCCTGTGGAATTGGTCAAGCTGCCGCCGAAGGTCGTCCCCGTACCTGCCTGGATCGTCAGGAGACCGTCGTTGATGACCGCAGGCTGGATTGTGACGCTCGCCACATTCATCGAGCCTGCATTGTGCAGTGACCCGGTACCGGCAAGACCGTCCAGCACGCTGAGCGATCCGCTGCTGGTGAGTGTTCCATCCAGTGTCTTGGTGGCTCCTGCCGTCGCCGACCCCGAATCGATATTGACGACGGTCCCATTTGCAATCCTGCCACCCGTCCAGCCGAAGGCGCCGTTGACTTGGACGGGCGCCACGCCTTGAATTTGCCCGGCACCCTGGAGCGTCAGGTCGGTAAACGCAAGGCTGCCCGCATTGGAGGCAATGGTTCCGCCGTCATTGATGACGTGGGTGTTCATTTGCGTCGCGACTGCGGTATCTTTGGCAAGCAATCCCTGATTGACGAACGTTGCGCCGGCGCCCTGAATCTGGCCCGTCGCTGCGCCGACCGGATTGATATGGAATTGCCCCTGGTTGGTGATCGTCCAGCTCGGGTCGATGATCAGGTTTCCGCCACCGTCGCCCGCGTATTGTGCAAAGGCACCCGCAGCGTTCACCCAATTGGTGTCCAGTACCGCATCGACTGGCACAGTCGGAGAGTTCGGATTCAGACGCAGGATCGATGTTGACCCGTTCGTGACGAAAGTGCCGGTAGTGGACAGTGTGCCGCCGTACCACGCAAAACTGTTGGCAATCGTAACCGAGCTGTTCCCGGTGAGCGTCGCCGGAGACAAGGTGCTCGACAACGCGAGATTATCGATCAGGGTGGCGCCGGTATCGAGGGTATTGGTGCCGCCAACCATATTGATTCCGCCAAAATGCGCGCCGTTCGCAGTTACGGTGGCGCCGAACATCTCGGATTGCGAAACATTGAATGATCCGCTGGCGGAATACGTAACGCCGCTTTGCATGCCATAGGCAAGCGGCAGGCCGGAATTGATCGTCAGGTTGACACCTCCGCCCAAGTTCACGATGTCGTTCAGCACGACATCGCCAATAGGCGCGAGCAGGCGACTTTCGACGTAGATGTCAATGTTGCCGGTCGTCGTATTTGAGGCGGAAAGAAAGTTCAGAACATTTGTGCCATCCAAGTCAATGCCCGTGTCCGCCGACAGGTCGAGAACGTTGCCCCATATGGATCCCACCGAGGACTGGGATATTCCTCCGGCCGCCGAATCAAGCGTGACCAGCCCGTTGCTTGATACCATGCCGTCGAGCTGCATACCGGCATCCGCGGAAATCGACAATGTGTCGCCGATTGCCACTATTTGCGTCGCGGCATCGTTTCCAGATCCTTCCACGAGCGACAGGGAACCCTGTGCGTTGATAGTCAGCGGACCAGTGCTTCGGTTGACGATTTCCGCCTGGGTGAACTGCACGCCTCCGCCGGTGAGCGAGATGGATCCGCTTGCCGTCACTGACTGGTCTCCGCCCTGCTCCCAAACCGCGATGGTGGCTGAGTTTTCGCTCCCGCCACCACCTGTCAGGTCAATGCTCTGGGCACTAATTGTCTGGTTGCCGGTCTCGGCGATGATAAAGGCGGCATTGCCGCGCCAGAAATGTGGGTCCTCAGTTCCGTCTCCGCCGCCGCCGGTGGCGCCGCCCGTCAGCGAAATCACCGGAGTGCCCAGAATCTGCTGGCTATTGGTTCCCGTAGTCGTCTGGGTGAAAGTTTGTCCCAGCACGGTGTAGTCGTACGTTATTGAGCCGCCGCCCCAGATGCCCGCGTAATTTTGCATTCCGACATCACCACCGGTGATGGAAAGCGTCGCGCCCGGGGCGAAATTCAAAATCTGATCGCCGCCAAAGGTTTCGATGACGGCGTAGTTGTGAACGCCGCTGCCGGTTCCGCCCTGCATTGTCAAACCGCCGTCACCAATGGTGATGTTCTGACCCGCGTCGCCACGAATGGTGGCGAGGTTCTCGCTTACGCCACCACCGCCGGTAATGGCTATTCCGTACGCATCGATGGTCTGCACTCCATTGCGGGCTATTACAACGGCACAGGCCGAGGTAGCGCCGCAGTCGACGACTGGCACGTCGGGCGAAGCCAAAGGATCGCCCGTGGCCGAACCCCCTGTTACGCTCAACAATCCGGTAGTCGTGGTGATCGTCTGCGTGCCGTGCGCCGCCTCGATCAAGGCCATTGCGCCGTTTTGCGTTCCTCCATTGAGGGAAATCGAATCTGCCGCGATGCTTTGCGATGCGCCCAAGGCGAAATAAATTTCTGCGGCGCCTTGCCCAGCGACAAGATTGATAGACCCGCCGGCGACGTTGATCGTCTGCGACGGACCTTCCGAATCGATTACCGCCAAGCCGCCCGCGCCATCGATCAGGATACCGCCTTGCGCGACATCGATGATCTGAGTACCAGTACGAGTGGTCAAATAGGCAGCCGCGCCGAAACCGTTTTGGTCGATTCCAGTCGCACCAATGTTCTCGATCGTAATGCCGTAGCCGTTGGTTGCAGTGCCCGTGGTCGTGATGTGCTGCACGCCGACAGGCGTGAAGATGCCGCTGCTGCTCTGTCCGGGCAGCGCGGTAATCGATATCGAGTTCGCCGTGATGTTCTGCGAAGCAAGCGGATCGCCTCCGCCGTTGCCGACGATTTCAGCCCAGGAATACACTACGTCCACTCCCGGCAATGCCGACCCGGTTGAAGTACCTCCGCTGATTACAATGTCGCCGGTCCCGGCAATCGTCTGAGACCCGGCGGAGTAAATCTGACCGATGCTCCAACCACCGCTGCTGCCTCCTAGAACCTGCAGATCGCCGCTGCCGAAATCGATCGTCTGGGAATAACCGTTACGGTCCACCGCTATCGCTGCGTAGTTGCCGACCCCGGCGCCCCCTTGAATTACGATGCCTGCTGCTGCATCAATGGTCTGAGACCCGTGGCTGAATAGTGCGGCCTCGTTGTACTCGCCCGCACTTCCACCCGTTACGGTGATGCCGCCCTGTGCACTGATGATTTGGTTCACCATCAGCGGATCGCTTGCCTCAGCAAGATTGCCAACGAGCGCACAGGCGCTCGGCCCACAGCCGAATAATCCTTGCCCCACTCCAGGTGCCGACCCGGCGATGATATTCAGCCGTCCCGCCGTATTAATGTTCTGGATGCCTTCATGCGCAAAGATATAGGCGTTCCCTCCGTTCGTGGTACCACCCAGCAATGAGATCGCTCCGGCATTGTTGCCGGTGCCCGCGGTGATCGACTGGTTGCCGCCTGAAATTTCCGCCGTGCCTAGGCCTCCGCGCAGGATGAGATCGTTGGCGCCGTTTCCGTCGATCAGGATGGTCTGGCCGCCATTGACGACAAACTGAAAGGTCCCAGGCGTCACTTCCTGCCAATATCCACCACCGCGAATGCTGGCATTGCCGCCGGCAGCATCGACAAGAACGGCGCCGGAGTTGAACGCGTTTATAGTCTGAGCGCCTTCTGTGTTGATGCTGGCTTCCCCGCCCCCATTGTTGACGACTTCGATGCCAAAGGCCGGAGCGCCGGCGTAGCCCGACTGGTCTACAGTAATCGTTTGTGCATTGGCGGCATGGACATAGGAATTGCTGCCGCCTTCGGCGATGACTTTCATTGCGCCGGCAGTGATGGACTGCGTACCGCCCGAGAGCCACACGCCGCCGCCGGACGACGTCACCTCGAGTAGGCCAGTTGTCACGATCGACTGATTGCCCGCGCCCATGACCTGCACTTCGGTTCCAGACGATCCGATCGCCGAAGTCACGGTCACGTTGGCGCCCGAGAGATCCATCGACCCGGTATTCAGATCAGTCTGGCCCATCCGGACCGTCAATCCGGGGCCACCGCCGATGGTCAGATCTCCGCCTCCGATTCCGTCAACGTCGGCGGCAAGAGTCAATGACTGGTTGTCGGCCAACATTATCGTGGCAAAGTCCGCCGTCCCGATATTGATCGCTTTCAGCGCCTCAAAACGAATGGAAGCGGGCAGATAACTGCCGGGCCATGATCCTAGTGCCGCATTGAAATTGATATCTGTTGCATAGGCCTCGATTGCGTGGATCGACCCCAGTTCGCCCGCCGTGGCAATATCCCCGCTCCAATTCAGGCTGCCTATGGCTCCCGGATCGCCCGGATCGCCGAAGATCAGTCGAGGGGTCTGGATGAAACTGCCAATATCGGCGAGGTCATCCAGGGTCACGGTCGTCCCCTGTGTCGAAGGCGCCCACATGACGTAATTGACGAGTGGATCGCCAAGCGCCGTTGCCACCGATCCAGGAAACGGATCGGTTGAGGGAGCGATGTAGATGTCATTCGAATACAAAGAAATCGCACCGCCCGCGAAGACGCTTCCGTGCACGATAATGCAAGAGTCTCCAACACACGATGGGTCGAGCCGTCCTGAACCCGCGATGGACCGCGCGATGAGATTGCCCCCGACCGTCAGGCTGTTGAGCGCGCCATCTCCCAGTTGAAGTGGCCGGAAGTCTGCAATGCTGAGGTCCCCGCCAACACTGCCGCGCACCAGCCCGATCGCGTTCAGACCATTATTGAGCGTCACCGATCCGGCGGTTTGGAAATCAACTTCATGCGCAGTGACCCGAATACCCAAGTTCAGATCTCCTGATTGCAGAACGCGCAGGCTTCCGGTGACCTCGTCCAAGGCGATCTGTCCACCCGTCGCGATCAAACTGCCATTTACGGTCAGAGCCCCGGCACCGGACACCAACCCGCCCGTCAGGTTCAGCGCGTTGATAAGCGCAGTGGTTACCACGTTGAAGCTGCCGCTCGACAGGTTCATCAGGTTTGCCGAAATCGCTCCGGAGCCGGTGAATGCTCCACCGGAGACGGTCAGGCCACCGTTGAACACTGAGGTCCCCGTGACCGACAACGATCCACCAGAGATTTCCAAATGCTCGGCCGCCAGCAGGTTGGCAATGGTGTAAGTTCCACTGTCGAGGACCACGAAGGTCCCACCGCCCAGATCGATCACAACGACATCGCTCAGGCCCGGCAAGACATCGAGATTCCAGTTCAGCGGGTCCGTCCACAAACCGTTGTTATTGCCGTTGTCCCAACAAATTGTCCCTGCGCAAGTGGTCCCTCCGAACGTCAACACAACATCCTGCGGGTTAATCTGACGAGTGAATCCGGTCGGCGGGATAAGTGAGGCAAAATTGCCACTGACACTCGACGCGGTAAGAACCCGGAAATTCTGGCTGGTACTGGGCACGAATCCACCCAATAGCGTGGCCCGCAGTGTTCCGCCGAGCGATGCAGCCCCGGTCACGTGAACTACGTCGAAATGGGTCCCTGCAGTTACCCCGGGAGATTGAATCTCGATGTCAATCAGTGACGCGGGAGTGAGCGTCAAATTGCCATCAATGGTGAGCGTCCCGGGTGAGGCGCCAGGTCGTATGATGCCTTCGTTGGTGAGCGCTATACCGGCACCGAGTTGGAGCGTGCCCGTGCCGCGGATGATCCCGGTTGCACCATTGATCAGAGAAATTCCGCCCGTGCTCAATGTCGCTCCAGCAGCAAGGTCAATGATTCCGCTGTTCCTCCCCGATGCGAATGCAGTAATCTGCAGCGTGCCGCTGCTGACGTTGAGCACACCGCTGTTGTTCAAGGCATTCTGGATGGTCGTGCTGCCCGTGCCCGCGCTCTTGGCGAAGGTGCCCGCATTGCTGAACAGCGCCGTGGTGCCGTCATCGGCCCCGCCGAAGTTCTGGGTGAACATGAGCCCATCGAAGCCGGTGTTAAACAGCGAGCCCGCGCGATTCACGATCGTCCCCGAGCCCGGATCACCACCGCCGTTCAGGTTGATGCTGCCCGCCGTCCAGCTGGCCCCGCCCTGAATGTCGAGCACCCGCCCGCCATCCAGGTTGATGCCGTTGCCATCGATCGTCAGCGCCCCTTGCGTGATGGTGCTGCCCGTCCCGGTCATCAAGCCACCCGAGAGCGTGCTCGCCCCGCTCACCGTCAGGTTGCCCGTGCCCGAGAGCGTGCCGGCGCTTTGCGTGTAGCTCGCGGTGTTGATCGCACCCCCGGCATTCAGGATCCCGGTCTGCAGTTCGAGCGTGCCCCCGCTCGTCACGATCCCGGTCGTGTTCACCGTCGCACCATTGACCAGCAGCCGCCCCAAGGAGTTGACCGCCGAGGCACCGTTTAGCTCGTGAGTCCCGCCTCCGAACTGCAGCGTCGTGCCGACTGCCGTGGCAAAGCTGCCTGTGTGAGTCCCCCCTTGCGTGAGGTTCAGCGTGCCGGAATTGACGTTGAGGGTGCCGCCGTTGTTGAAAGGATTCTGGATGGTCGTGCTGCCCGTGCCCGCGCTCTTGGCGAAGGTGCCCGCATTGCTGAACAGCGCCGTGGTGCCGTCATCGGCCCCGCCGAAGTTCTGGGTGAACATGAGCCCATCGAAGCCGGTGTCGAACAGCGAGCCCGCGCGATTCACGATCGTCCCCGAGCCCGGATCACCACCGCCGTTCAGGTTGATGCTGCCCGCCGTCCAGCTGGCCCCGCCCTGAATGTCGAGCACCCGCCCGCCATCCAGGTTGATGCCGTTGCCATCGATCGTCAGCGCCCCTTGCGTGATGGTGCTGCCCGTCCCGGTCATCAAGCCACCCGAGAGCGTCGCTCGCCCCGCTCACCGTCAGGTTGCCCGTGCCCGAGAGCGTGCCGGCGCTTTGCGTGTAGCTCGCGGTGTTGATCGCACCCCCGGCATTCAGGATCCCGGTCTGCAGTTCGAGCGTGCCCCCGCTCGTCACGATCCCGGTCGTGTTCACCGTCGCACCATTGACCAGCAGCCGCCCCAAGGAGTTGACCGCCGAGGCACCGTTTAGCTCGTGAGTCCCGCCTCCGAACTGCAGCGTCGTGCCGACTGCCGTGGCAAAGCTGCCTGTGTGAGTCCCCCCTTGCGTGAGGTTCAGCGTGCCGGAATTGACGTTGAGGGTGCCGCCGTTGTTGAAAGGATTCTGGATGGTCGTGCTGCCCGTGCCCGCGCTCTTGGCGAAGGTGCCCGCATTGCTGAACAGCGCCGTGGTGCCGTCATCGGCCCCGCCGAAGTTCTGGGTGAACATGAGCCCATCGAAGCCGGTGTCAAACAGCGAGCCCGCGCGATTCACGATCGTCCCCGAGCCCGGATCACCACCGCCGTTCAGGTTGATGCTGCCCGCCGTCCAGCTGGCCCCGCCCTGAATGTCGAGCACCCGCCCGCCATCCAGGTTGATGCCGTTGCCATCGATCGTCAGCGCCCCTTGCGTGATGGTGCTGCCCGTCCCGGTCATCAAGCCACCCGAGAGCGTGCTCGCCCCGCTCACCGTCAGGTTGCCCGTGCCCGAGAGCGTGCCGGCGCTTTGCGTGTAGCTCGCGGTGTTGATCGCACCCCCGGCATTCAGGATCCCGGTCTGCAGTTCGAGCGTGCCCCCGCTCGTCACGATCCCGGTCGTGTTCACCGTCGCACCATTGACCAGCAGCCGCCCCAAGGAGTTGACCGCCGAGGCACCGTTTAGCTCGTGAGTCCCGCCTCCGAACTGCAGCGTCGTGCCGACTGCCGTGGCAAAGCTGCCTGTGTGAGTCCCCCCTTGCGTGAGGTTCAGCGTGCCGGAATTGACGTTGAGGGTGCCGCCGTTGTTGAAAGGATTCTGGATGGTCGTGCTGCCCGTGCCCGCGCTCTTGGCGAAGGTGCCCGCATTGCTGAACAGCGCCGTGGTGCCGTCATCGGCCCCGCCGAAGTTCTGGGTGAACATGAGCCCATCGAAGCCGGTGTCGAACAGCGAGCCCGCGCGATTCACGATCGTCCCCGAGCCCGGATCACCACCGCCGTTCAGGTTGATGCTGCCCGCCGTCCAGCTGGCCCCGCCCTGAATGTCGAGCACCCGCCCGCCATCCAGGTTGATGCCGTTGCCATCGATCGTCAGCGCCCCTTGCGTGATGGTGCTGCCCGTCCCGGTCATCAAGCCACCCGAGAGCGTCGCCGCCCCGCTCACCGTCAGGTTGCCCGTGCCCGAGAGCGTGCCGCCGCTCTGGTTGAAGGTGGCAACTGAGCCAGAGCTCGCTCCTTGATTCAGGGTACCTCCGGTAATGTTCAGTGCAGCTCCCAGGCTCGTCAACGTCCCGGTCAGGTTGGCGGTACCGGCTGCCACCGCAGTCGTGCCGGAGACGTTGTAGGTGCCCGCCATATTCACCGTGACAGCGGATTGGAAGAGCTGAACATTCCCCGAAGTGATGCTGGAGGCAACGTCAAAATCGTGCGTGCCCCCGATGAATTGGATGGTGCCCGCGCCCTGAATACTGCCCCCGGTGTGCGTGCTCGCACCCTGCAATGCGAGCGTGCCCGCCTGGATGTCGATCGTGCCGCTGTTATTCAAGGCATTCTGGATGGTCGTGGTGCCCGTGCCCGCGCTCTTGGCGAAGGTGCCCGCATTGCTGAACAGCGCCGTGGTGCCGTCATCGGCCCCGCCGAAGTTCTGGGTGAACATGAGCCCATCGAAGCCGGTGTTAAACAGCGAGCCCGCGCGATTCACGATCGTCCCCGAGCCCGGATCACCACCGCCGTTCAGGTTGATGCTGCCCGCCGTCCAGCTGGCCCCGCCCTGAATGTCGAGCACCCGCCCGCCATCCAGGTTGATGCCGTTGCCATCGATCGTCAGCGCCCCTTGCGTGATGGTGCTGCCCGTCCCGGTCATCAAGCCACCCGAGAGCGTGCTCGCCCCGCTCACCGTCAGGTTGCCCGTGCCCGAGAGCGTGCCGCCGCTCTGGTTGAAGGTGGCAACTGAGCCAGAGCTCACTCCTTGATTCAGGGTACCTCCGGTAATGTTCAGTGCAGCTCCCAGGCTCGTCAACGTCCCGGTCAGGTTGGCGGTACCGGCTGCCACCGCAGTCGTGCCGGAGACGTTGTAGGTGCCCGCCATATTCACCGTGACAGCGGATTGGAAGAGCTGAACATTCCCCGAAGTGATGCTGGAGGCAGCGTCAAAATCGTGCGTGCCCCCGATGAATTGGATGGTGCCCGCGCCCTGAATACTGCCCCCGGTGTGCGTGCTCGCACCCTGCAATGCGAGCGTGCCCGCCTGGATGTCGATCGTGCCGCCGTTGTTGAAGGGATTCTGGATGGTCGTGCTGCCCGTGCCCGCGCTCTTGGCGAAGGTGCCCGCATTGCTGAACAGCGCCGTGGTGCCGTCATCGGCCCCGCCGAAGTTCTGGGTGAACATGAGCCCGTCGAAGCCGGTGTCGAACAGCGAGCCCGCGCGATTCACGATCGTCCCCGAGCCCGGATCACCACCGCCGTTCAGGTTGATGCTGCCCGCCGTCCAGCTGGCCCCGCCCTGAATGTCGAGCACCCGCCCGCCATCCAGGTTGATGCCGTTGCCATCGATCGTCAGCGCCCCTTGCGTGATGGTGCTGCCCGTCCCGGTCATCAAGCCACCCGAGAGCGTCGCCGCTCCGCTCACCGTCAGGTTGCCCGTGCCCGAGAGCGTGCCGCTCGACATATTCAGCGTCCCGATCGTCATCGCCGAATCGATTGTCGGGCTCCCTGTGATATTCACTGTCCTGGTAGCCGCGTCGATTGTTCCTCCGTTGGTATTCAGCGTCGCAGTACCTAAATTGATTGCGCCACCGCCGACACTGTCTTGATCAGAGTTCAATACAAGATTCAACTGTCCTGACGTCGATGTGATGTTCTCGCTGATGTTGATATCGTTGTGCGCGTTGAACGTGAGGGAGGCCGTCGTTCCCGTGGACTTGGTGATCGGGGCGCTCACGGTAATGTCGCCAGCTTGCGTGCCGGCCGCATTGCTCGTGTCCAGAATGACCGAGATATCCCCATCGAGCGCCGCATTGATCACGCCATTGCTGACGGTCGAGCTGTCGGCATTCGCAACAAATCCCGGAGTGAGGGAATCGAGCGATCCGGTGCCAGTTGTGCCTGCGATGACGGAAATGTTTGACGGATCCAACAACCACGTTCCGCCAATTCCGTGGGCCGCACTCAAGTCGGGAGCGGAAGTGACTTCCAGATAGCCTCGGCTCGAAGTCTCGACAAACCCACCATTGCCGCTGGTTGCTCCACCCTTCGCGCTGATCTGTCCGTATGCGCGCGTAACCTCATCGGACCAGAGAATGATGCGCCCGCCGTTTCCCGCGCCGGTTGAATCGGCAGTGAGGCTTGCCGCCGCGTCGAAATACGTTGCGCGGGAATTCTGAATTGCCGCGTTGCCGCCCTTATAATCGCCGCCGGCGAGTATGGTTCCACCGCCAGCGCTGCCGGAGACATCGACGCGCGCGTTGCCGGCCACGCCGACCTGCGTGCCGAGCAGCTTGATTCCACCGCCGACACCGGATGATCCAATCGCGGTCACTTCGCCATGGATGAGATTGGTTCCATGCTCGGCCTGCACCAGGATCTGTCCGCCATTTGCTCCGTTGGCGCTGGTGTGGCTGCCGGCGGCGAGCGTCACGTCTTTCGTCGCTTTGAAAACAATCCTGCCGGCTTCATTGACGCTGGCGCTGTCCGCACGAACCACACCCTGCTGGCTGATCAGTCCGGCGTAGATGCTGGCGCTGCCGCCCCCCACCACGATTTCGCCGACGTTGACGGCCTGGTTATCGGGGGCCTGGATTTCGACCAGCACATTGGGCGCACCGGTGTCGCCCAAGCGCACGGAATGGCCGGCCGCAAGGATGACATCACCATTGGGCGCGTTTATGATGCCGCTGTTCTCGACCTGCGGGGCGATCAGGATGACGCTGCCGCCCGAGGGCGTGGTGATGGTGCCCTGGTTCTTGAGGCTGCCGGCGGTGATTGCGCCGGTGGCGAAGTTGAGCCGCCCGGCCAGGAAGTCCTGGTTGCTCATGTTGAGCGTGGAGGCGACCAGCCCGGCCACGTCGATGCGCGACCCTTGGCCGAACAGGACGCCGTTGGGATTGATCAGGAAAACCTTGCCGTTGGATTGCAGTGTGCCGAGGATGACCGACGGATCGACGCCGGTCACGCGGTTGAGCACCGCGCTCGAGACGCTCTGCTGCACGAAGCGCGTGGTCTCGGGGGTCCCGATCGAGAAGCTCTGCCAGTTGATGATGGCGTTCGGGCTGTTGGTGATCGCGAGCGTGTTGCCCCGCGGGGCAAAGGACGCCTGGCCATTGACCACCTGAGGGCCGGTCGGGTTGGCATGGACCGCACCGCCAAATGCCGAGGCCACTGCCACGCACAGGAGCCGCTGCTTGAAGACCGCGGGCTTATGAACTGGTTGTCTCTTGTGCTTCATTGCCGTACCTCGCGCTAAAAACTCACTAGGATGCCGAAATGCACCCGGATCTCGCCCGTGCGCTGAGCGCCGCCTTCGTCAATCACACTGGCGCCGTCTGCGCGTACCGCCACGTTCTTCTTGATCCCCACGCGCAAACCCAGCCCGGCGCTGGAAATGGACTGGCGCGTAACGTCGCCGGGCGCCGGGTCGTTGAGATGTACGACGCCGGCGTCGTAGAACACGAGTAGCCGAAGGTTATCGACGCCGATGCTGCGGGGCGCGATGTTGGGTGTGTAGAACTCCAGCGAGCCGCTGAAGCCGCGGTCGCTGGCGATTTCGCGCTCGAGGAATCCGCGCACCGAATTCCAGCCGCCGATGCCGAACTGCTCGCCCGGAATCAGCGCATCCTCGGTGTACTGGCCGTCCATTCGCAGCCGCACCTGCCAGTCGCTCCTGGATGCCTTGCCCAGATTCAACCCAAAGCGAAGGATCGTGTAGTCGGCCTTGGCGCCCGGCCGCGCAAGTGCCAGGTCTTCCTCCTTGCCGTCTTTACCGCCGGGAATGTTGTGTGCAGCCGTGCCGTGTAGAAGGACATCTGCTCAGCGGGGCTGGTCAGCTGCCCGGTGTAGGACGACCTGACTGGGTGCACGCGCACGTCCTCGCCGGCGGCGCCGCAGCCGGCGAGACCGAATGAGCCGACGGAACAGACGTTTTCGTAGATCCGATAGTCGAGCGCCGAAGACCATCTTGTGCTCGTATTCGCCGTGGCGGGCAAACAGGAGGTTGTAGCGCGCTCCGTACACGGTGCCCTGGCCGGAGAACTGCAAGCGGGCCCGCAGGCGTTGCCGTGGTGCCCGCATCTACGTCGGAGTAACCGGCAAACACGTCAATGCTGTCGCCCAGGCCATACAGCGGCAGGCGATAACCCAGGCTGTAAATGGAGACTTGGTCCGGCTCCTCGGGCGAGGTGATGTATTGCGCGGTGAGCGACGTGGTCGCGATTGAACAGATTGGCATTCTGCAGGCCCACACCTAACCGGGTGCTGCCGGTCTGATCGGTGCCGGTATTGTCGAGGGTGGAAAAAACGCGCCAGGGACTCTCGTCTTCGACTTCGACTTTGGCGTCGACTTCGTTCGGCTGTGACGATGGCCGCAGGACCACGCGCGCCTGTTTCACCGGGCTTTCGTTGGCAGCGCGCAAATTGTCGGCAAGGGCGCGGGAGTTGGGCGTCTGCCCTTCCTTCAGAGCGGGCACACTGCGGCGGATGTTCCCAGTGTCGAAGTGCTTGTTGCCCGTGACTTCGACCTTGCCGATGCGCGATTCGACCACCCGCAGCACCACGACGCCGCCCTGGAGTTCCTGCTCGGGCAGAAAAATCTGGACGGCCCCGAATCCAGCCTTGCGGTACACAGTCTCCAGTGCCTCGAGTGCGCGCTGGATGTCCGCAAAATCGCGCTGCTTGCCTTGGAACGGCGCGACCGCGGACTGGAGTTGTTTGTTCGTAAGGAGTGTGCTGCCTTCGACGCGGTATGCGGTAATGTCAAAGCGAAGGCTGACCTGGTCCGCGCCAAGAATCTGCGACGAACAAAACCAAAAAGACGCGGCGACAACAAAACGTGCGACGACACCGCGAAGCATTCGCCCCTCCCTAAATTTGGCGCTTGCGTTACGCCTGCCCGGCTTGCCTTATTGTTTTCCCCGGCGAGGCCGTCACCAGCGACCGAGTATAAGCCTATGTTTTTCGGCCGGGAAGTGTGCGTCCGTCATCGGCAAGCGATCTGCAATCATTCGAGATGCCGGGTCCGGCGGGAGTCCCGCACCCCTCAAACGCCGGCGACCCGCTTCAACGAGAATTCAGAACCTCAAGTCCAACAGTAACTATGGAACGCAAGTACACGCACAAATTAATGAACTGGAATCGTGGGAAGCAGATTCATGCGGGACCCCAGGCAACGCGAACCCGGGCGGCACGGTTCCCTGCAGCGGAACGTACTAAGAATTGCGGCACCCGGGAAGTCCGGGGCTAAGGAATTTTGAGCGGGGAGAATTCGGCGAGAATGCCAGTCGTAAGACGGTTACGCGACGAATTGAGCTCTGGCCAATCTGCGCGGCGAGGCTGAGACAACCGGGATGTATCTCACACCCGCACCTCTGCCAATGCCACTTCGCGGAAACGTACGGCGGAATGTCCCGTTTCAGCCCGAATCGTCCATCCCGCATCGATCGTCATCGGCGAAGCTTGCGCGGCACCGACCACCTGGTGGGGTTCTGCGGTGGCATGAATGTACGCAAGCACTACGACTATTCCAACGAACGTAACGATGTACTCCACGATTTCCGATTTCGTCAGCTTCATGATTCACTCCTTAACAATTGACTGGTACACATGAGCAGCAGCTCATGGTCAGCAATTTACGCGTGATGTGCGCAGGACTCATGTGAGGATTGCCGTTCGCATAAGGGAATATTTACGATGAATTGGTGTGATTGGATTCACATATCGGGGCGGTGAGCGGCTTGAGGTTCAATTTGACCTGCTCAGAGGCGGCGGTGAGCTACTTTGGCTCCCACGTCACTTGCTTGGCCAAGGCAAGCAAATGAGTGTCCGCCGCAACAAGCCCGCAAGAGCGCATCGACGCCGCCTTTGAGGTTCCGTGAAACGGGGCCCTCAGCTAAGTACGCGCGATGCGGGCGTGTTGTCGCAAGCGCCGCAGGTCAGCCATCAAGGACACCAAATAAAAAGGCCCACCCCTTGCGGGATGGGCCTTTTCATTTGGGGCGCCTGGCGGTGACCTACTTTAGTTTCGGCCGCCCGACTGCGGGGTCGGGCTTAACCTGACCACGCCGGGGTGGTCAGGTTAGCCTGCACTGAAACACACCCCGGTGAGAGCGTAGGCCTCGTGCGAGCCGGAGGTGTCAAACTCCGATTGCGATTACCAAGGGGTGTGTTTTCGTTCCGAAAGTGAGTCAGCCATCAAGGACACCAAATAAAAAGGCCCACCCCTTGCGGGATGGGCCTTTTCATTTGGGGCGCCTGGCGGTGACCTACTTTCGCGCGGGCAATCCGCACTAGCATCGGCGCTGAGGCGTTTCACCGTCCTGTTCGGGATGGGAAGGCGTGGGTCCACCTCGCTATGGCCGCCAAGCAAACGGGTGAGGGGTAAGGGGTGAGGAGAGAGGGGTAAAACCCCGACTCGGCTCCGAAGCCCTTACGCCCCGACATTCTTCGGGCGTGTCTCTAACATCTGGAAGAAGTTTTGGGGGTTCAGACCGGCAAGCACAAGCACTTCTCGCCTTTGAGCCGCAAGGGTTGCGTTTGAAGGTGTGGGGTTTACCCCTCACCCCTCACGCCTTACCCCTCACGCCTTACTCAAGGTTATAGGATCAAGCCGCACGGGCAATTAGTATCGGTTAGCTTAACGCATTACTGCGCTTCCACACCCGACCTATCAACGCGGTGGTCTTCCGCGACCCTTCAGCTGGCTTACACCAGGGGACGTCTCATCTTGAGGCAAGTTTCGCGCTTAGATGCTTTCAGCGCTTATCTTTCCCGAACTTAGCTACCCGGCACTACGACTGGCGTCATAACCGGTACACCAGAGGTTCGTCCACTCCGGTCCTCTCGTACTAGGAGCAGCCCCCCTCAAACGTCCAACGCCCACGGCAGATAGGGACCAAACTGTCTCACGACGTTTTAAACCCAGCTCACGTACCACTTTAAATGGCGAACAGCCATACCCTTGGGACCGGCTACAGCCCCAGGATGTGATGAGCCGACATCGAGGTGCCAAACTCCCCCGTCGATATGAACTCTTGGGAGGAATCAGCCTGTTATCCCCGGCGTACCTTTTATCCGTTGAGCGATGGCCCTTCCATTCAGAACCACCGGATCACTATGTCCTGCTTTCGCACCTGCTCGACTTGTCAGTCTCGCAGTCAAGCACGCTTGTGCCATTGCACTATCAGCACGATGTCCGACCGTACCTAGCGTACCTTCGAGCTCCTCCGTTACGCTTTGGGAGGAGACCGCCCCAGTCAAACTGCCTACCATGCACTGTCCCCAACCCCGATAAAGGGCCAAGGTTAGAACCGCAATGACATCAGGGTGGTATTTCAACGTCGCCTCCACGATGGCTGGCGCCACCGCTTCACAGGCTCCCACCTATCCTACACAGATCCCATCACAGTCCAATGCAAAGCTACAGTAAAGGTGCACGGGGTCTTTCCGTCTAGCCGCGGGTAGATTGCATCATCACAAACACTTCAACTTCGCTGAGTCTCAGGAGGAGACAGCGTGGCCATCGTTACGCCATTCGTGCAGGTCGGAACTTACCCGACAAGGAATTTCGCTACCTTAGGACCGTTATAGTTACGGCCGCCGTTTACCGGGGCTTCAATCAAGAGCTCGCACCCCATCATTTAACCTTCCGGCACCGGGCAGGCGTCACACCCTATACGTCGACTCGTCGTCTTTGCAGAGTGCTGTGTTTTTATTAAACAGTCGCAGCCACCGATTCTTTGCAACCCCTTCGGCCTTCGGCTGTTGCAGCCTAGAACCTACCAGGGCACACCTTCTTCCGAAGTTACGGTGTCAATTTGCCGAGTTCCTTCTCCTGAGTTCTCTCAAGCGCCTTAGAATTTTCATCCTGCCCACGTGTGTCCGATTACGGTACGGTCACCATGTAACTTAACGCTTAGAGGCTTTTCCTGGGAGCGTGGTATCAGCAGCTTCCGCCTCCTCTCAGAGGCCTGGTCCCGCGCCTCGGTGTTAATGACCCCCCGGATTTGCCTAGAGGATCCACCTACACGCTTCACCGGGACGTCCAACACCCGGCCTGCCTAACCTTCTCCGTCCCCTCAATCGCATTACACAGCGGTTCTGGACTATTAACCAGATTCCCATCAGCTACGGCTTTCGCCCTCACCTTAGGGGCCGACTCACCCTGCGCCGATGAACGTTGCGCAGGAAACCTTGGGCTTTCGGCGAGCGGGCCTTTCACCCGCTTTATCGCTACTCATGTCAGCATTCGCACTTCCGATACCTCCAGTTGGCTTGACAGCCCACCTTCACAGGCCTACGGAACGCTCTCCTACCA